>CAYLMK010000012.1:0-197350 GCA_964384945.1 uncultured Thermodesulfobacteriota bacterium | reverse complement strand
CTATGGCACCCTGCGGCTGCAAGTGGCTGATATTAAAAACATGGTGCCGAAGAGGGGATTCGAACCCCTACACCCGGTGGGCACCACCCCCTCAAGATGGCGTGTCTACCAATTCCACCACTTCGGCATATCGACCTTCACTGCTGCGGAGCCTCCTCCGCGGGAACCTCCGGGGTTGCCGTATCGGCCTCCGGCACCGCCGTCTGCTCGGCCGGCGCGGCCTCCTCTTCGCCGGGAACACCTTCCGGCGCCGCGGGGGCTTCAGCCTGCCTGCGTTCTTCCTTCTCGCCTTCCATCACCGTGGCCTGCACCCGGTTCGAGGAAACGTAGGCCAGGCCCAGCGAGGTAAACATGAAGAGCACCGCCGCGACAGTCGTCATCCGGGTCAGGAAGCCTCCCGCACCCTGGCTGCCGAAGACGGTCTGGGAAGAGCCCCCGAAGGCCGCCCCGAGTTCAGCGCCCTTCCCCCTCTGGAGCAGCACGATCATGATCAAGCCGACGCACGCAACCACGTGCAATACGATCAACAGGATCTGCATGGTCTCGCCTTTCCGCCGAAGCAATACCGAACCAACATCGTATCATCTTAACGCACTGGAATCAAACGGTTCTGCGCACAGATGCCGGTGCGGGAGGATTCAGCACCGGATGATGCCGAGAAAGGCCTCGGCCTTCAGGCTGGCCCCGCCCACGAGAGCGCCGTCGACGTCGGGCTGATCCAGCAGGCCCCGCGCGTTGTCCGCTTTTACGCTGCCGCCGTACTGGATACGGAGGGCCTGGGCAAGGGGCTCGTCGTAAAGTTCCGCCATGAGCGCTCGCATCCGGGCATGGACCTCCTGGGCCTGCTCCGGGGTTGCGGTCTCTCCCGTGCCGATGGCCCAGACCGGCTCGTAGGCGAGAACGAGCCTTGCCGCGTCACTGCGCGAAACCCCTGCCAGCCCCCGCCGGATCTGACCTCCCACCACCTCCCACGTCCGGCCCGCCCTTCTCTCCTCCAGGACCTCGCCCACGCAGAGAATCGGTTCCAGCCCTGCCGCAAGGGCGGCCCGTACCCTCCTGTTCGCCGTCTCATCGGTTTCCCCGAAGTACTGTCTCCTCTCAGAGTGTCCGACGATAACGTACCTGCATCCCACGTCGAGCAACATCGAGGCGGAAACCTCCCCGGTGTAGGCCCCGGAGGCCTCCCAGTGAAGGTTCTGGGCGGCCAGGGCAATCGGAGAGCCTCGCAGGAGCCTGCCCACCGGGTAGAGGGCCGGGAAGGGAGGCGCCACGACCACGTCCACCCCCTCGGTGCCGCGCAGGCCGGAAAGCAGGGCCTTGACGAGCGCCTCGGCCTCGGCCACGAGCATGTTCATCTTCCAGTTTCCCGCCACGATAGGCCTGCGTTTCATCGGTCCTTCCTCTCTTCGTTCCCACGAGGGATCGCCTTTGCCTTCGCGCCCCGGCTAGCGATCCAGTATCTTGACCCCCGGCAGCACCTTCCCTTCCAGGTATTCCAGAGACGCCCCGCCGCCCGTGGAGACATGCGTCACACGGTCTTTGAGCCCCTCCTTCTCCAGGGCCGCCACCGAGTCTCCCCCCCCGACGATCGAAACCGCCTCGGCGTCCGCAACGGCCCTGGCGACCTCGCGCGTGCCGGAGGCGAACGGAGGCATCTCAAAAACCCCCATCGGGCCGTTCCACACGATCGTCTTGGCCCGTCGGATCGCATCGGCGAACCTGCGCGCCGTCGCCGGGCCGATATCCAGGGCCAGCCACCCTTCCGGGATCCCGGAAACGGGCACCACGCGCGTTTCCGCGTCCGGCCTCATCTCCGGCGCCGCGACGACGTCCTCAGGAAGCAGCACCTGGACCGAGGCCTCCCTCGCCTCCTCCAGCAGGCCCACGGCCTCGCCGCGCTTGTCCTCCTCCACCTTCGAGGCGCCCGGGGGGATTCCCTTGGCCCACAGAAAGGTATTGGACATGCCGCCGCCGATAACGAGCCCGTCCACCTTGCGCACCAGATTACGGGCCACGCCTATCTTGTCCGAAACCTTGGCGCCGCCCAGAACCGCCAGGAAGGGCCGGGCCGGGTCCTTCAGGGCCCCTTCGAGGTAGGCGATTTCCTTCTTCATCAGGAAACCGGCGGCCGCCTCCCGCACGAACTCCACCATCCCGCAGGTCGAGGCATGGGCCCTGTGGGCCGCCCCGAAGGCGTCGTTGACGTACACATCCGCCAGCGCCGCCAGAGCCTTCGCAAAGGTGGGATCATTGTCGGTCTCTTCCTTGTGGTAGCGAAGATTCTCCAGCAGCAAGACCTCTCCTTCCGCCAGGGACCGGACCGCAGCCTCCGCCTCGGGCCCGAGGCAGTCTTGGGCGGTCTTCACGGGCCCGCCGAGCAGCTCCGAAAGCCGCTCGGCCACCGGCGCCAGGCTCATTGCCGGCACGCGCTTTCCCTTGGGCCTGCCGAGATGGGAGGCAAGGATGACCTTTGCCCCCTTCCCTCTTGCAAATTCGATCGTGGGAAGCGCCGCCCGGATTCGGGTATCGTCCGTCACCCGGCCCTGGGGATCGAGGGGAACGTTGAAATCGACGCGGATGAAGACCCGCTTTCCCTTCAGTTCGAATTCATCGATCGTGCGGACGGCCACCGTTCTTCCCTCCCCTTGTCGGTTCAGAACCCCGGCTCACCCTCGCGGCCCCACCGGAAGGCCTCCTCAGAGGTTCTTCGCGATGAGAAGGGTGAGGTCGATCATCCGATGGGAGAACCCGGTCTCGTTGTCGTACCACGAGATCACCTTCACCATGTTTCCATCGATGACCGTGGTCAGGCTCGCATCCACGATCGAGGAGTGGGTGTCTCCGTTGAAGTCTATCGAGACCAAGGGCTCATCGCAGACCGCCAGGATGCCCTTCATCTTTCCGGAGGCCGCCTCCTTGAGGGCCTTGGTGACCTCGGAAACCGTCGCCGAGGTCTTCAGGGTGGCCACGAGATCCACCACGGACACGTTCGGCGTGGGAACGCGGATGGCCATCCCGTCCATCTTTCCCTGCAGCTCGGGCAGGACGAGACCGACCGCCTTTGCGGCGCCCGTGGTCGTGGGGATCATCGACTCCGCGGCGGCCCTTGCGCGCCGGAGGTCTTTGTGCGGAAGGTCGAGGATCCTCTGGTCGTTCGTATAGGAGTGGATCGTGGTCATCAGACCCTTCTCGATGCCGAAGGTATCGTTGAGCACCTTGGCCACAGGGGCCAGGCAGTTGGTGGTGCAGGATGCGTTCGAGAGAATATGGTGATTCTGCGGGTCGTACTTGTCGTGATTGACGCCCATGACGACCGTGAGGTCTTCTCCCTTGGCCGGGGCCGAGATGATGACCTTCTTCGCCCCCGCCTTCCGGTGCGCCTCCGCCTTCTGTTTGTCCCGGAAGAGCCCGGTGCACTCCATCACGATGTCGGCGCCCAGGTCCGCCCAGGGAAGATCTCCGGGGTCCCGAACCGAAAGGATCCGGATCTTCCTGCCGCCTACGAGGATGGCATTTTCCGCCGCCTTGACCTCCGCCTCGAACCTGCCGTGGACCGAATCGTAGCTCAGCAAATGAGCCAGGGTCTCCGGGTCGGTCAGATCGTTGATGCCAACAAACTCGAGATCGGGGTTGTTCCAGCCTGCGCGAAGGACACATCGGCCGATTCGACCAAATCCATTGATTCCGATTCTCGTCGCCATCTTTCCCTCCCTCTTGCGGGTTCTCCGGTTCAGGGTTTCGGCTACCGTCTTCCTTCCTTCGAGCTTCCCTCATTTCTCGTGATCGATCTTCTTCAGCAAAAGATCGACAAAGGCCTCGGCCTCGCCCAGGTTCTTCGGGTCCAGGTTCTCGATGACGTCGGTTTCCCAATGCCAGTTCGGGACCACGCCGTCCTCATCCAGGCCCAGGATGGACATCGCGCGGTAGCCATGGATCAGGGCGCCTGCCGCATCGGTGCCCAGGCCGCGGTCTTCCCGCGGGGCCAGCGACAGGCCGGGGTTCTCGCGCACAACCTCGGCGGAGAGCATGAGCAACTCCGGGTCGGACGGATAGGCCCGGATCAGGCCCTCCCCCGTGATGTACTTGAGCTGCCCTGCCCCGAGGCTGTCGAGGTTGACGATCAGGGCCTCCCGCAGTTCCTGTTCGTGCCTCTTGAGCAGGTTGAGCATCCCCACCAGACCCGACTCCTCGCAGCCCGTGGCCGCAACCCAGACTTCCGTATTCCGGAGCGGTTCCCTGGCCACCCGCTCGGCGACGGCCAACATGACGCCCACACCGGACGCATTGTCGTTCGCTCCGTACACGTTCTTTCCGTAGACTTCCCTGTGGAGCAGGATGAGGAGGCTGGCGAGAATCCAGAGCATGGCGAGCGTGCGAAGCAGGCCGAACAGACCGGCCCAGAACAGCCACCCGAGCAAGACGAAGACAGGCAGGCCCAGCACGGACACGGCGGTCACCACGGAAACCGTTCGAAAGCCTCCAACAAACCGCGGATGAAAGTACCATCCGGTTCTGGAGGTGTCGTAATGGGCGCAGACCAGGACCCTTCGCCGGGCCTCGCCCTTCGCCGGAATCCGCCCTACGACGTTCTGCGAAGGCCCCTGGGGCACGAACCGGGCCGCCCAGCTTCGGTAATGCGCCTCACGGTAGAAGCCCGCTGCGCCCAGCGCCGCAAGGAGGACCCCCAGAAACCCGTGCGAACAGGAAAGGAGCCCCCCGAGCAGGCTCACCGACAGGACGATCATGAGCGGGTAGGAAAAGGTCTTGGGGGACTCGAAGGGCTCGACCTGGACGTCAATGCCGAGCCCTTCCAGTAAGCCGCGCACATATTTCGACGCCCATCTCTCCCCCTCCGAGGTAGGGGCCCTGTACCCTACGATGCCCACGAGATAACGAACATGATCCATTGCCTTTGACATCTCACCGCTCCTTTTCCTCTCGCCGCGGGGCACTGCTTCGGCGGCCCTCCTCTGCGCGTGCGCTCGACTCCCTCTGCGGGCCTTTGTTCCCTGTAACTTGTTTTTCTCTAACGACAATATTTTCAAGGCCGGCAGAAGTCAATGATTCAGCCCGTCTCCTCTCCCTCCTCGAGCCACTGTTCGATGCGCCGCATCGGCTCCCTCTCGCGCTCCAGCCCCTTCACCCAATCCACCAGCGCCCGCAGATCGCGATCGAAGCGAAGGTAAAGAGCCTCCCACAGACCGGGATCGTGATGGTACGTCAGACAGGAGACCAGGAATGCGTTGTTCCATTCCTCTGCCAGGATGCCCCCGTAGCGATTCGAACCGATACCCTGGAGGCCCGACCGAAGGGATGCCTTCGCCTCCTCGAAGAGCCGGTGTCGCCCCTCGAGTTTCTCCGCCTCCGGGGCCTCCGTGCCGTAAAGCAGACGAAGCCTGTCCGCCAGGTCAAACATTGTTTCTTCGAAGAGGCGCTTCGCTTCCCGCTTCCTCTGCATCGACTCGGCCTGCTCCGGGCCGAGCCTCCCCCGGCTCCGGAAGAAGGCCTCGGCCGCCTTCTCCCCCACAAATGTGGCCACCCCCTCGTTGAAGGACCCCTGGTCCTTCACAAAGATCGTACGATGGACCATCTCGTGCAGGATCAGTTCCACAAGGTCCGCGTCTCCGTATTGCAGCATCGTCGAGAAGATGGGGTCCTTGAACCATCCCAGCGTGCTGTAGGCCGCCACAGGCCTCAGGTACGTATCGTATCCGCGCTTGGACATTCGGTCCGCTTCACGTGCGGCGCGGTCCCGGGTGAAGAACCCCTTGTATGGCAGGCACCCGGCAATCGGGAAACACCATTCATACGCCTCGAGATCGAACCTGGGGCTGGCCGTGAGATTGTGGGCGACCGGCGGGCGCTCGACGGAGTAGTAGACCGTGTAGTTCTTCGAGGCGGTCAGGCCCAGCTCCTTTTCGCCGAAGGCCTTTGCCTCCAGGACAAGCCGGATCTTCTCTTTTTCCGTTCCCGCGACCTTGGGGTCACGAAGGACCTCTTCGACGCTCCGGCAGCCGCAAACGATCCTGAGCTGGCCCTTGCCCACGTGGAGGAGATAGCCGGCCGAGCACCCTTCCAGCAGAGCGACGTACCCGAGAACGCCGGCCATCACAAAGGCAAGGAACAGGGCCTTGCTGCGGCCGGCTGCCTTTTCTTGCATGGCGGGCATGAGGGCGGATCCCTTCCGGGCCCTTGTGCGGGGAGAGAAAGAAGAATAGTCCGGGCGGATCGGGCTGTCAATGAACGGCGTACCCCGACGTTGTAATCCGTTCCTCGGGGTGCTAGTGTGAGGCGCTATGCTCGACCTGCAGACGCTCAAGGAACAGGACCGCATCCAGGGGACGCTCCTCGTCGCCGAGAAGCATCTTCAGACGACCAAGGAGGGAAAGCCCTTTCTGAGGCTGCGGCTCATGAACCGCACCGGCACGATGGAGGCCGTGCTCTGGGAAGGCGCCGAGCGGGCCTACGAGCTTCTCTCCCAATCGCCCCGGCAGGTCGTGGACGTCGAGGGCGTTGTGGTCCTTTATCAGCAGGAGCGGAGAATCCGGCTGCACGCGATCGCTCCGGCGGGCGAAAAGACGGACACGAGGCTGGAAGAGTTCCTGCCGACCTCCTCGAGAAGCCCGGCGGAGATGGCGGAAGAACTCCATCGTACGGTCCGGAAGGTGGAAAACCCCTTCCTGCGCCGCCTCCTCGAGGCGATCTTCCGCGACCCGGATATTTGGGCGGCCTTTCGAGACGCCCCTGCGGCCAAGAGGATGCACCACGCTTACCGCGGAGGCCTGCTCGAGCACACCCTCTCCCTCGCCCGGCTCGTCCAACTCGCTCACAAGCACTACCCCTTCCTCGACCGGGACCTCCTTCTGGCGGGCGCGTTGCTCCACGACCTGGGCAAGGCATGGGAGTTGCGGGCGGACGCAGGCTTCGATTACAGCGACGAGGGCAGGCTGGTCGGCCACATCCTCATCGGGGCCCAGGCCCTGCAGAAGAAGATCGACAGCATCCCCGAGTTTCCCCCCTCTCTTGCCACGAACCTGAAACACCTGGTCATCAGCCATCACGGAGAAATGGAATTCGGGTCGCCCAAGCCCCCCATGACCCTCGAAGCGGTCTGCCTGCACGGTCTGGACGACCTGGACGCCAAGCTCTGCGGCCTCCACGAGTTCCTGAGGAAGGAGGCCGCCCCGGGAAAGCATTGGACAGCCTTCCACCGCGTTCATCAGCGGTACTTCTATATCCCCGAATCCGCCCTCCCGGGCGACGAACCGCCCCGCGAGGCGCCCAAGGACGACTTCGAGGAGGGCCCACCGGACCTTTTCGGCCCGCATCTTTCGGCCGGCGCCACCGAAAAGGGCGGGAACCCTTGAGGCGACTGGGCAAGAACCTACCTGTATTCCTCCCGGCCGCAGGACCGCTTGCCCGGAACCTCTGGAATCCAGGCAACGGGTCGCTGCGGCGACCGGCCGCCGGCAGCGGCGTTCCAGCCGCCGCGTTCTTCAGGGCGACTCCTTCCGGAGGGCAGCCGCCGCTTGACCCTTCGCCCTGCCGCCCTCTGCCTTCGAAAGGGCGAGTCGAACAGCGGTTCAGGCATTCGGGATGGTGATCTGGAAGGTAACCCCCTCCCCGGGCCGGTTGAGCACCCGTACGTCTCCCCCATGGTTCTCCACGATTCGGTGCGTCATGGTGAGGCCGAGGCCGGTGCCCCAGTGCTTGGTGGTGTAGAAGGGGTTGAAGATGTTCTCCACTTCCTCCGGTGGGATCCCGCCTCCGGTGTCGCTCACCTCGATCCAGAGCACCCTGCCTTCGGTGCCCGAGACCACGCGGGTCTTCACCTTCAGGGTCCCTTCGGTACCCAGGGCTTCACTGGCATTGCTGAGGAGGTTGTAGAGGGCGACCTCGAGCTGATCCGGATCGATGTTCGGAAGCGGTTTCTTCAGCACCGCATAGTCCCGCTCGATGACCACTGCTTTCTTGCTTTCCTGCTCGAAAACCAGGGAAAGGCACTTGTCGATCAGCAGGTTCACGTCCGACTCTCTTCGCCTGCACTCCCTTCCGATGTGGAACCCCGGGACTTCGCGCAGGATTCTCTCGAGCTTTTCCGTCTCCCTCTGGATGATCTGCACGTAGAAACGGGAGGCTTCCGGAATCCGGTCCCCCTTGTCCAGCCGCTTGGCCGCTGCCCCGATGGCCAACAAGGGATTCCGGAACTGGTGTCCAAGGCCCGAGATCATCTCCTCAAGCGCCTCGAACTTCTCCGTCTTCACGACCTCGTCCTGGGCCCGGCGTATGTTCAGGTTTGCCTCCTCCAGGTTGGTGTAGAGACGCGCGTTCACGATAGCGGCTGCGATCTGTCGCGCGATCATGACGAGAAGGTCCAGGTCGCTCTTGCGGAACCGCCTCCGCCGGGCCGCCCTCCTTCCCTTTTTGCCGAACAGGACGAACAGGCCCACGCTCTCCCCCTTGTGCACAATGGGGACGGCGATGAGAAAATCCGTCCAGCGGATCTCCAGCATGCTCGTCTTCGGGTCGTTCTTCAAGTCACGAAGGATGACCGGCTCGTTCCCCTCCAGGAGCCTGTCGACGAGACTTTCAAGGTTCTGCCGCTCCGATTCGGTCAGCTCCTCGGGTACCCGTCGGGTCTCCCTGGAGGCTCTCCGCTCCCCCGGCAGACGGTCGGCCAATCGAATCAGGCCGTAATCGGCTCTGAGGTGCTCCAGCACAAAGTTGAGTATCCGCGCGAGCATGCCCTGCAACTCCAGGGAGGAAACCGAGACACGGCTGATTGCATTGACCGTCTCCAGAATCCTGCCCCTTTCCCGGAGCCGGTCGGACAGGAGGCTGGAAAAGTAGGCGGTCAAAAAGAAGAACGCCGCGCTCCAGATCGGAAAGAGGATTCGCTCGGTCGGTCCGAGTTCCAGGTCCCATACACCGCGCCGCGGAATCGTTCCAGTCCCCTCGAGATAGAGCAGGGAGCCGTAGGCCAGAGCGCTCATGGTGGCCAGGAGGAAGCTGTCTTTCTTCCGGGCCGCCATGCTCGTGGACAGGATGACGAGGCAGTACACAAAGGAGAACAGAAAGGCCTGCTCCCCGCCGAGAAAATGAATGCCGGCCGTGATGAGCAGGATGTCGGTAACCCAATGGAGGTAAGCCTGGAGGGTCCTTTTCTGGAACCGGGTGTAGACATAGAGATAGAGGGGGAGACTCAGGGCTTCCATCGCGCACAGTAAGATCAGGGCCCAGGCGGATTCCGCGGGCAGCAAGCCCCCCTGCCACAACGTCAAGAAGACGAGGGCGAGAAAGAAGGCCGCCGCCGCGCGGACCCCGAGCCTGGGTCCGGCGCGAGGCGCCAGGGCGGGATCGGATTCCCGTCCCTTCCACCGCTGAAGGATCTGCGAAAAAGAGCGCGAGCCGAAAGACATATCCTCTCACCCGGAACCTTCACAGCGACGAGCGAGGGTCGTTGCCCAACCCACGCAGGCCGCAGCCCTTCATCGGCCGGAAGGGTCGATTTGCTCAGATTCTACCCGGGTTTCACGCCAAATCACAGAGCCTCTCCGGACAGTTGCCCGCAAGCAGCCAGCACATCCCCTCCCCGGCTCCAGCGAATGTGGGCCGAGAGCCCCTTGGAGCGCAAAAACTCCTGGAAGGCGGCCGCATCCTCCTGCCTCGGCCTTTTCAGTTCGGTCCCCGGGAAAGGGTTGAAAGGGATCAGGTTGACCTTGCAGCGGAGCCCGTGAAGAATCCGAACAAGCTTGCGGGCATCCCGCAGGCTGTCGTTCACACCGCCGATGAGCACATAGGCGATCGTAAAACGTCTGCGGGGTGCAAGCGGCATCCGCCTCAGGGTGCCCAGAACCTCTCCGATCGGGTGCTTCCGATTGATCGGCATCAGACGGGAGCGGGTCTCGTCATCCGCGGCGTTCAAGGAAAGGGTGATCGAGACGGGAATTTCGAGGAAAATCTCCTCGAGGGGCTTCGGAAGCCCCACCGTCGAGACCGTCAGCCTCCTCGTCGACAGACCGCAGCCCAGGGGATGGGTCAGGATCTTCAGGGCGCGACGTGTGGAGTCCGGGTTCGCCAGCGGCTCGCCCATCCCCATGAAGACCACATGCGTGATGATCTGCGCATTTCCCGCCATGGCGCGGATCGCGTAAAACTGGCCGAGGATCTCCTCCGCCCCCAGGTTCCGTCGCAATCCCATTCGTCCGGTACGGCAGAACAGGCAGCCCAGGCCGCACCCCGCCTGGGTCGAGACGCAAAGCGTCGTCCGCTTCGCTTCCGGGATCAGGACCGACTCGATCCCCTCGCCGTCCCGGAGGCGGAAGCGGAACTTCCGCGTGCCGTCCTCGGCCTTCACCGTATGCTCGAGAGTTACAGGAAGGGGGTGGAGGAAAGGCGCAATGCGGTCCCGCATTTCCGCCGGCAGGTTCTTCATCTGCTCGGCCCGGAAGACGCCTCTTGCGTGCATCCAGGAAAAAACCTGACGGGCGCGATAGCGGGGTTGGCCCAGTGCGTGAATTCTTCCCTCGAGTTCCGGGAGTTCCAGTGATAGAAAGTCTTCTTTCATGGAACCGCCTTGGTGCGCCGCAACGGCACCGGAGGCGCCGGGTCACGCCGCGGATGCAAGAGCCTTTTGAACCGTCGTTCCGATCGCATCCGGGCTGGGGCAGACCGCCAGGCCGGCCTGCTCCATGACCTTCTGCTTCTCGGCCGCCGTGCCCCTCCCGCCGGATACGATCGCCCCGGCATGGCCCATCCTTCTTCCCGGGGGCGCCGTCTTGCCTGCCACGAACCCGATGACCGGCTTCGGATACCGGCTTTCCATCACGTAGCGGGCGGCCTCATCCTCCGCCGTGCCGCCGATCTCGCCGATCAGGAGGACCGCTTCGGTCTGCACGTCTTCGGCGAAGAGCTTCAGCAAATCGACAAACCGCAGCCCGATGATCGGGTCCCCTCCGATGCCGATGCATGTGGACTGCCCCAGTCCGAGGTCCGTGAGCTGCTTGACGGCCTCGTAGGTCAAGGTCCCGCTTCTGGAGACCACGCCCACGCACCCGGGCAGATGGATAAACCCCGGCATGATGCCCACCTTGGCCTTGCCCGGCGTGATCACGCCGGGGCAGTTCGGGCCGATGAGCTTCACCGATTTCCTCTGCAAGGCATGATAGACCGGGATCATATCGCGAACCGGGATGCCCTCGGTGATACAGACAATGAGCCGAATGCCCGCATCGGCGGCTTCCAGGATCGCGTCCGCGGCAAACGGGGGAGGGACGAAGATGAGCGAGGTGTTCGCCCCCTCCCGGTCGACCGCCTGTGCGACGCTGTCGAAGACCGGCACGCCCTCGTGTTCCTGCCCTCCCTTGCCGGGTGTCACGCCCGCCACCACCTGCGTGCCATACTCCTTGCATCCCTTTGCGTGGAAGGAGCCTTCTCTGCCCGTGATCCCCTGAACCACGACACGCGTTGTCTCGTCAACCAGAATTCCCATGTTATCCTCTTGCTCCTGTCTCTCCGGATTTCTCCCGCGCCGTTCCGCCCCCGGCTAGGCGGCGCCCAGGGCGGAGACGACCTTCTCCGCGGCCTCCCTCAGGTTGCGGGCCACGACAAATTCGATGCTGGAGTCCGCCAGGATCTTGCGGGCCTCCTCCGCGTTGGTCCCTTCCAGGCGCACAACCACGGGCACCTTCAAATCCACCTTGCCGGCCGCCTCGGAAACCCCTTGCGCCACACGGTCGCATCGCACGATGCCGCCGAAGATATTGATCAGGATCGCCTTGACCCGCCGGTCCGCCAGGATGATCCGAAACGCCTTCTCCACCGACTGAGCGTTTGCGCCGCCCCCCACGTCCAGGAAATTGGCCGGCGACCCGCCCACATACTGGATGAGATCCATGGTGGCCATCGCCAGGCCGGCCCCGTTCACCATGCAGCCGATATTCCCATCGAGCCTTATGTAGCTCAGATTGGACTCTGCAGCCTGCGCCTCCAGGGGGTCCTCCTCCTCGATGTCCCGGAGCGCAACAAGCTCCTCGTGGCGGAACAGGGCGTTGTCGTCGAACTGAAGCTTGGCATCCAATGCAAGCAGGTCCCCGCTGTCCGTCACGACGAGCGGGTTGATTTCCAGGAGGGACGCATCCTTTTCCTGGAACAGCCGGTAGAGGCTCCCGAGCATCGTGCCTGCCTGCTTGGACGCCGGGCCCTTCAACCCCAACGCCTCCGAAATGCGACGTGTCTGATACATACGCAGCCCCAGGGCCGGATCGATCGTCTCCCGATGGATCTTCTCCGGGGTCCTGGCCGCAACCTGCTCGATCTCCATTCCGCCCGCCTCGCTGCAGATGATCGTGGGCGCGTTGGAAGCCCTGTCCACGAGCATGCTGAGGTAGAGCTCCTTTTGGATCCTCACACCCTGCTCGACCAGCACCTTCCGGACCTCGCGGCCCTCCCCGCCGGTCTGCGCGGTCACCAGCCTCCGGCTGAGGATCTCATCGGCCGCCTTTTCCGCTTCCTCCGCGGAGCGGACGACCCGCACCCCCCCCCCCTTCCCCCTGCCGCCCGCGTGAACCTGCGCCTTGACCACCCAGGTATCCCCTCCCAGTTGGCGGACCGCATCGCGCACCGAATCGCCCCGCATGCACATCCTTCCGTCCGGAACCGGGATCCCGTACCGGCGGAAAATCTCCTTTGCCTGGTATTCGTGAATGTTCATCTCGCCGCGGTCTCCTTTCTCCCATCCCTCAGAGCTTCAAAGACGCAATGCTCTTGGCCACTGCTTCCGCAGAGACCTTCACGAGTTCCCGCTCCTTGTCCGTCAAAGACAGCTCGATGACCTGCTCGACCCCGCCCCGGCCCAGTTTGCAGGGCACGCCGAAGTAGATCCCCTTCAGGCCGTACTCGCCCTCCAGATAGGCCGAGCAGGACAGGACGCGTTTCTTGTCCCTGACGATCGCCTCAACCATCTGGATGACCGAGGCCGCCGGGGCGTAGAAGGCGCTGCCGGTCTTGAGGAGCTTCACGATCTCGGCGCCCCCGTCCCGGGTGCGGTCGATCAGGGCCTGGATCCGGTCCTCGGCCATGAGTTCCTGCAAAGGAATCCCCGAAACCGTGCAGTACCGCGGCAGGGGGACCATCGTATCGCCATGTCCGCCCATGACCAGGGCCTGGACGTCCTCGACCGAAACCCCCAGCTCCATCGATACGAAGGTGCGAAACCTCGATGCATCCAGCACCCCCGCCTGCCCCATGACCCGGTGCTTCGGGAACTTGCTGATGTGCTTGGCAAGATACGTCATGGTGTCGAGCGGATTCGTCACCATGATAATGTAAGCATCCGGGGAGTGCTCCGAGCAGGAAGAGACCACCTGGCTGATGATCTTCTTGTTGGCCTCGAAGAGGTCTTCCCGGGTCATGCCCGGCTTGCGCGGCATCCCGGAGGTGATGACGATCACATCCGAGCCCTTGGTGTCCGCATAGTCGTTCGTGCCGATGAACGCTCCGTCGAATCCCTCCACGGGTCCGGCTTCGGCCAGATCGAGTGCCTTGCCCTGCGGCATGTCCTGCACGATGTCGAAGAGCACCACGTCCCCGAGTTCCTTCACGGCCGCCCAGTGGGCGCAAGTCGCTCCGACGTTTCCGGCTCCGATAATCGAAATCTTCGGTCTTCGCATCCCTGGATTCTCCTCCGTCAGTTCATGTTCCTGCAAATCGCCTCGGCAAATTCGGAACACCGAAGCAGCTTGACACCCTTCCGCCCCTCGGCCCGCATCTGGCGCTCGAGATCATAGGTCACGGTACGCTGCTGTATGGTCCTGGTCAACGCATCCCGAATGAGGCCCCCGGCCTCACGCCAGCCCAGGTATTCAAGCATGCTCACACCGGAAAGGATCAGGCTGGAGGGGTTCACCTTGTCCTGCCCGGCGTAACGGGGGGCCGACCCATGGGTCGCCTCGAACAGGGCCCGACCGTCCCCGAGATTGCCCCCCGGCGCCATCCCGAGTCCTCCCACCAACGCCGCGCACTCGTCCGAGAGATAATCCCCGTTCAGGTTCAGCGTGCAGATGACGCCGTAATCCTCGGGCCGGAGCAGAACCTGCTGGAACATGGCGTCCGCGATCCGGTCCTTCAGAAGGAGCCTGGCACCTTTCCCCCTCCCGCCCTTGCTGCCTGCCTCCTCCTCGAAAACGACTTTCCCCCCGAATTCCTTCCTGGCCAGTTCATAGCCCCACTCCCGGAAGGCCCCTTCGGTGTATTTCATGATGTTTCCCTTGTGGACGAGGGTGACGCTGGGGCGCCTTTCCCGCAGGGCGTGCGCGATGGCCATTCGTACGATGCGCTGGGTGCCGCGCCGGCTCACCGGCTTCACGCCGATGCCGGAGTCGGCCCGAATCCTCTTGCCCGTGCCGGCCAGCATCTCCTCGTTCAGGAAACGCAGCACCCGCTTCGCCTCTTCCGTCCCCTTCTGCCACTCGATCCCTGCGTAGACATCCTCAGTATTCTCCCGGAAGATCACCATGTCCACCCGTTCCGGGTTGCGCATGGGCGAGGGAACCCCGGGCACGTAGCAGACCGGCCTGACGCAAGCGTACAGGTCGAGCGCCTGCCGGAGGGCGACGTTCACGCTGCGGATGCCGCCCCCCACCGGCGTGGTGAGCGGACCCTTGATGCCCACGCGATGGGATCGCAAGGCCCGCAGGGTGCTGTCCGGCAAGGGCGTTCCGAACCGCTTCATGGCCTCTTCCCCCGCATAGATCCGATGCCACTCGATCGACCGTCGTCCCTTGTAGGCCTTCGCGACGGCCTCGTCCATGACCCGCTGCCCTGCGGGCCATATATCCACACCGGTCCCGTCCCCCTGGATGTAAGGGATGATCGGCCGATTCGGCACCCGAAGGGAACCGTCCGCATTCACCGAGATGCGGTCTGCCCTGTTCTTCCGTCCCGAGTCTTTTTCCATGGCATCCCATCCTTTCTTCCCGATTCCGGGAAATGACCCTTTCCCCCTTGCCGGCCGGCCCGGAAGAGGCGGCAATGCCAGCTTGTCCCGCGGTACGGTTTCAGAGACCTTCGGCGGAGCACACCTCGCTAGCACGCAAGGTGCCTTCGCGCTGCGAACAACCATCGGGCCCCTCAGCCGGATGAAGGCTTCCTGGGAAGGACCGTCCGGATGTGAAGTTCCGTCAACTGGGCGGGGTCCACCGGTGCAGGACTCTGGGTGAGCAGGCACGATGCCTTCTGGGTCTTGGGAAAGGCGATCACGTCCCGCAACGATTTCGCGCCGGCCAGGATCATGACGAGCCGGTCCAGGCCGAAGGCAATCCCTCCGTGCGGAGGAGCCCCATAGGACAAGGCATCCAGGAGAAAGCCGAATTTCTCTTCCCCCTCTGCTTCGGATATTCCCAGGATCGCGAGGATCTTCTTCTGGATCTCGGGCCGGTGAATACGAATGCTCCCCCCGCCGATCTCGGTTCCGTTCAAGACCAGATCGTAGGCCAGGGATCGGCAAGCCTCGGGGTTCTCGTCGAGCAGGGGAAGATCCTCTTCACGCGGCGCGGTGAAGGGGTGGTGCATCGAGGTGATGTTCCCCTCCTTGTCCCGCTGGAACAAGGGAAAATCCAAAATCCATGTGAAGGCATGTGCGGTCGGGTCGATCAGACCGTTTGCCCCGGCCAGTTCGGCCCGCAGCCTGCCCATCCACGGGTTCACATCCCCGGCCAGGCCCGCCATCATCAGGAGGAGATCCCCCTCCCGGGCCTTCATCTCTCCGACGGCGGCCGTCACGATCTGCTGCGAGAGAAACTTCGAGATCGGCGATTGAAGCCCTTCGGCCGTGCACTTCGCCCATACAAGCCCGCCGGCCCCCCATTGCTTTGCCATGCCGTCCAGGTTGTCCAGATCCTTCCTGGACAACCGTGACCCTCCGGGAAGGCACAGGGCCTTGACGATGCCGCCGGCCGCGATGACCTGTCGGAACACCTGAAACGAGCTGTCCCGAACGATTTCAGTAAGGTCTTTCATCTTCAGGCCGTAGCGGGTATCCGGGTTATCCACCCCGTACGCCTCGATCGCTTCCGCATACGACATGCGCGGAAAAGGCCTTTTCGGACTCTTCTGCAGGAGTGTCTCGAAAAGACGGACGATCCAGGCTTCCACAACCTCGATCACCTGCTCCCGTTCCACAAAGGACATCTCCAAGTCCACCTGGGTGAACTCGGGTTGCCGGTCCGCACGGAGATCCTCGTCCCGGAAACAGCGGACGATCTGAAAGTACCGGTCCATCCCGGCCACCATCAGGATTTGCTTCAGGAGTTGGGGAGACTGGGGCAGCGCATAGAAGCTGCCGGGGCTGACGCGACTGGGCACGAGATAGTCGCGTGCGCCCTCCGGCGTGCTCCGGGTCAGGAAGGGCGTTTCGATCTCGTAGAACCCCAGTCCGTCGAAGTAGTCCCGTGTAATCTTGGACACCTTGTGCCGCAGGGCGAAGTTGGCCGCCATGGAGGGCCTGCGGAGATCCAGGAATCGGTACCGAAGCCGAATCGCCTCTTCGACTTCCAGATCTTCGTCCAGTCCGAACGGAAGGGCCTTGGATCGATTGAAGATCGACAACGCGTGGGCCATCACCTCCAGCGAGCCGGTCTTCATTTTCGGATTGGCCATCCCTTCGGGCCGCCTCGACACGACCCCCTTTACGCCGACGACGAATTCGCTCCGGAGGGTATCCGCCTTACGGTGAGAATCCGGGCTGCGCTGAGGATTGAACACCACCTGCACCGTACCTTCCCGATCCCGAAGGTCGACGAAGATCACTCCCCCGTGATCCCGCCTGCGGTGAACCCACCCGAGGAGCCGAACTTCTCTGCCGATGTCCGCTTCCGAGATTTCGGCGCAAGTGTGGCTCCTCTGGAAATCCCGGAAGGGATCAAGCTGATTCATAGGTCGGCCGCCCGCAAAAGGTTTTCAACTGGATGGGACCCGCCCGCCTCCGGGGAGGCAAGCCGGGAAAAACAAAGCAGAAATAATAGCGCACCTTCCGATAACCGGTCAAGGCGGATCCGAGCCCGTGTTGGAACCGAGGCCGTCGCGGGTTCGACACGTCCGGAGCGCTCTGTTACCATGTTCCGGTCGTTGCCACGTGCTCTTTGTTGCCGCCTTTCCAATTCCTGTCCGCTTCCGGGGTCCCAGACGCATGATCCGGATCCGGGATGTCCACAAGAGCTTCGGACCTGTGAAGGCCCTGGACGGGCTTTGCCTCGAGGTGCCGGCTGGGAAGGTCTTCGGACTGATCGGCCCGAACGGCGCCGGCAAGACCACCACGATCCGCATCCTCGCAGGGCTGATACGCCCGGACGCCGGAACCGCGCAGCTCGACGGCCCGGGACCGGCCCGACCGCTCGCGACGAAACGGACGGTCGGCGCCCTGATCGAGCAGCCCGGCCTGTACGGGAAGCTCACACTGTCCGAGTATCTCACCTTCTTCTGCCGACTCTACGACATGGACCGGAGGCGGGCCCGCGGGCGGATCGAGGAACTCTGCAAGCTCCTCGATCTGGATGAAAAAAGCCGGGAGAAGCTCCAGGGGTACTCCCTCGGGATGAAACAAAAGGTGGCCCTCGCGAGAATCCTGCTCCACGATCCGCCGGTCCTTCTGCTGGACGAGCCGACGGCGGGCCTGGATCCTCTGATCACCAAGAAGGTCCGTGAGCATCTCCTGGAGGGAGACCCCGGCAGACGGAGAACGATCCTGGTCTCGACCCACAACCTGGACGAGGCCGCACGGATTTGTGATGAGATCGCGATCCTCCACAGAGGCAAGACCCTGGAGACCGGTTCGTGGGAAGAACTCCGGAAGAGGCATGCCTCGACCGGCAGGGTCGTTGTGCGCCTCCGTGAGGTTCGGGAAGGCTTTGCCGAACGGGTGAGAGAAGCCTCCGCCGTCTCGGGGCTGGCAGTCGACCCGGACCGGAATACGATCACCTACCTCGCGGACGATTACGCCGAGGCCAACCCCCTCGTTATCGCCCGACTGGCCGCTGCGGGTGCGGAGATCGTTTCCGTGGAGGTGGAGGGGGCCGGCCTGGAGCAGGCCTACCTGAAACTCATCGGCGGGACGGGGGGAAAGGAATCATCTGTTCGCATTTAGCTGTTAGCTTTTGGCTATTAGCTGTTGCCTATTCGCCGTTGGCTCCCCACCGCCCTTCCCAAAAGGTTTGGCCGGCCAGGGGATGCGGCCGGGTGGGGAGCTAACAGCCAATGGCCAAGAGCCGAACGAGGCACGCGTGAAGAAGGCCTGGTTCATCGCACGGAAGGAATGGAAAGAGATCCTTCGGGATTTCTATGTGCTCGGCATTCTCGTTCTGCTGCCGTTCGCGATGGTGGGAACGCTGATTGCGCTGATCTATTTTTACATGTCCTTCTTTGTTCACAACCTCGACAAGGTTCAAATCATGCTCGGGAGCATGCCCCGGGCCTATCTCGAAGGCCTGTCCGGCTACTCGGACATCCAGAAGGTGGCGATCCTTCCGATCAAGGTCATCGGACTGCCCTTCTTCCTCCTGATCCCCCTGCTCATGTCCGGGATCGTCACCTCGGACAGCTTCGCGGGCGAGCGGGAAAGAAACACCCTCGAGACCCTGCTCACGGCGCCGATCCGCTACCAAGAACTCCTGCTTGGCAAGATCCTCACTCCGTTCGTGCCGGCCCTGCTCGTGACCTGGATCTCTTTCCTTTTCCTGACCAAGGGGATCTCCAGCCTCATCAACCCCCATTTCCTGTCGCCCGTATTCCCGGATGCGATCTGGGTCGTCTCCATCGCACTGGTGGTGCCCCTGTTTCTCCTCGGAACGGTTCTGGCTGAGATCTTGATTTCAGCCCGCGCCTCCTCGGTGAAGGCAGCCTCCGCCCTGAACATGCTCCTCGCCTTCCCGGTGCTGGCCTTGATGCTCATGCAGTCCAGCGGGTTCGTTCTCTTCTCGAAGCACACCCTTCCCTGGATGATTCTCGCGCTTGCCGTCTTCGACGGGGTCCTGTTCATGGCGGGCCTCCGTTCGCTGGCGCGCAAGGGCCTGCTGGACTGACCGGCGGCCTGTCCCGAAACGTCTCCACCCACAGGCTGCGGCCATCCGTTCTGCATCGCACGGCGCCGTCCAGGTCGGTGCGGTAAAGCGCAATCCCCATGTCACGGTATCGGCGAACGACCGATCGGGACGGAAAACCGAACGGGTTGCGGTAGCCCGCGGAAACCACGGCCGCCCCGGGTGCGACCGCTTCGAGAAACGACCGCCGGCTCGAACTCGGACTGCCGTGATGGGGCACCTTGAGCAGGGTCGCCTTGCATCCGGCCGCGTCCTTCAGGAGCGCCTCTTCGGCCTCCTGTTCGATATCCCCGGTAAACAGCATGCTCACATCACCGAGGCTCAGTTTCAGCACGAGGGAGCGATCGTTGAGCTGCTTCACGCAGTCCCTGAAGGCGAGGCCCTCCCCGTTCTCCACACAGGGCGGGTTCAACACCTCCACCCGCACGCCGTTGACGGAAAACCCACCCGACTCCCGGCAAAGCGTTCGAATCCTCATCCGTCTGCTTCGGCACAGCGAGAGGAGCTCTCTGTATCCTTCCGCTTCGCAGCCGAGTTCCGGGCCTATCCACAGTTCGTCCGCTTCCAGATCATCCGCAAGGAACGCGAGCCCCCCGAAGTGGTCTGCCTGGCCGTGGGATGCCACCAGATAATCGAGGTGCCGGAACCGGCGGAATCCCAGGTAGGGTGCGACAAGGGTCCTGCCCGCGTCCTGGCGGCCCTTTCTCGCCGGCCCGCCGTCCAGGATCATTCGCTTTCCCCCGGGAAACTCGACCAAGGCACTGTCTCCCTGGCCTACCGAGAGGAAGGTGATCGCAAGGTGCGGATCGAGCCGGCTTTGCGCGACGCTTGCTGCGACAGAGAGCACGAGAAGGGCAACGCAGACCCAGAGAATCCGCATTCGCCAGGGCGACCGGGTCGGAGCAAACCAGCAAGACAGGGCGACATAGCAGAATGTCATTTCGAGCAACGAGGGCCTCCCCAGCCGGAGGCTTGCGAACGGGATCCCGCCGAAGAACTCCGCAGCGGCGGCAACCCACCGGGTGCCGACGCCTGTCAGATCGAGAAGAAGTGCAGCCGCCGGGGGGAAGACCAGCGCAGCGGCGACCGTTGTCAGGCCCAGGGGCATGACCAGCCAGCCTACCAGCGGGACAACGGCCAGGTTGGCGACCAGGGCCATCGGCGCAACCCGGTTGAACGCGAAGGCCATCAGAGGGGCTGTTGCCAGCGTGGCGGAAAGCGTGGCGGAAAGCGTGGCGGTCGAGAGCCTCGAGACCCCGGCCCACAGCCGGCTCAAGAGACGGCCCCCAACTGCCCGCCCCTTGAAAGAGGCGCCGGGCGGAAGGGGCTTCCGGGGGGCGCCGGCGGCCAGCAGCCCTGCAACCGCGGCGAAGGAAAGCTGAAACGAGACCGAAAACAGGGCCCCCGGATCCCAGATCAGGATCAGCAGGGCCGCAACCGCCAGGGAATTCCACACGCTGCGGACCCGATCCAGAAGCAGGGAACCGACGAAGAGGACAAACATGGCGGCGGCTCGCATCGCGGTGATGGGACTGCCTGCGAGTACGACGTAACCCAGCACCACCGGAAGACATCCGAGAAGGGCGATCTTCTCCACCGAGAACCGGAGCAGGATCCAGACGGACCGTTTCAGTACGGACTTGAAGACTCCGTATGTGAACAGCCCGACCAGTCCGACGTGGAGCCCGGAGATCGCCAGAAGGTGCGCCAGGCCCGAAGAGCGGAAGGACTCCGCGAGCGATTCGCTCAACCAGGATCGATCCCCGAGAAACCATGCCAGAAGCAGGCCTCTCACCTCGGGGTCCGTCTCGCGTTCGAAGAAGGCGGCCACCCGAGAACGAACCTCCTCCACCCGGCGCTCGAACCGGTAGCCTTCGGCAACGCCCAGCCGGACCAGGTGTCGCGGGTCACGAACCGATCCCCGGAGATAAACGCCTTGCAGGAAGGAACGAGCCCTCCGGTCGGTTTCCCCCGGGTTCCCGAACCCCCTCGGGATGCTCACTCGCGCCTCGGCAAGGAGAATGTCTCCTGGCCGCAAGCCGCGGACCCTGTCCGGCACCCACAGGTCCACCCTCCCCTCGGTCCCGCTTGAGCCGTCCGTCCGACGAACGGTCCGGGCCTCGATGGCCAGCCGGCTGAACGTCGGGTGCACCTCCGGCTGGCGAACCAGGACCCCCTCGAGCAGAAGAGGCCGGCCGGAGACGTGATGCACCAGGTGATTCTGCGGGAATTCGGGCCGTAACCGCAGGCTGGTTCTCAGGGCGGCGAGCAAGGCCAGGCACACCAGCAGGGGGATGCCTCTCCAAAGGGGCCGCCTCCATCCCACAAAAAGGCCGACGGCCGGGGGAAGGCCGAGGAGAAGCGCGAGCCGGAAGAGTTCCCGACACACCGGCCAGCGCCATCCTGCCAGTAGGCCGACCACACAGGCGAGCAACGGAAGACCGGCGGGTAGAACCACAGAGGCACTCCTCCCGTCGTTCCTGGAAACCCATTGCAAGAAGAGGACCAGCCTCGCTGCTCAAAGCCTCAAGGGGCAAGGAACTGCAGGGATGCCTTTCGGTTGTCCCGCGGCCGGTCGAGCGCCTCCGGCCGGGAATCGAAACGGACTCGACCGCCGGTTTGTGCACGGAACTTCACAGGGGGGAACGGGGAGAGGAAGCGAGAAGCGGATCGACCAGACACCGGGACGTCTGCTCACATCCCACGAGGGCAAGGAATTCCTGGGTGGAGATCACGCTGAGGGGGCTTCCGGGGACCGTCCGGGCACCCCCTCAGCAGGAAACAGGAAGGCCGCACATGCCTGTTGCATCCCTCGGCGCCCAAGGGGGGGGCGGAAAACATGCTTCGCCTGCGCCGCGGAACGCCTACTTCTTTCCGAGCACCGCCTCGGAGCAGGCCTTGGCCAGCCGCATCTTCACGACGGTCTTGGCCGGTATCTTGATCGCTTCCCCGGTGGCCGGGTTGCGCCCCATGCGGGCCTTGCGCTTCACCTTCGTCAGCTTGCCGAGACCGGGAAGCACAAACGCACCGTTCTTCTTCGTCTGGGCCACTGCGAGCTCTGCAAACTCGTTCACGATGTCGGCGGCCTGCTTCCGGGTCAGCTCGAACTTCTCGGCGAAATGGCCCACGATCTGCGACTTGGTCATCAGTTGCTTGCCTGTTGCCATGTTCCCTTTTCCTCCCTTTCCGTTGGTGGATGCTTGGATTGCTGCAAGCATCTTTACCACGAAAAAAAAATAATGCAATACAATTTTTAAAATTGTTTCAGAATTTCCCGGAAAAAGGTCCGGAACCCGGCGGGGAAAGCCCCTGAAAGGGCGTCGCGAGAAGGCCTCGGCGACTCCATTCAGGTGTTATGAGACTGCGCCTTCAGGGCTTCCAGGACGCCGCCAACTCCTCGCCCATGGTGAGAATCTGCATCTCCGCCGTTCCGGCCCCGATTTCCAGAAGCTTGGCATCCCGGGCGAGACGCTCGACGACATACTCCCGCATGTATCCGTAACCCCCGAGAACGGCGATCGCCTCGTTGGCCACCCATGTGGCCATTTCGGCACAGTAGAGCTTGCCCATGCAGACGTCGAGCCTCGTCTGCCCGCCGTAAACGGCCCGCTCGAGGGTTCGGAGGAAGATGTTGCGAACATTCTCCATGGCGACGTACATGCGGGCGAGGCGGTTCTGAATCAACTGGAATTCGATCAGGGGACGGCCGAACTGGACTCGCTCCCTTGCGTAGCGGACCGAGATCTCGAAGCACCGCTCGATCAGCCCGAGCGCCATGGCGGGCATTCCGCTCCGTTCGCTGCTCAACCCCTCTTTGACGTGGTCCCGATCCCTTGCGGCCTGTTCTCCGCCGATCAACCTGTCTTCCGGAATGCGGCAGTCGTCGAAAAAGACCTCGCTCGTCTGCGAGGCCTTCATTCCCATCTTCTGGAACGGGGTTCCGGTTGAAAGCCCTCGATCGTCGCGAAGAACGATGAAGTTCCGGATCTCCCTGCCGGCCTCGCCCCGCTCGAGCCTCGCATAGACGACAAAGACGTCGGCGACCGGCCCGTTCGTGATAAAGGTCTTCGAGCCGTTGAGCACATAGTGATCCCCCTGCCGGACCGCGGTGGTCCGCATGCTTCCCAGCGCATCGGAACCCGCGCCGGGTTCGGTCAGGCACCATGCGCCGATCTTGTCGAGGGTCAGGAGCGGCCGGCCGAAGGCCTCCTTCTGCTCCACCGTGCCCTTTGCCAGGATGGTTCCCCCTGCGAGCCCGGTGCTCACGCCGAAGGACATGGCCGCACCCGGACTCACACGCGCCATCTCCAGGATGAGCAGATTCCCGGCGACCACCTCCATGCCCTCCATGGGATCCTCCGGGTTCGGCCGCCGCCTCTCCCGTGACTCGGCCCGCAGCGGCCTGGCGAGGTCCAGGGCTTCCACCTGGGCTCGGATTCCGAGGGTATCGACCATGTTCCGCAGGGGATCGAACAGAGGAATCTTTCCTTCCTCGATATCGTCGATGATCGGTTCGATCTCGTTCATCATGTACTGGCGGAACATGTCCTGGATCATCCGGTGGGTTTCATTCAGTTCGAACATTTCAAGGCTCCTTGTTCTCGGTCGGCGGAAGACTCCTCGACGGGAGGTCCATGCCGGGTTCGGCCTCCTGCCCCTTGCGAAACCGGTTCCGGATCGAGCGCGCGGCCTTCTCGCTCATCCCTGCGACCGCCCGCAGTTCCTGGATTGTAGCCTCCCGGATCCTGTCCAGGTCCCCCATCGCATCCAGGAGGGCCTTTTTCCTCCTCGGCCCGACCCCCGGAATCCCGTCCAGTTCGGACCGCGCCATTTCGCGGGATCGCAGCCTTCGGTGGTACGTGACGGCGAACCGGTGCGCCTCGTCCCGCACCCTTTGCAGCAGGTGCAGCCCCCTGGAATGAGGCGGAAACCGGACCGGGTTGGAGCGTCCCGGCAGAAAGACCCGGTCCGGGAGCGATTCGCCGCCTCCGGCCGACTCCCCCTTTTCCGACCCGTGCCTGCGCATCTTGGCGATCGCGGCCGCCCGGACGCCCCGTATGCCGAGTTCCTCCAGGGTCCTCAGGGCGACCCCCAGGTGTCCCCTGCCCCCGTCGATCAAAAGGAGATCGGGCAGCGTCTGCCGCTCCTCCTCGCTGCCGAAGCGCCGCCGGAGGATCTCGTACATCATGCCGTAATCATCCGAGCCCTTGGGAACGCGGATTCGGTAACGTCGGTACCCGTCCGGATGAGGAGCCCCTTCCTGGAAAACCACCCGGGATCCCACGGCCAGCTCGCCGTGCAGGTTGGAAATGTCAAAACACTCGATCCGGTTCGGCGGCTTCTCCATGGCAAGCCTCCTCTGGACCTCCTGAAGCACGGCGAGCCTGCGTCGGTCGTCCCGCACCTGTTCCTCGTAAAGGGACCTCGCATTCAGGTCCGCCAGGGAAAGGAGCTGCTTCTTCTCTCCACGCTTCGGCGTCTTCAGCGAGCACGGGCCTTCCCGCAATTCGGAGAGAATCCCCTCGATCGCTTCCCGATCCTCCAACTCCAGGGGCAGGAGGATCTCCGGGGGAATCGACCGACCCGCCTGCGAGTAATACTGCAACAGGAAGGATCGCAGGAGTTCGGCTGCGGGGATCACCGTTTCCGAAAACGGAAACCCCCTGCTCTCGACGAGACAGCCTTCCCGGATCATCAGCAAGGAGATCTGCACGCGGCCCCCTTCCTCAACCAGGCCGATCAGGTCCCGGTCCTCTCCCCGGCTGCCGACGACCCGTTGCCGCTCCATGGTCAGCCGCATCCCCCGAATGCGGTCCCGGATCTCGGCCGCCTCCTCGAACCGCATGTTCTCAGAGGCCTCCTTCATCTCGGTTTCGAGGATCCGCAGGACTTCATCGCGTTTTCCCTTGAGGATGAGAATGGCCTGATCGACCATCTCCTTGTACTTCGCGGTCGAGATCCGCCCGACGCAGGCGCCGGAGCACCGTCCCATCTGGTGCTGCAGGCAGGGCCGCTTCCGCGTCTGGAACTCGCGATCGGTACAGGTGCGCAGGGGGTACATCTTGTGGATCTGCCGCAGGGTGTCGCGCATCGCAGCGGCCGATGAATAGGGCCCGAAGAGGATCTGCCCGGCATGGGGCTTCGGCCTGCGAACCGGGACGAAACGGGGAAAGGGATGATTTCGGTCCACCAGGATGTGAAGATAGGTCTTGTCGTCCCGCAGGTTCACGTTGTACCGGGGACGGTACCGCTTGATCAGGGTGTTCTCGAGAAGCAATGCCTCCTTTTCCGTTTTTGTCACAATGTGTTCCAGATCCTTGACCTTCGCCATGAGGAAACGGACCTTGGGCTGGGCGTCCGCGCCGGCCCCCACATAGGATCGAAGCCGGGCTCGCAGGTTCTTCGCCTTGCCCACATAGAGGACCTTTCCACTTTCCCCTTTCATCAGGTACACGCCCGGCTGTTGGGGCAGGCGAGGGATGGCTTCCTCGATCGGATGCATGGATCGCTCCTCCTCCGCGCCCGTGCTCGTACACATGCCCGTGCCCGACTTCATAGAGAGGCACGGGGCAAGAGCCGCCCTCTGGTGCCTGGCTGGCAGCCTTTAGCTGCTAGCGATTAGCTCCCAACCAAGCCCCCCGGGTGTGTACCTCCCTGTGGAAGGGGCGGCGGGGGCTAACAGCCAAGAGCTAATAGCCAACGGCTTCGTCACCCCAATTCCAGTTCCACCTTTTGAAGCTCCTTGAGCTGGTCCCGGATTTCCGCAGCCTTCTCGAACTCGAGTCGGGCCGCCCTCTCCCGCATCTCGCGGGTCAGCGCGCGGATCTTCACCCTGAGATCCTCCAGGCTCCCGTAGGCAGGAGCCGTCTCCTCTGCGCTCGGGATCGGAGCGTAGTCCGCCTCGTAGACCGAACCGCGGATCTCGCGAATCGATTTCACGATGCTTTCCGGTGTGATCCCGTATTTCCGGTTGTAGGCGAGCTGTTTCTTTCTTCTCCGCTGCGTCTCCTCCATGGCCCGGGCCATGGAAGGCGTGACCGTATCCGCGTACAGGATGACCCGGCCCTTGACGTTTCTGGCGGTCCGGCCGAACGTCTGGATCAGGGAGCGTTCGGACCGCAGGAACCCTTCCTTGTCCGCGTCCAGAATCGCCACCAAGGCCACCTCGGGCAGGTCCAGCCCCTCCCGGAGGAGATTGATCCCGATCAGGACATCAAACTTCCCCAACCGCAGATCCCGGAGGATCTCCATCCTTTCGAGCGTCTTGATGTCGGAATGGAGATAACGGACCCGGATTCCGGTTTCCTGGTAGTAGTCGGTCAGGTCCTCCGCCATCCGCTTCGTCAGCGTGGTCACCAGGACGCGTCCCCCCTGTTCGACCGTCTTGCGGATCTCCGCTCGGAGATGATCGACCTGATGGGTCGCCTTCTCCACGAGAACCTCGGGATCGACCAGGCCGGTCGGCCGGATGAGCTGTTCCACGAAGACCCCGCCGCTCTTTTCCATCTCGTAGCTGCCGGGCGTGGCGGAAACGTACAGGACCTGGTGAACGCGCTCTTCGAATTCCGCGAAGTTCAGCGGGCGGTTGTCCAGGGCGCAGGGCAGACGGAACCCATACTCGACCAGGGTCCGCTTTCGGGACTGGTCGCCCTGATACATCCCTACCAATTGGGGAACCGTCAGGTGGCTCTCGTCGAGAAAGAGCAGGTAGTCCTTCGGGAAGTAGTCGATGAGTGTGTACGGCGGCTCCCCGGGCGCCCTTCCGTCGAGGTGCCTTGCGTAGTTTTCGATTCCCGCGCAGTAGCCCATCTCGCGAAGCATCTCGAGATCGTAGCGCGTGCGCTGCTCCAGTCGCTGCATTTCCAGCAGCCTGCCCTCGGCCCTCAGTTCCCGCAGACGCGCCTCCAGTTCCTCTTCGATCCCCACGAGCGCCCGCTCCAGGCGGTCGGCGGTTGTCACGTAGTGGCTGGCCGGGAACAGGGCCACCTTTTCGATTTGCCTGACGGCCCTTCCCCGCATCGGGTCGATCTCGCTCAGGACCTCCACGCTGTCCCCGAAGAATTCGACCCGCACCGCCCGCTCGTCTTCGTAAGCGGGCAGGATATCCACCACGTCGCCCCGGACACGGAAGGTGCCCCGGGAAAAATCGTGATCGCTGCGTCGGTACTGGAGTTCGATCAGCCGGTTCAGGAGGGCCTCCCGGCAGAGGCCCTCTCCCTGCCGGATGAACAGGAGCATCCGGCGGTAGTTCTCGGGAGACCCGATGCCGTAAATGCACGACACGCTGGCAACGATGATCACGTCACGACGCTCGAACAGGGACCGGGTCGCGGAATGGCGCATCCTGTCGATCTCTTCGTTTATGGAAGCGTCCTTCTCAATGTAGGTGTCCGTGGAGGGCAGGTAGGCTTCGGGCTGGTAGTAGTCGTAATAGCTGACGAAATACTCGACCGCGTTGTTCGGAAACAGGGCCTTGAATTCGCTATAGAGCTGCCCCGCCAGGGTCTTGTTCGGAGCGATGACCAGGGCGGGCCGGTTGACCCTGGCCACCACGTTGGCCATCGTGTAGGTCTTGCCGGAGCCGGTGACGCCCAGGAGGACCTGATGCTTCGCGCCCCCGAGGAATTCCTCCACCAGATCAGCGATCGCTTTCGGCTGATCCCCCTTTGGCTCGAATTCAGAAACGAGCTCGAATCGATCCACCCGCCTGCTGCCCGCGATCCCGCCTCTAGGGGTTGCGCTTCCAGATCGTGCCCTGTCGCGTGTCCTCGAGCACGATTCCCCGCTTTGCCAGTTCGTCACGGATCCGGTCGGCCGAGGTCCAGTCTCGGTTCCGCCGGGCCGTCTCCCTCATCCGGACTCGCTCTTCGATTTCCTCCTCCGCGAGGCCCACACCGCCGGCCTGTTCCGGTTTGCCGACCCCCTGGAACCAAGGCAGGGGACCCTCCCGAAAGAGCCCGAGGACGCCGCCGATGCCCAGCAACTCCCGCCGGAAGGTCTCCAGCACCTCCCTGCCCCGCTGCGACCGACCCGGATTTCCTTCATCCATCCACCGGTTGAGGGCCGAGGCGGCTCGGAAAAGCTCTCCAAGGGCCCCGGCGGTGTTGAAATCGTCTTGCATCTCGGCATGGAAACGGCTGGTCAGGCCCCCGATCGACTCGAAACCCGCCGGCCCCATTTCCTGCCCCAAGGCTTCTTCCCGGCCCGCACCCGCCGTGCCGGGCGGCGTCTCCTGCCTTCCGCAGATCTCCTCGATTCGGAGCAGCGTGTTGTAGAAGTAATCGAGATTCTTCCGGGTCCTCTCGACGGCGTCCTTCGAGAAGTCCACGGGCGACCGGTAGTGGTGCGACAGGAAAAACATCCTCAGGGTCTCCGGATGCGTCTCGCGGAGAGCCTCCCGGATGGTGATGAAGTTGCCGAGGGACTTGGCCATCTTCTCCTTCTCGACGGTCAGCAATCCGTTGTGGACCCACCAGCGCGCGAAGGGCTTGCCGGTCGCGGCCTCGGACTGGGCGATCTCGTTTTCATGGTGCGGGAAGACCAGGTCCACGCCGCCGCCGTGGATATCCAGGGTCTCCCCGAGAAACTTGCGACTCATGGCGGAGCACTCGATGTGCCATCCGGGCCTTCCCGCACCCCACGGACTCGGCCAGGAGGGTTCTCCCGGCTTGGAGGCCTTCCACAAGGCGAAATCCAGGGGATTCTTCTTGGATTCGTCCACCTCGATCCGCGCCCCCGCCATCATCTCCTCGATCTTGCGGTGGGTGAGCTTCCCGTAATGGTTCGAGGCCTCCACCGAGAAGTACACCCCGGTCTCGGAGACATAAGCGAACTCCTTCTCCAGGAGGCTTCGGATGATTTGCTGCATCTCCTCGATGTGTTCCGTGGCCCTCGGCTCCCCGTCCGGCCTGAGAATTCCCAGCGCGTCCATGTCCTCGTGGAAGGCCGTCTCGAATTCGCGGGCCACCTGCTCCCAGGACAGGCCCGTCTCCTTCGCACGCGTGATGATCTTGTCGTCCACGTCGGTGATGTTCCGGATGTAATGGACGCGAAACCCGAGAAAGCGAAGATAACGGACCATGACATCGAATACGACTTCCTTTCGCGCGTGTCCGAGGTGGCTCAGGTCATAGACCGTGGGGCCGCACACGTACATCCGCACCTCCCCTTCCACCAGGGGCGAGAAAGGCTCCTTCTTCCGGGTAAGCGTGTTGTACAAAGTCAGCGGCGGTCCTTGCATGGAAATCGCTCCTTCCTGCGGGCGGCTGCGCCTACGGTTGCGGTGGCCCCTTTCCGGGCCGCCCGGAGTGGGCTGTCGGTCTCTACGATCTTACGTTTTCGGGGGAAATCAATAAAGGGCGGGCGGTGGAGATACAAAAACTGCGGAAGGCGGCACCGAGGGAGACTTCATCCCGTAAGCAGGCTCTGCATCTCCCTGCGGATGATCTCTTCTTTCTGTTGCTTGGCCACAGAGATCTCCTTGATCAGAAGGTTCTGCGCCGTGTCGAGGATCTTCTTCTCTCCGAACGAAAGTTCCTTCACCCGTTTCAGGCGAAAGAGGATCCGAAGCACCTCGGCGATCTCGAATACGGACCCGGTCTTGATCTTCTCGGTGTATTGCCGATACCTTCGATTCCAGGTCTGGTGGTTCTCCCGCGGCGGGTCCTTTTGTTTCAAGATCGTATAGACCTTGCTCACCTCTTTCTCGCTGATCACCTGCCGTAGGCCGACGGAGTTGACGTTGCTCTTGGGGATCATGATCGTCATGCCGTTGTTGAGAATGCGCATGACGTAGAAAAGCTGTTCATTCCCGGAAATCACCTTCTTCTCTATGGCCTCGATCACCCCGACGCCGTGTCCGGGATAGACCGCCTTGTCGCCGACGCGAAAATCCGCATGCAGATCGCAAGTAGGTGGATTCATGTCCCCCCCCGAAAAGGTACACCTTCGAGATCCCCTGTTTCACCCTCCGTTGGACCATGATCCTGATCTACCGTATCACCCCCTCGTCACGAAACCTTGCCGTGCGGTCCGTTTGTGCATTTACATTGCCCGTATGGCTGGAATCCCGATCGACCGGGGTAATGGTACCATCCCCTTCCGCCCTGCGTCAAGGAAGGACAAGGATCGGTGATCCCTTGCCTCCCATGCGGCACAGCTTTGACCCGAGGGACCCCCCATGGTAGGGTGAATCGTGTTTTCAACCTCTATTTCAATGTCGTAAATGGAGAGTCCCAAGGCGGGCCATGAGCGCAAGAGATCCCTCCCGGGAAGATCTCGCGGCCGGCGTCGATGCGGGCAGCACGACGACCAAGGCCGTCCTCCTCGACCGGAACCGTAGAATCGTGTCATGCGCGATCCTGCCTACCGGAGCGAACAGCAGGGATGCCTCCCGGCTGGCCTTGTCCGGGGCTCTGGAGAAGATCGGCGCCGGGCCGCCGAACCTCGCCTTCGTCGTGGCCACCGGGTACGGAAGGGAAATCACCGACCAGGCCGGGGCGACGGTCACCGAGATCACCTGCCACGCCCGCGGGGTTCACACCCTGATAAGCTCGGTGCGGACCATCATCGATATCGGAGGACAGGACAGCAAGGCAATACGGATCAACGGAGAAGGCCGCGTTCAGGACTTTGCGATGAACGACAAGTGCGCCGCCGGAACGGGCCGTTTCCTGGAGGTGATGAGCCGCAGTCTGGGCGTTCCTCTGCAGGCCATGGGGGAGAGGGCAAGGGAGGCCGCGAAGAACGTCCGCGTGAGCAGCATGTGCACCGTCTTCGCCGAGTCCGAGGTCGTCTCTCTGGTTGCGAAGGGCGAAAAGGTGGAGGATATTCTGAACGGCATCCACCAGGCCGTCGCGGACCGGGTCGCAAGCCTTGCGCTCCGGGTCGGGTTCGAGGCGCCCGCGGCCGTTACCGGGGGTGTCGCCATGAACGGCGGCGTCGTGCGCGCCCTGGAAGAGAGGTTGGGGTGCCGCCTCTCCGTTCCGCGGGATCCGCAACTGACCGGGGCCCTCGGGGCGGCCATGATCGCCTGGGACCGGGTGGCAGGCAGGGACGGCTGAAAACCGAGGGAGGGTATCTTCGGCGATGAAGGCCAAAGCCGCCCATTACGCCGTGCAGATCTATTACGAAGACACGGATCACTCGGGCGTCGTATACCACGCCAACTACTTGAAGTACTTCGAAAGGGCGCGGGAGAACCTCATCGGAACGGAAGAACTCGTCAGGCTCTGGGAGGAAGAAGGGATCGGGTTTTCCGTGTACCGTGTCGAAATGGGCTTTTTTGACGGAGCGTGCTTCGGAGACCGGTTGGACATACGGACATCCTGCGAACCGGAAGGAAAGTACAAGGTCGTTTTTCACCAGGAAGCGTGGCGGCCCGAAGGAAAGAAGCCGGCAGTGAGGGCCGTGATCGAGATGGTCTGTCTCGACAGAAATCGAAGGGTCAGGCCGGTCCCGCCGTCTCTTCTCACCCGAGAAAGACCGTCAGGAGGAATGTCCCGAAATCGTTCCGGTTCTCCGTCTTGAAGTTCTCGGGGTCCTGCAGGCCTGCGATGCCATGGTACCTGTAGGACAGAAGCACCCGGCTGTATCCGACAACAATGCCCCCGGACAGGCTCAGGAACCAGTCATCCCGGTTTCCCTCCCGGCTGTCTTTGAAGGTATTGCCGTCCGTGGGCAGCCATCGAAGCACTCCAAAGCTGTCCGCCGAGAGGAATGCATAGACCTGGAATCTCTTGCGCGGGGGCTCGATGCCCACCAGGGATTCGGCCCCGCCGAGCAGAGGCGTCACCCCGTAGTTGTCAGGAAGACTGTAGCCGATCCTCCCCGTGAGGCCCAGGTTGGCGCCGATGTAATAGTTACCCAGCCCGGCACCCCCCTTCCATGAGAAATCGAGCCCGAACCGATCAGGCGGGCACCGCCTCAGGAGCCTGCGGTTGTAATGGTAGTAGAGGTTCACGATGGGCTCGTTTCCCAACTGTTCGTCCCAGCCCTGCGGGATCGGCGAGTCGATGATCTCGTGGATCCATGTCTGGACCTGCTCCGCCCCCGTTGCAGGGCCCACGAGCCCGAGCCGAAGGGTGAACTGATGGCTGGCGACCCGGCTCATGCTGAAGAGAGAACTGTCCACGTAGATGACGCCTGCGTACGGGTGATCCCCGGGAGGGGGTTCGAGGGAGGTGATGTCCGTGGGCGTGTACATCTCCGTGCCCAGCCGGAACTGTACATAGGCGCGGTAGCCCTCGGATTCCACGGTGGGCAGGAAGGAGAAGGCCTTGGCGATTCTGCGGTGCAGGTTCTTCTCCCCGTACGTTTCCGTGGCCGCGGAGGTCCAGACAAAACCGAGACCTCCCGTGTATCGGTTGTCGTTGCCGCTTATAAAATCATTGTCGAGGTAGAAGGAGATACCCCCGATGAAAGGCTGTACAGGAGACCCTTCATAGTTGCATTGGGGGCCGGAAGACCCGGGCGACTCCTGGGCCGACAGGGCGGGTGCGCCTGCGGCCGCGAGCAGCCCGAGAAACAGCAGGATGGGCCCGGGCCGGCGGCAGCCGCGGACAGGGGGGGTGCCTGGGGTGCGAGCGATGACGCATCGCCCCGCACTCCGCGTGTTGGAAGCGCAGAAGAGGTAACGTCCGGGTTTCCGGTTCACAAAAAAGGGGCCCCGTATACCTGAACACGCCTGAATCACGCGGCCTTGATCAGCCGGTCACAAGGTTTTTCATAATTGACACGGACCGGCGAAGAAGTCAAAGGGGCCTGATTGGATCTCCAGCCCCTCTTTTGACAACCATCGTTTGCGACGGCTATCATTCTTGGCTGTTTGTTCCACGAACGGGGATCGTTGTCACGTCGCCCCTGCGCTTGCATCACAGAGAGAATTTGATGGCCGAGAAGCCCTCCGCAGCAAAACTCGACCGGGGGTCCGGGAACGGCCCCAAGGAGCTGCGCCAGGAGGTTCTGGACGCAGGCCTCTGCACGGTGTGCGGCATGTGCCTCGGCCTCTGTCCCTACCTGGAGGAAATGGGAGAGAACGTAGCGTTCGTCTCCGACTGCCGAGGGGATCAGGGGCGCTGCTATGCGGTCTGCCCGAGGACCGCAACGGATCTGGACGCCCTGCGAAGGCGCTACGTCCCGGACCGGCGGACCGACTACGTCCTGGGGTCGTACCGGTCCGTTTGGATGGCCCGGGCCCGCGAAGAGAAGATCCGCTCCAGGGCCCAGTACGGCGGAACGGTGACGGCCCTCGCCCTGTTCGCAATCGAGTCGGGCCGCGCCGAGGCGGCGCTGCTCACGGCCTGGTCCCAGGATCCGGCTGAGCTGCATCTGTCAGCGCCTCTCGTGGCAAGGACCCGGGACGAGGTGCTCTCGGCGGCCGGATCGAAGTACACGGCGAGTCCGACGCTCAAGGTGCTCGACCGCACTCTCCAGGGGGCGGGTGGAAAGGTATTCGTCGTCGGCAGACCCTGCCAGGTTCTGGCCCTGCGAAAGCGCATGATGATCGAGGACCCCGCCTTCCCGGGGGACCGGATCGCCCTTGTGCTCGGCCTCTTCTGCATGTGGTCCCTTGCCTACCGCGATTTCCAGAAGATGCTCGAACCCCTGACCGGAAGCGACAAGGTCAAGCGCATCGACGTTCCAAAGGGTCGGTTTGTCGTCGAAACCGAACGGGGGTCCTTCGAACTGGACCACGATTCGGTTCGGTCTCATTCTCGAGCAGCCTGCCAGAGCTGCTACGACTTCACATCCGAGCTGGCCGATCTTTCGGTCGGCTCCACCGAGTGGAAGGAGGACTGGAACACGTTGATCGTTCGAACCGAGGCGGGCCGCGCCTTTCTGGAGGCCGCTGTCGAGCAGGGACGGATCGAACTCGAGCCCTTCCCGGAGGAGCGGCTGCAGCTTCTCAAGGAAGCCTCTTTCAACAAGAAGCAGAGGGTCCTCCGGCAACTCGAACAGGAGGCCCGCAATTCGGGCACCGCAACCTACCTGCGGATTTCAGAGGAGGAGAAGCGATTCTTCCTCCACTCTCGTGGTCCGGCGATCGAGGAGTGAGGCATGGACCCTTTGCTGATCGACGAGCCGGGCCGCAAGGTGCTCCTCCTGGGAAACGAGGCGATCGCCCGGGGTGCGATCGAGGCGGGCGTATGGTACTGCGCTGCCTACCCGGGCTCACCCTCCTCGGAAATCCTGACCGCCCTCGCCCGGGTGGCTCCTCACTTCGGCCATTACGCGGAATGGTCCGTGAATGAAAAGGTCGCGCTCGAAGGTGCCTGCGGCGCTGCCTATACGGGCCTGCGCGCCATGGCGAGCATGAAACAGAACGGCGTGAACGTGGCGGCCGACATCCTGACCGCCATGTCGCTGGCCGGCAGTCCCGGCGGGCTGGTCCTGGTCGTGTGCGACGACCCGGGCGGCATCTCGAGCACCAACGAGGTGGACACGCGAAGCTATGCCCGGATCGCCGACGTCCCTCTCCTCGAGCCTGCCACCTTCCAGGAGGCCAAGGACATGGTCCGCTGGGCCTTCTCCCTCTCCGAAGAGCTGCAACTGATCTGCATGGTCCGGTCCGTAACGCGCATCTCTCACGCTAGGGGCGTCGTGGAGCTGGGCGAGATCCAAAGGCTCAAGAGAACCCCGGCGATGACCCCGGAGCAGCGCTACGGTTCCCTCCCTCCCTGCCCCGAACATGAGAAGGTCAAGGCCAAGCTTGAAAAAGCACGGGAAGTCTTCGAGACCTCCCCTTTCAACACGTATGCCGGGCCCGTGCGACCCGAACTCCTTGTGGTGACCTGTGGGACGGGCTGGTGGTACGGCACAGAGGCCGTTCAGATGCTGGGCGTGGCGGACCGCGTGGGCGTGCTCAAGATCGGCACCACATGGCCTTTGCCGGAAGCGCTTCTGAAGAGGCATCTCGAGAAGGCATCGTCGGTCCTGGTGATCGAGGAGTCGGACCCGGTGCTCGAATACAACCTGAGGGCGCTGGCATCCAAGGAGGATCTTCGAACGGCGGCGCCTCAGCGCATCCTCGGCAAGCTGACCGGAACGGTGAAAGGCCCTCACGGGCCCGGCGTCGGCGAGATGAACCCGAACGTGGTTGCTGAAGCGATTGCGCGCAGCCTCGATCTCAAAGACCCTTGTCTGCCGAAGCCCCTGCGGGAATCGATCCGGGCCGAAATCGATTTCGAGCTTCCCAGGCGGGAGGTGGCCTTCTGCCCAGGCTGTCCGCACCGGGCCTCCTACTGGGTCATGAAGAACGTGCTGCGCCTCGACGGGAGGGACGGCCTGCTGATCGGCGACATCGGCTGCTACACCCTGGGATTCGGCCGGACCGGCTATTACATGTCCCGGACCATGCACTGCATGGGCTCCGCGATCGGATTCTGCTCGGGCATGGGCAAGCTCGCGAGGTTCGGGTTCTTCCAGCCCACGATCGCCGTTGTCGGGGACTCCACGTTCTTCCATGCATGCCTGCCCGGACTTGTCAATGCCCGGTACAACGGATCCTCGTTCGTCTGCGTGGTCTTGGACAACAGTGCCACCGCCATGACCGGCTTTCAGCCCCACCCGGGAACCGGGAAGACCGCTCTCGGCGAGGAGGCGCCCAGGCTCTCCGTCGAATCGCTCTGTGCCGGCATGGACATTCCGGTTCAAATCATCGACCCCTTTGACGTACAGGCCGCCACACGTGTCCTCTACCGGGCCCTGCAGAAGGAAGAACTGCGGGTGGTGGTCATGCGCCACAAGTGCGCCGTCCTTCAGGGCCGACAGGAGGGACTGCCCTCGCGCAGGGTCTGGGTGGACGCGGAGAAATGCCTGGGAGAGCAGTGCGGGTGCAACCGTTTCTGTTCGGCTGCTTTCGGCTGCCCCGCCTTGATCTGGGACGAAGAAAAGGAATGCGCCGCCATTGACGAAGTCATCTGTTCACGGTGCGGCCTGTGTGCCGAACTCTGTCCCGGCGGCGCCATCCGGATCCTGGAAGAGGAACCCCGGCCATGACGGAACTGCTCAAAGACCCTTTCAACCTGATCATCGCAGGCGTAGGCGGGCAGGGAAACATCCTTGTTTCCCAGATCGTGGCACAGGCGGCGCTCGCGGAAGGACTCCATGCGACCATCGGGGAGACCTACGGGGTCTCTCAACGCGGCGGGTCGGTCATGAGTCACATCCGCCTGACGGCCGGAACCCCCGTGGGGCCGTTGATCCCTCAAGGGGAGGGCGACCTGCTCGTAGGATTCGAGCCCATCGAGACTCTCCAGGTGACCATGGATTTCGGAAATCCGCGGATCCACGTAATCCTCAACCCGAGGCCGGTCTATCCGATCGCCGTGCTTTCCGGGGACCTCGCCTATCCGCCTCTCGAAAGAATTCTCGACATTCTGCAGCGCCACGTGGCCGTCCTCAAGACCCTTCCGGCAACGGACATCGCGAAGGAGGCGGGAGAGATCCGCTCCATGAACCTGGTCATGGTCGGCGCCCTGGCAGCCTCAGGGCGCCTTCCGATGAAGAAAGAGCGCTATCTAGAGGCCATCCAGGAGCAGTTCCGAGGCGCTGCGCTCCGGATCAACCAGCGGGCCTTTGAAAACGGCTACGATGCCGTCCGGACCTCACAGGCATGAAACAGGTACAACGTCCCTGCAAAAGGAAGGCGCGTCACGGTCTGCTGCCGTGTCTTTGGCTCGTGGCTCAACTCGGGCTGGGCTGTTCCGACGAGAGCGGAGTCGAGTCCGATTCCCGGTCGAACGGCGAACAGGATATCCGGACCGAGCTCGAGACGGCTCTGGACGGCCTGGATTTCTTCTTCGGGAATCTGCACAGCCATACAAGCTACTCAGACGGTGAAGGCACCGCTGAGGAGGCCTTCAGTTGGGCCCGGTACGGTGCCTCCTTCGACTTTTACGTAGTCACGGATCACGCGGAGTTCCTCTCGGCCGCGGAATGGCTGGACATAGCGGAACAGGCCGACGCCTTCAACGAGGAAGGTGCCTTTGTCGCATTGCGCGGCTTCGAGTGGAGCCACCCGATCTTCGGGCACGTGAACGTCTACGGCTCGGAAGACTTTACGAACGCAATCTTCGACTTCCTCTTGGGGAGTTTCTATGAGTGGGTCGACCAAAACGGCGCTCTCGCCCAGTTCAACCACCCGGGCAGGGAGAAGAACCTCTTCCGGAACATGGAGTTCGAAGAGCGCGTAGCCGACAACTTCTTTGCCGTGGAAACGGGCAACAAAGGGGACGGAAACTACGGTTCCAGCTATCTCCCCTACTACCCCCGGTTTCTGGATCAGGGCTGGAAGGTGGCGCCCACCAGCAACCAGGACAACCACAGCCTGCAGACGAACTCGCACCGGACGGTCTGCATCGGGGAGAGCCTGACCCGGGAAGCCCTGCTGGAGGCCATGCACTCTCGCCGCCTTTACTCGAGCGATGACCCCGACACGAGGGTGGTATTCAAGCTCGGGGAGAACTGGATGGGCTCTGAGGTGGAAACGAGGGAGAGAACCGTCGAGTTTACGGCCATCGTGGAGGACGACGAGCCGATCGCCTACCTGGAACTGATCACGAGCGGGGGCGCCGTCCTGAACAGCAAGGCCTTCGCTGAAGAGACCCGGATTGTTTCCTGGCACCCCACGGTGGAGGTTTTCGGCGACGCGTACTATTATCTGCAGGTAACGAGCGTCAACGACTGGGAGGAAGACGGTCCGGATCCGGAGCAGATCGCCGTGACCTCTCCCATCTGGGTCACCGTGACGGAGTAACCCTTCCTGTAATCGCAGGCTGTGCCGATCCGCTGAAAGGGAACACGATGCCGTCGCTCGACAACGCCGTGCTCGATTTTCGCTCCGACACCTTCACCAAGCCTTCCGCCGGCATGCGAAAGGCCATGGCCGAGGCCGAAGTGGGAGACGACGTCTTCCGCGAGGATCCCACCGTCCGGGAACTGGAGGAACGTATTGCCGGGCTATTCGGCCGGGAGGCCTCCTTGCTCGTGCCCTCCGGGACGATGGCCAACCTGATCGGCATCGCCCTCCACTGCCAGCGTGGGGACGAGGTCATCCTGGAGCGGCGCACCCACTCGTTCGTCCACGAGGTGGGCGGCGGTGCGGCCCTGCTCGGGGCCCTGTTCCATGTGCTGGACAGCCCTGACGGGATCCTCACACCGGAGCAGGTGCGGGGCGTCATCCGCCACAGGGATGTTCACGAACCGGTCAGCAAGCTCGTCGTCCTGGAGAACACCATCAATCTGGCCGGCGGCAGGGTTGTCCCCCTCGAGAGGGTGAGGGCATTCCGGCAGCTCACGCGCGAAAGGAACATGCGGCTTCACATGGACGGCGCCCGCATCTGGAACGCCTCCGTGGCCGGCGGGACACCGCTGGCTGAATACGGGCAATCGGTGGACACGCTTTCCTGCTGCCTCTCCAAGGGCATGGGCTGCCCCGTGGGTTCGATGGTGATCGGGGATGCCGCCGACATCGATCGGGCGCGCTGGTACCGGAAGATGCTCGGCGGCGGCATGCGGCAGGCAGGCATTTTGGCTGCCTGCGGTCTCTATGCGATCGAGCACAACCTACCGCGGCTCCGGGAGGACCATGCGCAGGCCGCCGAACTGGCCCAGGGCCTGCGCCGCGTTCTCGACGAACGCCACCGGGTCCAGGAACCGGAGACCAACATCCTGATGGTGCACACCGAATCGCAGGCCGTCACCCAGGAGACCCTCACGAACTGGTACCGCCTCGGGATCTGGGCCCTCCCCCTGTCCGACACGATGATCCGGCTGGTCACCCACCTCGACGTGCCGCCGGGCGGCGCCGCCGAGGCCGTCCGCAGGCTGGAGAAGAACCGGCAGGGGCTCAAGAGGTGACCCGGGAGGCCAGGGACGAAACCGCCTTCTGCGCCGCGCTTCGGAGCCGGTAGCCGAACTTGACCATTACCACGCAGGTCACCCCCCATATGGGCCCCACCAGCAGGGGCGCGCCCTGACCCGACAGATAGGCATAGCGTCCGGAGGCCGTACCCAGAGTTTCCAGCAGAACGCCAAGGAGGGTACCGCCCACGAAGACCGGGAAGGCCTCTTTCAGACGAAAATCCTTGAGCAGGAGAACGGAGGCGAAAACGACGGCCGCCACGGAATGCAGGTCGAAGTAATGCAGCCAGTTCACGCTGACGATGAACTTCCAGGTAAGGACGAGGCCGATAAGGGGGAGCACGACCAGGACGCCGATCATCAGCCGTGCCGTGGTTTTCCCCGGGCTTCTCTCTCCCCTTCCCTGGAAAAGAAGGCTTGCATGATAGACGCTCAGGAGACAGATCCCCCAGAGGAAGATTTCATTGATGGGCGGCGTGCGGTTGCCCGAGTAGGTCCAGACGCCCCTCGTGGTGCCCCACCACTCGAGCCAGTAGGCCAGGCCGAAGGCGGAGACGTACATCGGAATGTCCGTCCGGAAATCGCTCTTCACGAGGACGAGCGCCGCAAGGACCAGGAGGATCGCGCCCCACACGGCCGGTCCGTTCGAATAGACACGGACGGTCCTCTCCCAGCCGCCGAAGACGAAGCGGACCACCGTCCAGAGCAGGAAGAGATCGAACAGCACGGTGCACAGGAGGACGTAGTGCCGCTTGAGGAATGCCGTCATCACCCACCGCTTCGGGTGCGCCGGTGCCATGCAAGCACGCGGGCCACGGAACGGGCCAGCCTGCGCATCGAGTGAAACACCGGAAGCCCGGCCTGGACGAATGCCTCCTGAACGCTCAGAAACTCCTTCATCCCGTTCAGGTCCTGCGCCGGTCGCAGGGCGAGGAGAACAGGCCTCGCGTTGACCCGCACCGTCTCCTTCATCGCTTCGATCGTTGGCTTCAGGAACTCCTCGGCCGAGATCCGCCCCATCCCCCAGCGGCTGATCGGGTGGAACCCCAGATGATAGACGAGCAGGTCGACCTCCGGGGCCCGGCCGAGGATCTCCACGGCCACGGAGACGGCCTCCGCGGTCGCCAGGTTCGGGGTGTCGAGAGGATTGGAGAAGATGCTGCCCGCCATGGGCAGCCTCTTCCTCAGAGCCTCCTGTGTCTCGGCCGAGAAACCGGGCAGCCTCAGGCCCTCCCGCTCCATCCGGTCGCCCGCAAGGACGCTCGGGCCGCCTCCCGCGCCGATCAGGGCGACCCCGCGCCCTGCGGGCAGCGGCTTCATGAAACGCAGGGCCGCGAGCACATCGATCATCTCGTCCAGGTCCTCCACTGCGATGGCGTTCGCCTGACGGCACAGGGCGTCAAAGACGGCTACGGAACTGGTCATGCTGGCCGTGTGCCCATGGGCGGCCCGACGGCCCGCCTCGGTCCTGCCGCCCTTGTATACAACGACCGGCTTCCGAGAGGCCGCATGCCCCAATGCCCGCCGGAAACGAGCGCCGTCCTTCACCCCCTCGATGTAGGCGCCGATCAGGCCCGTCTCCGGGTCCTCGGCGAAGTAGTGCAGAAGCTCGCTTTCGTTCACGTCCAGGGCATTGCCGTAACTGACGACCTTGCTGAATCGGAGGCCCCGCGCACGGCTGTGGTAAGGGATGTTCTGCGCATGTCCGCCGCTCTGCGACAGGAAGGCGATCGGTCCGGGCTCCAGGGGGTCGTCGAAATGGTTCACCACCCGGCTCCGGGGCACGTAAAGGCCCACGCAGTTCGGGCCGATGATGCGAAAGCCGCCGGCCCTTGCCCTGGCGAGCATCTCCGTTTCCAGTTCCGCCCGATCCTGATAGCCGCTTTCCCCGAAGCCTGCGGTAAAGAAGTGAACCGACTTCACCCCCTTCTCGGCGCATTCGTCCAGAAGCCTCAGGACCGACTCTGCGGGGATGTTGACCACCACATGATCCACCGCCCCCGGAATGGCCTTGACGCTCGGATAGCAAGCGAGGCCGAGAACTTCCGTGTATTTCGGATTGACCGGATAGATGGCCGGATACCCGGCCCCTTTCAGGGCGTGGACAACCAGCTCCGCGAAGGCCAGCTTGGATGCGGAGACCCCCACGACGGCAATCCCCCGCGGGCGGAAGATCTCGTCCAGGGGCACGTTCTTGACTTCCGATCGCTCGTTCATGTCGTGCCCATCCTTGTCGCCTGATGTCCGGTTGCGGAGCCGAGCCCAATCATCCCCCCCTGTCCCGTGGGCTGTCAAGCCGCCGCCGCGACGGGAAACTTGCTCTTTTTTTCATTGACCTCGCATTCGCTCTTCGAGTATCAGTGTCGTAAGCCTCTCTGCAGCCGCATTATCCCGACCGGAGAGAATCTGTTCCGAAACCCGGAATGTGTAGATAGGAGGGAGCGGGAATGCGACGAGTGCTCCTTACCCGATTGTGTCTCGTGATGCTTTGCGGTTGGCTTCCATCGGCTTCCGCGGCCAGGGCCGAGGTCTCTCCCGGGGACGTGCTCGACGCCGCGAACTGGCAGAGAGCCGAGGGGCTCCTGCCCGAGCCGATCCTCGAATGGGTGAAGAAGGGCGATTTCATCCTGGAGGTCGGCTCCCTCAACTTCCGGCCCCTGGAGTTCTTCCCCCCCTTCCAGCTTGAGGCCTTCAAGACCCATCTGGGAAGGTACGAGTTGGACGCTGCCGGGGGGATCATCGAGGTCAGCACAGGAAAGCTTCCGGAACGGATCGTGGGGCTGCCCTTCCCGAAGGTCGCAGCGGAGGACCCCAGGCTCCCCGAGAAGCTGATGCAAAACAATCATTACATGCAGTACCTTCCGGGCAACCTCCGGTTCCCCTTCGAGGGCCTCTACCTGACGCGGTCCGGGTTCGAGCGGGAATCAGGCTCCCTGTGGCTGCAGATGGCCATGGACGGCTATCCGGGAGCCCTGGAGGTTCCGAATCCGCGGGGAATCGAGAAGTACGCGATCATGGTCGTCAAGACGCCCTATGATCTCGCCGGCACGGCGGTGATGCTCTGGCGCTATCGCGACCCCGAGAAGCAGGACAACAGCTTCGGCTATGCGCCGGCCATCCGCCGCGTCCGCCGAATGAGCGCGGCCAACCGGTCGGATGCGCTTCTCGGATCGGATTTCGCCATCGACGATGCCAACGGCTACGACGGAAAGGTCACGGCCTTTGCCTGGAAGGTCCTCCGCAGGCAGGAGGCCCTCCTGCCCGTCCTCGACGTGAATCCGGTGCGACTCGTGAAGAACGAGAACGGAGAATGGGAGACGACGAGCGGCATCAAGCCGGTGATTTACGGCTACCAGAAAGAGGGCTGGAAGGGCGCCGCGTGGGCGCCGACGAATCTCTGCTGGGTGAAGCGGCCGGTCTATGTCCTGGAGATGACGCCCAAGGATCCCTATTACAATTACGGCCCACAAGATCTTTGGGTCGACGAAGAGCTGTACGGCTGCGCCTACAAGGTGATTTACGACAAGAGCCGAAAATACTGGAAGACCCTGTTCCTCTCCTCGGCCGCCTGCCAGAACGACGACAAGACCATGCGGTTCATCTCCCTGTCCTCTCAGCAGATCATCGACGACCGGGCCGACCGCTCAAGCGTGATCGAAGATTGCAGCCCGCGGAACATCTGGGCCTTCTTCGCCCGGATGGACGAGAACTACTTTTCCCTGGGAGGGTTTCAGAAGTTCTGCAAGTAAGGACGAACACCCCTGCGTGCGGTCTCAAGGCCCGCTGAAAACGTGCGGTTATGCAGGGGGCCGGGCCGCGCACCCGCCCAGGGGCGGGCAGCCTTCCTCGTCATCCGCATCGGCCAGCCCGTCGCAGTCATTGTCCTTCCCGTCCTCGCAGTTGCCGGCCGCATGGCTCTCTTCGATGCCGGGGCTCCGTTCCGGATCCTGGTCGTTGCAGTCCCGGCCGCCATCGATCTCCGGGTCGTCCCCGACCCACGGAAAGCACTCCACGTAATGATCCCCGTCGTTGTCGATCTCCCGGCCGGGAACCGTGCCGTCGCAATCGTTGTCCAGTCCGTCGCAAACCTCCACGTCGTTGCCCGTCTGATCCGAGCAGGCCTGCAGCCCTCCCTGGCAGAAGTTCGCGCCTTCCAGGCAGAAATCCGAATCCGGACCGTCGCAGGGCGTTCCCATCCACGGCTCGTCCACGCCGTCGGCCGTCGCCGCATCGCAGTCGTCATCGACGCCGTTGCAAATCTCCGCCGCACCCGGGTTGATGTAGCGGTTGTTGTCGTTGCAGTCCGTTCCCAGATAGGAACAGCTCGGATGCTCGGGGGATCCGTAGCCGTCATTATCGGCGTCTTGGCAGGCCGGCTTCGTGTTCAGGAACACGGAAACCGTGTCGCTCCCGAAATTGGTCACGGCAAGGTCCGGTGTGCCTGCCTGATCCAGGTCTCCGATCGCGACCGAGGAGGCCTTCGACTGGGCGGCGTAGGACGTTGCGGGCGGGAAGGTCCCGTCGCCCGCCCCCAGGAAAACCCAGACAAGGCCCGCGGTCGCGAAATCGGCCACGGCAAGGTCCTGCCTGCCGTCCATGTCCAGGTCTCCGATCGCAACCGAGTAGGGTAAGGTGCCTGCAGCGTAAGGCACCGGCGCCTGAAAGGTACCGTCCCCGTTGCCCAGCATCACCCCCACATCCCTGCCGCCCTCCCGGGCCACCGCCAGGTCCGCATGGTTGTCCGCATTCAGATACCCGATCGCCAGGGCGGAGGGAAACTGGTACGCGCCCACGCCGTAGGGAACGGCCGCCCCAAAGGTGCCGTTCCCGTTCCCGAGCAGGACGGAGACATTGGACGAGAGCCGGTTCGCCACGGCCAAGTCGAGGTGCGCGTCCGCGTTGAGAACCCCCACCGCCACCTCCGATGGGCCGTCCCCCGCCGCGTAATTCACCGCCGCCTGGAAGGTGCCGTTCCCGTTCCCGAGCAGGATGGACACATTGTCATGGCCCGCATTGCACGCAGCGACGTCGAGATCACCGTCCTCGTCGAGATCGCCCAACGCCACCGAGGTCGGCTCGTCGCCGACAGCGAAGGCTGTCGCCGCCCCGAGCGCGCCGTCCCCCAGGCCGAGAAAAACCGACACATTGTCGGAATCCCGGTTGGCCACGGCCAGGTCCGGATAGGCGTCAGCGTTCAGCAGACCGATCATCACCGAGGTCGGCTTGTCTCCGGCCGCGTATGTCCCGGACGCGAGGAATCCGCCTTCCCCCACCCCCAGCAGGACCGTCACATTGTCCGAGATCTCGTTGGCCACCGCCATGTCGAGCATCCCGTTTCCGTCCAGGTCCCCCAAAGCCACCGAACCGGGCCCGTCTCCCACCGGATGCGGCACCTGCGGGTTGAAAAGCGGATCCGCCTGCGCAGCGGGGGCGCAAATCCAGACCACGCCTAACCAAAACGAAAGAATCGCGCCAAATACCGCGGCTCGGCTCGTCATGGGTCTTCCCTCCTGTCGAAAGGCCGGGCGGGAACCTGCGGCCGTCGATCCGAAGTTTAGATCTACCTTCGTTTTATTATAAGAAATAGAAATGCCCTGTCAACGAAATCCTGGGGTGCGGCTTTTCTTCCGGTCTCCATCGCGGCGGCCGCCCGGGGAGCCGCCCGACCCGCAACAGACGATCCGCCGCGCCCGCATTGACGAAGGAGGCCCGCCGACCTACCATGATCCCTGAACCGTCTCCCCTCCCCCGGGTCGGAGAACGCCGTGCCCGTCTACGAGTACAAGTGCCGGAAATGCGGCGCCGTGAGCGAGTACCTGGAAAAGCAGGGCGAGTGGCACCTGTTTCCGCGCAAGTGCAAGCAGTGCGGCCGCCGCAGGACGCAGAAGGTCCTGTCTTCCTTCTCCTCGACCGTTCGAAGAAGCCGGACCGAGACCCTGAACGACCTCAAACAGATGGGCAACGTGAACTTCGTGCCCCGTCCTTCGCCGCCCTGGGGGCACGGTCCGCCGCCCGGCGGGTGCCCCTACCAACAGGGCGCGGATCAGCCCGGGAACGAGGACACCTGACCGCAACGAGGGCGCCCCTTCGATGGAAACAAAGGCCGGAGAGAGAGAAAAGGCGGCGCAGGCCCCGGTGCAAATCGAGGGCGAACTGGCCAACATCGTTTACGCCAACGAAGAGGACGGGTACACGGTAGCTCGAATCCGCCGCAAGGGGGAAGCCCAGCTCACGACGGTCGTCGGCAATCTGTTTTCCGTCAACCCGGGCGAAAACCTCCTGCTCACCGGTCACTGGGTCGACCACAAGCGGTTCGGCAGGCAGTTCCGCATCGAGAACTTCACCGTCGTCACCCCGACCACCATCGAAGGGATTCAGCGTTACCTGGCCAGCAGCCTGATCAAGGGGATCGGGCCCGTCCTGGCCAAGAGGCTCACGGACCGGTTCGGGGAGGAGACCCTGGAGGTCATCGAGAACGAGCCCGACCGGCTGCGGGAGGTCGAGGGCGTGGGCGAGGCCAAGATCCGCCAGATCCGCTCCTCCTGGGACGCCCAGCGCGAGATCCGGCACATCATGCTCTTCCTTCAGACATACGGAATCGGCCAGGGGCTGGCCGTCAGGATTTACAGGCACTACGGCAACCAGGCCATCCCCATGCTCAAGGAGAACCCGTACCGGCTCGCCTCGGACGTGTTCGGCATCGGCTTCAAGACCGCGGACCGCATCGCCCGCTCCATGGGCGTGCAGCCGGATTCCACACGACGGGCCGAGGCAGGGCTCCTCTTCGCCTTGCAGGAGGCCGCCTCCGAGGGGCACGTCTTTCTGCCCTATCCCGTTCTCATGGAACGGAGCAGGAATCTGCTGGAGATCGAGGACGTGGAGGTCCTCCAGCGGGCCGTGGCCAATCTGTTCACCGCCAGGGAGATCTTCTTCGAGGACCTGAACGAGGATGTGGAGGCCTACGAGCAGAACAACAAGGCGGTCTACCTGCCGCCCTTTTACCAGGCCGAGAGAGGGATCGCCGAGAACCTGCTCGCCTTCCTGAAGGCTCCCTGCCCCATCCCGCTCCTGGATGTGAAAGATGCTCTGGGCAGGGCCGAGCAGGAGCTCGGCATGGCCCTCGTGCCGGAACAGCGCCGGGCCGTGGAGCAGGCCCTGAAGGAGAAGTGCCTGATTATCACCGGCGGCCCCGGCACCGGCAAGACCACCCTGGTCAAGGCCCTGGTCACCCTGTGCCGCGCCATGGGCGTGCGCTGCCTCCTCGGCGCGCCTACGGGCAGGGCGGCCAAGAGGCTTCAGGAGGTCACGGGCCACCCGGCCAAGACCCTGCACCGTCTCCTCGAGTACAGCTTCCAGAAGGGCGGCTTCCAGCGGGACGCGAAGAATCCCCTGGACGGCAAGCTTCTGATCGTGGACGAGGCCTCGATGATCGACGCGATCCTCTTCCACCACCTGGTCAAGGCCCTGCCCCGGGAAGGGGCCTTCGTGCTCATCGGCGACGTCAACCAGCTTCCGTCCGTGGGGCCCGGAAGGGTGCTCGAGGACTTGATCGGCTCGGCGAGCATCGGCGTGGTCCGGCTCTCCCACATCTTCCGCCAAGCCCAGGAGAGCCTGATCATCACGAACGCCCACCGCATCCTGGAGGGCAAGTCCCCGAGCATTCCGAAGGACCCGAAGGAGGAGGTCCGGGACTTCTATTTCATCGAGGAGGAGGACCCGGAGCGGGTGGCGGCCCTGATCCTGGAGCTGTGCACCCAGCGGATCCCGTCACGATTCGGCTTCGATCCCTTCGACCAGGTCCAGGTCATCAGCCCGATGCACCGGGGGGCGGCCGGTGCGGAGAATCTGAACGTACTCCTCCAGAGCGAACTCAACCCCCGAGGGCCGGAGCTGCGAAGGGGAGGATGGATCTACCGGCTCGGCGACAAGGTGATGCAGTTGCGGAACAACTACGACAAGGACGTTTACAACGGGGACATCGGCAGGATCGTATCCGTGGACACGGAACAGAACGAGATCGCGGTCCTCTTCGACGAACACCGGGTCCCCTACGAGGCCGCCGAACTGGACGAACTGGTGCCGGCCTATGCCATCTCCGTGCACAAATCCCAGGGAAACGAGTACCCGGCGGTGGTCCTGCCTCTGCTCACCCAGCACTACATGCTTCTGCAGCGCAACCTGGTCTATACGGCCGTGACCCGGGGCAAGAGGCTCGTGGTCATCGTCGGCACCCGCAAGGCCCTGGGGATCGCCATCCGGAACAACAAGACGCAGGAACGTTTTACGCTGCTCCGAGAGCGCCTGGCCCGTTCGACCGCCTGCTGAAGGGAATCTCGCTTTTCAGGGGTCCGATGGCGTGGTCGAGCCGCCGCCCCGGGCCGCCTGCCGGTAGCAGCTCAGGTCAAGCCGGCGTGTCTTCCACCAGTACCCGATCGTGGTGCCGGCCCAGTTGTTGGTGATGCGGCCGGCCTCGTCCTTGTACCAGCTCCGGTCGGCCTCCGCCCAGACCGTCCGCCGCAGCTCCCCCTGGATCTTGCGGTGGAAGGCGGCCTGCGCCTCGGGCTTGAGATCCAGGTAGGCGAGATCCCCCTTCCGGAGCCGCTCGATGCACTGCAGGATGTAGCGGGCCTGGCACTCGATCATGAAGAGGATCGAGTTGTGCCCGAGGTTCGTGTTGGGCCCGTACATCAGGAAGAGGTTCGGGAAGCCCGCGACCGTGATCCCGAGGTAGGCCTCGGCGCCGTCCTTCCACGCCTCGTGGAGCGACCGGCCCTTCAGGCCGCGGATCTCCATCGGCGCCAGGAACTCGGTGGTCCGGAAGCCGGTGGCCAGGATGATCGCGTCGGCGGCGTGGTGGCGTCGCTCGCGGTCGACGATGCCGTCCTCGACGACGCGGTCGATGCCCGCGGTCACGACCTCCACGTTCCCGCGATTCAAGGCCGGATAGTAGTCGTCGGAGATGAGGATGCGCCGGCCGCCGATCGGGTAGTCCGGGACCAGGGCCTCCCGGAGCCTCGGGTCCTTGATGACGCTGCGCATGTGCCTCTTGGCGGCCCACTCGAAGAGCGGGGCCAGGCGGGAACCCGCGCGGAAGACCAGAGGGTAGCGCAATTCGAAAGAGGCCCAGATCCACCAGCGGTAGAGCTTCGCCAGCCACGGGTGGCGTGTGAATCGCTCGATCTCCCTGCGGGTGTAAGCTCGGTCCCTCCTCGGGATCATCCAGTTGGCGCTGCGCTGAAACACGGTCAGATGCGCGACCTCGCGGGCGATCTGCGGGATGAACTGGATGGCGCTGGCCGCGTTGCCGATGACCGCGACGCGCCTGCCCCTGAGGTCGTACTGGCGATTCCAACGGGCCGAATGAAAACACTCGCCCCGGAAGGCTTCCAGGCCGGGGATGTCCGGCACCTTGGGCAGGCTCAACTGGCCCACGGCGCTCGCCAGCACCTCGGCCTCGACCTCCTCCCCTTTCCTCGTGCGGAGCCGCCAGAGGGCCGCTCCCTCGTCGAAGCGGGCCGACTCGATCTCTGTGCGGAAGGACAGATGCGGCAGGATGCCGTACTTCTCCGCGCAACGGTCCATGTAAGCCAGGATCTCCTCCTGCCCGGCCCACTTGCGCGTCCAGTCGGTCTTCTGCTCGAAGGAGAAACAGTAGGCGAAGGCGGGCACGTCGCAGGCCGCACCGGGATATGTGTTGTCGCGCCAGGTGCCGCCCAGTCGGCCGGCCTTCTCGTAGATCCGGAACGAATGGAGCGCGGCCTTCTTGAGCCGGATGCCGAGGCAGAGGCCCGAAAACCCGGAACCGATGATCGCGATCCGAGGCTCCGTTCCGTCCCGACGAATATGCAATAGACTCCCTCCGGGGGCGCCGGCAGGATCCCGATCGAAGAAAGAGAGCCTTGCGGCCCGATTCTCGACAGGCTAGAGCACCCGACGCCTCATGTCAAAGGCTTGCCCTCTCAGCCGATCGGAAACAGTCTTGATGGCAAAGAATTTATTGCTATATAATAAAATATCACTTCACAGCCGGTTCGTTCGTCCGACGCGCCGTCCTTGCTCCGGAGTACGGAGGCACCGTGAAGTCATACGATCTCGTTGTGGCCGGCGCCGGGCCTGCGGGCCTGACCCTGGCGTGGAAGGCGGCCGAAAGCGGTCTTCGGGTGCTCGTCTTCGACAAGAAGCGCGATGCGGGGAACATCGCCTACACCACTTCGGCGAGCTTCATCGACCTGAAGCGCTGGGGGCTGCCGGATGACGTGGCCCACCCGGTTTCGACCGTTCATTTCGCCTCCCCCGGCGCTGCGATCGAGGTTTCGTCCTCCGCCTGCGTTCTGCGCAGGAGGCGGCTACTCGCCGAACTCGAAACGAAATGCCTCGGCAAGGGGGTCGCGGTCGCCTACGGCACGCACGCCCGGAGCATCGACGTCCGGAACGAGTCGATCGAGAGCGTGCGCCTCTCAGACGGAGCGGCGGTGAAGTCCGCGGTCTACGCGGATTGTTCCGGTCTGGGGAACGTCTTCAACAGGGCCCTTCCCGTGAGCACGACCCCGGTGGTCAAGGCGCTGGGCCTGGAGTACATCGTTCCCCTGAACTCCGAGCCCCACACCGTGGATCTCTACCTGGGCGGAATCCTCAACGGCGGCTACGGCTGGGTCTTCCCCCTGAGCGATGAGCAGGCCATTGTCGGCGTGGGTCTCCTCAGGGGCGAGGACTTCCGCCGGATCCGGGGGCTGCTGGATGCCTTCCTCGCGCTTCCGAGGATCGCGCAGCGCGTGCGGAACAAGCCCCTGGAATCCCATGCGGGCGTGTTCAGCACGGGCAGGCCGCTCGAGCGGTTTCACCGGGGAAACCTCGTTCTCGTGGGCGACGTCGCCCTGCAGGGCAATCCCGGGGCCGGAGAGGGAATCCGGTTCGTGATGGACGCCGCAGAGATGGCCTCCCGCGCGGTCGTCCGGGCGGTCGCCGACCGTGACATGCTCCGCCTCGGCGATTACAGCCGCGCATGGGTGGAAAAATACTTTGAGATGTTCAACACCAATTACAGGCTGCAGCGCACCCTCTACTGGCTCACGGGCCGCACGCGGGTGCTCGACTTCCTGGTGCGGACGGCCGGGAAAGCCAGCGACGAAACGATTCTCACCTTTATCCGAGGCGAGGCCTCGCCGCGTTTCGTGGCGAGGAAGATCCCCAAGCTGCTTGCAAGGCTCTTCCTGTGAGAATCCTGTTAACCACTCCGGTCGGCAAGACCCGATACGACTACTTCAGGCACCTCGTATCCCGGGGCATCCGGTTGCCCGTGCGCTCCTTTGTCCCCTCCCTGGCCCTGGACTATCTGGCGGCGGCTCTGAGAAGGGATCACGAGGTCACCGTGTTGCAACCGGCCGCGTTTCGGGATCTGCGGAAGCATCTGGCCCGCTGCGACATGGTGGGAATCACCTCGACCACGGCCGACTATCCGGATGCCCTGGAGACGGCAAGGCGGGTCAAGTGGGTGAGGCCGGACCGGCCCGTGGTCATGGGCGGTCCCCACGTGACGATCCAGGACGTGGAGACCCTCGAAACCGGACACGTGGACATTGTAGTCCGGGGCGAGGGGGAGGTGACCCTGCAGAAGCTCGCCTGTGGAACGCCCCTGGAGGAAATCGAGGGGATCAGCTACAAGCGAGACGGCAAGATCTTCCGGAACGCATCCCCGAAGACCCCCGTGGATCTGCACGATCTGCCGGTTCCGGAAAGTTCCGGCTGGACCCGGTTTCTGTCGTTCAAGAGGGGCTTCGGGGCCGTCGTTTCGAGCCGGGGATGCCCCCACAACTGCTCCTTCTGCATGACCGCAAGCATGCAGGGACGCAGATGGCGGGCCCGGTCCCCCGAGAGCCTGCTGAAGGAGTTGGAGCGGTTCTCGGAGAAGCCCTATGTGTTCTTCGTGGACGACAATTTCACGATGGACCCTGCCCGCGTGGAAGCCCTCTGCGACCTGATCCGGGAGCGTGGCCTTTCCTTCCGGTGGGCCTGCCTGAGCAGGGCGGACAGCATCGCGGCCAACGAGAATCTGCTCAAGAAGATGTTCGACGCAGGGCTGCTCGGCCTCTTCATGGGGGTTGAATCCTCCAGCCCCACGAGCCTCAGGGACGCACACAAGAAGCAGACGAGAGACCAAATCAAGAAGGCCTTCGAAATCGTCAAACAGGTCCCGATCATCACGCTCGCGTCCATGATCTTCGGATTCGATTCGGACACATTGGAAACCCTGGACGAAAACATCGAGTTTCTCATGGAGCTGGATCCCACCTCGATTCAAGCCACTGTCCTCACGCCCTTCCCCGGCACGGAGATCTACTCGCAGCTCTCCGCGGAAGGCAGGATATTCTCCAAGGACTGGTCCAAGTACGACGTCTGCCACTGCGTCTTCCATCCGAAGAACTTTTCTCCCCGGCAACTGGAAGCCAAGGTAGCCGAGTGCTACCGGAGATTTTACGGCTCCGCGCGGAAGCGCAAGCAGCGGCTTCGGGGCGCCTGGTTCTTTCTGAAGGGAAGGCTTTAGCTCCCTGTGCGGCAGCCTCAGGAAGACGCCAATTTCCATCCTTGTGAAGATTCCTACGCAGCCGGCCTGTAGCAATCGAACCATAGACGCCGGCGGAGCCAAGGAACGGCTTTTCAGAGGGCCGTCCAATGGTGCGTTTTCCAGCACCGGCGGGCTGAGACGAACGGTACACATTCGGCCGCACGCCGACGCCGGGCCCGGCGCGCGTATCTGTTCGCACGTCAAGGCGATCGTGCGGATTCCCCCGGTTGGCATCCTTCTTGCCGCAGGACCCCCCGGAAGCAGATACGACCAGAGAACGAGAATACGGGGCGTCCATGCTTCTTCAGAAGAAGTGCAGAACCTCCGCGGATCCGGCCGGCCCGGTCGCCTTTACCGCGGAGGAGTTCCTCGCCCGGATCCATCCCCCCTGCCGCGGGCTTCACCCGGTCCTTCGGTATGTCTTTCAGTCCGAAGGAAAGCGCATTCGCCCGCGACTCCTTTGCCTGTCCGCCCGCTTGTTCGATCCCGCCGTCCCGCACCTCGCGGAGGCCGTGACGCTCGTGGAGGCCCTCCACAACGGAACCCTCCTGCACGACGATGTCATGGATCGAGCGAGCCTCCGGCGCAATCGGCCCACGGTCAACCGGCTCTGGGGCGACGGCGTCGCGATCCTCGCAGGAGACTTCCTCCTGACCGCGGCCGTAGACCTCGCGCTCCGGACGCAGCACGACTCCGTCCTGCCGCTTGCGGTGGAGACCCTGATGGAGCTCGTCGCGGGTCAGATGATGGAGCTTCAGAACCACGGCAACCTTACGCTCGAGGAGCGGACCGCCCTTCTCATCATCGAGAAGAAGACCGGCTCGTTGTTCGCCATGGCATGCAAGCTCGGAGGCCTCCTCGGCGGCGGACGACCGGAGGATCTCCTTGCGCTCGAGGCCTACGGTCTGCACCTGGGCACGGCCTTTCAGTTGCTCGACGATATCCGGGACTTCCTCTCCGCCCGAGACCGGACGGGAAAGGAGCCCGGCCGCGACCTGGCCGAGGGGAAGGTAACCCTGCCCGTACTCGCTGCCTTCCGCAGGGCGGACACGGCGGACAAGAAGCGGATCCGCCGGATCTACGCAGATCCCCGGCGGGCCGCGCGCCTCGGAGAACTCACCGCGCTGCTGGAGGACAACGGCGGCTTCGCCTGCGGCTTTCGGGAGGCGGAAGGCCGCCTCAGGGCGGCCGTCTCCGCCCTCGAACCCATTCCTAAGGGTGTGGCGCGGGACGACATGGAGCGGGCGGCATGGGCCGTGATCAAGGAGTACGGCCCGCATCGTCTCGCGGAATGGATTCGTCCCTGACGGAACCAGAGAAAGGAGGCTCTCCAATGCGGATTCCAGGCAACCGACCGCCCGGTCTCCTCGTTCTGCTCTGTCTCGGGCTCGCCCTTTTCGGTTGCGGCGGCGAGGATGCAGCCCAGGAGACGGACGTTCCGCCCGGCCCCGAAGTGCCCCCCTCCTGCGAAACCCTCGAACACCGCGTCGAGGAAGACCCGCTGACCGGAGGAGCCTTTCACTGCCTCTGGTGCAACCGGGAGTGGAGATGGTCGATCCCTTTGGATGCCGAGCGCTTGTTCATCCTGATTGCTCTCCGTTGCGAGGGACTTCGGTCGGGAGCGTTTCTGGAGATACTGGACAGCGACGGCTCCCTCCTCTGGCTCCGGGAGGTGAAGGAAGGAGATGCCCGGACGTACTGCATATGCCATGAACATCCACGGAACGGAACCTTGTCCGTGCGCCTTCGAGGAGGCCGGCAGATTCCGTTTGCCTTCGACCTGATCGAGGAATTCCGTGGCGTCGTGTATCTGAAAGTCTTCGACCAACGAGGCGAGCGGCTCGCAGGCCCGAACCTGCGACTCCCGTCAGGGACCCCCCCACGGCCATGAACGGCAACAACACCGGATTGCACCCGACGCTCCATCTCGCCTACTCGCTCTCGTGCAATCTCTCCTGCGGCCACTGTATCTTTCGCTCCGGACCCGATGTGCGCCCGACGATGGGCATCCGGCGGGCCGAGAGCTTTGTCGAGGAGGCGGCCCGGGCCGGATTCCGGCGTATCGCGTTCACGGGAGGTGAGCCCTTCCTCTTTGCCGGGGAACTCCGGTGTCTGATCCTTCATGCCGCCGAGAACGGCATGCGAAGCGCCGTGCTGACCAATGCGGCCTGGGCATCCTCCCGGGGGCAGACCACAGCCTGCCTCTCCCGGCTGAGAGAAGAGGGCCTCGAGTCCATTACCGTCAGCACGGACCGCTACCATCTGCTCGCGGTTCCTTTCGAAAAGGTCCGGCTTGTTCTCGACGCGGCGGAGAAGATCGGGCTTCGGGCATACGTCAAGATCGCCCGTTTGCGGCACGATCCGATCGCAGACGGGCTGCTGCGGGCCCTGCAAGGCAGGAAGGCCAGGCCGGTTGTCCAGGAGATCTCCCCCCTGGGCCGGGCCGCAAACCTCCGCCCCGCGGTGAAGCTCCGTCCCGTCTCGTGCTTCCAAGGGCCCGGTTGCTCAAGTCCGCCGCTGCTCCTCCCGAACGGCGACCTGCTGACCTGCTGCAATCTTCCGGCACGGGACATGCGCCACGCCGACTTTCCTTTGGTCCTGGGCAACCTGGAGGAGGAGCCTCTTCCGGTCCTTGTGGCCCGGCGAACCTCCGACCCCTTGCTGGCGGCCCTGCGATCCGACGGCCCCGGGGCTCTGCTTGCACGGCTTGCCCTGAACGAGCCGCCGGTCGGCGGCGAGGACCCGGCCTTCTACCACAGCCGCTGCGATCTCTGTTTTCACCTCTTCGGAGCACTGCGTGACAAGCGCCCCCTGGTTGCAGTGCTCGGGGGGCAAAGGGACGAACGACACGAGGGTCCCGGAGCATCCACGTGAGAGCAAGCACCTATATCATCCGAGTTCCGCTTCCGGACGATGACATGACCCTGCTGTTTCATGGATACACCGGCGCCGTGGACCTGGTCTCCTCGCGTATCGCCGGCCTCCTGGAGGAAGGACGTGCCTCGGACGGCGGCTTCAAGAACGCGTTCTCCTCGGAGACGCTGGATCATCTGAAGGCGCGCGGGTACCTGACGGAGAAATCCGCGGAGGCGGAACAACGGTACGTGGTCGAGTTGGGAGGTCGCGTTCATCAGGTACTGCAGAAGCACGCAGCACCCGGCTTTCTCTTCGTTCCGACCTACTCCTGCAATCTCCGCTGCACCTACTGTTACGAGAAGGAACTTCAGAGAATGGGTCCGTCCTGGCTCGAGAGGCGCATGTCCGCAGAGATGATCGAGGCCGCCCTCGAAGCGGCCGGCCGGATCGACGCGCCGCACCGGCGGCAGAGGTGCCTGACGCTCTATGGTGGGGAGCCTCTGCAGAAGGCGAACGAGGCGACGATCCGGCTCCTGCACCAGAGGGCCTTTGCGAGAGGCTTCCGGCAGTTTTCCGCCATCACGAACGCCGTCGACCTCAACCACTACACAGACCTGCTGGGAAGGGACGGGAAGATATCGTTCCTGCAAGTCACCATGGACGGCCCGCCTGCCGTACACGACGGCAGGCGTTTCCTTCCGGGCGGCGGAGGGACGTTCGAACGGATCGTCCGCAACATCGATCAGGCCCTGCGGCGGGGCGTGCGGATATCCGTCCGGGTCAACGTGGACCGGGAAAACGCGGGGCTCGTGGGATGGCTGCGAGATTTCTTCCTGCAAAAGGCCTGGAACCGGAACCCCCTGTTTCGCGCCTACTGCTCGCCCGTGCACGGAGGCATCTGCGGAAGGCCGCAGGCCGGCCGTTTTGCTTCTCACCTGGAAATGCACCGGGCCATCTCGGCGGAAGACACCTCCGGCCGTGAGGATCCCGCCTTTTTCCCTACGGACGCCCTCACGCACGCGGTCAAGGAGAGGATCCTGGCGCACCTTCTGCAGAAGAACGATCTTCCGTTCTGGAGAACGGCCTTCTGCGGGAGCAATCTGGCCATGTATCTCTTCGACCCCTTCGGCGACATCTATCCCTGCTGGGAGGTCATCGGTCATCCGGAGCACCGCATCGGCCGATACGGACCCGGGTTTCTCGATCTCGACGCGCAGGCGGCCCGGCGGTGGCACCATCGCAGTGTCGTGCAGATCGCAGCGTGCCGGTCCTGTCCCTACCTCTTCTTCTGCGGCGGGGGCTGCGAGGCCTTCGCCTACCGGGCGACCGGCCGCCTGGACCAGCCCCACTGTCTGGAGTTTCCCGGGCACTTCGAGCAGGCGGCCCGCGTGGCCTATCGGGAGTGGAGCCGCCGCAATGCGGACAGGACCTTTTCCAGGAGGGGCTGAAGCGATGGAGACATCTCTGCGCGAGGTTATCCTTTCAGAGGGAACCGACCTGTATCGGGAGATCCGCACGGGCCGGGCGGACTGGGAGCGAATCGGCCGGACGGACGGGCCCGGGACCGACGCGAAGGCCTCGCCCCAGGGCCTTCCTCGAACGGGGCAGGCCTCCTCTCCCCTGCATGCGTACTACCCCTTTCTGTTTCACACATGCTTTCAGGACGTGCCCAGGGAAACCGTGCGCGAACTCTCCCGGGCCGACAGGCTCTATGCGGAGCACCTTCTCTCCTACGACCGCATGCTGGACCGGCACAGGTCGGTCGAGACAGCCGAGCTGTTCCTGGCTCAACAGGAACACGTGCAGAGCCTCAAGCTCCTCCATACCCTCTTCGCCGTCGGCCACCCGTTCTGGGATTACTTCACCGACTGCTATTTCGAGACCTGGAGGAGTGTTCGGGAAGAGAGGCTCTGGCATTCGCACCGGATCGGGCCCTTCCCCATCCGGCGGTTTTGCGCACTCGCAAAGGGCAAGACAGCCGTCCTGCGGCCTTTCTCGATGGCCCTGGCCTTCCTGGCTCGTCGAACGAGGGACCTCGCTCGCCTGTCCGCATCGCTCGACCTCCATCACATCGCCCTCGTTTGCATCGACGATCTGGAGGACTGGCGGCAGGATTTCCGGAACTTCAACTTCACGTACCTTCTCACCCGCCTCGTTCATCGCGTGGGCCTGGCCGAGACACTCCGTTCCGGGCATCCGGTCCCGACAGAGCGCATCGGCCGCCTTCTCTATGCGACCGGGCTGGCCGAGAAGCAACTGCGGCTGGCCGAGATCTTCTTCCAGAAATCGAACGAAACCGTGGGGTCCCTGCCGCTCCCCCTCTGGAAGCAGTTCAACGACGGCTTTCGAAGGCGTTGTCGGGCCCTGCGGCACGACCTCGCTGAGATCCGTCGCCGGGAGCAGGGCCGTGCCCGGGTGCGCGCCTCCGGCACGGTCGCCGAAACGATCGTTCATCGGAAGTCCTTCCGGAAGGCCGTAGTGCAGCAGATCCGGTCCGGGATTTCTTTTCTCGCCGAGCGCCAGGCAAAGGATGGAATCTTCCCCCTCGCCGTCTCGCCCCACATCTACTTGTGCCCTTCGAGACCGGCCGGCGCGTCGAGAGCCGCGACAACCCTCATACTCACTTCCCTGGAGGCGCTCGAGCCCGTGGACTCCTCGGTGCACGCGCTCATCCGATCCGCGTCCTGCGCTCTCTCCCGGATGGATGACAAGGTCACGCACCCGGGACGGCCCCGCGCTCTCGAAGATGCCTTTCAACCCATACCCTCCGACCCGCTCGCACTCTCACGGATCGAGCGCTCCTTCGCACCCGGCCATGGACCGTTGCCGGACGGCCTCTTCTGGGCGAACTTCCTCTACCATTGTTCCGGCCGCTCTTTTCGTGTACCCAGGCTCAAAGCCTTTGCGGCGGATTGCATCCTCCGGCAACACTACACACCCTGGAGTCACGGCACCGCCTTCGGCCCGGTGCCGCCTCCATGGACGCGATACGCGTGCAAGCCCCTCCTGCCGCTGCTCCTCCTGTGCCGGGCCCTCCGCACGCAAGTGCCGCGAAAGCGGCTCGAAGACTATCTCGTGGGCCGCGGACAGCCCCGAGAGTCCTGGAACAGCAGCACCGAAATCGCCCTGACCCTGCTCTGCCTGCGGCTCACGGACGGCAGCCGGCGCGCCCTGTCACGGGCGGTCCGCAAGTTGTCCGAGTCGCAGGAACCGGACGGTTCGTGGGCCCCGAATGCCGTCTTTCGGGAGGGAACCGCCTATTACGGCGGCAGAGAGCTGACCACGGCCTGGTGCATCGAGGCCCTCTATCGCTGTCACAGCCGGGGAGTGCAAGGGTCGTGAAACGAGAGGCGGCAGGAATGCCCGTGTCCATGAATTGTGACCCAGCGGGAACCAGACCCGGGGCGTCTCTTGACTCTCTTGCGGGCGAGGCCGAACGGGTCGCCCTCGGCATGGCACGCCTCCGCGACGAATGCGCAAAACGGCTGGGAACCCGCGGATCCCCTCGACGCCCCCCCGGGGCCCGCTTCCATCGCCGGCCCTTGCCGGGAACCAGGGGAGACCCAAGATTTTCGCCTTTCTATTACTATCCGTTTCTGTTTGCCGGGGCTTTTTCGTCGGTCGCGCGGAAAGACCTGCGAAGGCTCTGCCTGGCAAACCGCGTGCTCCTGGAGGCGGTCCTGCTCGCAGACAAGAAGATCGACGAAACGAGGCCCTGGACCCCCTGGGACTTCTGCCTGGCGGATCGTTGCGTGCACCGGGCCCTGGAGATTCTCCTCCCCCTGTTCCCTCCGGAACACGAATTCTGGCGCGACACCGATGCATGGTACCTCGAGCATGCGCGGGCGATCGTCAGGGAACAGCGCCTCCACCGGCATCGACTTTGTGAGTATCCGCAGGAAGAGTTCTTCGACATTTCGAGCGGCAAGGTGGCCCTCCTCCGGACCAATCTGCTGGCCATGGGGATCCTTTCCGGAAGAAAGCACGAATGGAGGCCGCTGATGCAATCGCAGGACCGGTTCCTTGTCGGCTTCCAGTGTTTCGACGACCTGCGGGACTGGAAGGAGGACCTGCGGCAGAGGAACTACACATTTCTGCTGACCCGGGTCCTTTTCGCGGGAGGTTTCGATCGTCAGGTTCACCGCGCAGAACCCGTCCCGCAAGACGCCGTCGGGCAGGTCCTGTATCACCGGGCCATCGCAGAAGACCAGCTTCGGCTCGCCGAGCAGTGCTTTGAAGACGCCCTCGACTCGGCCGAGGGGATGAACGTGCCCCTGTGGATCGGAACGGTCCGGGGGTTCCTGCACCACTGTCGCACGATGCGTCACGATCTGGCAGAGATCCGCCGGAGAACGACGAGGAAACCGACCTCGATGACCGTGGAGGAGCGTATCGAGGCGGCCCTCGGCTACGTCGCCGGCTCGAGACCTTGCTCCCCGGGCTTCCCGCTCGCCCGGTCTCCCTATCCGTTCATGAATCCATCGGTCATCCTGGCGCCTTCTCGGTTTGTCACCTTCTCGATGGAGCTCGCTCTTTCCCCCCTGCAGGGGCTGAACCCCCGATTGCCCGGACGCCTGCTGGAGACCTCCCGGTGGCTCGCCGGCCCCCTGCAGACCCCGCCAGATTCATCCATACCGGCCGTGCTCGAGGAGTCTCTTGCTCCCATCGCCATGGACCGGGAAGCCCTGTTCCGTCTGGACGAACACCTGGAGTCCAGGGGACATCCGCGCCCGCACGGACTCTACCTGGCCCATCTGCTCCTGGCCGCCTCCCGGGCGAAGATCCGGCTCCCGAGGCTTGAATCATGGGTTGCGGGGGCGGTCCGCAAGGCGGACTACGCCCTCTGGGCCCGCATTCCATCGGGCGACCCGCCGAGCCTTTCCCTGCGGGCAGGCGTCTTCCACCCTTTGCTCCCTCTCCTTCTCCTCTGTCACGCGTGCGGACCCAGGCTGCCCCGAAAGCCGCTTCACGAATACCTGCTCCGGTGTGGACGCGCCCCCGGGGCATGGAGCAACCCCACGGATACCGCCTTGGCCCTGCTCTGCCTCCTGGCAACCGGCTACCAGGGCCCCGAACTGTCCTGCGCGGCCGAAAGGCTGCTGCAGACCCAGGAGGCAGACGGCTCATGGCCCCCGAACGCCGTGTACCAAGAAAACGGCCACTTCTACGGAAGCCGGGAACTCACGACGGCCTGGAGCCTGCTCGCCTGGTTCAGCCACCGCCTTGTCCATCCGTCTTCGGCGGCGCAGGCGGGACCGGGGCAGATCCGCACGAAGGCCTCTCCGGAGCCGAAGATCGTCCTGCATGCGGGTGTGCCGGAGAGGCTTCATCGATATGCGCTCTCCGTCCTGGGCGAGGCCCGAAAGGTTCTCGCGCCCCCCTGGCCCGGTACGATCTTCCTGGGCCGCTGGCCCGGCATGCCCCCCCATTTCTTCTTGAGCGTCTCGGGGCGCATGACGACCGGTATCCACCTCCGGTCCGGCCCGGGGAACAGGCCCTTGTCGACGGGCCTTAGACCCCTGAACGTGGAGATCCTCATGGCCCTGACGACAACCCGAAGAGGCCTCACCCACGGCCCGTTGCGAGACCGGCTCGAGCGGATCTTCGTTTCCGGTCTCGCCCTGTCCGCATGCGCCGGCCTGTTTCCGGATCAGGCCCCCTGGGAGAGGCTGGGCATGCAGAGACTCGACTGGACCTGGTGTCGTGAGCACGAGGCCTTCCTGTGGGAAGAGTTGAGGAGGTTCCTGCTTCATCCCGACCCGAGAGAGCCTGCTTTCCGCTGGCTGCTGCCGGAGCCGACGCCGTCCCAAGACTCACCCATTCCGGCCGGTGCAGCTCTGTTCCTGGGAGAGGGCCTTTTCCGGCAACCTTGCGACGCCCGGGATGCCCGCCGGCAGGTGCAAGAAATGCTGGAGAAGAGCCTGCCCGATATTGTGCGCACCTTCCGCAGAAAGGCCGGGCTCGACAACCATGAGAATACCTTCGCGCGGGGGTTGCCGTGAAACGAACCCGAACGCCCGTTACGGAAATCGTTCCCCCGCTCGCACCGGGACCCCTCCTTGCGTCTCCGGACGAGCTGGAGGAACGCCTCGAGACCCAGACGGCCTCCCTGCCGGTGGCCCTGGATGACGCCCTTTGCCTCTACTACCTTTGCACCACCCGCTGCAGCGGAACGAAGTGCCCTGTCTTCTGTCCGTGCGACGTGGTCCTGGACCTGGGAGGGATTGCCGATGCCCTCTGACGAAAGAAAGGAAGAATGGGTTCCCATCGCCCGTCCCCGCTTTCACGGAGTTCCCCTGGACGAGTTGGAGGACCGCCTCGAGACGCAAGCCCCCCTGCCCATGGAAACGGCCGTGGTCTGCTACACGGACTTCTGTCCCACCGACTGCGGCCTGCACTGCGCTTCCGGCTACTCGGGATGCACGGACCTGTGCGCCTGCGACGGGAGCATGTGCGCGGCCGAGTGCGGTTCTCTCTGCGTCGCCGACAGTTGCCTAGTGGATATCTTTTGAGGGGGCCTCCCATGACGCGAAAGGGCATACGGTCCCTGAGGAAGGCCGACTTGCAGGAAATCGCCCTCGAGGAACTCGAGAAGAGGCTCGAGATGCAGAGGCTCCCCGCCGCCGACGAGGAATACTGCGGCATGAATGTCTGCACCGGCGATTGCGCGGAAGGGATATGGTGCGCAGGCGGGTTCTGCGGCTGCGACGGGGAACTCTGCTTCTGCCACGGCGATTGCTCGACCTACTGTTTCAACCACTGCCGGGACGGGGGGGGATGGTGACGAATGGAGGCGCCATCGAGCGGCCGCGGGCTCCGCTTTTTGCGGTTCCGCTGAAACCGGGATCCCTTTCCGTAGAGGAGCTCGAGCGGCGGCTGGAAAGCTCGCTCGCCGGCTCCGTGGCCCCGGCATCCTGCGAATGCCTCGGCGTCCTGTGCCAGTGCGACGGACAGGACTGCATCGCGGTCTGTGAATCTCACTGCCTCATCCACTATTTGTGATCCCTGCGGGGGGAACCATGGAGGAAGAGGTCCGGACCTTGATCGACACCTTCGAGGATGCGCTTCTCGGCATCGAGGCAATGGAGCAGCGCCTGCAGATGCAAACCATGAACGGCTGTCTTGCCGATGCCGCCCTCTGCGTCTGGTTCGTGTGTACCGATGTGTGTCCGCCCGGAGGATGAGATGACGCGCATGCGAAGGCCCGGGGGCGGGGAAGCGGATCGAATCGACGTCCGGCAGGTCTCACCGCGCCAGGATGACAGGGGAACGCTCCTCCTGGACGAGCTGGAACGGCGACTCGAGGCCGCCTTTCCGGCCCTGTCGGATCTCCGCGCGGCGGAACCTTGCGTCTGGGCATGCGCCTGCTTTCTCGTGGACGGGAGCCGGGGATGAAAGAAGATCTCGAGGCAATCATCGAGGAGCTGGACAGGCGTCTCGAACAGGCCTGCCTGGACTTCGACCCCTGCTTCGGCGCCTTCTGCTGGCAGTTCGCTGCCGGGTATCTCTGCCCCGAGGCCTGCGGCATGGAATGCCAACCCTTTCACGGATGCCACCCCTACTGCTATGAGTGACCTTTCCTCCCGCCCGAGGCTGCGGCCCGGGGTGTCCCTTGCCCCCTTTTCCTCGAGCGCGGAGGAAGACACCTACCTGGCCTTCTTCCCGGGCGGAAGATCGCTGCAGATCACACGAAATCTCTACGAAATCATGACCCTCCTCGACGGGTCCAGGGACCCGGAAGAGATCGCCCGGATCCTCTCCGGCATGTGGGATCGCCGCGTTCAACCGGCAGACGTGCGGGACTGGATCCGCCGGCACATCGCGCCCCACGATCTCCTTGCGCCGGAGCCCGGCACGTCTCCGCGAGCCGCCCCCTGTCCGTCCAAGCCTGCCCGCGGGCAGGGGATCAGGCTCGTTTCCGCCCGCGCGGCGCTGCCGCTTACCCGGCGTTTGCGCCTGCTGTTTCACCCGGTCTGCTCGCTCCCGCTCCTGCTGGCCTCCGCGATCTGCCACGGGCTCGTCCATGCCGGGGTTCTCTCCGGGATGTCGGCGGATCTCCTCCCCTCGTTGTCCGCCTCGCACCGCCTCATCGGCTACCTGCTGATCCTGCTCTCGGTCCTGTTCCATGAGTTCGGCCACCTGTCCGCCTGCGCATACTTCCGATGCCCCCACGGCGAAATCCGTCTGGGACTCTACCTGGCGTTTCCCGTATTCTATGCCAACGTGTCCGCCGCCTGGCGCCTCAGGAGAAAGGAGCGGGTCGTGGTGGACCTCGCCGGCATGTACTTTCAGCTTCTCCTGACGATTCCGGCCTCCGTTCTTTTCCTCCTTACCCGGGAGCGCCTGTGGCTTCTTGTGCTGCTCGAACTTGACGGGCTCATTCTCATCTCCCTCAACCCCTTCCTGCGCTTCGACGGGTACTGGCTCTGTTCGGATCTTCTGGGAGTCCCGAATCTTCGCTCCCGTTCCCGGCTCCTGCTCAAGGCCCTGTGGAATCGGGTGAAGGGCGGCGGCGCCGCGGAAGAAGCGCCGCTTCTGAGGATCCGGCCCCTGGAGCGGTTCGGCCTCGCTCTCTATGCGATCGGCAGCCTTCTCTTCGGCGGCCTCGTGCTCGTGTTCCTGTTCCGGTTCCTGCCTTCCCGGATCCTGGCGCTGCCCTCGCAGGCCCGGCACCTCGTGGAGTCCGGGTTCACGAACGGGGCGGAAGGAAACGTCCCCGGCGCCCTCACCGCACTCGTTCATTTGCTCTGCCTTTGTCTCGTGCTGACGGGCGCAGCCCGGATGCTCGCCCGGTTCATTCCGGCGGGGACACAGGCGGGCCGATGCCTGCTCCGGAGGGTCAAAGGAGGTCTGCGGGCGGATTCGCCTCAGGGGTAGAGTGCAACCGCATCCAGGCCGGAACGCTCCGGAAGCTCGAAGACCACGTTCATGTTCTGCACGGCCTGGCCCGAGGCACCCTTGACGAGGTTGTCGATTGCGGAGACCACAAGGATCGTGGAGGAGCGGGAATCGAACCGGACCGCGATCTCGCAGCGGTTCGTGCCCCAGACGTCTTTGGTGCGCGGAAGGTCATCCGACGCAAGGACGTCGATAAACGGTTCCTCCTCGTAGAAGGACCGGTAGAGATCCGTGAGTTCCTTCGTGTCCGTCTCGCGGGCTGGCTTGCAGTAGACCGTGGCGAGCATGCCCCGGATCATGGGGATCAGGTGGGGCACGAACATGACCGAGATCTTCCGGCCGGCCAGCAGGGAACTCTCCTGTTCGATCTCGGGCACGTGGCGGTGCCGGACCGGGCTGTAGGCCTGCAGGTCCTCGGTCGTCTCCGAGAAATGGGTGCGCAGGCTCAGGGACCGGCCTGCTCCCGACACGCCGGACTTGGCGTCGATCACAAGCGAATCGAGATCGGCGAGCCCCTCCCGCAGGAGGGGAGCCAGGGCCAGAATCGAGGCAGTGGGGTAACACCCGGGATTGGCCACGATGCGCGCCCCGGGCAGGCGCGGCCGGTAGAGCTCGGTAAGGCCGTAGACCGCCTGCCCAAGGAGATCCGGCGCGGTGTGCTCCTTATTGTACCATTCCCTGTAGGTCTGCGGGTCCTTGAGGCGGAAGTCCGCGCTTATGTCGATGACCCGGCAGCCTGTCTCGAGGAACGCGGGCACAAGGGAGAGGGCCACGCCGTGCGGGGTGGCCATGAAGACGACGTCCACCGCCTCGCCGGTTGCAGGCTCCATGGGCTGGAACACCCTTTCCGGGACTCCCCGGAGGTGGGGGAAGACCTCGTGAAGACGCTTCCCCTCGTGCGTCTTGCCCGTCATCAGCCAGCTTATTTCCGTCCGGGGATGATTCGCCAGCAGCCGGATCAGCTCGCAGCCCGTGTAGCCGGCGGCTCCCGCAATCCCCACCCTGAGTTTGCCCATGCCCTTCTGCCTTCCCTGCGTGGTCATCGCCCTTGATTTTTCCCCGCCATCCATTCAATCATAGGGCATCCGTTCGAACGCCATTCATGGTAGCGAAACCGTTTCCCAGGAGCAACTCCCCAGGCGGCCCCGTATGCCCTCCATGATCCGGCAGGCCATCGCGCGCGTGGTCGAAGGCAATCATCTCACCGACGAAGAGATGACCCTCGCCATGGAGGAGATCACCTCCGGCCGGGCCACCCCTGCGCAGATCGCCTCCCTGATCACGGCCCTGCGGGTCAAGGGGGAGACGGTCGAAGAGATCACCGCCGCAGCCCGCGTGATGCGCGCCAAGGCGGTGCCCATCCGCGTGAAAAGGGGCGCGGACGCTCCCGTGCTCGTCGACACCTGCGGCACCGGCGGAGACCGCCTCCACACGTTCAACATCTCCACGGCGGCCGCATTCGTGGCGGCAGGCGCCGGGGTCCGCGTCGCAAAGCACGGCAACCGCTCCGCATCCGGCACCTGCGGAAGCGCGGATGTCTGCGAGGCCCTGGGAATCGATCTGGAATTGCCGCCGGAGGAGGTTGCGCGATCCATCGATGAGCACGGAATCGGATTCCTGTTCGCCCCTGCGCTCCACGGCACCATGAGGCACGCCGTGGGGCCCCGCAAGGAAATCGGAATCCGTACGATGTTCAACCTGCTGGGGCCTCTGACCAATCCGGCCGGCGCCGAGGTGCAGGTCCTCGGGGTCTTTCGAAAGGACCTGCCGGCCGTGATGGCCGAAGTCCTCGGGAGGCTCGGGTGCCGCCGGGCCATGGTCGTGCACGGGGAAGACGGCATGGATGAGATCACCACGACCGGCCGAAGCCGAATCGCCGAGTGGTCCGGCGGCGAGGTCCGGATGTACACCGTGCATCCGGAGGATTTCGGGATCCCGACGAGCCGGGCCGAAGAGCTGCTGGGAGGGAACGCGCACGAGAACGCCCGCATCATCCTCGAGCTTCTCGAGGGCAGGAAGGGCCCGAAGCGCGACATTGTTCTTCTCAATGCCGGCGCGGCCCTCTCTGCGGCCGGCGCGACCGACACGATCGAAAGGGGCATCGAGCTGGCCCGGCAGGCGATCGATCAAGGAAAGGCCATGGAGAAGCTTCAGGCGGTCATCCGGCACTCATCCCGGCGTTAGCCGAGTTCCTTTCTTGAGGAGGGGGGCATGAGACAGCGAACCTTTCTCTGGGTCTTTGTGAGCTTCCTCCTCGGCATGGGAGTTGCCTACGGCCTGGTCGCGCTGGATCGGCACGCCAGGATCCCGAGGCTGGCGAGGACCGACATCTTCGAGGTGATTGCCCGGGACGGCACCGTCCTTCGGCTGACGTACGCCGAAATCGAACGAGAACGGGAAGACTTCCGCCTCCTGCTCGAAAGGCATCGCGAGCGACCGGGCGCCATGGCCAGGCCCGCGGGACCGGGCCAGGGCTCCCGCGCGCGGATTCTCGACCGGCCTCCTCCCGAGGCACCTCCTGCGGATGCCGGGGCAAAGGCCGCCTCGGCAAACAACCTGAAGGAGCTTTTCCAAAAGATCTTCAGCCAGCCCGTCATCCAGGACCTCATGCAGGCGCAGGTCACAAGGGAGGCAGGGGAGCTGGCGGACGTGCTGGATCTCACGGATGAGCAACTCGAGGCGGTGCAGAAGGAGATCGAGAAACGAAAGCGCAGTCTGCCCCCCGGAATGCCGGGGGCCTCATCAGGACCGGAACCGGGCGGGACGGAACCCGACCCTCCCCTTGAGGAAGCACTCCGCTCCATCCTCGATCCCGGCCAATACCAGCGGTACCAGGCGTACGTGGAAAAGAAGAATGCCCTCGCCGGCTCGCCGGCCTTGGAAAGGGAGGTCTTCGAACTGAACTGGCGGCTCAAGCTCACCCAGGAGCAGGAGGATTCGGTTCGAGAGATCCTGAGCGAACAGGGGGAAAAACTGGCGAAAAGCTCCGCCGTCCCGGCCTCGGGACGGGATGCCTCTCCTGCGGAAAGGCTCGAGATGCACCTGGAAAGCCGAAAGGCCCTTAACAAGGAGACCGCGGAGAAGATGAAGGCCGTCCTGGAGGAGGACCAGCACGAGGCCTTTCTGCGGTATCAGGTCGAAAGGGACACGGAAACCCGCCTGCTCAAACGCCTGATCGAGCAAGAGCGTGGGGAAGAGACACCGCTCAGGCAGTGAGCATCTTCGTCAGCTTCGCCACCCGCCTGCCGAGCTTCTTCGCGTTTTCCACCGCCCTGTCGTCCGGCTCGCCCACGCAGGCCGTGCCATAATGCCCCGTCGCATCTAGGGGGTCCCCGACGACGATCATCCCGTAGATCAGGAGGGCCTGGAGGATCGAGAGCATGGTCGTTTCTTTGCCCCCGCTGGCATCTCCCGAAGTCGCGAAGGCGGCACCCACCTTGCCCTCCATCTTCTTACGGCTCCCCACAAACCGGTCCAGAAGGTCTTTGAGGGGCGCGGCCATGCTCCCGAAGTAGACAGGAGACCCTACGATGACGCCCCGGCTTTCCTCGAACTCCTCCCGGGTCACCTCGGCCGTGGACCGCAGCAGACAATCGACACCATTGACCTCGCCCACCCCTTGCGCGATCGCTTCGGCGAGCTTCTTCGTGTTTCCGGAACGCGAATAGTAAAGCACCAGCACGTGCATCGGGTCCCCCTGATCGGTTTCCACAATTCCACCCGGTCTCCCATGCCTCCGGGATTCCCTCCGCGTCCTTATAACACACCGACTGCGAGGAATCGAGAAGTTTGTCGCTCTGCGGAACCCGCTGCGGCGCAGGGCAAGAGGTTCGAGGGATTCTGTCCGGGGCCGACGGGGTCCAGCACCCGGAGAGTCTGGCGCGTTTCCTTGCGTTTTGCTATAGTTCCATGACCTCAAACGCCTGTCTGCGAGGAGGGATTTTGCGGCAGACGGGTGCGGCGTTGACCCCTCCTTCTCTTTATCGAAAATTAAATGTTTATTTTCAATATATTATATCGATAAATTAAAGTATTTTATTATTATCAACAATGGGGAAACAGGGGAAGAGTATGCAGGACAGGCCCCTCCTCGAAGAAACCACGATCGTGGCCACGAGCCGCAACCGGGCGGTTCGGTACAGGGACAAGGTGTACCTGAGATCCAGGTTCGACCGCAAGGGCCACAAAACCGACTCGCTGCACTCGATGACGTGGGAAGAACTGGACGAAAAGATCCGGAGTCTGGGCAAGGCCATGGACGCCCTCGGCGTCGAGGCCTTCGACCGGATCGCCGTATTCGGCCCCAACACGCCGCGCTGGATCATGGCGACCTTCTCGGCCATGCTCCTCCGCGGGGCAGCGGTTCCGATTTACCCCTCAAGCAAGCAAGAGGATGTCTGGTGGATCCTCCACGACTCCGGTGCCCGGGCCGTCTTCTGTCATGGCGAGGATCACCTGAGAAAGGTCTTGGGGGTTCGTGACAGGCTCGAGGAACTCGAATGGGTCTTTGTGATGGATCCCACGGTCAGGGTCGATGCGGAGCGTGTCCTTTCGTTTGACGACCTGCTGGACATGGGCCGGTCCGAACCCGATAGAGAAGAGAAGATCCGGACCCGTCTCCGGGAGGTGGAGGGGGATGACCTTGCCGCGATTGTCTACACCTCGGGCACCACCGGCAGGCCCAAAGGGGTCATGCTGACCCACGCAAACTTCGTGAGCCAGCGATCCGTATCGTCTTCGTTCGACTATTCGCCGAGCGATATCTGGTTCGGACACTTGCCCATGTGCCACGTGTTCGGCTTCTCCTCGGACCTGCTGAATTCCGGGTTTCAGGCAGGCGAACTCTTTGTCGCCGACACGGTCGAGATCGATGAACTTCGGAAGAACCTCGCCGACTGCCACCCCACGGTCATGAGCAGCGTGCCGAGGCTCTGGGAAAAGCTCTACGTCCAGATCAACGGCATCGTGGCGCGGAAGCCCGCGGCCGTGCAAAGACTCTTCGCGCTGGCCCTTTCGGTCGGAAAGGAGCGCTTTCTGCGTGAACTCGAGGCGAAACCTCTTCCCCTCGGCCTGCGTCTCCGATCCGCCGCAGCCGACCGGCTGTTCCGGAAGATCAAGAAGCAGGCCGGCCTGGAAAGGCTGCGGATCTGTCACACGGGCGGAGGGCCGATCAACCCGGACCTGATCGTCTTCTTCGGCTCCATGGGCATCCGGCTCTACCAGGGCTTCGGTCTGACCGAGACATCCCCGGTCACGCATACCTGCACGCCCAAAGACCACAAGCTGGGGTGGGTCGGCAAACCCATCCCGGGAACCGAGCACAGGATCGACGCGGACGGCGAGATCCTGATCCGGGGGCCCCAGGTCATGAAGGGGTATTGGAACAACGAGCAAGCCACGCGGGACGCCTTCACCGAGGACGGCTTCTTCCGGACGGGCGACATCGGCGAGATCGACGCCGAGGGCTACCTTCGCATCACGGACCGGAAGAAGGAGATGATCATCACGAGCGGCGGCAAGAACATCGCCCCCCAGCCGATCGAAAACGCCTTCAACACGGATCCCTACATCGAACAGGTCTGCGTGGTCGGCGACAACCGTAACTATCTCACCGCACTGGTGGTCCCCAACTTCCCGGGGCTGGAGGCCTGGGCAAGAGCACAAGGCATCTGCTGGGAGAAACGAGAAGATCTCGTCCGGAACGAGAAGGTGCTCGCCCTCATGGAGGAGAGGATCGCCAAGGTGAACAGCACGCTGGCCCGGTACGAGACCATCAAGCGCTTCGCCGTCCTCGCGGAGGAGTTCGGCGAACAGAACGGCGTGCTGACGCCCACGCTCAAGAAGAAACGCCGGGTGATCGGCGAGAAATACAAAGAGACGATCGAGAGCCTGTATCCGCCAGACTGAACGGCAGGGGCATCCGGATCCCTGTCCCCCGGCGTTCCGGAGAGCCGGCCGCTGCGAGGCCGCCGGGTCGGTTTCAGGTGCCGCTCGTCAGGTCCTCGATATTCGTCGTGGTCCGTGCCTTCTCGAGCTTCTCCTCAAAGGCGTCTCCCAGGTCCACGCCGAGTTCCTGCATCCGCTTCTTGGCCCGAAGCCCGATGTTCCGGTTGTCCCGGTAGAAGCTCTCGTCCGGCTGCTTCCGCGTGTCCAGCGCCGCCAGCCGGTCCGCCTCGCTCCTGTGGACGGCGACCCGGGAGATGAGTCTTTTGAGACGCTCCGACCCGCAGTGCTCGCACCGGAGGGCCTCTTCATCCCCCTTCCTGAGGACGAGCCTCGTGCTCTTCCGGCCGCAGCCCTGGCAGGCAAATTCATGAAGAGGCATCGCATCGCTCCCTACATCCAGTAACGGAGGCCCGTCTTTCTCCGGACCTCGCTGATCGTCCTGTCCGCCACGGCACGGGCCTTTTCCGCGCCCTGCCTGAGAATGGCCCGAAGCCGGTCTTTGTCCGCAAGCAGGGCTTCCCTCCTCTCCCGGTAGGGGGAAAAGAACGCCCAGACCCTCTCGACGAGATCCTTCTTCACCTCGCCGTATCCCAGGCCTCCGGCGCGGTACCTTTGCGCCAGATCCCTGCGCTCCTCCTCGTTCAGAAAGAGCGAAGCAATGGCAAACAGGTTGCACTTGGCCGGGTCCTTGGGGGCCTCCACCGGGGTCGAGTCGGTCACGATGCCCATGACCTGCTTCTTCAGGGTCTTCTTGTCGCAGAAGACATCGATGGTGTTCCCGTAGGACTTGCTCATCTTCTGCCCGTCCGTGCCCGGGATGACCGCGACGTCCTCATCGATCTCCGCCTCCGGCACGACGAAGGTCTTGCCGAAGTCGTTGTTGAACTTGAGCGCAATGTCGCGGGCCACCTCCAGATGTTGCTTCTGGTCCTTGCCGACCGGCACCCGGTCGCTCTGGTAGAGCAGAATGTCCGCCGCCATCAGGACCGGGTATGCGAACAGGCCGTGGTTCGCGCCGATCCCCTTGGCGACCTTGTCCTTGAACGAATGGCACCGCTCGAGCAGTCCCATGGGGGTCAGGTTCGAGAGAACCCAGGTCAGCTCGGTTACTTCGGGGACGTCCGACTGCACCCAGAAGAACGATTTGTCCGGGTCCAGTCCGAGGGACAGAAAACCGGCGGCAGCCTCGCGGGTATTGTCCGCAAGGGTCGGGCCGTCCGGCACGGAGGTCATGGCGTGCAGGTTCGCGATGAAGGCAAAAAGCTCATGGTCCCGCTGGTACCCGATCATTTTCTTTATCATGGCAAAGTAATTGCCGATGTGAAACGACCCCGAAGGCTGTATCCCGGACAGAATCCGCATCCCCCGTTCTCCTCCGTCGGCGCGCACGAGCCGATTTCGTCATCCACCGTTCCAAGGGCGAAGCAAACCGTTCTCATTATAGGGCTCGGGCGGGCCGGCATCAACCGGAGGCGCCTTCGATCTGTCCGCCGAAGCCCCGGCTCGCCTCTTCGTAAAGGACCTCGAGCCGCCCGTGGTACTTGGGAGAGAAATGGAACGGGACAAGGCGCCGGACCTGAGCCTCCCTGGCGATCCTGCCGGCCTGAAGGGCCGTCAGGTGGCGTCGATCGTCCGCCCGGGCCCGGTCCTCTTCGGAAAAGGCGGTCTCGCAGAAGAAGATATCGGCTTCGCGGGCAAGTCGCACGATGCGTTCCACGTTCTCCTCGGTGAACGCCGCATCCGTGACGTAGGCGATCTTCTGGCCTCGAGAAACCCGGAGGATCTCCTCGCGGAGCATCTCCAGGGGGAATTCCCTCGCCTCGGTCCCGTTCTCTCCGGAGGCCGAAACGAGGAGGCGTGTCGGTTCGGAGGCCCCGTTCCGGACCGCCTGCTTCAGGAGGCGAATCCAAGGCCCCACACGGAGGCCGAGGGCCTCGAGGCGCACCTTGTCCACGTTGATGTGCTGCTTTTCCTCCAGGGCATAGGCCAGGCAGGGGATATCGTGCTCGAGCAGAACCGCCCTCACCTGGAGGCCCGGCTCGTCCAGGATGATCGCGTTTCCGGAAAGGGGCTCGAGCGAAGGCAGAGGGCTTCGGGCGAAGCGCTCCCGGCAGGAAAAAGATGCCGCCTGCAGGGGCCCCTCCCCCAACTCAAAAACGCTCAGACGAAAATCGTGCGGGTAGCCCTCCACCAGGTTCCAGCTGTACCCGCGAAGCTTGGCCTCTACGTGATCGGCAAACCCCGGCGGCCCGTACAGGGTCAGATTCTTGCCCCTGCCGAGGTGAAGCCTGAGAACTTGATCGAACCCGATGAAGTGGTCCACGTGGGTATGGGAGACAAAGACATGGGTGAGCTTGAGAAGGCTGCGAGCGCTCATCGCGTGAAGGTCACCCATATCGAAGAGAACGGCCCTGCGCTCGTACTTGAAATTCGCGTAGACCGCCGGATCCCCTTCGGGTCCGTTCACGAGCTGAGGAAGAATATCGGGCCGCATCGCCGGTTCCCATCCTGTCGGAAGGCATTATTCAACTTGAAGGGGCGTTTGTCTATCGCTATAATGCGTCCTGTCTGCTTGGTGCGCACCCCCTTCCATTTGCGGAGGAAATGCCATGACAGCGAAACGACCCGGGTACAAGACGCTTTTCAACAGGGCCCTGAAGATCGGGCGCCCGCCCAACGTGGTCAGGCTTTTCCCCAATTCCAAGGCCTTGATCGTCAGCGGCAAGGTCATCGATCGCGCCATGCTCTCCAAGGGAAAGTCGATCGCCATGGCGGCCAACGGCAGGAATCAATTCGTCATACGAGGGGCCCTGCGGGCGGCCCAGAGGGCGAAGGCGGCCCTCATCATCGAAATCGCCAAGTCGGAAGGCGGTTCCGGGGCCTACTGCGCGGTCAATTACTGGAATATCGCCCGTATGGTGGATGCCTTCTGCAACGAGATGGGCATCACCATCCCGGTGGCGGTCCACGCGGATCATTACGGCATCAAGGGACAGAAGGACATCGACAAGGCCAAGATGGAGATCCCGAGCATGTTCGATGCGGGCATGACCTCGATCGCCATCGACGCCTCCCACATGCCGGACGACCAGAACCTGCTTGCCAGCATCGAGCTGAACGCCTTTGTGCCCAAGTGGGCCGGCCTCGAGACGGAGGTGGGCGAGATCAAGGGAAAGGAAGGCCTCTCCACGGTCGCAGAGGCCCTCTTCCTCATTCGCGGCCTGAACGCCCATGACATCTTTCCCGACTGGATCGCCCTGAACAACGGGACCACGCACGGCATCGAAGCAAGCGACGCCGGGATCCAGGTGGAACTGACCAAGGAGATTCACAAGGCCCTGACCCCGTACAAGGTCTCCGGGGCGCAGCACGGAACTTCGGGGAACAGCTCGGAGCGCCTGCGCCGGATCGCAAACGAGACGCTCACCACGAAGGCGAATGTGGCGACCGCGCTTCAGATGATCTCCTGGGGCGTGGAGGTCAACGATTACGGGAACGCCATCCTGAACGAGGACGGCAGCTTCCGCAAGGTCAAGGACAAGGGGGTCACCGAGGCCTTGTGGGAGGAGATGGTCGCCTATGCGAATTCCAAGGGGCTCAAGAAGGGCGACTACAAGAATCTCAACCTTCCCTTCGAAAACAAGATGGCCTCCCTGCCGGCCGACGTGAGGGAGAGGATCGTGAAGGGCGTGGAGGATTTTGTCTACAACATGCTCGTCAACGTTCTCAACGCCAAGAACACGGCGCCTCTGGCGCTCGAGGCGATCCTGGATGCGGGCTCCTACGATCTCGGGCCGAAGGCCTCCCGGATCGAAGACCCGGCCGAGTGGACGGAGGCCAAGATCAGGGAAAAGGCCGCTCTTATCGATTCCGACAAGGGACCGGCAGGCAACTTCGAAGATTGAACGAGGGCACCCAAGAGGAGAGGAACGCAGATGGCAGACAAGGTAATCATCACCGCGGCATTGTCCGGAGCAGGCACCTACAAGAACAACAACCCCAACGTGCCTTACACGGCCAAAGAGTTCGCCGAAGAGGCAGCCAAGTGCTACAAGGCAGGGGCGGCCATGGTGCACGTCCATGCCAGGCTCGACGACGGGATGCCCACGCACGAGGTAGACAAGATCCGCGCCACCCACGACGCGATCAAGCAGAAGACGCCCGAGTTGATTGTGAACCTGAGTTCGGCGGTGGGAATCAACAAGACGCCGGAGCAGCGGCTCACGCAGATCGTCGAGATCAAGCCGGAAATGGCCTCCCTGAACACGAACACCATGAATTTCGGGATCGTCGACAGGAAGACCGGCGCGGTCATGATCGACTACATCTTCGACAACACATTCACCATGCTCCAGGATTTCGGAAAGGCCATGGAGGCGAACGGAGTCAAGCCCGAGATCGAGATCTATGACATCGGCGGCCTCGACAACGTGCTCCTGATCATGAAGCAGGGCTTCTTCTCCAAGCCGATGAACTTCAATTTCGTGTGGGGCGTCGCCGGAGGCCAGAAGTTCAGGCCGGATGCCTTTGTCACCCTCGTCCACGCGCTGCCGCCGGAATCCAACTTCACAACCTGCGGGGTGGGCAACGACGAGTTTCCTGCGAGCATGCAGTCCTGTCTGATGGGCGGACACATGCGGGTCGGGCTGGAGGACAACGTTCGCGTTCCCACCGGCGAATAGGCAAAGGGCAGCTACGAACTCGTGGAATGGGCCGTCCGGGTCGCGGAAATCCTGGGCCGGGAGCCCGCCACCCCGGATGAGGCCCGCAGAATCATGGGGTTCAAGAAGAGATAGGCACAAGCCCGAATGCGGTGATCATCTTACTCACATGGACAGACACCAGAAGCTGCTGCAACACATCCTGCTGCGCCGTGGCGATGCGAATGTCCCATTCAGAGACCTCTGCCAGTTGCTGAAGAAACTCGGTTTCACGGAAAGGATTCGGGGCGATCACCATGTTTTCACGATGCCCGCAGTCGAAGAGATCCTTAACCTGCAACCCCGGGAAGGGAAAGCCAAGCCTTACCAAGTGAGGCAGGTAAGGGACGTACTCCTTCGGTACGACCTGACGCTGGGGGAATAGCATGGAATCCAAGTATGAAATGATTATTTACTGGAGCAGAGAGGACGAGGCCTTCCTTGTTGAGGTTCCGGAGTTGCCCGGATGCATGGCCGATGGGAAGACGTACGAAGAGGCCGTAGCAAACGCCAAGGGGATCATTCAGGAATGGATTGAGACGGCCAAGGAAGAGGGGCGATCGATTCCCGAGCCGAAGGGCCGTCTCATGTATGCTTAGATACATGCGCGCTTCTCGGCGAGTGGGTTGGATAGCAAGTGCTCCAGAGCCTCCTCGTGCTGGCCGGACGCCCTTGTCACCCTCGTCCACGCGCTGCCGCCGGAATCCAACTTCACAACCTGCGGGGTGGGCAACGACGAGTTTCCTGCGAGCATGCAGTCCTGTCTGATGGGCGGACACATGCGGGTCGGGCTGGAGGACAACGTTCGCGTTCCCACCGGCGAATAGGCAAAGGGCAGCTACGAACTCGTGGAATGGGCCGTCCGGGTCGCGGAAATCCTGGGCCGGGAGCCCGCCACCCCGGATGAGGCCCGCAAGATCATGGGGTTCAAGAAGAGATAGGCACCGCGGGTCTTCGGACCATCGATCCTATCCCCTACCGTGCGCGTCGGGCTGACGGCGGACCCGGGTCCCGGCTGTCGCCCCGGGGTGCACTGCGGCAAGCTTCAGTCGTGCCGCCGAGAGAGCGCTTCGGTGCATTCGCTCCTCGACTCGGGACTCGAATGCTTTCATCGCCGATCCGTGCTGAAATCCAACGGAATGCGCCAGTTCGTGGATCAGCAGAGACTCCAGATAGGGTTCCGCCTCACCGTACCTCCTGACGTAGACGACCCCACCGAGATAGCAGCCACGCCACCCCTCTGCCGCGTTCCTCGCATCAATACGATACCTGTCGGGTAATTCCACCCATGTCAAACCATCCAGCACTTCTTGATCTGGCGAACGCACGAATACCACGCAAGAGTGAGGCTCGTACCCCAACTCACAGAACGTGCCGTAGACTCTCCACATAGTCTCTTGTTCTTCCAATGTCGCATCCGAGCAAAGGCCAAACTCCGTCGTTTGCTCCTCGTGCTCGCCGCACGCGGCGAGCACGAGGAGGCAGAGAGGGATCAGGCTTGCGAATCTCATTTGCAGACAACTTCGTCTTTGTTCTGTCAGAAAGTATATTTGTTTGCATAGTGTAAATCATTCCCGTGGGGGTGTCAAGAAAATTATTTTTCACAGTATTGTGTTTTATTAATCTGTACTGACAATGGGCTTCGGCAAGTGATAGGGTTGGCCTGCGAGCCGGTGCGATCAAGCACACGGCCGTGAAAGGGGGTTGGATGGCCGGACAGACGATTCGAACGGACGTTCTCATTGTGGGCGGCGGAGGCGCCGGCTTCCGGGCCGCCATCGGCGCCAGGGAGAAGGGGGCCAAGGCGGTCCTCCTGAGCAAGGGGCCCCTGGCCCGCTGCGGCGCGAGCCCCATGGCGGGCGCCGACTTCACCCTGGACGGAAGGAGCCTGAGCGCCCTCGGCTACCCCGGGGCCCCGGGCGACAGCGAAGAGAAGGTCTTCCACGACATCGTGACGCAGGGGTTCTTCCTGAACGACCAGAAGCGGGTGGAGCATTACGTCCGGCAGGCCCCTGCCCGTCTCAAGGAGATGATCGACTGGGGACTCGCCATCCTGATCTCGGAGGAGCGGGCCGTCTTCACAAGCGGGCTCGGACTCATGGATGTGCTGCTCAGACGGGCCCGCACCGTCGGCGTGGATCTGTTCGAGGACGTCATGCTCATCGATCTCGTGGTCGAGCAGGGCAGGATCGCCGGCGCACTCGCGCTCGATGTCCGAAAGGGGGAATTCATCCGCGTCGCGGCCAAGGCCGTGGTCATGGCCGCCGGCGGCTGGCACAAGGCCTTCTGGCCCAATACCGGGATGCGGGACCTCTCGGGCGAGGGCATGGTGGCCGCGCACCGGGCCGGCGCGGACCTCGGAAACATGGAGTTCATTACGTTCTGCTGCAACGTCCTGCTCGAACCGCCCGCGTGGCGGGGGAGCCTGGCCACGTACATCATGGGGATGCTGGCGGGACACAAGCTTACGAACAGCCTCGGCCAGGCCTTCCTCGACCGGTATGATCCGCACACGGTACGCATCGGCACGAGCACGGAGTGGAACAAGAGCTTCGTCTCCTACGCAACGGCGCGGGAGATCCGGGAAGGCCGCGGCACGCCGCACGGCGGGGTTTATTTCCGCCGGGGCGACGTGCCGTGGGAGAACTATGAACTCATCGCTTCCATGGTCTTCCCGAACTGGAAGTACAAGGCCCTCGACCTGGCCGAACTCGGCCGGCGGTTCAGGGAGAACGAGCCCTCGGAAGTGGGAGCGGTGGTCGAATACTTCGAGGGGGGGATGATCGTAAACGAGGCGTTCGAGACCCGGGTACCCGGCCTGTTTGCGGCCGGCGAATGCACCCTCGGGGCGTTCGGGGCCAACCGCGTCTTCTCCGCGATCACCGAGATGCTCGTGCACGGTGCCGATGCGGGCCGGACCGCCGGAGAGTATGCCAGGAAGGCGAGCGCGCCCATGCCGAAAGCGGAGGCCTTTGCGGAGAAGGTGCGAAAGGCGGAACGGCCCCTGCAACGCAAGAACGACGGCCTGCGTCCCGCCCCCCTCCGGAGACGGGTGCAGCAGATGGCGCACAAGCACCTCGGCCCGATCCGGACCGGAAAGGAGCTTGCGATCCTCCTCGAAGAGATCCGGCGGATGAAGCGGGACGAACTGCCGTTCCTCCAGACAACGGCCGAGGGAAGACTCTACAACAAGGAGTGGCTCGACGCGATCGAGCTCGAGTCCATCCTGGATCTTCTCGAATTCTCCGCGGCCAGCGCGCTGCAGCGGACCGAGAGCCGGGGCGTCCACTTCCGCGAAGATCACCCGAATACGGACAACGATCACTGGCTCAAGGAAAGCGTAGTCAGACGAACAGACGGCGGGTTCGAGTTGACCACCCGGCCCGTTTGCACGAACTCCCTGACTCCCCCCGGTGGCCGGACACCCTATCTGGAAATGATCAAGACAATGATGGAGTCGCATTCGGATATCGGCGGCCACCATTGAACAGGAGAGGCCGGGCAATGCCTGAGAAGACCATCGTCGCGAGGGTATTTCGGATGGATCCCGCGGTGGACAGGGACCCTCAATACCAAGAATACGAGGTCCCGCTGGAGGACGGCATGTCGGCCATGGACGTGCTCGATTACATCTACCAGAACCTGGACGGCACGCTGGCCTACTACGACCACGCCGGGTGCGGCCTGGGCATCTGCGGCCGCTGCACGGGCAGGGTCAACGGAAAGGCCGGCCTCTTCTGCCAGGTCCCCGTCGCCGGAGACGTGACCCTGGAGCCGGTCAGCGCCTCGCGGGTTTTCAAGGACCTGGTCTGCGAGAAGAAGCCGGGGCGCTCCCCTCGAGGGTGAAGCGGAAATCGCAGTAGTCCGCCCCTTCCATGATCGTCTGCGTCCGCTCGAGCCGGATCGCCGGGTTGAAGCCCTCGACCAGCGCGAAGTCCCGGGCGCAGGACAGGGTAAACCCCAGGTCCGCCATGCCGAGTTCCCTGTACATCTCCGCATACCGGCAGCGGGTCACGTTCATCGAGATCCTGTCCGGCCCGAGATCGAGGAGATCGAAGGCGACCGCATCGTCCTGACTCCAGAGGGGCAGACCCCTGGCAAAGTGCTCCAGGCTGTCTCCCCCCACGAATTCACGGAGCATCGCTCCGCTGTCCTTCGCGAGCGAGACGATGACCCCGCGCAAGATCTCGAGCGCCCTTCCTTCTCCGATCTCCCTTGAAAAGGCCCTGATCAGGGGGCCCGCCATCCGCGCCTCGATCTCCCTGCGCGCGAGGAGCCCGATCTTGCTCAGGTCTGCGCCCATGTCCTTGTCCTCTCATCTTGTCCGGGGTGACGATACCTTTAGTCCTTGAGGTAGTAATCGATCGTGGAGACGACCCGCACCGTCTTCTGTGGCTGGCTTTCTTCCATGACTCCCGGCGCCCGGTCCCGGGCAAGGATGACGAACACGCCCTGGCTCGCGCGGCGGATGGCGCCGATCCGGCTCCCGGAATCCTTGGCAAACTGCTCGGCCGCACGGCGGGCCTCGGCAGTGGCCTCGGCGATCATCTCCGGCTTGATCTCGTTCAGCCGGGTGAACAGGAAGGTCGGCCCGTCCGAGGGCCCGCCGCCGGAGGAGAGCACCACGCCGGCGTCGACCAGTTCGCCCACGGCCTGGCTGGTCTTCTGAATCGCCTTCGTGTCCCGGGAGCGGACCATCAGGGTCTCGGTGATGATGTAACGGCTCTGGGTCGACCCGCTCCGATAGGGATTCGCCAGCAGATCGTTCACCTCCAGCCTCTGGACCTCGGCTGCAGCCGGGTCGATCCCCTGCCTCTCCAGAAAGCCCAGGACATGCCGATGGGCCTGTTTGATCGCGGCCTGGGCCTGCCCCAGGTCATCGTTCGTGGCAACGAAGCGGATCGGCCACATGGCGACGTCGGCCTCGACGTCCCTCTCGGACACGCCCTTGACCGTCACGAAACGATCGGCGGCTCTGCCCCTGAGGAACCCGTCCCCCACAAACCAGCCGGCCGCGGCCATCCCGATCGCCAGGACGGCTGCGCCTGCCGTGCCCGTGCCTCCTTTCATCGGAGCCCTCCCATCCGGCATCCTGCCCAAGGACGCCCTTCATGCGGTTGCACTTCAAACGCCCAGCCCTACGATCTGTTCCGGCTTCTTCGGAGGCTCGACCTCCGCGGAACGGGCAAGAGACAGGCTGCCGGAGGGGCACGCGGAGATGCAGTTGCCGCACCCGAGGCAGCTTGCCTCGATCACCCGCGCCGTTTCGCCCTCCAGCTCGAGGGCCTCCATCTGGCAGCGATCCAAGCAGTCACCGCAGCCGGTGCAGGTCTCCGGGTCCACCGCAGCCGCAAAATTGGATCCGGCCACCTGCTTGAGGCCGCGGTATTTCTTCATCCGAACCAGGAAATTGCAGCAGCACCCGCAGCAGTTGCACAGGACGATGTTGTCGCCCAGGAAGTTGTTGATATTGTGGACCAGGCCGTAGTCTTCGCACGTTTCCAGGAGATCCAGCAACTGCTCCTTCGAATACCGCTTGGCCATACCCCGCTCGATCATGAAATCAGCCACTTTTCCGAAGTAGACGCACGCGTCGCGCGGCGCATCGATCCTGCAAGGATCGCCGCTGAGCTTCTTCTCGTGTCTGCAGGCGCACGTCCCCACCGCGAAAGACTTCTCCCGCCCGATGACCTCCGTGATCTGCTCCCAGGTGGCGACCTGAGCACCCGTGGGCAGCGAGGCCTCCACGGCAAGGGTTCGCAGCCCGGGCGCGCCCAGGTGCTCGTTGGCCAATTCCGGGTTCCGGAACAGGTCCGCTGCAAGGGCCTCCAGTCCCTCGTGCAGGTCTCGGAGCAATCCCAGACGCCTCTTCACCTTTTCCGTTTCTTCGCCCTTGATGGACTGCATCTCGAAGATGCCGGGCACAAACGGGGAAAGGGAGTAAACCTTGCCCACGTCCGCCCTCTTTTCCACGAACACGAGGCCCTCGTCCGCCATGGCTTCGAGCATTTCTTCCAGGGCGGACGGGTCCCGGTTCAGCCGCTTTGCCAGGTCCTGCAGCGAATGGCCCCCCACGGGAAAGGCGGCGCCCAGCCGGGCCTGTTCCTCGGTGAACACGTCGCGCAGGAAGGCCAGGACCGGTTCGATCAGCGGCATCTTGACAGGATTCTGATTCAGCCGCTCGCCCAGCTTGACATAGATGTCCTCGCTCATGGCTTCCCCCTCATCGGTTGGCCTTCGGAGGCTGATTCGAGAGCCGACGTTCGACGAGTCGACGCGCCGGGTCCTTCGACCCGACCGATTTTATCAGAACGGCACCGGAAAGAAACAGAAAGAAAACCTCAGGCCTCTCTTCTGTCCGTCTCTCGACAAGAATAAACCGCGAAGGAGGGGAAGTCTCAGGAACCGTGCACGGGCGCGAGGGGGCCGGTCAGGCAGGAGGCCACGATCCGAAACACCCTCGGCGAGACCAGGAACTGGGAGTGCGAGAGGTCGGGGAGGAAGATGTTTTCGGCATCGGGGTGCCGCATCCGCTCGGCAGGCACGACGTACACATCCCGGTCGGAGAAGATCGAGAAAAAACGCATCGGGCGGCCGGGGAGGCCGTCCCCGTTCAGGTCCCGTAGCAGATCGCTTTCCGGCCGGAGCGAGCGGGTGAGAGGCGTGTTGGCGTACCGGGCCGCGTAGGTCCCCTGATGCGGGGTTGCCAAGGTGACGAGGGTGCGGACGGCAGTGCCCATCGCAAGCCGCTGAATCGCGTATCGTGCGATGATCCCCCCCAGGGAATGGGCGATGACGTCCACCTTCTCCTCTCCCGTCGTTCGAAGGACGGCATCCACGAAGTCCTTCAGATCCGCCGCGTGCGCCTCGACGGTGCCGTCCTCGTAGCCGAAGGCGTAGATCCTGCGATGTCCGTTGATCTTCAGGAAGAGCCGCAACGGCCACCATGCACCCCGGTTTCCCCCCAGCCCGTGGACGAGGACGACGGGCAGATAATCATCGGCGCCCCGGTCGACCACCTGCTCTCGACGCGGGAGCAGCAGGGAATAGGAGAGCATCGTCACATAGCCGAACTCGCGCCACACGTCCGGGCTGACCTTGCCCAGAAGGCGCCCGACCCCCGTGCCGACCTTCTTCGCAGCACCACCCACTGCCTCAAGACATTCTAGATCCCGCATTTGCAGCCCTCGCAGATCACAAAGGTGCGGCCGCCCGGGGCGCCGACGCTCATCCATGCATCCCCGCCCTTCGGAATCGCCCGCCCGCAATGGGAGCAGGCCAGCCTCCGGTTCGCGGTCATCGGCTGCCAGCCGAGCACCGAGGAGAGATCGTTCTCATCCACCCCCCCCCCGATGGCCTCGGCGATCTCGAGGCCGCCGTCCACGATGTTCTCGACCATACGGGTCGAATCCTCCAGGATGTTGCGCACCAGGTTGGAGACAGGCACCCTCAGCCGCCGGGCCTGGGCGAGCAGTTTTGCGTGAAGCGACGAGGCAACCCTTGTCTGGAGGACCCGGTCTTTTCGCTCCGGCCCCCCCCTGCCGCCCGCCTCTGCCGGATCGGGAAGAGGCCCTTCCGCAACTCGTTTGCCCGAGGTCTTCTTCCTTTTCGTCATGGGGGTATTGTACTACAAGAAAATACAATGTCAAGACGGTTTCGCCGTGCAGGGTTTGGGACCGGCCGGGCCCGGCCTGCCGAACCGGTGGACGCGGGTGCGGCGCGTCAACCAAAGAAGAACGCGGGAGCTTCGAGCTGCAGAGCGTATAGGGCGTTGCGGAAGAACAATACGAGAGCGCCTTCGCCTTACACAAGCTTGCCGCAGGACATCGCGCGCCGGAACGCCCCCAACTCGGCCGCCCTTTGCTCGAGGCCGGGCTTGCCGAGCAAGGCGAGCATGTTCTGCTTGTAAGCCTCGACGCCGGGCTGGTCGAAGGGGTTCACCCCGAGGAGGTAGCCGGAAATCCCGCACGCGGTTTCGAAGAACTGGATCATCTGCCCGAGGGTGAAGGCATTGCGCTCCGGGGCCTCCAGGACCAGAATGGGCACGTTTCCCTGGTAGTGGGCCATCCTGGTGCCCTCGTACGCCTTTTCCTGGATCTCCGGCCAGGTTCTGCCCTCCAGGTAGCCCAGGCCGTCCTCCAGGCCGGACGCATCGGCAGGCACCTGCAGGCTCGACGCCTCGCGCGCCATGTGCAGCACGGTCTCGAAAACCGTCCTCCTGCCTTCCTGGATCCACTGTCCCATGGAATGCAGATCCGAGGTGAACAGGACCGAGGCCGGGAAGATGCCCTTGCCGTCCTTGCCCTCGCTCTCCCCGAAGAGCTGCTTCCACCACTCGGCGAAGTACTGAAGCTTTGGGTCGTAAGAGACGAGGATCTCGGTGGCGTATCCTTTCGCAAGCAGAAGGTTCCGCGCCGCCGCGTACAGGGCCGCCGGGTTCTGAAAAAGGCCCTTTCGGGTGCACGGTTCCATCATGCTGGCCGCCCCGTCGACCAGGTCTTCGATGGGAATCCCTGCCACCGCGATCGGGAAAAGCCCCACCGCCGTGAGGACCGAAAAACGGCCTCCGATGTCGTCCGGGATCACGAAGCTCCTGTACCCCTCCTCGTCGGCGACCTTCCGCAGGGCGCCCCGGGCGGCATCGGTCGTCGCGATGATGCGTTGTGCCGCCCCCTTGCGGCCGTACATCTGGACCAGGCGCTCCCGAAAGACGCGGAAGGCCAGCCCGGGTTCGGTCGTCGTCCCGGACTTGGAAATCATGTTCACATAGATGCTTCTGTCTTCGAGCACCTCGAGCAGCTCCTCCAGATAGTTGCCGCTCAGGTTCTGGCCCGCGAAGAAGATCAAGGGACCCTGCGATTTGTCCGGGGACAGCAGCCAGGGAAAGGCGTGGCTCAGCCCTTCGATGACCGCCCTGGCCCCGAGGTAGGATCCGCCGATCCCGATGACCACAAAGGCGTCCGCCTCGGCCCGCACCTCCTCCGCCAGGCTTTCCATGCCTCGCAGTTCCGAGGCGGGCAGCGACCCCGGATAGCGCAGCCAGCCCGTGTATTCGCCCCCTTTCCCGGTGCCCTGTTGCAGGGTCTCGAGCGCCCGTCGCACCTCGGTCTCTCGCCCCTCTATTTCCGCCTCTGTAAGGAACGGGAACATCCCACTGTAATCCATTCGGATGCGGTCGCTCACGGGGGTTCTCCTTTCCGGCTTGACGTTTGATTTTCATTCTAGCTGAAATACAATGGCCGGACAAAGCGATTGCAGAGGAGAACGCGGGAAGGCATGGAGACGTGGAAACACATGCAGACAGCGATGAAGCTGTTCTCCTCAAGGGCCCTGCTGTATCTTGGAATGGGAGCGGTCGTGGCTTACGGAAGCCTGTTCAGCTTCGGCCTCCTGGCCGGGCCGCTGATCGGGGGCTTTCTGAACGTGGCCCTTCTGGACAAACGTACGGCACGAGCCCCCGGTCTGGGTGACCTCGCCGCGGGATTTCGAAACCTGGGCAGCCTCCTTCTGTTGAGCCTCCTCCTCGTGCTCGGCTGGGTCGGGACGGGCGTGCTCCTTCCTGCGATGGTGGCCTTCGCCTGGTGGACCTGCATCCCTGCCCTTGCCCTGCTCGTCTCACTGGCTACTTGGTGGATGTACGTACCGGCCCTGATCGTGGATGCGGGAATGGGCCTCTGGGGAGCGATGAGAGAAAGCAGGGTGCGGGTGACGACCCGGGACGGTTTCCTGCCTCGCCTCGGTTTCACGGTCTGCGTCTTTCTTCTGCCCCCGCTGGCGATCTTCGGCCTTTCGGTGGTGCTTCCTCCCGCGGGCCTGTTGCACTATCTGGTTTGCCCGTTTCAATTGCTGGCCCTGGCATCCGCATACGATGATGATCCGGTGGCATCATGAAGGAGCCGCTCGCCCTGCCCTCCCTGTACCGCATCCGGCAGGCCGTCGACACCGAGGAGGTCGCGGATCTGCCCGGCGCCCTTCAGAGGGGTCTGTCGACCGGCATCCCGGCGGAGCGCATCCGCCCGGGCATGCGCGTGGCGGTCACCGCAGGGAGCCGGGGAATCGACCGTATTCAGGAAGTGCTTCGACTGACGGTTGCATGGCTGCGAAGCCGGGGCGCGCATGCGTTCCTCGTCCCTGCGATGGGCTCGCACGGCGGGCAGCCCCCGAAGGGGCCTGTGAGTCTGCTGGCTGCTCTCGGGATCACACCGGAAACGGTGGGCGCTCCGGTCGAGGAGGATCCGGAAATCCTCGTGCTCGGCGAGGTCGAAGGATTGCCCGTCCACTGCCTGCGCGCGGCCGCGAGGGCTGACGGCATCGTCGTTGTCAACCGCATCAAGCCGCACACCAGCTACACCGGGGAGTACGAAAGCGGCCTGGCAAAAATGCTCGCCGTGGGGCTCGGCGGCCGCCGGGGGGCTGCCATGGTGCACGCGCAGGGCGCGAAGTCCATCCCCGGCCTCGTCCCGAGGATGGCCGAGGCGGTCCTCAGCCGCACGAAGGTCCTAGCAGGCATTGCCCTGATCGAGAACGGCGTCGATCGGCTGAAAAGGATCGAGGTGATTCCCGCCGAGGAGATTCTCGCACGCGAGCCCGGGCTTCTCGCCCTGGCCAGGCGGTCGCGGCCCATGCTTCCCTTCGAGGAGGCGGATGTGCTGGTCGTCGATGCCCTCGGGAAGGACCTCTCCGGCACGGGCATGGACACACACGTGATCGGCCGCCGTTTTATCTCCGGAGAGCGGGAACCGGAGAGGCCGCGCGTCAAGCGGATCGCGGTGCTCAGGCTCTCGCCGGGGAGCAAGGGGAATGCGTACGGTCTCGGGCTCGCCGATGTGACCACCCGCGCCGTGGTCGACGCCATGGACCTCGCCGGCATGCAGGCGAACGCGATGGCGAGCACGTTTGTCGAACGGATCCGCGTACCCCTTGCCCTTCCCAGCGACCGCGAAGCCATCGAGGCCGCGGTGCTGACCTGCGGCCACCCCGACCTGGAGACGCTCAGGATGGCCCGGATCCCGAACACCCTGCGCCTGGAGGAGCTGCAGGTCTCCGAGAGTCTGCTCAAGAACCTGTCAAGGCCCGTGGATCTTCTGGAGGGGCCGATGGAGTGGCGATTCGACGATCGGGGGAATCTGCCGATTCTTTGAGAAAGAAAGCTCGGACCTGGACGCCCGGGGCATTTCTCGGCGACAGGTCGGTTCCGGATGCGAGTTCACCGGCAAGCTGCATAACGACCTACATCCCCTCGAGGCCCCTCTTCGCCCTCCTTTCCGCGAAGTAGACCAGGCATTCCTTCCTGAACCTGCAATGGTCCCTCGGCGATGAGCAGGCACAGCCCGGGCCTTCCGGAGGGGCATGGCAGCAGCGGCGGCAATAGCCGTAGCCGAACTTCTGGCAGACCGCCACCGCCTCCTCCTCCGGGTGAATCCGGCATCTCACGGAATCCACCGCCTGAAGTAGAAGTCGCTGCTCTCGTCCTCGTTGAGGCGGGTGAGCACCTCGAGGAACCACAGGTCCAGGGAGGCCTCGTGCAGATCGAGTCTCGGGAAGGGGTTCTCGTTTCGGCCCTGAAGGGCCCTGCCGATCCGGTCCAGCACGCCCAGAGCGAGTTCGGGCGGGTAGATGGGCCGGATGCCCTCTTTTTCCATCAAGGTTTCGTAGAGCCTCGCCATGGCCGTCCCGCCCGGCACCATGCTCAGGGCCTGGGTCTTCATGACCGGCAGGAAGAAGTCCAGGGTCGGCCTCCCCTTCCGGTAGGCGGAAGAAGTGGCTGCCTGCAGGATCTCTTTGGGAAGGTACAGGCTGGTGGAGTAGGCACCCTGCCGGCCGTAGTCGGGAGAGGCAGGATCCCGGCTGCTCCGGTCCAGGCTCCCGCGCCAGTCCGCGAAGCCAGCCGCCTCCACTCCGACCCCGGCCTTTTCAAGGGCATCCGCCAGTTCAACCGCCATCGTGCCCATCGTGAACTTCGTGGCCTCGATGCTCCGCTCGTCAAGGGGCGTCAATTCCCATTCGAAGAGGCCTTCCGCATCCACGTCTTTCACGAATACGGCCGGACGGCCCGGCAGCAGGCCGGACATGGCCGCCGCCACCGTATTTACGTAGATCACCCGGTCCGCTCCCGCTTCGTTCAGGGCCTGGACGATCTTCTCGAGCCGTTCGCCCTCCAGCGCCGCACCCGTGTTCAGCCATTGAAACCTCCTGCCCAACCCTGCCTGCTCCGCCTTCCCTTTCATGACCAGCGCGGTTTCATAACCCAGAGACTTCTTCAGGTCCCTCGCCACGATGGTCAGGCTCCCGGAATCCCGGAGAAGGTTGAGCACGGCCGTTGCCAGGGCACCTCCCAGACCGGAACCGGTCGCCCCTACGAGCAGGAAGTGCCTGCCTTGGACCCACTCCGTGCTGTAGGCCCCTGCCTCCAGAGAGACGGCCTGCGACTCCCACGTCCCGGAAATGATCTGCCTGGCCTGTTCCGGGAACCGGGCGGCCTCCGCCGGGTCCGGCCGCCGCAGCGGCGGACCTCCCTGCTTGATTCGGAGGCCGGGGGTGGGTCCGGCAAACGGACTAGAGCGGTTCTGGCCCATGATGCGCACACCTCACTGGAAAGGGATTGCAGGTCGCGGACGCTCTCGGCCCCTTTTAACCCTTTTCCAAGCGCCGGGCAACAGGGGTCGATAGGGTCAGCGCCTTACGGTCTTGCAGGCCGCCGGAAGAGCGCGCAGGGCGAACCGCGGAGCAGAAAGAATCATCCGGGATGGTCCCCGTGGGAGTCACCCTCGCCGCGGTGGTCCGCCCCCTTTCCGCTCTCGGGCACTCGTTCCAGAACGATCCCCTGCGACTCCATCTTCTGGATGTGTTTCCCGGGGTCTTTCAGAAACTCGGATGCGCAACCCTTGCAGCAGAAGTAGACCCGCTTCCCCTCGTAGTCCACGTAGGCCGTCCTGTCGACCGGTCCCCCCATGATCGGGCACAGGGCCTGGGCCTTTGCCTGGTCCTCTCCCTCTGCGTGCAGGGGCAGGAACGGGAAGAGGAGAGAGACCGCCAGAACGGCGGAAAGCCGAACGGACAGACAAACGTTTCCTTTCATTTCAGGTCCTCCTTCGAACAGGAGCGTGGTTATCGGAAATCAAAGCTACATCCATTCGATGATCCCGCCGGCGAAACGGGTTCGACGCGAGCCGATCCGGTTCCTCCGGTCCTGCGTGCATGGGTCCGGCCTCTTTCGAATTCCGCGGAACCCGGATGCACGCCCGAGCGCGGTCGGCACGCACAGGGAACGCCGGGACGAGGATCTGGACGCTCCTCGGGTTTTTGCTGTAGGATGCCGGCATCATGATGAAGGCGCTTCTTTTCGATCCCAGCCTGCCAAGAGCAATCCCTACCAAGGTCGTCTCCCTTTTTTCGAGAAGCGTTTTCTGGAGCCCGATCTCGCCGCTCATTTACCGGGAAGCCCCGGTCCCCGAACTCCCCACGGAGGAGTGGGTCCGAGTGAGGCCTCGGCTCGCGGGCATCTGCGGGAGCGACCTGGCCGCCATCACGCTGAAGGGAAGCCTCGACAACCCCATATCGCAATTCATCTCGTTTCCCATGTATCTGGGCCACGAGATCGTGGGAGAGGTCGACCACCCGGGAAAGGAAGCGGCGGGCTTTCGCAAGGGGGCGCGGGTGGCGGTCTACCCCATCCTGTCGTGCGCGCCCCGTGGGATTTCGCCTCCGTGCGCGGCCTGCGAAAGGGGTGATTTCTCCCTGTGCGGCAACCTGGCATCCGGCAGCCTGCCCCCCGGTCAATGCATCGGAACGAACAACCGGACGGGCGGGGGATTCAGTGAATACCTGGTGGCCCACCGATCTCAGCTCTTCGGGGTCCCGGACAGGATCCCGGACGAGCAGGCCGTGCTGCTGGATCCCCTCTGCGTGGCCCTGCACGCCGTGTTGCTCGCCCCGCCCGAGCCGGGGCACCGCGTGCTCGTCTTCGGGGCCGGCATCATCGGACTGTGCATCGTCCAGGTGCTGCGGGCCCTGGACATTCCCTGCAGGATATACGCGGTCGCCCGCCACCCCTTCCAGCGCGAACTGGCCCTGTGCCTAGGGGCGGACCGGGTCATCGGCGAGACGGAGGACACCAAGACGGCGGCCCTGCTGGCCCAGGAGTTGGGCGCGCGGCAGTACGCTCCCCGGTTCGGCAAGCCCTTCTTTGTGGGCGGATTCGATGTGACCTATGACTGCGTCGGCTCGGCAAGCACGATCCAGAGAAGCTCGTACTGGGCGAACCAGAGGGGAAGGGTCATCCTGGTAGGGGCAAGTCCGCCAAAGCGGTTCGAGTGGAGCCTGCTTTTCTGGAAGGAGGTCCGGTTGATCGGGTCCCTGAGCTACGGTATGGAGACGGTGGAAGGAAGGCGACGTCATGCCTTCGAGATCGCCCTGGAGATGATCGAAACGGGACGCATCCGGCTCGACCCGATTCCGGTGCAGGCCTACCCGCTCGCCGACTACCGGAAAGCGCTCAAGGATCTTCTGAACAAACGAAACAGCCGGATCGTCAAGGCGGCCCTGGACCTGCGGAAGGGGTCATGAAGCCGATCAGGGACGGCGGGAATCGGCCGCGGTACGGTCAGGCGCCGTCAAGGCCGTGGTGCTCTCTCCTTCGGAAGTAAGACTCGGGGTCGGTCAGGAATTCCTCCACGTCCTTCAGGGACAGGTAGTGTTCGTTCTCGATCTGGGCGAGCAGGGAGAAAAACTCCTTTTCCTGCGGGTTCCGGACGCTGTCCCGGAGCATTGCGTAGCCCCTGGCGCCCTTCGCCTCGAACTCGATCGCAATCCGGACCGCCTCCAGGTCGTCGTCGTCCCCCCCGCTTTTCACATCCACGCTCCTGACCGAGTCCATCAGGAGATCCTTGACGACCGTCCCCTTGACCTTGAGGGGAACCGTCTCGGGCCATTTCTCCTGCCTCTCCCACTTGGCGTGCAACTCCTTGAGGCGCTCGTAGTGCTCCAGTTCTTCGTCGCCGATCTGCTTGAACATGGCCTTTCCGACAGGGTTTTTTGTCCTCGCCGCATGCCTCAGGTAAAAGGCCCTTTCCCTCATCTCGTTGTTGAGGGCCGTCTCCAGGGCGTTGAGTCGATCCTTCTCGTTCATGCCGCCGAGCCTCCGCGTGGGACCCTATCCGAGGATTTCTTTCCTTGTAAGACGAGCCTTGCTTCCCAACCCGTCCGGACTCTAGCAGCAGGCAAGCGGGCTTGTCAACGATCAAGCCCTGCCCACAGATCGAATGCGGGCAGAGGCCGGCGCACCCGGCCGGGACCGCAGGCGCACGACCTGCAGGCCCGCCACTCCGACTTGCATGTTCCGGAGGGCCTGTGGTATCTGACCTTCTCACAAGCGGTCATTCACCCAATCGGGCGGTCCCATGGCAGTCGAACGCAGGGAGGCAGCCGGCAAGGAGGGCATCGGGCGGGTGCTGATCGTCGCGCTCTCGGTCGGAGGGTGGCTGTTTCTCGCGGCGGGGACATGCCTCTTCGGCCTCGCCAAGCCGGAACCGAACACCTTCTATGACCAACTGTACTTCACATCGACCCGCCAGCATTGGAACCTGGATTTGATCCGGCATGCAAGGCCGGTCCTGCTTGCCGGAGTCGGGTCCGCCCTTGCGGGCCTTCTCGTCTACCTGACGGGAATCCAGCAAAAGAGGCACAAATTCCCTGTCTCGCTCGTCCTTGCAGGCCTTCTGTCCCTCGCCCTCTGCGTCTACCTCGGCCGCGCCTTCAAGCTCTGACCTGCTACGCCAGGCGATGCGGCCCGGCGCGGCCGGCGGCCGGGCCATGGGCTACGGACTACAGGGCCTTCGCAACGTCCGAGAGCCCGAGCCTCTCCAGGGCCTCTTTCCGCGGCACGGCGGTCTTCGGGTCCCATTGGAATTCTTCATAGAATTCCCTGGCAAGATCCTCCATGTTCAGGGTAATCCCCCTCAGGGGTCCGGAGGCCAGAGGCGGTTCGCCTTTGAGCCTGTCCGACATCCGGAACGGCCCCACTCCCTCGCGGGCGTTGAAGGCCTGGCGCAGGGTCTCGATACGCTCGCCGATCACGAGGTAGCTCTCGTTCGGAAGGTTCCAGCCCGTGGCCGCGTTGATCCATCGGAAGATCGGAAATTTCGGCCCGCCCATCAGGGAACCGAACTCGCACAGCCCGGCGCTGTTCACGAGCTGGATGTACTTGCTGTTCAAGGCCTGCAACCTGGCCTTGCCTTGAGGCTTGTGACTCCATCCCTTGTGGATGACCTGCGGCACGGCCTTGACCCGCTCCCCGGGGAAAATCTTGTGGAGATCCAGCAACTCCTGGTACGAATACGCGGCAATCGTATGGCGGCCCGGCGTAGGCTCGCACTGGTAGGCGGTTGCAAAGCCGGGATCGATTCGAGGGTCGTGGTAGCCCACCTCCTGCCCGCCGGAATGCATGGCGTACCCGGCCGACCCCTTCCCGATCCTCTCGGCGGCCCGCCTGACGCCGTCCGCCAGCAGGTCGCCGAGGCCCTCCCTGGCAATCATCTTCTCGAGAAGCGCCAGCATCGCACCGGCGTCGCCCCACACCAGATCGATCCCGTCGGTGTCCTCCCGCGTGAGGATTCCGTGCTCGTAGCATTCCATCGCAAAGGCGATCGCCGACCCTGCGGAGATCGTGTCCATCCCCGCCATGTTGCACAAATGATTGGCCTGACAGATGGCCCGAAGATCATCCACCAGGCACATGCTGCCGAAGGCCGCGAGGGTCTCGTATTCCGGCTTGTGGGATTCCTCCAGGGGCCAGGGCCCCTCCTCGACCTTGATGATCCCCCCGCAACCGACCGGGCAGTTCGCACAGTGGTATTTCTTGACCTCGAGGCCGACCACGGCGTCGTCCGAAATCCGGGCCGCCTTTTCCGGCGGGAAACACTCGCCGGAGACTCCGCCCCAGTTGCGGATCGGGGCCTCTCCCGTGGCACAGTAGAAACCCAGAAATCCGGGCGTCCCATACTGTTCGAGCAGGCTCTTCAGCAAGGGCGGCATCGTCTTGGTGTGGAACCGCGCCTTGCCGAAGAAGCGCCCGAGAAAGCGCGCCACGCCTCCCAGGCCCGGGAGCTTGCCGAACATTCTGGCCTGGGGACTGGTATTCAGAAGGGCCAGAAACTCCCGGTTGGCCGCCTTCAGGGCTTCCGGATCCCGGACCTCCACCTTTTTGCTCCCCTTGACGACCACGGCCTTGAGCCTCTTGGAACCCATCACAGCACCGAGTCCGGAACGGGCGGCACATCGGCCGCCGTCGTTGAAGATCCCGGAGATCAGCGAGAGCTTCTCGCCCGAGGGCCCGATGCATGCTGCGTGGATATTCTTCTCCTGGATTTCCTCCGCCAGGGCCGCCTCCGTCTCTTTGACCGACTTTCCCCAGAGGGCTCGCGCGTCCCGGATTTCGACCTTCCCGTCCCGGATCCAGACATAGACCGGACCGTCCGCCTGCCCCTTGAAGAAGAGGCCGTCCCATCCTGCCCGCTTGATGGCAGGGCCGAAGGTGCCTCCGCCGTTTGCGTCGCCCCACCCTCCGGTCAGAGGGGACTTGCCGACCGCCATGTATCTTCCGCTGAACAGGGCCGGAGTACCGGTCAGCAGGCCGGGGGTCAGGCCCAGCACGTTATACGGCCCCAGGGGGTCCGCCCCCTTCGGGATGAGGTCGAAGAGGATTCGGGCACCCAGCCCGTAGCCGCCCAGGTAGTTCCTGTACACGTCGTCCCCGAGATCCATCGTCTCCGCCTCACGCCGCGTGAGGTCCACCACCAGCACTTTGCCCGTGTAGCCGGCACCCATTTTCCTTCCCCCTTTCCTTACCCGCGGTTTCCGAACGCCTGTTCTCACGCAGGCCCGTAATCGGATCATACCACGGCAACGCATCCGTGTGCACGGCCCCCTCTCACGATCCGGGCATCAGCCATTCCAGGGCCCCTGCTTTCAGTTCGATGGCCGCCTCAGGACAGATCTCCGCACAGCAATAGCATCGGATGCACGTTTCGTAGTCGTAGGAGGGGACCTTCCGGCCTCCCTCCGCCTTTCCGATCGCTCCGGCCGGACAGATCGCCCTGCACTGGTAGCACAGGGTGCAGCGATCCCGCCGGGGCACCGGCTTGCGCGTAAAGAGGTTCCGGAAGCCTTTTCGGTTGAAGGGCCACCGGTCGAGGGTCGCCGTGCGCACGCTGTGCCGCGCCGGCGCAAAGGAGTCGACCCGCATCCCGCCGATCTCCTCGCCGACGCGGTTGATTTTATCGGGCGAAGAGACGTCCAGGCCCCTTTCCAGCCCGGCCTTCACGCTCGGGATGGAACGATAATCGAATCCGAGGAGGTCGGCGGCGACCAGGTCCGTCGCAACCGCACCGGTGCCGGCCAGCACGGCCCCGATCCGCCTCGCAGCCCCGGAGGGCCCCGGACCGTTCCCCTCCAGACCCACCACCGCATCCACCAGGTGCAGGATCCGCGCCGGTCCGCCGGAACCGCACAGCAAGGCCTCGTTCAGATCCAGCAGAAGTTCGGCAAAGGCCTCCGCGCCGGGCGCCTTCAGGTGCCACCGGGATTTCTCGAGACCCGGAATCAGGCCGAACAGGTTCTTCACCGCACATGTGATGCCCGTGAGCCCATGGGTCTTGAGTTTGGGCAGGTTGATCAGGATGTCCGCGTCGAGGACCGGTCCCAGCACCTCGAACCTCCTGAACCTTCGCTCTTTCGGATTCAGGACCACCCCCTTGCCGCCCTCGGAGGGAACCGTCACGCCCAGTTCCTCCAGGACCGGCCCGTATCCGCCCTTCCTGAGGACCCTTTGCAAGGGCTCCATGGCGGGAGACTCGACGAGTACCGCCCGCCCGCCGTGATCCCGGACAATCCTGGCGACCGCCCGGAAGAAGGCCGGGTGCGTGATGACCGCCCTGTCCGCGGCCGAGGAGGCAAGGCAGTTGGGCTTCAAGGCAACGAGCTTGCCTTGGAATCCCTCCGGCGGAAACCCGATGTTGGTCAGACTCTGCCCGACCGCCTCTTGCAGCAGTTCGGCCCGGTACTCCGGACATTTCACGAGAGAAACCCGATCCATTCTCGCTCCTTTGCAACGGGAGGCCTTTGTGATCTTGTGATGAGGAAGGCTCGGCCCCCCGATTTCGGCTTTGTCAACGATCCTTCAGGGCTGCCAGGATGGAGGCGTCCCGAATCTTCGGCTCGAAGAGATCCACCTGCTGCGCAAGCCTTGACCACTCCGGGGCGTTGCCGCAGGGAACCTCGTCCACGCCCCGCCGGTCAAGCCGGGTGACCACCTCGCCGACCGTGAGCGACCCGGCGGCCATTGCCGGCTGATAGGCAGGGGCCCCCTGCCCGTCCGTGCCCACCTCCGACAGCACGCGGGCCTCCACGAGTTCCGAGAGTACTTCACGGATGAGCCGCATGGGGATCCCGAGCGCCGCAGCGAATTCCTGCTCGTTCCGCGGGTCCTTGCCTGCCTGGAAGTCCTCCGCACAGATCTGTACGAGGCGAAGGGCGACGACCCTCTTCATTCGGTCGCTCACCCGCTCGCAATCCGGCTCGAATTCATAGGTGTGTTCGTTCTGCACAGCAAACGAGATCTCCGCCCCGAACAGAACCACCAACCAGCTCGTGTGCAGCCAGACCAGAAAGAGCGGAAGGGCGGCGAAGCTGCCGTAGACCACGCCGTAGGCGCTCGCCCCCACCTGAAACTTGATGTACACCCACTGCACGACCTGATAGAGCGTACCGGCCAGGACCCCGCCCAGCAGCCCTGATTCGAGCTTCACGTTCGTGTTGGGCATGAACACGTAGAGAAGGGTGAACAGGGCCCAGGCCGCGGCGAAGGGGAGCAGCTTGAGCAGGCCGGACGCAATCGGACCGGCGGTTGCCAGAAACGGCACCCTGCCTGCGAGGAGCGCGGCCTGGCTCGTGATCAGGACCGCCACGCTGCTCGCCACGACGAACAGCAGCGGAGCGATGATCATCAGGGAGAGATAGTCTGCGAACTTCCTGCGCAGGGAGCGCCCCTTCCGGATGCCCCAAATGTCGTTCAGGGACTTCTCGATGTTCCCCATGAGCCGGATCACGACCCAGATCAGGACGGCGACGCCCACGCCGGCGATGATCCCTCCCTGCGTATTCTCCAGGAAGGCATGGGCATAATCGATGATCCGGAGAGCCACCTCCCTCTGGTTCGGCAGGGCCTCGAGAATCTGCCGCTCGAGGCGCTCTTGCAGGCCGAATCCCTTGGACACCCCGAATGCCATGGCCAGAAGAGGAACCACCGAGAGCAGGGAGTAGTAGGTCAACGCGGATGCGCGAAGATGACACCGGTCGTCGTTGAAGCTCCGAACGGCAAGAACCAGGACCCTGAGCTGGCGGAGGAAAAAGGATTTCCTTCTCGGCAGCTCCCGCGCCGGGATACGCCAGATGTCCGTCGTGAAAAAACGCACGAGCCTGGGAACGTCGTCATTTCGCCCCTTGTTCATGATTCCCGCGCTCCTTCCGGCCCCCCGCCGCGGCGGAGCCGCGGGCGAAGCGGGGAGCTTGCTCGCCGGTGCGACCTTCGGATCAGACCGCCTGATGGACGGCGCTCTGCGCAGGCCTCAGGCGGCTGCTCCAGCCGCGGCGGATGGCACGGCGCGAAGCGACCGTGCCATCCCGTATTATGTTGGATTTGCATAACGGAGGCAATCAGGACCCATGCCAAGAGGCCGACCGGCCCGGGGTTTTCCCCTCCGGCGTCGGTGCAAACAGGGGAAAAACCTGATAAGCTCTTCGGAGGCACCATCGGGGAAGAACTGAGATGGCGAACCTCCTTCAGCAGGCCGCGAAGGTGATCGTCGAATCACGGGTGGTGATCGGCTACACTGGAGCGGGCATTTCCACCGAGAGCGGGATACCCGACTTCCGAACCTTCGGTGAGTTCTGGGAGGGATTCGACCCCGCCACCTTTGAGGTGGAGATCGACAACCGGGAGGCATTCGAGCAAAACCCGGGAAAGGTGTGGCGCTTCTTCTCCCAGGCCCTGGCGCTGATGGAAACGGTGGAGCCCAACAGGGGGCACCGGGCCCTGGCCAGGCTCGGGGAGCTCGGCCGCATGGCGGCGATCATCACCCAGAATGTGGACGGCCTGCATCAGGCGGCCGGCTCGGGGAACGTGATCGAGTTTCACGGCAACATACGAAACCTGCACTGTCTCAAATGCAGGGCCCGATACCGGTGGGAGCAGGTCAAGGCAGGCGGGATCCCTCCCCTTTGCCGGTGCGGATCTGTTCTCAAACCGGAGGTGCCTCTGTTCGGAGATCCCGTGAATCTCGAGGCGGTATCCGCTTCCGAGGTGCTCGCCGCGAACGCGCAGGTCATGCTCCTGGTCTGTTCCCACGGGGCCATCGCACCGGTCAACCGGATCCCCCTTGTGGCCAAGCAGTTCGGCGCAGCCATCGTCGAGGTCAACCGCACCCGCAGCCTCTTCACCGACCGGATCACCGACTATTTCCTCCAGGGGGAGGCCGGCGAGACGATGACCGCCCTGGTCCGGGAGGTGGAGGAGATGCTGCACTCCCCGCACACGGGCCCCCTGACGACATGAAGAAGAGCCCTGTCCGGAAGAAGCCTGCGGGACGAGGCGCCGTCAGGAACTCGGGCGAGATCCTTTACCCGTATAGCGGGCAGAACGTCACGGCCTTCTTCTCCCGCCACGAAAGCGTCCGGATCGCATACCTGAAGATCGAGAGGAGCATCGATGATTTCGGCCATCACATCTGTGAGGTGGTCCTGCATGGGGGACAGGAGAGGCTTTTCCTTCAGGGGATCGAATTCCGACAGAACCGATTTCGCTACCCCCCGCATCTGCAGGCCGTTCCGAGCCATGTCAAGCATACGCTCGAACAACAGGTGATCCGCCGACTCCTCCAGGCGAGGGTGATCGAATCCCCTCTCTTGGACGAGGCCCTGGCCTATTGCGGGGAGCGCGTCATTCCCGGAACGGCGCCGTTCCACGCCTATTGGATGCATGCCCGTCGTTACGGCTTTGCCGCCGTGCGATGCCGGGGCAAGCGAGTGCTCGATGCGGGATGCGGTTCCGGATACGGGACCCGCATTCTGGGCATGGAAGGAACCGAGTGCCTCGGCGTGGACAAAGACCCCGAGGCAGTGCGCCTGGCCGATTCCCTTTTCGCCGCCCCCGGTGTGCGCTTCGCAGTGGCGGATGCCACCCGGCTGGAAGGGATCGCAGACCACGCTTTCGGCGGGGTGGTGGCCCTGGAGGTGCTCGAACACCTGCCGCCCCCGTCGGTTCCGTGCTTCCTGGAGGCGGTCCGGAGGGTGCTCGCCCCGCAGGGGACCTTCGTGGTCTCCGTCGCCAACCGGGCCTGTGGGGAAAAGGAGGAGAATCCGTTTCATCTGAGTGAAATGGATTACGGTGAGTTCAGGGAACTGTTGGAGGCCTGGTTCCCATCGGCAGGGATCGAGACCTTCGGACAGGAGGTCTGGGGCGGAACCTGGGACCTGGAGCGGGAGTGCAGGATCGAGCCGATCCGATCGGCAACCCGTCATCACGTCTACCTGGGCGTCGCCGAGCTTTCCGGGTAGAGCGCAGGCCCCCACATCGTGACAGCGCCGCCGCACGGGGAGGATGCGATGACCGCCGGTATATCTCGCCAGAAGGCCCTTTCCCTCCTTCATGCGCACGTCAAGAACCCGAACATGATCAAGCACTGCCTGGCCGCGGAGGCCGTCCTGCGGGCGCTCGCCGAGCACCTTGACGAAGACTGCGAGAAATGGTCCCTGGCCGGACTCCTCCACGACCTCGACGTGGAGATGACGAACGCGGATCTGCGCATCCACGGCAGGGAGACCGTCCGGATCCTGCGAGAGCACGGGGTCGACCCGGAGATCGTGGAGGCGATCGCGCTGCACAACGAGCAGTCCGCAGACGGGAAACGTTCCTGTCGGTTCCACCATGCCCTGGCCGCCGGCGAGACGATCACCGGTCTCATCATCGCCACGGCCCTGGTCTACCCGGACAAGAGGCTCGCAAGCGTCAAGCCCAAATCCATCCTCAAACGAATGAAGGAGAAGGCATTTGCCGCCTCCGTGGACCGGGACATCATTCGCGAGTGCGAGCGGATCCCCATCCCGTTGGAATCGTTCGCTGCGATCAGCCTCGGAGCGATGCAGTCCATCAGCGCCGACCTGGGGTTGTAAAGGCGCCCGGAATTCTACCCTTTGCCCTCGCCCTCGAAGAGCAAAAGCGCGTGCTGTGCCCCGAGAATCCCCGGATCTTCCCCCATTCGCACCTGAAGAGAAGAGTCGGAACGCAAGGCCCCCCGGGACCGCGGGTTGTTAAAGAAATCGGCGGAAGGGTTCGAAAAGAATTGGAAAACCCTGCGCGCTTCGGAGGAGGCCATGAGTCTCGTCACCAGCATTCGCCGGCAACTGCGGTCCGTGATCGAATGGAAGGAACCCGGCACGAATACCCTGTTCCATCAGTGGTCCGACAACGGAGACGAGATCAAGAACGCCTCCAGGCTGATCGTGGGCCCGGGACAGGGATGCATCTTCGTGTATGAAGGCCGGGTCAAGTCCGTTCTGGACCGTGAGTGTCTGGTGAACCTCCAGACGGACAACGTTCCTTTCTGGACGACGGTCAAGAAGTTCATGCAGTTCTTTCAGAGCGAGCACAAGGTCGGCATCTACTTCTTCCGGAGAACCAAGATCCTCGACCAGAAGTGGGGAACCACGAGCCTCATCAAGTACGACGACCCAAAGTACCTCTTTCCTGTGGGCCTTCGTGCATACGGCAACTACAGTTTCCGGATCACGGACCCGCAAGGCTTCTTCGTCAATGTTATGGGCGGCGGCAGATCCTACCGCGTCGAGGACTTTCGCGCGGTCATGAACACGCGCCTCATCCAGCCGCTCTCCGACTACCTCGCCGAGGCGAAGTACTCGTACGCCGAGATCGATGCCCACAGGGAGGAAATCGCCGCCGAGATGGTTGCGCGACTGGTTCCGGATTTCCGAAAGCTGGGCTTCGAAATCACCGACTTCCGCATCGAGGGCACCGCCTTCGACGAGGATACCGTGAGCCGGATCAACCGGATCGCGAACGTGACGGCCGAAGCCGGCGCCGCGCGGGCCGCCGGCCTGAACTATACGCAGGTGCAGCAACTCGAGGCGATGCGGGAGGCGGCTCGAAACGAAGGAGGCGCTGCCGGGATCGGCATGGGCGTGGGCGCCGGCATGGGGTTCGGACAGATGATGTCCGGGGCCATGGCAGGCCCTGCGGCCCCTCAGCCGCCCGGCGGGCGAATGGAGCCGGCAACGGACCCCCTGTCGACCATGCGGCAGCTCAAGGAGATGTTCGAAGCCGGGCTGATCACGCAAGAGGAGTACACGGCGAAGAAGAAAGAGATTCTCGGCAGGATGTAGAAACGTCGCCTTTCCGGAAGGATCCTCCCATGGCCAGTTGCAGCACCTGTGGAGCCCCTCTTCGTCCCCACAGGGGAACCTGCGATTACTGCGGTGCGCACAACGACGTCGACCTGAGGGGGGTCCACGAGTTCACCGTGAACCGGCCCGAGTCGAACCGCGTCTGTCCCGACTGTGACGTCCCTCTGGAGACCCTCGATCTGCAGGTAGAAGGGAACTTCTACATCGAGCGGTGCCCCGCCTGCCTGGGCCTCTTCTTCGATCCCGGAGAACTGGAGGCCCTCATCGACAAGAGCGTCTCGAATGTATTCCGCATCGACCGGCTGCGGATCGACGCCCTGGTCCGAGAAGAGAGTGAAAAGGAAAGAAGAATCGTCTACCGCAAGTGCCCGGTCTGCAGGGAACTGATGCACCGGATCGGCTTCGGCCACAGGAGCGGCGTCATCCTGGACCAGTGCAAGACCCACGGGTTCTGGCTGGACAGCGGAGAACTGAAGCGACTCATGGACTGGAAGAAGGCGGGCGGACAGCTCCTTCATGAGCAGGTCAGGCTGAGCCGCGAGGAGGAGGAAAAGAGAAAAGCGCGGCTGCGCGCCTCTCTCGAGGCCGGATCCGGAGAAGAGAGCGAAGGGTTTCTCCGGCCTTTTCCCGCCGGCACCGAGAAGGATCTGATCCAAACGCTGGTCGGTGTCTTCGGCAGACTGTTCCGGTGAGCCGCAGACAGGAAAAACCGCACTCTCGGGCCAGGGTACCGAAAGGCTCGAAGGGCTATCGAAAAGGGTGCGGAGCTAGAGCTTGCGCACCTCCCCGGCAGCCGGCCCCTTGTCTCCCTGCGTGACCACGAACTCCACACGGTCGCCTTCGTTGAGCGTCTTGAACCCGTCTCCGGTGATGGCCGAGTAATGTACGAAAATATCGCCATCCCCTGAATCACGCACGATGAAGCCGAACCCTTTTCGCTCGTTGAACCACTTGACGACGCCCGTTTCCTTCTTCATGCTCTGAGACTCCCTTGCTGTTCACCCCTGGTTGACCAACCGCCGACTTCCGGACAAAAAAACCGCCCAATCAGCATCGATTCAGGGCGGTCAACACGCAATGCTTCATACCCGGGGCATTCATCGAAAATGGATTCCGCTACGGGCGATAGCTTCCAACTTCCTGCGGAATTTGTCAATTCCCCCGCCACCCGGCTGCAGACCCCCACCCGCCGGCCCCTCCGGAGATGCCCGTCGGGATCCCTACTCTCCCCTGTACTGCGGCTTCCGCTTCTCTTTGAACGCCCGAGGCCCCTCCTGCGCGTCCTTGGTCAGGAAGACGGGCCCCCCGATCTCGGCCTCTTTCGCGAGCCCCTCTGCGATCGTCAGGCCGATATTCTGGAGCACCGCCTTCTTGAGGGCCGTGACCGCCAGGGGGCCGTTGTCGGCGATGATGCGGGCGAATCGTTCGGCTTCCTCCATCACCTTCTCCCTCGGGACGACCCGGTTCAGAAACCCGAGTTCGAAGGCCTCCCGTGCGTCCATCAGCTCGCCGGTGAGCAGGATTTCCATCGTCCGTGCATAGGGGAGCTGGCGGGGCAGCTTGACGGTGGAGCCCGTCATGGGGAAGATGGCCCACTTGACCTCCTGGAGGCCGAGCTTCACCCCCTCGGCAGCGACGCGCAGATCGGTCGAATAGAGCAATTCCATTCCCCCGGCGATGGCATGCCCGTTGACAGCGGCTATGACCGGTTTGTAGAGTTCGAAGTCCTTGAGAAGCGCCTGGCCCACGATGAGAGGATTCTTCGCGACCGCCCTGTCCGCCTCGGTCTCCGGCTTCTTCGCCCCGGTGAACAGCGGAATCAGCTTCCCGAGGTCGGCCCCGGAACAGAACGCCTTGTCCCCGGCGCCTGTGATGATCGCGCATCGCATCGCTTTGTCGTCGCGGTAGTCGCACCACGCATCGAACAGCTCGAGGATCGTCTGCGGGTCGAGGGCGTTGCGGGCCTCGGGGCGGTTGAGTGTCAGATAGGCAATGCCTTCTCTCTTCTCGTAGATCAGTGCCATGTTTTTCCTCCCTCCTCTGGATTGGAATACCCCATTCCGTCTATCACGTTTTCCGTCCAAGTGCCAGTGCGCCAGGGCCTTCGCGCAGCATCACGGGCGTTTCCGCGCGGCGCTCAGAGAAAGAGCAGCGGAAGACGGTCGGCCACAAGAAAGCCCTCACGGGTAGGGGCCGCCCTGCGCTCCGCGATCCTCAGATACCCGGCTGCGAGCAGACCCGGCAGCACCTGCCCGGCCTTTGCAAAGCGGCGGAGCTCCCGAACCGGGGCTCCCTTCCGCGTTCTCAGCTGCAGGGCGAGCCTTTCCAGCGAGGCCTGCTCGTCGGACAGACGCTCCGATCCTTGAACCGGCCTTCGCCCTTGGACGAGTTCACGACAATAGACTTCGACCGAGGCGTGGTTCCACCACCTCGTATCCCCCTGGAACGAGTGGGCCGAAGGCCCGAGGCCCAGGTACGGGGCACGCTCCCAGTACTTCACGTTATGACGCGAAACACGGGGACTCTTCTCCGGCCCCCTGGCGTAATTGGACACTTCGTAGTGGACAAAGCCCTCTGCCTCCAGGATTTCCGAGGCAGCCAGAAACAGGCGCCTCTCCCGTCCCTCGCCGGCTGCCCGGAAGAGGCCGGCCCTCTGCATTTCCCAGAGCGGGGTCCCGGGGCTCACGGTGAGCTGGTAACAGGAGACATGATGGGGTGAAAAGGCAAGCACCTCCGCAAGGGTTCTCCTCCATGCCGCCTCGGTCTGTCCCGGCAGACCGTAAAGCAGATCGACCCCGAAATTGGGAAACCCACTCTCCTGCAGGAGTCCCATGACCCGAGCCGCCCGGCGCGCCGTATGCCTCCTGCCGAGGAACGCGAGCTCCGGATCGCTCATGGACTGCACGCCCAGACTCAGCCGGTTGAATCCGAGCCCAAGGTACGTTCGTAACTTCTCATGGGTGACGTCGGCCGGGTTCGCCTCCAGGGTGACCTCTGTGTCCGCGCAAAAGGAAAAGACGCTGCGCAGAGCGTCCAGAAGGCGGTCCAAGTCTCTCGTGGAAAGAAGGGAGGGGGTGCCTCCGCCGAGATACAAGGTGTCGAAGCAGGAGAACCGCTCTCTGGTGAGACGGGCCTCCCGTTCGATCCCGCGAAGCCAATCCGGCACCCGGGAGGCGGACGGGATCGAATAGAAATCGCAGTACCGGCATTTCCTACTGCAGAAAGGTACGTGGACGTAAAGCCCGGCAGGCAGGCGGGTCTCGCTCGCCATGAGGTTTCAATCCTCCTGGGACTGAAAGACGCTCAGAAAGGCCTTCTGCGGAATTTCAACGGAACCCACCATCTTCATGCGCTTCTTCCCCTTCTTCTGTTTCTCGAGAAGCTTGCGCTTCCGGGTGATGTCGCCCCCGTAGCACTTGGCGGTCACGTCCTTGCGGAAGGGAGGGATGGTGGAACGGGCGATGATGGTACCGCCGATGGCGCCCTGGATCGCGATCTTGAACAGGTGCCGAGGGATTTCCTCCTTGAGCCGTTCGCAGATCTGCAGGGCCCTCGGCCTGGCGCGCTCCCTGTGGATCATCATGGAAAGCGCGTCGAGCTTCTCCCCGTTCACCAGGATGTCAAGCTTGATCAGATCGCTCTGCCGGTAACCGGCGAGCTCATAGTCGAACGAGCCGTATCCCTGCGTGACGGTCTTAAGCTTGTCGTAGAATTCGTAGATCACCTCCGCAAGGGGCAGGTCGCAGGTCACCTCGATTCTTCCCGGGGTGGGATAGGCGTACTGCAGGTTCTCGCCGCGCCGGTCCAGGCAGAGGTTCATGACCGCACCCATGTAACGGTCCGGGATCAGGATGCTCGCCCTCACGTAAGGCTCTTCCGCCCTCTCGATCCTCGTCGGATCCGGATAGTACTGCGGGTTGTCCACCTCGAGCCGGCTTCCATCCTTGAGGAGGAAACGGTACTGGACGCTCGGGATCGTCATGATGATCGACTGGTCGTGCTCCCTCTCCAGCCTTTCCTGCACGATTTCGAGATGCAGAAGCCCCAGGAACCCGCAGCGAAAGCCCTGGCCGAGGGCCGCCGAGGAGTCCTTCTGGTAGACGAGCGCCGCGTCGTTGAGTTTGTATTTTTCGATCGCCTCTGCAAGGCCCGGGTAGTCGTCCGATGCGACCGGGTAGAGGGAGGAGAACACCACGGGCTTGACATCCTTGAAGCCTCGCAGGGGAACCGGCGAGGGATTCGCGTCCAGCGTGATGGTGTCCCCGATCCTCGTGTCGCTCACCGTCTTGATATTGGCAATCAGGTAGCCGACCTCGCCCGCGCGCAGCGCCTGCCGTGGTTCCCGGTGCAGTCGAAACAGGCCCACCTCCTCGACCCGGTACGTTCTCCTGTTCGACATGAGCCGGATCACGTCCCCCGGTCGTACCGCTCCGTCGAAGACCCGGCAGCTCACGATGGTGCCCCGGAAGGAATCATACTGGGCATCGAAGATGAGCGCCGTCAGGGGCGCTTCCGGATCTCCGGCGGGCGCCGGAATCCGAAGGGTGACGGCATCGAGGATCTCCCGGATCCCGATCCCCTCCTTTGCGGAACAGAGAAGAGCCGTGTCGGAGTCCAGACCCAGCTCGATCTCGATCTGCTCTTTCACCCGCTCCACGTCGGCCGCAGGGAGATCGATCTTGTTGATGACCGGGATGATCGTGAGATCGTGCTCCAGGGCGGCGTACAGGTTGGCGATCGTCTGCGCCTGTACTCCCTGCGCGGCATCGACCAGGAGGAGAACCCCTTCGCAGGATGCAAGGGCACGCGAAACCTCGTAGGCGAAGTCCACATGGCCCGGGGTGTCGATGAGGTTGAGCTCGAAGGACTCTCCCCGGTCGTTCGTGTACGGGAGGCTGACGGTCTGGCTCTTGATCGTAATGCCTCGCTCCCTCTCGATGTCCATCGTGTCGAGGATCTGATCCCGGAAATCCCGCTCCTCGACCAGGCCGACGTGCTGGATCAGACGGTCCGAGAGGGTCGATTTCCCGTGGTCAATGTGGGCGATGATGCTGAAGTTTCGAATGGAATCCATCGTCGTTGAGGCACTCTCCGCAATCGTAGACCCGGGCTGTCCCCATTTCCGTCAAGGTCGAAACAAGCCACTATAGCATTTCTTGGGTTGTGAAAAAAATGCTATAGTCCCGCCGCAGGAGGGCCTGTATGAGTGATTTCGACGCAGTCCTCAAGGGTGGCCGGATCTTCGATGGGACGGGAGGGCCGTGGGTTCGCGCGGACCTCGCCATTCGGGGCGACAAGATCGCCCGGGTCGGCGCGTTGCAGGGGGCGGAGGCCGCCCGGATCATCGACTGTGAAACCCTGGCGGTTGCGCCGGGATTCATCGACGCCCACAGCCATTCGGATCTGATGGTCTTCGAGGATCCCTCTCTCCCCCCGAAGCTCCTGCAGGGGGTGACCACGGAACTGCTCGGTCAGGACGGCATCGCGGCAGCACCGGTGAGGAACGAACGAAAGGCGGACTGGCGCCGGCATTTGTCGGGACTGCTCGGCAATCCGGAGATCGACTGGAGCTGGTCGAGCTTTGCGGAATATCTCGCGGCCCTGGAGCGGGCGAAACCGGGCCCGAATCTCGCGTGCCTGCTTCCCCACGGCAACCTTCGGCTCTGGGTCATGGGCATGGAGGACAGGCGCCCGGTTTCCGCAGAGCTGGACGCAATGATCTCGCTCCTCGACCAGGGCTTCGAGGCCGGAGCGGTCGGACTGTCCACCGGCCTCATCTACCCTCCCTGCTCCTATGCGGACGAAGCCGAACTGGCCGCCCTGTGCTCGGCCATGACCCGTTACGGCGGGTTCCTCGTCGTCCACCTTCGAAACGAAGACGTGCGCCTGTTCGAGGCGGTCGACGAAATGCTCCGCGTGTCGGACAGGAGCGGGGCGCCCCTGCACATTTCCCACCTGAAGGCGGGCGGCAGGGCCCAATTCGGAAGGGCCGGAGAGCTGCTCGAAAAGCTCGACGCGGCAAGACGGCGGGGCATCGAGGTGACCTTTGACCAGTATCCCTACACCGCGGGCAGCACGATGCTCTTCGCGATCCTTCCGGAGTGGCTGCAAGAGGGCGGCCCGGATCGGATGATCGAACGGCTGAAGGATGCCTCGGTGCGAGAGCGGATTCTCGCGGAGGTCGCGACGAGGACCTCCTCGAGCGCGATCGACCTCGCCGACATCCGCGTCTCTTCCGTGGGGTCTTCCAAGAACAAGTCCCTGGAGGGGAAGAACCTGCTCGAGCTGCAGGAGGCCATGGGAAGGCCGCTGATCGACGCGGTCTGCGACCTCCTCGTGGAGGAAGACCTGAACGTTTCCATGGTCCTCTTCCTGGCGGACGAGCGGGATGTGCGCACGATCTTGAAGCACCCGCTTCAGATCGCGTGCACCGACGGCCTGCTCGGCGGCAAGCCCCATCCCCGCCTTTACGGCGCCTTCCCGCGCATCCTCGGCCACTACTGCAGGGAGCTCGGGGTCCTCGATCTCCCGGAGGCGATCCGAAAGATGACCTCGGCAACCGCCGCCCGCCTCGGCTTGCCGGACCGCGGTCTGATCCGGCCGGGCATGAAGGCCGACCTCGTCGTGTTCGATCCGCAGGAGGTGATCGACACGTCCACGTACGAAGAGCCCCGCCGCCATCCGAAGGGGATCCGCCACGTCTTCGTGAACGGCAGGCAGGCGGTCGGGGAAGGCCGGATCCTCGACGCCGGATTCGGAAGGGTGCTGCGCAGATAGCCGCCCCTTCGCCGGCGGAAAGGGAGAGTGCACCGACGGGAGGCCGAAGGCTTGAGATCAAGGACGCGTATCCGGCTCTTTGCTCTTCTGCGACTCGCGGGTCTGTTCAGCCTTCTCTGGGTTCTTGATCCCCTGGTCCCCCAACAGGCTGCGCCCGCGGATCCCCCCCACCCTCCATCCGCCGCATACGGAGACGGGTCCAGCGGCAAGCACGCCGCACACAGCACCGGTCTCCCGCATCGACCGATGGACCCGGTGCTCCTTGAGGGCGCGTGGCTGAAGGAGGCGGTCGGCGCCCCCCTGCCCGCCTTGCGGCTCTACCGGTTCCGCAACGGAACGTACGAGGCGATCCGCTTCCAGGTGGACGAAAGAACGGCCGCGGGAGACTGGGTCTTTCCTCACGGCAAGAAGAACAACGGCTCCGAGGGAAACGGCCTGCTGGACGGCCGGGATGTCCTGTCGTTCATGGCGAAGGACGCGGGGCGACGCGCGGATGCCGGCACGCCACCGGCCGGGGCCGACTCCGTGACGGAGATCGAAATCGAGGATCCCGTGAATGCGGCCAGGGCTTGGGTATACCTGGCCGTCTACGAAGGCGAACCGCCTCCCCTCTGCCCCTTTCCGGACTACGTTCGCTACGTGTACGACACCGAGGAGGTGTTCACGGCCTCCTCCTACTCCAAGTTCATCCTCACCCGGGAGGGTTTTCACACCGGCTTCTCCGAGATGGATGCCATCCTGCCCTCGGCCGGAGGCGACGGCCGGAATCGACTGGACCGGATGAAGACCCGGATCACCATCCGCTTCTTTTTCAATCTCATCCCGATGCACATCCACGAGGAGATGCTCGGACAGGATGTCGCCGCGTTCATCACGGGGCCGGTTCGCGTCATCCGCCGGCTGGAGCAGTTCTTCAAGCTTCCCTTCGGGCTCCGCGGCATGAAGAGTTTCACCGACCTGCACCACTACGAGAGCCTGACGATCGTGCCCGCCGAAGTGCATATCCCCCGGGGTGTGGACAGGGTCATCTCATCCGTCCACATCTGGTTCGGGGCGGATCTTTCCCCCGATGCGATCGGATCGCTCTTCAGGAACAGCGAAAACCTCGAGCCGCTGCTCGTCGACGGTCGGATGTCCGAACCGGAAAAGCGGTTCAACACCAAGCAGGATGCATGGAGGGTCCACTACGGCCGCGGGGGGGCGATGCTGACCCGGGCGCTTTTCCCCCCGGAGTACTTGCGGATGATGGAGATCCGACAGAAATACGTTGACGATTTGACCGTTGTGGATCCCCCGGAGCGGTACCCGGGGAGCATCGGGGTCCTTCAGACCGAAATGGCAACCCGGACGCCCAAGGGCGGCCGATACAACCTCCTGATCGAGGTCTACATCCCGCCGGACTACCGGGTGGGCGACGAGCAGGAATGCCTCAACGTGCGGGACCGCCCGCTTCAGGTCCGCATCCGGGGGAAGACGCACACCAACCGGCTCTATCCCGGAGGCTGAAACCGTGCCCGGTTGATCAACGATTCCGGATCAGACGGCCCAGCACGAAGTCCACCACGAACCGGGCGTACTGCTCCACCGCGATGTTCCTCCGCCTGTACTTCCAGCGCTTCAGGTACCAGTCCTGGAGCACGGCCTTGATCAGCGCGGCTGTGAGTTCCACCTCCGTACAATCGAAGTCCCCGCTCGCGACCCCTTCCTTCAGGATGTCGAGAAAGACGCGTTCCGTGGTGAGTTCATCCTCCATGGCCTTCTGCTTTTCCGCGCCGGACAGGGAAGAGGCCTCCATGTAAGCGAAGGTAAACCACGGCCGGAGGACCTCGGTGAGATAGAGGTGCGTTTCGATGGCGACTTCGAGCTTTTGCACCGGGCTGGCGCAGGCTTCGGCCTGCTCGTGCAAAAGGTCTCTCGTGTAGGCAACCCCCCGGCGCAGAATCATGGAGCGAAGCTCTTCCTTTCCGGGGAAGTAGGAGTACAGGGCCCCCATGCTGAGTCCGGACTGCCGGCTCAATTCCCGCAGGGTGATGGTCTGGAAGCCCTTTTGCCGGTTCAGGGCGAACACGGCTTCGAGGATCCGCATCATGTTCTTCACCGCCACCTTTTCCTTCTTCACGCAGATCAGGCCCTGATTCTCCCGGATGAGATCGCGGCAGATCTTCTCGACCGTGGGCGCCGTCCGTTTTTTGAATTCCTGAAAAGACAGCATACACGCCTTCTGCGGGCATCCTCAGGGATCGACCGGGCCTCTCACGTCTGTATTCCGCCATAGTCGCGCAGCACCCGGCGCGACAGGACGACCTTGTGGACCTCGTCCGGCCCGTCGTAGATGCGCGCAGCCCGCTCCTGGCGGTAGAAGAATGACAGGATCGTGTCGTCGCTCACCCCAAGGGCGCCGTGGACCTGAATCGCGCGGTCGACCACCTTGAGCATGATGGGAGCGACAAAGAACTTGATCATCGAGACCTCTTCGCGCGCCGCGTACTGGCCCTCGTTCTCGATCTTCCATGCAGCATGCAGAACCATCAGCCTTGCCGCGTGGATTTCGGCGCGACACTCCGCGATCCACTCCTGCATGATCTGTTTCTGCGAGAGGCTCTTCCCTCCTCCCACCCTCCGTTCCGTCACGCGCCTGCACATCATGCCGAAGCTTCGATTGCAGATCCCGATCCAGCGCATGCAGTGATGAATCCGTCCCGGTCCGAGGCGCTCCTGGGCGATGACGAATCCCTGCCCCTGAGGCCCGAGGAGGTTCTCCGCCGGCACCCGGCAATCACGGTACATGATCTCGCCGTGACTCGCGTAGTCGTCCCCTGCATGTCCCATCACCGAGACATTCCGGACCAGGTGAAACCCCGGCGTGTCCGTGGGCACGATGATCATGCTCGCCCTCAGGTAGGAAGGTGCGTCCGGGTCGGTCACGGCCATCACGATGGCGAACCTCGCGCCGTCCGCCGAGGAGGTAAACCATTTGTGTCCGTTGATGACCCACTGGTTCCCATCGCGGACAGCCGTCGTGGCCATCTCCGTCGGGTTCGACCCGGCGAACTCGGGCTCGCACATGGAAAAGCAGCTCCGGATCTCCCCCTTCGCAAGGGGCGCCAGGAATTCCTCGCGCTGTTGCTCCGTACCGTATTTTTCGAGAATCTCGATATTGCCGGCATCCGGGGCCTGGCAGCCGAAGATCAGATGGCCCAGGGGGCTCTCTCCGAGCACCTCGCTCATCAAGGCGTGCTCCACCAGGGTCAGACCCATCCCGCCGAGATCCCTGGGAATCTGGGGCCCCCAGAGCTCCATCTTTTTGACCATGTCCCGGCACCGTTTGATCTCCGGCGCCATGTCACGGAACTTTCTTCCCACGAAGTGGGGCTCGAGGGGAAGCACCTCCTTCTCCATGAACTCGCGGGTCATCTCCAAAATGACCTGCATTCTTTCCGGTACGGCGAAATCCATTTTCTCCCCTCCTCGTCAGGCCGTTGCAAAGCATCCCGGAGCATGCATCTGCCGCGTTGCACCCACTTCCCCCTCTTCGCGGGGGCAGGGTTCGTCATTGCGGCGTTGCACTCACCGATACGTCACGTAGACATCGTCATCGAAATGGGGGGTCATGTTGAACCCGGTCAGGGTGAACCGGTTCCCCTTGAACTTGAATTCGTTGATGCTCGCGTTCTTGACCACCCATCCGAGGGACAGCGCAACCCGGTCCGAGGTCTCCAGGGCGTACTGCGCGACGGCGGAAATCGGACCTCCCGACGTGAAGACGGCAACCGTCCTGCCGTCCGGGTAGCCCGCAACGATTTCCTTGACACCCCGGACGACGCGGTGGGTGAACCTCTCCCACGACTCGACACTCTGCGAGTCGATCTCCCCGGCAATCCAACGGTTCATGACGATCGTCAGGATGTCCTGGAAGGCCCTCCGACGGACCGCGGAATCGGCCTGCTTGTTCATCGCCTGATGCACGGTTTGTTCCAGGTCGGGCCTTTCCCGGAGCAGGATGGGTAGGAAGTTGGCCAGCATGCCGCCGGCGTCGTACTCGTTGAAGGCCTCGTTCACCACAGGCTCGGGCAGATCCCGTCCCGCCTGCCGGTATCGCCTGCGCACCTCCAGCAGGGTGTCGATCTGCCGTTTCTGGGCTCCTGTAAAAAGGGCGTCGAACCTCTGTCCCCGCCTCAGCCAGTAGTCCCCGAGCAGGACCGATTGGGTGACCCCCATCTCCGAGAGCCTGTCATATTCGACCTCCCCGAAACTCGCCTGGCCGTGCCGGACCATCAGGAGAACGCTCATCGCCGCCCTTTCGTAACATCCCCACTCGGAGTTGTGGGGCAGGCTAGCATTCGGCACGCCTCAAGTCAAGAAAAATAGAGCGAGCGCTCGATTTTCTTGCTTCAGGATGGTAGACTGGGACGCAACGTATCGCAAACCGCAGCCGGGGCAAAGGGGTCGGCCGTGAGGATCCTCGTCTGTGTCAAGCAGGTACCGGACTCGGAAAGCGCGTTCCGAGTCGACCAGGAGGGCAAGGGCTTCGACGAAGCCGGAGTCGTGTTTCGGATGAACTCCTACGATGAGTTCGCCGTGGAAGAGGCGGTCCGGATCAAGGAAGAGCGTCCGGGGGTCGAAATCACCGCCCTGACCGTGGGCCCTCGCCGGTCGGAGGCCGTTGTGCGAAGGGCCCTCGAACTCGGCGCCGACCACGGTGTGCATATCGTCACGGAAGGGGGGCAGGGCATGGATCCGCTGCAAAAGGCATCGCGGATCGCCCACGTTGCAAGGGACCGGGCCTTTGATCTGCTGCTCTTCGGCGTCATGTCCGAGGACGAACAGTACTGTCAGACAGGCCCCATGGTCGCCGCCCTGCTCGACCTGCCGTGTGCAACCACGGTGGTCTCAAGAGAACTCCTGAAGGGGAATCAGCGGATTCGCGTGGAACGAGAGCTGGAGGGGGGAAGGCGGCAAGTGGTCGAGATGCCTTTGCCCTCGGTGCTCACCGTCCAGTCGGGAATCAACCGGCCACGCTATCCGAGCCTGTCGAACAAGCTTCGCGCCAGAAGACAGGAAATCCCGGCGATCCTTCATCCCGTGACAGGCTCCGATCGCAGATGCCAGGAACTGGTTCGGGCAAGCCTGCCTGCTCCCTCGAAAACCGGGATCTTTCTCGGCGGCAGCCTGGAAGAGAAGGCAGAGGCGCTCGTTCGGATCCTCCATGAAAGAACGGACGTGTTGTGATGCACGGGCTCGGGGACAACATCTGGGTCGTAGCGCAACAGGCCGAAGGAATCGTGCAACCGGTCACGTACGAGGTGCTCGCCCTCGCCCGCAGGGCGGCGGAATTGTTGGCCCGTGACATCTCGGTCCTCGTGAGCGGACACCCCGTCCGCCCCCTGGCCGACGAGATCGCCGAGAAGACGGGCTTGGAGGTGATCGGCGCGGATGCGCGGGCCGCCGGTTCGGGGAGCGTGGAAGCCTATCGGCATGTCCTCCGGGGTCTGGCCCTGCCCCATCCGCCTCCGTTTCTCTTTCTGCCTCACACCCCCATGGGATGGGAACTCGCCCCGGGGCTCGCCGTGGATCTCGGTGCCTCGAGCTTGAGCGCGGTTCACGCGATCGAGGCGGACCCGGACCTCGTCTTCCTTCGCCGGATGCTCAACGGAAAGCTCGTGCAGGAGGTGCGGCCCATCCAAGGCCGTCCCACCGTGGTCACCGTCGTCCCGGGCGCGGAACCGCCCTGCCTGTCGAGTGCGAAGCGGCCGGGACATGTGCGGATCATCGAGGGGGAGGAAATCGCCACCAAGACGGAGGTGATCGGCTATAAGGAACCTCCGGCCGGGTCCGTCCTCCTTCGCGATGCAGAGGTGGTCGTCGCCGCGGGCCGCGGCGTTGGAGGTGCCGAGCATCTCGCATGCATCCGCGAACTGGCCGCACTCTTCCAGAGAAGCGCTGTGGGGGCCTCCCGTCCGCTTTGCGATGCAGGCGTACTCCCGCTGTCCTGTCAGGTCGGGATGACCGGGCAGACGGTTTCACCCAAGGTGTACATTGCCTGCGGGATTTCAGGGGCCGTGCAACACACCATGGGAATGAAGAGGGCTGGCCTGGTAATCGTCATCAATTCAGACCCCAACGCCCTGTTCTGCAGGGAGGCCCACTACTGCGTCGCGGCCGATCTGCATGCATTCATCCCGCTTTTGATCGAGAAGATTCGCCAGATTCGGGGCAAGCCCCGCGGATAGGCCTCACCCCCCCTGGGCTCCCTGGGCACGGGAAATGCATTCTCCCTCTCACGGCCGGGAAGGTCTCTCGCACCCGGGACGCAACCACCTGATAAGTATGGGAATTCTTGGGGAGAACGCGACCGTGGACGTGAATCGGGTAGACCAGGGGCTGGCGAGGCAGGAAAAACCCACGAAAACCCGTCAACAAATTGACTTCGCACGGGTGCTTGACCAGAGTCGGACCGAGGAAAGGGTCCCCTCGCCCGGCATTCGGCCGACGGAAAGCAGCCGCCTTTACGGGTCGCGCACCCGGGAAAGGCTCGAAGGCGTTCTCATCTCGCTGGGAAAGGTCACCTCAAGGAACCCGAACGTCTCGAGCCTCCTGGTCAAGAATCCCGTTTACAAGAAGGACTGCTGGCAGATCCTGCACAGCCGGGTGAACCGCGACAAGCCCTACACCCGCATCCGACCGGGAACCGAGGTGTTTCTGAACTCGAGGACGCGCGAGGTCCTCTGGGGTAAGATGCTGCAGGAAAGGGAAGCCCCTGTTGCGGCAGCCGAGGCAACAGGGCCTCGGTCGCCGAATCCGCACGAGAGTGCGCGAGGCGGCGAACAGGACTTCCCGGAGCGGCTCATCGCCGCGGTCAAGCCCCTTGTCGGAAGGCCGTACGGAGAGATCAACTGCTACGAGCTTCTCGTCAAGGGGCTCTCGAATCTGGGGGTCCGGTATGAAGGACCCGGCGGGCTCGGCAGGAAGCTCATGGGAATGGCCCGCGACCAGGGACTCTCCAGATACGCGTACTTCAACGGAGAAGGTCTCATCTCGGCGTCCGGATCCCCGGTCTATACCAAGACCGTCCTTCAGGTGCGGTCCCCTGAAAAGGAGGCGGACCGGTTTCTCAAAGAGGTCCTGCCCTACTTGGAAAGAGGGCAAATCATTGCCTTTTCCATCCACAGCCGGGGCCACACGGGCATCGTGTCGCGGACGGACGACACGTGGACGCTCATCAACTCCGGGGCCATGGACAACCCCGTGAAACCCACGAGGTTCGCCAAGGGCGTCGGGGAGGAGTCCCTGGAGGCCGAGGTTCGCGGCTGGTTCGAGCTCGCCAAGGCGAGGCGCGAATCCCTGCGCATCACCCTCGGGAGGCTCGACGAGCAGAAACTGCTCGCCCACCTCGACGAGGCCCCGAAAAAGTCAAGGAAGGTGTGATCGGCCCGGCCGGGGACCCCCCGTCTCAAACGACGGCCGCCTCCGCTCATCTGCGGTACGGGCGTAACCGGCGATCCGGGGAAAAAATGGGGCCGCTCCCGCACAAGGGTTACGACCCCGCCCGCTCACCGAATTCGGTCTTCCTACTCAACCCCCTCGGCCGTGGCCGCCATGCACCCGCCGCCTCCGCATGTGTCGCTGCAGTCTCCGGCCCCTGCGCCTGCATACGCAACAATCACGGACTTAAAGGGCGCGCTCGATAGACAGGCGGCCGCCAGGGTCGGAAGCGTCTGCTGCGCACACGTGACCATCAGGTAACTGCCGCCTCCCGGAACGAGGGCCCGCAGGCCGTTGATCCCGCCCGCGTCGTAGCCGCAGACGCCCGCAGGGGCCGAAAGAGCCACGTCATAGACACGCCCGGTCATGGCGATGTTCGGGATCCCGCCGGCATTGAAGTCGCACGTGCCGAGCAGGTCCACCCAGAGGGTCAGGTTGAAGCTCGACGTGTTGCCGCCCACGCCGCAGGGCGAGCCCGTGTTGGCGCCGCTGCTGTCGAGGGTCAGGCAGCCTGAGCCGGACTCGGCGATCGCCTCGCTCGTGCCGAGGGAAAGGCTCACATAGTCAAACCCGTCGGTGCAGTTGTCCACGACGTAGGTTCCCAATCCCTTGTTACCCGCGGCGGCGTTGTTGTACAGGTAGGCCCAGTTCTCATCCCCGCAAGGGATGCAGCCCACACCCCCGCAGTCGGCATTCGTCGTGCAGCTCTGGCCCGCCTTGTCTCCCACTGCGCAGGAACTGGCCTGCTGGAAATCCAGATAGGCGTAACTGAAGGTTCCCGTCGTCGGCGTACCGACGGCGGAACAATTCAGGGCGAGCGAGTAGTTGCACTTACCCGACTCCGATCCGTCGGTCGTGTCGTCGCCGGTGCCGATCACATCGTCGCCGCCCGGACCGTGGCCTGCCACCGAATTGCTGGTGAGAATCGTCCATGTCACGTTCGCGGCACCCGCCGTACCCACCCCCCCGAGGAGCAGGACCATTGTACAAAGTACTGCCAACCGTTCTTTCCTCATGTGTGTCACCTCCTGTCATGAGATTTGAAAGGCCTTCGGATCACCTGCATCGAACACGGGTTCCCAGCCTGTCACCTCCTTTCTCCTGCCCGCAAGGGGCTCAGCGCCTTTTGCGGGCCTGGGCGGATGCGTGGATTTGAATCGGCGTCCTGTCGACAGCAAACATGGATAACTATAAGTATACTGAATACAACAATGCCTCCAGTGTAGAGGCCGGTGCCCGGTCTGTCAAGCCCTCTGTACTGAAAAGCTTTGCTCAATAGTTGAATCGGTTTTCACGAGCGTCCCCGGTTCCCAGAGGTGCTCTGACCGGCGCCCCCTGACCCATCGTCCCGATTCACCAACCATATCTCGCACTTTTTTCCTCTTGGCACGGAAAATGCCGCTTGGTATCCTAGTCCGCGGCCACGGAATCCTTCCCGTAGGCGACCCTTCGACAGGATGGGGCAGGGCCATGTACCGATCTCACTTCAGTCTGAGAGAACGGCCGTTCGAGATCAGCACGGACACGAGGTTTCTCTGGATGGGGGAGAAGCACAAAGAGGCCCTGGCCATGCTGAAGTACGGCGTTCTGGCCCGAAAAGGCTTCCTGCTCCTCACCGGGGATGTAGGTACCGGCAAGACCACCCTGGTGAATGCGCTCCTGCAGAGCTTGAACCACAATACCCTGGTGGCCAACGTCACCGACCCTCTCCTGAAGCCGCTCGACTTTTTCAATTTGATAGCCGCATCCTTCAACATGGGGGAGAAGTTCGACCACAAGGCGGACTTCCTCATTCGGTTCGCAGGCTTCCTACGACAGCAGAACACGGACGGCAAAAACGTTTTGCTCATCCTCGATGAAGCCCACCGATTTTCAAAGAACCTCCTGGAGCAGTTCCGGCTTCTATCGAACATCGAACTGCCCGAGAGAAAACTCATCAACATGTTTCTCGTCGGACAGAACGAGTTCAACCGGACGTTGTCGTCTCCGGAGTGCCGAGCCCTTCGACAAAGAATCACCCTCACGTACAACATTCAGCCCTTGTCCGAACAGGAAACTCTTCAATACATCCGGTACCGTCTGAAGGTCGCCGGCACCGAGGAAGAGATCTTCGGAAGAAAGGCCGTGGCGGAGGTCTACCGCTTCTCGAAGGGCTATCCCCGGTTGATCAACATCCTGTGCGACCATGCCCTGCTCACCGGGTATGTCAAGCAGGTCAAGAGGATCACGCCGGTGATCATCCAGGAGTGCTCTCAGGAACTCCGCCTCCTGGGCCACACGACGCGGACGTCAACCTCGGACTTCTTCGAAGGGGGAGGCGATCCTGCTCCTTCGTCCGCGCCCGGCGGGCCCGTCCGACACTCCTCTCCACGGATGACCGGCGGCCTGCGCCGGGAAGGTGCGATCCGGCAGGCCTCGCCCGAGGGTCCGTTGTGTGGACACGGGATCACCTCGGAAAGGGACGGAGGCACGAGGGCTGTCTCCGAAGTCGGACGAGGGACGGCAGGGGACCGGCGCCAACGACCGAGGTACTGGCTGACGGCCGCATGTATCGCCTTTCTCGTGCTGGCCTCCGCCGTGCTGCTTCAAAAAGACCTCCTCTTGGGCACCCTCCGGGGGAATGCAATCGGATCCGGCACGGACGCCCCCCCGGCGCCCGGCCTCCCTCGGAGCCACCCCGACCTCCCGTCTCCGGTCGAAGCCGAATCCGCCGCGCTGGCAGGGGAGGAACGGCCGACGGAGGGGAGGCCGGACGGCAGGCCGGCGTATGCGGAGCCGAGCCCTTACGAAAAGGCCCTGCGAGAGATGGAAGAGGGGCATCCGGATCGAGCGGCCGCGATTCTCGAGCATGCGATTGAGGAATGCCCGGCGGATCTCCCGACCCTTCGGACCCTTTACGCAGAGGCCCTTCGGCGGCAGGCGGGCCTGCCCTCCGATCCGCAGAAAGAGGAAACGGAGAGTCTTCTCGCCCGGGCCGTCGAACTCGACCCGACAAACAAGGAGGCTTACCTCGACCTGGGGAGGCTTCACACAAAGGCGAATCGTTACGCCCAGGCCATCGGGGCATACCTGAAGGCCGCCGAACTGGATGACCGCTCCGCCGACACGTTCTTCAATCTCGGTTTCCTTTATGCGGCGACCGCAGACTACGCCCGCGCGGAGCAGATGTTCCTTCGTGTCGCCGCCCTGCGACCGGACTACCAGGACAAGGCCCTCTTCAACCTCGCCGTGGTCCAGAGCAAACAGGGCAAGACCCAACCGTGCAAGGAAAACCTGAGAAAAGCCCTCGCCCTAAACCCGCAGAACGAGAGGGCACGAACCTTGCTTCGTCAGATCGAGGCAGGCCCCAGGGGGACCCCTTGATTCGGAATGCTTTCAAGCGGAACGCACCCTTTCTGGTGCTCCTGGCCGCCATCTGGAACCTCCATGGCTGCGCGAGGGCAAGTCACCCGCCCCGGGTTGTGGATATGCCGCAACCCGGGCAGGCCGTGGGAGGCCAAGTCCGCCCGCACCCGGAACCGGCGATCTCCGACGCAGGAAAGGCGCTTTCCCCCAGTCCGTCCCCCCCGGCGGAAGGGGTTGCACGGATGCGGCAAACTTCCCCGGAGACGAAGCCGACCGGGTTTGTTCATGTGGTTCGCTGGGAGGGGGAAACCCTGTCTCTCATCAGCCAGTGGTACACGGAGTCCTGGAGGAACTGGGAGGTCATCGCAGGGGCCAACCCGGGCATCGATCCCAACCGAATCCGGATCGGGGACAGGATCCGGATCCCCGAGGCGCTCCTCAAAAACCGCCAACCCCTTCCGGTCGACGCGATTTCCCCTTCCGCCTCCCGGCCCGAACCGAAGAATCCCTCCGGGCAACGGCCCGCCCTCCGCGCCGAGGAACCGGAGATGTTCGCCCCTGGGGACGTAACTGCCGGACGGCAGGCCGCTCCGAAAGATCCGGATCTTTTCGAACCCGAGGAGATCGCGGAAAAGAGAGCGGAAAGGGACGAGGCAGAGAGGCTCTTCGGCCCTGTGGAATAGTCCCGGTGCCCCACACGTGCATCCCTGCCAACGACCGGTTCTCAGATCAGGGCGGTGCTGAAGTACCGCTCCGCCCGGTCCGGCAGGATGGTCACGACGCGCTGGCGCTTGTTGGAGAGGCGGGAGGCGCACCACACGTTTGCACCCGAGGAGGTGCCCACCAGGACGCCTTCCTCCCGGGCGAGCCTTCGGGTCATCTCGACCGCATCCTCGTCCGAGACGGTCATCACGATGTCGATCATGTTTCTGTCGACCACATCCGGAACAAAGCCGTCTCCGATGCCCTGAATCGTATGCAGGCCGGGCTCTCTGCCCAGCAGGGCCGCGCTGTTCTTCGGTTCCACGGCCGCGATCTGAATGCTCGGGTTCTTCTCCTTCAGAAACCTCCCCACGCCCATCAGGGTGCCGCCGCTCCCGACCCCTGCAGCGAATATATCGATATTCCCCTTGCTCTGTTTCCAGATCTCGGGCCCGGTGAAAAGATAATGACACTCGGGATTTCTCGGGTTCGTAAACTGGCCCGGAACGAACGTATCCTTCATCTCCTGCCGGATCTCTTCCAGCTTGCGCAGGCACCCTTTGAGGCTCTGGGCGGCCGGCGTCAGGATCAACTCCCCGCCCAGGGCCTGAATGATCTTCTTCCGCTCCTCGCTCATATTCTCGGGCATGATGATGATGACGCGATACCCTTTCTGCACCCCCACCAAGGCAAACCCGATGCCGGTGTTGCCGGAGGTGGCCTCGACGATCACGCTGCCCGGCTTCAGGGAGCCATCCTTCTCGGCCTGCTCGAGGATGTAAAGGGCGATCCTGTCCTTGATGCTCCCTCCCGGGTTCAAGAACTCGGCCTTGGCCAAAATCTCGCCCCTGGCGATACGCGTCAGCCTCAGCAGGGGCGTATTTCCGATAACGTCCAAAACGGTGCGGCTCGAATCCGTCATCAAATTGTCCCTCTGCTTGAAGAAAAACGTTCCTGGCACCGCGTGAAAAGGATCGAGGCGCGCGCCCACGCCTCTCTTGCGACTTGGCACGACGGAAAGCTTACCAGAACAAAAGGTTTTTTTGAATCGGTCTCGCAGGCTCGTGGGAAAACGATTGCCGGGCGGAACCTGCGCACCCGGCCCCGTTTCAGGCGGCTGTTCCGATGGGGTGGAGCCTTCTCTCTCGGCTCGTCAGAAGTTCCCGGCCGCTCTCCGTAATCAGGACAATGTCCTCGTTCTGTATGCTTCCGAACCCGTATGCGTAATACGGCAATTCCACACAGAAAACATTGCCGGGCTGCATCGGCTCCTCCGAGGCCGCAGACAGCAGGGGCGGCTCCTCGATCGTTTGGTCGAGGCCCACGGAATGCCCCACGTGCCCCCGGACATAGTCCGGGAGCCCTTCCTCGCGGGCAACCCTCATCGCCCTGTTGAACACGTCCCTCGGAAGGACCCCCGGCCCCATCATCTCCAACGCGGCGGCATGCGCGGTAAGAAGGGCATGGTTCACGCGCTTCTGGTCCGGGGAGGGTTCGCCCGCAATGAATGTCCAGGCCGCATCCGCGCCGTATCCCCGGACAACCAGTGCGCCGTCGTACTTGACCAGGTCGCCCTCCCGTATGTCCACGTCGTAAGGAGAGACCGTCGGGGCAAAAAGGGGGCCCACGGAGACGTACATGAACCGGATCGAGTCGATCCCGCTTCTCGCGAGGGCCTTGGAGCGGAGCCTTGCCATCAGCTCGGCATGGGACATGCCCACCTGCGCCTCGGCCATGCTCTCGAACACAACCTCCTCCTGGACCCGGGAGCCGCGGCGCAGGCACTCGATTTCGTATTCCGTCTTCACCGAACGGGCCTTGTAGAAAACCTGGCTGGCGTCTACGAAGGCGGCGTTCGGCACGGCGCCCTGTAGGGCCTGCCAGACCGGTGCCTGAACCGCCATCATCTCCAGACCGATTCGGCCCCTGTCAAGTCCGGATGCCCGAAGACGGTCCGCCAGCAGGCCGACGCTCGATCCCAGCGAGAAGAACTCTTCCCTTTTCGACTCCCTTTTCCGTTTCTTCTCGGGGGCGAACCGGTCGTCGATGTAGATCCATACGGGATAGTCGTACCAGTCCTGCACCATCCCGCCCTGCTCGACGGCCGGGCGTTCGAAATCCGGACAGATCCCGAGAACTTCCCCCTCTCGCGGCACCAGGATCATGGCGATGCTGGCAAAGCCCGACTGGGAAAGGAACGGAGAGGCGGCTGTGTTGATGTAGGTGAAATTGTCGTTCCTGAAAGCGATCAGTGCGTCGAGGTCCGACGCCTTCATGAGGGAACGAAGCCTGCGAACCGCGGTCTCGTGATGGGCGCGCCGCAACCGGTCGTTCATCTCCCCTCCTTGCCCTCGCGGATTTCCAGGGGTTGGTCGTCGTTTGTGAAATAGGCATGGTATGCCTTGGGCAACCGTCGGAAATCCCTTCCTTCGATCTTATCTCCGAAATCGACCGAATTGTACGTATTCCAGAAGAGGACCGCCTTGTCTTTCAGCCGCCCGGCGTCGGCGTCATCGATCAGAGCGGCCAGGGCCTTGCCCGTGTAGGTGCCCTCCAGCCTGATTCCGTCCGATTTCGCGATTCGCCTCACGGCCTCCATCCCCTTCTTCGTGAAATGAGCGTAGCCGTCCCCAAGATAGTCCTCGTCGACATCGAGGTCTTCCCGGCTGAGCGCCACGTCCGGGAAGGAGGGCAAGAGCCGCTTGAGCTTTCGGGCCGCTCCGTCGAAAAGCGCCCGGGCGGTCCTGAAATCCGCACCCTTTCGCTCCGATACCCGGATCGCACGGACCCGTGTCTTCCAGCCCAGGGCCTTCGCGCCCAGGGCAATGCCCGCGGCCGTGCCGCACGAACCGAGGGGCACATAGACGGCATCCGGCTCAGGAAGGAGGCCCTGATCGATCTGCTCCTGAACCTCGAGAACGGCTCCGAACATACCCAGGGTACCCAGCACGTTCGATCCGCCCGGGGGTATGATGTAGGGGAACTTCCCTGTCTTCAGGAGACACTTGAGGAAGACGAGGACCGTTCCCATGTAAATCGCGGGCATGCCGCTGAATTGGTGAAGCTCGGTTCCGAGCTGTTCCTGGAGAAGCAGATTCTTTCTCACGTAGGCTGCGTTCGGTTGGGGAATGTGGAGGGAGATGGGCTCCAGGCCGAGCCTCCTGGCAAACACGGCTACGGCCAGCGAGTGGTTCGAACCCGCGTACCCGAACGTGATCGTATTCCGCTTCTTCTTCGCCCGCGCATCCCCGAGGATAAACTCCAGTTTTCGGACCTTGTTTCCGCCGTACTCGTTCGAACTCTTGTCGTCGCGCTTGATGTACAAGCCGTCCGTCCCGAGGACCCCCTCCAAACCGGCAAGCCTTTGAACAGGGGTCGGGAAACGCCCCAGCGAGGCAAAGGGGATTCGCCTCTTCAGGTCCTGATAGCCGAGGGTGAGCGGATGAGGCATCCCGGATCTCCGGGCGCGGGTTTCTTTCCTGAACAGAGCCGTGACCGTATACTATGCAATCTCAACCGATCAACTCGGCCAGGGTTCTTCGGTAACGCTCGTAGATGGGCCACGGGACCTCTTCCCGGACCCTGCCGCCGGCAAGCGGTATGTAACGGCCGGACGACAGCAGGGGCGCAACGATCTCGCGGAGCCTTGCTTCCAATCGGCCGGATTCGCCGGCCCGAAGCAGGCTGAGAGGGATGCCTCCGATGAGACCGAGGCCGGCCCCGTGGCGGTTGCGCAGATTCCGGTAGTCGATTTCAGGCACCTCGGACGCCTCCGAAACCCACAGGATCGTGACACCGGCCCGGATCATGCAGGGAAGCAGCCGGGCCGTGTTCCCATACGTGCTCACAAGGATCTGCTCGCATCCATGTGCTTTTGCAACCGAGATGAGCCTTTCGTAGACCGGGATCATGAGATCCTCGAACATGGCAGGAGAGATCAGGGGGCCCTTGTTGTCCGAGATGGGCTCGCTCAGGTAAATGAACTCCGGATCCAGGTCGGCCAGGGCCATCTCCAGCATGCGGCCGCAGAAATCGGCGTACATCCGGAGGCGGTTGCGCACCTTTCCGGGGTGATCGATGACCCCCTCCAGCACCTGCTCGAGCGTCGGCCAATCCCCGACCCCCAAGGCCTGAAAGAAGCCCCGCGACGCCCAGATACCGACGATGTGGTCCCGGTCCCTGAGACGTCGGACCGTCTCGTCCCAGGCCTCGCCCAAACGCTTCCAGGACACGTCATAGGCTTTCCTGTAGCCTCTCGCCGCGAGAGCAAGAACCCGGCCGAAGTACCGGGGCCGGAACCGAAGGTCCGGCTCCACGTTCTCATGGGGCGTCAGGCCGAAGACCTCCAGGTGCGTTCTGTCTGGGGCAAGCCCCTGGGAACGCCATCTCTCGATCACCTCCTCCCGAACCCCTTCATCGAGGAGCGGCGGCCTGTCCACAGGTTCTCCTCGAAAGAGGCGGCGAAAGCGCTCTCGCTCGTTCATCCGGCCGGCCCCCGCGGATCTCACGTTCGATTTCCGTACCGGTCCCCGCTTTTTCTGCTGAAAGAGTAGAGAGAAGTACCGGCGGGGTCAAGGCGGGATCGCCCGGCCCGGCAATCTCCAGCCCTCTGTCGCGCCCTCCAGGGGAAGACCGTTATCGAAATTGGGACGTTCTTTGTATTAGAATACTTCCCACCGACGATCGCGCAGCTACCCCCAGTCCGCAAAGGAGAAGCCGCCGTGGCGGAAAGGCCGGGCGTCGAGGATCTCGCCGACAGGGTCAGGGCCCTCGAGGCCGAAAACAGCCGGCTGCAGGATGCCGTGCGGCAATTGCGTGCGGAGGCGGAGCGGTTTCGCGACTTCGCCGAGTTTCTGCCCGAGATCGCCTTCGAGACGGACGAGCGGGGCGTGCTTACGTTCGTGAACCGAAAGGCGTACGAGATCACAGGCTACTGCGCGGAAGACCTGGAGAAGGGGTTCAGGACCCTTGACCTCTTTGTGCCGGAAGACAGGGAGAGAGCCGGACGGAATATGCTTCGACTTCTGCGGGGCGACGAGGCGGGCATGACCGAGTACACCGCCCAGCGGAAGGATGGGACCCCCTTTCCGGTCCTGGCTCGAGCCGCGCCGATCTTTCGCGAAGGCAGGATCGTCGGCCTGCGGGGATTCCTTGTCGACACGACCGACCTCCGGCAGGCGGCGGAACAGGCGTTGCTGGAGAGGGAGGAGAAGTACCGCCAGCTCTTTCAGACGGAATCGGATGCGATGGTGCTCCTCTACCCGGACACCGGGGAGATCATCGATGTCAACGACGCCACCGTGAAGATGTACGGGTACTGCCGGGCGGAACTTCTGCAGCTCAGGGTCACGGACATATCGGCCGAACCGGAGCGCACCTGGAGGACGATCCAGGAGCACGCGGCAACGGGTCGAGGGAACGTGCCGTTACGCTATCACAAAAAGAAGGACGGAACCGTCTTTCCCGTCGAGGTGGCGACCAGCACGTTCGTGTTGCGGGGCCGCAAGGTCCTTTGCGGTGCGGTCCGGGACATCAGCGACCGGGTGCGAATCGAGGAGGATCTCCGGAAATCCCGGCAGGAACTCGAGCGCCTCGTGGAGGCGCGGACGGAGGCGCTCGAAAAGACGAACCGCGAACTCCGGGCCCAGATCGCGGTGCGGGAGCAGACCGAGCAGGCCCTTCGCGAGAGCGAAGAGCGGTTCCGGACCGTGTTCGACGGCTCGCTCGATTCGATCGTGCTCATCGAGCCGGACACCGGACGAATCCTCGACGTGAACCCGACCGCCTGCGAAGCGGTCTGCCTGTCCCAGGAAGAGATCGTGGGGCAGTCCTACCTGGATTTCGTTCCGGCCGAGTCGAGGGCGTCCGCGGAAAAAACCTTCCGCCGGGTGGTTCTCGACGACCTCTGGGACCAGCCGACCGAAATCCCGGTGAGGCGGAAGGACGGAGGCTCTGTGCCCTTCGAGGTGCTCGGGCAGATGATTCAGATCGACGGCAAACCCGTCCTGCTTGCCGTGCTTCGTGACATCACGGGGCGAAAGAGGGTCGAAGCGGCCCTGCGGGAGAGCGAGGCGAGGTACCGGAGCCTTTTCGAAGAATCGCCGGTCGCCCTGTGGGAGACGGACGTCTCGGACGTGAAGAGACAGATTGACAGGCTGCGCGAGGAGGGGATCCGGGATTTCCGGAGACATTTCGAACTCCATCCGGAAGAGTTGCTGGAATGTCTCATGGCGGTACGGGTGAACGACACGAACCGGGCGAACGTGGCGCTCTTTGAGGCGGGCACAAAGGAGGAGTTCCTGAGGAACGTCTCCAAGGTGATTGTCGTAGACGAGGAAACGATGAGGATTTGCGGCGGGGAGATTGCGAAAATCGCAGAGGGGAACACGTCCTCTCAGGGGGGAGATGTGACCGTCCTGACCTTTCAGGGCAGGCGCAAGCGTATCTTCTATCGGTGGACCGTGGCCCCGGGGTGCGAACGCACCTTGGCGAAGGCGCTCGTCTCGGTCATGGACATCACCGAATACAGCCGGATCCAGGAGGAACTGCAGAAGATCGAAAAGCTCGAATCCCTCGGGATCCTGGCAGGCGGGATCGCCCACGATTTCAACAATATCCTGACCGCGATCTTGACCAACCTCTCGATGGCCAGGCTCTATGGGGAACTCGGGGAAGACCTTTCCCAGATGCTGGCGGACGCGGAAAAGGCGTCGATTCGCGCACAGGGCCTTACGCAGCAGCTCCTGGCCTTTGCCAAGGGCGGAGCGCCGATCAAGACGACGGTGTCGCCGGCGAAATTGATCCGGGAGTCCGCCGAATTCGCGCTCAGCGGCTCGAAGTCGAGGTGCCGATACGATTTCCCTCAGAACCTGTGGCTGGTGGAGGCGGATCCGGGTCAGATCGGCCAGCTCATTCAGAACCTGGTCATCAACGCGGACCAGTCCATGCCCCGGGGCGGCACGATCCGCATCGAAGCCGAGAATTTCGTTGTGGAAGAAAAGACCGCCCTGCCCCTCCCCAAAGGGACGTACCTGAGGGTATCCGTGACCGACCACGGAGTCGGCATCCCGGCCAAGGACCTTCCGAACGTATTCGACCCCTTCTTCACGACAAAACAGAGGGGAAGCGGCCTCGGCCTGACAACCTCGTTCGCGATCGTTCGCCATCATGGGGGACACATCGAGGTTCGGTCGGTGCCCGCGCAGGGAACCACCTTCACCTTTTTTCTGCCCGCAGTCGGCGGGACCCTCGGCGAGCAGGAAGAAGGAAAGAGAAAGGAGATCCAGGGGGAAGGCCGCATCCTGCTGGTCGATGATGAAGGAATCGTCCGGACAGCGGCCGGACAGGCACTGACGCGGATCGGGTATGAAGTCGAGTTCGCCGAAGACGGCGCCCAGGGGATCCTGCGCTTCCGGGAAGCCCTGCGCGAAGGGCGTCCCTTCCATGCGGTGATCATGGATCTCACGATTCCCGGGGGCATGGGAGGCAGGGAGGCGGCGGCCGAAATCCTCCGGATCGATCCGGATGCCAGAATCATCGTCTCGAGCGGGTACGCGAACGATCCGGTGATGTCCAACTACCGCGATTACGGATTCTGCTCGGTCATCGTCAAACCCTACCGCATCGAAGAACTCGGGGAGGTCCTGGCGCGGGTCACCCGGGATGTCGACCGGTAGGAATCCATCGCGTCTTGACTCCGAGCCGTGCAACCCGAAATACTGTCGTCGCCCTGCACCCCCGCCTTGCCGTTCCGAGGCGGACGCCGGGTCTCGATGGACGAAAACGAACAGGAGCGGAGGTGACGCATGATCGAGAATCTGAGCAGGGAACAGATCAAGGCCATGTTCGACGCGCTGCCCTTCCAGATGGTCTTCATCGACGCAAACGACAAGATCCGGTGGTGGAACGAATCCAAGGCCCGCCTGATGGAAGCCCCGAAGGACCGGCTCGGAGAAGATGTGCGCGACTGCCACAAGAAGGAAAGCCTGCCCAGGCTGGAAAGCATGCTTTCCGATTTCAAGAGCGGCAAGGCGGACGAGGCGGAATTCTGGGTCGTGGTCGAGGAAATCGGTCTCAGGGCCCTGAACAGGTTTTTCGCCATACGAAGCCCGGAAGGCAACTACCTGGGTACGATGGAATACCTCCTGAACTTCGGCGCCATCGAGAAGATTGCCGAAGAGAAGAAGAACGCCCACGTCTTCCGGTCGAGCCCGGAGAGGTATACGCAGGCGCCGCCCTGACCTGACCGCGGACCGGTCATGGGGATGAAGCCCCCCTGTCTGTCGAATCCGGCCCAACCCTCAGGGCGTCAGGCGAAGAACGCGCGGGTGACACCGAATGCCTGCAGCGGGACCCCGGCCGGTGACAAAGACGGCCCCAGGCGTGACTATTTTCGTAAGAAGGAGCCCGGGACGATACCGGGCGGGGGTTCCCTGATTCACAAAAAACGCAGTGACCTCGATAACTTTTGTTCCCTCCTCTGCGTCTGGCACAACTCTTGTAGCTTCCTGCGGCAACAACCCCCTGAAGAACCTGCAAGCAAAGGAGGGAAAACATGAACCTGAGGCTCTTCTTCGTAACGCTGTTGATTGTCCTCCCTGGAGCAGCGGGCTGCGGCGCCCCCCAGCCGCCCATGGCCTGTACGGAGGAGACCTTTCCCGGGTGGGACGACGGTGATTTCACCCTGGCGTACTGCGAGGAACTCGGCTTGGTGTGCAACGAAGCGGTCACCCTGGCCGATGCGTGCCCCGCCTTCCTTGTCGAACTCGAGACCTACTTCGACGAATTTCTGGTTCCCGAGTTGATGAAGAGGCTGCCATACCTTCCCTGGCAAATCGACATCGAGGCACTGGTGGAACGCCTGTTCGGGAGGCTCTCCGGGGGATGCGACCGCATCGACATCCTCGACCAGGTCGCAACATGCCAGCCGGCCGGAAACGAGGGGGAGGCCTGCCTGGAGGACGCCGACTGCAGCCAGGGTCTGGTGTGCCAGGAGGAAATCTGCGCGGTCCCCTGAAAAACGGGTGACAGCATGGTTTCCACGACGCGACTGCGACGGGCCGCGCTGAGGGGCGCGGCCCGCCTTCTTCCTCGCGGCCGCCCAACTCCGCGATCCTCTTCACGAACTCGACGAAGCGGCAAGCCTATCGGCTTTGCCGGCCTTCGGAAAGGCCCAAGATCCTCACGAGGCACGCCCATTCAGGCCGGCTAGTTTCTGGATGCCGAAGACTTCGATCTTCGGGCCAACCTGCGCGCGATCGATTTCTTGAGATCCTTTTCGCCGTGTTCCATCGCATAGGCGATATCGCACTCGGCGCAGATCACGTAGACCTGACCCTTGAAAAAATGGGGGGTCGTGGGCCCCTGTCGCTTGCAAAGGATACAGCCGTCCAGCCAGGCCTTCTTGATCTTTTCGCGTGCCTTCACGCGAGGTATCTTGAGCTGTGAGGACACGCTATCCGCCTGATCATCCAGCCTTTGCTGAAGGTATTTCACCTCTTCCTGAACTCGATTGACCATCATTTGCATATCTCTTGTCTGCGCGTTCCAAACTACAACGCCCGCCTCTCCCGCGCAGAAAAGCAGGCCGTCACGATGACGAATCCCGACCGGATTCAGACCTAACCGTTAGACGGAAGAGAAGGGCTCTGGTTCACGAAATGACTGGAACCTCGGGAATGTTCCGGAGCTTGTCACGCTACGGTGGGGTCACAAAACCAGTCTACAGGTAGATGTACGCGCCTGTCCAGAGGGTTCAGGGTAGGTAGCGTTGGGTGCATGCGGGTCGATCTTAGCGATCAATCTCTACAAATAGTTCACATTTACAAAGACTTATATAGATATATTCATATTTTACTTTACTATTTTCACTTTTCCGGATTCTCAATCATCCGAAACATGGATCCCCGGCTCTCTCCCGACGGGCAGGATTTCCCCGATTTCGGCGCACGGGGTCACCCCACGGTCTTCGAGAACCTTCTTCATGGCCTCCGCACGTTCCCGCGGTACGGCAATGAGAAGCCCGCCGGAGGTCTGTGCGTCCGCCATGATCAGCCGGTCCTGCTCATCCACACCCTCTTCCCACTCCACGTACCTGCCGAAAAACTCCAGGTTCTTTCGGGTGCCGCCGGGATAGATTCCACGCCTGACGTGCTCGCGTACACCGGAGAGGACCGGCAAACGCGAGACTCGGAGCCGGGCCGAAACGGCAGACCCCTGGACCATCTCGATCAGGTGCCCGAGGAGCCCGTAGCCTGTCACGTCGGTGCATGCGGACACGCCCACCTCGACCATGGCCTCGGATGCAACTCGGTTGAGCCGGGTCATGCAATCCACGACCGCTTCAATCTCCTCTGCCGTCGCCTTGCCCTTCTTGATGGCATGGGTGATCACTCCGCTCCCCAGGGGCTTGGTCAGGATCAACAGATCCCCCGGGCGGGCGGAGCTGTTGCGGAGGATGCGGTCCGGGCGGACCAGGCCCGTCACGCACAGCCCGTACTTCGGCTCGTTGTCCTCAAGGGAGTGGCCGCCCGCAACCTCGATACCGGCTTCCCGAGCCTTGTCGACACCCCCCTGGAGAATCGCCCGCATATCGGAGAGCGGAAGCTTGTCCACCGGGAACCCGATGACCGAGAGGGCCAGGATCGGCCGGGCTCCCATGGCATAGATATCGGAGAGCGAGTTGGCTGCAGCCACCTGTCCGAAGGTGTACGGATCGTCCACGACCGGCGTGAAGACATCGACCGACTGGACGAGGGCGGTCTGATCGTCCAGAAGGTAGACCGCCGCGTCGTCGCGGGTGCTTGTCCCCACGAGCACTTTCGGATCCGTAATCGGGGTCAACCCGCAAAGAACGTCACCCAGGTCCCCTGGGCTTACCTTGCAGGCTCAGCCCCCCTTGTGGCTCAGCGATGTGAGCGGAATCCGTTTGTCGGTTTCCACTTGCCCCTTCCTTTGTTCATCCGCCCCCCCCCAGCCCCCATGCCAGCACAATCGCCAGCGGATTTCAACAGCCTCTTGTCGGAATGCGGCACGATCCTCGCTGAGGGCCCTCAGATCGCCACTGCAGCCCAACAAGCCCCGGTAGAAGACGAGCGGCACCCTTGCCCGCCGCCACGGGCGCTCTCCAGAACCATTCGCGGTTGAGATCGAAGTTGAACACGCGGCTCATGATCGGTGGTGCCGGCAGGTGAGGGAAAGACAGGATCAAAGAGTCGCTGGAGCGGCTCGGTTGGAAACGCCACCGAACAGGCGCCCGCAGTGCTCCCGTATCCGTCGAGGACCCCACGGCCGGACGCCGTCTCGGCCTCACCCGGCAGCAACCGGTGATGCCCTTCCCTGCCGGAAGTCCTTCCAGAACGGGGAAATCTCCCGCAGCTTGGCGATGATCGGCGGCAGATTCCGCAGCAGATAGTCGATCTCTTCGTCCGTGTTGAAGATGCTCAGGCTGAGCCGGATCGAACCGTGCGCGGCGGTGAAGGGAACCCCCATCGCCCGGAGCACGTGGGAAGGCTCGAGCGAGCCGGACGTGCAGGCAGACCCGGAGGAAGCGCAGATCCCGAACTCGTCGAGCAGCATCAGGATGGATTCTCCCTCCACGTATTCAAAGCATACGCTGCTCGTATTGGGGAGCCGGCTCTCGACATCTCCGTTGACGATCGTGTTTGGAATGCTCTTGACGATGCCCGCTTCCATGCGGTCCCGCAGGGCCCGAACCCGGGTGTTCTCTTCTTCCAGATGTGCAACGGCCAGCTCAGCCGCCCTGCCGAGCCCAACGATGTAGGGCACGTTCTCGGTCCCGCCTCTTCGACCCTTCTCCTGATGGCCTCCCTTCATGAAAGGCGAAAACTTGGTCCCTCTTCTCAGGTAGAGCACGCCGATCCCTTTGGGCGCATGCAGCTTGTGCCCGGAGAGAGAAAGCATGTCCACGGGCTGCCTGCTCATATCGAGGGGGATCTTGCCCACGGCCTGCACGGCATCCGTGTGAAAGGGGATTCCCTTGGCCTTGACGATCTCTGCGATCCTGTCGATCGGGAAGATCGTACCCGTCTCGTTGTTGGCGTACATGATACTGACGATCGCGGTATCGTCGCTGAGCGAAGACCTGAGCTCGTCGAGGTCGAGCCGCCCTTTGCGGTCCACCGAAAGCTCGGTGGTCCGATACCCCTTGCTCCTGAGGTACGGACAAAGGTTCCACACCGCCGGGTGCTCCACCCGGGTCGTCACAAAGTGCTTCTTGTCCGGGTAGCGATCCAGCGTGCCCATGATCGCCGCGTTGTCGCTCTCCGTGCCGCAGCTCGTGAACACGATCTCGTCCGGGTGCGCCCCGATCAGGTGAGCCACCTTTTCCCGTGCCTTCTCGATGGCCCGCTTGTCCCGACCGCCGAAGGAGTGCATGCTGGAGGGGTTGCCGTACCGTTCGCGAAAGAAGGGGAGCATGACCTCCACGACCTCCGCAGCGACCACCGTGGTCGAATTGTTGTCGAGGTAGACCGTCTTCGTCATGGCGCCATTTCCTCTACTTCGATCTCGGGGCTGACGAATTCCCGAAGCTTCTCTTGCACATAGCCCTTCAGGGTGAATTCGGAGCTCGGACACGAGGAGCAGGTTCCCCGAAAGCCCACGTACACCTTGTTGCCCTCCACGTCGAGAAGGTCGATGTCCCCCCCGTCCTGCTTCAGGGAGGGCCTGATTTCGCGGTCCATCGTCTCCTCGATCAGTCTGATCTTCTGCAGGTTCGTGAGCCTCCTGCCGGACTTCGCCTCGCGGGACTTTTTCTCCCTTTCCTGCTCTTCCGCAATCTCCCTGAGGATCTCCTGGATCTCGGGCTGGCAGGTGCTGCAACCCCCGCCCGCCTTGGTGTAGTGCGTGACCTGCTCGACCGTCTTCAGACCGTTCAGCCTGGCGACCTCCCTGATTTCCCGTCCTGTAATCCCGAAGCACTTGCACACGATGTCTTCCTGGGCGTGCGGCTTCGCCTCTCCCCGGTAATAGGCGATGGCGGCCTCGAGGGCCTCCTTGCCCATGACCGAACAATGCATCTTCTCCTCCGGCAGCCCTCCCAGGAAGTCGGCGATGTCCTGGTTCGTGATCTTCTCCGCCTCTTCGAGGGTCTTCCCCTTGATCATCTCGGTCAACGCGGAGGAAGAGGCGATCGCACTGGCGCACCCGAAGGTCTTGAACTTCGCGTCCGCGATACGCCCGTCCTGGTCCAGCTTGAAGGTCAGGCGCAGGGCGTCTCCACAGGCCAGCGAGCCCACGTCGCCGATCCCGTCCGGATTCTCCACTTCCCCCACATTCCTCGGATTCCTGAAGTGCTCGAATACCTTTTCGGTGTACTCCCACATGTCCCTTCCTCTCCCTGTGTTGATCGAGGCCGCAAGATTCCCGCACCGGCCGCAGCTATATCTGGAAATCGATCACCGGTTCCTTCTCCCGGACCCTCCCTTCCCTCATCTGGAGGCGAGGCGGTTCGATGACCACCTTGGTTCCGGCCGGGATCGTCCCGGTGAGCCAGACGTTCCCTCCGATGACCGACCCGGCGCCGATCGTCGTGTCGCCCCCCAGGATCGTGGCCCCCGCATAAATCGTCACGCCGTCCTCGACCGTGGGGTGCCTCTTCGTCCCGCGAACCAGTTCGCCGCTTTCGTCCCGGGGAAGGCTGAGCGCCCCCAGCGTCACCCCCTGGTAGATCTTCACCCGATCTCCGATGATACAGGTCTCACCGATCACCACGCCCGTACCGTGATCGATGAAGAAGCGCTCCCCGATGTGTGCGCCGGGGTGTATGTCGATTCCGGTTACGGTATGCGCGTACTCCGTCATGATCCGGGGCAGGATCGGGATCTCCTGGTGGTAGAGTTCGTGGGCCACCCGGTAGACCGTCATCGCCCTGATGCCCGGATATCCGAAAATGATCTCCTCGAAACGGCAGGCCGCGGGATCCCCCTCCATGGCCGCCTCCACGTCGCCTCGCAACAGCCGGCGGATCTTCGGCAGCTTCTTCAGGAATGCGACCGTCTCTTCGCGTCCCCTGCGCATGCACCGGTCGCAGACTTCATGGGCCCCCACGCAGTTGTGGCGGAGGCTTCTGGCGATCTGCCGGCTCAACCCCTCGTACATCTCATTCAGTTTGGTGCCGAGGTAATACCTGTAGTTGATTCTGTCGGCCCTCCACCTGCCGAAGTAGCCGGGATAGACCACCTCCTGCACGTCATCGAGGATCGAGATGATCTCCTCCCGGGACGGCATCGGATAATCCCCGACATTGGCCAGGATATCGTCCTGCACGTAGGTTTCCGCCACGGCGTGGACGATGCCGACAAGCTGTTCCTTCAGGTCGAGATCCGACTCTCTGGACAGAATCTGCTCTTCTTTCCGCAAGCGCTTGGTCACGGGTGCCCGCCGCTTGTCGCATGGTTGGAACGGCCCTCGGACCCGCCGCAGATCTTACCAGATCGAGCGGAACACGGGAAAGAGGGGGGGCGGAACGAAGCCGGCCCCGGCCCGGATCGGCCGCGCCGCGGACGGGTCGCGCTCATTTCCTTCTCTTCTCAATGGGTACGTACTTCCGCGGCAGCTTGCCCACAAACAGGGAGCGGGGCCGCATGAGCCGGTTGTCCGCGTGCTGCTCCATCACGTGGGCGGTCCATCCCGCGATCCGGGAGGCCGCAAACACGGTCGTGTAGTATTCCACCGGGATTCCCAGGGCATGCTGGACCGTCGCGGAGTAGAAGTCCACGTTCGGGTAGATCCCCTTGGCCTCCTTCACCTGCTGCTCGATGCGGCGGCTGATGGCGTAATAACGATGGCAGGACGCGTCCCCTCCGCAGAGATCCTCGGAATACTTGCGGAGGTGCCGCGCGCGAGGATCCTCGACCTTGTAAACCCTGTGGCCGAAGCCCATGATCCGCTCCCGACGGGCGAGCAGTCCGTTGATGTATTCCTCCACGTCATCCGCAGACCCGATGCCCTCGAGCATCTCCATGACCCGCTGGTTGGCCCCTCCGTGCAGCGGCCCCTTGAGCGCACCGATCGCCGCCGTCACTGCGGCGTAGATATCGGCCAGTGTACTGGCCGTCACCCTTGCCGCAAAGGTGGAGGCATTGAAACCGTGGTCCGCGTGAAGCACGAACATGAGCTCGATCGCCTCGCTCGACCTCTTGTCCGGATCCTTCCCCGTGAACATCCGCAAGAAGTTAACGGCCAGGCTCTTCTTCGGGTCCGGAGGGATGAGGCTCTCCCCGTTGTAGATCCGGTGGAAGCCCGCGATGATCGAGGGCACCTTGGCAACCAGCCGAACCGCCTTTCGCCGATTGGCCTCGACCGAGTTGTCTTCCGTTTCTTTGTCGTAGAGTGCAAGGTCCGATACGGCGGAACGCAGCATGACCATGGGATGGACCCCTCGGGGAACCCTCTTGAACCACTGAATCAGCGGGCGGGGGAGGTTCATTTCCGGAATGAGTTCGGCACGAAACTCTTCCAGTTCCCGCTTTGTCGGCAGCCGGTCGTTCCAGAGAAGAAATACGCATTCCTCGTATGAGGGGTGTTTGGCCAGATCGTTGATTTCGTAGCCGGCATAGTAGAGCTTCCCATTGATCCCATCCACATATCCGATGCGCGTCTCGGCCGCGATGACGTCCTCGAGCCCTCGTACGGCAACCCCTCGTGCTTGCGATTCCATGCTTTCCCTTCCCCCTTTTTTCCGTCCGGCGGTAACCCCCTCGCTCCGACCTTCTCTGCTAGGCTTTGGATGCCGATCGAGGCGCCTGGGTTCCGCTTCCTTCAGGCCTGTCATGCGGCCCAACCGTTCGATGATCGACCCGTACCAACCGACTTCGCACCCGCTCGGGAGCAGCAACCTCAGCGTCGGCCCGGCTGAAGTCCCGGTGGTCTCGGAGTCCTTGGTCCGCGATGTCGAAGGCCCCCCGGCGCCGGCGACGACCAGCGTGCGCGGAGAGCCGTTCTTCATCGGGGTACAAGCATACCCGGAGGGCGAATCCGATGACAACCCGGGCCCAGGCGAAACTCGTGCCGGCAAAAGCGCATCGAAATGGGAAAAAGCCTGGAAACAGGGGTTCTGTTCCAGGGCCGGGGGTCGGGCAGTCAGGATTGACAGAATTGGGTAATGTAGAAACAGAATTTTAAGGAGTACCCGAAAATGAAAGATCCAGGAAGCCTTCATTTGAAATTGCAGGAGTACGCGGACTGTTTCTCCGAGTCGGATGCGGCCGAGGAACTCAAGCAGATCAGCAGGAAGGGAGCGGGAGGGGACATCACCGGAGACATGACGGATGTGGCGCTGAAATACCTGTCCACCGCCATCCTTCACGCCATCGAGGAAGAGGCGAACAAGATCCAGATCTCCAGGGAAGGACCGATGGAGGGACACTGCAAACTCGTGGTCGAGGGCAAGAGGGAGGCTCACCTGCCCAAGCCCCCGGCGGGCCTGGCCAGGGAAATGATCGGGATCGTTCGCTGCATCACCGGCCTGGAGGAGGACGCAGGGGAGTCGAAGCTGGCCTACGGATTCCGGAACGACCGTATGGAGATCGACGTAACCGTACACAAGGCCGGGGACAAAGAGGTCATGGGGCTTGCCCTGCCCGCGGCAGGATAGATTGCGGGGTCGCAGAGACGTGAAGGTTTTCGTGACCGGCGGAACGGGATTCGTCGGCAGCTCTCTCGTACGGGCTCTCCTGGCCGAGGGACACCGGGTTACCGTAATCACGCGCGCAAGGAAAAGACGTCCGGAAGCGCAGGGCCTCGAGTACGTTCTGGCAGACCCGACCATCCCCGGTCCCTGGCAGGAGCGTGTGGGCGAGCACGATGTGCTGATCAACCTGGCCGGAACCTCGATCTTCCGAAGGTGGACGGCTGCGAACAAGAAGGCGATCCGCGACAGCCGGATCGAAACAACCAGGAACCTGGTTCGGGCGATGGACCGGGGCAAATCGGATCAGACAGTTCTCATCAGCGCTTCAGGTACGGGCTATTACGGATTCCGGGAAGACGAAAGCATAGGGGAGGATGCCCCGCCGGGCCGCGACTTTCTGGCAACCCTCTCCCAGGAATGGGAGTCCGAGGCCCGGAGGGCCGCCGAGTGCGGGGCTCGGGTGGTCCTTTGCCGCCTCGGCGTGGTCCTCGGGCGCAGCGGGGGGGCCCTGAAATCGATGGTCCCTGCCTTTCGCATGGGATTGGGAAGCCCCCTGGGAAGCGGGAACCAGTGGTTCTCCTGGGTCCACGAGGCGGATCTCGTTCGGATGTTTCTTTTTCTCATCGGTCGGAAGGATGCGTCCGGCGCCGTAAACTGCACGGCCCCTCACCCGGTTCGGAACCGGGATCTGACCAAGTCAATCGGGCTTGCGCTGCGCCGGCCGACCTTCCTGCCGCCCCTACCGGGCCCGCTCCTGCGGATTGCGCTCGGGGAGTTCGCCGAGGTGTTTCTTCAGGGGCAATGCGCTGTTCCTACGAGGCTTCTCGGCCTCGGCTTCTCTTTCCGCTTTCCCATCTTGGACAGCGCCCTGGCGGATCTCCTGCAAGCTTGAGAAGACCGGCGCCGTCCTCGCAGAGCCATGGCCGAGGGAAACTTTCTGGAACGGCCCGAGCCTCAGAAGCTCTTATCCCTGATCCATTTTGCAAAAACCTTGGCCTGTTCCAGGTCGGTTGCGTCGGGGTGATTGCGGGCCGAGGCAGCCATCTCGGCCCAGGCCTTGTGCTCAGGCTTCCTCTCCAAGGCCTCGAGCACGCTGTACGGCACCCTGCCCCTGCAAGCGAAGGTACCAAGCAGGACGGCCTTGGAGGCGAGCACGGTTGCGTGTTCGAGTGCTTCCCTGGAGAGCTTCGAGCCGGTAAGTGCGCCGTGCGTGCAGAAGAGCGCGATCTTCTTGTTTTTCGGGACCTTCTTGAGGAAGGCTTGAACCGGCTTGGGGATACTGTGGTTATGGATCGGAAAACCGATGAAAACGAGATCATGGTTTTCCAGGGATTCGATATCATGCAAAGGTTTGATTCGTTTCTCGCCGGAGAGGGCCTCGTAGATGGACTCCGCAACCTTCAACGTGTTCCCCGTCTGCGTGTAGTAAGCAACGAGCGCGTTTGACATCCTTTCACTCCTCTTGCCGACCGAAAGCTGGATTCTGATCCGCGTTCTCCCGGAAAAACGCCGCACATTCTTTCACAAAACCCGACAAATGGCCAGCCCCTGCGTGCACCCTTGAGGGCTCCTTGCCCGCGCCCCAAGGCCATGGGCGGCGTCATCGGGGAGGGGGCGGGGAAGGCCCGAACCCGTCAATGCCCGCCCTGGAAATAATCCGGCTCGTTTCCGGGCCGCCACTTGATGTTGCAGCCGAGGCTCGGCCTCTGAGGGTCCGGCAAGGGTCTGCCTGCGAGCAGGGCGTCGATTGCGACGCGTAGATCCTTGCCGGTCACCGGCACCTGGTTTCCGGGCCGGCTGTCGTCCAGCTGGCCCCTGTATACAAGCCTTCGGCCTGCATCGAACAGGTAGAAATCGGGGGTACAGGCCGCCCGATAGGCCCTGGCCACCTCCTGGGATTCGTCATAGAGATAAGGGAAAGGATATCCGAATTCGCGGACCTCTTCGGCCATCCTCTCCGGCGAGTCGTCCGGATAGGCGGACCAGTCGTTTGCATTGATGGCCACCACCGCCACTCCGGATCCCTGATAGTCTCTTGCGATTCGTACAATCTCTTCTCTCACGTGTTTCACGAAGGGGCAGTGGTTGCAGATGAACATCACCAGCAACGCCCCGGCATGCGAGAAATCCTCGATCGATACGATCTCGCCCTGGGCCGACGGTAGACGAAAATAGGGAGCCGAGGTCCCGATTTCGAGCATGGTGGAGTTGACGGCGACCATAATAGCCCTCCTCTGTCATCCCTGGTTCGCCTTCTTGACGAGTCTGTACACATCCCCGTTCCCGCCGATGATCTTCTTGATTTCCTTGTGCAATCTGGCGCGTTCGAGGATCTTTCGGAGCGAACGAACCCCCTTGCCCAGCCGGTCGCTGGTGGAGGTCATCTCCAGGAATTCCTGTTTCTCTTCGGGCGTGAACCCCGTACTTGACGCCATCAGGAAGGAGGCCTCTTTCGGGCCGATCTGGGCCCCGAGTTCGCGAGATATGTGTCTCCCGTCAATGTCCTCGACCTGCATCATCAGATCGATGCCCTCGGCGGCCATCGACTCCATCTCCTCCGTCGGAGGCTCATCCTCATCATCGAAGAACTCGACGATTCCCTCCAGATAAGGTCTCTCCTCCTGGAGGCTCTCGATCGTGAACCGCCGTTCCCCCTTGGTCAGAATGTCCATCCGCCCATCCGGGTAGCGCTTCATCAGGCGGATGACCTTTGCCGTGCATCCCTTGGACCGCATTTCAGAGCCGTTGTAATAGACCACCCCGAACTCCCTGTCCGACTCGAGACATTCCCCGATCATGGTCTTGTAGCGTTCTTCAAAAATGTGCAGCGGAAGGAGGGTCTCCGGGAACAGGACGACCCCGAGCGGGAACAACGGTATTCGGCTCGTAAGGGGCATGGCGAGGGATCCCTCGTTTTCGAAAGAACGGGCGCGTCTGGCGGATCTCCGGTCGACTCTTCACTGTATTGATTCATTCGAGCCCCAAAAGGGATCAATCCCTCCGGTCGGGCTCCAGCGCCTCTGGACACGGATGAACCGAGGCCAGTAAATCCTCAGATCCCGCTCCAGGTCCTCCAGGTTCCACGAATTGACCGCATACGTGATGATCCACTCGCCGGCCCCTCGCGCCAATTCCGGATGCACCTTCCCCGCGTAACAGAAGTAGTCCTTGCTCCAGGCGACCTCGGGACACCGATACAGGACCGCCGGTTCCCCCCACGGCCCTTCCGGCGAGGCAGACGCGCGTGCAAGGATCTTTTCCGAGAGCCCGCAATGCGTGTAGACAGCCAGGAAGCGGTTCTGTTCCGGCACGAAGGTAACAGACATCTCGGTCGCAGCTCCGTCGAAGAGTTCCTGCGACCGGCCCGCGTCCTCCACCCATGCGTCCCCCGAAAAGAAGCGCCACTCCGAGAAATCCATCCTGTCCACGGCGTCGGCGGGAACTCTGGCCACCAGGAGGCTTCGTCCCTCAACGCCGCGGCTCCAGTCCTCCCGGATCCCGTAGATGTAAAGAAAGCCTTCATGGAACATGGCTTCCACGCCGAAGAGAATATCGCCGTTCGGGCTGTGCTCGAAAAAAGGAATCCGGAACCGTTCCACCTCCCAGGCATCGTACGGGGCGTCCGGAGCGGGGATCCGGAAGAGCCAGGCACCCGAGGTTTCAAACCCCAGCTTGGTATCGCTCCGCACAAATTCCCCAAGAAAGACAAGCAGGCAGGCCCCCACACGTTCGCCGCTCAGCGGCCAAAGCCACCCCGTTCCCTGCGGCGGCGGAAAAGGGGCCTCCGTAGCCTCCTCCCCCTCCTTCCAGAGGAATTCGATCGGTCCGGGATCGCCCGCATCGATCTTTTGGACGGCGATGCTGTTTCGGATCACCCTGGCCCCTTCCCGTCCGTCTGCGTGAGGCTCCGTAATCAGCGTATCCCCGAAAAGCCACAAGGTATGGGACCCCGAAAGGGGAACCGAATAGGCCCCGTCCCCGCCTCGCCAGCGCGGATCCGCGCTCTGAAAGGCCCGCTCCCATGCAGGAAGCGGTTCCGCACGCCAGCCGGATTCCTCCCCGTACCCCAGCCAGCATGCCGCCGCACAGCCGGCAAGCAACATGCAGAGGGCGGCCACGGACCGAAAAAAAGGCAAGAATCTCCTTGTCATTCCCTTTGACCCTCCTTCCATTCCCTCCTATACTAACCCACCACCATCTGACATGGGAATGGGGGCGGTCCATGATCGTTACATGCGTGACCGTTTACGTAAAGAAGGAGCACATCGAGGATTTCATCGCGGCCACGATCCGGAACCACGAGGGATCGATCCGGGAGCCCGGAAACATGCGGTTCGACGTTCTCCAGTGCAGGGACGACCCCACAAGGTTCATGCTTTACGAGGCCTATGCGTCCGAGCAGGCGGCAGGCGCCCACAAGGAAACCGAGCACTATCGCGCCTGGAGAGAGGCCGTCGCTCCCTGGATGGCACGGCCGAGGGAGGGAATCGCACATCGGGTGATCCGACCGGCCGATCGCTCCGGGTGGTGACCGGGCCGCCGGAGGAATGCGGGACCCTCAAGAGCGGGACGCCGGCAAGGCGAGCGGGGAGGAGCGCATGTTGGTTGATCTCAAGGGAGTCCGGGCCCTGGTCACGGGGGCAGGATCCGGCATCGGGAAAGCCGTAGCCCGGAGGCTTGCGGCGGCAGGCTGCCGGGTGGCTGCCGTGGACCTGGACGAGGGTCGTGCACGGGAAGTCGCCCGAAACATCCGTGAAGGGGGAGGCGATTGCCTGGCCGTCCGGGCCGATGTGGCAAGACAGGAAGACGTGGACCGCATGACAGCAGAGGCCGTTTCCGCATTCGGCGGACTGGACGTGCTCGTCAACAACGCGGGCGTCGGTTCCATGGGATTCATCGAAACCGTGCAGGACCCGGAGATCGAGCGGGTCTTCGGGGTGAACCTGGTAGGGGTCATCCGCGCCACCCGAGCCGCCGCACCCCACCTCAAGGGATCGGGACGAGGAAGGATCGTCAATGTCGCCTCCGTGGAGGGAATTCGAGGATCCGGGCTCCTGCCGGTCTACAGCGCGACCAAGGCGGGCGTGATCGGCCTGACCCGGTCGAACGCTGTGGAACTCGCCCGGTTCGGTGTGACCGTCAACGCAGTTTGCCCGGGCCCGATCCAGACGGAGATGCTGGGGCCCCTGGTGCAGGACGAACGATACCGGGAAAAGATGCTCAAGGGGATCCCAATGCGAAGGCTCGGCGTGCCCGAGGACGTGGCCGGGGCGGTGGCCTTCTTTGCCTCGGAGGAGTCCTCCTTCATCACCGGCAACGTGCTGGTCATCGACGGCGGGATGACGGTGAAGGCGCTCTGAGGGCGGGGGTCAACGGGCAGGCCCCGCCCCTGCCTGCCGCCATGGCGGGTTGCGTGCGTGGCGAGGGGCACGGGGGTCACTGGCACCCGGCAAGCTACCTTCCAAGAAGCCTGCGCACCTTCGCGAGCACATTCTCGTTGGTGAACCCATACTCCCTGTAAACCGTCTCACCCGGAGCAGAGGCGCCGAACCTGTCCACGGCGATCACGTCCCCGTTGTGGCCGACCCAGCGGTGCCAGCCCACGGGCGAGCCGGCCTCGATGGCCAGGCGCGCCCTGCACTCCGGCGGGAGCACGCTGTCCCGGTACGATGGGGGCTGCTGGGCGAACAGCTCCCAGGAAGGCATGGAGACGACGCGCGCCTTGATCCCCTCCTCCTGAAGCATGGCCTTGGCCTCCAGGGCCAGGTGCACTTCCGAGCCGGTCGCGATCAGGATAACCTCGGGCTCTCCGGCGCAGTCCGACAGGACGTACGCCCCCCTGGGCACGCCCTGGATCATCGGATGCGGATGCAGGCTGTCGGAGACGTCCAGTACGGGAACCTTCTGTCGAGTCAGGATGAGCGCCGTGGGCCCCGGCCTCGAGATCGCCACCCGCCATGCGGCGGCCGTTTCGTTGGCGTCCGCCGGTCTGAGAACGGTCATGTTCGGCATGGCCCGCATCGACGCCAGCTGCTCGACCGGCTGGTGCGTGGGCCCGTCTTCCCCCACCGCGATGCTGTCGTGGGAAAAGACGAAGAGGGAATGGGAATGCATCAGCGCGGCCAACCGCATGGCCGGCCGAAGGAAGTCGGAGAAGACGAGAAACGTGGACCCGTAAGGAATGACTCCGCCGAAGAGGGCCATTCCGTTTACGATCGCGCCCATCGCGTGCTCCCGGACGCCGAAATGGATGTTGCGGGCATCATGACCAGCCAGCAGGGTCTTGACCGAGCCCGCCAGATCGGCGGAACCGCCCAGCAGGTTCGGAACCTTTGCGGCCAGGGCGTTCATGACCTTCCCCGACGCATCCCGGGTGGCGATCGGCCCGTCCTGGGCCTTGAATACCGGGAGACCGAGATCCCACCCCTCCGGCAGTTCGGCACGGAACTGACGATCGAATCGGTCCGCCTCTTCCGGAAAGGAGCGCCTGTACCTCTCGAACATCTCTCGCCACTCCCGCTCCGCACGGGCTCCCTTTTCCAGGGCCTCCCGGAACCGGCCGAGCGCCTCCTCCGGGACGTGGAAGGGCGGCTCGAGGGGCCAGTCCGCCCGCTTCTTGGTCTCCCGGGTCGCCTCAGGGCCGAGAGGCTCGCCGTGCGCCTTCGGGCTGTCCTGACGGGGGCTTCCGTACCCGATGTGGGTGCGCACAAGGATGAGGGAGGGCCTGCCCTCCTCCTGCCGGGCTTCGCGGATCGCCGCTGCGATCGCCTCCAGATCCGTGTCGCGGTCCACCCTCCGGACATGCCAGTTGTATCCCTCAAATCTTCGGGCCACGTCCTCCCGGAAGGTCAGGTCCGTACTCCCGTCGATGGTAATCCGGTTGTCGTCGTAGAGATAGATCAGTCTGCCGAGCCCGAGCGTTCCGGCAAGGGAGGCCGCCTCAGAGGCCACCCCCTCCATCAGGTCTCCGTCGGAAACCAGGGCGTATATGTAAGGGTCCAACACAGGAAAGGAGGCCCGGTTGAACGAGCCCCCCAGGAAGCGGGCCGCCATCGCCATACCCACGCCCATTGCGAATCCCTGGCCCAGCGGGCCGGTGGTGGCCTCGACCCCCGGCGTCAGCCCGTGCTCGGGATGCCCCGGCGTCCGGCTGCCCCACTGGCGGAATCTCCTCAGTTCATCCAGGGGCAGGTCGTACCCCGTCAGGTGGAGGAGAGAATAGAGGAGCGCGGACCCGTGCCCCGCGGAAAGGATGAAACGATCCCGGTTCGGCCAGGCCGGGTTGGCCGGGTTGTGGCGCAGGAACCTCGTCCAGAGAACATAGGCAACGGCCGCCGCCCCGAGCGGAAGACCGGGGTGCCCTGACTTCGCCGTCTCCACCATGTCCACGGACAACATGCGCACGGTCTTGATGCAGAGTTCATCCCTTTCTCTCTCCCTCTCCTCCATGTAGACCTCCCTCCGACCCGACGACTCCTGGTTTGTCCCGCGGGGTCTGCGCGCGGAACGGAAAACGCCAACGCTGCGCGCGCCCCCTAGTCGATCCGTATCCTTCGCAGACGAAGGCTGTTGGTGACCACAGAGACGGAACTGAACGCCATGGCCACGGCCGCGTGCACCGGTTTCAGATGGATCCCGCAGCAGGGTGCGAGCACGCCGGCCGCAATCGGGATACCGATCACGTTGTAAAAGAAGGCCCAGAAGAGATTCTGCCGGATGATTCGCAGTGTGCGGCGGGAAAGCCGGATCGCGAGCGGAACCCCTTTCAGCGAAGGGCCCACCAGGGTAATGTCCGCACTCTCGATCGCGATGTCCGTGCCGGTGCCCATGGCGATTCCCAGGTCGGCCCGCACCAGGGCAGGCGCATCGTTGATCCCGTCGCCCACCATGGCCACGCGCTTGCCCTGTTTCTGCAGGTCCCCGATCCGGGAGGCCTTGTCCTCGGGCAGCACCTCGGCGATCACCTCGTCCAGGCCCAGGTCCGAGGCGACCGCCGCAGCCACCTTTGCATTGTCGCCGGTCAACATCGCGACCTCCAGGCCCAGGGCCTTCAATTCCTTGACCGAATCGGCGGCCTCGTCCTTGAGGGCATCCGAAACGGCGAGCAGACCGAGCACGTCACCGTCAACCGCAAGGAACATGACGGTCCGGCCCTTGGCGAAAAGCGGCGCCGCCTTCTCCGGCCAGGCGCCGATCGAGCCGGCTCCGGACTCGAACAAGGCGCGGTTGCCCAGCAGAATCTCCTGTCCACGGATCCTGGCCCGCAGGCCCTTGCCGGGCACGTTCTCGAAGGATTCCAGCGGCAACACGGGCACGCCCTGCCGCTCCGCCTCACGGACGACCGCCCGGCCCACCGGATGCTCGGAGACCTTCTCCAGGGAGGCGGCGAGCTGCAGGAACGTATGCCGGGAGACTCCCTCGGCCGGCTCGATCTCCGAGACCTCGGGCCTGCCCTTGGTCAGGGTGCCCGTCTTGTCCAGCACGACCGTTCGAATCCTCCCGGCTGTCTCCAGGCTCTCGGCGCTCTTGATGAGTACGCCCAACTCGGCGCCCCTGCCGGTTCCCACCATGATTGCCGTGGGGGTCGCAAGGCCCAAGGCGCAAGGGCAGGCGATGATCAGGACGGCGATCGCGTGGAGCATGGCATTCAGGCCCTTGGGGTCAGGGCCCCAGATCCACCAGGCCGCAAAGGAACCCAGCGCGACAACCAGAACAACGGGAACGAAGACGGCGGCCACCTTGTCCACGAGCCGTTGAACCGGGGCCTTGGAGGCCTGGGCTTGCCGGACGACCCGGACGATCTGTGCAAGCACCGTATCGCCGCCCACCTTCTCGGCACGGATTCGGAGGGTTCCGTTCTGGTTGAGCGTGGCCCCTACCACGCGACTGCCGGGCCCCTTCTCCACGGGGAGGCTCTCGCCGGTCAGCATCGACTCGTCCACGGAGCTCGACCCCTCGATCACAACCCCGTCCACCGGGATCTTCTCTCCGGGGCGGACGCGAACCTGATCCCCCACGCGGACGTCTTCGATGGGGATCTCCTGTTCCCGGCCTTCGCGGACCACCCTGGCGAGCCTCGGTTGAAGACCGATCAGGGAACGGATGGACTGCCTCGCCCTTCCCTTGGCCCCGGCCTCCAGGGTCCGCCCGACCAGAATCAGCGTGATGATCATGGTTGCCGTATCGTAGTACACGAACGGCGGAAATCTGTCCACCGCGAACCAGCCGGGCCGAAGGGTCACAAGGGCCGAGTAGAAAAAGGCCGTCCCTGTTCCGATGGAAACGAGGGTGTTCATGTCCGCACTTCGGTGGCGCAGAGAAAGAATCAAGCCCCTGTGGAAGGGGGCGCCCGCCCAGAAAAACACCGGGCTGGCCAGCAGCAGGAAAAGCAGATGGAGCGCCTCGCGGTCCCGGATCTCCAGGGCGGGCAGCATCTGGCCCATGGAAACCGCCATCCCAAGCCCCGTGAACAGGACAGCCGCCCACAACCGCCTCTTCCATGCCTCGGCTTCGTTCCTCTCCGAGGCTTCGATCGCATCGGTCAGGCCCCGATCGTCCGAACCGTCCTCCGGCAAGAGGACCGCCCGGTAGCTTCCCGCCCCCTCCACGGCCTTTCGGATTTCCTCCCGGGCCCCCGGAACCGGCAGGTAGGTAACGGAGGCGCGCAGGGAGGCCAGGTTCACCCGGGCATCCACCACGAAGGGCAGGCCTTTGACCGCCTTCTCGACTTTTTGAACGCAGGAGGCGCACCCCATCCCCTGAATCGCCAGATGGGCCTCCTTGACCCCGGTTTCGTTCACTCCTTCAGAGCCTCCTCCGCATCCCGACGGCTGCCTGCCCTCCGGCATAATACCCGGCGATCCGTCCCGACTCCTCGAAGCCCAGCCTTCGGAACAGCCCCTGCGCCGGCAGATTCCCGACTGCCGTCTGGAGCACCAGCACGCGGATCCCCATGCCCCTGGAATCCGCCGCGATTTCCTGCATGAGGCGTCTTCCGATTCCCCGGCCCTGCCAGGGCGGATCCACGGCCACCGCGACGACCTCCCCGACGCCGTCCCCGATCGAAAGCATGCAGAACCCGACCGACCGCTGTTCGCACTCGCCGATCAGCGTGTGGAACCGCGCGTCGCCCAGGCAGGAAGGCAGGATGTCCTCGTAGTCGCCGTATTCCGAGAAGACCCGCCTGGCGAGCTCGGCCACGAAATCCCGGTCCGAAGACTTGCCGTCCCGTATCGCGAGATCCACGATCTTCCCGAAGGGTCCCGCATCGGCCATCGGCGGACTCCTCTGCGGCCCCGTCAAGCCGGCTCGCAGCCTTCTGATGAAATCAGCATCCCTGCGGCTCTTTGGCGAAAAGGGCCGCGATCCCCTGGTTTCCCACGTCCGGCACCAGGAGCTTCAGTCCCGGATAGGAGGGCAGGACCCTGTGGAATCCATAGACCAGGTAGAGGGCTCCGTCCCCGGCATCGCCGGCGATTCTCTCCGCGAAGACTTCGTGGAGGGTGATGTAGGTGTAGAAAAGGTCCATGTCCCTGAACCGGATCCCCGTCTCCAGGAAGATGCGGCGGTAGACGGAATCGTCCAGCGAGCTGCCCGGAAAGAGATGAATATTCTGCTTCGGCGGATCCAGTCCCTCTGCCTGCATGCCCGCCAGGAGACCCTCCCGGTGGGGCTCGTACTCGGCCAGGATGTCGGGGTCGATCTCGATTCCGATGGACAGCCTGACGAAATAGCTCATCATTACGTTCACGCGGCCGTCCGCGCATCCGAGGTCGGTGAAGACGGTGCGACCCGGATGCAGGAACCCTTGCCCAAGGAGATCCCGAATGCAGTGGGCGAACTTCCGGAGGTCTGTCGATTTCCGGTAGCCTTCGTTCCCCTGGTAGCCCACCTTGCATGCGTCGTAATACGATGCGATGAAGTCAAGGGTGCGGGTCATCCGCCGATCGCTCCAGGTCGCGGCTGCCCAGGGTCTTCCTGAGAGCTTCATGGAGGATGAATCCTGTATCCAGTTCTTCCCCGAGGATGGCCTGCAAGGTGCTGCGCTCATCGACGGACAGGCTCTGCTGGAGCCGGGTGCACAGATAATTCACGCACAGAACGTGCCTGGCCTTGAGACTGCAACCGTCGGGTTCGAGAAAATGGCAGCTGTCCCGGAATCTGCGGCGAACCGGCAAGGAAACGCCCAGAAGCAGGTTGATCAGGAGCTGGAGGGGGTCGTAGCGGTTTTCGATGCCGGCGCCGCAACAGCTGCCCCCCTCCTGCTCTTCACACCTCTTGCAGGCCCGGGCCACTCCAAAAGCACGCATGGCCCTCCTGCTTGCCGCGAGGCGCTTTTCCAGATCCGACAGAAGCCCGCAAATCCGGCTGTCCCGGCGCAAGGACTCCCCTCTGGCGTCGTGCAGAGCAAGCGCCTGAGCAATTTTCTCCTGGATCGTCGAAACCCTCGGTGCCTCCATTCCGCGCCCCGTTCCCTTGCCCGGAGAGCGGCTGCCGGTGGGTCATCCGCGGCGTGAAACCGTATCCGGGGGAAACAAGTGCACCATTTTAGACCCCGCGCGCCCGACTGTCCAGGCGAACAGGCGCGGCGTTTGACTGCCGCAAACCGGTTCTCTAGACTACCCCACCGTATCACCGGGGGGACCGGCTCCTCATGAGAGCGCAACTTCGAGTACGCCCGCTGCTCGGCCTGGCAGGCCTCCTCACGCTGGCCGCCGCATGGCTTCTGCAGGACCCGGGCCGCGTCGGAGAACTTCCTTATATTTCCGAATTCAAGCCTTTCCCCGCTCTGCTGGGTTCCATGGTCGCATCGGCTCAATGGGGACTCGCAGCGGTCGGGCTGTTCCTCCTCGCAGCTTCTTTCTACTGGAACCGGATCCTTCAGGCCCTTCGGGGCTCCGAGGAGGCCCCGGATCGCCGGGGCCGGACCGTCTCCTGGTCGCTCTTTCTCGTGAGTCTTCTTCTTTACCTGCTCATCCAACGGCTGGCCTTCCTCGACTACCCCCTGACGCCGGACGAATTCGCCTACCTCTACCAGGCGAAGATCCTTGCCAGAGGGCAATGGACCGTCCCAGCACATCCATTGCAGGAGTTCTTCAAGTGTGCGTTCGTCGCGGAGCACGAGGGCAGGCTCTTCTCGATCATGCCCGTAGGGTGGTCCCTGCTTCTCGTGCCATGGGTTCTGCTCGGCATCCCCTGGGTGCTGTCTCCTTTGTGCACGGCCCTTGCGGTGGTCCTCACCTATCAGGTGGGGCGTTCCATTTACGGGCATCGGGCAGGGATGCTCGCCGCACTCCTGACGGCCGCGTCGCCCTTTGTGGTCTTTCATGCCGGCACCTATCTGAGCCACCAGGCAAGCCTGCTCGCCTTCATGGCGTTTCTCTCCCTCTTCATTCGACTGGAGCGCGGAGAACAGGCCACCCGTCCGTATGTCCTGCTCGGATGCGTCACGGCCGCCATCCCGCTTATCCATCACATCGAGCCTTCGATGCTTCTGCCGTTCCTGCTGCTTTTTGCCCTTCGATTCCTCAAGGGCACGGTCTACCCAAGGCGCAAGCTGCTCCTCAGCGGGATCCTTTCCCTGGCCCTCTTCCTCTCCGTCACGGGGTGGCAAAACCATGTCCTCACCGGCTCCCCGACGAAGGTGCTTTTCCAGGTCTACATGGACGATGACAATTTCATGTCCAAGGAATTCGCCGTGAAGCCGGTGCTGGGAATCCATGACTGGTTTACGCTGAAACAAAGGGTGGTCTGGTGGGTGAAGAGGCTGCTTTCCCTGAATTACTGCCTATTCCCGCTGGCCCCGCTCCTCATGCTCCTGCCCGCGGTCCTCCGCGGCAGAGGGAGATGGGACTTCCTTCTTCTCGGCGCCTTTCTCTGCCTTTCCGCGGGCTACATGTTCTACAACACATACGGGGGCCTGCAGTTCGGACCACGCTACTATTTTCCCGCCGCAGGCGTTGCCTACCTTCTGGTTGCGGAGGCCTTCCTGCGCCTCCATGCCAGGGCCGGGGCCCCCCTTCGCGGCGGCATAACCTTTCTGATCGTCTTGGCCTTCCTTTACCAGCTCGGTCTGTCCGCAATGATCGTTCGCTTCGTCCCGGATACGGTCCGGCGGATGAGAATCATACAGAATGCGGGCGCCCATCTGGCAGAACAGGGCCTCCACAACAGCGTACTGTTGCTGGCACCCTCTGCGTCGGATCCCAAGGTCACCCCGATTTCGATCCACCTTCGCATCCGCAACGGCCTGGACTTCGAAGACGACAACCTTGCGGCCCTGGACCGGGGGTCGGAGAACGGAAGGCTGATGGACTTCTACCCGGACCGAAGGTTCTTCCATTACCGGATCAGCATGCTGGACCTGGTAAAAGGGAACACCATGTCCATGGAGGAACTCAGGCGCGCGGACTTCCCCTGAGAGGGGGAGAACGCCGCAGAGGGCCGTTTCTCGACCGGCGCATACGGACGCAAACCAGTACCGGAGGCTGTCGAGAAATGGTCAGATGCAAGGCGCACGAAATCCTGAGGAGTGAGGCGTACGCCGTTTGTACGCCGCAACGACGAAGGATGATTGCAACGCCGCAGAGGGCCGTTTCTCGACAGCCTCTCAGGGGAAGAGGGTGGCGGTCAGATAGGCAAACCCGAACATCAACATGGCCGTCTCGTCCGTCTCGATCCGGGAACGTGTCTTGCGGTCCAGCCGGGAGGCGTCCAGCAGCTTGCTCTTCGCCACAAAGTCACGGAACTCATCCAGGTTGTAACAGGCAACAATCAGCTTCTGCAACTGCCGGTCATCCAAGGGCTTGCCGATCGGACGGTTCGGATGAAAGAGGAGATCGAGCATCTTGTCGTTGACGGCGATGTAAGGCAGCACCCCCTGGTCCTTCAACCACGCCTCCACGGTCCATGTCCTGCTTTCCCCCCCGCCCAGGCATCCGGGCAATTCCTGCATGAAGAAAAACTGGTCCCTGGACCTGCCGTTTCCTCCTGACCGGGATGCCCGGCCCAGAGGAAAGAGGCGGCATGCGGTCGGGCGGTCGTGGTAGACGCCGCAGCCCTCGGGCCCCACAAACGGACACGACTTCCGTTCATCCTCCCGCATCTTGAGCGAGATGACCGGGAAGCCCGAAACGGGATCCAGGGCATAGACCGCATAGTCGACCAGAAAGGTATCCGAGTCGACCTTCAAGGCCCTCTTCAACCGCAGCACGTCATAAGGGGACAGCGGCAGATGCTTGTTGCGGCAGCATGCGTTGAAACAGCTCAGCTCCCTGTGACAGGAAAACGTGAACGTGTCCTGAAGCAGGTACCTGCGTTTCTCCGGAGGAACGGAATCGAACAGCATCCGGGCATTCCTGTCTTGCGCCGGCCTGGCTTGCCGGCGGACGGCGATTCGGCCGGCCCTCGGGTTGAAACCGAGGCGCGGGAGCTTACATCCAAGCCTTCATAGTGTAAAAGGAAACGAGACCCGGTGTCAAAAGCCCCCGCTCCGCAGCGGTCCGTGATCCTATCCACCCGAAAGGGGAGGCGCATGAAAATCGATCTTCAAGCACCCGTCTCTCGCCGGGGTTTTCTGAAACACTCGATCGCCGGCGCGGCCGTTCTCGGGGTTTCTCCGAACCTCTTTCTTCCCAAGGCCTCGGCAGACATGCAAGAAGGTGTCTGCCCCCACCCCAACGTAAACGGGCTGCGCGTGGTCGAGGCCTACGACCCCCGGATGACCAGGGATTCGCTGGCCGTATGCCCATGGGGCAAGCAGGAGGAACTCGTGGTCGCCCGGGCCGTTCAAGACAACCTGGACCGGATGGCCATGGCCCTGACCGGTGAAAAACGGATCGGGGACGCATGGAAGGCGATCTTCCTGAAGCCCCCGGCCAAGGGCTGGGGCGACGTGGTGGTAGCGGTCAAGACCAACAACATCGCCCTCCAGCACACGCGGAGCGCAGTGATGGCCGGGATATGCCGCGTTCTCGTGGAACAGATGAACGTCAGGGCGCACCACATTCTGATCTACGACGGCAAGCACGGGGGCGACATGGTCGAGAAGACGCCCTTTTCGGGCCTGCCCGAGGGCTGCCGCATCGTCGGCCGGTGGGGCGGTATCGAGGCCCCGGTTCCGATCCCCTCTCCGTGGAGGGGCGGCAACGGCAAGGCCGATTGCCTGACCCAGCTGGCCAAGGGTCAGGTCGACATCCTGGTCAACGTCGCCCTCTGCAAGGGCCACTCGGACAAGTTCGGCGGGTTCACGATGTCGATGAAGAATCACCTGGGGACCTTTGACCCGAAGTGGGCCCACCTGCCCGGCTCCACCGACTATCTCCTTGCCATCAACAAGACGCCCCAGGTCGTAGGAGACATGGACCCGGGGTCCGGAAAGGTCCTCTTTCCCAGGCAGCAACTCTGTATCATCGATGCGCTATGGGCGAGCGAAAAAGGACCCGGCTGTGAAACCTCGTGCCAGCCCAACCGCCTTTTCATGGGAACCTTTGCGCCGGTCCTGGACTATCAGGTAGCCAAGCAATTCCGGAAAGGAACCATGGGCTGGCCGCTCAATGAAGAGGTAACGGGTCGCTTTCTCTCCGCATTCGGGTTTCAAAGCCGGGATCTGCCCGACGGAGGGAAGATCCTGCAAGCCGCCGAACCGTCTGTCGGATCCTGACCCCCAGCGAACCAACCATCCGAGAGGGAACCGCGGACTGCGGGGGGACAATCGAGTCCTGACCGGAAACGGCCCACGCTCAGCAGGTCCTTCCGGGAGGCGTCCCGAAGGAGGGGCCCGTCAATCCTTCTTCTTCAGCAGACCCTCAGGGTTTTTCTTGATCCTCGTCGCCTTCCAGTCCGCGATGAGGAACGGATACTCGCTTTCCGATGAGGTGGCGATCGTCTTTCCGTCCTTCTGCCCGTAAAGAGAGAGTTCGTAGTTCTTGCTTCCCTTCAAGGAAGCCGAAAACGTGGGGGCCCCCAGATCCGCCTTGCCTTCCTCGAGATAGCCGTCGCACTGAAGGTTGGATAACGTCTTGACGAGGTTGTCGACCTCCTTTTCTTCGAGCGGCATTCCCTCGATGGTTTCCCACCGCGCGGCGCCGGGAGCGGACCCTTCCGCCTCGGCCGTTCCGTTGTCCGCGGTCGGATCGACATCCGTGGGAGCCGCGGTTCGCAGGATGTGCAAGGGTTTTCCCCCTGCGGCGGTCAGGATGATTTCGGAAACCTCTTCATCAATCCTGAGCACCTGCTTGTCCCGGAGGGAGGAGACATCCTTGTCGAAGTCGCTGCGGAAATTCTTTTCCGCGTGGTAGACACGGCTGTCATCGAGGAGTTTCACGAAGGTGTGCCGGTAGGTGGGGGCGGCCTTGCCGATACGGATTTCCACCAGGCGGTCGTCACCCCGAAAGGCGGCGACTTGTACACAGGAGGCCTCATCCAGATCGAAGAGGGAATCGTTTTCCGATGTGGAAGCCATCGCGGTCAGGCGGAGGCCGCTCAGGGTCTCCAGCATGCGGTCCACCGCCCTTTCGTCCGCCGGGTAGCCTTCCGGAAGAATCCGCCAGCCCTCAGCGTCTCGTTTGAGCTCGAGGCCGGAGCCGCCCTTGCGGATCGTGATGCGCGTAATCTGCCCTTTGTCGATCCGCGGAAGCTCGGGAAGGCTGTAGTGGGTCCCGTCTTCCCTCGAAAAGAGCAGATAGGCGGTCAGGGCCGCAATGACCAGGCCGAGAAGAATCGCTTCGATTTTCCGTTTCATCCCATTGCCCCCGTGGCTTCTTGCTACTTGGCGAACATGTTCTGAATCATCCGCTTTCTGGCCACCCGTCGCATCCACACGAGAAGCCCTGCGAGGACGACGAGGACGGGCAGGCCGGCCACGTTGAACGACTTGATGATCACCTTGGTCCCCGGATCGATATCGCGCAGCGGATTGAAGCGCTGCGTCTTGGTTCGCATGAGCGCATAGGATTCCCGGCCGTTCAAGGCATCGACGACGTTCATCACGAATTGGGCGTTCGGGTTCTTCCCCTCCTTGTCGATCAAATTGTCTTTGAGAATCTCCGAGGTGCCCACGAGAAAGACCTTGCCGGGCTTCCCCGCGCGGACCGTGGTTTCCGCATCCAGGATCTTGGTCAGATCGATGTCCGACTCCTTGCCTCTCTTCTTCCCTGCCTCCGCCTTCTCTTCGCCCTTTGCGGCAGGCGCGGTTTTTTCCGGCATGGGCCGGTCTGCGAAATAGCTCGGGAAACCGCCCTCCAAGAGCAAGGCGAGGGCTTCCGCCTTGCGCACCTCCTGGGGGCCGGGCGGGTTGAGGAACATGGGGTTCAAGTCGATCCTTCCCTTCATCCTCCAGGACTGATCGGAGGAGGAGAGGAGGCGGACGGCCTTCAAACCGCGCTCCTCCGCCTTCCGGGCGTCCATGTCCAGCGGCGAGGCCTTCAACACGACCAGCCCCTTGATATCTTTCAGAAAGCGGACCTCTTTGTTGATCGACTCGTTCTTGATGATCGGGGCATAGTAGATTGCCCTCTCCCCGCCGCCGAACGGCTGGGGCACCCGCTGCTTGAAGCAATTCTCGTCCATGACGTAAGCCGGCGAGACCGAGACACCGTAACCCTGGAGCAGCTTTTCGAGCCCGGTGTCGAGCGGGACATGGACGGGTTGCTGCTGACGGAAAGGCCGGGCGCTCGGATCCTCGGGAAGGACCTCCCGGAAGCGGTCCAGGAACAGGAGGAGTCCCCTGCCTCGCATCAGGTACTGATCGATTTCGTAAAGCTCGGCCTCCGTGAACTCTTCCTTCGGCCCTGCAATGATCAGGGAGGCAAGCCCTTCCGGTATCGACTCTTCTTTCAGGTTGACTTTTCTTACGCTGTAGTCCTCTTGCAGGAGATCATAGAGATTCCCGAGCGAATTCTCGCCTTGCTGACCCGGGAGGGGAGACGCTGCGAGCTCGAGACACCCGTGCGAGGAAAGGTATCCGATCTCTTCGTTCACCTGGATCACGTTCTCCACCGCCTCTGCGATCGCCTGTTCCAGGGGCCTTTCCTCCAGGAGCTGGTACTGGGTGCCGAAGATGGGGATTTTGGTAACGCGGATGAGACCGATCCCCTCGACCCGGTCTCCGCAGCGCACGACCAGCCCGGCAACCCCCTGGTCCGCGGGGATCTTCCTGCCGCGGCTGTCCTGAAACTCGCTCCATCGGAGCCTGAGCAAATTGTAGGTCTGCGCCTCCTCGGCGGCCCGCTCGTCCCGGGAGGGATCGAAGGAGAGGAACGCAAGCTTTCCGTAATGGCTCACGTTGAGCTTGTCCACGATGCCTTCCACCTTCCGCGGCACCTCGGCCAGACCGGGTAGGTTCATGTACGGGCCCACGACCTGCAGGGAGGAAGAAAGGAAGAGGCGCACCTGCACCTTTTCTTCCAGGCGGAGCAAGGCGCTGATCTCGCTGGCCATCTTTCGGATCTTGCTCGTGATCTTGTATTCGAGCCCCTCCGTGGAGGTGATGGCCGGAATCGTCTCGATCAAATCGCCGTGGATCATTACCAGACCCATGTAGGCCTTCTGAAACCTCACCTCGTCCTGCTCGAACTTCTGGATCTGTACGGGATGGATCCCGTAGTCCTGGGCGATCTGCCGGTTCCTGTCCGCCTCCTCCCCCTTCTCTTCGGAGAGCGTGTAGAACTGGTAGTTGAAATAGCGGTTTCCCGCCACGCCGTATTCCGCCAGCAGGTCCCGGAGGTAGCGCTCGACGTTGTTGTAAGGCGCCGGCAGCCGCCCGGTGAAGAACACCTTCACGGTCAGGGGCTCGGAAAGGGTGGCTACCGCCGACCGGCTGGCCTCGGAGAGGGAGAACATCCTGTTCGCCGTCAGGTCCACCCGAAAGAACAAGGTGCTGCCGACGAGGTTCAGCAACACGACCACGGCGACATACATCGCGAATCGAACGTGCCTGCTCATCCTTCCCGCCTTGGACATCGCATGGACCTCACTTCTTCTCCTGGATGACGAGATAGGTTCCGTAAAGCGCGACGAAGCACACACTGAGGAAGTAAAGGATATCCCTGGAATCCAGTATGCCCCGTGAGACGTTCTGAAAGTGGTAATCCGCCCCGAGAAACTGGAAGACGCCGACCACGGACTCGGGCAGAAAGAAAAGTATCTTGTCGATCAGGGTGAGGAAGAAACATACGGCCATTCCGATGATGAAGGCGATGATCTGGTTCTTCGTCAGGGAGGAGGCGAAGAGGCCCACGCTCGCGAAAGCCGCCCCCAGGAGCAGGGCGCCGAGATAGCCTCCCAGGACCGGCCCCCAGTCCAGGTCTCCGTGAAAGGAGATGAAAACCCCGTACGAGAAGGTGGGTACGAGCATCAGGCCGACGAATGCGACGGCGGCTGCGAACTTCCCGATGACCACATCCGGAACCGACACGGGCAACGTGAGCAAAAGCTCGTAGGAGCCCGTGTTCAATTCCTCCGAGAACAGCCGCATCGTCACGGCAGGCACGATGAATGCGAACAGGACGGGCAGGAGTCCGAAAAAGGACCGCATCTCGGCCTGGTTGAAAAGAAAGAAGGTGGAAAAGAAGAACCACCCGGCAAGGATCAGAAAGATGGAGATCACGATGTAGGCGATGGGAGAAGTGAAGTAGACCTTGAAATCCCTCTTGAAGACTTGCCGGACGCCTCTCATTTCAACCTTCCTTTGTCAGCTCTCTGAAAATGTTCTCCAGGGTGCGGCTCTCCCGCCGAAATTCCAGCAGAGACCAGTCCGTCCGTTTGATGAGCCCGTACAGATCGGCCCGGATGTCTTCCCCTGCCTTGCAGGAAAGCACGAGATGCATCGTATGGTCCGTATCCTCCCCGCGGGAGACCTCCCGGATGTTCGAAAGGGCCGAAAGGGTCTTCTTCACGTCCGCGAATTCCGCCCCCTGCAGCGAAAGGTGGATGTCGTAGGCGGTGCCGGCCTCCTGCTTGAGCGATTCCGTCGGGCCGTCCGCGACGATCTTCCCCTTGCTGATGATCACCACCCGGTCGCAGGTCGCTTCCGCTTCGCTCAGGATGTGCGTGGAGAGCACAACGGTCTTCTCTTTTCCGATCTCCTTGATGATGTTGCGGATCTCCACGATCTGGTTCGGGTCCAGCCCGGCCGTGGGCTCGTCCAGAACGAGGATTTCCGGGTCGGCCAGCATGGCATGCCCGATTCCCACCCGTTGTCTGTATCCCCTGGACAGCTCGCCGATGGCGCGATGCATCACGTCCGTAAGTCCGCACAGGGAACAGATCTCCCTGATACGCGGCAACTGCTTTTCTTTGGGAAGCCCTCGGATGGCTGCAACGTACCGAAGGTAATCGTAGACGAGCATTTCGGGATACAGAGGAGCCGTTTCGGGAAGGTATCCGATCAGCCCTTTGATCTCCAGCGGATGGTCAAAGATGTTGTAGTCTTTCACATAGACATTGCCCGATGTGGGCTGCAGGAAACAGGTGAGGATCCTGAGCGTTGTGGACTTCCCGGCCCCGTTGGGACCCAACAGCCCGAGGATCTCGCCCTTGCGGATCTCAAAAGAGATATGGTCGACGGCACAAAGGCCGCCGTAATACTTGGTCAGGTCTTCCACCTTGATCATGCTCGCGCCCCTTCCTGCCGGCTTTGCGTGCGTTTTGGGCTTTTTTTTTGCCATACTCGGGCAGGGATGTCCACCCCCCGGATTGACTTGACCCGCCATCCGGTGGTTCCCTATACTTTGGTTTTTTTTGAAGGGATCGATGGAGGAAACCCTTTCTTGAGACAGATCAGACTGATGCTCGGCAATGAGGCCATCGCACGGGGCCTCGTGGAGAACGGCTGCACCCTGGCGACTTCCTATCCGGGCACACCTGCATCGGAAATCCTCTCCTCCCTGGTAGCATGGAAGACGGAGTGCAAGCTCGCCCTTCACGCACAGTGGGCGATCAACGAGAAGGTCGCCTTCGAGATTGCTTACGCCGGCAGCATTGCGGGACGGCGCACGGCCGTCAGTATGAAACAGGTCGGCCTCAACGTGGCCTCCGATCCGCTGATGAGTGCGGCCTACATGGGAACGCGGGGCGGGTTCGTCGTCATCAGCGCCGACGACCCGGGCCCGCACTCCTCCCAGACCGAGCAGGACAGCCGTCTCATGGCCATGATGGCCAAGATGCCGGTCCTCGACCCGCAGTCGCCCGGGCAGGCCCGAGACATGGTCGCCCTGGCGTACGAGGTTTCCGAGACCTTTCAAATTCCGGTTCTGCTCCGGCCCACAACGCGTGTCTGCCATGCGAGGCAGGACGTCCGGATGGCCCGCCTTGGGGCCCCGGACCGGAAGGCGGCCTTTGAAAGGAATCCTCAGCGCTGGGCGGCAACACCCAAATACCGGTTTGTGCTCCACCGGGAACTCGAAGGAAAACTCGAGAAGATCGCCGCGCACCCGCAAACGAGGCCGGTACGCCTGAATCCGCGGGCAAGAGGCAGGCGGGCGGTCATCGCTTCGGGCGTCGCGGCCGCGCATGTGACGGAGATTCTCAGAGACATGGGTCTCTGGAGCCGGCTCCCCTTCTATCAGGTGCTGCAGCCCTACCCTGTTCACAAACGATTTCGCGATCACCTCCTTGGCGCGTACGAAGAAATCCTTGTCCTGGAGGAAACCTCACCCGTCATCGAGATGCAGCTCGCACAGCGGGAGCGGGTGCGAGGGAAGCTGACCGACGATGTCCCGCGGGTCGGGGAACTGCTCCCGGAGGCCATGGAGCGGATCGTCGCGGATTTCGCGGGCGTCAAGGCCCCAGCCGTGCCTTTGCGGACCGCGGCGGGGAGGCGCCCGACCCTCTGTGCCGGTTGTCCCCACCGAGCAGCCTTCTTCGCCATCAAGAAGGCTGCCCCCCGCGGGATCTACACCAGCGACATCGGGTGTTACACCCTCGGGCTGAATCTGGGGGCCGTGGACACTGTGCTCTGCATGGGGGCGGCCGTGGGGCAGGCGGAGGGTTTCTACCACGCCTTCAAAGGAGAAACGAAACCCCGGGACATCGTGGCGACGATCGGAGACTCCACCTTCTTTCATGCGGGCATCCCCGCCCTGATCGATGGAGTCAACCAGAGGGCGGCCTTTGCGCTGGTCGTCCTGGACAACGGAACCACCGCCATGACGGGAAGTCAGCCTACGCCCGCCACGGGCAGGGGAGCGGGGGGGGAACCGCTCGAGGCCGTGGAGATCGAGAGCGTCGTCCGGGGGTGCGGCGTCACGTTCTGCCGCGTGGAGGACCCTTACAAGGTCGACAAATTGACCGAGATCCTCCGCGAGGCCCTGCAGCACTGTCGGACGCATGGGCCTGCCGTGGTCATCGCCCGGCATCCGTGCCCCCTGGCGGTTCCGCACGCAGCGAAGAAGGCGGGCAAAGTCCGGATACGCATCGATGAGGCCTGCGACGGATGCGGCTACTGCATCGACCATTTTGAGTGCCCTGCCCTCTTCCTGGACCCGTCGGAGAACCGCGTTCACATAAACCCGCTTCTCTGCATCGAGTGCGGCGTGTGCGCCTACGTATGCCCCAAGCACAACATCCGGGCGGAAAGCGAAGATCGATGAAGGGAGGGGCGAAGCAGCAGATCCTCGTGGGCGGTGTCGGAGGACAAGGCGTCCTTTTCGTGACCCGCCTGCTGGCGGAGGCGGCCATTTCCAGGAACCTGCCGGTCCTCACATCCGAGACCCACGGCATGGCGCAGCGGGGAGGCACGGTCGTATCTCACCTGAAGGTGGGGGGCTTCTCGAGCCCCATGATACGGCCGGGCCGGGGGGACGGTCTCATCGCCTTGGAACAGGATAGCATCGCCCACTTCGACGGCTACCTGAAGCCCGGCGCCTGGGTCGTGGCGAACCGCACACCCGGGGACACAGCCGTCTCCCGTGCGCGCATCTTCTGCCTGGATGCGCAAGCTCTGGCCGAGAGAACCGGAAATCCAAGGGCCGCGAATCTCGTCCTGCTCGGCTTCGCTCTGGGGCAGGGTTCACGGAGAAGCCCGGAGGGACAGCGCCTGTTCTGCTCCTTCGAAGACCTGAAGTCGGTCCTGGAGAAGAGATTCGCGGGCAGAAGAGACACGCTGCTGTCTTGCCTCCGGGCCCTCGAGGCCGGTCGCGGGGCTGCGTGACCCCCAGGAAGGAACCTTCATCATGGGCTTTATCCCGCGAGACCTCCCGCCCGAAACGCTGCGAGCCATCCAGTTCGAGGGACTCCGTTGGACTCTTCGGCACGCGTACGCGAACTGCCCCGCGTACCGGAAGAAGCTCGACGACGCAGGCATTCCCCCCGAAGGGGTTCGGTCTCTGGAGCAAATCGAAGAACTCCCTTTTACGGACAAGGAGGACCTGCAGGCAGGGTACCCCTTTCCGCTCCGGTCGGTCCCTTTCGACCGGATCGTGCGCATCCATGCCTCTTCCGGCACGACGGGAAAACGCAAGATCCTCTGCTACACGGCCGGGGACGTCGACCTCTGGGCCGACATGTTCGCCCGGTGCTACGAGCTCGCCGGTCTGACCCTGGAGGATCGCGTGCAGATCGCCGTGGGGTACGGGCTTTGGACCGCCGGCGCCGGGTTCCAGGCCGGCTGTGAGCGCTTCGGCGCCATGGCCGTGCCCGTCGGCCCTGCCAATGCGGAGATGCACTGCGAAATCATGGTGGACATGGAGACCACGGTCCTGTGCGCCACGGCCTCGATGGCGCTTCTGCTGGCCGAGGAGATCCACAGAAGCGGGCTCGGGCCCAAGATCAAGGTCCGGAAGATCATCATGGGTGCGGAGCGGCACAGCGATGCCATGCGGGCCCGCATCCAGGAACTGATGGGCGTCGAGCACGTTTTCGACATCTACGGGCTGACGGAGGTCTACGGGCCGGGCACCGGCCTGGACTGCAGGTTTCACAAGGGGATCCACTACTGGGCCGACCGCCTGCTTTTCGAGATTCTCGATCCCGTGACCCTCAAACCGGTCCCCCCGGGCCGGGAGGGGGAGTTGGTGGTGACAACCCTCCGGAAGGAGGGGAGCCCTTTGATCCGGTACCGAACCCACGATATCACGCGAATCCTGGAGGGGGAATGCGAGTGCGGGGTGCCATTTCCCAGGCACGACCGGATCCTGGGCCGCTCGGACGACATGTTCATCTACAGGGCGGTCAACATCTACCCGAGCCAGATTGAAGATGTCCTGAGCTCGGTGGAAGGCATCGGAAGCGAATACCAGATCCATCTGAGGACGGAAGAGACGGGCCGGGAGAAGATGCGGTTGCGCGTAGAGCGAGGAGTGCAGGCAAGCCGTGGAGATGACAAGCGCCTGGCCGCCTCGATCGAATCCAGGATCCGCCACAAGATCCTGGTCCGCTGCGAGGTGGAAATCATGGATTACGGCTCTCTCCCCCGGACCCTGCGGAAGAGCCGGCGCGTCTTCGATCAACGGGAGGACCCCGCCCTCCGATCGATCGCACCGCCGTCCGCGGAAGCCTCCCCGGATCCGCGCAAGGATGCCGTGCCTGCTCCCAGGCCGTCCGATCCGAAGGCCCCCACCTGACCGATCGGTGGAGCCGCGACGTTGAAGGTCTGGAGGAACGTAACCAGGTTCACGTTCTTCCCCTTGATGGCGAGCTTCCGTCGGATGCTTTCCCGCTGCCGGCTCACCGTGGCGGGCGAGACGTGGCGTATCCGGGCGATCTCTTTGCTTCCGAGCCCCATCCGGATCATGTTGCATGTCCTGAGTTCCGCCGGCGTGAGCTTCAGGAACCTCCTCGAGAGCCGGTCCACGAGGGGCGAAGTGATCTCCTCCAGATTCCTAGCCAGAAGACGTATATACCCCTTCTTTTCCGGATCCACCTCCGTCTCCAGGGCGTGCAGGATCGGCATGATGATCTTGTCCACGTTCGCCATGATCGCCTCTTTGATGGAACCCTTCTCGTCCTCGATCCGGGAGAGAACCGTGCGCAAAGCGGCGTTGGATTCCTGGAGCGCCTTCCGCTCCACCTGCAGTTGCGCGTAGGCGCTGCGTAACTCCTCCTCCATGCGTATTCGTTTCACGGTTCTGCCGAGGCCTTCGGCCACGGCGTCGATCAAGGCCCTCTCCTCCTGCAGGAACGGCCCCTCGTCGGCCGGCGGTGTCTTCTTGGCGTAGAAGACCTCCACCACGCCGACCTTCTTCCCCCCCGTCGTAATATCCGCTGATTGCCTGTAGCCCGTCTCCTGAAAGCCGGCGCTTTTGTATTCTTTCCCCTCGAAGCGAATCCTTGCGCAGGCAATCTCGGGATACTGCCAAGAGGGCGGCAGGAGGTCGGCAGCGCCCTGGAGAAGCCCGTCCAGCGAGGGTTCGTGACGCTCCACAAGTTTCGCAATTCCGTACAGACAACGCAGCTCTTTCACCCGCTCCCGCAAGGCGTGTTCCGCCCGCACCTTTTCTGCGGCGGTACTCAACCGCTCTGCCACGGCGTCGATCAAGGCCCTCTCCTCCTGCAGGAACGGCCCCTCGTCGGCCGGGGGCATCTGCCGGGTGTAATAGACCTCCACGACCCCCGCCTTCTTTCCGTTGATCCGGATATCCGCCGCCTGTCGGAAGCCCGTCTCCTGGAAGCCGACGCTCTTGAACGCTTTTTCCTCAAACAGGATCCGGGCGCACGCAGCCTCAGGGTACTGCCAAGAGGAGGGGAGAAGATCGACGGCCCCCTGAAGCAGGCCCTCCAGGGAGGCCTGATGACGTTCCCCCAGCTTGGCGATCCCATAGAGACAGCGCAATTCCTTGACGCGTTCCCGCAGGGCGCGTTCCATTGCTTCCCTTTCCGCACCGTCGTTCGATTCGCTCGCAGAGGCCGCGCAGGTGTTCCGGCCCTTGCTGGATTCTGAGGGAGGCTTCTTCTTCCCTTTCGCTCGTCGGGTTCGGCTCTTGCTCATCTCTGCCCCGCTGTACAAGGAGAACGAAAAAAAATGCCTATGAAGTGTATGCATTCTATGGTTGATTTAATACACTCATGATACCCATGTTAAATAGGCATTCTATATGCTTATTATCCGTATTGTCAAGAGGGAAGAATCGGGCCATCCTTCTTCTTACCCGAGGCGTTCCACGTGTCGGCACAGCCGTGAGCGCGAACGAAACCCCTTCTTGACGATGCCGCCCGGCGGCCAGGAAAGTGAGGTAGAGCAGATGGCAGCGTATGCCCTGGAAGAACTATGGAACGGCAGGCCGAAGCAGCCCCGGCAACTCGTCGAGGTGCTGCTCGACACTCAGGAAAGAGACGGCTTCCTATCCGAGGAGGCCCTGCGGGAGGTCTCCAGGGAACTCTCCGTCCCCCTGATCGAGGTCTGGCGCGTGGCGAACTATTACAAGGCCCTCTCGGTCCGTCCGAGGGGAAAACACCTGATCACGGTCTGCATGGGCACGGCCTGTCACGTGCGCAGCGCGGCCCTCCTGCTGGAAGAGTGCTCTTCTCAACTCGGCATCGCAACGGGGGACACTTCGGCAGACCGCCTTTTCACCGTCGAAAAGGTGAACTGCCTGGGAGCCTGCGCCCTCGGTCCGATCGCGGTTCTGGACGGGGCCTACCACCATCACATGACGCCTTCCAAGCTGCGAAGGCTGATCCGTTCCGCCACCAAGGCTGAAAAGGAGACCGTGTCCGATGCCGTACATGACAACCCCGCATGAACTGGCCGCCCTTCGAAGCAAGCTTGGAGTCGGCGCCGGAAAAGCGACCCACGTGCTCACGATCTGCAACGGGACCGGGTGTCAGGCCTCCCGGTCCGCCGCCGTGGTGGAATCCCTGAAGGCGGAACGCTCGGAACAGGGGCTGGAGGGGAAGATCCGAATACGGGTCACGGGCTGCCAGGGCTTCTGCGAGCAGGGGCCGGTCGTCGTAGTGGCACCCGGGGACATCTTCTACTGCCGCGTCACGCCGGACGATGCGGCCGAGCTGATAGCGTCCTTGTCCCGGGGCGAAGTGGTGGAAAGGCTCCTGTACCAGGACCCGGTGTCCCAGCAGAGGATCCACACGGAGTCCGATATCCCGTTCTTTCGCTGGCAGGACCGGACCATCCTGAGCCTGAACCGCAGGGTCGATCCCTGTTCCATCGAAGACTACATCGCGGCGGGAGGATACGCGGCGCTGGCAAAGGTGCTCGCCGGCATGCAACCCGAAGAGGTGATCGCCGAGATCAAGGCATCCGGTCTCAGGGGAAGGGGCGGCGCAGGATTCCCGACGGGCCGTAAATGGGAGGCCTGCAGGGCCGCGCCGGGCGACGTCAAATACGTGATCTGCAACGCGGACGAGGGGGACCCGGGGGCCTACATGGACCGATGCGTCCTCGAAGGGAACCCTCATCTCGTGCTTGAGGGAATGCTGATCGGGGCCTGGGCCATCGGAGCTACCGCCGGCTACATTTACGTCCGAAAGGAATACCCGCTGGCCGTGCAGAACGCCAGGACCGCCCTCGCCCAGGCCAGGGCGTACGGCCTGCTGGGCAGGAACATCCTCGGCTCCGAGCTGTCTTTTGATGTCGAGATCGCGCGGGGAGGCGGGGCCTTCGTTTGCGGGGAGTCGACCGCGCTGATGGCCTCCATCGAGGGGAGGGTGGGCGAGCCCGCCCCCAAGGATGTGCACACCGTCGAGAAAGGGTTGTGGAACAGGCCCACCAATCTGAACAACGTCGAAACGTGGGCGAATGTGCCTCTCATCATTCGCAACGGTGCGGCCTGGTTCGCCGCAAAGGGCACGGAGCAAAGCAAAGGAACGAAGATCTTCGCCCTGACCGGCCGGGTCAAGAACACCGGCCTCGTCGAGGTCCCCATGGGCACGACCCTCCGCAAGATCATCTACGACATCGGCGGCGGGGCCTCGAACGGCACCGCCGTCAAGGCGGTCCAGACCGGCGGGCCTTCCGGGGGCTGCCTGCCCGAGAGGCTCTTCGATCTTCCCGTGGATTTCGAGACGCTCACCGAGGCGGGATCCATGGTCGGCTCGGGCGGCATGGTCGTCATGGATGAACGGACCTGCATGGTGGATGTGGCGAAGTACTTCCTGGAATTCCTCCAGGATGAATCGTGCGGCAGTTGCGCGCCTTGCAGAATCGGATTGAGCAGGATGCTGGAAATCGTGACGGACATCGCCGAGGGCAGGGGTCGGATCGAGCAGATCGCTCTGCTCGAGGAGCTCGCGGACACGGTCGCACATACGTCCCTTTGCGGACTGGGAAAGACCGCACCCAATCCCGTCCTCTCCACACTGCGCTATTTCCGTGACGAGTTCCTTGCCCACGTTCAGGACCGGAAATGTCCGGCCGGGGTGTGCCGTGCGCTCATCGTCTACGCGGTCGACCCGGACAAGTGCACCGGTTGCGGCCTTTGCCTGCGGGCCTGCCCCACGGGTGCGATCCGCGGGGAGAAGAAGGAGCCCCACTCCATCGATCCGGAAACGTGCACACGTTGCGGCATCTGCCGAAGCGAGTGCCAGCTGGATGCCATTTACGTGAGGTAGGAGGAAAACAACGTGCTTCACTATGTTGCATTGAATATGGACGGCGCAAAACTGAAGGCGCCTCAAGGCGCATCCGTATTGGATGTCGCCATGGAATACGGTGTCTGCATTCCCCACCTGTGCCACGTGGCCAATCTCACCGACATCGGGGTGTGTCGCCTCTGCATCGTCGAACATGTGCGGAACGGCAGGTCCACCATCACCACCTCCTGCACCCTGGAGGTCAAAGAAGGCATGGTGATTCGTACGAACTCGGACCGGGTCAGGGCCCTGAGGCGGAACGTGGCCGAACTCCTGGTCGCAGAGGCACCCAACTCCAGAGCCGTCCAGGACGTCGCCCTGCGGTGCGGCGTCACGAACGTCCGGTATCCCTTCCGCAACAAAGACTGCATCCTTTGCGGGCGGTGCGTCCGCGTATGCGGCGAACTCTGGCAGGCAAAGGCGATCGGATTCGTAGGGCGCGGGAAGGATCGGCGTGTGGATTTTCCCTTCGGCGTCCGTCCGGAATTCTGCAAGATGTGCGGCACCTGCGTCGATATCTGCCCGATGACGATCACTCCGTGCAACGGCCCGATGAAACCCGGCGAGGAATACCTTTGCGCACAATGCGAGTCCCAGCTGACGATGAATGCTGGTTTTCCCGACACCTGCGTTTCGTGTAATCTCGGCAAGGGCTTTCAGTGTCAGCGTCATTACGCCTGAAAAAGCCCGTTTCCTCGGTTGACATCGAATTCCTGCCTCCTTTATGCTGCCCGTGACGCACAGGGGCCGACAGCGGGGTTGCCTGCCGACCGCCGCCGCTGTGGCGCGGACCAAGCGGCGAGATTGTTCGGCGCGACGACCGTCGGGGCACGCCGCGGCGGATGGCACGGCGCGAAGCCTCCCTGCCATCGCGATTTCTCCCCTTGGAAACCGGCTTGGCTGCACCGGGAGGGGAAAATGGTCATCGCAGTCCGGCAGGCCCTGGACTACCGCAGTACCTGGCGCGCCGTGGCGGTCTGCCTGATCGGCTGGATCGTCCAGCTCGTCCTGGCCGGGGTGCTCTTTTCCGTCGTCGGAGTCAGGCCCGGGCTCTAGGGATTCTCCGCGGCGCTGCGGGGTGATGATCGAACCAGGAGCCGGTCCGCCTACCCTTGGAGATCGCCATGGGCCTGGACGTCCTCTGTGTCGCCTTGATGGCGACCTTCCTTGTTTTCGGTCTTCTGAGCGGGTTTCTTTCCCAGGTCATCCGGCTCGTCGCATTGGTCGGCGCCTTTCTTCTCGCCTACACCGCCAGCGCCTACACGAAGCCCCTCCTGACGAAATGGGTGCAGGCGGACCATCTCGCGCTCGACCTCTTGTCCCTTTTCCTGGGGTGGGTAGCATGCTACATCGCGATCCTGCTGATCGGAACCGTTTTTGCCAGGATCCTCCGACAGTCTTCGACATCGATCCGGTTCCTGGACCGCATCCTGGGAGGAGCCCTGGGCTCGGCCAAGGGGTTCCTGATCGGCTACTTGATCGCCTGCGCCCTGGTACTGCTCCGTGAACCTCTGGACAAGATCGTCCCGGCCAAACATCTCGATCCGAAGGACTCGCGGCTTGCCGCCTTTGCAGAGCGGCACAATGTCTTCTCCAGGTTCGGCATTCCGTATCTGGAGGATCTCAAGGCACTTGCCTCCGCCTTCCGCGACCGGACGAAGCACCGGGCGCTCCTCGAGGATCCGGCGGTCAAGGATCTCGAGCGGAACGAGGCCTTCCGGCGCCTGATGAGCGACCCGGCGTTCCGCAAGGCCGTCGAAGAGAAGCAATGGGGCGCCATCTTGAACAACCCGAGCCTTCGGGCAGCCATCAACGATCCCCAGGTGCGGACGCTCCTTTCCTCCCTGGAGAAGAAACGGGTGTCCGGAGCCCCGCGCGAGGAATAACGGGCATCGCTCGGGAACACCCCACCCCACATCTTGTGCCGCTTTTCTTTTGACACACAACCGGATGTGGCCTATACTTCGCCCACCTGGAACAAGCCCTCCGCGCCGGGGAGCGTTCCATGCGATCTGCAGCTCGGGCTTCGCCCGCGTTCATCGAGGGTTTCTCATGGAATCCGAACAGAAGCACGGTTATGACGAAAGCAAGATCAAGACCCTCTCTTCCCTGGAGCATATCCGCCTTCGGACGGGCATGTACATCGGCCGGACGGGAGACGGTTCCCATTACGACGACGGCATCTACATCCTTCTCAAGGAGGTCGTCGACAACGGGATCGACGAATTCATCATGGGCTTCGGCAAGAGGATCGAGATCTCGATCGATGGGAATCAGGTTGCCGTGAGGGACTACGGGCGGGGAATCCCTCTCGGAAAGGTGATCGAGTGCGTCTCCCGGATCAACACGGGGGCCAAGTACAACGACGACGTCTTTCAGTTCAGCGTCGGCCTCAACGGCGTGGGGACCAAGGCGGTCAACGCCTTGTCCGACCGGTTCACGGTTCGCAGTTTCCGGGGAGGCAGATTTGCGGAGGCGCGTTTCGAGAGGGGAGAGCTCGTAAAGGAGACCAAGGGACGCGCCGAGGGGGAGCCGGACGGCACGCTTGTCCGGTTCCGGCCCGATCCGGAGATCTTCGGTTCCTTCTCCTTCCGGGAAGATCATCTGGCCAGACGGCTCGCTTTCTACGCCTACCTGAACACGGGTCTCGAGCTCCACCTCAACGGGAAGACCTACCGTTCCATGCGGGGACTTCTCGATCTGATCCGGGAGGAATGCCCTTTCGAAAAGCTCTACGAGCCGATTCACTTCAGGGACAGGATGCTGGAGATCGCCTTCACCCACACGAACCGGTTCAACGAGAGCTATTTCTCCTTCGTCAACGGGCAGTATACCGTCGACGGGGGGACGCACCTGAGCGCCTTCCGGGAAGGCCTGCTCAAGGGAATCAACGAGTTTGCAAAGGGCCGGTTCGAGGGCGACGATGTGCGGGAGGGCATTGTCGGAACCGTGGCGATCCGTCTGAAGGAGCCGGTCTTCGAATCCCAGACCAAGAACAAGCTGGGCAACACGGAGATCCGAGGACCCCTCGTGAACCAGGTCCGCGACGTGGTGGCCGACCAGCTCCACCGGAACCCGAACAAGGCGGAAAAGATCCTGCTCAAGATCGAGGAGACGGAGAAGCTCCGCAGGGAGTTGCAGTCCGTCAAGAAGATGGCCCGGCAGCGGGCAAAGGCGGTTTCCATCCGGATCCCCCAGCTCAAGGACTGCAAGATCCACCTGAGCAAGAAGCGGCAGGAGGGCCTCGAATCGACGATCTTCATCACCGAAGGCCAGTCCGCGGGAGGCTCCTTCGTCAGCTGCCGTGACGTCAATACCCAGGCGATCTTCACCCTGAAGGGCAAGCCCCTGAACGTGTACGACCTGAAGCGGGACGCCCTGTACAAGAACGACGAGATCTACAACCTGATGCGCAGCCTGAACATCGAGGATTCGATCGAGCGGCTCCGTTACCAGCGTGTCGTCATCGCAACGGATGCAGACGTGGACGGGATGCACATCCGCAACCTGCTCATCACCCTCTTCCTGCGTTTCTTCGAGCCTCTCGTCCACGAGGGCCACCTTCACATCCTGGAGACCCCTTTGTTCCGGGTCCGGAACAAGGCCGAGACGATCTACTGTTACTCGGAGGCGGAGCGCGATGCGGCCCTGCGGAGGATCGGCCGGGGCGCGGAGGTGACCCGCTTCAAGGGGCTTGGCGAGATTTCACCCAAAGAGTTGAAGCAGTTTATCGGCAAGGACATCCGGCTGACGCCCGTGGTCGCCAACGGAAGCGGGTCGGTTCCGGAGATCCTTTCCTTCTACATGGGAAGGAACACCCAGGAGCGGCGCGCGTACATCATGGAAAACCTGATCGTGGACGCGACTGCATGACCAAACAGCTCGAGTTCGACTTCGAGGCGAAGCCGTCCAGGCCTTCGCCTGACTTGACGGAACCCGACGAGACGGCCATGGAGGAGGGACCCGAGGGGGGCGGCAAGCCCGAACCGCCGGACGGCAACGATCCGCTCCGCAGTCTGATGGAACGCAATTTCCTCGAGTACGCATCCTACGTGATCTGTGAGCGGGCCATCCCGAACCTGGAGGACGGCCTCAAGCCGGTGCAGCGTCGCATCCTTCATTCCCTCTGGGAAAAAGACGACGGAAGGTTCATCAAGGTGGCCAATGTCGTGGGCCACTGCATGCAGTACCACCCGCACGGCGACGCATCGATCACGGATGCCCTGACCGCACTGGCGAACAAGGGATTCCTGATCGAGGGACAGGGGAACTTCGGAAACATCCTGACCGGTGACCAGGCAGCGGCGCCGAGATACATCGAATGCAGGCTCACGGAACTGGCACGAAAGGAACTCTTCAACAAGGACCTGACCCGTTTCGTCCCGAGCTACGACGGAAGGAACCAGGAACCGGTCACGCTGCCCGCGCGGCTGCCCCTTCTGCTCCTGCTCGGCGCGGAAGGGATCGCCGTCGGCCTGTCCACGCGGATCCTGCCGCACAATTTCCGAGAACTGCTCGAGGCCCAAATCGCCATCCTGGAGAAAAGGCCTTTTTCCCTCCTTCCCGACTTCCCGCAGGGGGGTCTGCTCGACGCATCCGAGTACAACAAGGGAAACGGCCGCTGCCGTCTGCGGGCGCGCATCGAGCCGAGGGGGCCGGACAAACTGGCCGTCGTTGAACTGCCTTACGGAACCACCACGGAATCTCTGATCGCCTCGATGGAGGACGCCATACGAAAGAAGAAGGTCCCCGTTACGGCGATCGACGACTTCACGGCCGAGAAGGTGAACATCGAACTCACCCTCGCCCCGGAGGCCAAGGCCGACAATGCGATCCGGGCCCTGTTCGCCTTCACGGCGTGCGAGGCAACCGTGAGCTGCTCCGCCACGGTCATCCACAAGGGGCGGCCCATGACCATGGATGTGGATGAGATCCTCAGGGAGAATACGAGCCAGCTCCTGAGAATCTTGAAACAGGAACTCAGCCTCGAGAAAAGGCGGCTTCTCGAGGAGATCCACACGAAGACGCTGGTAGAGATCTTCGTGGAAAACCGCATTTACAAGGCCATCGAGGACTGCACGACCTATCCGCAGCTACAGACGGCGGTTTTGAACGGCCTTCAGCCCTTCGCCGGCCGGCTCGGACGGCCGATCACGAAGCAGGACATCGAGATGCTGCTGGGCATCCGCATACGGCGCATCTCTCGATTCGACCTCGACAGGAACCGGAAGGAGATCGACGCCCTGCGCGCCGATCTCCGGAGGGTGGAAAAGCAGCTCGAGGATCTGCGCGGCTACACCGTGGGGTACCTGAAAGGCCTGCTCAAGACCTACGGAGACCGTCACCCCCCGCGCCGCACCCAGGCGACGGTCTTCGACAGCCTGGAGATCAAGGAGTTGACCGCAAGAGAGCTCGAAATCCGCTACGACGAGACCCGGGGATACCTTGGGCACGGGGTGAAGGAAGGCCGGCTGCTGATCCAGTGCTCCTCCTTCGACAAGATCCTCCTCGTCTGGGAGGACGGGCGCTATCGGGTCGTGCGGCCGCCGGAGACCCTCTTCGTGGACACCGGCCTGATTTACGCCGCCAAGATCGACCGCGAACGGGTCATGACGATCGCTTACGCGGAGTACGGAAACGCCTACCTGAAGAAGTTCCGCTTCGGCGGGACGATCCTGAACAAGGACTACTGGTGTGCCGGAAAGGCGTCCAAGATCCTGCTCTTTGCCGACGACGGCCCGCAAGAGATCTACGTCAAGTACAAGCCGGCGAAGCGCCAGCGCATCCATCAGCAGGTCTTCAGCGTCGCCGACCTCGCCGTGAAAGGGGTGAAGGCCCGGGGGCTGCTGATGGCCCCCAAGGAGATCGACAAGATCGCGACGCAGAAGCCCCGCTGGTGGAAAGACGGCGAGCGGGCACCCCGCGGCGTTCTTTTCGACCCGCCATGAAGGGACGGGCCCACCCGGGGCGGGCGTTACGAGAAGCCCCAGGGAACGCTCGACTCCACGTACTTGTACTTCATGGCCTCCGTGCGAGGGATCTCTTCCACGAAGGCGATCGACACCTCGAGCCTGCCGTCGAAGAAATCGCTGACAATCCGCGTTGCCCGTTCGATCTCTTCTGCGTTGAAGTCTTCCAGCTTCACGATTCTGACTTCCAGCCGGTCCAGGTCCTTCTGCACGAACTGAATCTGCCGAAAGGGCTTGACCTGCTGCATCTTCACCGGAAGGTTCGACATGACCTCAAAGTAGCCGGTTCGGGTCACGATCAGGTCCTTGCCGCGGCTGCCGTGAATTTCGATCACCGGCATTTCGAGACCGCACGGGCACCTCCCCTCCTTGATCATGCCCAGGTCGCCCGTTCTGTAACGAATCAGGGGCATGGAGCGGTTGTGAAGCCCGGTGCACACGAGTTCGCCGATCTCGCCCGGACGGACCCTCTTCGTACCCCTCATGACCTCGACGACGCCGAGATCGAAGAAGTGGTGCAGGCTGTGGAGGGCGCAGTCCGCTGCGAAACAAATGTACTCCCACTGCGCGAACAGCTCAAAGGCCTCGCAGGCAAAGACTTCCTCGATGATCTTTCTCTGCTCCGGCGAAACCTTCTCCGAGCGCAGGGTGACACATTTCGGACGGATCCGGTAGCGGGGATGGGCTCGCAGGTACTCGGAAAGGAGCAGGAGCATGTTGGGGTACCCGTGAATGGCGTCCGCCCGGAACTCCTCCAGGATCGAGCAGATCTTCGGCAATGTGTCGGGACCGATCAAGGCGGTGTTGATGGCCAGGTTCTTTCGGGAACGGTCCCTGGAGTACAGGTCGGTCCGGTTGATCCGCCCTTCCATGTACCCCAGCGGCCGTTCGATGTAGGCCGACCTGTCCCGGAAGGTGAGGCCGGCCCAGTTCAGGTGCCTCCAGATCAGGGCCTGGACCATGGTTGCCAGATCCCCGTCCACCCGAATGCTCATGGGAATCCCGGTGGAGCCGCTGGTTTTGTTGAGAACGGGCCTGTACCTCTCCCAATCATCCGCAAGAAACGACTCCGGCCGCGCCTTGACGACCTCCTTGTCGATGCAAGGCAATTTGTCGATATCGTCGATGGAGCGGATTGCGTCTCGTCGCACACCGGCCTTTTCGTAAAGTTCGCGGTATGCGGGTACCGAATCAAAGGCGTGGCGAAAGATTCGAAGGAAGTGCTCGTTCTGGTAGGCCCGGATCTGCTCGCGCGTGAACCTCTCGCGCTCCCGGATGGCACGGTAGAGGGGCTCGAAGTTCGGCCCCAAGTGTCGCGCCAGGCTCCATCGTCGATACCATGGAATCGCACCCAGCACCCAACCTGCCTGCCGCCTCAAGGAAGACGGGTTCAAGGATTCTCTCCTGTCGTGCGCGTGCCGGCGCCGAGCCTGCGCTGGCATGCATCACTCTAAGGAAAGGGTCCCGCCCGTGTCAACGGGCCGACCTTCCCGACAGCAAGCCGATGCCGAGGAACACCCCGACAAACCGACCGGTTGCGCCGCGATCCGAACCGGTATAGACTTCGCAGACAGAGATTCTCGTCTTTGTCTCCTGCCAAGTCGTTCGGCATACGCGGCGCAAACAGAGAAAGAGGTTCCCAGCCCGCCATGCAAGAAGGAAGACCGACCTTCCGCAGGGCGGAGGAAAAGGATCTCGAGTCCATCGCAGACTTGCTCAGCCAGCGTGAACAGCGCCCCGACCTGCTCGAATGGCTTCGGTGGAAGTACCTCCGGTGCCCGGACGGCCCGGGCCGGATCCTCGTGGCCGAGGATGCCGAAGGCCTCATCGTGGGCATGATGGCCTACCTGCCCAGAAGGTTTCGGAGTGAGGCGGCCGGCACCTTCTGCCTGATGCAGGGCGTCGCCGCCTTTGTCCCGAAGGCATTGCGCGAAAAGGGGATCTACTCGGGGATCACGGCGCTTGCCAGGCAGGAGATGAACGTACCGAAAATCGCATTTCCGAACAAACTCTCCATCGGCTTCGGCGTCAAGTTCGGCTGGCGGGTCCTTGCGCCGATGCGCGTCTGGAGGTTTCCGGTGTCGTTCGGACTCCTCCTGTCCAAGACTCGATTCAAGTTGCTGGCGCCGGCCGCTGACGCCTTCTCCAGGATCTACGCGCTCTGCTGGACGGGCAGGGTGCCGAGGGATCTCACGATGGAGGCCGTCGAGAGATTCGGACGGGACTATGCCGGAGAAGGGGACCGAATCCAGGGCGTACGGTCGGCCGATTACCTGAACTGGCGGTTCATCGACAACCCCGCGCGCGCCTATTGCGCCTACGAATTCCTCGAAGGAACAGACCGCATCGGGTACTGCGTATATGCGAAGAGCGGGCTCTCGGCGGAACTCTTCGACTTCTTTCTTACCCGGCGAAGAAGGAGTTGCCTCCGATTGCTGCTGGAACACTGCCGACGGGAAGAGATCGCGCGCTTGAGTTTTCGAGGCGTTCACTTGGGCGTGGCGAAACTCGGTTTCATCCCGGGCGGTATCCACGGCAATTGCATCGTGTTCAAGGCACCGCAAGGCAAATGGATGATCACCCTGTGCGACAGCGACTGGTAGAGTGAACCGCACACACCGGAAGTCGGAAACGATATGTGCGGCATTACAGGCGTGTTGAACCTCACGAGCCGGGTGCCCGTAGACCCGCACGCGTTGTACCTCGCAAACGAATCCTTGCGCCACCGCGGCCCGGACGACGAGGGCATATTCGCAGAGCCCGACTTCGGGATGGCCGTGCGCCGCCTGAGCATCATCGACCTGCCCGGCGGCCGCCAGCCCATGGCAAACGAGGACGGGACCCTCCACATCGCTTACAACGGCGAGACTTACAACTACAAGGAACTCCGGACCGAACTCGAATCCCTGGGCCACCGGTTCCGAACGAGGTCGGACACCGAGGTCGTGCTGCACGGTTACGAACAGTGGGGCAGAGAGGGCCTGCTCGAAAAACTTCGCGGCATGTATGCCTTCGCGGTCTGGAATCGTGCAGACCGTAGCCTCTTTCTCGCCCGGGACCGGATGGGCGTCAAGCCCCTCTACGTTGCCGAGCACGAGGGGCGTCTCTATTTTTCCAGCGAGATCCGGGGAATTCTCTCCCACGCCCCCCTACCCCGAAAGGCAAATCCGATCGCCCTTCCCATGTACATGAGGGTCGGCTTTGTGACCGCCCCCTACACCCTGTTCGAGGGAATCCGGAAGCTTCCGCCGGCCCATTGCCTGTACGCAGCGCACGGCCGGGTCACGGTCAAGGAGTACTGGAGTCTGGCCTACGACACGGCGCCTCCAAGACCGGAGGCCGAACTGATCGAAGAGTTTCTGGATCGCCTCCGGGAATCGGTCCGGCTGCACTTGGTCAGCGACGTACCCACCGGAGCCCTTCTCTCCGGGGGCATCGATTCCACAGCGAACGCCGCGTTGATGAAAGAAAGCCTCGGGGAACCGTTCAGGACCGTAACGGTGGGTTTCGAACCGGCGGACTTCGATGAAGTCGGCCGGGCGGCCGCCTCGGCCCGGGCTCTCGGCACTGACCACCACTCTTTCCTGTTTTCCCGGGAAGCGATGGACGATTTTCCAAGGATCCTGGCTCACGAGGAAGAGCCCTCGGCGAGAACCACCTTTGCAGCGCTCTACCACCTGTTCCGAGTATGCCGCGAACTGGGGCTCAAGGTTGTCTTGACCGGCGAGGGCGCCGATGAGCTTCTTGGCGGCTACCACTGGCACCGGAGGGGGTATCTGCCCGGTTTTGCGTTGAACCTTCCCGACCCGCTGCGAGGCCTGCTGGCATGGGGTCCGGTTTCACGTGCATTGTGGGAGGGGCGGCGCCAGGCAGGAAGGCTTATCCGAGGCAAGCTCCTCGACATGAAAACGCACTACCAGGATCTCCTGCACATCGGGCGAAGATCCGCGGGGAACGGGCTGCTTTCCCGGGAGGTGAGAGAGGCCCTGCGAAGGATCGATCCGGACCCCGTCCTCGGATTCTGGGAAAACTGGATGCCGGCCGTCAGGAAGGAGCCGTATCTCATACAGATTCTCTGGCTCCAGTCAAGGACCCGCATGGTCGACTACATCAACCACCACCTCGACCGAATGAGCATGGCTCACTCGGTAGAGGCCCGGCCGCCCTTCCTGGACCACAAACTCTGGGAATTCTGTGCGAGGCTGCCGTTGCATCTCATGATACGAGGCCTGCCGCCGGACCAGACCGAAAAATACATCCTGCGGGAGGCTTGCCGAGGGATTGTTCCCGAACCGGCCAGGGTCCGAAAGAAGAATCCCCTTCGGGTTCCCTTCGAGGCCTGGCTCGCCCGGGAATCTCTGCCGGAATGGGCCGAGCAGGCCCTTTCCGAAAGGGCGCTCAAACGCGTGGGGCTCTTCGACTCCGGTGAGGTCCTTCGGCTCCGAAGCGCCTACCTGGCGGGTGCCTCCAACGAGGCGACCCTTCTCATGGCGGTATTGGTCGCACAACTCTGGGCCGACATGTTTCTCTGATGGAAAGAGGCGAAGAGGCGGCGTGCGCAGGAATCCGCGGCCTACGTGGCCAGAGGGTGGTGAGCCTCCGCCTTGGCCAGCAGCTGGCCCACATCCGTATCCGCGTCGAACAGGGCCGTGAAAAGCACGAAGAGAATCCTTCCGCTCAGCCTGCTCCTGCTCTGAGAGATCATTTCCCCGAGCGTGGAGGCCGACGCTTCGATGGTCTTCTCTTGGGGAATGCAGATCGAAAGCAGGCGGGCGATCTCCTGAGCACTCCTTCCCCGCAGGTACTTTTCTTTGGGCGGCCGCACGAAGACAAGGTCGCACAGGGACGCCACGATCCTCGAAATGTCCTGGTAGAAGCCCGGCACCCGATTGCCGGGGGCGGCGATGGCCCCGACCACGCGGTCGAATCCGTCTGTCGCCTTCACCTTTCTGACGACATCCGCCTCCTGAAGAAAACTTTCGGGATTCTTGGCGTAAAAGATCAGGAATCGTTCTCCCTCCAGGGTAATCATATGGAACCGGCCGATGTTGTCCTGGGGATCGGTTCCAAACTGCCTCATGACCGCTTCAACGATCGATCTGTCGACGGGAAGAAACCGCTGCATTCCCTCCAACGCTCCCAGGACCGCCATCGCGTTGGCCACGTTGTAGGGCTGGAGGCCCCGGGATGTTATCGGGATCTCCCCGACGGCGATGATCGGTTCCTCCTGAGAACCGGCCTTCCTCCAGATGGATCCTTCTCGCACAAAGAGCGCCCGGTCGAACCGCCCGGCGTCCCCCTCCATCACGAAGTAGATGGGCCGTGCCCTGCTCTTTCCGGCCATCGCCCTCACCAGCGGGTCGTCGCCGTTCAGCACCACGGCACCGTCTTTTCGGACGGCCCGCGGCACGGCCGATTTCACCTCGGCCATCTGTTCCAGGGTGTGAATCCCCTCGAACCCGAGGTGGTCCTCGAACAGGTTCGTCACGACCCCCACATGGCATTGCCGGAAACCGGGTCCGTAACGCTTCAGGCCTCCCCGGGCCGTCTCGAGGACAAGCAGGTCGACCTTGGGGCATTTCGCCGCCCGCCACGCTCCCCTGCCCCAGGCCTCATCATCGGTCGTGATGATCCTCTCGTTGTGCGTGACTCCCTCCGTGGTGCAGGCCCCGACGTTGTAGCCGGCCTTGCGAAAAATCCGTGTCAGAAGCCGGACCACGGTCGTCTTTCCGTTGGTGCCCGTGACCGCGATGATCGGCACGCCCAACAGGGCGAGTCGGGGTTGGACAAGGCCCTTCATGGCCGGACGGAGAAGCAACGGCCGCAACCTCTGATTCCCCATGATGGCTCGTTTCAAAGCGCTGATGCCCACGGCCCGCCTCACGCCCGTTTACGAACCGCACGTCCGAGGGAATCCTTCGTGCGGGAAAGGAAGTGGAAGGCCCGTCCCCTCGGCGTCCGGTTATAGATCCGCGTTTCAATACAGTGAGCGGCTTCGTTCACATACCGGTGCTTGTATTCCTGGCCCCAGGGAAACATGTGAAGCCGGGCCGCCCCTGGGCAGTCCCGCGAAAGCTGCTCAATCACATGCATGAGCAGCAGGTTGCCCGGCGAGCAGTGTTTGACGCGTTCGTCGTAGCCGGTCTTGAAGGCGTGCAGGGTGTCGCCCACGAAATACCCGAATTCCCCTGCCACACTCCGGTTGTCGACTTGCAGAAAGAAGAGGCGCAACGACCCCATGTTCGACAGCAGCTCGACGAGACCCCGGTAGTATCGCCGGAAGTTGGGGGCCGCCCGATGGATCGATGAGCCCTCTCTACCCTTCCATCCGGAATCTTCGATCCGAACGAACTCGGGCCACCGTCCCAGCGCCTCCGCACCCTCATAGTCCCTGAAACGGATCTCGCCCTCTTTCTCGAGCCGGTTTCCGCTCTTCCGGAGGGTCTTGCGAAAGGCCCTTGAAAGATCTCCAAGGTAGTATTTCTCGAAGGGCCGCTTGATCAGAACGCTATAGGTGGGTTGCCGCTTCCTTTGCCAGGCGAAGCCGGACCGGTCAAGCAAATCGTCCGGGAAGAGCCCGGGAAGGCAGGAAAAGGAGTAGGAAAAACGGTGTCGGAAGAGATCCCAGCCATCCCGGTCGGCAAGAACTTCCCTCAAGAGCAGCGGTGGAAACTTTTTTTCACTTCCCTCGCGAACCAGAGGTTCGCTGTGAAAGCAGTGTTCGTTCGTCAGGCTTCCCAACACCCGGATTCCCGGCTCCCGAAGCGACACGAGCGGCAGGAAACCGATCGTGTCGCCGCCGTCCGAGACTCGATAGATCCTCACGCGGCCCGGATCCGCAAAGCATTCGTACCAGAGTCTGACGAATTCAAAAGACAGGAAGGGGGACTTCTCTCTGCTTCTCTCGTGAAGATCCTCCCACTCATCCCGAATCGAGAGAAGCTGTTCCAGATGGCGCAAGGGACCGGAGTTCGTCATGGGATACGTCGAGGGCGACCGGAACGTTTCAGGAAGCAGCCCCACTGTCTCCAAGGGCTCTCCCCCCGGGATAATCCTTCAGCTTCACGGTCCAGCGGTGCCTCCCGAAGAGTTCGAAGGTCAACCACAGGCTCAGGCACCTGGCCTTCAAACGGTTCTTGAACCGGATCGAAGGGGCGTTGAACACCTCCGAGATGCTGTAGAACCTGTCCCGGCCCATCTGATTCAGGGCCCTGTAACAGTAATATCGCATGAAGGGAGCGATCCTCTTGCCCCGGAACGCCTCCAGGGTGTAGGCATCGAACAGGTAGGCCTCGTTCTCCGCGAGCGGGAACCTGCACCACGTGTCGAAGCACTCCCGGAGATCGGCCCAGGTAAAAGCGGCGAGGCTGCCCTCATGGCGAACCCCGAAGCATTTCTGCCCCTTGGCGAGCCGCTCGAGCAGTTGCTCGGTCGAAACGTCGTATCCGGGGGTTCGACCGATCGCCTCCATGTCCTCCGGGCCGAGCAGATCGATCTCGAAGCCTTCGAACCCTGTCTCCATTTCCGAGGCCAGCTCTTCGAACAATCGTTCTTCGACCAGGTAGAACGGGGTTATTCTCACGCCCATCATCGCAATCCGATCGAGAACGACCTTGGTCGCAACCCCGTAGCGGAACTTCTCCTGGATCTTTCCGGACAATTCGCGAGCTGAAAACATGGCTTGGGGCGAGTCCCCTTTGCACCGTTAGCGGCCCCGACCTCTGCCGGTGCCGGTCGATGAGAGAAGTATCCGACGGATTCCACAGACCTGTCAAGGGTGGCGTTCTTGACATCGAAAGAATGTTTTTCTATGCTGTCTACATACCACAGCCGGCTCTTGCCCTGCCTGCGGGAGTCGCTATGCCCTCGAAGAGGCTCATGCCCTCAACGTCTCTGCTCCTCCAAGACATGGTCAGTACGCCTCAAATGCGCGAAATCTGGACCGAGGAGAACATGATCCAGAAATGGATCGATGTGGAGAGCACGATTGTCGAAGCCCAGGCAGAACTTGGGATGATCCCGGACGATGCAGCCAGAGAGATACGGGCAAGCCTCTGCCTGGAGCATTTGAACATCGAGGAGATCAACAGGAGGCGCGAGACCGTCGTGCATCTGATGGTCTCTTTCCTGAAGGCCTTTCGAGAGACCTGTGGGCCGGCGGCGGAGCATCTCCACGTGGGACCTACCACGCAGGATATCCTGGACACGGGTCTCACACTGCAGATGAGGGAAGCTCACCGGTTGATCATGCAGCAGATGCTCGACCTGGAGCGGCACCTATGCGACCGGGCCATGGAGCACAGGGACACGGTCATGATGGGACGCACCCACCAGCAGCAAGCCGTGCCCGTCACGATCGGTTTCATTCTTGCCACGTGGGCGAGCGAAATCGCGGATCACATCGATCGAGCCGAAGAGTCGGAAAAACGGTGGCAGCTTGGTGTTCTCTCGGGCGTGGTGGGGGCACAGAACACCTTCGTGGAACTCTCGGATGCGGAGACGGCCCGCGAGCTTGAGAGAAGGGTCTGCCGGAAACTGGGGCTTCGTTCGCCGTTGATCGATCTCCATACCCGAACGGACCGATTCGCCGAGGTAGTCACGAACCTTTCGCAGCTTTGCAGCTCCCTGGGAAAGATGGCCATGAACCTGACGGCCTTGCAGAGATCCGAAGTCATGGAAGTCCAGGAGCCCTACGGGGAGAAGCAGCATTCAAGCAGTACGAATCCGAACAAGGTGAATCCCGAGGCGAGCGAACAGGTAGAGGGATTGGCAAAGGTAGTCAGGGGGCACGCCCTGGCCATGATGGACCTTCAGATGCTCGACAACCGAGACGGGACGCGTTTGCCCGTCGAATACGCCACGATTCCCTCCGCCTACATGATGGGCTCCAGGGCCCTTGCCACCATGATCCGGAACATCCAGGGGTTGGTGGTTCGGACGGATAATATGCGCAAGAACCTCAACCATCCAAACGTACTTGGACAGACGGCTGCGGAGAGGTTGATGATCGCCGTCTACAGGAAGACGGGGCTGAGGGACAAGGCACATACGCTGCTGCACCGATGTGCGAGGGAATCGACAAGAGAGCGCAGGCCGTTCAAGGACGTCGTGATGGAAACCGAAGAACTCGCGAATCTGTTCACCCCCGACGAAATCGACAGCCTGTTCGACCTGACCACATACACGGGTTCCGCCTCCGTTCAGGTCGAAGAAGCCGTGCGATTCCTCCACCACAAGAGACAGCGGGGCCCCGAACCTTTCGAATCTCCTTAGGGGCGCGATCAGGATGGCCCCTCGATCCGTGCTGGTGCTCGGAACCTATCGCCACAGCCTTACGGTGATCCGATCGCTGGCAAGAGCCGGATACCGCGTGATCGCAGGCATCGAAAACGGCCGCATCGCTTACGGAAAACATTGCAGGTACTCGCGAGCAATCTGGAATCACGCCGCGATCGAGGGCGACGAGGCCGGCTTCATCCAAGAATTCCGAAGCTTCTTCGTAAAGCATCCCGAAGTCTCCTTGGTTTTTCCCGTGGGGGATGTGGAGACGGGACTTCTCGCACGGAACCCATCCATCCTCCCCGGCCACGTATGCCCCGTCATGCCCTCTCCTGAAGTCGTCCTGCTTTCCCACGACAAACTGAAAATGTGCGCGATCGCCCGTCAGCTGAGCATCCCCCAGAAGCCCTTCCATCGAGCGGAAACCTTGACGGAAGTCATCGAGAAGGGGAACCGCCTCGGATACCCTTGCGTGATTCGGCCGCCCGATCCATTCACGAGGATACTCGGCAAGAAGGTCTTCATCGCCGGTGGGACGGACCGATTGGCTGAGAATCTTGCGGACTGGCCTTTCTCCGACAGACCGCTCCTGATCCAAGGATTCTCCCGTGGGAAAAGGCACACATACTACTTCCTTGCGGACAAGGGGGAAATCGTGGCCGGTCTGGAGGCGAGGATCCTCCGCACGGACCGGCCCGACGGAACCGGCTTCGCTGTGGACAGTCTGTCGGTGGGGCCAACGGATTCGGTCATCCTCGCGTCCCGCAGACTTCTTCGGCACCTCAACTACTCCGGACTGGGATGCGCCCAATTCCTGATGGGGGAAAGGGATCGGATCGACACCTTTCTGGAAATCAATCCGAGACTCGGGGCCGCCTTCCGGCTTGCCGATTCCTGTGGTATCGACTTCCCGCCAATGGCCGTCGAGTTGAGCTTGGGAAGGTCCTTTTCAACGATGACCCGCGGATCCGGCTACCCCCGGGGCGTTCGATTCGGCTGGCTCTATGGTGACCTGCAGGGCCTGCAAAGGGCCTTTGTCGATAGAGAAATCAGCGCCCTCGCAGCAGGCGCCTGGTTCGGCCGACTCCTCAACACCTTCTTGCGCGCGCGCTGTCATCCAACGTGGACCCTCACAGATCCCCTTCCCACGGCCTTCGTCTACTCGAGCCCCCTCGTTTCCCTATTCAAGCGAGCCCTGCGTCCTCCGTCTTCAAAGCGATCGTAACCTTTTCGCCCGAAACCTCGCAGGGGAGCCTGCGGGCGACTGCAAGCCGCAGGCCCGGAAGCCTCAGGTCAGACTCCGGAGCATTCTCCGCCGAGAAATGTTCCGCGTCCTTCCGGATCCAATCGTCGGTAGGGTTTACTTCTCGTAAAGCTTCTCGATGTACTGGGTCTTCTTGTCGGAGCGTTCGAGGGTGTCGGGTTCGATCCATTCGATCCTGGGACGGATTTTGACCGCCTGATGCATCTTCTCCTCGACCTCCTTCTTCAGTCGCTCCCGGTCATCCCTCCCCACGTCCCTGCCGAATTCGATCTTCAGCTTGAGCGGGGGCACGACCCTCGGGGGCGGTTCGTCGAGCAGGATCCGGAACGCACCGGTCGTCCTCGGAGCAAAGGACTCGACCACATCCTTGATCTGAGCCGGGTAGACCATCACGCCCTTCACCTTGAGCATGTCGTCGGTGCGCCCCACGATCTTGTAACGGAAACCCGACAGGCCGCAGGGGCAGGGGGACGTGAACACCTGATGCACGTCGCCGAGGGTGATGCGCAGGCCCGACAGGGCGCCTCCCTGCGCCGACAGGGTGCTGAACACCCCGAGCCCCGTTTTCCCGTCTTCCATGGGGACGTTCTTCCCCGTGTCCGGATCGACCAGTTCGTAATAGACCGAATCGTCTCCGATCCAGTGCATCCCCTGGTACTCGGGGTAGTCGCAGGAAACGCCCAGGCCGGCCCCGGCGTCAAACAGCTTGGCGCCGAATTCGGTCTCGATCCGCCTTCGGACCTCGGGAATGCCGGCCCCGGGCTCGGCGCCGCAGAGCAGGATCTTGAACCCGAGGGCCTTGACGCCCTCCCCCATGATTTCCGGGGCCTTTTCGATCAGGTGCAGGGCCAGGGAAGGCGTGCACATGAGAACGTTTCCGCCGAAGAGGCGCGAGAAGTTGATGATGCGGGTCGTACCGGCCTCGGCGCCGACGGGAATGATGGTGATGCCGGGGAAGTCCTCCAGGACGAGCAGCGTGGGTGAGCCGGCCAGGAACATGCTCAGCCCGAAGGCCAGCACTACCTTGTCCCCCGGCCGCACCCCGCAACGCCAGAGGATTCGGTTGTTGACCTCCCGCATGCCCGGCAACCCCGCTCGCGTCACCGGATAGGGCGTCGGCATCCCGGTCGTTCCCGAGGTGGCGGCCATGACGTAGATGTCGTCCGCGGCGGGCCCCAGGGTCATCTCCAGGATTCTCTTCATGTCGAAGCCCACCTCGGCAATGAGTTCCCGCATCTGCGGCTGCCCGTAGACAGGGATCTTCTGCAGATCGTCCAGACTTTTCACGTCCGAAGGCCGAAGGCCCGCTTCGTCCATCCGCTTCCTGGTCAGCGGGATCCTGTCGTACATCGCCTGAATGTTCCGCACGAGCAAGTCGTTCTGCAGTTGCCGCATCTCCGGTGTATTGAACTTGGGCTCCACGTCCATGTTCCAGTACGGTCGATCGAGATCCATCGGTTCCCCCCCTTTTCGGTCGGTTCGGCCGGCCTCTAGGCCCTCGGCCCATGGCTCGCGGCCTAGCGGTACACACCGTATTCCTTGGTGAATTCGATCATGGCCTTCACGTTCTCCGGCTTGGCATCGTCCAGAACGGTGGATGCATCCATGATGAACCCTCCGTTTCTGCCGACTTTGTCGATGAGCTTCCTGCAGTAGGCCTTCACGTCCTCGGGCGTGCCCGCGTACAGGAGGGACAGGGGAACGTTGCCGCGGATGCAGGCCGTCTTGCCGAGGACCTCCTTCGCCCGGAAGATGTCGGTCCGTTCGAACCAGTAGACCGCCTTCCCTGCCGGGATGTCGGCGATCGTCTCGAGCCGCGAGGTGCAATCTCCTTCCCACAAGACGATAGGGTTCATTCCTGCATCGATCAGGCCCACGAGGAGCCTCTTCAACGTGGGCCAGAAGAAGGTCTTGAACTGGTCCGGAGACATGAACCCGTCCAGTCCCTTGTGAATCGGGATGAAGATCCTCGTGTGCCCCCTCTTCCTCGCTCCCTGTCCCGCCTCGAGCATGATGGGGAGCAGTTTTTCGCACGCCTCGAGAACCTGCCGCGGACGGCGAAACAGGTCGAGCATCGCGCCCTTGGTCCCCCGGAAGAAATCCGAAAGGGTGTCAAAGGGTGCCTGCGAAAGGGCCCCGAACTGGGAAGGAAAGCCCAGAGCCCTCATCTCCTTCAGATAGGCGACCGCCCCGGCGACCATCCTCTTCGCCTCCCTGGCTGCTCTGACGAGGGCATCGATGGCCGCCTCCACGTCGGGGCTGTCCCATGCAGAAAAAGAGGCCAGCCCCATGTAGTAGCTGATCACGCCGTGAATCGGAGGAAGATTCCGAAAAGGCCCAAGGGCACCGAAAACACGCGGCCAGTAGGTCCGCAGCATGAAATCGGAGGGATCGAACAGAAAGGCCTCGTACTCGTCCGCCTTCATGTACTCCCCCTCGACATACTGATACGTCGACATCGGATCGCAGCCGTGACCGGGCCACCGGAGCTGCCTGAAATCCAGGGCCTCGAGCGTCGGCCCCAGATAGCGGACGGGGAAGGGGTTGTCGCACATGTCCGGCTGATACTCGATCATCGCATCGATGTTGGAACGCATCAGTTTGTCGTAGTCGTACATTGCCTCTTCGAAGGTGTGGCCGGCGACCCTGGCCGGAAAGAACCCCCAGAGGCAGACGACCGGGACCCGGTCCGGAATCTCGAGGGCGATGGCGGCCCGAACGCGTCTTTCTCGCTCTTCGTAGAGTTCTTCCGGCGTCTTTCCCGTCTTCATCTCCCCTCCACCCATGCCCTGCTCAGTCTGACCGCCTCCATTGCATTCGCGCCGTACGCGTCCGCGCCCGTGTACCGTCTGACCTCGTCGTCGATCTGGCCTCCCCCGATCATGATTCGGACGCGGTCGCGGAGGCCCGCATTCCGGATGGCGTCGACCGTTTCCTTCATCGCACCGAAGGCAAGGGTCAGGAAGCCGCTGAGCCCGACCACGTGCGGCGCCGACTCCCGGACGGCACGAACGAACCTGTCGGGCGGCACGTCGATCCCGAGATCGACCACATCAAACCCGCTGACCTCGAGCAGGAACACGACGAGATCCTTTCCGATATCGTGGATGTCCCCTTTCACCGTTCCGACTACCACCCTTCCCAGGCGCTCCCTGGCGGCCTCCCGCCCCAGCCTCGGCTTGACCCTCTCCGCGATCTGCCTTAGGATCTCGCCGGCCATGATCAACTCGGGCAGAAAATAGGCACCTTCTTCGAAGCGCCTTCCCACCACGGTCATCGCCTCGGAACAGGCATCGAGGACCCGCAAGGGGTCCTCCCCCTCTTCCAGCATGCCCGCTGCCAGGGTCAGCGCCTCCGGTTCCCTCATTTCCACAATCGCCTCGATGAGCCTTTCACGCATCACGATCCTCTTCCCGCAAGGATGGGGGACCCGCGAGACCCGACCGCGAGGCCCCTTTGCGCACGAACCGCCCTACACTCTAGGGAGTCGGGCCGAGCCGTGTCAACGTCGGCTCGTCGGGCATCCTCCGCGATTGACACCGGGCAAAACGCTTCGTTATTCTCTTGGCTCCATTCCGATTCCCGGAGGGCTCATGGGCACATACTCCCCCAACATCATCGCCAACAGCTTCCTTTCCTGCGCCATCCACAACGCCGGGGGGGAGTACATCCTCTTCGGCGACCGCCGGATCACGTGGCGCGCGTTCGTTCCCCGCGTGTTCCGGGTCGCCAACGCCCTGATCGCCCTCGGCGTGAAGCGGGGCGACAACGTGGCCATGATGTTTCACAACACCCCCGAGTTCCTGGAAATCAATTTCGGTATTCAGGCGGCGGGGGCGGTCCCGGCGCCCATGAACTATCGGTTCACGCCCCGGGAGATCGAATACCAGGGCAACCACTGCGATGCCCGCGTGTTTCTGTACGATTCCATCTGGGCCGATGCGGTCGAGGCCGCGCAACCGAGACTGAAGGGCATCCGGCATTTCGTCCGCCGGGGCGAGGGGGGGCTTGCGGCGGCCTTGGATTATGAAGGGCTCTTGGCGGATGCCGCGGAAACCGACCCGCGCGTTGCCAACGAATGGAAAGACGTTGCGGTCATGATCTACACCGGGGGCACCACCGGCTCTCCCAAGGGCGTCATGCTCACCTATGAAGCCCATCTCGACATGTTCTCCACGCTCTTCACGGCCCTCCTCATCCGATCCCTCACCCTGGATGTTCCGGCCCGTCGACACCAGCGTGTTGTGGAAGCGCTGCCCCTGCCCGCCCCCTCCCTGCTGGGCCCGCTCCTGCGAACCCGGGTGGTCAAGAACTGGCTCAAGGGCCCCGGCGCCGAGGCGCGGCTCAAGAAAAGGGCCCGCGAGGTGTTCTCCGACCCGGATGCGGCCCGTAAGGGGTACAAGAGAGCACGAAAGTATACCTATCCCTCCATGCCCCTGTTTCACGATGCCGCGTACGCAAATATGATGATGGGAGCGCTCAGCGGATCCATGACGCTGGTGCTGCCCGACTCGGTGCGGTTCGACCCTTCGCTGGTCCTGAGCCTGGTCGAGACAGAGAAGATCACCAACATGGGCAACGTGCCGACCGGATGGAAGAAGCTGGTCAGCCATCCGGACGCGGGCCGTTACGACCTGACCTCCCTGCGTGTGGCCGCGACCGGCGGGGGCGTCGCCCCCGCATCCCTCAAGAAAGAGATCCTCAAGCTCTTCCCCAACGCGATGATCCTGGACGCCTTCGGCCAGACCGAGATGACGCCCGTCACATCCATTCGCGTGGACATGGATGAAGAAAGGCTCCAGCACCGGTCCGTGGGCCGCTCCATCGTCGATGTTCGGGTCGTGGACGAGAGCGGCAGGGACCTGCCTCCCGGGGAGGTGGGAGAGATCCTGTACCGCTCCAGCACGGTGATGAAGGGCTATTACAAGGACGACGAAAAGACCCGAGAGGTCATGCAGGACGGATGGTTCCGGAGCGGGGACCTCGGCTTTCTCGACGAAAACGGGGAGATCCGGGTCGCGGACCGAAAGAAGGAATGCATCAACACGGGAGGCGAGAAGGTCTATCCCCTCGAGGTCGAAGAGGTCCTCATCCGACATCCCAAGGTGGATGACGTCTGCGTCATCGGGGTGCCCGACGAAGAGTGGGGCACGAGCGTCCGGGCCGTGATCCAACTGAGGAAGGGCGAGCTGGCGGAACCGAAGGAGCTGCTCGATTTCTGCCGTGCCGAGCTTGCAGGCTACAAGATCCCCCGGTCCGTCCGATTTGTGGACGAACTGCCGCGTTCACCGGTCGGAAAGATGCTTCGAGAGAAGGTACGGGAGGCCTACGGGCAGCCTTAGCGGGAGGGCGCCGGCTCCGGACCCGGCATCCATCGAAGAACCGCCAGACCGGTCCACTCCCGGCAACGAAGTGTCAAGGTTTGTGTCAGTTTCAGGGCCCACCGTAACGAATCCTGTTCAGCCAAATTTCAAATTCAATATTATTTTCCAATAGTTAAAGATTTCCGACGCCCCCAACCTTGTTGGTACGGACATTGCTAACGCTGTTTGGCGGGGAGGGGCCTCGTCCGGCAAGCAAACCGAAGGAGGCGAAGCGCAATGCCCTCCGCGATCGAGGATCCCGGATACCGGAAGACAGGAACGGACATGCTGACCCTGACCGAAAGGGCAAAGGCAAGACTCCTGAAGGCCCTGCGGCAGCACACGAGAGATCCGCAAGAGGCCATTCGCGTGGTTCTTGCCCCCTGCCCCTCGACGCCCCTGGGTTTCATCCTGGACAAGCAGGAGGAAGGGGATCTCGTCATTACGGCGGAGGACGGCCGAAAGGTACTGCTGCTGGGGCCCTGTGTCGGGGCGGCGCTGGTCGATGCCATGATCGACTATTGCGAGACGCCCTGGGGAACGGCCTTTACCTTGTGCAAGCTCGGCCCTGTGCAATGAGCGCGCAAGGCTGCGGAACGGGAGGGAGTTCTCTCATCCCTCGCTGTCGGAAGGAATGCGGACCTGCGGGGGATGCCGGCTCTGCGCTGCGTGGTGTTTCTCCAGCCGGTACTGCAAGAGCCGCTTCCTGGCCTCCTCTTCCTCCCGCATCCGCTTCTCGAGCTTCTGCACCCAGAAGATGCAGAACAGGCATGCCAGCGGGACGGTCAACTTCGACAGGCCCGAGAAGCTGGCGATGCTGTAGAAAGAAAGCGCCAGGAGAAAGAACTCGAAAAGGGTCAACAGGTTCATGAATGTCCCCGTTCCCGAGGATGGCCCCTCAGAGACGAAACAAAGACTTTGGCTTCTATAATCGTTTTTCGGAAGATCGGAGAGACAACTTTAGGGGAAGGCCCTCACCTTTCCAGCACAAAAAGCTCCCGGCAGGCGGGTTCGTACCCGAGCTGGCAGGCAACGTTGAAATCCCACATCGCTTCGCTGACCTCTCCTTTGGACATGCGGGCATCCCCTCGGTTCGTCCATGCGACCGCGAATTCCCAGCTGATCTCAATGGCCTTGCTGTAATAAAAGATCGCCTGGTCGAGGTCCCGTTCGAGGTGGTAGATGTTTCCCAGCCCATTGTAGGCATTGGCGAGCCCGGGCTTGATCTCCACGGCCTTGCGCAGATCCCGGAGGGCCTGTGAGAAGTCCCCCTTGACCAGATAGGCCTCCCCGCGGTTGTCGTAGGCCTCGGCATAGTTCTCGTTCAGCTCGATCGCCTCCGTGTAGAGCCGAATCACCGTTTCCAGGCTTCCCTGTGCTTCCACGTCCTGGCTGAGCTGGTATTGCATATCATAGGCCGTGGCGAAGCGCTCCGCGGCAAGGACCTTCCGTTCGACCTTCGCCATCGGGGCTCCTCGGGCCATGTCCTTCTTGATGGAGTCCAGTTGTTCGGTCAGGTCGGAAATGGAGCACCATCGATGCCTGGACAAGTCCCTCTCCCGCTCGGCCGCGTCCAGGAGCTTCATCACCCGGATCGGGAGGTCCTTGTAAGCCTCGGAGCCCTTCTGATTCCGCGCGGCGCAACAGCAGAGCATGGGCAGGAGAACCGAAAAGGCCGCAATCCGTTTCATGTACCCTCTATTTCAGCCTCGCAGAGGCGCGCAGCCGCATCAAATCGGGACGGCACAGGGCCCGGCAATCGCTCCCCGGGCCTTTTCTGCATTCTAGAGTAGATTCTCCCCCCTGGCAAGGCGAGGGCGCCTATCGGAGCGGCCCGCACCCTTGACTCCCGTACAACGCTTTCTCTAAGCTCGTTCTCTCCGGGAGGATCCCCAGGGTGTGGCAGGACGAGCTCAAGAAGGCGGTTTGTGAGGGCGACGAGATCAGGGCCGGTTCGATCGTCGCCGGCGCCCTCGTACAAGGGGTGGATCCGAAGGATCTGTTGGAGAAAGGAGCGGTTGCGGGCATTTTCGAAGCCGGGCGACTCTGGCAGGCCGGAGACTACTTCCTTCCGGACATGATCCTGGCCACGGAGGCTTACAAGGAGGCCATGAAACGGATCGAGCCCTTCCTTGCGGCCGACAAGAGGTCTTACAAAGGCAGAATCCTGGTGGGCACGGTCGAGGGGGATGCGCACGACATCGGCAAGAACCTCGTGATCGCCATGTTGCGATGCGCTTCCTACGAAGTCGTTGACATGGGAGTCGACGTGGCCATCCGTGAGATCGTCGACAAGACTCGGACACTCATGCCGGATGTGCTGGGGCTCGGGGCGTACATGACAACCACGATGCGGAAGATGCAGGACGTGATCCGGGCCCTCGAGGAGTCCGGCCTGCGCGAGAAGGTGAAAGTCATCGTCGGCGGAGCGCCGGTGACCCCGGAGTACGCGAAACGGATCGGAGCCGACGGTTACGGGGAGAACGCCGCAGAGGCCGTCGAGGTCCTTGACAGGATTCTGGGCGGGAGCTAGATGGGCACTGTGGTGAAATGGGCCAAAGGCCTGCTGTACGCCAAGGGCCTGCGATTCGGACGACCGGACGGCTTCGAGCGTCTCATCGCCGGGATCTACGGCACGCCGGACCGGGTGCCGATCCTATGCCAGCCTTACACCTATGCCATGGGCATGCACGGGCTGTCGGCGGAGCAGTTCTTCCGCGACCCCCGCCTGTTCATCCACGCCTCCTTCCACATGGCGGCTTACTTCGGGGTCGATTTTTGGACGCCCGTCTTCGATTTCTACAACATCGAACTCGAGGCCCTCGGGCAGAGACTGATCTGGCGCGACGAAAGCGAGCCGGACGTGGACAGCACGGCTCCCCTGATCCATGCCGAGCAGGATCTCGATCGGCTTCGTCCGCCCAGGCCGGGAAGAGACGGCCGGATGCCCTACGTGTTGGACGCTTACAGGCGCTACGAGGACATCACGGGATGGCCGCCCATGGGCTATGCATGCTCCCCCTTCACCTTGGCGGTACTCACCCGCGGCTATGTGCCCTTCCTTCGCGATATGCGGCGCAGGCCCGCCTTTGCCCATCGCCTGATGGAGTTCTACAGCATGGAGGTGGTCGCGCCCTGGATCGAGAAGATCGGAGAAGAGACCCGCGCCTCGGTCATCGTGATGGCAGACGCCTGGGCCTCGCAACCGAACGTCACGATCGAGATGGTAAGGGAGTTCTGCCTGCCTTATTTGGCAAAGGTCATCCGCGCAACCTCCACCGCGACACGGACGGTCCTGGACACCGGAAGCTGGGGAGAAAGGGCCGTACGAGAGCCGAGGGATGTCCTGGACATCAAGATGGAGATGATGATCCCCGGCAACCGCTTCCCGGCGATACGCCCCTTCTATCTGCTCGTGTGGAACGAGGACTACGAGGCGGTCGGGATCCCCTTGCTCCGCTCCTACGCGGACGAGAAGAAGGTCTGCCTGATGCTGAACGTACGCCCGAATTTGATCGAGGAGGAGACGCCGCAAACCATCGCCGACACCGTGCGCACTCTGATCCGGCAGGGGGCCGGCCGGGGCAGGTTCGCCTTGCTTCTCAACCTGATCCCGGTAGGCACACCGGCGGAAAACGTGCATGCCGCCGTGGCCGCAGCCAGGCAGTTCGGCCGCTATCCGATCCCCGAGGACCTCGAGGCAATCGCCTTCCGACCCCCCGCCTTCCTCCCCTTCGATGCGTGGGTGAGAGACAACGGCCTGCCCCTGTGAGGGGCGGCGGCTCCTGCGAATCAAGCTCCGGCCGAAACGTGACGAATGTCGGACAGAAGGCAACCTCGACAGCGAGGCGGGCATTCCGCGAATGCCGGACGAGGCGACCTCGGGCAGGGCTTGCCGGTTGCCGGGGACGAGGGATATCCTGATCCGGCGAGGCAGGCTTTTCCTCCATGGCGGGAGGCTGTGAGAGGCAGCGAACGATCCGCGAAGGGACGGCATGGCACCGTTCAAGAGGTATCCGAGACAGGAGGTTCTCAGGCTCAACGGCCTTCAGGCCGCCTACTTCGGCAGGAACGTGGAGATCTTCGAACCGCCTCTGCCCGAGGGGGTTCCGGAACGGCTCGAGCGCATCGTGCGCTGCGCGGGCATCACCGCCTCCGATGCCGTGCTCGACGTCGGCACCGGCACAGGGGTTCTGATTCCGCTGATCCAGAACCACTCCCCTTCGCGCATCTATGCCGACGATCTGTCCGATGCGATGCTGGATTTCGTGCAAGCCCACTACCCATCCGTGATCACGCTGCGGGGGGACGTAGCGGACCTCGCCCTGCCGGACGAAAGCATCGGGGTCGCCTTCATCAATGCCTGCTACTCCAACCTGATCGACAAGCACGCGGCCTTCACGAACCTTCGGCGGATGCTCCGTCCCGGCGGGCGCCTCCTGATCAGCCATCCCCTGGGCAGGTCCTTTGTGCAGGTTCTGAAGGCAAACGTGCCCTTTCCTCTCGACGATTTCCCCCCGGACGAACGCGATGCCGCAGAGTTGTTTGCACTGTACGGTTTTCAGGTCACCCTGTTCGTCGACGAAGACAAGCTGTACATCCTGCGCCTGCAGGCAGCCCCGCAGAGAAGAGCGGAATTCGCTTGACAAGGCGGGTCCCTTCGGGTTACTAGAGAGAGAGCGCTCTCTCGCCGTGGCGTGGGAACCGATGCAAACGGCTTTCAAGAAACTTCCGCCGAAGCGGCGGGCCGAGATCCTGAACGCAGCCGCCGGCGTTTTTGCCGAAAAAGGCTACCACCAGGCCAGCACCCCCGAAATCTGCGCGCGCGCAGGCATCTCGAACGGCGCCCTGTACAAGTATTTCCGGAACAAGGAGGACGTCTACCTCTCGGTCATGCATCACGGAATCGAGCGGATGACCGACCTGTTTCGGAAGTCCACGGAGGGCCCCGAATCCTTCTTCGATGCCATCGAAGTGCTCTTCGACGGCCTCCGACGATTCACGGGACGCCACCGCCCCTACGTCCAAATCTGGGTCGACCTCTCCTCCGGCTCGATGAACCGGTTTGCTGCCGATATGGCCGCCGAGATCGAAACCGAGGGGAAAAAGCTCTTCCGTCGGCTGATCGAGCAGGGCAAGGACCGCGGGGAGATCGATCCGTCCCTGGACACCGAGCTGGCCGCGTATGCCCTGGACTGCCAGATGACGCTCTTCACCTATTCGCTGGTCTCCGAATACCATCGCAAACGGTTTTCCGCGTTCTTCGAGGGCCGCCTCCGAGGCCCTTCTCCGAAGGAGAAGATCGGCCTTGTGGTGGAGTCGGCACGGCTGCTGGTCGGGAAGACGAGCGATCCGCCCGGGGATCCCAAGACCGTCGACAACCCGGCCCGCAAGACTCACAGGAGGAAAGAAAATGACAACCAAACACGCTCGCCTCATCCCAGGGATCGGTCTCTGGTTTCTTCTGTGCCTGGCGCCGGCGGCGTCCGCCGACGTCGCCCCGGGGGACGTGATCGACAAGACAAACTGGCAGAAGGCGGAAGGGCTGCTCCCCGATTCGGTGCTGAACTGGGTGAGGAAGGGAGAATTCACCCTCGATATCGGAGCCCTGGAGTGGGATCCGAATGACTACTGGACCGAGGCATGCATCCGGGCCATGGAAGAGAACAAGGGCACGTTTTCCCTCGATGAAGAGGGGCTGATCGTCGACGCGCAGACGGGCAGGACCCCGGCCTTTGTGGAGGGAATCCCCTTCCCCGAGGTGGGTCTGGACGACCCCCGCTCCGCGTTCAAGATTATGCACAACCGGACCTTTTACAGCTACACCCTCGGAAACATCGACTATCCGTTTGCCGCCATCTGGGTGGGCCGCGGCGGCTACGAGCGGGACGTTCAGGTGCAATTCCTCCAATATCCGATGGTCGGGTTTCCTGCGGCCCGTCAAGAGAAGAACCCGCAAGGGATCGAGCAGTATTCGATCGTCCGGGTCGTCTCCCCCTACGACATCGCCGGAACCAATGTAATGACCTGGCGCTATCTGGACAGCCGTCAGGACATGACCTTCGGCTATGTCCCCGCGATCCGGAGGGTCCGACGCATGAGTCCGGCGAATCGTTCCGACGCCTTCATCGGTACGGACATGTGCATCGACGATGCCTACGGCTTCGCAGGGAAGGTTTCATCGGTGGAGTGGAAACCCACGCAGAAGAAGGTCGCGCTGGTGCCCTTCCTGGACGCAAAGCCGCAAGCCCTCGTCCGGAACGAACGGGGCGAGTGGATGTCCACCTCCGGCATCAAGCCCGTAATCTACGGGTTCCAGAAGGAGGGCTGGCAGGGGGCCCCCTGGGCGCCCACAAACCTGGTCTGGGCAAAGCGCGAGGTGCTCATCCTCGAGATGAAGCCGAAGGACCCCTACTACAATTACGGCACCCAGTACCTGTGGGTGGACGCAGAGGTTCCCTTCATGACCTTCTACAAGATCATCCACGACCGGGCCGCGGATTACTGGAAGACGGTCCTGCTGACCGCGTCCGGGTTCGACGGGCCTGAGAAGAAGATGCGATTTGTCCAGGGACCCATGTACATCGCCGTCGACGACCGGTACGAACACGCGACCGTGCTTCGGGCGCTGACCCCCGAGAGCATTGGGACGTGGTACGCCGTACAGAACCCGAATATCTACTCGCTCGGCGGGTTCCAGAAGCTCTGCAAGTAGACGCGTCGGGGGAAGGGAAGACCCGGCCCTGCGCACAGCGCGTGAGGAAAGAAAGGAGCGGGAAAACATGGACAAGGTGAGGATCCTCGGAATCGTGGGCAGCCCCCGGAAACAGGGAAACACGGCAAAGCTGGTCGAAAAGGCCCTGGCCGCCGCAGCCGCCTACCCGTGGGTGGAAACGGATCTGTTCGAAGTGGCCGGAAAGAAGATCGGCCACTGCATCAGTTGCTACAAGTGCATGGAGAAGCTCGAGTGCGTGATCCAGGACGGCCTCCAGCCCTTTCACGAGAAGTACCTGGCCGCCGACGGCATCCTCTGGGGGGTCCCGGTCTATCACATGTCGGTCCCCTCCGTGGTCAAGGCCCTGCTCGACCGGTTCGCCAACATGACGATGATGCACTACCTCGCCCTGGGGCGGGACGTGCCCCGGTTCAGCAAGGTGTGCGGCGTACTTACGAACGGGGCCAGCCGGTACGGAGGCCAGGACCTGACGCTCAGTTTCCTCGTGAACAGCGCCCTGGTGACGAACAACGTCGTCGTGGCAGGGGATACGATCAGCGACAGCTACATCGGTGCGGCCGCATGGACCGGCCAGATGCCCAACCCCCTTGCCGAGGACAACATCCTGAAGGACGAACACGGCATCGCCTGTGCGGAGAGCGTGGCCAGGCGGGTGGCCGAGATGGCACGCATCGTCAAGGCGGGGAAGGCGGCTTTGGGCGGCGACCTGCCCGGAGAATACACATACGAGTGGCAGGTGAAAAAATAGTGCGACGCGGTGCGGGCGGGCCCGCGCCTTCAGCCGCTCCCTCTCGTTCGAGAGGGACCCCACGCAAGGAGGAAGGGAGGAAGAGGTATGTTGATCAGGCAAGAGCATCGGATCTGGGGCTCCCCCCTGTACGCGGATTTCCCGCAGAGCGAATACGAGCGCCGTCTGGCCAGGGCCAGAGCGTTCATGGAAGAGCAGAGAATCGACCTGCTCACCCTCTGGGATCCGATCAACATCCGGTACTTCACCGGCTTTCAGTCTCTGCACTGGAGCGCCATGACCATCCAGCCGGCGGTTGTTCTCCTTCCCATCGACAAGGAGCCTGTCCTCCTGGTGCCGGATTTCTTCAGCGGCGTCGCCGAAGGCTACACCTACGTGAAGGACATCCGCCTCCTCTACAAGCCCCACGTGACATCGAACATCCGGCACATCCCGGTCGATGTGGCCGAGACCGTCAAAGAGCTCGGCTTCGGCAAAGGGAGAATCGGCCTCGAGTCCGGTAACCTGGGCGGCATGTGCATCCCCCGGCCGGTCAATGACATCGATCGACTCCGAAGCGAACTGGCGGGGGCCACCTTCGTGGATGCCTGCGACCTTATCTGGAAGTGCCGCGTGATCAAGTCCGCCGGGGAGGTCGAGTGCCTGCGGCATGCGGCCCGGGCGATCGTGGGCGCCTATGGGGAGCTGATTGCGAATTTCCGCATGGGCATGACCGAGCGCGACGCGGGCCGGATGCTCCGGCGCGAGATCCTGGAAAGGACCGAGGACTGCATGCCGCCCATCGCGACGGCCTCCTCCCGCGTGATCCCGATGCCGGACACGCCCTCCTTTTACGATGAGGTCACCCTGTCGATCGGAGACCGGATCGTGTTCGAGCCGCTTCCCACTTACAAGGGCTACTACGGAAGCTGCTGCCGCTGTTTCCAGATCGGGCCCCTGCCGGACGAGGCCCTCCGCAAGGCCGAGGCCGTCGACAAGGCGCAGGCCGAGGCGATCGCCGCGATCAAACCGGGCGTGCAGACGAAATACCTGATGGAGGTCATCGCCGCGGTGCTTCGGGACAACGGGATCGAGCCGACCATCGAAATGGCCGGCCACGGCGTCGGCCTGAACCCCCACGAACCCCCGATGATCGCAGAGCAGGAGACGGCCGTCTTCGAGGAGGGGATGGTGATCGCGGTGGAAGTCTGGGTGGTGGACTGGTCCGGCCGGAGCCTGTTGAGCACGCCCGTCCCGGAGGTATTCGGCAACGAGGACTACGTAGAAGTCACACGGAACGGGTGTAACCGCTTTCCCTCCTTCCGCAAGGATATTCGATGTCTGCCCTATAACGGCAGGTTCGCCTAGAGGAGAAGTCGGAAACCGGGGCAGGCGGATTCGGGCTCAACCCCGGCCGCCCCTTCCGATCGGACGGCCTCCGCCCTTCCGGGGCGGGGGAAAGTACTCGGGCACGAAGCGCTCCCCTCCGACGTTCGGGTTCAAGGTACACCGGGTGGAGAACCCCTGAAAGAGGGTCGAGAGGCACCCGTTGCACAAGATGCATGCCTTGATTTCGTCGGCGCGGCCCTGCCTGACCTTGTTCGGCCACGGGGGAGCGGCCAGGAGCGGCCGAGCCATCGAGACGACGTCCACCCTACCCTCTCTCACGACCCGGGCAGCCGCCTTGGGGTCGTGAAGGTTGGGGCACATGACCGGGATATCGACCGCCCTTTCTTCACCGCTTCGGCCTCGGGCAGGATCACGCCCGACTTTTCCGGAAAGGGGTGCTTCCAGGACTTCATCATGCCCGAGGACAGATGGACGCGGTCCACGCCCTCGTTCGCATTGACATGCGGGCGCCAGCCTGCCTATATATGGAACGGAGCCGTGAGGCTGGAATCCTGGCCGTTCGACCCGGGCACGGAGGGGGACAGCATGGAGTTCGAACACCCGCGCAAGTGGGTCCGGGAGAGCCCGGACAGACCGGCCTTCATCATGGCCTCGACCGGCCGGGCGGTTTCCCGTCTCGAGCTCGAGGAGTCGGCAAACCGCTGCGCCCACATGCTTCGGGACTTGGGTCTTCGGCCGGGCGACAAGATCGCCGTGTACATGGAAAACGACCCGAATTTCATCAAAATCGCCGCCGCGGCCGCCCGATCCGGGCTCCTGTACACGACCATCAGCACGCATCTCACCGTTCACGAGGTGGAATACATCGTGAACGACTGCGGGGCAAAAGCCTTCTTCACGTCGGCCGCAAGGGCCGAGGTCGCCTCCCTCCTTGTGGACAGAATGCCGAACGTCGAGGCTCGGCTGATGGTGAACGGAACCGCGGCAGGTTACGAGTCTTACGAGGACAGGGTCGCCTCGTACCCGGTCGGGCCCATTGCGGACGAGATGGCCGGTGCGGACATGCTGTATTCGTCCGGAACCACGGGCCGCCCCAAAGGAATCAAGCTCAACCTGGAGCCCAAACCCTACGGCGAACTCTGGGACGGCGCCAAGCTGCTGATCGCCCTTTACGGGCTCAATCAGCATACGGTGTACCTCTCCCCCGCCCCTCTCTACCATGCCGCACCGCTTCGATTCGTAATGTTCACCATCCACATGGGCGGCACCGTCATCGTCATGGAGAAGTTCGACGCCCTGCAATCGATCCAATGGATCGAAAGGTACAGGGTGACCCATAGCCAGTGGGTGCCCACCATGTTCATCCGGATGCTCAAGCTGCCGAAGGAGGAAAGAGAGAGATACGATCTCTCCTCCCAGAAGATCGCCATCCATGCCGCGGCGCCCATCCCGGTCCAGGTCAAGGAACAGATGATCGACTGGTGGGGGCCGATCCTGTTCGAGTACTATGCCGGCACGGAAGGAAACGGGCTGTGCGCCATCACCTCGGAGGAATGGCTGCGGCACAAGGGGTCCGTGGGCAGGGCCATGCTCGGGGCGATCAAGATCCTGGACGACGAGGAGAACGAGTTGCCGCCCGGCGAGGTGGGAACCATCTACTTCGCCGACGGCCTCGGCTTCGAATACCACAACGACCCGGAAAAGACGGCCGCCTCCCGCAGTTCCAAGGGCTGGACAACCCTGAACGACGTGGGATACGTGGACCGAGAAGGCTATCTGTATCTGACCGACCGGAAGGCCAACATGATCATCTCCGGAGGCGTGAACATCTACCCCCAGGAGGCGGAGAATGTGCTCGTCACGCACCCCAAGGTGCTCGACGTGGCCGTGATCGGGATCCCCCACGAGGAATTCGGGGAAGAGGTGAAGGGGATCGTGCAACTTCGAAACCCTGCCGAAGCGAGCCCTCAACTCGAGCAGGAACTGATCGGATTCTGCAGAAAAACCCTGGCCAAGCTCAAGTGCCCGGCCAGCATCGACTTCGTCGACGACCTCCCCCGCACACCCACGGGAAAGCTGCTCAAACGCCTTCTCAGGGATAGATACTGGAAGGGACAGAAATAATCGTTTCGGAGAGGAGACGGATGGAACGGTTTCTCGAGCTGCGAACATCGATCGTTCGCGCTGCCCGGGCCTTGAGCGCCCAGGGGTTTTTCGGCGCAAGGTCCGGCTCGGGGGGAAACGTTTCGGCGCGACTCGAGGGAGAAGAACTGATTGCGGTGACTCCCTCCGGACAACCGTACCAGGAGATGACCCCCGAAGACATCTGCATCATCGACTTCGATCAAAGGACCGTGGCGGGCGAACGGAGGCCCAGCGTCGAGGCCGGGATGCATATCGGGGTGTACCGGAATCGTTCGGCCGTGGGCGCCGTGGTTCACACCCATCAGCACTACGCCAGCGTACTGTCCGTGATCCGGGAGCCCATCCCGCCGCTCTTCGACGAGGTTTCGATGCACCTGGGTTCGCCGATCCAGGTGGTCCCTTACGCGATATCAGGCTCGCCGGAACTCGCCGCCAACGTTACGAAAAGCCTGCCAGACGGCTGCAATGCCTACATCCTGCAGAACCACGGGGCCCTGTGCCTCGGGGAGACCCTCGAAGCGGCCGTCCGGAACGCGGAATTGCTCGAAAAAGTGGCCCAGGTATATTGTCATGCCCTCTTTACGGGCAAGGAAATCACGCCTCTGCCCGGCGACATCGTGGCCCTTTTTCAGGGGGTTCTGAAGGCGAAATCGAGCCTTTAGGCCTTGGAATCCCGCGGATTCCGTGATCCGCCTCACAGAATCCGCGGCGGATCTGTGTTATCCTGCCTCGGAATCAGGGTTCCCGGCCCGCAGAAAACGAAACTTGCAGCCGGGAAACTGAATCTTATCATACAAAAGAAACCGAGAATCATGATCCTCAGCAGCCAGGGTGGACCAATGAACGAGTCTCACGAGATGCGGAACTGGCGCATTGACCGGTGGGGTCTCGTGCGGGGACTTGCCTTGCTCGTGTCTTCCTTGCTCGCCATCACGGCCTTGCACTACCTGGTCCTGGCCATCTTCCGCGGCTGATTCCCGCTGTCGCCTGCCTTGCGCCTGGACTCCCCGCGAGGAGGGCAGATCCATTACCCGCCTTCTTCGAATGAGCCGGTGCGTGCTCCACCTTCCCTGCCCGCCGCTCTTGACACGGTTATGGGACCTTCCTAATCTCTGACAGGGGCCGACGCGGGGCCCGTCCACCCAACCCTTCAGGGAAGGCGAGAGGATGGATGAGAAGGGCATTCTGGATCTTGTTGGCAAGGGGATCGAGTTACCCACCATTCCGATGGTCGTGGCCCGTGTCCTCGAGGTCGTCAACAATCCGAACGCCAGCGCCGGCCAGTTGGAAGGAGCCCTCCGTGACGACAGCGGCCTCGTCTCGAGAATCCTTCGCATGGCGAACTCCGCTTACTACCAGCGGGTGCGGGAGGCCAAAAGCGTCAAGGATGCAATCACCATCCTGGGCTTTCGAACCGTGACAAACCTCGTCCTGGCCTCTTCCACGCGGTCCCTGTATTCCCCTTTCGGGCTTCATGAGAACATGCTCTGGGAGCATTCGGTCGGCACGGCGATCACCGCGGCGCACCTGGCGGGACAGTTCCGGGTGCTCAGGCCGGACGAAGCCCTCGTTGCAGGCCTTCTGCATGACATCGGGAAGGTCATTCTGAACCTCGCCAAACCGGAGGAATACCGGCAGGTGGCCGAAAGCGTTTACAACCACGGGCGGACCTACTACGAGTCGGAACGTGAAATCCTCGGCTTCACGCACTGCGACGTGGGCACCTCCCTGGTCAAGAAATGGAATTTCCCGATCGAATTCGGAAAGACCATCTACTACCATCACCGCATGAAGGAACTGGATGCGCAGAGGATGGATCCCGTCCATGTGAAGTTCATCGCCCTGGTGGATGCGTCCAATCAGATGATGCATCGACTCGGCATCGGCTACAGGGCGCCTCGCGAAGATACGGACCTGAGCGCACTGCCCTTCTGGAGACTTGTCGGGGTCGAGCCCGAGCCGGCGAGGATCGACTCCCTTCTTGCAGACGTCGAGGCCGCCTACCAGGAAGAAAAGTCGAAATACGATTGACAGGCAACAAACGCCTTCCCTCTCGCCGGACATGCCGAGCCCCTCTTTGGCATTCGCAGGCCGACCCATGGGCTGCCGGTACTTTCTCCAGTTCCGGCGGAAACAGCCCTTCTCTGGACGAGCCTTGGGTGAAGCCGGAAAAATCCATGAGATCGATCGTTGCATACGTTGTCTTCTTCGGGTGATACATCTCAGAGAGCCGGGTGACACGCTCATCGCGCACCTCCACCACGGCCAGGTTGGGTTCGGCCTTGCCGTTGGAGTAGCTGGTCACCTCGGCTTCGGATCGGGTGAGCGTGTTGAAGGTGGTGGTCTCGACAAGGGCGAAGATGACTTGATACAAACCTCCTTCCGGCTAGGGGTGGATACTTCTGAAAACCGCCCAAAAACCGGGCTTTTCCAGGAGGGCGTGGGCGTACTTGAAATCCTCGAGATCCTGTTCCGAGAATCTCATTTCCGTCCCTCGCGGGTGGGGCTGATCATCCCTCCTGCGTTCGTGAGGAGCAACGCCAGCGGTCATCCTCACTGAATCGTCGAGCAGGCATTTTCTCCAAGTCGGTGGCTAGCCCGACTTTCGCTATTCGGGGGGTATTGGTTTCCTAAGTACCTGAAAAT
>CAYLMK010000011.1:0-211048 GCA_964384945.1 uncultured Thermodesulfobacteriota bacterium | reverse complement strand
AGAGAATACCTCTAAATTTCCTGTCTCATGCCCCGAATAGCGAAAGTGGGGCTAGAATTCCGGCGCCAACAGGCTGGGAGAACCGATCCATGGAAGAACCGCAATCGAAGAAGACAACCAGCCTGAAAGGCAAGAAGCCCTCAAAGAGGGCCAAGCCCCCCCGGGAAATGGAACGGCGGTTGGCCAGCGTTCTGCAGGGTTCCCACGACGCCATCCTGTTGCTGGACTTCAATGGGGTGATCCGTGCCTGGAACAGCGGCGCCGAGAGAATCTACGGCTACAGCAGGCGGGAGGCCCTGGGAATGAATGTCCGGAAGATCATTCCCAAGGACCGGTGGGCGGAGGCATTGGCCATAGCTGACAGATTGAGGCAGGGGGAGGATGTGGCATCTTTCGAAACCCGGCGAGTTGCCCGGGACGGCCGCATGCTGGATGTGTGGCTGACCGTCACCCTGGCGCTCGACGAGGAAGGCAACCCCATGGGGGTTGCAACGACAGAACGGGACATCTCCGAGCGGCGGAAGAGCCGGGAGGCGCTGCAGGCCAGTGAGAGGAACTTCCGTGAATTGGTGGAATCCCTGCACACCGGTATCTGCATCTATCAGGAAGGCCGGATCGTCTACACGAACCCGGCTTACCGGAAACTCCTGGGGCCCCTGCCCGGGCTGTTCGAGCTGACGGATTACAAACATATCCACCCGGAGGACACAACGTCCGCAAGATCATTCTACGAGGCCTTGCTTCATGGAGAATCGAAGACGGACGCCCTGGAGTTTCGCTTCTTTCCTGCGGACGACTCAGCGGGCAGGCTGGGGATGAAATGGGTTCACTGCCGGGCCATGCGCTTCGTTTTCGAAGGGAAAGAAGCTCTGTTGCTCAACTTCCTCGATACGACGAACGCGCGAGAGCTGGACCACCTGATGAGCATGCAGGAAAGGATGGCCTCTCTCGGACACATAGCGGCCGCCATTACCCACGACATCCGCAACGCGCTATCGAGCCTGAACATCTACTTGACCACGCTGCAGAGGATGTTTGCGCGTGAGGAGGGGCGCGAAAAGGAGCGGGGGATCCTCGAACAGATGCGGGGTTCCTCGGACCAGATTGAATCCGTTATCAAGACGGCCACGGATTTCAGCCGGCCGGGCGAACCCAAGATGCAGCGATGCAACCTGAACGAACTCGTCGAAGAGACCCTGGGTCTGTGCTCCACAGCCCTTCGCAAGAGCGGGGCCAAGGTCGTGAAGAGCTTGGGCGAGGCCCTTCCCGAAGTTCCTCTGGACCCTGTCTTGATCAAGCGGGTCCTTGTGAATCTGATCATGAATGCGCTGGAGGCCATGGAGAAGACCGAGGAAAAGGCCAAAGAGCTGGGGATCACCTCTTCCGTGAGGAATGGTCACATACTCGTTCGTGTCTCCGACAGCGGTCCCGGAGTTCCGCCCCACTTGAGGAAAATGATCTTCGATCCCTTTTTCACGACCAAGAATGACAGCATGGGAATCGGCCTGGCGATCAGCTTCCGGATCGTGCAGGACCACGGAGGGCTCTTGTATTTGACGGAGAGCAAGTGGGGTGGTGCGGAGTTTGTGATCGAGTTTCCCCAAACGAGTGGAACCGCACAGGCGTGATTCGCGATTCGATCTACATTGTCGATGATGATCCGGCCATCCGGGAGGGCCTGACCCTGTCGCTCGCAGCGAAGTACGAGGTCCGAGCCTTCTCGTCGGGTGAGGATGCGATCGAGGGACTGAAATCCGATCCGGCGGACCTGATGCTGCTCGACATCGGCCTTCCGGGAAAGAACGGAATGGACGTTCTCAGGGACGCCAGGGACCTTTGCCCCGACACGCTCGTCGTCATGATCACCGCCAACGAGGAAGTGAGCATGGCGGTTTCGGCCATGCGGCTGGGTGCGTACGATTACATCGTAAAGCCCCTTTCCCTGGAAGCCATCGAGTTGACCGTCCGCAAGGCGCTGCAGACCCTCCGGCTCAAAAAGGAGGTCAAGATCCTCCAGGAGAAACGCCTGGTCGAAAACGTGCCCTTCTTCATCGGGGAGAGCGACGTCATCCGAGACGTGACGGCATTCATCGGCATGGTGGCCAAGAGCGCGACCACACCCGTGCTGATCCTCGGCGAGACCGGGACGGGAAAGGAGCTGATCGCCAGGGCGATCCATTTCCGAAGCACGAACTTCAGCGGTCCCCTGGTCACGGTGAACTGCGCGGCCATCCCCAGAGAGCTCATCGAAAGCGAGCTTTTCGGGTATGAGAAGGGAGCGTTCAGCGGCGCGAGGATTTCCGGAAAGAGGGGACGGGTCCAGGAAGCGGAAGGCGGCACCCTTTTTCTGGACGAAGTGGGCGATCTGAGCCTGGAGGCACAGGCCAAGCTCCTTCGGTTTCTCGAGGATGGGGAATTCTACAGGCTGGGAGGGACGGAGAGACTGCGCGTTCGGACGAGGGTAATCTCTGCAACCAACAAGGATATCGAAGACCTCATCCGTAGGGGCCTGTTCCGGGATGACCTGTACTACCGCCTGGGCGTCGTTACGATGCGCGTCCCTTCGTTGAACGAGCGCCGTGGAGATATTCTTCTTCTTGCAAAGCATTTTCTCGTGGAGTTCAGCCGGGATTTCGGGAAGCAGTTTTCAGGGATCTCTCCGGAAGCGGCGGCTGCCTTGAAGGCCTATGACTGGCGGGGCAATGTTCGGGAGCTGAAGAACCTCATTGAAAGGGGCGTCCTGGTGGGCAAGGGGGAAGAACTGACCCTGCAGGACCTCGGCATTGAGGTTGCCGGCATAAAATCCATGTCGGAAAGAAAAGCTCACCCGCCCGGCTTCCCCCTGATTCCGCCCGAAGGCATGGACTTCTGCTCGGCCCAGGAGTCCTTTGAAAGGTGGTATCTCGAGGAGGCCTTGAGAATGGCCGGAGGCAACGAAACCAAGGCAGCCAAACTCCTCCACATGAACCATCACACCTTCCGCTATCGCCGAAAAAGGCTCCAGACACGGTAAACGGACTTCGCGACGGCTCCCCCTTCCTCTCCCCTTTCGACAAACCTCCGCCTTACCCCTGCTCGGGGCTTTGTCCGTAACCCGCTGAATCGGGCAGGATCCGAACTGCCCCCTTTGTTTGATTTCGAATATTCTCAACATTGGCATTCGCAGTTCCTCCACATTCGCATCGCTGCCGGAGCGTGGTCGCTGTCTTCACAATTCAGAACCATGCGAAACTGCTTGGATTCATTCATTCGGGTCGAAGTGGCACGGTGAATGCAGCCAGTGGTGTCGCGGGGAATAGAGGAAGAAGGCAACGAACCCCCTTTTCCCCTTTACGGGGATGAAAACAAGATGCCATCAGGAAAATGGGAAAAAGTGAGGATACTGCTCGTGGACGATGACGGGCCGATCAGGTCGTCCATGAGATTGTTCTTCGAAGGCGAAGGGTATGAATTTCTGGGGCTCGAAAGCGCAGAGGAAGCCTTGGAAGAAATCGGGAGGAAGTCCTACGACGTCATCATCGCCGATTACAGACTGCCAGGCATGGATGGCCTGGAGTTCCTGAGAGCGATCAAGGATACCCATCCGCAAACCAAGAGAATATTCACCACGGGGCACGCGAGGCGAGAGTTGTTTTCGCAGGCAAGGCAAATGGGCGCCGCCGGCTGTATCGAGAAACCCCTGACGGTCGAAAAGATTGAACAACTTCTTTCCCATTGGTCCGGGAAGGACTACGTGTGTGAGTGGGGACAAACATGACGTCGGACGTATTGGCGAGAAGGGCATTCCTCGAGGGGCTCTTGGTCTCGAAAACGGTTGCCACGAAGACCAACCTGTACCGTATCATTGAGGCGATCCAGGAGGAAAGCTCACCAGGAGATGATGCGCTCGTGGTTGCGGTCGTCTCTCACATGCTGAGTACCGGAAGAATAAGGTTGCCGATTTCGAGTAAGCCTGGAGAGGATCATTCCCATGCTGGAATACCTGGCCCGTGGTGTTAAAGCGAAGACGCCCGCAAAGACCGGGGCCTGGACCTGTGTCAAGTGCGGTGTTCGCTTGAAGCGTGACGAGGCTTGGATCGAGGACCGGGGCCCGCTTTGTCACAAACATGGGATCAGACTCAAAATAAAGCGCGTCGCCTAAGTCCTGCGCTAACGGCCTGTTGAGGTCCCTCTTTACAGGTGGCGATGGGCAGCCGGATGGATGGGACCGATCCTCCCAAGAGTACGGTTTCCAACTCCGTCACGCCGAATTTCCACATCGGCAGTGCTTTCCTGAGTCCAGGGAGGATGGTTGCAGAGGGTATCCGTTCCACAGCGCAAGCAGAAAGGGTCGGCCATGAAGATCAGACCGTTGGGAGACAGGATTCTCTTGAAGAGGATCGAGGAAGAGGGCAAATCCAAAGGAGGCATTATCATTCCGGAGACAGCGAAAGAGAAACCGCAGGAAGGCAAGGTGATTGCCGTGGGAAAGGGCAGGATGCTGGAAGATGGGAAGCTCATTCCCCTGGAGGTCAAGAAAGGTGACCGGGTCCTGTTTGGCAAGTACTCGGGTGCAGAGGTGAAGATCGAGGGCGTGGAGCACCTCATTGTGAAAGAAGACGACATCTTGGGTGTCATCGAGTGAAGGCTTATGGGGGAATGAGGCCCTTGCTTCCAGGTGCGGTCTTGGTTCTTGGTTTCTAACGAACACGTGAGAGAAAAAGAAGGGGTAAGAAGATGTCCGGAAAAACAATTAAATTTGCAGAAGAGGCGAGGGCAAAGACCCTGAAAGGGGTGAATATGTTGGCCGATGTGGTCCGAGTAACCCTGGGACCCAAGGGCCGGAACGTGCTCCTGGAGAAGAGCTTCGGGTCTCCCCTGGTAACCAAGGACGGTGTGACCGTGGCGAAGGAGATCGAGCTCAAGGACAGGTTCGAGAACATCGGCGCCCAGATGCTCAAGGAGGTGGCCAGCAAGACGAGCGATGTGGCCGGCGACGGAACCACAACGGCGATTGTGTTGGCGCAGGCCATCTACCGGGAAGGGTGCAAGGTTGTGGCCTCGGGTGCCAACCCCATGGATGTCAAGCGGGGTATTGATAAGGCCGTAGCCAGGGCCATCGAAGAGCTTAAGGGAATGAGCAAACCCACCCAGGATCGAAAAGAGATCGCCCAGGTGGGGACCATCTCGGCCAATGGAGACGAGTCCATCGGGAACCTCATTGCTGAGGCCATGGACAAGGTCGGCAAGGAAGGGGTGATAACGGTCGAGGAAGCCAAGTCCACGGAGACCTCCCTGGAAGTCGTGGAAGGAATGCAGTTCGACAGGGGTTATCTTTCTCCTTACTTCGTGACGGACCCCGAAAAAATGGAGGTGGTCTTGGAGGAACCTTACCTTCTGTTCCACGAGAAGAAGATCACGGGCATGAAGGACATGATCCCGCTGTTGGAGAAGGTGGCGCAGTCCGGCAAGCCCATCCTGGTTGTTGCCGAGGATTTGGAGGGTGAGGCCCTGGCCACGTTGGTGGTCAACAAGCTCAGGGGCACCCTGAAGTGTGCAGCGGTGAAGGCCCCCGGTTTTGGAGATCGCAGGAAGGCCATGCTGGAGGACATGGCGGTGCTGGCCGGTGGGCAGGTGGTTGCCGAAGAACTCGGTATCAAGCTGGAGAACGTGAATCTCAAGGATCTCGGAACCTGCAGAAAGGTGCATATTGACAAGGAAAACACCACCCTCATCGAGGGAGGGGGGTCCACCCAGGCGATCGAGGGTCGGATCAAGCAGATACGGGCGCAGATCGAGGAGACCACCTCCGACTACGATCGTGAGAAACTGCAGGAGCGGCTGGCAAAACTTGCCGGAGGCGTGGCTGTTCTGCGGGTCGGTGCCGCCACCGAGACCGAGATGAAGGAGAAGAAGGCCCGCGTGGAGGACGCCCTGAACGCCACCAAGGCCGCAGTGGAGGAGGGGATCGTGCCCGGCGGCGGTGTTCCGCTCATCCGGATCATCCCCAAACTGGACGCGGTGGAGGTCGAAGAAGAGCAAAAGGTCGGCGTGAACATCGTCAAGCGTGCACTGGAAGAACCCCTTCGGCGGATCGCAGGGAACGCAGGCTGGGAAGGCTCCATCGTGGTGGCAAAGGTGAAGGAGGGTAAAGGCGCCTATGGCTTTGACGCGGCAAAGGAGGAGTACTGCGATTTGACCAAGGCCGGGGTCATCGATCCCACGAAAGTGGTCCGCTGTGCCCTTCAAAACGCCGCCAGCCTGGGTTCGCTGCTGCTGACGACCGAGGCCCTGGTCGCCGAGATCCCTGAAGAAAAAAAAGCGGGTCCATCCATGCCTCCTGGAGGCTATGGCGGAGGCTACTGATTGCTCGAGGGTGTGAGACAGACGCTCTCCCGGAGCCTTCTCGGACACGGGGGAGCGTTCCGTCCCTTGCCGCAAAGAGGGAAAGGCGGGCCAAGGTCATCCATGCGGAGGGAGAATATCAGGCAGCCACCCGGCTGCAGGAAGCCGCAACGGTCATGGAGCCGCACCCGATCGCGCTTCCGTTGCGCTATTTGCGGACCCTCGCAGAGATCTCCTCGGAAAATGCCTTCACCACGCTCTTTCCGATCCCCCTCGATCTGCTCACGCCTTTTCCGAGGGCGGCGGCCGAACGAAGGAAGTGATGCGCTGCGTGCCGAATGGACGGCCCAAGAACGACGAGAGAAGAATCGCCTGTCCTGGCGGCCATGTCCCTCGTGGAGATCTCGTTCCCCAGACTATCGCATGTCCGCCGGCCTCGAGGCTGAAGCCGTCCAGCAGTCCGTTCGACAGCATCGTATCCATGTCGGGCCCCGGCACGTGAACGGGACGAGGCCCCCGCCGATGTACGCCTCCTTTCCCGGCACGAGGGCCTTGCGGCCCCCCTATGCGGACAGGATGGCTGCCGTCGCAAGACCGGACCGAACGGCTCCGATGACGGTCGTGTCGTACCGTTCAGACACGATTCTTCCTTTCTCCGGAAAAAACAGACAGGAAACCCTTTGTAACATCCTCGAATTCGTTCTGACAGGGAGGGCCGGGGGCGTAAAGGTATCGGCTTTGATCTCTGCGGGCGGAAAGGAAGAGCATAAAGGAGGAAACGGTGCCGTAGCCGGGCAGGTGGACGCAGACGGGAGGAGGGGCATCGCCCTGTCCATGGACGGCCAGGAGCCGGGAGATCCGGTCGCTGACCGCCGCCGGTTCCGTCGGCAGGTCACCCAGGCGGGATCGAAGCCACTCTCCCTTGACGTCGTGGGGATCGTCCGGCGGCCGATTCGTCAGGACGTGGATGCCCCCTTCGAACGGTAGCCTCCGGAACCGGTCGTCGTCCTGGGTGACGATGACGCCCGCCTCTTCGGACAGGCAGAAGAGGTTGAAGGGGTTGTAGCGCGATGCCTCTTCCGGGGTGAGCATGTGGAGTACCCTTTCGAGGGAGTCCTGGGCGAGACACCTGAGGACGAGCCGGCCCCGTGAGGCCCTGCCAGGGACGTTCGTGCCTGTGTACCGGTTCGTCACGCCGACGACGAGGCCGTGCTGATTGACCCCGAACCATGTCCCGCCTTCCCTGCGGTCCCTTCCGGCGAAGATTCTCACAGGAGGGCCTTCGCCGGGCACCTTCCACAAGTGGGGGGGCAGAGCCGCGCGCGCGATCCATTCATCTCGGTTGCCGGCCACCACGACCGGATGGGAAGGGAATACGCGGTGAAGAAGAATCGCTGTGCACATGAACCCTCCGGACGGTCGGAGCGGGGCCTTCCCAAAAAGGAAATCATCCATTAGTATGAATCTGCTTCAACGATAGAACGACAGCACCTCCGGGATCAAGGGCCATTGGGAAAGGAAGGGAATCGAAACGATGGGGAAGGTCGGCAAAGAGAAGTGCGCCAACCGGGAAGAAAACCTGAAAAGCTGTAACTGCAGCTACGAACCCTGTTCCCGCAAGGGGGTCTGCTGCGAGTGTATCGCCTACCACCGGGCCGCCGGCGAACTGCCCGCGTGTTATTTCCCGGATCCGGTCGAGAAGGGCTACGATCGTAGCATCCGCCGCTTCATCCGGGTTCATCAGAAATAGTCGTCAGGCAAAGAGCCGGGCTCGTGCGCTGCCCGCCCAGGGGGGGGCGGCTACCGTTCGGCCACGCTGCAGGAGAAACCTATCTTCCGCAGTTGTTCCGCCTGATCCTGCGCGCCTCGTTCCGAGAAGAAGCAACCCACCAGGACCCGGGTCAGCGATCTGCCGTCGGTCGTCGGATAGGTTTGCGTGTAACTGAAGACGTCCTTCTTGTCCAGTTTCTCGGCAAGCTCGCGGGCATCTTCCGGTTCGAGGAAGCGGCCGCATTCGACCGCATACGGGAGGCGCAGGATTTCGGGCTGATACCCCGGCAGCTCCGCCATCAAAAAGCCCAAGGTATTCCGGGCTTCCTCCTTGGAGCCGAAGTGTCCGGTGAGAACGCGGTACCAGGAGCCGTCCTGGGTGACGCCGAAAAGAGACTGGGATGCATTCCCCTTGATTCGAATCGGTACGACATAGGCAGTCAGGTAGTTGCTTTCCAGTTCGCTCTGCGTGGTGGCCGCCTCCTGAAAATCCTTGTGAGCTCCCAGGTAGATGGAATACGGCAGCGACGGCAGGACCACATTCTCAAGATCGGATTGTTCCGCATCGCCGGGCAGGGAGACGACCGGCATGGCGGGGGTCCGGGGGGATCCGGATTCGGAAGGCGCCAGGCCCGCGGTTGTCGGTGCATCGGTCTCGTTGGAGGGCATCGGGTCTGGCGGGGACGCGGCCCGCGCCGGGTCGGAGGGCTGAAGGGAGGGCCTCTCACCCTTTGCGACCTCCTTCTTCGCCGGAACCGAGAAGACAAGGAACAGCGCGACGGCGACTCCCGCGCAAGCGGCTGCCCCCAGCAGGAGCTTGAGCCAATTGCGCGGCGGCCGGCCGGAGCCGGAGGGCTCGGATTCCTCCATTGGTGTGTCGGGATCGTTCGGCGGCAGAGGCTTGTCTCCTCTTGCTGGGTTGCTTTACGGAACCGGCTTGCAGATTTGCATACAAAAATATTATAGGAATCCGCGCGAGGGTATGTCAATTTGTCCGCGCAGTACGCCCCCCGGTTCGCGGAAGGGGGAATCTACCTCGGGGCGAAGGATTGTGGTATACTTTTTTTCCGCTTGGGATCAGAGGGAGACAGACAAGATGCGCCGATCCAGACCGGGAAGACCCCCATTCGTTCGCACGCAGCAGCCGCCGCTTCAGCAGAGGGAGAAGCAATTCGACGACCTCGAGGCCTCCAGCTTGTACTGCCCGAAATGTAAAACAGCGGTACCGGTCCGCAAGAGGCTCCTTCTCGTCTTGCCGGAAGGCGAGCGATATGAATACCTCTGTGCGCGCTGTTCCACTTCCGTGGGAAGAAAGGTCGAGGAGGCCAAGAGAAAGATCCAACTGATCCACACCGCCTAGAGGCGCTCCATGCCGGCCAATCTGCCTCCGCAATACTACGAGGAAGAGAGGAAGCTTCGGACCGCGCGTACGCCGGAAGAAAAGTCGGATATCCTCGAGAATCTCCTTCGCCTCGTCCCGAAGCACAAGGGTACGGAGAAGCTCCAGGCGGACCTGAAGCGCAGGCTCTCCAAGGTCCGCGGGCAGGAGGGGAAGAAATCCGGGGGCGCCAGGCACGGCGATGAGCACTACGTCGAGAAGGAGGGGGCGGGACAGGTTGTGCTGGCAGGCCTGCCCAATGTGGGGAAGTCCCAGATCCTGGCCGCCTTGACCAATGCAGCCCCCCAGATTGCCGACTACCCGTACACGACGCTGAAGCCGATGCCGGGGATGGGGCTGTTCGAGAACGTCCGGATTCAACTGGTGGACATCCCTCCCCTGCCCTGGGAGGTCACGGACAGGTGGGTCTCCAACATCTTGAGAAATGCGGATGCGATCTGCCTGGTCGCGGATCTGACCGATGACCCGGCGGGGCAGGTAGAGATCCTTCTCGAGGAGATGCAGCAGAGGAGGGTGCCCCTTCTCCGGAGGCACGAGCCGCGGGGCGAGGCGGCGGGGGGCGTTGCGCCCAAGCGGCTCTTTATCGCGGGGACGAAGCTGGACCTTCCCGGTGCGGGCGAGGGTGCGGAGGCGCTCCGGAGGGCCTTCGGAGCCTCCTACGAGGTGGTAAGCGTCTCGGCTTGCGCCGGGCTGGGAAAGGATGCCTTTCTGGCGGCGGCCTTTCACGCGCTGGACAAGGTGCGGGTGTACGCCAAGACCCCGGGGAAGAAGCCGGATCTCGACAATCCGTTCGTTTTCCGGCAGGGTGCGACGGTTATCGAAATGGCCAGGGAAATCCACAAGGATTTCGAGAAGAACTTCAAGACGGCACGGATCTACAGCAGAGACAAATATGACGGGCAGAGGGTGGGCAGGGACTTCGTTCTTCGGGACGGCGATGTGATCGAACTGGTGGTGTAGCCCTCGGCCGCTCGCCTTGCAGATCAGCCGGCGATGTGGCGTCGAAGGACACGTTCGAAGATGGGCAGGGCGTTCCGGATCACCTTCTCTTGGACGCAGAAGGCGATCCGAAAGTAGCCTGACCTTCCGAACCCCGTGCCCGGGACCACGAGTATCCCCTCCTCGAGGAGTTCCTGAACGAATGGGATCTCCTGCGGGGCGGGAGATTCGGGAAACAGGTAGAATCCGCCTTCCGGTTTCATGAACCGGTATCCCGCCTCGCCGAGTCCGTCGCAGATCAGGTTCCTCCGCTTCTCGTACTCGGCTGCGTCCACATGGGCGTCCGCCATCCTGCAGATGATCCGTTGCGGCGTGGACGGCGCGTTGACGAAACCGAGCGTCCGGTTGCAGAAGATCAGGGCGTCCACCAGGGTTTCGAAATCCTCCCCTTCGGGATGGACGGCGACATAACCGAGACGGTCTCCTGCGATGGACAGGCTCTTCGAGAAGGAGTTGACGAGAATCGACCGTCTGCAGCAGGAAAACACGTCGGGCAGCCCCCTCCCGTCGAAAACGAGTTCTCCGTACGGCTCGTCCGAAACGAGGTAGATGTCCCTGCCGAGACGGCTTCCGGCCTCTTCGAGCGCCTCTCCAAGGTGTTTGAGGCTCTCCGCATCGTACATCCTGCCGGTCGGGTTGTTGGGAGAGTTGATCAGGACGGCGCGGGTCCGGTCACACAAGGCCTGCTCGATCGCATGCAGCGGGAGCGAGAAGTCCGGACCGGTCTCGACGATACGGGCCGCCCCGCCGTGGTTGCCGACATAGAAGAGGTACTCCGGAAAGAAGGGAGCGAGGACGAGCACCTCGTCGCCCGGATCGAGCAGGGCCTTGAACACCACGTTCAGGCCGCCCGCCGCCCCGCAGGTCATCACGATGTGCCGCGCCTCGAAAGGGATGCCCCGCTTCTTGCGCAGAGCGGAAGCCACGGCCGCACGGGTTTCCGGATACCCGGCGTTGGGCATATAGGCATACCGGCCGGGCCGGTAGTCCCGAAATTCCTCCCGGAGCGCATCGAGGTAGGCCGCGGGCGGCTCCAGGCACGGGTTTCCAAGGGAGAAGTCAAAGACCTCTTCCTCCCCCCGCTCCCTCTTCATCCGCGCGCCTTCCTCGAACATCCTGCGAATCCAGGAGGCGCGCCCCATGGCCTCCCGGATCTTCTTTGCGACCGTCAAGAGGGTTCCCCCCGTTCCGTCTCTCGGGTTTCCGAATGGATCGGCTAGAGAAGGGTGCGAAGCACTTCCAGGAGACGGTCCATCTGGGCATCGGTGCCGATGGAAATCCGCAGGCCTTGGTCGAGCCCATCCCTGGGAAAGTAGCGGACGTGGATGTTCCGCTCGGTCAGCTTCTCGAACAGCCCGGCGGCTGCCTGCGCCGACGAGAATCTCGCAAAAACGAAATTGGCTTCCGACGGGAACGTTTCGATTCCCATCTCCTGCAAAGCGCGGACGAAACGCTCCCTCGTGCGGAGGATCTTGTCCCTGCATTCCCGGAAATGGCGCTGGTCCCGCAGGGCCACACACGCGGCGGCCTGCGCGATCCGGTCCAGGTTGTAATGGTCCCGCACCTTGTCCATCTGCCGGATCCATCCCTCGGCCCCGAGGGCGAAGCCCACCCTCAGACCGGCCAGGGAGTAAGACTTCGAGAGGGTGCGCGTCACGATGAGATTCGGGATCTCCCGGAGGAGGGCAAGGCAATCCGTTCGAGCGAATTCCGCGTAAGCCTCGTCCACGACGAGGATGCCGTCCAGATGATTTGCAAGGCGCACGACGAACTCAGGCGCCAGCGAGAAGCCCATCGGGGAGTTCGGGTTGGTCAGGAAGAAGAGGTTCACGTCCCGTTCCCTGGGTAGGGGAGGGTGAAGGGGATCCTCCCCGAGGCCGGTGGGCAACCGAACAAGGTCGTGAATCGCTCCCAGGGTCTTGTAATAGGAATAAGAGGGCTCGTAGTATCCGATCGCGTCGCCCCGGGTTGTGAATGTCCTGAGCAGGATGCCGAGGATTTCGTCGGAACCATTGCCGCAAAGAACCTGTTCCGCAGCCAGCCCGTAGACGGTGCCTGCCGTTTCCCGAAGACGTTGGCTGCCGGGATTCGGGTACAGGCGCAGGTTGTCGCCGCCCTCTTCCCGGATGGCTTCCTCCACCCAGGGGGAAGGCGGGTAGGGATTCTCGTTGGTGTTGAGCTTGACGACGCCGTCTCCGTCCTCGGGTTGGAAGCCGGGAACGTAGGCCTCGAGATTGACGATATGTTCCTTCACCGCGGCTGGCATGGTTTCGAACGAATCGCTCCTGGTGTCGAAGGGCTGCATCCGGTGCCTGCACGTGTTTGGATGTATCCGAGAGCCCGCTGGATGCATTTAAGCGGGAGGCGTGCTATATGTCAACCGGGCTCTCAATGACGGGAGGGAGGGTATGGAGTACCAGGACATCCTGTTTGAGAAGAAGGACCAGGTGGCCCGCGTAACGATCAACCGGCCGCAGCGCTACAATGCCGCCGCCCCGAGGACCGTCGAGGAGTTGATCGATGCCTTCACCCGGTGTGCGATGGACGGGGGTGTCGGTGTCGTGGTGTTCACAGGGGCAGGGGACAAGGCATTCTGCACCGGAGGGGATCAGTCGATCCGGGAGAAGGGGGGCTATATGGGCGAAGGGGCCCGGTGGCCCCTGGAAGTGGGCTGGCAACACGTCACCCAGCTGATCCGTACGATGCCCAAGCCGGTGGTCGCGCGGGTCAACGGGTACGCAATCGGTGGAGGGCATGTCTGGCAAATGGTGTGCGACCTCAGCATAGCGGCGGAGCACGCCCAGTTCGGCCAGGCGGGGCCGCGCGTAGGCTCTTTTGATCCCGGTTACGGGACCGGAGACCTCATCCGTGCCGTGGGGATCAAGCGTGCCAAGGAGATCTGGTACCTCTGCAGGAGGTACACGGCGCAGCAGGCGCTCGAGATGGGGCTGGTCAATTGCGTGGTGCCCATGGAAAGGCTGGATGAGGAGGTGGATGCCTGGTGCCGGGAACTGTTGGAGAAGAGCCCTACGGCACTGAAGATGCTGAAGTATGCCTTCCTGGCCGAAACGGATGGCACCACGGGGATCACCCATCTGGGCGTCGGCGCGCTTTCGATGTATTACGGCACCGAGGAGGCCGTGGAGGGAAGCACGGCCTTCGTGGAGAAGAGAAAACCCGATTTCCGCCCGTTCCGGAAGTAAGCGTGGAAGGGGGTGGGCCCCTGTTCAAGTCTTTTGGATCTTGTAGCGGCTGTAAACCGCCTCCGCGCTGAGTTTGAGGATGGAGGCGGCCGGGACGGCGAGGATGATTCCCCACCACCCGAAGAGCTGGTTTCCGAAGAGCAGGACCAGAACGATCCCGAGCGGATGGATATCCACGCTCCAGCCCAGGATGTAAGGAGCGACCCAGACCGCATCCAGGGTCTGCACGATGACGTAGACCAGGGTCACGTGAACCGCCAGCGGCAGAGGCGAGACGTAGGTGAGCAGGGCCTCAGGGTTCGCCTGGTGGAGGATGCCGAGGATCACGGCCGGTATGGAGGCGATGAAAGGACCGGCGTAGGGGATGAGGTTCATCACCCCGGCAACGATGGCCAGGAGCAGGGAGTATTTCAGACCGCAGAGCTTCAGGCCGAGGTAGGTGAGGAAGCCGATGATTGTGGACCGGAGCAACTGACCCCGCACGTAGCTGCCGATCTTCCGGTCCACCTCGTAGAGCAGGCCCATGACCGTCTCGAAATATCTGTTCGGCACGCGCTCCAGGAAGCCCCGGCGGATTCTTCTTCCGTCCTTGAGAAAGAAGAAGCTGATCAACGGCACCAGGATGAGCAGGGGAAAGATCGAGAAGACGTTGACAACATAAGTGGGAACGGCATTCAACGCGTCCAGGGCCGCCTGCTGAATGCTCAAGCCCACGTCCAGCTCCTCGATGGTCGGCCAGTATGCGGCAAGGCGGGCCTGCAGTTCGCGGATGGAGGCGTTCAGGGTCGTCAGGTTGCGGGGCAGTCCGGCGGCCAGATCCAGCGCCTGGTCCCGGATCAAGGGGAAGAGGTACAGGACGGCCAGGAAGAGCAGGCCGAAGAAGAGGAGAAAGGGGATCGTGATGGCGGCAATCCGTCCCAATCCCCTGTGTTCCAGGTAATCCGCGAGGGGGGTCAGAAGATAGGCGATGAGCATGGAGATGAGCAGGGGAACCAGGGTGTTCCGAACAAGGTACAGGGTGAATGCAGACCCCAGAAGGATCAGGATCAGAACGAGCCTTCGGAACCAGTAGGGGCGGCTTTCTTTGTCCATGGAGGCCCCGCCTTCGTTGAGTGGGTTGCTCTCGATCCGGCCGTTTACGGCCGGTCGGGGCCGCCTGCCAGGGAGGCCCGGAATCGGTCGCAGATGATGCGGCCCAGCGCCAGGAGCAGCTTGCATCCGAGGCGAGGGTGGTAGTGGCTCAGGGTCAGCAGATCGGGCCGGAAGAACCCCAAGACCACCGCATGGGTGCGGGCCCTCGCGGAGAAAAGGTGCACGTTCTCATCGAAGAGGGCCATCTCGCCGAAGAAGTCGCCGGGGCCGAGTTCCAGAAGGGGCGGGGAATCCTCGGAGCCGATTTCTTCGGGCCTCTGAATCCATACCGAGCCTGCTTGAAGGATGTACATGCCCAGGCCGGGCTCGCCTGCGCGGAAGATGAACGAGTCCGCCCGGTACCTGCGGAGGTAGAGGCTTTCCTCGATCCGGCGGAACTCCTTTCGGGTCAAGTCCCGGAAAAGGGGGATCTTTCGGATCGACTCTCGGATCGCTATTTCGTCCTCCTGCGAGCTCCTGAATATGTTCGCCCACATCCATTGCACGGCTGGGACGGGATCCGTCTTGCTGTTTGAAGGCATCCGCGTGCTCCTGTCGGGAGAGTCGATGGAAAACGGCCGCCGAGTTCGTCGCACGGGCGATTATAGGACAAAACCCGTACATGCGGCAAACGGCCGGGAGACGGCCCTGCGTTGACGATCTGTTTTTCACTGTGCTACAAAAGAGAGGAGGACACCGGGGGTAAACGATTGATTGTAAGGAGAAAAACAATCCACATGCTACGAAGCCGCTCCATGGGCGAGCCAAGACCCATTTTTCTGTTGATGAGCATGCTGCTTCTCCTGGGACCGGCCGGCTGTGCGAGCAAGGCCCATCGGGGCACCGCTGAAGCGCCTGCCCCGCCGCCGGAGGAGGTCCGTGAGACCGTCCCGGAGGCGGAAGCACCGAGTCGGTACTTCCATTTCCTGCAGGGGTACATGAAGGGACTCGAGGGAAACACGGAAGCCGCCATCGATGCTTATCGGAAGGCGATCGAGCAGGATCCCTCCTCCCCTTACCTGCACCTTTGCCTGGCCAGGCTGTACCTGAAGGCCAATCAGCCGGAGGAGGCCCTCCTGGAGGCGCAGACGGTCGTTTCGCTCGATCCGAACGATCTGGAGGGTCATTCGCTGCTCGCCGGAATCTACTCGGCTTTGAACCGAATTGAGGAGGCCATCCGGGCTTACCAACGCGTCCTCGAGCTCGACCCGGGCAGGGAGAAGACGATGCTCTTCCTGAGTTCCCTGCACGCCACGGCCGGTAATTACGACAAGGCGGTCGAGATCCTCAAGCAGATGATCGCCGGAGCGCCCGATTCTTTTGTCGGCTATTACTACCTGGGCCGGCTCTACGCCAAGCAGGAGCGGTACGCAGAGTCCGAGGAGTCCCTGAAGAGGGCGCTCGAGCTTTCCGAGGGTTCTGAAGTGGTTCTGCTCGACCTGGCGCGAATCTATGAGGCACAGGGCCGGGAAGAGGAGGCAATCGAGATCTACCAGGGCATCCTGGAGAGAGACCCGGGCAACCTCCTGGTCAGGGACAAGCTGGGACAGGCCTTCATCAGCCAGAAGAAACTGGACGAGGCCCTGGTCCAGCTCAAGGCGCTCGGGCAGATGGCGGGTTCGGATGCGATCCAGGTGCATCTGAAGATCGGTCTGGTCTATTACGAACAGAAGCGATTCGATCTGGCCATCCAGGAGTTTTTGATCGTTCTGGCCGCCGAGCCGGAGGCCCATCGCGTCGCCTACTTTCTTGGGGCTGCCTACGCCGAGAACGGCGAACCCGACGCGGCAAGGGAGACCTTTTCGAAGATTCCCCCCGAAGCCGAGTCCTACACGGACGCCCGAATGTACTGGGCCTTTCTTCTCGAGGAATCGCAGCGGCTTGAGGAAGCGGTGAAGGTGATCGAGGAGGCGCTTCAGCATCAACCGCAGGACGATCGGCTCTGGGGCTTCCTGGCCGCACTCTATGAGCACGCGGAGGATTACGAAAAGGCCATTGCCTGCGCACGCAAGGCCCTGGAGTCATCGCAGGAGAATCCCGCAAGGTATCATTTCACGCTCGGGGTGCTCTACGACAAGAAGGGGGACCTGGCGAACAGCATCGAGAGCATGAAGACGGTGATTTCCCTCGAACCGGACAACGCCGAGGCCCTGAACTACCTCGGGTACACCTATGCCGACAAGGGGATCCACCTCGAAGAGGCGGAGGACCTGATCCAGAGGGCGCTGGCCATCCGGCCCGAGGACGGGTACATCATTGACAGCATGGGATGGGTCTACTACAGGCAGGGCAGATACGATGAGGCCCTGCGGGAACTGAAGCGGGCGGTGAGTCTCGTCCCGGACGATCCGATTATCCTCGAGCATCTGGGCGACGCACACCTCAAGACCGGCAGCCGGGAGAAGGCTCTCGAGTCCTACCGAAAGGCCCTGGAAAAGGCCAAGGACCCGGCAAAGATCAGTGAGAAGATTCAGGAAATCGAGAAGCTGCAATTGAATCGGTGACATGAAGACCGCCCGTCTGCCGGTTCTCGCGATCGTGTTCCTCGCGGCTGCCTCCTCCGGCTGCCTGAAGCGACCGGGCCCGCCGGTCGGCTGGGGCGAAGCGGGTCCGTCGGACCCGGAGGCGATCTATCAGGGAATTCGGGGACAAAGCAAACAGATCCATACGCTGCAAGGGACGGCCCACCTGCAACTCCAGACGGAACAAGAGAAGGTCGGCCTGGACGCGGTCATCGTGTGCGACCGAGGCAGAGGGAGACTCCGGTTCGAGGTCGAGGACTTGCTGAATCATGTGGTCTTTCTTGCCCTCTTCGATCCGGAGGGCTTTCTCACCTACTCCGCGGCGGACAACGAATACCGGCAGGGCCCCGACGGCGCCGCGGGGATTCAGGGGATGGTGGGGATCCCCCTGGACCCGGAACAACTTTCGGCCCTGGCGACGGGTGACCCGTTCTTCCTGTCCATTCGGAGCCCGACCGTTCGCGCAAGCATGGACGGCGACGCCTTGCTGCTGGATGTCGAGCCGCTCGGCACCGGGCCGCGCTACCTCGTGTGGCTGGACGAAGCCAGGCGGCCGCGGCGGGTCCTCGTGATCCGTTCCCCGGAAAACGGCAGGACCGTCGGGAACCTGCAAGTGGATTATGGAAGGTACCGAAAGCTCGAAGCGGTTTCCTTCCCTCATCGGATCCGTGTGGCCGACACCGGATCCGCGCGGTTTTTTCAGGTGGACTACCAGAAGGTCCTCCTGAACAAGCCGCTGGAGGAAGGCCTGTTTCGATTCGTGCCTCCGGCAGGCGCTTCGCGGACGGAGAGTGACGCTTGGGGCCCATGAAAAACGCTGGAAGAAAGGCATCTTTTCGTGGAGCCGGGACCGGCCAAGCGAAGGAGGGCCGGGTGGCCCTGGTCACGGGCGGGGCGCGGCGATTCGGCGCCTCGGTCTGCAGGCATCTGGCGGACCGAGGCTACAGGGTTGCCATCAACTACCGGACGAGTCGCGAGCAGGCCGAGTCTCTTGCGAGGAGGATTCGGGCGAGGGGGGGGGAGGCGCTTCCCTGCCGGGCGGACGTCACACGGGAGGCTGAGGTCCGCAGGATGATGGAGCGACTGGATCGCTCGTTCGGAAGGCTGGACGTATTGATTAACAATGTCGGAGACTATCTGGAGAAGCCGCTGGCACGGGTCACGACTGAAGAATGGGAGAAGATCCTCCGGAGCAACCTGACCTCCGTCTTCCTTTGCTCCAGGGAGGCCCTGTCCCTGATGCGGAAACGGTCCGGAGGCAGGGTGGTGATGATCGGCTATGCGCCGGCCGGGAGGGTCGGCGCGGCCCCGCGCTGCGCGGTGTATCACCTGGCCAAGACCGGCGCGCTGATCCTCACGAAAACGCTTGCCGTCGAAGAGGCTTCGTACGGGATCACGGTCAACATGATCTCGCCCGGTACGATCTACAATTCCGTGAAGAAACCGTCCCGGACCGCCTCGGACTACATCCCTGCGGGCCGGTTCTGCCGTTATTCGGATCTCCTGGGCCTCTTGGACTACCTTCTGAGCGAAGAAGCGGCCTACGTTACGGGCGGCCATTTTGTGGTGAGCGGCGGCTACGCCGTCTGACGGTCCCGGCCTTTCTTGCCGGTTCGTGCCCGGCTCCTGTTGCGCTCCCGCCGCAGCAGGCATCTTCCGGCCCCAAAGGAGGCCAGGGGGACAAGGATCCAGAGAGCGGTGTTGCCGACCCGGGAGGCATCCGGTCCGCAAGAGGCGGGAGGCGGCCGAACCGACGAGGCCTCGGCAGGTTCGGCGGCCGACCAGCCGACAGCACCCAATTCGCACTCCATGTCGTCTCCGTCCACGGCCCCGTCACAGTCGTCGTCGAGCCAGTTGTCGCAAGCCTCCAGGGCGCCGGGATGGACCCGCGCGTACCAGTCCATGCAGTCCCCTGCGCAGATCATCCATGTGTCCTCGTCCACGTCGCGCTCGGAGGCCGGCAGGACGCCGTCGCAGTCGTTGTCCTTTCCGTCGCAGATCTCCTCCGCCCCTGGATACACCCGGGAATCCTCGTCGTTGCAGTCCCTCCCGCCGCAGGCCACGTCGATTTCTCCGTCTTCGTCGACGTCCTTGTCGTCGACCGACCCGCTGCAGTCATTGTCGATTCCGTCCCGACAGATCTCGACCTTCCCGGGGTTGGCGTCGGGATCGAGGTCGTTGCAGTCGTTGCACAAGGGCCACCCATCCCCGTCCTGATCCGACTCCGCGGACTGCATGCGGCCGTCGCAGTTGCCGTCCTTGCCGTCACAGAGCTCCTCCGCCCCTGGATACACCCGGGGGTCCTCGTCGTCGCAGTCGTCGCCCCCGCAGGACGGATCCATGTAGCCGTCTTCATCGTCATCGCAAGGATTGGAATACTGGAAGAGGAGCGTGTCCCGGCCGACTCGGCTGTTCCCCCAGAGGATCCTGAAATACCCGTCCTCTCCCCAGGACGTGCCCCAGCTGTTCTTGGCGATCCAGGCATGGTCGATGTCGTCGTATCCGATCAGGACAACGGCGTGACCGCCTTCGTAATCTCCCCACACATGTTCGTACACGCCGCCCGTGTAATAGTAGAAATCCGTGTAGACGTCGAAGGCAGTCGTCAGGACCCTCTGATTCAGGGCGCTCTTGATCGCATTCACCTCGTCGGGAACCGACTGCCAGCGATCGATCTTCCAGATCCGGTCCGACCAGTCCGCACAGCGGTCGGAACACGGGCCTGCATCGCTCCCCGTGTACGGGAGACAACCTTCGTCCACGACCCCCGTGGTCCGGAGGAAGTCGGCGGCGGGACTCACCCACCAGCCGCTGCAGGTGCCCGCGCTGCACGCAAGCACGAACTGCTCGGAGAGATTGAGCGTCAGGGCAGGGTTGTTCGCCTTGATCGCGACGACCGACTCCAGGGTCCCGACCACGGAGAAGGCCCAGCAACTCCCGCAGGGCCCCTGATCCTTTACCGAGGTAACCCAGTTGGCCCCCTTGTGATCCCTCCAGTCCAGGCGGCTCGGCAGGGTGCCCGACGCCGCCACCGAAGAGGCGGTCACCTCCGGCGGAGGAATGAGAGACACCCTGCCGCCCAGGTACCGTCGCCTCTCCTCGGGGGCCAGCCGACTGATGGGGGTGTCCCCGGAAGTCCAGCGGGCACCGCTCGTCCGGATGGCGGATTGAATGGACATGCGTTCCCTGGGGCCTGCCCCGAGATCCCGCGGAAAAGACAATAGGAGGAGGACCCCGGTGCATGCGCAGAAAAACCAGGGAAGAAACGCGTTCCGTCCGGCTCGCGGCCTCTGGTTCCTCATCGCACTCTCGGCCCCCACGACCAGTTTCACGCTGACCCGTTCCGCCACGGATCGGACCTGCTACGAGAGAGCAAGATGGGTGCCAGGAAAGGCCCGGTTTTCCTCCCTGCAGCCCCGGATGGGGGAGAGGATCCCGGGGGCACGCCTCTTGGGAGATGCAAGGGGGAAAATCATCAGGAACAGCGAGAGGTTACAGGGCCTAACGCCGGATGGAATCCTGCCGTATCGCTGAACGCCTCCGTTTACGAGAAGCCGCACGGGCCGCACCGGGAGCAGCGAAGAGGAGAATCTTCCCCCCATTGCGGCTCTCAAAGGGTGAAAAATATTTCGCAGGGTGGCAAAAAGGGGCCATGCCTCATCTCGCACGGAAGCCCGGGGGAAGGAGGAGGCTCCGCAGATATCTCGGAACTGCTATAATACGGATGGCACGGACGCTTCTCACCCCCGTGCCATCCTCCGCGCGGCCGGATCCGACGGCCGTCGCTATGAGCAATGTGCCAGCTTCCCCGCGGCTCAGTTGCGGCGGGCAGGGCGCAAGGTGCTGGAGGGAGGCGGAGCGGGGCCGGAGCCGGAAGGAACGAGATGAAGACAAGCCATCCCGTGCTGGTGGATGCGCACGCCCACCTCGACCTGCTGGTCGACGCCGAACAAGAAGTGAGAAAGGCCCGATCGCTGGGCGTTCTCGCGGTGATCGGAGTCTCGATGGGGGGCGATAGCATATCCGCAACCATGCGACTGAAGGAGAAGCTCCCGGGCATCGTTCTTCCCGCCCTCGGTCTGCATCCCTGGCAGATCGACCGGGAGGATGTGGAAAGAGTTCTGGGGGCCGTTGAAGAACACCTGGATGAGGCGGCTGCAATCGGCGAGATCGGCCTGGACTACAAGATCAAGACCGCAAAATCCCTGCAGAGGGACCTTTTCGCCAGACAACTGCGCCTTGCCTGCCGGACAGGGTTGCCCGTCATCGTGCATTGCAGATACTCGCACCACCGGGCCGTGATGCTCGTCGAGGAAACGGATGTGCCGCGGGCGGTGTATCACTGGTATGCAGGGCCCCTGGATCTTGTCGACCGGATCGTGGGCCGAGGCGACTTCATCTCTGCCACACCCGCTCTTGCCTACAGCCCGGTTCACCAGGAAGCGATTCGGTCGGCGCCCCTGGAGAACATCCTTCTCGAGACGGACTGCCCGGTCGCCTACCAGGGCGAGGAGTCGACCCCTTCTACGGTGGTTCGTGTCCGGGACCTCGTGGCCTCCTTGAAGGGCCGCTCCGCGGAGGAAGTTGCGACTCAGACGACGGAAAACGTCAAACGGTTCCTGGGAAAGGCGTGGCCAGCCTGATTTCGTCCCTGCCTTTCTTGCAGAGGCCCGGCTCGGATGGTACGGTTCTTCGTGTTTCCGCTCCGCCAGCGGGCGGCAATGAGTTCAAGCGTGGGCGTTCCGACCAGCCTGAGGGAGAAAAACGGATGAAGAAAGTCGGTATCGTCGTGGCAATCCTGCTGATCCTGACATTCCTCGCCGCGTTTCTGGCGCCTTTCTTGGTCGACCTGAACCAGTACAAGGGGGCGATCCTGTCCAGAATCAAGCCGTACCTCCCGCGGGAAGTCGATTTCTCGCACATCGAACTGACCGTGCTGAGCGGTCTCGGTGCCGAACTGAGGGGGCTTCGCGTGGCGGAGAATCCCGCTTTTTCGACCGGCGACTTCCTCGAGTTGGAGGGCCTGCAGGCAAAGATCATGATCCTGCCCCTCCTCAGGGGTCAGATCCGGGTCAAGCGGATCATTCTGAAGAGACCGGTGATCCATATTGCCAGGAACGCCGACGGCGACTTCAACTTCAACGACCTGCTCGGCGGCGCGGAGAGGCCGGCTCCGGCAGGGCAGGGGGCCCCGCCGGAGCAGAGGCCGTCGGCGCCCGCGGGAGCGGGGGAAGGGGTCGGTTTGCTTGCAGGGTTGCTGGTCAAGGAGTTCACGGTTCAACAGGGGAGAATCCTCTACCAGGATGAACTGCTCTGGCCCGGCCAAAGACCCCTGGTGATCAGCACACTCGACGTGAACGTGGAGGATCTCGCCCTCGACCGACCCGTCTCGATGCGACTGGCTGCGGGTCTTTTGGAGGAGACGGGGCAGAACATCGAGATTGCCGGAACCCTGGGGCCTGTCGGAGCGGAGATTCGGCCGGAAGAAGTTCCGTTCGACGTCCGGGTCTCCCTGAGCAAGCTTCCGCTCGGAGCCGTCGCAGGCCTCTTTGCCCGGGAAATCCCTCTGAAGGTCCTTTCCGGAGGGGCGAGCGGGCGCCTGGAGGCCAGGGGATCGCTCGGCCGGCAAATTGTCTCCTTGGCGGACGTCGAAATCAAAGACCTTCGCATGGGGGGGGCGGACCCGGCAGCGGGTTCGGCGGGCGGAGAGCCGGAGTTGCTCCAAGCCAGGTTCACAGAAAGAGCGGTCCTCGATGTGAACGCAGGGAAACTTCTGGTCGAGTCCCTGGACTTCTCCCTCAATGGGGATCGAGTACAGATGCAGGGGATCGTGCAGTCCTTTCGGGATGCCCCCCGATGGGAGGGCAAGGTCTGGACCGAGGGCTTCCGTCCTGAACTGCTGGCCCCGATTCTTGCTGCGGCCGGCCGGGCCCTGCCGCCCGAACTGGGTTTTCAAGGACCGCTGACGGCCCGCCTCGAATCCGCGGGGAGTCTGCAGGATTTCGATCTCGAGGCGCTCCTCGACCTGGGTGGGATGAAGGTCGAATATGCGGACCTGCTGCAAAAGCCCGCCGGGGGTAAGTTCTCGATCGCCTGCAAGGCTCATAAACAAAAGGACCGTCTCACCCTGAAGGATGCGGAACTGCTCCTGCATACGCTCGCCCTGAACGGATCCGGAGAGGCGGTGCTCTCGGAAGGCCCCCGTTTCGGATTCCTTGTCCAGAGCAGCCCGATGGACTTGGAGGGCTGGGATGCCCTGTGCCCCCCGCTTGCCCGGGTTCAGCCGAAGGGGAGCCTCCTGCTGAGAAGCTCCCTGCGGGGCACCCCCGACGATGTCTCCGTGAACCTTCAACTCTCGTCGGACAGGATCGGGTTCGTAGTGCCCCCCTCCGAAGGGATGAAACAAGGTGCGGTAGAGGACCGAACCGGCCTTCTGGAGACTGTAAACCTGAAGGTGCAGGCAAAGAAGCGCAAGACCGCCGTCACCGGGGAAGTCAAAGCGGAGGCCGCGCAGGGACAGTTCATGGGCATTCCCTTCCGGACTCTGCTGGCCAGCCTGCAGGTCATGCCGGACGCGCTGGACGTGGGCGGTGTGGAGGTGAAGGTGTTCCAGGGAGAGGTTCGCGCCACAGGGCGCTATGAGACGGAGAAAAAGGTTTGGAGTTTCGCTCCCATCGTGAAAGATGTCGCGGTGGCGGAGGTCCTGAACCGATTGACGGAGTACAAGAATCTGTTTTCGGGATCCTTTCGAGGGCAGTTCACGGCCGGCGGCACGGCTGGCGAAACGCACCGGCCCGACGTCCATGCCGACGGGTCTTTTCGCATCACCGAGGGGGAACTGAAGAACTTCGATCTTGCGGGGAGCGTCACCGACGCGCTGGTCGGGCTCAAGGGGATCGATCAAAAGCTGAAATCGGGTCCGCAGAAGGTCGCGGAACACGAGTCCACCCGCTTCGATTGGCTCGAGGGGGCCTTTGCGATGGAGGGCGGGGTTCTGCATCTCAAGGGTCTGCAGCTTCGCAACGTGGCCACGAGCAAGACCACGGACGCGGATGCCTTCCTGGAGGGGAGCCTGGCTCTGGCGAGTCGGCAGATGGATCTGAAGGGCAGGGTCATCCTGTCGGCGAAGCACTCCGCCGAACTGGCCGAAAAGGCAGAGGTGATGAAGGCGCTTTTCAATCCGGAGCGGCGAATCGTTCTGCCGGTCTCGCTGAAGGGGACCGTGGAGAAGCCCTTACCCTCGCTGGATACGGAGTACGTGCTCGGGGCCTTCTCCCGGTATTACGCCCGCAAGGGGGTCCAGAAGCTCCAGGAGGAATTGGGCTTGCCGGCGCCGGCGGAGGGAGGGGAAGGAGGAGGCGAAAGCGTCGGGGAAAGGCTGCTCCAGGAGCTTTTCAAGAGGCGGTGAGCGCCCCTCCCGGGAGAGACAAGACCATGGTGAAGACGGTCCGACTTTCGATTCCCACACAGGGTGTATGCGACCTCAAGGACATCACGAGGGATGTCTCCGAGGCGATCCGCGATTCGGGCATGAAGGATGGCATCGTGACGGTCTTCGTCGCCGGCTCGACCGGAGGCGTGACGACCATCGAATTCGAGCCGGGCGCGGTTCGTGACTTCCAGGACTTTGTGGAGCGCTCGATTCCGGCCGGAGCTGCATACCGGCACAACGAACGGTGGGGGGACGGCAACGGGTTTTCCCACGTGCGCGCCGCCGCGCTCGGCCCTTCCCTGACGGTGCCCTTCGAGGACCGGGCTCTGGCGCTCGGCACGTGGCAGCAGATCGTGGTGGTGGACTTTGACAAGGCACCGCGCCGGCGCAAGATCATCCTGCAGATTCTCGGTGAATGATCACGAGGGAAAAGTGGCACAGACGCCGGAGCAGCCCGTAAGCCGAGTTCTGTTCCCCAGGGAGGTTTCCCCCCATGGGGCAGCGACCATTCCTCTAGGACATGGGTTGCCCCATGCCTCAAGCAACCAACCCGAGGGCCTGGGGCGGGCCACCCCTTTCCCCTTTCGGGGACACCCTCCTATTCGGTCTTGCTCCGGGTGGGGTTTACCTAGCCGATCCGGTCACCCGGACCGCTGGTGAGCTCTTACCTCACCGTTTCACCCTTACTCGTTCGGAGAACGAGCGGTCTGTTTTCTGTGGCACTTTCCTTGGGGTTTCCCCCACTGGGCGTTACCCAGCACCCTGCCCTGCGGAGCTCGGACTTTCCTCCCGTTCCCGTGTGGAACCGGCGGTCGCCTGTTCTGCACCGGCGTTGTGCCTGATTTTATCTTCTTCCTCCCATTGTTGCCTGATTCGCGCGAGCGCGAGGCGCGCCCGGTCAGGCGCTTTCCTCAAGCTCGCAATACAAGATTCTGAGACAGAACGGGCAATGGCGAATCTCGCCCGTCTGAAGCACTTCGTTGATCGTCTGCGGCGGTACGTGCATGTGGCATCCCGGGCACACCTCGTTGTGAACGGTGACCACCGCCTGGCCGGCCCTTCGGGATCGGATCTTCTCGTAGTCCTCCAGGACGGCCGGGTCCAGTTCCGCCGCCACTCTCTTCCTTTCTCCCTGCAGAATTTCGTTTTCCCTGTCGACTTCGGCTGCCTCACGCTCAAGCCGCCGTTTCTCCTCCCGCAGACTGCTCTCCCTCTGTCGGATCGAGCGTTCCTCCTCCGCAAGGGTCTTCTCGAGGGTGTCGACCTCTTCCAACAAGGCCAGGATTTCATCCTCCGTGGCGGAATCCGACTCCCTGGCGTAATCGATCTCCTTGAGCAGGGCCTTGTATTCCTCGTTTGTTTTGACCTCCAGGAGCCTCTTTTGTTTTTTCTTCCGTTCCTCAGCGCTTTCCAGGAGACGTTTCTCCAACTGCCTCTGCTTCAGGGCCGCCTCCTTGAGCTGCTGCTTGTGCTCTTCCAGCCGCTTCTTCTCTTCCTCAAATGCGTGTTCCATGGCTTCGATGCGCTCCGGTATCTCTTTTTTCCTCTGGCGGAACGCGGACAGCTTGTTGTCGAGCTTCTGGAGGCTGAGCAGCATTTGAAGTGCCAGGTCCACGGTTCTCTCCTTACCAAAGTCTCTGCCCGGGGCATTCACGCCCAGGCCTTCGCCGGTTCCCTCTCCCACGGGAATACCCCCTTGGAAACAAAAAAAAGTGCATCCCGGAGGATGCACTTGGTCGGTATACCGTACGGTCGGAGCCGCGCATACCGCAGGTTCTTTGCGGGATGCCGGCTTGCGCCCTTTCTCCGGCCGCCTCCGGCAGGGCGGTTCCGTCGCCGGCTGGCCGATCGTCCTCGAACCCCGCACGAGCACTCCCGGGATTGGTGGGCCCACCAGGGATCGAACCTGGGACCTTCCGGTTATGAGCCGGTGGCTCTTCCAACTGAGCTATGGGCCCGGAGTTCTCGTCCTTCAGGAGCGGAATCGGGCTTGTCGCTTGCACCCTTTTCAACCGTCCATGAAATTCTTCAGTTTATTGCTTCGGCTCGGATGTCGCAAACGTCGAAGCGCCTTGGCCTCGATTTGCCGGATTCTCTCCCGCGTGACATCGAAATTCTGGCCCACCTCCTCCAGCGTGTGGTCGCTTCTTTCCCCTATCCCGAAACGCATGCGCAGGACCTTTTCCTCTCGTGGGGTCAGCGTGGCAAGGATCTTTCTCGTCTGTTCGGCAAGATTGACATTGATGACAACGTCGGAGGGGGAGACCACCCCCTTGTCCTCGATGAAGTCCCCGAGATGGCTGTCCTCTTCCTCTCCGATGGGCGTCTCGAGGGAAATCGGCTCCTTGGCGATCTTCAGCACTTTGCGGACTTTCTCGAGGGGGATCTCCATCTTCTCGGCGATCTCCTCCGGTGTGGGTTCACGGCCGTACTCCTGGACCAGGTAACGGGAGGTCCGGATCAGCTTGTTGATCGTCTCGATCATGTGAACGGGTATCCGTATCGTTCTCGCCTGGTCGGCGATGGCCCGGGTGATGGCCTGGCGGATCCACCACGTCGCGTAGGTGCTGAACTTGTAGCCACGCTGGTATTCGAACTTGTCCACGGCCTTCATCAACCCGATGTTTCCCTCCTGAATCAGGTCGAGGAACTGCAGCCCCCGATTCGTGTACTTCTTGGCGATGCTCACCACGAGGCGAAGATTGGCTTCGATGAGCTCGCTTTTTGCAAACTTCGCCTGGATCTCCCCGATCTTGATCGACTTGACCACGCGCCGCAATTCCCGCGAAGTCATCTCCGCTTCCGTCTCGATTCGCTTGATGTTTCGCTCGACCTCCGAGATCCGGGCGTAGATGTCTTCCAGTTCCTGGAATCGCATCCTCAGGCGCTTGACGACACCGATTTTCTCCTTTGGATCCATAAGGACGAGCAGGTAGTCCCCGCGCAGCCTTTCGACGGAGAACCCTGTCTCCTCCTCGATCCTGTCCTTCTCCCTTTCGTAGTGTTCGATCTTCTGCAGATGGCTCTTGAGCCTTTGGACGATTCGATCGAGTTGCCTCGCATTGAAAGGGGTGTGCATCAGCAACTGGCCGATCTCGGCCCGGTTCTTCTCCAGGCGGGTCTTTTTGGCCTTGTAATGCGATTCCGTATGCTTCCTTCTTTTCAGAGAGGTTCCCAGTCGCAGGTTCTCCTGTTGCAATTTGGCTACATCGGAGAGCACGGACAAGAGCTTCGCTTGCTGCGCCCTCTCCTGCTCCTCTCCTGTGGATTCCTCGTCGAAGTTCTTGAGAATGTCCTTCATGTGCACCCATTCGCAACGGATCCGTTCGGCCAGGAGCAGCGATTCCTGCACGGCGGAGGGAGTATGCATCGCTTCTTTTCGCACCTGGTGCTCTCCCGCCTCGATTCGCTTGGCGATCTCCACCTCGCCTTCCCGTGTCAGCAGGTTGACCATTCCCATTTCCCGCAAATAGAGACGAACGGGGTCGTTGGTTTTGCCGACCGCCGGCGATTCGAGTTCCTTTTCTTCCTCCTCCCCTTCCGGTTCCTCCTGGGGCTGTTCACCGTCCTTCTGTTTCTCAAACTTGATTTTCTTGGCCGAATCGATGATCTCGATGTCCATGTCGCCGAACATGGACATCACATCGTCCATCTGCTCGCCGGACAAGATGTCGGAGGGCAGGTACTCGTTCACCTCGTCGTAGGTCAGGTAGCCCTTCTCTTTGCCGATGTTGATGAGCTTCTCAACCTCGGCGATCTTTCGTGATTGTTTCATCGGTGTGATTACCCTCTTTCCTGTTTCGAGGCGCCTTTCTTCAGGCCTTCTTCAGCAGAGGAGCGCCTTCTTTTCGTCCAGGAGCCTCTGCATCTCGAGAGAAAGCTGCCTCATCAAATCGGCCTGCCGGCTCTGGTCCGCCTCTCGGATCCTTGCATGGAGGGCGTCGAGGCGCTCTTTGAGGGCCCGCTTTCTCAGACGGCGCACACTGTCGTCGAGCGCAGTGCATGCCTGCTCTTCCGTGAACTCCTCTTTGCAAGAAAGGCGGCTGAGCAGGCGGAAGAGCGCCGGGTCGTCCTCCTCGTGGGGCAGCACCTCTGCGAGGTTGAGCGTTCCTTTCCCCCTGAATTGCTCCGCGCAGGCTCGAATCGTCTCGCCCAGGGCGGCGCTCTTGAACGACTCGAGAACCCCCGCCTCGAGAAACCGGGGCAGGAGGGTTGGAAACTGCATCAGGATCTGACAGATCAGCTTTTCCTCCGCCGGCCATTGGGCCGTCGTTTGCGGCGCTTTTTCCAGGGTTGCTGGCCTGCCGCCGCGCATCTTGGAGAGTTCTTCTCGCACCGAAAGTTCCGGGATCCCGATCGTCTCAGCCAGTGTTTGAATGCGAAGGCCCTGCGCAAGGCGGTCCGGGATGCTTCCGATCACCGGCAGCACATGCCTGAGAGCGGCCACCTTCTTGTCCACCGGGTCCCCCTTGCGGATGCCGTCCGTCCGCTCCCGCAGGAATGCATCCAGAAGGGAAGGGGCACTGTCGAGCAGTTCCTCGAACGCGCCCGCTCCCCGCTTGTTCAGGAAGCTGTCCGGATCCTCGTTCTCCGGCAGGTAGACGACGCGGGCCGGAATGCCTCGTTGGACCAGATCGGGGAGGTTGCGGAAGGAGGCCTTTTTCCCCGCCGGATCCCCGTCGAAGACGAGGACGAGGTTTTGTGTATGCCTCTTCAGAATGTCGATCTGTCTCGTTGTCAGGGCGGTGCCGAGCACGGCAACCGCGTTTTGCAAGCCGTTTTGATGAAGGGTGAGAAGATCGAAGTAGCCTTCCACAATGATCACGGCGTCTCGCTCGCGTATGGACGGCTGCGCCTTGTGCATTCCATAGAGCACCGACCCCTTGTGGTACAGGAACGACTCGGGGGAGTTCAGGTACTTGGGCTCTTCCTCGCCCAGGGCGCGACCGCCAAAGGCGAGCACTTGGCCCAGGGTGTTGAAGATGGGGAATAGGAGCCGATTACGGAACCGATCGTAGAAGCCGCCCCCCCCCTTTCTCGGGATGACCAGCCCCAGGGAGGATGCCAGCTCCGCAGCCCCCTGTCTCTTCCGGAGAAAACCGAACAACCTGTCCCATCCTGCTGTGGCGTAACCCAGAGAAAAGGCCAGGATCGTTTCCCTGCCGATCCCGCGCTTGTGCAGGTACTCCCTGGCAAAACCGGCCTCCGGAGCCTCCAGGAGGGTACGATGGTAGAAGCGGCAGACGGCCTCGTTCAGGGCCAGGGCCCTCTGGTCGGCCTCCTCTTTTTTCGGATCCTTTCTACGAGGCCCTTCCCGGAGCGGAACCCCGGCCCTCCGCGCCAGTTCTTCCAGGGCCTGGGGAAAGGAGAGGTTGTTGAACTTCATGAAAAAGCTGTAAATATCTCCCCCCGCACCGCAGCCGAAGCAGTAGAAGGTGTTTCGTTCCGGGTTGACGACAAACGAGGGGTTTTTGTCGGGATGGAACGGGCAGAGCCCCTTGTAATACTTCCCGGCCTGCTTCAGCGCTACGTGAGGGGAAATCACGTCAAGGATGGAAGTCCTCTCGGCGATGATGTTCTTTTCAGACAGGTCCTGCCCCATTGAGCGGATCACCCCTCCATGTTTCGTCGGTTTGATTCAATCCCTCCTGTCTTCGGGGGACGGATCGGGATCCTGGAACCGCAAGCCGGTAAAACAGTCAGGGGAGTAGGCCACCATGAGGCAACGGCTTCCTCGGAGATGGACGATCTCGCGGGTGTCTTGCGGGGGATTGCCGGATAGGTTCTGGAAATGGGGAACAGCCGCAATCGTCGTCGGATAGGAATTGGCCAGAATGCTCTCCCCCTCTTTTCGGGAGATCTTTCTGCTTGTATCGAGTCTGTAGGAACTCCCGCGGAGAACAGGTCCTCTCGCCCCTCGAGAACCGATTCCCGACCGGACCCTAAAGCAAACCCTGCTTCTTGAGTCGCTTCAAGGTCCGCTTCTTGGCGGCCAGGGCCTTTTTCTTTCGCTTCACGGAGGGCTTTTCGTACCGTTCCCGCCTCCTGAGTTCGGTGAGAATCCCTGCCTTCTCACACTTTTTCCGAAATCGTTTGACGGCCATCTCGAAGGGTTCATTCTCCCGCACCCGGATTCCAGACATTTCGCTCTTGATTCCTCCTTGGGGAAGGCTTTTGTGGGCCTCCCTCCGCCGCTCCGCTCTTCGCCTCGGGTCAAGCGAGGTCGCACGGAGGCCCTGGGTTTTCGAACGGACGCAACCCAAATCCGAAAGAAACAACGACAACCGACTATGCTACCAAATTTTCTATAAAAGTCAAGTAATCTTGCTACTTTTTCACCGGTTTCACGGCCCCCCGAACCGCCTCGACCGCCTCCCGGTAACTCAGCCGACCCGCGTAGAGCGCCTTCCCTATAATGACCCCCACCAGGCCGAGTTGCGCCAACCCGCAGAGGGCTTCGAGGTCCTGCCTGCTCGCCACTCCCCCGGAGGCGATCACGGGAAACGGGGACACGCGGCAGACCTCCTCGGTCGCCTTCACATTGGGCCCTACAAGCATCCCATCCCGTCGGACATCCGTGTACACAATGCCCGCGATCGGAAGGGAACGGTACGAACGGATGAGATCGATGACCCGTGCCTTTGTCACGTCCTGCCAGCCCTTGATCGCGACATATCCGTCTTTGGCGTCGAAACCGAGAAGGATCTTCCCCGGGTGGGCAAGAGCCAACCTGCCCACGTAATCCGGGTCCTGGTATGCCAATGTTCCGAGGATGACACGGTCGACGCCGATTTCCAGGTACCGAAGGATGTCTTCCCGGCTCCGTATGCCGCCGCCCAGCTGCACGGGAATGTCGAGGGCCCGGGTGATTCGCTCGATGGCAGGGAGGTTCCTGGGACTGCCGGTCACGGCGCCGTCCAGGTCGACCAGGTGAATGCGTCTTGCGCCGCGGGAGACCCAGATGTGGGCCGCCTCCAGGGGGTCCTCATAATACAGGGTCTCCTTGTCCATCTGACCCTGGGCCAGCCGGACGCATCGCCCCTCTTTCAGATCGATGGCAGGGATGATTTCCAGCATACCGTTTCGCCGAATTGTTTCACGGATCGAGGCTTCCTTTGGTGCTCTGGATGCCCGGTTGCCGCGGATCGACCTGCGAGGCGAGGTCAAGGGCCCTCGCAAATGCCTTGAAGATCGCTTCGATCGAATGATGCACGTTGGACCCGTAGTGGAGAAGGATGTGGAGATCCAGCCCTGCGTGGCTGCTGAAGGCCCGGAAAAACTCCTCAAAAAGCTCTACGTCCATGTCTCCTACGCGGGGGGAAGGGAAGTCCGCACGGAAGACCAGATTGGGTCTTCCGCTCCAGTCTGCGGCAACCGAGGCGAGTGCATCCGTCATGGGGACGGCCGACTCCCCGAATCTTCGAATGCCCTTCTTGTCTCCCAGTGCGCCCTTGAAAGCCATGCCCAGGCAGATTCCGATGTCCTCGACCGTATGGTGATAGTCGACTTCCGTGTCCCCCTTGGCCCGGATCGTGAGATCGAAGAAGCCGTGCTTGGCCAGGAGCGCGAGCATGTGGTTGAGGAAGGGGACCGGCGTCTGAATATCCGATTCCCCGCTTCCGTCCAGGCAAAGATCCAGGCTGATATCGGTCTCCTGGGTCTTTCGGTTGACCGATTTGGCTCGTTTCATTCTCTTCTTCCTTTTCCTTTCAACCGGATCTCCACGGCCTCTGCGTGCGCGTGCAACCCTTCCATGCGGGCCAGATGAGCGGCCTTCGGACCCAGGTTCTCCAACCCTTGCCTCGAGATTTGGAGAATGCTGGACCTCTTGATGAAGTCATATACGCCCAAAGGGGAAAAAAAGCGAGCCGTCCCGGAGGTCGGCAGGACATGGTTCGGCCCTGCCACATAGTCCCCCAGGCTTTGTGCACTGTTCGATCCGAGAAAGATGGCCCCTGCATGGCGGACCTTGTCGAGAATTCCCTCGGCGTCCAGGACGTCGAGCTCCAAGTGTTCCGGGGCGACGCGATTGGACACCTCCACGGCCTCGTTCAGATCCCGGACGACGAAGGCCTTCCCGTTCCGTTCGATCGCTTGTGCGGCGATGCGCTGCCATGGGCCCTGCCGGAGTTGTCTTTGGAGGGACTTGAGTACCTCGCGGAGGAAGGGTTCCGAGGTGCTGACGATCAGGGGCAGGGCCAGTTCGTCATGTTCGGCCTGCGCGATGAGATCGGCGGCGAGATGGTCGGGGTTGGCCCTTCCTTCGGTGATGATGAGGACCTCGCTTGGTCCGGCAACCATATCGATATCGACCTTGCCGAAAACCAGGCGTTTTGCCGTCGTTACGAAAACGTTGCCCGGCCCGACGATCTTATCGACCTGTGGGATCGTTTCCGTCCCATATGCCAGGGCTGCCACGGCCTGAGCGCCGCCGACCTGGAAGACCCGGTCCACCTCGGCGAGGCAGAGGGCCGCGAGCACGGCGGGATTCTCTTGCAGGCTCCGGGGAGGGGTCACGGCGAGGACCTCGCCGACGCCGGCGACCCTGGCGGGCACAACATTCATCAAGACGGAAGAAGGATAGGCCGCCTTGCCGCCGGGGACGTAGACGCCGACGCGGTCGAGGGGCGTGACTTTCTGCCCGAGTCGGTTTCCGTACGCATCCGTGAACTCCCAGGCGGACGGCATCTGGGAGGAGTGAAAGGCTCGAATGCGCTCGGCCGCCAACTCCAGGGCGGAACGGGAGTCGCGATCGAGGGAAGCCAGCGCATCCTCGGCCCTCTTGCGCGGCAGTTCGATTTCTTCCGGACTCAGGCTGACGCCGTCCCATCGTCGGGTGTATTCGAGCAGGGCCTCGTCCCCTCTGCTGCGGACCCGCTCCAGGACTTCCCGCACGGACTTCTCGACTTCCGGGGCGGCCTCCCCTTCGCAACGAAGGGCCAACCCGCGAAGCGCTGTCTCGAAGGCCTCTGTACCGGAATGAAAGATCTGCATCTTCCTCCCTCCACCCCCATTGTATGGTTGGCGTCTGGTCGGCAGGCCGCCCCGACAACGCCTATGCGCTACGTTGCCCCCCCCAGGCGAAAGGGCAAAGGCAAAAGGGCCAAGGGGCGGTCGACGTCTTGAAGGGGGTTGCCCAACAGGTAAACGACCCATGCATGCGAAAGCCCTTTCTATCTCCTCTGCAATGCTTGATCCATCCCTTTCCCCTTTGCCCTATTCTCCTGCGCTGCTGGGCAGCCGCATCAGTCCTTGACCCGGCGCACCCTTGCGCCCAAGCGCGTGAGCTTCTCCTCCAGACGGCTATACCCTCGGTCCAGGTGGTAGATCCGCGCGATCCTCGTCTCGCCACGGGCCGCCAGTCCTGCAACCACGAGGCATGCGCTGGCCCGCAGATCGGTCGCCATGACGGGTGCTCCCTCGAGGGAAGAGACGCCGCGCACCACGGCTGAGGCTCCCTTGGTCCGGATGTCGGCTCCCATTCGGCGAAGTTCGGCCACGTGCATGAAGCGGTTCTCGAACACCGTCTCCCGGATGACACTGGCCCCCTCGGCGAGCGCCATCATGGCCATGAACTGTGCCTGCACGTCGGTCGGGAAGCCCGGATAGGGAGCCGTCGTGACGTCGACGGCCCTGAGCCGCCCCCCGGCTGCAATGCGGAAACCGTTCGTCTCGGGGGTGACGGCCGCGCCCGCATCCGTCATTTTCTGAATCACCGAGGACAGCATCTCCCGATCCGTTCCCCGGATCAGGACATCCCCGCGGCTGATGGCGGCGGCGGCAGCGTATGTGGCCGTCTCGATCCGGTCCGGGATAATCCGGTGGGAAGCGCCGACCAGGCGCGTCGTGCCCTGGATCTCGATCCTCTCGGTTCCTTCCCCCTCGATCTTCGCGCCCATCCGCTTGAGCAGGGAGGCGAGGTCGGAGATCTCAGGCTCCTTGGCCGCGTTCTGGATGACCGTACGGCCGTCGGCGAGCGTGGCGGCCATGAGAAGGTTCTCGGTACAGGTGACCGAAGGAGTATCCAGATGGATCTCTGCGCCCCGTAATCGCTTCGCCCACGCCTCGATGTACCCCCCGCGAAGATCGATTCGAGCCCCCATGGCCTTCAAGCCTGCGAGATGGAGATCCACCGGGCGCTCGCCGATCGCGCAGCCTCCCGGTGACGAGACCTTTGCGTATCCGTATCGCGTCAGGAGAGGCCCGAGGGTCAGGATCGATGCCCTCATCTTGCGAACCAGGTCATACGGGGCCTCCAGAGAACTGAGTTCCTCCGGCAGGATGCGGATCGAGGTTCCGTCCGCTTCGATGGAGGCGCCCATATCGCGGAGCAGCTTGCACAGCGTGAGAATGTCGACCACGCAAGGCACATTCTCGAGCAGGACTTCCCCCTCCTCAGCCAGCAGTGCGGCGGCAAGGGCGGGAAGGGCCGCGTTCTTGGCGCCGTCGATCCAGACTTCCCCTCTCAGCTCCACCCCGCCTTCTATGAGCAACTTGTCCAATGTGGCCTCCCGAAAGGGAAAAGGGCTTATACTCGCTCACGCAAACAGAACCAGAACCCTCGGCTTGTCCGCATAGTCCCTGAGAATCCGGGACCGGCGGTAACGCCCTCCCTCCTGCGCGAGGCGGGCGAGCGTGTCCGCTTGATCCTCTCCAATTTCCAGGACCAGGGCTCCGCCGGGCAGGAGGTGCGCGGGGGCGTCACCGAGGATTCTCGTGAGGATTTCGGTGCCTCGAACCCCTCCGTCGAGCGCGGCCCGGGGTTCGTAGTCCCGAACCTCCGGAGGCAATTCGTTCCAGGATTCGGTGGGTACGTAAGGAGGGTTCGAGACGATCAGGTGGAATCTCCCTCTCTGCGGATGAAGGGCTGCGAGAAGATCCCCCTGAAAAAAGAGGATTCGATTTGAGCAATCCGCATGCCTCCGTCGGTTCTCGACGGCCACCGAGATCGCCGAGAGGCTCAGGTCCAGCGAAACGATCCGCGCCTGAGGCAGGTTCCTCGCCAGGGCGATGCAGAGGTTTCCCGACCCCGTTCCGATTTCCAGGATCCTCACGGCCTTCTCCCCGGCCCATCCGGGGGAGCCCCGCACATGTTCGAGAACGAACTCCACCAGGTGCTCGGTCTCCGGTCGCGGAATCAGGACCGAGGGGTCCACCGCAAAGGGGATCGAATAGAACTCCCGGCTGCCCGTAAGGTAGGCAACCGGTTCCCGGGCGGCGCGCCTTCGAATCAGGCTGCGGTACTTCCGAAGTGCCTCCTCGGCAATCGGTTCTTCATACCGGAGGTACAGCGCCAGCCGCTCTTGCCCGAGCACATGGGCCAGCAGGACCTCTGCGTCGAGCCGGGCGGAATCGAGGCCGTTGCGCGTGAAGAAATCGGTGGTCCACTCGAGGACGCTGCGAACGGTCCAGGCCTTCTCTCCGGTTTGTTCCCTTCTCCACGACGGCGGGGAGGGTGACGTGGGTTTGGTTGTCATCGCGTCTTGCGAAGGTCCGGAATGCGTTCACCTTCTTTGCTGGGCCAGGGCTTCGGCCTGGAAATGGGCCAGGATCGGGTCGATGAGGATGTCCAAATCTCCTTCCAGCACCCTTTCGAGCTGATGAACGGTCAGCCCGATGCGGTGATCCGTGACACGGCTCTGCGGGAAGTTGTAGGTGCGGATCCGCTGACTTCGGTCGCCCGATCCGACCATCGTCCTTCTTTGTTTCGCCATCTCGTCGTGCTGTTCCCGCTCCATTTGGTCCTTGAGCCTGGCGGAAAGGATGCGCATCGCCTTGGCCTTGTTCTTGTGCTGGGACTTCTCGTCCTGGCAGGAGACGACGATTCCGGAAGGAAGGTGCGTGATGCGCACCGCGGAATCGGTCGTGTTCACGCTTTGCCCGCCCGGACCGCTGGAACGAAAGATATCGATTCGCAAATCCGAGGGGTCGATCTTGACTTCCACCTCGTCCGCCTCGGGAAGGACCGCGACCGTCACGGCAGAGGTGTGGATCCTGCCCTGGGCTTCGGTCTCGGGAACGCGCTGGACGCGATGGACGCCGGCCTCGAACTTGAGCCGGCTGTAAACGCGCTCTCCTTGGATGAGGCCGATGATTTCCTTCAGTCCGCCCAATCCGGTCGGATGGCTGCTCAAGACCTCCACTCTCCACTGCCGCGACTCGGCGTACTTGCCGTACATGCGAAACAGATCGGCGGCGAACAGAGCGGCCTCATCGCCCCCGGTTCCGGCGCGGATCTCGAGCAGAATGTTCTTGTCGTCGTTCGGGTCCTTGGGCAGGAGGTGGACCCTCAGCTCCTGTTCGGTCTCCAGGAGACGGAGTTTGAGACTCTGGACCTCCGCCTTCGCCATCTCCCGGAGTTCCTCTTCCTGTTCGGAGAGCAGTTCCTGGTTCTCCTGAATCTGCCTCTCCAGGTCCTTGTACCGCCCGTAGACGCCGAGGATTTCCTTCAGTTGAGCATGCTCCTTGGCAACCCGCTTGTATTCGCCCGGGTTCTGAAAAATATCGCTGCTGCTCAGCCTCTCCGAGAGTTCCTGGAATCTCTTCTCGGCTTCACCCAGGTTTTCAAACATCGCGCAGTCTCCGATGCGTTGGGCCTGCCTCGCGTCCATGCGGGAGAAACATTGCGACGCGGTTGCGCTGAGGCGGTGCGCCGGGCACGCCTCCGTTCGTACGGGTCCTCGCCATCTCGATCATGCGTGAGACCAGGAATTCCGAAACCGGCGGGGGAAAACGGGAGGGTTCAGCTCTTTGCCGCGGGCTTTCCGTATTTCCGCATGAATCGTTCAACCCTGCCCTCGGAGTCCACGAGCTTCTGCTTGCCGGTAAAGAACGGGTGACAGTTGGAGCAGATCTCCGTGTTGATTTTCTCTTTTGTCGACCGTGTCTTGAATTCGTTTCCGCACGCACACCGTACGACGGCTTCCACGTAATTCGGGTGGATTCCTTTTTTCATAGCGTGCACTCCTTGTGCAAACACCAAAGAGAGAAAACAGGGGAAATGCAATGTCTTTCAAACCTATCTATCATAGCGAAAATCTCGTTTGGCTGCAACCCGCCGGGGGGGAGGCCTCCGAAGGTCCTCGGACGCCGCGACGTTGCCGATCCCTCCTGCGGCCGTCACGCCGGCGGAACCTGAAATCGCATGGGCGCGGCGGCCGACGCGCCCGACGCGGAGGCTGTGCGGCGCTTCGTCATCCCGGCCAAGGCCGCCTGCACGGCCGGGAGCCGAGATCGGGGTGGCTATCGCCAGAAAGCCAGGAAGGGACCGAGAGCGGGGACCGGTTTCCGGAACGCGCCCGCTCAGCAAACTCCTCCTGAAGGACGGACGAGCTGAAAGCGCCCGCGCCGGAGGCTTGGCGGTCGGGGAAAAGGCCGGGCTAGTCCGAGCCGCTCATGGCGTCCAGAAACTCGCGGTTGCTTCGGGTCTTCTGGACCTTGTCCAGGAGGAACTCCATTGCCTCGATCGGGTTCAGAGGCTGGAGCACCTTCCTCAAAATCCAGATGCGATTCAGGTCTTCCTTGTTGATAAGGAGTTCTTCCTTGCGCGTTCCGGAGCGGTTCAGATCGATGGCGGGGAAGATCCGTCGGTCGGCCAGGCGGCGGTCCAAGACGATTTCCATGTTGCCCGTTCCCTTGAACTCCTCGAAAATCACCTCGTCCATCCGGCTCCCCGTATCGACCAGGGCGGTCCCGATGATGGTCAGGCTGCCCCCCTCTTCGAGGTTTCTGGCGGCCCCGAAGAATCGTTTGGGCCGATGCAGAGCGTTCGAGTCGACCCCTCCGGAAAGGATCTTGCCGCTGGGGGGCACGACGGTGTTGTAGGCCCTGGCCAACCGGGTAATGCTGTCGAGCAAAATGACGACGTCCCTCTTGTATTCCACCAGGCGTTTCGCCTTCTCCAGGACCATCTCGGCGACCTGGATGTGCCTTTGCGCCGGCTCGTCGAAGGTAGAGCTGATCACCTCTCCCTTCACGGAGCGCTCCATGTCCGTCACCTCTTCGGGGCGTTCGTCGATCAGAAGCACGATGAGGTCGCACTCCTTGTTGTTGGACGTGATCGCGTTGGCGATGGCCTGGAGCAGCATGGTCTTGCCGGACCGCGGGGGGGAGACGATCAGGCCCCGCTGTCCCTTTCCGATCGGAACCAGCAGGTCCATGATCCGGGTGGAGTAGTTCTCCGGGTCGTATTCCAGATTCAGTTTCTGCTCAGGATACAGGGGGGTCAGGTTGTCGAACAGGATCTTCTCCCTGGCCAGTTCCGGGTCCTCGTGATTGACCGCCTCCACCTTCAGGAGAGCGTAATACCGCTCCGAGTCCTTGGGCGGGCGAATCTGCCCGGAGACGGTGCATCCCGTCTTCAAGTTGAACCGCCGGATCTGCGAGGGCGAAACGTAGATGTCGTCAGGACCGGGAAGGTAGTTGTAGTCAGGCGCCCGGAGGAACCCGAAGCCGTCGGAGAGGCACTCCAGTACGCCCGAGCCGTAAATCAGGCCGTTTTTTTCGGTCTGGGCCTGCAGGATCGAGAAGATGAGGTCCTGCTTTCGCATGCTCGCGGCGCCTTCGATATTCAGCGCCTTCGCGAAGTTTGCCAGTTCGCTGATCTTCTTCTGTTTGAGTTCCTTCAGGTTCATGTAGTTGTCGTTCTTTTCCTTTGCCATCGTCTGAAACGCTCCTCTTTGGTTCGGCTGGGGATCCCGGGTGCTGCCGTGTGGTTGGGGTGCCTGCGGGGCCGGGTCCTTGGAACAGGCCGAGTCAACGTTCCGCCGGCAGCGTCGATCACCGCATCAGGGTTTGGGTTTGCCACGGGGACTGGAAAGGCATTTCGTTGCTTGCGAACGAGTTCAATACCTGCAATCGCTTAAAGAGAAAGGGGCCCCCTCACTTACCGCTCCTGCAAATGAATCCCCCAAGAAACCGTCGTCCGCTTGTCCAAGATGAATGGAAGCTTGAGGGTCTGCCGAGAAACCTTTTTGGAAGTGTGAAAAGTGAGAGGGACAGAGCTTGTTATGCAGCGAGACAACTATAGACAAAGGGAGCCGCTCTGTCAAGCACTTTTCTTTCTGCCCGTTCTCTTTTCGGATCCATTCGGTAAAATCTTTAACGACCCCGATTCGTTCCCGGATTCTACCGAAGACCGACGACGGCCATCTGTCTCCCCGTCGGCTCTCCTTCGGCCCGCACCGAGAAGAACAGATCCGTCCGGCAACACGTGCACAGGGACAGCACGGTGATGTTCCTGTGTGCTACACCCTCGCTCACTAACTGATGCCGATTGATGCCTGCCAGATTCAATTTCCATTGACGCGGCCCTTGCGGATGAAGAAACGGTCCGGTTTGTGGATCCCTTTCCACAAAAGCGCGGGCCACCTCCTCGCCCACGACATAACAGCACGGGCCGACGGCGGGCCCCAGAGCGGCGAGGAGTTCGGGCGGCCTGGATCCGAAGGCCTCGCGCATCTTCCGAACGGCCTTTCCGGCAATCCCTTTTTCCGTGCCCCGCCATCCCGCGTGCACAATCCCCACTGCCGGACGCCTCGGGTCGTACAAGAAGATAGGGACGCAATCGGCGGTCAGAATGCCGAGGAAGACCCCTCTGTCCTGCGTGAAAAGCCCGTCCGCCTCCGGGGGATCCTCGGACCCGAAGACCCGGGGCCGGTATTCGGAGACCAGCCAGAGACGGTCTCCATGGACCTGGGAGGGCCAGATAATCTGCTCGGCGGAGATGGACAAGGCCGAGGCGGCGCGCTTCCTGTTCTCACGCACGTGGTCCGGGCTGTCGCCGCCGCGCCGCCCGCCGTTCAAAGAGGCGAACGGAGGCGGACTGACGCCGCCGATCCGCGTGAAAAACCCGTGTGCGATCACGGAGGAAGCATCCCACGCCGCCAGAGAGAAGTACGGGACGCCGTCCGCATTCCTCCTCCTCATGGGCCCGACTCCGGCCTGAGCGGGCGAAGAATCTCCTCGAGTTCGTCCGGCAACGGGCAGACGAATTCGAGGAAGGCCCCGTTGCGCGGATGCTCGAAGCCGAGACGCCGGGCGTGCAGAAAGAAGCGGTCCATGCGTTTCAGGGCCTGCAGAACCGGTTGGGCTGCCGGAGCCCCGGGCTTGAGCCGCGCCCGTCTGTTGCCGTAGAGCAGATCCCCCACGATCGGGTGCCCGAGCTCGGACATGTGGACTCGTATCTGGTGCGTTCTTCCTGTTTCCAGGGAGAATCGCAGGAGGGTGAACTGGTCGAAACGTTGCTCCACGCGCCAGTGCGTGACCGCGTGCCTACCTCGACGCGTACGGCCGGACATTCTCTTGCGATCCGCCAGATGCCTTCCAATCGGCTCGTCCACGCAACCCATTTCTTCCGAAAGCCTGCCGTGAACAAGGCCGACGTACTCCCGGGAGACGGAATGATCTTTGAACTGCTTCGAGAGGGCCAGGTGGGCTTCGTCCGCCTTGGCGACCACCAGAAGCCCAGAGGTCTGCTTATCCAACCGGTGGACGATGCCGGGCCGAAGCGTGCCCCCGATCCCCGAGAGGTCCCGGCATCGGAAGAGCAAGGCGTTGACCAGAGTGTTCCGCGTGTGGCCTGCGGCCGGGTGAACGACCATGCCGGCCGGCTTGTTCACAACCAGCAGGTCCTCGTCTTCGTACAGGACGTCGAGAGGGATGGGCTCGGGGGCCGTCTGCATGGGTTCCGGCGGAAGGACCTCGACGTGCACAGTCTGCAGGGGCTTGAGCCGGCAGGATGCCTTCGCAGGGGCGCCGTCCACCCGGACCCGCCCCTTCTCGATCATTCTCTGGACCTGATGGCGCGAGGCGAACTTCTGCGTCGCCAGCAGGAACAGGTCCAGGCGCGTTCCATGCTCCGATTCCTGCACCACCCAATCGAAGACCGTTTTCGTGGTCATGGGTTCTTCGGCGCCCGGCTTTGCGGATCTTTCCGGGGTCTTGCGAGGAAAGAGACCCTTGTTCGCGTCAGCAGAGGATTCCGGTCTTCTGGTCATCGGGCCGGTTGGAGGACTCCGGGGAGCCCTGTTCGAGGATTCGACGCGCCTCTTGTGCATCCCGATCAATCTGTGCCGCGAGGGCCTGGGCGCTCGGGAAGGATGTTTGCTCTCGAATCCACTCCACGAATTCGACCCGGACGGATCGCCCGTAGATGTCCCGGTCGAAATCGAAGATGTGGGCCTCGATGGAATACTGACTTCCGGAAAAGGTGGGCTTGACCCCCAGGCTGGCCACGCCGTTCCACCGATCGTCCCCGAGAATCACCCGAACGGCGTAAACACCGTTCGGAGGCAGAAGTTCCGCATCGGTCGACAGGTTGGCGGTCGGGAATCCGAGGGTCCTTCCCCTCTTGTCGCCCGCCACGACGGTGCCGCAGATGGCGTAAGGACGGCCCAGCATGTCGGCCGACTCCCGAACGCGGCCCTTCTGAATGCACTGACGAATCCGCGTGCTGCTCACCTCCATCCCGTCGAGCCGAACCGGCCCGATCTTCAGGACCTTGAATCCGCACGCCTTCCCTTGTTCCTGCAGGTAGGCCAGGTCGCCGCGGCGGTTCTTGCCGAAACGGAAGTCCTCGCCGACGAGCACCTCCTTCGTGCCGATCTTCCGGACCAGGATGTCTTGAACGAATCGTTCGGCGTCCCAGTTGGCCAACTCCTGCGTGAAGGGAAGACAGATGACCCGGTCGATCCCGCAGCGTTCGATCAACGCCACCCGGTCTTGGAGGCTGGTGATGAGCAGGGGTGCGCGGTCCGGTCTGAGGATCTTCAGGGGGTGGGGGAAAAAGGTAATGACGACCGCGGTCCCCTGGTTTGCCAGCGCCTCCTCGCGAAGGCTGCGGAAGATCCGCTGATGACCGCGGTGGATGCCGTCGAAGTTCCCCATGGTGACCACAGGATAGGGGAGCGACTCATCATAGTCTTCCAAGCGGTAGTATGCTTTCATAACATAATGAAATGTAAGGGTAAAGAGCTTCGTTGTCAACTGGTGCCGGAGCGTGGCCGCCCGCCCGGGTCATCGACGTCCGAGGAATCGGAGGAAGCTCTGTCCGCTGGATTCCCAGGGAACGGAGAATGCCTCCGCAACGGTGGCCGCCACGTCTGCGAAGCTCGATCGGATTCCGAGGGGCGAGCCGTTTCCGCCTCCCTTCCTGTAAGCGAGCAAGGGCACGTGCTCCCGGGTGTGGTCCGTGCCGGCGTGGGTCGGGTCGCACCCGTGATCCGATGTCACCAGCAGGAGGTCCCCCTCCCGCATGCCTCGCAGGAAAAGAGGCAGGGTCTCATCGAACGCGCGAAGCGCGGCGGCGTAACCCCGGGCGTCTCTCCGGTGGCCGTGCTTGGTGTCGAAATCGTTGAGATTGATGAAGACCAGCCCTCCGGCCTGCCGTTCGCCCGCCTCCAGCAGCCTCTTCATGCCCTCCCGGTTGTCCGCTGCAGGGAGGGATTCGGTTATCCCTCTTCCGGAGAAGATATCGTGGATCTTGCCGATCCCCAGCACGGGAATCCTTCGCTCCTCCAGGACGTCCAGAAGGGTCGGCTGCGGAGGGGGGAGGGCGAAATCCTTCCGGTCCGCCGTGCGCTGGAAGCTGCCCGGCGGTCCGTCAAAAGGCCTTGCGATCACACGCGCGATCCCGTAAGGATCTGCGATTTGCCGCGCCGTTTTGCCCATCCCGTAGAGGGCCTGCAAGGGGATTCTGCCGACGTGAGCCGCGATCTGGAGCACGCTGTCTGCGGATGTATAGAGGATGGGCCTTCCCGTCTCCAGGTGCTCGGGCCCCAGCCTTTCGATGATCTCGGTCCCCGAGGCAGCCTCGCCCCCCAGAGGTTCCCGTCCGATCTTTTCCGCGAAGGCGTCCAGGATCGCCTGCGGCAGGCCTTGCGGGAAGGTCGGAAAAGGCCGAGACACGATCAGCCCCATGAGTTCCCAGTGGCCGGTCAGGGTGTCCTTGCCCGCAGAGGCCTCTCGCATGACACCGAAGTGCGCGAGCGGGAGCGGGTCCCGGACCGAGCCTCTTCTCTCGGCGATCCTTCCCAACCCGAGCCGGTCCAGGCAGGGCAGGGGCAGTCCGTCGACTTTCTCCGAGCAGTGAAGAAGGCTGTTTGCGCCCGCGTCCCCGTAATCGGCTGCGTCCGGGAGGGCACCGATGCCGACACCGTCCAGGACGACCAGGAAGACGCGTTGCAGCTCTCTGGCCATGATCGAACCGTATCTCTCCGGGCGGTGGGTTGGCGGGCCTGCCCTTGGGTCTCGCGCGGCGGAGCGAAAAAAAGGGGTTCACGCCCCCGTGAACCCCTGCTCGTACCTCGATCGTCCCGAAGGCTCGGTTAGAGAACAGCCTCGAGGATCGTCCGGTCCTCGCTCTTCGCGCTCGCAGCCCGCGCCCGGACGTTGGGCAGGATCTGTGTGGTGTAGAATTTCATCGCGTCGATCTTGCCCGCATAGAATTTCACCTCGTCGTTCTCCTTGGCCAGGGCCTTCTGGGCCTCGGGACCCTTGGCCCCCTTCTCGCCGAAGATCGCATCGAGCCTCTTCTGTGCGATGAGCGCTTGTTCCAGAAGAAGCCATGCGCAGACCACCTCGGAGAACATGTTCAGATAGGGCATGGCGCAGGAGACCGGGTAGCCCGGGTCGCCGCTCAACGACTTGTTCATGAAATCGTTCGAGACATCTGCCAGAAGATCCTTTGCCTCGGCGAGATTCTCCACGTACTTGCCGAGCTTCTCGTGGGACCGGTTTGCCTCCACGAAGGCGCTCAGGTCGTTCATGAAGTTCATATAGAGCGTTCCGCCCTTCATGGCGAGCTTTCTGCCCAGCAGGTCCATGGCCTGGATCCCGTTCGTGCCTTCGTAAATGGAGGTGATCTTCGCGTCCCGCGCGTACTGCTCGACCGGGTACTCCTTGCAGTAGCCGTAGCCTCCGAGCACCTGCATGGACTGGATGCACACCTCGAAGCCCATGTCCGTTGCGTAGGATTTGCACAGGGGGGTGAACAGTTCCACATAGCCCGCGTATTTCTCCCGTTCCTTTTCATCCTCGACGACCTCGGCCAGGTCGGCATAGAACATCGTCTTCATCAGCAGCGCGCGCAAAGCCTCGGTGACCGACTTGCCGAACAGGAGCATCCTGCGCACGTCCGGGTGCTCGATGATTGCCACGCGCGGGGCATTGGGGTCCTTCATGCTCCGGAAATCCACGCCCTGGATCCGCTCCCTGGCATAGCTCAGGGCGTGCTGGTAGGCAGCGGCCCCGAGGGCCGCACCCTGCAAGCCCACGTTGATCCTCGCTCCGTTCATCATCTGGAACATGTACACGATGCCCTTGTTTTCCTCGCCGACCAGATACCCGATGCAGTTTCCCTCGTCGCCGAAATTCAACGTGCAGGTCGATGAGCCGTGTATGCCCATCTTCTCCTCGATGTTCCCGCAGCGGACGTCGTTCGGTTTGCCCAGCGTGCCGTCCGGATTGACACGGATCTTGGGAACCAGAAAGAGGCTGATGCCCTTGATGCCGGCGGGCGCCTCCGGCGTGCGGGCCAGAACGGCGTGGATGATGTTCTCGGTCAGATCGTGGTCGCCGCTCGAGATGAAGATCTTGGTGCCGCTGATCCTGTAGACGTCCCCATCCTTCACCGCAAGGGTCTTCACGTCGCCCACCGCAGAGCCTGCCTGGGGCTCGGTCAGGCACATCGTTCCGGCCCACCGGCCCGCGTACATCTTCTCCACGTAAAGGTTCTTGAGTTCGTCCGATGCGAAGGTCTGGAACATGTGCGCCGCACCGTGCGTAAGGGACGGGGTCATCATGAAGGCGCTGCACGCGCCCGTGAAGAACTCCCCGGTCGCCATGGCGACGGCTTTGGGCAGCCCTTGCCCGCCCCATTCCGGATCGCTCGCCACGCCGATCCAGCCCCCTTCGCAGAACTTTCTGTACGGCTCGTGGAACTCCTTCGGGAAGGTCACCACGCCGTTGTTGAATTTGGCGCCTTGCCGGTCGGCGACCTCGTTGAGCGGGGCGATCTCCTCCCGGGCCAGCTTGAGGCCCTGGTCCAGCACCATGTCGAAGACCTCTTTGTTGAATTCACCGTATTTCGGGTATTGGCAGAGCTTTTCGACGTCGAGGTATTCGTACAGGACGAAACGGATGTCGCGCAGATCGACGAGATACTCAGCCATCTTGTTCTCCCCTCCTTGCCCTGCGAGGCTTTGGGACGGTTGATGGTACTGGGCAGTATAGTTCAATTCAATATAGTTCATTAGCGTACCAAGAGTCAAGAAACGCCCGCCGATGCCGTTATAAAAGCCATAAAGGAAATGGTCCGGATGAAGTCCGGCATGGGCGGTTGCCTGGGAAACACCCGCCTCTTGAAACGGCGGCCAGGGAGGTATGGGATGAGGGGCCGGATCGCTGGCAGCCCGGGGTTCTTCTATATCCTCTCGAGCAGCTTCTCCTCGATGAACCGTACCTCCCGCTCGATCCTGGCATTCGAGAGGATTTTCCGCTCCAGGCTCTGAAGGGCGTTCAGGACGGACGCGTGCCCTCGGTTGTAGAGCCGCCCGATGGCCTCGAGCGACTCGTTCGTGTGCTTGCGGGTGAGGTACATCCCGATCTGGCGGGGGTAGTGGATTTCTCTCTTGCGCGAGCGAGAGCCGAGCCGCTCGGGCTGAAGACCGAAATAGGCTGCCACGTGGTCCCGGATCTTCGCTCTGTCCGCCGGCTTCTTCAGGAGATTTGCGGCATGGCCGAAGTGCCGCTCGACCGTCTGCGGGTCGATCGGCTCGTGAGCGAGAGACGCGAGGGCCATGAGGCGCTTGAAGGCACCCTCCAAGTCGCGAACGTGAGACCGCACGGAGCGGGCGACAACGGCAAGGGCCTCCTCGGGGGCACGGATCCCGCACGAATCGGCCAACTGTCGCAGAATCGCGAGTCGGGTCTCGTATCTGGGGGGCTCGATCGTCACGGCCAAACCGGAGTAGATCCTCGACTCCAGGTTCTCGTCGAGCCCGTTCGTTCCCCGGGCGGCAAGGTTTCCCAGCAGCACGACTTGCTTCCGCCTGTTCAGAAGGATGTCCAGGGTGTGGCAAAGCTCGGCCTGCAGGGACTGCTTGCCCTTCAGGAACTGAATGTCGTCGAGGATCAGGACATCGCAGTCATCGCGGTATCTTGCCTTGAAGGAGGGAACATCGTTGTTCTTGATGTGGCGGATCATATCGCCGAGAAAGCTCTCGGCCGTCTTCCACAGGATGCGCAGATTTCCGTTTTCCTGAAACAGGCGATGGCCAATGGCCTGTCCGAGGTGTGTCTTGCCCAGGCCCGTCGAGGCGTGGATGAGCAGCGGGTTGTACGGGCTGGGAAGCTGGCGCGAGACCTCCTCTGCCGCCGAGCAGGCAAACGCGTTCGAGGGACCGGTCACAAAGGTGGTGAAGGAATACCGGGGGTTCCATTCCGGGAAGGGTTCCTCGGGTCTTGTCTGCGCAGCATGGGCGGCGGGGTCTTCTTTTCCCGCCGACGCGCAGGTTGGTTCCTCGGGCGGGTCAAGCGCCCCTTGGGCAAGGGAGTGTCCGTCGATCTGGAAGGTGAGCCGCAGGTCACGACCCGTCTCCTCTCGGAAGAGACCGGCCAGTACATCCCCGTGTCTTCCGGAAAGCCAGTGCGCGGAGAAGGCGTTCGGGCACCGCAGCGTCAGGCCCCCCTGTTCTCCTTCTGCAAGGGCCACATCCTGGAGCCAATACTCGAGATGTCGTGAAGACTCCAGGGCCCGGATCCGTTCCCTGACCTTGAGCAGGAGGGATTCCATCGAACAGGGTGAGCCCCTCGCAGCCGTGTCTGCCCTCTGTCTGTCCACGCAACCGAGCCTTTCGATCGTCGACCGTTCCGGGGACGGGAATTGCTGATGAAGCCGGAAGGATAGAGGAACCCTTGACGACGGGCAAACCGAGTTCGCGGCGTTCCGGGATCCGGCTTTCCACAACACGCGATAGATGCATTCGAACGATTGTAGCCGAAGGGTTTTCGTGTGTCCGTGCCAGGAAGAGTCCGGGTAGAAGGCCCCCCGCCTTTCGGCCCGGAAAAGGAAGGGGATTCGGCGGGTTGGCCGTCTTGTGCACAGTTTCGAACAATTTTCTTCACAGCCTCGGAGATCGACCTTTTTGGAACATGCTCGAACATGCTTCAAAATCCTCGAAAAGTCTGGTATCATTTTTCATGGGAACAGGATCCGGGTAGTTCATCAGGTTGCCATGCTTTTGCATGCGGGAAGCCGGGACGCCGGATCTTCTGATTCGCAAGAACCCGGCAAGCCTCGAGGTGCACGGTGCGCAATGGTTCCTCCCGCAGGGGGCAGGCCTATACCGAGTATCTTGTCGTGCTTGTTTTCGGAGTCTTCATGTGCCTCGGACTCGTCGTCATCGACCGCGAGATCCTGCCCGAAGAGATGAGGATCATGGAAAGGCTGTCCGGGTACGTCTTCGATTACTACGCGGGGCTGGCCAACTTCCTGAGCCTACCCATTTTCTAGCCCCTCTCCTATCGCCTGTCTTCCGTTTCGCAGAGACAGGAATTCGGTACCCAAATTGGGAAATTTTTTTCCTCTTCAGGCGGGGCCAATGTGCCGCGGTGGTGAAAAGAGAGATCAGCGAAGAAAGGGTTGCGTCGGACCTCACCCCCGTTATTTGGCCATGTTAAAACGATTTTTTTCCAGATTGTACAATCACTGCGACCCAGGGCGTGGGGGAGAATCCCGGCCGCGGCGTTGCCGGAATCCATGGCATGGAACTTGCTCTTCTCCCTTTGAAAATCCAGAACAGAAAGGAGGTGATTCGGAATGATGAAGTTCCTTCGCAGCAGGAAGGGGCAAGGGATGAGCGAGTATCTCATCATCCTGGCGCTGGTGGCGATCGCCACCATCGGTGCCGTGATCTTCTTTGCGGACAACGTGAGAGAGCAGATCTCGAACTTGGCCGAGGAAATCACGGGAACCGACGCCACCGTGGATTTTGACCCCGCAGGCCGTCAGGCGGAGGCCACCGCTACGCGTGATCTGTCCGACTTTGTCGATTCGGATCAGTAAGAAAGATCGGGCGTACGCTGAAAAGGTTGACTTGAGAGATTTGGGGATGAGGGCCGAGGTCTTCATCCCCAAATCTTTTTTGCCGGACTTGAGACCGACTTTGACCGGGCCGGGGGGCCGGGTTAGAATACCATGTGGAGCCGGGAGAGGATCGGAACCAACACCAGGCAGCCCAGAAATCGGATGCGCTCTGTGAATTCAAAGGGCCAGGCCCTCGCCGAATTCATCATCGTCATACCTCTCTTTCTCGTGGTTCTGCTGGGCGCCGTCCAGTTCAGCCTCCTCTATTTCGCCTACCAGATGGTGCACTACGCCTCGTTCGCCGCCGCGCGGGCCGCGATCGTGAGGCCCTGCGCCGCGTTTCAGCCGGATGACTCCGGTCAAGCGCATTTCACGCCCGCCGTCTTCACGGCCGCCACGCTGGCGACCACGGTGGCCATGCCGACCCAGTGCCTGGTCAACGGGATCGTGCGATCCGGTCAGCCCAATCCCTGCGGCGAAGGGGATCTGGACGACCTGCCTTTCCTGCCGGATCTGCCGGCCACCGAGGAGGTGGACGGGCTCGGCTTTGCCGGGGAGCGCGCCCCCTCGAGGGATCTCGCGCTGACCAGGTACGTGAATGCCGCCTACCTCACGTCCGTGCAGCGGGTCCGGCACTCCGGGTTGGGCGTCAGGCCCATGGAGTGGACCTCTTACCCGGAAGGCCCCGGGCCCGGCATCCCGTGTGTTTCGCCGGACGGCCACCAGCAGAACGTGCCCGCCCCCGGAGACGACCTGACCGTGGAAGTCACCCTGATCTATCCGATGATCGTGCCGCTGGTGAACCGGGTCATTTACGGGGTCTTCGTGAATTTCAGCTCCCTGGCCCAGGACAGGCTGGACCTTCCCCGGATCTCCGGGGGCGTGGGGGGCGAAGAGGACGTGATGGTCTATCCGACCCGGCCCCTGGCCCCCATGGACCGACGAACCCTGTTCCGGCTCGCCCTGATACGGATCTTCGAGGAGTTCGGGTTCTCCGAGGCCGCCATGGACCGGGTGGGGGCGATCGCGGACGGACTCGCGGACAGGGCCTGGTTTCCGATCCCGGTGAGGGCGCGGTGCACGCTGACGACGGAGGGGGCCATGTTTCCCATGGTCGGCCCGCCCACCCAGCGTGGGTGGTAGGATGGGAGACGCAAAGTCAGAGGCGATCGAGACATGATCCGCATCTTTACCCGCCAGCTCGAAAGGCTCGGCTCGGAAGAGGGCCAGGCCCTGGTGTTCGTGGCCCTGGTGGGCCTGGTCGTCTTTCTGTTTTTCTCCATGGCCATGAACGTGGCCGAGCTGGTGAATGTCAAGATCAAGAGCCAGAACGTCGCCGATGCGGCGGCCCTTTCCGCAGCGGTCTGGCAGGCGCGCGCCCTGAACCTGATCGCCGCCTCGAACCGGAACATGATCGAGGCGTGGGCCGCGGCCCTGGCCCTGGGTGAGGTCTGCGTCGTATGGGGGGCCATGTGTGCGGGCTTCTTCTGCATGGAGATGGCGATCGACCCTCTGCCTTGCCTGCTCTGCCTCTTCGGCCCGGCCCTGTTGTGCCCGACCGCCTCTAGCGCCCTGGGTGCCGCGGTGGCGACCGGCATGTTCGAGGATGTCATCCTGGAGAGGATCGACATGAACGTGGTCGAGGCGGACCTGCCCGACGTCGTGGATCTGAATTACGCCTTCAAGCCCAACACGGCCCGGCTTGAGCTGCCCGCGGACATCGGCTTGTACATGTATTATCCACTGGACGGGGAAGACCTCCTCAGGGCCTACGTGCCCCCCGACGCGGAATCCGGCGACTACCCGCTCGAGCGGGTCGGGATCTGCGAGACCCTCGTCATGTTCGCCAGCTATTTGAACCGGGTCTGGCACGAGACCGATGAGGCCGCGGGCCTGACCGACGACGACTGGAACGATATCGTGTCCCCCACGATCTCCGACTGGTACCGGGACCCGGACGGGCCCTGTTTCCAGCAGACGACCCTCCTGCCCGGGACGGAGCTCGCGTTTCCCATGGCCATCCGCACGCGGACGGCGGACTGGAACGCGCAGGACGTGGATTCCCTTCTGACCTTCACCGTGGCGACCTACAGGGTGCAGGAGCCTCCGCCGTCGCTCGGAAAGGGCAGGGATTCCGGAGACTGCACGTGGGCCGAGAACGACACCCGTTTCGCCTGTCCGAACATCCGGCACTATGCCTTTGCCGCGGCCCAGGCCTACAGCGAGTCGGTAAGCGAGTTTTACAATACGCAGATCGCGAGTTTCGCTTCGCCGTATCTCATCCCGTACGCACCGATCGTGATGGACTGGGAACCCAGGCTCATGCCCGTCCAGGGGCCGGCCCTTCAGGATCTCCTGTCCCAGATCGCGGCGGACGGGTTCGCCGAGGACAGCAACGTAATCCTGAACAATCTTCTGCGGCTGGGCGGCGCGGACTTCTTCCTCTACTGATACTGATTCTGATTCGGGGGCACGTTCTTGAAAACCGGACGGGACGGCCGAAAAAGAAGTGGGCAGGCCCTGGTCGAAATGCTCGTGGTCCTGCCGGTCCTCCTGCTCATCCTGCTGGCAGCAGCCGACATGGGAAAGTTCTTCGTGATCTCGGGCAAGAGCGAGATCGCGGCCCGGTACATTGCGCTCAGCCACTTCCGGCAGGCCCCGTTCCGCGACGCCTATCCGACCTTCACCGCGGCCGGGGAGATTGAGGGCCTGTTCTTCAACGATGCCCTGGACGACGGCGGACTGCCCGAGGGGCAGGCCTCCGAGGACGACGATCCGGACGTGACGTACGAAGAACTCAGCAACGAGGACATGTTTTACGCACCCGGACAGCTCGGAGACCCGTTCCTTGACGCCCTCTGGGAGTTCGTGAACTCCACGACCGCGCTGGTACCCATCCGGGGCTCCCGTTCCTCATTCACCTACGACCTGCCCTTGTTTCCATACGGCAAGACGCACCCGATGGAGGAGGCCGAGGACCTTCCCGGAACGAGCGCCCCGGGAGGTCTCGCGGCGAGCTACGATGCCAGCGGCCACTTCGTCTATCTCGCCGACGCCTTCTCCGGAACACAGGGGGACTTGCTCCGGGCTCAGATACAGGCGATATGGCTGGCCTTGGGCGCACAGGTCTCACTTCCCGCCTGGCCCGTTATCCTGGGCGTTCTCTGGTGGATCTTCCTGTGAGGCGGAAAGACCCGCCGTTTATCGGACCCAGAAAAGATGTTTATTTTTCGGTGCTTCTGTAAGCTTTTTTGACTTTTTGTCGATCTCTATACTAACATGAAAACGGATGCGGAGATGTTGTTATAGCCCTGCCCATGACGCTTGAAGCACGCGGGAAATCCACACCATGAGAAAGATAGACGTCCGACCCACCCTGCCCTTGATCCTCTCGATCGCCCTGGGAACCGCAGCGGTGCTGATGGTCCGCAACTACATCTCCGGCGAGAAACAGGCCTTGAAGAAGGGCCTCGAACCGGTGCGGATCGTGGTTGCCAGGCGGAACATCCCGGCGAACGAACCCCTGGAGGTCGAGTGGGTCGCCGCCCGGCCGGTTCCCAAGAAATTCGTCCACGCGAACGCCATCTACCCCGAGGAGGTCGACCTCATTATCGGCCGGGAACTGGTCTACCCGGTCCGGGGGGGGGATCCGATCCTGTGGATGGATTTCAAAGGGGGGGAGCGCTACCGGGGCTTCTCCACGATGATCAAGGAGGGCGAACGGGCGATGACGATCCGTGTGGACGACACGTCCACGATCGCCGGCCTCATCCAGCCCGGAGACCATATCGACATCCTCGGCACGTTCAAGAGCCCATCGGATTCGAGAAGCGAGCCCGAGACGACCATCACCCTCCTGCAGAACGTGGTGGTCCTCGCCATCGGGCAGGTGACCTCGGCGCGGTCCTCCGGGATGCGGGGGGACCGTGGTTTTTCGGGGATGCTCACGATCCTGGTCACCCCGGAAGAGGCTTCTCTCCTGATCCACGCCCAGAGGGTGGGCAGGCTCTACAACGTGCTTCGGAATCCGGAGGACATCGAAACCTTCGAGAACCTGCCCAAGATCACCTTTTCGGACATCCTCCAGCCCAAGGTTCGGGAGGAGATCCAGACCGCCCGGGACAGCCGGGTGCTCGTGATACGGGGCGGAGAAAAGACGCGCGAAAGAGTGGAATAGGTTCGGGCAGATAGGCGTTTAACAGGCTGAGACGGACAGAGAACGTATGATGATCCAGGAAAATCGAGCGCGTACCCTGATCGTTTGGTTTGTTCTCGCTATCTTCTCCCTTTTGCCGGCGACCGGCGCATACGCCGCGACCCTCGGCGGAACGGTCCGCCTGACCCCGGGGCAGCAGGCCGTGCTGGACGTCCCCGCACCCCTGGAACAGGTCTCGATCGGGGACCCCAAGGTGGTGGATGTGAAGATCATATCGGAGGGCCGCCAGATCCTGATCACCGCGATCGGCAAAGGAACGACCGATGTCATGACGTGGGACATTTACGGCAAGCAGTCCTCCACCACGGTTCAGGTCATCCTCAAGGACGTGGGGCTCATCCAGAGCGAGGTGCGGGGCATCCTGGGCGAGATCGAAGGGGTGGAGGTCCGCACCGTGGGCGAGCGGGTCGTGATCGACGGCGAGGTCTACACGCGGCGGGACTTCGATCGGATCAAGACGGTGGCCGACCTCTATCCCCGCGAGGTGATGCTTCTTGCGAGGATGAGTTCCTCCGTGACCCGACTCATCGCCTCGGAGATCAACCGGAGTCTGCTCAAGAACGGGTATGCGGACGTTCGGGCCGAGGGAATCGGCAACAAGATCTTCCTGGAGGGAACGGCGGCCAAAGAGGAGGATCTGGAAAGGATCAACACGCTCGCCTCGGCCTATTTCGATGCGTGCGTGAACCTGGTGCGGGTGGGCGGAGTCGGAGAGGATCTCGTGCTGATCGACATCCATTTCGTCGAGCTGGGCAAGAACAAGCTCAACAGGGTCGGAGTGGATTGGGACAACACGCTCCGGTTCGAAGTGACGAGCCTGCAATACACGATCGATCTCGTGAAATCCGGGGCCGACTCGGGCTCGATCGACCTGGAGGCGGGCAGGAATTTCGGCGCCAACCTGGAGCTTCTCGAGTCCAACTCCATCGCACGGGTGCTCGCGCATCCGAGGCTCGTCTGCAAGAGCGGTGAAAAGGCGGAATTCGTGGCGGGCGGGGAGATCCCGATCGTCCTCGTGCTGGCCGACCGCGCGGTCGTCGAGTACAAGCAGTACGGCATCATCCTCCAGATTTCTCCGCTGGCGCACCGGGACGGGCGCGTTTCGGCGAGCGTGGCGGCGGAGAACTCCGCCCTTGATTTCTCGGTCGTGGTGAACGACTACCCTGCGCTGAAGACGCGAAGCGTGGACACCTATGTCACGCTCGACAAGGAAAAGGTTCTCGTGCTCTCCGGCCTGGTGAACCAGCAGGATGCAAAGGCTGTGGAAAAAGTCCCGGTCATCGGGAATTTCCCGATCCTGGGAGAGCTTTTCAAGTCCCGGGAGTTCCGGAACGATGACAGCGAGCTGGTCATTTTTCTCACCGCGAGCCTCATGAGCCCCGAGGCGGAGAAGAACCGGCAGATCCTGGAAGATATGCGGCGGCGGTACGATGCGGCCGGGGAGAAGATGAAGCCCACCCCGATGGATTGAGCCCTGCGAGAGGGATGATCGTCGAAAATGCGCCTCCATGTCCGTAACCGCGAGGACGGTTCGACATCCGAATACGAGGTCCGGAAGGCCGAGGTCTTCATCGGGACCTCCTCCACGAACGACGTGGTTCTGTACCAGCCCTCCCTGTCCGGGCGCCATCTGAAGCTGCGTTTCGAGAACGGGCGCACCGAGGTGGTCGACCTGGAGAGCCGCACCGGAACCTTCGTCAACGGGACCCGGATCCGGGGAAGCCAGGTGCTGGAGGAAGGGGATACGGTCTCCTTCGGCAGTTACAATCTCTTCCTGATGCCGGACAAGGCGGGCCCGGATGCGGCGACCAAGGAGCTCTACTGGGACATCCTGGAGACGGCCGAAGACCGGTATGACGAGAGCCTGGTCCCCATCAAGCAGGAGATCCACCGCAGGCTGATCGCGTTCCTGGACCTCCGCAGGATGGATCTGAAGAGCATCGAGGACGCCGAGCTTCGATCCACGACCAGCCGGGCGATCTGGAGCATCATGGACGCCATGGGGGATACGATCCCGGCGGACATGGATCGGCAAAACCTCCACAAGGAGATGCTCGATGAGGTCCTCGGGCTCGGCCCGATCGAGGATCTGATCAACGACCCGGAGATTACGGAGATCATGGTCAACCGGAAGGATCAGATCTTCGTCGAGATCAACGGCAAGCTCTACCTCACGAACCGCTCCTTTGCGAGCGAGGAGTCCCTGCTCGGGATCATCGAGCGCATCGTGAGCCCCCTGGGCAGGCGGATCGACGAGAGCGTACCCATGGTGGATGCCCGTCTGAAGGACGGCTCCCGCGTCAATGCCATCATTCCCCCCCTTTCCCTGAAGGGCCCTGTCCTGACGATACGCAAGTTTTCCCGGGATCCCTTTACCGTGGATAAGCTGATCCAGATCGGGAGCATCACCCAGGCCGTCTTCGAGTTCCTGAAGGTCGCGGTGACCAGCCGCAGGAACATCATCATCTCCGGAGGCACCTCAAGCGGAAAGACCACCCTGCTGAACGTGCTCTGCGGCCTGCTGCCCAAGTCGGAGCGTATCCTGACGATCGAGGACTCGGCGGAGCTTCAGCTTCCCCAGGAGCACCTGATCTCTCTGGAGGCCAGGCCCCCGAACATCCAGGGAAAGGGGGAAGTGACGATTCGCGACCTGGTCAAGAATTCCCTGCGCATGCGGCCGGACCGGATCGTCGTGGGGGAGGTGCGGGGGGGAGAGGCCCTGGACATGCTGCAGGCCATGAACACGGGACACGACGGGTCCCTGACCACGGGCCATGCGAACTCGCCCTACGACTTCCTGCGCAGGCTCGAGACCATGGTGCTGATGGCGGGGATGGATCTACCGATCCGCGCGATCCGGGAGCAGGTGGCCTCGGCCGTCCACATCCTCGTGCAGTTGATGCGTTTCAACGACGGGTCGCGACGCGTGGTAAAGGTATCCGAGATGGTGGGCCTGGATACGGAGGGAAACTATCAGTTGCTGGACATCTTCGAATTCAGGCAGGAAGGCGTGGGGCAGGGCGGCAGGGTGCTGGGGACCATCGTGCCGACAGGATCGATTCCGAAGTGCTTCCGGGAACTCCAGTCGAGCGGAGTCCCGGTGAACATGTCCATATTCCAGAAGGAATCCTAAGAGGCGGGCGGGGGAAGCATGCCGAAGTTCGTCTACGTGGTCCTGATCTACATCGTCACCTTCCTGACGACGGCGATCGCGGCGAACTTCGTCGCCGGTGCGGGCAGGGCCCTTTTCCGGTATTACCAGAGCCGGTATCTGCAGAGCGTGAGCCGGACCCTGGAGACCATGTTCATCTTTCTCAATCCCAGGCGCATCCTGAACGTGAGCATTCTGATCATGTGCCTGGTCTTCCTGTTCACCCTGACGATCACGCGGCTCAACATCGTGCTGTCCGTGATCATGGCCCTCGTCGGACTGCTGGTGCCGAGGATTCTCCTTAGCTACTACGTGCGGAAACGCCGACGGACCTTCGAACTGCAGTTCGTCCAGGGCCTGGACTTTCTCTCGAGCTCGATGAGGGCCGGGCTCTCCTTCGTGCAGGCCCTGGAGAGCCTCGTGGAGAACTCGACGCCCCCGCTGTCGCAGGAGTTCGACCTGCTGCTCCGGGAGTACCGGATCGGGATTCCCCTGAACGAGGCCCTGCAGAACCTCGCCCGTCGGGTCGAAAGCGAGGAGCTCAACCTGATGGTCTTCTCCACCATCATCACCCGGGAACTCGGCGGCGACATCTCGGAGATCTTCGATCACCTGGCGGAGGTGATCCGCTCCCGGCACCGGGTCATGGAACGGGTGGACACGCTGACGGCCCAGGGGAGGCTCCAGGCCATGATTTGCGGGTTCATCCCCTTTGTTCTCTACGGGATCCTCTTCGTCTGGCAGCCCGAGTACATGGAGCCCCTTTTCAAGAGCAACGTGGGACGCATTGCGATCTATGCGGTCATTCTGTTCCAGGTCATGGTCATTCTGATGGTTCGGCGCATCGTCAACATTCGGATCTGAAGGCGCAAGTGCCGGAAGAGCGCCTTCGGGAGGTTTCGGGTGTCCTGGTATCCGGTTTTCTTCTACCTCTTGAGCTTCAGTTCGGCCTGCCTGTTTGGTTACGGCGCCTACCGGGTAATCAAGGACATCCAGCAGGTGCCGATCGAAGAGGAGGGATGGTTCGGGGTCATCGCGGAATCCGGCATGCGCAGAAACCCCTTGTTCCGGGTCATGATGGTCGTGGTCCAGCTCCTGGCCCGCATCAATGTGACTTGGAATCTGGGGACCTATGAAGTCATGCTCAAGAAGAAGCTGGATGCGGCCGGCCGACCGTGGGATCTCAAGCCGGCCGAGTACCTGGGTATCAAGGAAGCGAGCGCGATCCTGCTGGCCATGCTGAGCTTGGGGCTGTATCTCCTCGTGCCCGGCTTCTCTCCGGCCTTGATCGTACTGATCGGCGTGCTGGGCTTCCTCCTGCCCAACTTTTTCGTGAACAGGCGGATCAAGGATCGGCAGATCTCGATCCTGCAGGACCTTCCCTTCTGCTGCGATTTGCTGACCCTGGCCGTCGAAGCAGGCCTGGACTTCGGCACCGCATTGGAGAGGGTTGTGGCAAGCGGGCCGCCGGGGCCCCTGCGCGAGGAGTTTCACATGGTGGTGCAGGAGACGAAGATCGGCAAGACCCGGCGGGAGGCCCTTACGGACTTCGCCGAGAGGGTACAGATGCAGGAGATCTCCAACTTCGTGGGATCGATTATTCAAGCCGACCGGATGGGCACCGGTTTTGCGTCGGTCTTGCGCATTCAGTCGGAACAGATTCGTAACAGCCGGTTTGAAAGGGCCGAGAAGGCCGCGCAGAGGGTCCCGGTGAAGATCCTTTTCCCGATCATCGTGGCGAATTTGCTCTCCATCGGGATCATCCTGATCATCCCGCTCCTGAGCGCGATCAGCGACATCGGCCTGTAGCGGGGAGGAGTTCGTTTGCCCGTGGAAATCTCCCGTCGTTCGGCTCCGGGGCCGGCTGCGGAAAGGCGGTTCCGGGTCCGAAACCTTACGAAAGACACCCTGCTCTGCGAGGCGGCGTCGCTCGCGGGGACCTTCTGGAAAAGGGCCAAGGGCTTGATGTTTCAATCGGAATGGAGCGATTGCGACGGGCTCCTGCTGTCTCCATGCCGGTCGATTCACACGTTCGGGATGCGGATGCGGATCGACGTCTGCTTCCTGGACGCCTCGTTCGGGATCACGCGGTCCTTTCCCTCCCTGGGGCCCTGGCGCGCTGCCCATGGAGGGAGGGGGAGCCGGGCCACCCTGGAGTTGCCCGCAGGCGTGCTGGAGCGGACGCGAACCGGCGCCGGGGATTGTCTCGCCCTGGAGCGAGCGGAAGTGTGCGGCGCGCCCGCCGCGACTTGCATGAGGGTTGAAGATGCTGACCACGGTTCAGTTCACGATCGTGGAAGGGCCTGACGAAGGAACCCGTTATGAGTTCCGTCAGGCCGAAATCAGGGTCGGAAGCGACTTCACGAACGATCTCATTCTGAGTCACCCCGAGATCGCGCTCCATCATTTTCGGATCGTGGAAGAGAAGGACGAGATATTCCTCGAAGACCTCGGGGGCGGCAGCGGCATCAAGCTCAACGGGCTCTTCGTCTTCCGTGGCCCTCTGCACAACGGGGACGAACTGCAGGCAGGCCCCTATGTCTTTCACATTTCCCTCTTGCAGGAGGAGATCACGGATGAGTTCATCCAAGGCCTTCAGGTGCTCGAGGGGGCCGGCGGGAGGCCTTCCGCGCTGAGACGCCCGCCCGTGCTTGCCTTCTTGAGCCTGCTCCTCGTGGTCCTCGTCTATTCGGGGGTCCGGCTTTCGATGACGGAGAGGGAGGGAGAGGACCTGTCGAACGCGGGCCCGGTGCCTTTGCCGTTTCACGACACCTTGGGCCACAAGGTGGGCGGGAAGAATTACGTGGACAAGGCGGAGTTCACCTTCTTTGCGCAAAAGCCCAAGTATCGGCTGCGGTACCGGCCCGGCTATATCGGCGCCGCGCAGCAGGTCGGGATCTACCTGAACGGAGAAAAACTTGCCGACGTTCCCGTCACCGTGGACCGCTGGGCGGATGAGCCGGTTTCGGTCGACATTCCTCAGACCGCCCTCAAGGTCGGCGAAGTCAACACCGTGCTCTTCGACAACAAACGAAACCCTCCGGAAAAGACTCGGTGGGGCATCCGTGAGGTCTCCGTCAGCGAGGTGCCCATCCCCAAGTGCGACGTGGAAGTGGCGCAGAAATACCTTCGGCTGGCGAAAGAAAAGTATGAAGAGAGGCGAATCAATGATCCGAACCTGTATTTCGCCATCCGGTACCTCAAAGAGGGCCTCGAGTACGTGATCGCCTGCGAAGACGCCGACGTGAGGAACGTCCTTCTGGAGACCTGCGAACGGTACGAAGAGGAACTGCAGGCGAAGATCGAGGACCTCCTCTTCAATACGAAGAAGTTCCTCAAGCTGAAGGACATGGGGGCGGCGCGGGTGGAACTGCAGAACATCATCAGCCACGTGCCGGAAGAGTCGGATCGTAGGCACCGGGTGGCGCGGGACCTGCTGGAAAGGATTGACAAGTGACCCTGCAGGAAGAAGACGGAAGCCAAGGAACGGGAAGGGCCGTGCTGTTTGAGCTTCGAGGGGCGCAGCCGGGCGCCGCCCACCCGCTCCCCAGAGGCGTCTTTCACGTCGGTTCGGACGAAGCGAACGATCTCGTTCTCAAGGATCGGGACGTACAGCCGCATCAGTTGGAGATCCGCTTCACTGCGGACGGCTTCGTCATGAAGATCCTTTCGAGCGAAGGCTCCGTGTTCCTGAACGGCGAGCCCTTTGAGGAGGCCACGCTGCAGAAGGGGGACGTCCTGACCGTAGGCGAATCCATGTTCCGGTATGTGGATCCGGGCGAGACCCTGAGCCAGCAGGATCTCTGGCGGCCCGTGGGCGGAAGGCAGGGTGTGCCGGACCACAAGAGGCGGCCCTTCCTTCGTGTCCTCCTTGTGACGGCGCTGGTTGTCGCCGCCGCAGGGACGGTGTTCTTCATCCTGTTCACCCAGGGAAACCGGCAGAAGAAGGCCGATCCGGCCGCGCTGGGCAAGCTCACGGACCTGGAGAAACCGATGGACAGGGAGGAACTCAAGGTCCAATACGAACACGGCAAGGACCTGCTCGCCGCCCGGCGCTGGGACGAAGCAATCCTCGTCTTCGAGGAGATTCGCAAGCAGATGCCCAACTTCATGGATCTCGAAGGCCTTTACCAGGAGGCCCTCTCGGAGAGCGAGCACGCGGACCTCCTGAATGACGGAAAGGGCCTGATCCTGGAGAACGAACTGGTGGAAGCCAAGGCCCGGATCGACCAGGTTCCGAAGAACAGCGTTTATTACCGGGAAGCGGAACGGCTGAGCCGGGAGATCGAGGATATGGTCCTGGAGCAGCGGCTTCAGGATGCGCGGGAGGCCCTGGCGAGGCAGGACTGGTCCTTCGCGAGACGTGAGGCGGAGGAGATCCTGGCCAAGTATCCGAACAACAAGGAGGCTCGGCGGATTGTCCTGGAGGCGAGGCTGCTGCAGAGGCAGGTCGCGGACAGGGCGTCGGGCGTGCACACGGCCTGGTCCCCACGACGCCCGGCTGCGCCGCCGGCACCGGAAATGACGGCCGGCCCGGACAAGGAAGCCCCGGCGAAACGAGAGCCGAGCGCCTCGCCGACGCCGCCCAGGGAGCCGGTGCGATCGGTCCCGAAAGAGAAGGAGGGGACGCCGGGCTGGCACATCCAGAACGCGATCGCCCAATACCGGCAGGGGGATGCGGAGAAATCGCTCGCCTCCCTGGAGAAGGCCGCGAACGGGTCTGGGAGCGGAGGCGCGCAAGCGGCCGGCAGGGCCCGGGAGCTCATCGAAGACCTCCGGTATGCAACGACCTATTTCCAGCAGGCCAAAACCCTCCAGCAGGAGGGACGCCTTGCGGAGGCCCTGGAGGTCTGGGGGAGGTTTCTCGAAACGGACCGGAACATTCTCGGAGATCGAGGCGGCTCCTACTTTTCCGAGGCCTCTGCGTCGCTTGCGAAGATTTACTACGAGAGAGGCCAACGCGAATTCGACCGGGGAAACCCCATCGGCGCGGCCCTGTTCTGGAAAATGGGAAAGAAGGTTAACCCTCAGGATCAGAACCTGCGAAGGGGATTTGACCAGCTCGACGAGGTGGTGAAGAAGCTGTACCGCGAAGGATATTCCCTTCAGGAGATCAACATCCAGGGAGCCATCGAGAAGTGGAAGGAGGTCTTGGAGATCGTCCTTCCCGACCATCCCTACTACCGGAAGGCCAAGCAGAGTATCGACCGGTACGCGGAGCGTCCGTAAGGGCTTACCGGGCTCCCTCTTTCGTCCTCTTGCAAAGTCACCCGGCCCGAACCTCGAAGGGATCGGAGCGCATGGCGGGCGCTTCGCGGGGGAGAGGTGTGAGATATTGGATAAGGGTTCAAGGGCAAGCGAGCAGGTGTAAGCTGTTTGGGGCGGCCAAGGGGAGTCCGAGCCCTTCCGGCCGCCTTCGGCTTGCAATGTGAGGCGCCGCGGGCTACAAATGGCTCGGGGCGAAACGACGCAGGAAGGTCCTGGGGCAGTCTTGACGATTTGGAAACAGCCTTTCGAGGCAAGGGCGCCGACTCGGATCGACCTGGCAGGGGGAACAGTGGACCTCTGGCCGCTCTACCTGTTTCATCCGGATGCAGTCACGGTCAATGCGGCGATCGATCGGTACGTTCGGGTCCGGGTGGCGCCCTCGATCGGGCGCGTCATCCGGCTGACCGATCGCAATACCGGCCGGTCGGTGGCATGGAAGACCGCAGGCAAGCCCCCCGCAAGCGGCAGGTACGAGCTCTTTGCGCAGGGCCTCCGTCACTTCCGCATGGCTCGTGGGATGCACATCGAATTTCGCTCCGACGTTCCGAAAGGGGCCGGTCTGGCCGGATCGTCCGCGCTGCTCGTCGCCTTTTGTGGCGCCTTGATGAAGATCGGCAAGCAGGGGATACGAAAAGACCGGTTTCTGGCGTTGGTGCGGGATATCGAGACGCGCCTGATCCGGGTTCCCGCAGGGATGCAGGATTACTATCCCGCCGTCTGGGGAGGCGTACAGGCGATATGGTGGAGACCGGGCGAGGTTCTCCGGGAGGAACTGCGGGTCGTGACGCAGGAGTTGGAAGAGAGGCTCCTCCTTGTCTACACGGGCACTTCCCGAAAATCCGGCGCGAACAACTGGGAGGTGTTCAAGAGACACCTGGATGGAGACCGCTCGGTCCGCCGGCTTTTCCATATGATCGTTGAAGCGGCGCGGGGAACGGTGGCTGCGCTCAAGGCAGGTGATTTCGGCGGCCTTGGGAAACAGATGGCCCTGGAGGCGAAGGCGCGGAAAAGGCTCTTCCCCGGGATCATGACCCCGCAAATCGATTCGTTGGAGAGATCCCTGGGCCGGCTTGGGGCGATCGCCACGAAGGTGTGTGGGGCGGGAGGAGGGGGATGCGTGGTTGTCGCCCTGCACCCGGAGGCGAGGAGCCGTGTGACGGAAAAGGTTCGGGAAATGGGTTTTCAGGACCTCCCTTTCCAGATCGTTCCAAAAGGATTATCCTTTCGAAAAATGGCGGTTGCGAAGCCTGTGCGGCGAGAGGGGTTCCCGGGATGGCGAATGGGTTGAGACGAGGCTTGGCGGCAGGGCGGTTTCTTTGGTTGATTCCGATCCTCCTGTGTGCATGCTCGAAGAAACAGGTCGTCCGGGAAGAGCCGCCGAGGGCCGCCGTTGCGGAGATGTTCCTCTTCTTGTCGGCGGTTCAGGGGAATCCCTTGTGCGCGGTCTTCGACATCGAAAAGCATCGCTCGTCCCGACTGTTTTCCTCAGCCCCCAAGACGACCTGGAGAGCGCATTCGTGGCTGCTGTCTCCGGGCATCACGAGCTACCTGGGCAACCGAAAGGGCAAATCCAAGCAAGGGGCGATGGCTCCGGTCACCTCGATCGAAAAGAGCCTGTTCTTCACGACCGACAAGGAAGAGTTTCTCTATTACACCCCCACCGAGGCCGGGAAGATCCTCCTGCTCACGGATCCGCTTTTCGCAGACCGGGCGAGGAGCGCTCAGGAGGAAGAAATTCGTTACGGCCGAATGCCCGCGAGGCTTGTCTGCAACAGCCGAACGATCCAAGGCAACCTCTTTTACCAGCGGTGGGCCTGGCTCGATCCCCCTGAGCGCAAACGAAGAGGCCCTTTTTTCGGTCTTCAGCCCGGAGGGTCGCTTTTCGTACTTTGGGGCCCGGGCGGGGAATTCCTCTATCTGGAAAAGGGAGGGGAAGGCGGGGAGGTCCTGTTTGCCGTGATGCAGGACCGGCGCGGCCGGTGGCAGGAAACCTCCCAGGTCCGATGGGACGAGCCGGAATGCGCCTTTTCTTCCGCCCCCTGCCCCGAGGAATCGGGGCAGTTTCGCCTAGGGATTCCTCCGTGGGAGGTGGACGGGACTCTGGCGCGGCTCGAGCGGGTCGTCCTTCCCCCGAAGGCCGCGCCCGAGGATGGTGCAACCGAGGAGCAGGGGGGTGGGGAGGCCCTCGAGGAAGGGTCCCCGGCTCAGGAAACCTTCTGGACCTTTGTGGAGGGCATACCGCAGGCAAAGGGAGGCAGCCCTGTTGATTTCTGCCTTCTGAAGGGAAGCCTCTGGGTGGACAAGGACCAACGGGCGGTATACGGTCTCGGCCTGCGCGCGAAGGCGCCTTAGAGGAGTTGGATCGGGTGACGTGGCGGGAGAGATGCCCGCCCGCGACGAGGGCGCCGGCCGCCCGGGAGGATGTGTCCGTCCCATGGAAGGGAACGTTCGTCCCCCGCGGGTCGACGACAAGGAGGCGAGAAGGAGAAGACGGGAAATCTTCTCCATCTTTCTGATCCTTTTCGTCCTCCTGCTTCTGACGGTCCTGGAGTTTTCCCTGGGCCGCTTTCGCGCTCCACTGCCCTTCAATGACAGCATCCTGTTCTTCTCGATCATCAACATCAACATCATCCTGATCCTGCTGCTGATCTTTCTGGTCCTCCGGAATGTGGTCAAACTGGTTTTCGAGCGGAGGCAGCGGATCCTGGGCGCTCAATTGCGGAACAAGCTCGTGGCGGCCTTTGTGCTGCTATCGCTTGTCCCGACCGGGATCCTCTTTTATGTGGCATGGTCCTTCATCTCCCGAAGCATCGAGATGTGGGTTCACGTCCAGGTGGAGCGTGCGCTGGAGGGGTCCCTGGCCGTTGCAAGAACCTATTACAAGAGCCAGGCCGAGGACACGCTCTTTTTCGCAAAGCAGATCAAGCAGGCCCTGCATCGGGAGGGTGTTCTCCGGCAGGGGGAAAGGGACAGCCTGAAGGGGCTTCTCCGGCTGGAACAGGTGGCGTACCGGCTGGATGCGGTCTACCTGGTGGCCCCCGACCGGACGATGCTGGTCGAGCCGTCCGTGGATCCGGCCTTGCCGGGGCCGCTCGTACCGGAACAGAGCGAGATCGAGAAGGTGCGGGGTGGGCAGGAGGTGACGCGCATCCGGGAAAGCGGTGCAGGCGAGTTGATCGAGGCCATCGTGCCGATCGGCTACCCGGAGGAGGGGGAAGGGCAGGGAGCCCTGGTGGTGCAGAGGCGTGTTCAGCAGAGTCTGATCGAAAAGATGGCGCAGATCTCGCAATCCCTCGAGCGGCACAAACAGATGATGCTCTATGAAATGCCCTTCAAGTCGGTCATCTTCATGGCCCTGATCCTGGTCACCCTGCTGATCCTGTTTTCTGCAACCTGGTTCGGGTTCTTTCTGGCGAAAGGGATTACGACGCCCATTCAGCACCTGGCACAGGGGATCCGGGAGGTGGCGGCGGGCAACCTGACGTACCGCATCGAGACCGCTTCGGACGACGAGATGGGGATCCTGGTGGATTCCTTCAACCAGATGATCATGGACCTGAAGGAGAAGGGTCTGCAGATCGAAGAGACCCAGGGACGCCTCCACCAAAGCAACGTCGAACTGGAGCAGAGACGGAGGTACATGGAGATCCTCCTGCGGAACATCGGCGCCGGTGTGATGTCCCTGGACCGTGAAGGCAGGATCCAGACCCTGAACCGATTCATGGAGAGGCAGTTCGGAATTCGCGCCTCCTCGGTCCTCGGGAAACCCTATGGGGAGCTTTTTGCAGGCGAGGCCATGCAGCCGGTCCGCGAGCTGATCGAGGAGATGAATCAGGGGCGGGCGCGAAACCTGGCAAGGCAGATTCGTATCCTCCTCCAGCAGGAGTACAAGAATTTTCTCGTGCGGGGCAGCGTGCTCGAGGATGAGGAGGGCGATTGGATGGGCGTGGTCATGGTCTTCGAAGACCACTCGGAGCTGATCCGTGCGCAGCGCGCGGCGGCGTGGCGCGAGGTGGCGCGAAGGATCGCGCACGAGATCAAGAACCCGTTGACCCCCATTCAGCTTTCCGCCCAGCGTCTCCAGAAACGGTACGCGGGTCGATTCGGTCAGGACGGGAAGGTCTTCGAGGAATGCACCAACACGATCATCCGCCAGGTGGAGGAAATGAAAAACCTGGTAAGCGAATTCTCCCAGTTTGCGCGTATGCCCGCGGCCAATCCCGTCTTCTCCGACTTGAACCGGATCGTTCATGAAGTGATCGCCTTCTACCAGCAGGCGCACCGTTCGGTTCCGTTCCGATTCGAACAGGACGCGAACCTGCCCCGGCTCCTGCTGGATCCGGACCAGATCCGCAGGGTCCTGATCAACCTGCTGGACAATGCCCTGGATGCGACCGATCACCGGGGACCGATCCTGCTTCTGACACGCTTCGATCCCTTCCTCCGAATCGGCGTGCTGGAGGTGGTCGACGAGGGAGCCGGAATTTCCAGGGAGATGCGGGAGAGAATCTTCGAGCCTTACACCTCGACGAAGAAGGGCGGCACCGGGCTCGGGCTGGCGATCGTGAAAACGATCGTTGCCGATCACAACGGCTACATCCGGGTCCGGGACAACAAGCCAAAGGGAACCCGCTTTGTGCTCGAATTCCCGATCCCCATCGCCTAGGGGATGAGGGAGCCGGAAAGCACCTGCCCGTGACGGGGGGGAAACGTGAATCCAGAGAAGACACCGCCGGTGGCGATCCTCGGCTGCCGTTGCGCATCCCGGGAGGTTCACAGGGGCGAGATCCTGCACGTAACCCTGGAGATCGAGAATCGAACGGCGCAGGCGCAGCCCCTCTTCGTGTGGTTCGATGTCACCTCCCCGGCGCGCGTGCCCCTGACGCCTTATCCGTACTTCAAGCCGGTCGAGGTCCGGCTGCAGCCGATGGGATCGTTCCGGCACGACGCCTATCTGCTCGTGCCCTACAGTGCGGGCACGGACGCGTACCTGCTCTGGCTGGCCGTCGGCCCCACGCCGGAGACCCGATGGGACGAGAAGTCCTTCGAGATCGTTGTCCTTCCGCAGAGGGAATTGGAGAAGAACCGCTGCAACCTCTGCGGGGAGGAGGTAACCGAGGCGAGCATCATCCGGAAGGACCCTTCCATACGGCTCGCAGAGTGCAGGTCCTGCGGACTGGTCTTTGACTTCGACATGAGAGATGCGCACAGTCTCCTCTATGAGCTCGAACGGGTCTGTGAAGGGGGGCTCGCCTTCCAGAAGAACACGCCGGGCATCCTGGAGAGCTACGATCGAAAGAACGAACGGGTGCTGGGCGCGGAGATCCGGCGGATCGGAAAAGAAACCGGCTTCGACGGCAAGCGGCTCCTGGATTTCGGCTGCGGGATCGGAGGCCTTCTGGACGAGGCGAAGCGCGCCGGATTCGAGGTTTGCGGGGTCGAGACGAACGAGGCCGCGGTCGCCTATGCGAGCGGGCACAGGGGACTGCCTGTCTTCTCATCCATCGGGGCGCTTCGCAGCCACGTGGGGGAGCGGGCCTTCGACGTCGTGGTTGCCCGGCACACCCTGGAACACGTCGCAAACCCGATGCATACACTCAGGGAATTTCGGGAGCTTCTGAGGCCCGGTGGGCTTCTGGTGATCATCGTACCGCATTTCAATTTCTTCGCCCGCAGGATTCTGCCCAACTCCATGCCGCGTTTCTCGTACGGCTTGATCCACAAGGGGCATCAGTACTATTTCACGAAGGCGACCCTCGTGCGCTACCTCCGGCAGACCGGCTTTCCCGAGATCGGGTTCCGGGCCTCCCTCCTGGGCGGTTTTCTTTCAAGATGGGGCCTTGCTTCGGAGTCCTCGGGGAAGGGCAGGGTGCTCGCGGGCGCCTCCGCGTCCCTTTCGCACCTCCTGCATCTTGTGAGGCTCAGCCCGGTCCTGACGGCTTACGCGCGATAGGCGGGTCGGACGCGGCCCTACAGGGACAGCCGAGGGGATCCCAGGGTCCCGCGAATGGAGAAGACATAAAACCCCTCTGCGTCCTGCTTGCGCAGGAAGCCCGCCAGCATGGGCTGGTACTGGCTCGCCAGAGGTCCGGACAGCTTGACCTTTCCCTTGAGATGCAGGGGACTGCTTGTCAGGCGCTTGGCCATGTCCATCCTGCCCTCCAGGGAAAAGGTGAGCTGGTCCGCATGCAAGGTCAAGGCTTCCACGGTTGCCCGGTTCTGTCCCAGGTTGACCTCCCCCTGGCCTTGCATGTCCTCCAGAGCGGGCAGGGCGATCCCCATCACTTGGAGATTCCGGACCGCGCCTTCCGCCAGGCTCGCCTTGAGCATGCCGTCGCCGGGAAGCAGGCTGTCCCCCTGGATGCGCAGGGTCAGGTCCATCTCGCCGTTCAGCCGCCCCTTCAATTCGGCCCCGGGAAGCCGGTTTTGGACCGGAAGTTGCGCCATCGCAATGTCCTGCCATTGCAGCGAGACAGCCACCTCTTCCCTGGCCTTTCCCGCCCTCCCGCGGATCTCCCCCCCGAAAAGGGGGGCGTGGATGCGAACCGCCGGCCTTCCGATCAGGGAGCGAAGCAAAGAGAGTCGCAGCCTGGCCTCGCGCAGCTTGAGGACCGAAACCTCCGGATTGCCCGCCTGGGTTACGTCGATCCCCGACGCGCGGATCCACAGCAACGGCGTGGCCCGGATGCTCTCGATCGAGATCCGGAAGGGCAATCCCTGGATCTGCCGAGCCAGATACCGGTCCTTGAGGGCGTCGTAGGGAAAGGTCAGAACCGAGAAATAGAGGGTCATCAGCACCGTGAACAGGGCGTAACCGACATATCGTCCGTACTTGTTGAGCAAGGTCCGCATCGGATCCTACGTTTTCCTCTTGTAGGTGGTTACCTGAAGGGTGACATTGAGCAGGTCACGGTTATCGTAGCGTGTCTTGATCCGCAGTCGCTTGACCTTCAGGAGATGGCCCGAATTTTCGATCTTGTAGATAAAATCGACCAACGCAGAAAGGGTGACGTTGTCCATGTTGAGCTCGACAATGTTTTCGTCGTAACTGTCGTTCAAGGGAATCTGCTTCGGTTTCACGGATCCGATCTTCTCCCGGATCTTTTCCTTGTTGGCCAAGTCCTCGATGAACGAAAGAATGGAGAAACCCTTCTCCATCTCATCCAGCTTTGTCTTGATATCGGCCAGTTCCTTGTGGGCTTCCATGTACTGCTCCCGCAGACGGGAGAGTTTCTCGGCCTCCATTCGCGTGGCTGCGATCTGGTCGGCGAGCTTGTCGTACCTCTGCAACACGGAATCCACACCGAGGTAAACCAGCAGGACCAGAAGAAAGGCCCCCATGCCGACCAGCACTCGCCTTTCCCGCTGCGAAAGATTCATCTTCAGCGCCATCACGCGCCTCCTCACAGGAACCTTTCGTTGAGTTCGAGCATCATCTTGAACTTGACCGAGGCCTGGTCCAGGCTGTCCTTGGCCTCCGGAATGTCGGCCTTCGCGAACATCCCCGAGGAGAGAAGGTTCTGTTTGATTTGCTCGGCCGCATTGTAGGAGTCGGTCTCGGCCTCGATCCGCACCTTGCCCCCCTCCACGACCAGTTCCCGGACGTCGATCTTGACTTCCTGGGGTACGGCGTTGGTGATTTCGAGCAGGATGTCCAGGACCGAAAGGCTGTCCGCGGAAAGGGGTGCGAAGAGATTCCTCTCCCGCCTTTCCTGATCGAGCCGCGAGGTGATGGCGGAGGTCCGCTGTGCCCCGGCCGGCAGGTTGCGGAACTCCGGGAAGATCTCCAGGGCCGCCTCGTCCAGGGTTCGGCTGAGCCTTCGGTATTCCTGGCTTCGGAACCGGTACTGGAGGCCGAAGTAGGCAAGGGCCAAAAGGAGCAGAATGCCGGCCATGACGCCCAGGGAGAAGGCCTGCCTCTTGAGTTCCGCGCGCTCGGAGACGTACGTGTACTGGCCGGTACGGAGGTTGAGCCGGCTGGCGGCCATCTCGCGGACCGTATGGTACGCCAGACCCAGGCTCGTCGCTGCTGCGGCCGGATCCTGTCCTTGCGTCTCCAGGAGGCTGCCCACGGGACCTCGGAGAGCGATGGGCTCGACCGCGACCTGAAGCTCCTCCGCCAGGAGCCGGTCGAGTCCCCGCAGGCGACTGCCCTTCCCGCAGAGATAGATCTTGCGGACCGTCAGGTCCAGGGATTTCGATACGCTCAGGAGGCTCTGCCTCACACCGCCGACCAGGGGAACCAGCGCCTTGCGGAGCAGAGTCGCGATCCACTCCTGTTCCGAATCCCCCCCCGGTGTGGGTGCCGGGTGGAGGTTGGCCTCTTTTTCCTTCTTGTCCCTGGCCAGCGGGGGGGAAAGCTCGAGGCCGTCCTGGATCGCCTGCGTGAGAACCCTGGATCCCAGGGCCCAGGCCCTGCCGTACCGAAAGCCTCCTTCGTGAACGATGCAGAGGGAGGTTTCGGTTTCCCCGAAGTCCACGAGCGCAAAGGGCTCGTGGTCGGACGTGGAGATTTCCTTCCACAGATTGGCCAGGGCAACCGAGGAGGGAAGGATCACGTTCGGGTCGATGCCCGCTTCCTTGAGAAGTCCCAGATAGGATTCCAGAATGCGTTTCTCCGTGACGAGTACCAGGACCTTGGAGCCTTCCGGGGTCTTTTCCAGAACTTCATAGTCCAGCAGGACGTCCTCCAGGGGCTGCGGAATCAGGCCTTCGATCTCGAACGGCAGGGTCTGGTCGATCCTCTTGCGCTCGGTGAATGGCAGGGTCAGGACGCGTGCGGAAACGTTCTGTCCCGGAAGGGAGGCCACCAGCCTGTCCGCCTTCATTCCCCGGTCGGAGAACAGAACCTGAAGCACGTTCGAGACGAGTTGCTCCCAAGGCAGGTCCACATTCATGGGGAGAGGGTGCTCGGAGAAATCCAGGAATTCGAAACGGAACAGGCTGGCCTCGAGCCGCGTCATCTTGATCGATGTGGCGCCGATGTCCAGGCCGATGACGGTCTGTGCCATGGGTCTTCTTTCCCCTGCAGGTTGTGTCCCGCCGCTTTGCCAGGAGGGCCCGTCGGCTCTTCGGAAGCCTGACCGGGAAACCGTGCGTCGCCCTCTTTTACCATGCCCGCAGATTCCGGGGCAAGCCGCTACGTGCTTGAGGACTCGTGCCCGATGAGCCAGCCGCAATATTGCAGGCTCGTCAAGCGGCCGGACGGAGCCGCCGGTTCGCCCTCAGTCCTCCCGATAATAGAGAACATCGAACTGAACGTCCCCCCCCGTCCCTCGGGCCAGGTCCATCTGGATCCTGGATCGTGCAAGTTCGGTTCCTGTCTCGGTGTTCAACACCAGGCCGTAGATGCCCACCCGGAAGATGTTCGACGTCAAGCCGGTATTCTCCTGCAGGTACGTGATGAGCCGGGCGTCCGAGACCTCCGGGCCGAGGTATTTTGTGTAGTCGCCGGCACTTGCGATGATTTCGACCCTTTCCTCGTCCGCATCGAAGTGCAGGGTCTGATAGATCTTCGCGGAATCGGTTTCCCCCGGGTTGTCGAAAAAGGCGGCGCACAGGGCATGAAGGACGGCAAGGGTGGCGGTATTGATATTGGTTTTGAGATTGTAGGCGGTCAAGTGGCGGGTCAGCCGCTCGATCACGGGGCGGGGCAGTTGCCGGAAGCCGCAGACCAGGCCGATTTCGTCGATCGAATCCAGCAGGCCGTTCTTGGCCTCGTAAGGCAGATCGTCGGCCGGGCAGCCCTGTTCGGCGTTGTCCGGGTTGAACTCGGGCGGGCTCTTGTTGTTCTCCGAATCCGTCCAGTCAACCAGGTAGCCGGCGAGAACCATGGCCTGATCGATTCCGATCTTGGTCTCCTGATCCAGGGACATTCCGGCGTCCCGCCTCTCTTCGGCCGTGGCGAAATCCGACTCCTTGAGCAAGTCCTGAAGCAGGTAGGCGAGATGCCGGAAGGTCGCCGGGTGGGTCGCCTCCTGGGCGGTCCCGAGGTTTCCGATGAGCGTGAAAAGGCTGATCTTCCGGTTTTCATCCAGGATCGGCGCTGCGGAGGGAATACGGCTCAGGCCCATGTCCGCTGCCGCGGAGCCCGTCTCCGTGAGGAGCAGGGCCGGCTCGAGCATGCTCGACTCGCAGAAGATGTTGGCCAGAAGCAAGGGTACGAACTGCTGGTATGCGTCCGATTCGTAGTGCCAGGGGCTGGTAGCGCCGTCGGCCCCCGCCGTCGCCGTACCGAGTACCTGCTGCTGGCCCAGAGCAGCCCCCCTCAGCAGGGCGACGGCCGCCTGGACGCCGGACTGGGCGGCCCAGTAGGCCTGAAGCCGGTTCTTCGAGTACTGTGTGACCTGAAGGTGTTTCTGCGTGGTTTCGGTGAAAGAGACCACGAGCGCGGCCAGGATGGTGATGACAACGAGGACCAGCAGCAGGGCGATGCCTTCCTGGCCGGAAAGCCTGGAGCGGACCCCGCGGGCGAATAGCGTCAAACAGCCCATGCGCTTCTCCTCCGGATCACTGGATTCCAGGTATTTCACGGCCCCCCTCGCCCAGAAGACTGTCCAATTCTCGGGGGATCATTCCGCCCGTACCGGGACCGCCGGCGGTTCCGGCGCCCCCGGCCGGAGGACCTCCGCCCTGCTGAATGAGGCTCGAATCCTTCAGGCGGAAGATTACCTCCTTGGAGAAGGGGTAGAGGTTTTCAGCGCCGTCCTGGTACGTGATCGTGACGACCATCCGGCTGGGAAGGCTGCGATTCTTCTCCGAGTCCCACTCCACGGCGGCCTCCTCGTCGGCCAGGTTCGCAAAGCACTCCAGCTGAAAGCCCACCAGCCGGTAGCCTGTGCCCTTCTCGGGATGGATGCCGGCCGCCACGGGCGTCGGGGGCTCTTCGTAACGCTCCTCCCAGTCCTCGAGGGGTTCGTCCCTGCACGAAACGTCGTCGATCGTCACGTCTTCCCGCTTCAGCAGGATCAGTTCCTGGCGTTTCTCGCTGTAGCGGGCCTCGTAGCAGATCTCGCTCTGATCGCTCTCGCCGGTCCCTGCGATGGAAAAGGCATGTCCGTACGTGGTGAACGACAGCCGATCCTGAGGCATATCGTATACCTCCCTGTCCTCGACCCAGAAGTGGGTCCTTGCCCTTCCGTTCGAAGGAGGCTGATTTCGAGAAAGGTAGGCGCAGGCGAGTTCCCTTCCCATTTCCTCCAGAAGGGCATGGGCGGACCGGTAGAGCTGATTACGGACCGAGAGCGTCTGCAGGGAACTGCCGGCCGTCCGAAGGCTCCCGTAGACCACGGACGCGATGATCGCGGTGATCGTCAGACCGATCATGATTTCCAGCAGCGTGAGGCCCCGATTGCCCGGGAGCCTCACAGGACCGCGAGGTACAGGCATACTTCTACGCTGCTGCCTCCTGTTTTCCGGTCACGGGAGAAACGGGAGCCCCGCTCGGGCTCGCTGTCCCAGGACACGGCCAGGTGCACATCCTTTATGATCTCGGGGAGGATGGCGTTCTCTTCCACCCTGAGAGTCCAGTGGAGGAAATCGTAAGGGGGATCGAACACGCCCTCTTCGCTCTCTCCGACCGCCGGAAGCTCGAAGCGGCCGACGGTGATCACTTCGTCCATCTTCTCCATGGCCTTCATCGTTGCGAGGGTCACGTTCTGGGTCCGGGCCTGGGCGCGCAGAGACTGGGCCTGTCCGAAGTGGATCGTGGTCATCGCGATGCCCAGGACGGCCACGGCCACCATGACCTCAAGCAGCGTGAACCCCGGAGACGGGCCTCGGCCGAAGGGGCTCTTCCACGGCCCCGTCCGGGGCGGGGATCTCGGCGGGAGAGGCTGCCTCATTGGAAGAGGTCCTCGTAGTACTCCTTGTATTCCCACTTCCCCTCGCGCACCTCGACATCCCCTCCGTATCGGCTCACGATCAGCGTGTAAAACCGCCCCTGTTTGTCCCCCAGTCGAATCATCATCGGGTCGGTGACGCCGCGGGGAGAGTACCAGTGCGAAAGTCTGCCCTTCTCCTGCTTCGCTTCGATGCCCCGGAGGGGCTCGATCTCCCGGAAAAAGACGCCGTCCTTGAGGGTGAAACACTTCTCCTTGGAAAGGGCGTCCGCGTCGACCACCTCGATCGATTCGTCGGTGAACTGAGCGACCCAGGTCCCGGATACGGAATCGAACCGGGCGGCCGTGGTACAGTACCGCCCCTTGTCCATGTCATACTGGACGACATAGGGCCTGGATGTGTTGGTCGCCATGGCCGAAGCGAGCTTGAGGGTTTCCGCGAGGCGGCGTGCGGTGGTCCGCAGGTTGATCTCGGTGATCATGAAGAGCCGCGGGACGGAGAAGGATGCGAGCAGCGCCATGAGCAGCATGACGATGCCCAGCTCGATGAGCGTCAGCCCCTGGGCGGACCCCCTTCGGACGGGAACCCTCTCTCCGGTGCGTTGCGGACTCCTCATTCCATGTTCCAACTCTCCACGTCCTTGTTCTTCCCCTCGCCGCCGTCTTCCCCGTCCGCCCCGTAACTTTCCAGATCATACTCGCCGTGCATCCCCGGGCTGATGTAAACGTACGGATTTCCCCACGGGTCTGCCGGAAGCTTGTCCAGGTAGCCGGACTCCGGGTAGTTCCTCGGGATCTTTCCGGAGGTGGGTTGCGAAACCAGGGCCTCCAGGCCCTGCTCGGTCGCCGGATAGAAGCCGTTGTCCAGCTTGAACAGCTCGAGGGACGTCTGGAGTTCGCGGATCTCGACCTGCGCCTTGGTTCTCCTGGCCTGCTCGGGACGATCGCTCACGCGGGTGAAAATTACGGTCGCCAGGATCCCGAGGATCACGATGACCACCATCATTTCGATCAGGGTGATGCCTTTCCGGTTCATCAGCAGTTGTTTCATGAAAACTCTCCTTTTGGGAAGAGAACGAGGTTGCTGCGGGCGCTATCGCACGATCTGGTTGATCTCCAAGAGGGGCAGGAGAATCGATATGACGATGAAGGCAACGACCAGGGCCATGCCGAGGATCAGGACCGGCTCCAGCAGGCTCATCATGGTGGAGGCCAGGGTGTCGGCTTCTTCCTCGTAGATCTCCGCCACCTTGGCCAGCATGTTTTCCAGTTCTCCGCTCTGCTCTCCGCTTGCAATCATGTGGATCACGATGGGCGGAAAAATCCCGCTCTGCTTCAGCGGCTGGGACAGGGACGCGCCTTCCGTGACCGACTCGCGGGCCGAGGCGATCGCACGGGCGAATACGGACTGGTTGACCACGGCCGTCATGATATCCATCGCCTTCAGCAGGGGCACGCCGCTGCTCAGCAGGGTGCTCAGCGTACGCGTGAATCGGATGACCACGCCGAGCATGATCAGCCGGCCGAAGATCGGAATCTTCAGGACCAGCCGGTCGAAGAACTCCCGCCCTTTCGTTGTCTGCCTGTATCGCGCGAGGCCGTAGCCGGCCGCGCCCAGGAGAAGGAGGAGCACGTACCAGTAGGCGCGCACGAAGTCCGAAATGCCGATCAGGACAACGGTGGGAAGGGGAAGCGCCTGCTCCAGTTCCTGAAAGATCGCCACGAATCGCGGGACCACGAAGGTGAACAGGACGCCGAGCACGACAAGGCCCACGACCGTCATCACGGCCGGGTAGATCAGGGCGCCGCGAATCCGGTTCCGAATGCGCACCTGCCCTTCCAGGTACTCGGCGAGCCGGAACAGGACCAGTTCCAGGGCGCCGCTCGCCTCGCCGGCCCGGATCATGTTGACGTAGAGGTCGGGAAACACCCTGGGGAACTCTTCCATGGCGGCCGCGAGCGAGCTCCCTTCGTTCACGCTTTCGCGGACCTGGGTGAGGGTCTTCTTGAGCTTCGGGTTCTCCACCTGATCCGCCAGGGCGTTCAGGCTGGAGACAAGGGGAAGGCCCGCCCTGAGGAGCGTGGCAAGCTGCCGGGTCATCACGGAAATGTCCCGGGTGCCGATCCTCTGCAGAAGATCCCGCAGGGAGATGTTCCGGGACAGGCTGGTCTTGTGCTCCTTCTCTTCGACGACCTCGGTGGGGAAAACCCCGTCGGCGCGAAGCTTCTGCCGGGCGAGCCGGGGGCTGTCGGCATCGATGATGCCGCCCACCGATTTGCCGCCGGCTGTCACCCCTTTGTATTCGAAAACGGCCAAGGCTTGCCTCCGTCGGATCCGGCGCGCTACACGATGATGTCCTGGCTCACCCGCGCCACTTCCTGTACCGTCGTCATGCCCGCCAGGACCTTCTCGGCCCCGTCCTGCCGCAAGGTGGTCATGCCTTTGGCAATCGCCGCCTTGCGGATCGAATTGGCATCGGCCCCCTTGAGGATGAGGTTCTGGATCTCATCGTCCACGATCAGGAGTTCGTAAATGCCGGTTCTTCCCAGGTATCCCGTGTCGGAACATTTCTGGCAGCCCTTGCGGCGATAGAAGTGGCCGTTCGGTATCTGGTAGCGGCTGACCTGGAGTCCCTCGAGTTCTTCGTCGGTGGGCACGTACGGCTCCTTGCAGCGGGGGCAGAGGACGCGTACGAGCCGCTGCGCCACCACGCCGGTCAGCGACGAGGAGACCAGGAAGGGCTCGATTCCCATGTCCACTAGGCGCGTGACCGCGGTGGGCGCATCGTTCGTGTGAAGCGTGCTCAGCACGAGATGTCCTGTCAGGGAGGCCTGGATCGCGATCTCTGCGGTTTCCAGGTCCCGAATCTCGCCCACCATGATCACGTCCGGGTCCTGGCGGAGGATGGCGCGGAGGCCCCGCGCGAACGTGAGATCGATCTTCGGGTTCACCTGGATCTGTCCGACCCCCTTCAACTGATATTCGATCGGGTCTTCGACCGTGATGATGTTCTTGTCCGGCGTGTTGATCTCGCTCAGGGCCGCGTAGAGGGTCGTGGTCTTCCCGGATCCCGTGGGCCCGGTCTCGAGCAGGATCCCGTACGACATGCGGATCAGTTTTCGGATCTGCTGGAGCTTTCGGCCGGCCAAACCGATTTCCTCCAGCCTCAGAAGGACCTGCGTCCGGTCCAGAAGGCGCATGACGATCCGCTCGCCGTGCGCCGTCGGGATGACGGAAACCCGGATATCGACATCCTTCCCTCCGATCTTGATCCGGATGCGGCCGTCCTGGGGCAGGCGCTTCTCGGCGATGTTCAGGCCTGCCATGATCTTGATGCGGGAGGCCACGCTCGACTGAAACCGCTTGGGCGGGCGCACCATGTCGTAGAGGACGCCGTCGATGCGGAAACGGACCACGAGTTCCTTCTCAAAGGGCTCGATGTGGATGTCGCTGGCCCTCTGCTTGACCGAGTTGTAAAGGATGGAGTTGACGAGCCGGATGATCGGCGCTTCGTCCGAGGCATCCAGAAGGTCCTTGGGCTCCTCGAGGTCCGTGGCGAGAAGATCCAGCTCCTCTTCGTGCAGATCCTCGACCATCTTTTCCGTCGTCTCCGAGATCAGATCGTAGGAACGGTTGATCGCATGGAGCACGGTGGAGGGCCTTGCCAGGACCGGCTGCACAGGGTGTTTGAGCAGGAGTTGGAGGTCGTCCATGGGGGCGAGGTTCAGCGGGTCCGCGACCGCCACCTGGACGATTTCGCCCTCGCTCTTCAGGGGAAGCAAGGTGTGTCTCTTGCAGAAGTTGATCGGGACGCTGCGGAGCATTTCCAGGTCGAGGCCCACGTCGGGGATCTCGGGCCAGTAGGGAATACTGAGCTGCCGGCCCAGGGCCTGGAAGACCTCCTCCTCGGTGACCAGCCTCTGGTTGATCAGAATCTCCCCGATCCTGCCCCCCCGCTCCCGCTGGATGGCCAGGGCGTTTTCGAGCGACTCCTCGTTGAGCGAGGTGGTCTCCAGCAGGATCTGTCCGAGCGCTCGTGGATCACAGGTCATCGCGGCCCTCTTGTCCTGCTCTCACTCATTCCGGAAGATCGGGAAGGGCCGGTGAATCCAGTCGTTCGGCCCCCTTGATCGTGACTTCGTACTCCGGTTCGGGCGTCTCCTCTCCCAGGCTCGCCTCGCCCGGGGGGGCCGGGGGCGGGGGAGGTGCCTCCTCCACCTGTATGTCCCCTTCGGGGACGTTTTCAGGGGCTCTTGATTCCGGCTGACCAAGCTCGGTCTCGGGCCTTTCGGTCCCCGGCAGAGGGGCTCTCTTCTCGAAAGGACGAACGTCCATGTATTCGACCGGAAGGTTGTGCCGGTCCTTGTACTCGATCATTTTCGACTTCTTCTCTTCGTAGAGCCTCTGCACGTCCTGGTCTTCCCGGATGATCGTGGGCGTCAGGAAGATCAGGAGGTTTTGTTTTTCCACGGCATCGTTCTGGTAACGGAACAACCAGCCGAGCCCGGGAATGTCGCCCAGCCAGGGCACCTTGCTCTCGCTGGTCCGGATGCGGTCCTCCATCAGGCCGCCCACGATGATCGTCTGCCCGTCCCGGACGAGGACGGTGTTCGTCGATTTCCGCTCCGAGGTGGTGGGCCCCACGCGGTTGGGATCCTGGCCGACCGGGCTTTCGATGAGGGCCGAGATCTCCTGGTAGAGCTCGAGCTGGATATAGTCCCCCTCGGTGATCTGGGGCGTGAAACGGAGCGTGATCCCCACGCTCTCCCGCTGCACCTGCTGGACGGTGCTTACCGTGGTCTGGCTCGTGGAGGTGACGAACGGCACGTTCCTGCCGACGATGATCTCCGCCTCTTCGTTGTCCATGGCGATCAGGTGCGGGGTCGAAAGGAGGTTGGCCTTGGATGTCTGCTCCAGGGCGTGCAGGACGAGGACGTTGGCGGGGAGATAGATGGGGTTGCCGTTCTCATCCTCACCCACCTTGACGCGATCGAAGATGCCGCCCAGGGTGAGTCCGGCCGTGTTGCCGAGATCCAGGGGGAAAAGCCCCGAATCCGCGTTGGTCGCGCCGGTCGGCAAGGTCCCCGAGCTCAGCGCCGTCGCGCTCGAGATGAGACTGTTCGCTCCCTGGCCGAAGTTCGTGCCTCCCAGGAGCACCTTGTCCACGTTGTCTCCGCTCTCGAGGGCGATGGCGCCGCGGTACTCGACCCCGAAGTCATGCAGGAACTGCGGCTGGATCTCCATGATGACAGCCTCCACGTAGACCTGCTTTCTTCGGATGTCGAGCTTCCCGATTACGTTCTTCAGCGTGAGGTAATCCCGCGGAGTCGCGACGATGATGAGCGCGTTGGTAGCCGGATCGGCCGTGATGCTGACCTCGCCCTCGAAGGAGGTAAGCGTTCGTGCGGGCCCCGCCACGGGGGGGGAGCCGGCCTTTGCGCCCGCGCCGTTTCGACCCAGGGCGCTTGCGCCGGAGACCAGGTCCGTCAGCACCGTCGAGATATCTTCGGCGTTAGCATATTCGAGGTAGTAGACATTGATGTTGCCGTAAGCCCTTGGCGTGTCATAGTCGAGCTTGTGGACGAGCTCCCGGATCTGGTCGAGCTGCGTTTCCGAGGCCAGGATGATCAGGGAATTGGTTCGCTCGTCTGCGATGATCTTGCCGGTGAACCCCGCACCGGTCACGCCGGCAGCCGGTGCCGCGGTTTGCCTCAGGGGGCGCCGGATCATTCCCGAGGCTGCCGGGGCCCCCCCCGACGACGTGGAGGCCGTGAGGGTCTGCAGGATCTCCTGGAGCTGGCGGGCCATAACCTCTGCGGATGCGTACTCGAGGGAAAGCACGTCCATTTCCATTTGATCCGCCCGGATGTCCAGTTGCTTGATGATGCGCAGAAGCCTTGCAATGTTCGACGCAGATTCGGTCATAATCAGGGTGTTGGTGGGCGCGTACGCGTCGAGCTTGCTGTCCCGGGACATCAGGGGCTTGAGAATCTTCACCATTTCGTTCGGGTCCACGTAATCGAGCGCCACAAGCCGGGTGATCAGCGTGTCGCTGTCCGGGGCCCTTTCCTGTCCCACCACTGTCTTCAGGCTCTTCTCCATCGCGTCCTTGGCCGGCACGATCTTGATGACCCTTCCCGAGGGGACGGTGGCCAGTTCCTTGATCTCGAGGATCGATTCGAAGACCCTGTACGCCTCTTCCTTGGTGATTTTCGTCGGGGAAATCACCGTCACCTTCTTTCCCTTGGCCTTCTCGTCGAGGATGAAGTTCTTGCCGGTCAGCTCGCTGATGAACTTGATGAGAACCGTCAAATCCACATCCTGAAAGTCCATGGTGATCATGGCCTCACCGGAGCCCGGATCCGCCTGCTCCTGGGAGTGCAGGAGGGACGGCCCTGCCAACGAACCCAGGATCAGTGTCAACAGGAGAAGGGAAAAGCTTATTCTGAGGCTCACTCTGCTCATCAGGGGCTCCCTGCGCTCGAGGGGTTTCCGCTATCGGATCTCGTAACTCAAGGACTGCGTCTGTCCTCTCCGGGAGATTTCAACCGTGAAGTCCTTCTCGTTTCGAAGCTCCTGGAACAACTGAAAGGCCTTCTCCGGCGAGGTGATGTCGTTGTTGTTCACCTTCCGGATCACGTCGCCGTTTTGCAGGCCCACCTTGGCAAAGATGCTTTCCGGTTTGATGGCAAACACCTTGAACCCGTCCGCCTTTCCGTCCTGGAAGTTCGGGACCACACGGATCTGGGTCAACAATTGGTTGATGTTGGCAAGCGCATTCTGGACCTCCGACTCGTCGACCACATATTCGTTGTCGGAGGTCTGCTTCACCGCAAAGCCCCCCTCTCGTTCGGTTGTCCCGGAATAGAGGACAGGGGAGCCCCGTTTCTGCCCCTTGTCATCCGGCTGGAGGCACTCGATGATCTCCTGCGAGTCGCCCCTGAGTACGACGACCTTGCAGCGGGCGATGGACACAACCCGGGCCTGATCCTGGACCATGTCGTCGATCTGGTAGAGTTCTTGTGTGCGGCTCTGGCGATCCTCTATAATGGCGAACGACTGCTCGGGGGCGCCCACCACCGTGCCGATCAGCTCGACATTTAGGTCCGTTTTCTTCAGCGGGGCGGTGCTTTTCATGGCCTGATCGGCCTTGCCGCCTTCCGCGTCTTCCGTGTGGGCGCTGTTGAAGACGTTCCTCTTGGAAATGGCTGCGTACAGGCGCATGGATTTCTTGCCGGGCGCCCTGCGCTCGACCAGGCCGTCACCGGCGCGTTGGTTCAGGGCGGGTTCCGGGGAGGGCAGACTGGCCAGCAAGAGCGTATTGCCTATCTTCGATAGGAGGTAGGCAGATAAGCACAAGAAAACAAGATTCTTGATCCAGAGGTACTTTTTCCACATGGCAGAGAAGACGTAGGCCGAAATTGTTTGAGAAGTTTATCGCCTATTACTTGAAACGCCTCTATTTTGAAAGAGATTTGATGTGCAATTATAGATAAGGTGCATACGGAAATGCAAGCGTTCTTCTTTTCGGGGGTTCGATGCGGTTAGACCGGGTGCAGAGCCTCGCGGTTCGGGGTTTTCGGCCGTTTTCTGGCGCGCCCTTGCGCCGTGTGGACTGTCTTCTGGTCTGGATGCTTCTGTTCGGCTGCTCGGGCGGGGAGGCCTCGGCCGTCTTCTCGACCGCCCGCGGGCCCAAGCGGGTCCTTCTCGAGGTTGCCGCAAGCGAGCGGGAACGGAACCGGGGGTTGATGTTTCGGAGCCGGCTGCCGGAGAACCGGGGCATGCTCTTCATCTTCGAGCAGCCCGGCAAGCCCGCATTCTGGATGAAGAACACCTACCTCTCCCTGGATATCTTGTTCCTTTCCGAACAGGGCGTCGTGGTGGACCTGTTCGAAAGCGTCCCGCCCTGCCCGATGGAGCCCTGTCCACGGTATGCGCCGCACTCTCCGTCCAAGTACGTGATCGAGGTTCCGGCAGGATTTGCCGCCCGGCATGCGGTTCGCAAGGGGGATCGCGTGGGGCTGCAGAACGTGCCGGGCGCTTCTTCCGGCTGAGGGGACGGCGCGAAGAGGGGATGCTCCCAGTGCCTGAAGCCCAGGGTCTTGAGCACCGGGCTCCCGGACCAGACATCCTCCTCTTCCGGTTCATCGCGCTTGTCTTTCTTTGCATCGCGCACGGTTCCCACCACAAGCACGATGATCAGCGCAACTCCGAGCGTGATGCCCGAGACAATCCCGGCCGTCTTCAGGGCATCGGTGTCGAAACTCAAGGCCTCCTCCGGAGCCAGAAGGCTCGAGAGGAAGAAGATGAGGGCGGCCCACGCACACCCTGGCAGAAATGCACGCGTCGTTCTCATGTTGTCCTCCGCAAGAGGGGAATGGGTTCCGCACAAGCCCTGTTTCCGGAAGGGCCCGATCCGTTTTTCCGCCCCACGTGCGGTCAGCGAATCTTCTCGCCGGGAGCCGCCTCCCCGGACAGGGTCACCAGGGCAAGATCGTTGTCTGTGCCGGCAGCCAGAAGCATGCCTTCCGACAAGATCCCGTGGATCCGCACGGGCTTCAGATTGGCGACCACCACCACGATCCGCCCCCGGATTTCCTCGGGGGAAAAGGCCCTGCCGATGGAGGCCACGAGCGTCCGGGTCTCGCCGACATCCACGGTGAGCTTCAGAAGCCTGTCTGTGCCCTCGACACGCTCCGCATCGAGAACCCTGGCGGCTCGGAGATCCAGCCTGTCGAATTCGTCGATGGTGACCGTCCTGTCGGTCTTCGCCTCCGACCCGGCGTCCGGTTTCGGAGCGCCGGTTGCCTCGGATGCTTCCGTCTCGGCCACGATCCGCGGGAACAGAGGCGTGGGCTTGCTCACCTTCGTTCCCGGCGGGATCCGCCCCCACGCAGTGGCTGCGCCGAGGGGGACCTTGTCCGGGCGTTCCGACAGACCCAGCTGTTCGAACAGCCCCCTTGCGGCATTGGGCAGAAAGGGAAAGAGAACCGTTCCGATGATCCGCAGCGACTCGGCGGCGCAGAAAAGCACCGTGTCCAGCCGCTCATCGGAGCCGTTCTTGTGGAGGTTCCAGGGAGCTGTACGATCAATATACTGGTTGGTGCGGCGGACCGTTTCCCATATTCGGGCCAGGGCAAGGTGAAAGTCAATGTCTCCCCTGGCGGGATCCAGGAAGCCCCGGACATCCGGGAAAAGGGCCAGGCAGTCCTTCCGGAGCGCCTCGTCTTCCGGTTCGAGCGTGTGGCCGGCTGCGATCGTTCCCGAGCGGTAGCGTCGGATCATGGTGAGGACTCGCTGGAGGAGGTTGCCGAAATCGTTGGCAAGCTCCCCGTTGTACCGCTCCAGGAAGTTCTCCCACGTGAAGTTGCCGTCATTGCCGAAGCTGCTGTCTCGAAGCAGATAGTACCGCAGCGCGTCGGGGCCGTACACGTCGATGATGTCCATGGGGGTGACGACGTTGCCCAGGGTCTTGCTCATCTTCTCGCCCTTCAGGAACACGAAGCCATGGGCAAAGACCATGCGCGGCACATCGAGACCGGCGGACAGAAGCATGGCGGGCCAAATGATGCAGTGAAACCGGGTGATGTCCTTGCCGATCACATGCATGTCGGCGGGCCAGAACTGACCGAAAAGGTCTTCGTCCCAGCCGAAGCCGACGGCGGAGATGTAGTTGATCAGCGCGTCGAACCACACATAGATCACATGGTGGGGATGGATCGGCAGGGGGATCCCCCAGTCGAAGGAGGAGCGTGAAATGCTGATGTCCTCCAGCCCGCCTCGCAGGACGTTCAGGATTTCGTTCTTCCGGACCTCGGGCAGAACGAGAAGCCTTCCTTCCTCGATGATCTTCGTCACCCGCTCCGTGTAGCGGGAAAGGGCGAAGAAGTAGTTGTCCTCTTCGATCCATTTCGGCTCGGTTCCGTGATGGGGGCATTTCCCCTCGGCAAGGTCCTTCTCCCGATAGAAGGTCTCGCAGGATTCACAGTAGAGGCCGGTGTATTTGGATGGGTAGATGTCTCCGTTGTCGTAGATCCGCTCAAAAAGCCTGCTCACCGCCCGGATGTGCCTCTCTTCCGTGGTGCGAATGAAGGCGTCGTGGGAGATCTCGAGCCTCTTCCAGATGTCCCGGAACTGATCCGCCATCCGGTCGCAGTAGGCATGCGGCTCCAGCCCCCTCGCCTGTGCCTCCCGCTTCACATTGATGCTGTGCTCGTCGTTGCCCATGAGGAAGAACACGGGATTCCCCTCCAGGCGCTTGAACCGGGCGAGCACGTCGGCACAGATCTTCTCATAGGCCGTTCCGATGTGTGGCAGGTTGTTCACATAGTCGATCGCGGTCGTCAGGAAATAGGTTTTCGTCCCCGGCATGGGACCACTCCCTCCACAACTTTTCTCGGTGCTCGTTCGAAACGTACATTCAGGGCAAGGGGAGCTGGGAAATGGGTCATGCCCGGTCGTCGTCCACCTGAATCACCCGTGGGCCACCCCCCCCCTCGGATCGCCTTCCTCCCCGCAGGCTTGAGGGGTCGAGGCGAGGACTCGCTAGCGCGTGGAAGGCCGGATCGACCTTCCGATGCTGATTTCTCCCCGGTCTATTCGGATGTGAAATCCACACTCGGGATCCGTACACACCCAGGCCTTGTAGAGGATCGGCGCACCATCCTGCCCGAAATCGGACAGGGGGACAAGGACGCCTTGATTGCACTTCCGGCACTTCGGAAACTCCATGGGCCTGATCCCTCCTTCCATGGCTCGCCTCCCCTCCTTCCATTGCTCTCCTGATCGTCAGCCTGCCGGGTCAGTTACATGAAAAAAGAAGTTGCTGTCAAGGCTCGCTTGCCTGTCGCGAACTCCCTGTGCGCTTTGCATCCGGGTCAGTCTTCAGGCAGGACCGAGTAGCCCTTCTTGCGCAGGATCGATCGGAGTCTTTCCAGGTTCGCATCCTTGACGCGGAAGGAAAAGACGGTCCCTTTCAGGTCCTCCGAGGGCGTGATTCCGATGCTGACGACCGACACCTGCTGGGTGCGAAGAACGAGCAGGACATCGTCGGTCTCCTTGCCGTCCATGAGGATGTCGATTTTCCGTATTCCTCCCAGCATCCCTCTCAGTTCCAGGAACGCCTTCAGGATGTCGGTCGACGTCAGGATGCCGACGAGCCTGCCCTTTGCATCCTTCACCGGCAGGCAGTCGATCTTTCTGTCGAGAAAGAGGCGCGCGGCCCGCTCCAAGGGTGCTTCGGGCCCGATGGTAATCGGGTTCGGCGTCATGATGTCCCTTGCCTTGATATTTTTCACTGTCTGATACATGCTTCTCTGGGCGTTCGCCGGGTCGGAGGGAATCAAGGCCTCGTGCATGTCGCGGTCGGTGAGTATGCCGACAAGCCTGTTGCGGGAAAGGACGGGAAGGTGCCGGATATCGTTCGTCAGCAGCAGTTCGAAGGCGAGCGAGACGGGGTCGGCCTGATTGATGGTGATCACGTTGCCGGACATCCATCTCGCGACGGTCAATGCGAGGCCTCCCTTCGGGTCGTGGCCGCGGGTTTCTAACAGGTGCATTCATAACCGATTCTCGGGCCGAATGCAATGAAGATCCGAGTGGCGTGAAAGGGACGCTTGTGCGGGGAACGATGGACCGAGCCGCCTGCGGCGGGGAAGGCCCGAGGGCTGCGCGCCCGAGACGCGGTCCGGCGCGGACCGCGCACGGGAGGCTCGGGACGACGAGCGGGGCGGGGTGTGTCCTGGCCGCCTTCCTCCTGCTGCAATGCGGCCGACCCGTTCAGGTCGGCCAGAAGGCGCCCGATTTCGTTCTCGCGGACCTGAAGGGGGGAGCCGTCTCGCTCGAGGGGCTTCGAGGCAAGCTGGTCTTTCTTCATTTTTGGGCCACCTGGTGCCCGCCCTGCCTTGTGGAACTGCCGGGGCTGATGCGGTTCGTCGATGGGCTCGACAAGAACGCATACGCGCTTCTTGCCGTGTGCGTGGACAACGAGCCTCCCGAGAAGATCGGGGACTTTCTCCGCTCCTGGGGCGCGGCGATTCCCGTCTACCTGGACCCGGGTGGATCCCTTGCCAGGCAGTTCGGGACATTTCGCTTTCCGGAAACGTATGTTTTGGATCCGCAGGGGCGGGTGTGCAGCAAGGTGATCGGAATGGGAGACTGGGAAATGTCGAAATGGGCACATATTTTGCATACTTGCGCCCTGGGGGCGGGCCCGGCTACAAGGGGAGTGAATTCCGGTTTCTAGACGCTTCGGCTTGATTTGCTTCGTGAGGAATTCTGTTCAGAATTGACCTGTTTTTGCCGAACGAGTAGGAAGGGCTCATCCTCGAAGCGCGCAACCCAATCCATCGGGAACAAGAAAGGGGTGCACGAAAATGAACCCAAAGAGTAGAAGGATGCTCGTATCGCTCGCTTCCGCATCGATTCTCGCCCTTTGCCTGTTCGGGATCCTGGCGCTGGACAGGGTGACGGCGAAGGAGGCCCTCCCGGAAACGGGCGCCTACTATATCGTCCGCCAGGGCGACACGCTCTGGGATATTACAAGCCGATTCTATGCGGATCCTTTCCTGTGGCCCGTCGTTTGGAGTTACAACCAGCATATTTTGAACCCCCACTGGATCTATCCGGGCGACCCGATCTATCTCGCATCGATCGCGGACCGGTATCTTGCGGATGTGGCATCCTTGCCGGGGGCCGCAGCGCCTCCCGAGGTGCAACCCGCTCCGTCCGCCGTCCCCTCGGTCTCGACGCTCTACATCTCGAGGCGGATCGCCGACACGGCGCTCCTGACCGGGGATGCCGCCGGTGAGGCGGGAAAGGTGCTCGCCGCCCGGGACGAGAAGATCCTGCTTTCCCAGGGGGACGAGGTTTTCCTTGAGCTTCCGGATCCGGCGGATGCGGCCTACGAGGGCCCCTATCAGATTCTCAGGGCGCTCCGCAAGATCCGGCATCCGCAAACGGCCGAGAACATGGGCACCCTGTACGGAATCATGGGATATGCCATGGCCGTGGGGCATCCGCAGGACGGGGTGGCCCGCGGCATCATCGTCGCCTCGCAGGATGCCGTCGAGGCGGGCGACCTCGTCCGCAGGGGCGGACCCCCTCCCAAGGAGATCCTTTCGAACCCCGCCAAGACGGAAATCGAAGGCTGCATCGTGGCCGGGCTCACGACGGATGACTTGCTGGCCGAATACGACGTAGTCTTCATCGACAGGGGCATCGAGGCGGGCGTCGAGGTGGGAGACACCTTCTGGGTGCTCGAACCGGTCAGGAAAGTGAAGAACCCCTCCGGAATGGGAAGCCTGACCCTGCCCGATACGAGAATGGCCGTCCTGGTGGTGATTCATGCGGAAAGGGGGACCTCCACCGCCATGGTGACGAACTGTCAGGGCCCGTTGTCCGCCGGATACCGTGTCCTGGCCCGGACCGAATAGAAGCGTCCGAAGAGCACGTTCGTTGAATCCCCGGGTCGCCCGTTTCAAGCTCGCAAGAGCCGCCCTCGCCTGCAACCGCTTTCCGACAAAGGCCCTCTTCCAGGCCTTCGGGACGCCGGAGTCGATCCTCGCGGCCTCCCGCGGGAGGCTGCGCGAGATTCCGGGCCTCGATCCGGCCGTGCTGCATCATCTCCTGTCCGAGCGGGACGATATGTTCGCGCCGGAGACGCCCGGCCCTCCGGAGGAGGCCGGCTTGCGTCTGCTTTCGTTCGAAGACCCCGACTACCCGCCGAATCTTCGGGAGATCCCGGACCCTCCCGCGGTGCTCTTCGCCCGCGGGCGGATCCCGGCCCGGGACGGCAAGGCCGTTGCCGTCATCGGCTCTCGAGGGGCGAGCGCGTACGGGATTGCCGTATGCGGCAGGCTTGCCCGCTCGCTGGTGGATTACGGTTTCAGCATCGTCAGCGGCATGGCAAAGGGTGTGGACGCTGCGGCTCACTGGGCCGCTCTGGATCGCGGCGGGACGACGGTGGCCGTTCTCGGGACGGGCGTGGACGTGATCTATCCCAAGGGAAACCGACAGCTGTTCGAGCGAATCCTCGAGCGGGGCGTCCTCCTGAGCGAATTCCTTCCGGGCACGCAGGCGCTGGCAAAGAACTTTCCACGGAGGAATCGCATCATAAGCGGAATGTGTCTCGGCGTGCTTGTTGTCGAGGCGGCCGAGCGCAGCGGCACCATGATCACAGTCCGCACCGCCCTCGAGCAGGGCAGGGAGGTATTCGCGGTTCCCGGGGACATCCGGTCGCCGCTCAGCCGGGGGACGCATCAACTGATCCGGAACGGGGCAAAGCTCGTGGAACGGGTCGAAGACATCCTCGAGGAGTTTCTCGGCTCCGGACAGGGGACGGTCCCGGCGGATGCGAAGGGATCCGGTAACGATCCGCTCCGCACCCCTTGTCGGGATCGCGCGGCGCGCGAGCCTCGGGAAGGAGAGCGAGAAACGCTCCTGGGGAACCTGAGCGATGAGGGGACCTCGGTCGATGTGCTCATCGAGCGCACGGGATGGCCTTCGGAAAGGATCGCTACGCTATTGACAGAACTCGAACTTCTTGGAAAAGTGACAAGAATGCCGGGAGGCCGGTACCTCCGTTCGAGGGAGGGGGCGTAGTTCCCTCACCCCCCGGGGAGAGCGACCTGGCGCCGGACGCATGTGGAATCCGGATCGCCTTGCGCAGGGGGCACCCCATTTCCCTTGTTGCGAGGGCTTTTGCGACTCGCCACCCGTTGCGGTTTGAAAACGAAGCCGCTGGGTCGCTGAAAGGTCCCTCAGAAGGAATCTCAATGAGAAAATCGCTCCTGGTTGTGGAGTCTCCTGCGAAGGCGAGGACCTTGTCGCGCTACGTCGACCCCTCTTTTTCCGTCGTTGCCACGGTCGGGCACATCAAGGATCTGCCTCCGAGGGAGCTGGGGGTGGATATCGAAAACGGGTTCAAGCCCACCTACAGCGTCATTTCGGGAAAGTGGAAGGTCATCAAGGAGCTGAAGTCGGCCACGGAGAAGGTGGACGCCGTCTATTTGGCCCCGGATCCGGATCGCGAAGGGGAGGCGATCGCGTGGCACGTGGCGGATGAAGTGGCCAAGGACAAGACGACCCTTCGGGTGCTGTTTCACGAAATCACCAAGCGGGCGGTGCAGAATGCCCTGCAGAATCCGATCCTGTTGGACCGGAACAAGTATGATGCCCAGCAGGCGCGAAGGATCCTGGACCGCCTTGTGGGCTATTTGATCAGTCCGCTGCTCTGGAAGAAGGTTCGAAGGGGCTTGAGCGCCGGGAGGGTCCAGTCCGTGGCGGTGCGACTGATCTGCGAACGCGAGGAGGAAATACGGCGCTTCGAATCGAAGGAGTATTGGACCGTCCACGCCCTGTTGGAAGGAAGCCGGCCTCCGCCCTTCAGCGCCGCCCTGCACATGATCAAGGGCAAGAAGGCCCACGTGCCGAACGGGGAGAAGGCATCGGAGATCAAGAGAGGCCTCGACGCCGAAACGTTCCGAATCCGAAGCATCGAGAAGAAGAGCGCAAAGCGCAATCCGCCGCCTCCCTTCATTACAAGCACCCTGCAGCAGGAGGCGTCCCGCGTCCATCGGTTCGCACCGAAACGCACGATGAATATCGCGCAAAAGCTTTATGAGGGGGTCCCTCTCGGGGCCGAGGGGCCCGAAGGCCTCATTACTTACATGCGGACCGATTCCACCCGGATCTCCCAGGAGGCGATCCAGCAGGCCCGTTCCTACATCGACCGTGCCTTCGGATCCGCTTATCTTCCCGGGACTGCCCGGGTCTACCCATCCAAGAAGAAGGGGGTGCAGGACGCCCACGAGGCGATCCGGCCGACCTCTGTCGATCGGGAACCCTCGCAGCTCAAGGCCTTCCTCACAGCGGAGCAGTACAAGCTCTACGAGTTGATCTGGAGGCGTTTCGTGGCGTGCCAGATGAAGCCCGCCGAGCTCGACCAGACCCGGATCGACATCGAGGCCGGAGACTGCCTGTTTCGCGCCACCGGGTCGGTGGTCCGGTTCGACGGGTACAGAAGGCTCTACGAGGAGACGCCCGAAGCCGAGGGGAAGGGAAAGACGGAGGAGGCTGTCCTGCCCGAGCTCAACGAGGGAGAGGTGCTCAACAAGAAGGAGATTCAACTGGAGCAGCACTTCACCCAGCCGCCCCCCCGGTACACGGAAAGCAGCCTGATCAAGGCGCTGGAGGAAAAAGGCATCGGGCGTCCGTCGACCTACGCGGCCATTCTCAGCAATATCCGTGACCGGCAATACGTAGAGGTCGTGGACCGCAGGCTGGTGCCTTCGGAACTGGGAGAGTTGGTAAACCGGCTGCTCGTGGAGGCCTTTCCGGACATACTCAACGTAGAGTTCACCGCGAACATGGAATCCTCTCTGGACGAGATCGAGCTGGGGCGGAAGGACTGGCTGAAGGTGATCGAGGCCTTCTATGCGGCCTTCGAGAAGGACCTGGCGCGTGCCAGGAGCGACATGCTCGATGTGAAGAAAGAGGGCACGCCCACGGAGATCCGGTGTGAGCAGTGCGGCAAGCCCATGGTCATCCGGTTCAGCGCCACCGGGTCTTTCCTGGCCTGCTCCGGGTTTCCGAAGTGCAAGAACGCAAAGTCCTTCGAACGGGACGAAAACGGCAAGATCCGGGTCCGCAAGGAAGAGACCCTCGAGGATCAACGCTGCCCCCAATGCGATCGGCCGATTCAGATCAAGCACGGCAGGTATGGCCCTTTCCTGGCCTGCACCGGGTATCCCGAATGCCGCTACACCCGCCCGCTGGAGCGAGCGGGCGGCGCCACGGCGGAGGCGGATGCGGACGGGCAGGAGCAGCAGCCCTGTGAAAAGTGCGGCGGAAAGCTCGTCGTGAAACGGGCACGGTCCGGAAACCGCTTTTGGGCCTGCTCGAACTATCCGCGCTGCAAGGAGGCGAAGCCGTACCGGGTGGGCGTTCCGTGTGACCGCTGCGGCGAAGGGGAATTCGTCGAAAGGGCCGGCCGAAACGGACGCCTGTTCTACTGCTGCGATCGGTATCCGGAGTGCAAGAACTCGGTGCCCAACCAACCGGTGCCGATGGCCTGCGAAGCGTGCGGCGCTCCGTATCTGCTCAGCCGGCCGGACAAGACGGGGAATCCCGTTCTTTACTGCGGCAGCAAGCAATGCTCGGGCCGTCGGAGGGTTCCCGCGAAGCCCGCGACGGACTTCGCGGAACGCGAACCATGCCTCCAGGAGAAATCCTGATCATCGGCGGAGGGCTTGCCGGCGCCGAGGCGGCATGGCAGGCCCGAAGGTCCGGCGTGCCGGTGATGCTCGTCGAGATGAAACCCGAGAGGTTCTCTCCGGCCCACCGGTCCGTGTTTCTCGCGGAACTGGTCTGCTCGAACTCCTTGCGCTCCCGGTCTCTTGAAACCGCCGCAGGACTCCTGAAAGAGGAGATGCGCCGTCTGGATTCCGTGATCATGGCGGCGGCCGGTGCGACCGCTCTTCCCGCCGGTTCGGCGCTGGCGGTGGACCGCGAGGCGTTCTCCCGGGAGATCACGCGCCGGATCGAGGGAGCGGGCGTCCGCGTTCTCCGGCAGGAGGCCACGAGCATTCCTCCCCCTCCGCAGACGGTGCTGATCTGCACCGGACCTCTCCCCTCCGAGGCCATGGCCAAAGCGCTCCAGGACCTGACGGGTTCTGATTCCCTGTATTTCTACGATGCCATCGCCCCGGTGGTGGGGGCCGACTCGATCGACTCCGGGAAGGTCTTCTGGGCATCCCGTTACGACAAGGGGGGACCGGACTACGTGAACTGCCCCATGGACCGGCAGACCTATGATCGGTTCGTGAGCGAGCTCCTGAACGCGGAGAAGGTTTCCCCAAGAGAGTTTGAGGCGATTCCGCCCTTCGAAGGGTGCATGCCGGTCGAGGACCTTGCGGCCCGTGGCCGGGAGACCCTTTCCCGCGGGCCGATGAAGCCTGTGGGCCTGATCGACCCGAGGACGGGAAGAAGGCCTTACGCAGTCGTCCAGCTTCGGCGCGACAATGCCGCGGGAAGCCTGCTCAACATGGTGGGTTTTCAAACCAAGATGACTCATTCCGAACAGATACGGGTGTTTCGAATGATTCCCGGCCTGGAGAACGCCCATTTCTTCCGGCTCGGAAGCGTGCACCGCAATGCCTTCCTGAACGCGCCGCGGCTGCTCCTGCCCACCCTCCAGCTCAAGAAAGACCCGAGAATCTTCTTTGCCGGCCAGATCACCGGTGTGGAGGGGTACATCGAGTCCGCCGCCACCGGGCTCATCGTGGGGAGGAATGCCGCCCGATGGTCCAAGGGCGAGCCGCTTTGCCTGCCCCCGCCGACCACGAGCCTGGGTGCCCTGATCCGCTACATCGTCCATGCGGATCCGGAAACGTTTCAGCCCATGCACGTGAATTTCGGGGTCTTCCCACCCCTGCCGGACGAGAACGCGCGCCTGTCCCGGAAGGACAGGCGCAGGGCCCTTGTCGACCGGGCTCTCCGCGACCTGGACGCCTGGATGCCGGAGGCATAGGAGGAGGGTCGATTCCTCACTCGGGCGCGTCTCCGCTCGGCCTTGCGGTTGCGGGAAGGGCCAGAAGGACGAACAGGGCGAACACGCCCAGGGGCAGGGTGACCAGGAACCACCGGAGAGGGTCACGAGCCTTCTTGCGCGCAAGGATGATACTGAGGATGCCGGTGCAGAAGTTGCAGAACAAAATCGTCACCCACGCCATGGGTTGAAGGCTCCTCAGATTGCCGTTCCGAAAGACGGTGCAAAACGCAGAACCGGGGCCTTCCCTCTTCGCGGTCCCGGCGGCAAACAAGCCAATACCACAAGGGGGGCTTCTGTTCAAGACGCCGAGGGCTGGCGATCCGGAAAGAGGTGTGCGTTGACCTTGAGCAGCCCCTCGATGTCGAAGATGTCCTCGTCCATGGCCGGGATCTTCATGATCGGGGTTTTCCCGGACGATCTTCGGGCAAAGTCCTCCAGGGCGTTGCTGTCCCGCTCGCCGAGCCTGCGGCAGCGGTCGAAGTTCTCCATGAGCTGTCCGGCCACCGGGAGAGGGAGTCCCCTGGTTTCGTGCAGATAGGAGACCCCTGCAGCCAGGGACGCGTGGTCGGGGTGGGCCGAATCCCTCACACCCTCCGGATCGGCGGGCCCTTCGGAGACGGGAGGGGCGTGGAAACGGTTGACTATGATCCCGGCGAAGGGTAGGGATGCCTCCCGGATCCGCTCGAGAAAGTACGCCGCTTCCTCCAGGGCGCCCCGATCCGTGGAGGTCAGGAGGAGAAAAGCGGTCTGTTCCCCACGCAGGACATGCATGACTTCCTCGGCCCGGCTTCGGAAGATATCGAACGAGTCGGCAAGCCCGGTCACAAACTCCGAGACATCGTGCAGGAACTCCGCTCCGGTGAACCGCTCGACCAGCCTTAGGATCGTGCCCGCGGTCCGGTTGAACAGGTTCAGGCTCAGCCGGCCCATGGTCAGATAGGGCTTGAGAAACCACTGGCTGATGCTTCGGTCGAAGAAGGCGCGCACACGGCCCGGTGCCTCCAGGAAGTCCAGGGCGTGTTTGGTGGGGGGCGTGTCCAGGACGACCAGGTCGTACCGGCCTTCGAGATGGATCTGGTAGAGCTTTTCCATGGCCAGGTATTCGTGCGAGCCCGTCATGGCGGAAGAGAGATGCTGATAAAACCGGTTGCCCAGGATGTTTCGTGCCGCCTCCTCGTTCGGCGCGTACCGCTCGATCAGTTCGTCGAAGGTGCGCTTCGTGTCCAGCATCATGGCGTGGAGGCTGCCGGTCGGCCTCTTTCCGCAGCGAAGGAAGCTTTCTTCCGGCACGCGGGTCTCGCGGTTCCCCAGTTCGGCCAGGCCGAGGGAGTCCGCGAGCCGTCTTGCCGGATCCACCGTGAGGGCGAGCGCGCGCTTGCCCAGCAGGGCCGCCTGCACTCCCAACGCGGCGGCCACCGTGGTCTTGCCGACCCCGCCGCTTCCGCAACAGACGATGATCCGCTTGTCCCGGAGAAGCCCTTCAAGGTCCAGGTCCGGCACTTTCCCCCCCTTTCATCGTTTCCTTCGGCTCTTCGATCGAGCGTGCGAGCAGCCGGATCATCTCGAGGGAGGCCTCCGGAAGGGCGACGAAAGGCAGCAGGACCGTCTCCCCCCTGAACGCGTCCCGCAGCCTTTCCATGTGGCCTTCCTGCAGGGCCCTTGTCCTTCTCCAGGACTCGGCGCACGAAAGAACGGCCCTCTCCCTCCCCGCCCAAGGACGCGGGCCCCCCGTCGGCGAGACCGTCCCGAGGGGCTGCCCGAGCTGGCGCAGCCAGCGGCGGTAACTCTCCCATTCCTGGTTCCGGAAGAACGGGGGGTAGACCTGGTTGACGAAGAGGCATCCGGTCGGCAGGCGAAGCCTGGAGCGGGCCCTTTCATGAAGGTCCAGGGCCTCGTTCACGGGCATCTCGGCCGGCGTCGTAACGATATGAAACGAGGTCCTGCCAGGATCCCGGAGAAGGTCGGCTACCTTCTCCGCCTCCCGCTTGACAAATCCCTTGGCCGTCTCCGCGGCCGCCATGGGCATCTGGAGGTAGGCAACCGCGTGACCCGTGGCGGGCGTGTCCACGACGATGAGATCATAGCAGGGCCGTTCCGATCCGGGGAACCGTTTCTGCTCGAGATCCCAGAGTTTGCCGACCGCCATCAATTCTTTGAGGCCGGGCGCTACGTTGACAAAATACTGGTAGATGGGCGACCGCACGATCCTCCGAACGAAGGCCCCGCTCTTCAGGACCAGATGCAGGTACTCCTCCAGCCCGGACTTCCCCTCCAGGTAGAAACCAAAGAGGTTCTCTGCGAGTTCCGTCTCCCGGTACGCCTGCGCCGGGGGCCTTCCGAACATCCTGGGAACGGACGGCACAGTATCCAATTCCACGAGGAGCGTACGCTTTCCCCGACGGGAAGCCATCCAGGCCAGGGTAGAGGCCACAACACTCTTCCCGACGCCCCCCTTGCCCGAGACGATCAGCAGTCGTTTGTCCAGCATCCCGGGGCATTTCATGGCGGGTTCCGAGCGCCTTTCGGGGATGACCCGGTAAACCTCGATCGAGGGCCCGTCAATGCAGAGGCACATCCCTAGCAGAGGGTGTTCCCGTTTGTCAATCGAGGGCCACGGGGGCGCGTCAAGCGCAAACGAACCGACGGGCCGGCCGGCGGCCGGCTCAGCGCGCTCGGGGTTCCAAGGAGAGAAAGATGGACAGGCAGGATGTCACGTGGCGCGCTCGTCGCAACGCGAAAGCCTGTCTTCCAGGCAGCCGACCTGGCTCTCCAGTTCCCGGATCTGCCTCTCTAACTCGTCCAGGCCGGTCAGATGGGAGAAGAAGTATCGGATTCGCTCGTCGATCTTCCTCTGGATGAAGTCAAGCGACTTCTGCGGATTTGCGAGCCAGTCCTTCAAAAGGCTGGTGCCGTCTTCCCGGGTGCCGTGGCCCTTTTCGATCAGCCTTGCGATGTGTTCCTCCGCTTCGGCCCGCATGCTGCTGAGGGATTCCCTGCCCTTCTGCAGCCAATCCGCGAGGCAATCCCCCCCCTCCTGGATCAGGTTCTTACACAGGGAGAGGGGCAGGATGTTGTTCTTGTTCTTCTGCTCCTCGAGCATGATCTGCGTGAGCGTGACGGCGGTCAGGTCTTCCCGGGTTCGGTTGTCGATGACACGAAGGTCTTCTCCCCTTCGCACCATCCGGGAGATCTCGTCGAGCGTGACGTAGCGGCTGAGCTGCGTGTCGTAGAGCTTCCGGTTCCCGTAACGTTTGATCAGCTTGGCGCTTCCCGGGTCCGCACCGGCCGTTTTTCTTCGTGTCAAGGTGACTGTCTCCTGTCCCTTCCGCCCGCAGGGTGGGGGGGCGCGCCGTCTCCGACGAGTTGAACGTTCAGGCGCCTTGTCCTCGGACCGTCGAACTCACAGAAGAAGATCGACTGCCAGGTTCCCAGTACGACCTTTCCGTTCTCTACGGGCAGAACCTGCGAGATGCCGACCAGCGTACTCTTGATGTGGGCGTCCGAGTTGCCCTCCATGTGCCGGTATCGCTCCTGTCGCGGAACCCGCTCGGCGAGGTAGGCAAGGATGTCGGCTTGGACCGAAGGGTCGGCACCCTCATTGACGGTGACCGCCGCGGTGGTGTGGGGAACGTGGAGGACGCAGAATCCGCATTGTATTCCAGAGGCGGCAACGATTTTCTGCACCTCTGAGGTGACGTCAATGAAAGCCTCGCGGCTCTTCGATCTGACTGTACAGCTGTGCATCCTGGTCGGACCCGGAGAAGAGACCCGTCGCGCCTTACCGGCCCAATCATTTTGAGGCTATCACACCGAATCGGCGCCGGTCAAGACGCAACCCCCTGAATTGACAAGGGCGTTTCCCATTTGTCATATAGCTGGGAGCTATCCGCTGTTGGTATTGAATACCCGGCCTTTCCCTCGGGAGAGGCCCCGACGGGTAGACACGGCGGCTGGCAGCCGAAGGAGCGGAGCCGTTTGATCGTATGTACGAGGAGGCGAGGCGTATCGCATGAACGACGCCGGCAGGGGAATCGAACTGATCTTGGCCTCCGATTCCCCGCGCAGGGCAAGGCTCCTCGGAGAGATCCTTCCTTCCTTCCGGATCGTACCCAGCCGGGTGGAGGAGGATCGCGATGAGGGGGAGGACCCGCGCGCCTATGTCATGAGGATGTCGCAGAAGAAGGCGGAATCGGTCGCGGACGCCCTGGGGCGCGGAAGCGGCGGGTGCTGGGTGCTTGCAGGCGATACGGTTGTGGTGGTCGAGGGGGCGGTTCTGGGAAAGCCGGCCGATGCGGAGCAGGCGGCTCGGATGCTCCAGCAGTTGCAGGGCCGGCTCCATGAGGTCATCACCGGGATCTGTCTGCTGAATCGAGGAAGCGGAATCTGCCTTGTGGAAGCGGTCGGGACCCGCGTTTGGATGAGAAGGATCGATCCGGAGGAAATGGAAGCGTACATCCGGTCCGGCGAGCCGTTCGACAAGGCCGGGGGATACGCCATCCAGGGAGAGGGAGGCCGCTTCATCAGCCGGATCGACGGGTCCTACACGAACGTCGTGGGGCTTCCGATGGAGAGAATCCGGGAATGGTTCCGACTGTACGGGATCCTCTGAGGGGGAGGGGATGGCGCGCACGGTCCGCGAGAGACTGGAAGGCATCCGGGCGAGGGTGGCGGCAGCGGCCCGAAGGTCCCGACGCGATCCTTCGGCGGTCCGCCTTCTGGCTGCCGTAAAGGGCGTTCCGGTCGATTCGGTCCTGGAAGCGGTCGAGTCGGGCATACGGGTTCTGGGGGAGAACTATGTGCAGGAGGCCCGGAGGCTTCAGGAGAGGATCAAACTGCCCGTGGAGTGGCACATGATCGGGAACCTGCAAGGCAACAAGGCGAGGCAAGCGGTGCGTCTCTTTGACGTTATCGAGACCGTGGATCGCGTGAGGATCGCGCACGAGCTGCAGCGATGCGCCCACGCGGAGGGCAAGAGGATCGAGGTCATGATCCAGGTGGACCTGGCGGGGGAGGCGACGAAGTCCGGCGCGATTCCCGACGAGACCCTGCCCCTGATCGAGGCGGTGGCGGACTGCGGCAATCTTCGCTGTGTGGGGCTCATGACCCTGCCGCCCTTCTTCGAGGACCCGGAGAAGGCAAGGCCGTTTTTTGCGGCCCTCCGAGGGCTGCGAGACCGGGTTCAACCCCTGGTTCCGGACGGGGTCGGACTGAAGGAGCTGTCCATGGGGATGTCCGGCGACTTCGAGGTGGCTGTGGAGGAAGGAGCGACCCTGGTGCGGATCGGAACGGCGCTTTTCGGGCCGCGGCAACCCTGAACGGCGAGAGGAGGGAGTCATGAAGAGGAAAAAGGCTGTCCGTTTGTCATTCATCGGCGGCGGGAAGATGGCGGAGGCCCTGGTGAGAGGCCTTCTGAATGCGGGAGCCTACGACCGCGCACAGATCGATGTGGGCGAGCCGGATGCGCAACGACGGGATGCGTTGCGGGAGGCTTACGGAATTCGGGTTCGGGAGGAAAACGTACCGGTGGTCGCGGAAGCGGATGTGTGCATCCTCGCCGTCAAGCCCCAGGAAATGTCCCAGGTGATGGACGAGATCGGGCCGCACCTGTCTGCCGACCTGCTCCTCATCAGCATCGCCGCCGGGATCTCTACGGGCTGGATACGCGAACGCTCCGGGAGGGCGCAGAGAGTCGTGCGAGCCATGCCGAACGCGGCCGCCCTGGTCGGCGAGAGCGCGACGGGCCTCTACGTTTGTTCCGGGGTCGGGGAAGAGCCCAAGAGGGTTGCCCGCGAGATCTTCGACTCGGTGGGAAAGACGGTTGTGGTCAGCAAGGAAGAACACCTGAACATCGTTACGGGCCTGAGCGGAAGCGGCCCGGCCTACGTGTTCCTCTTCTTGGAAGCCCTGACCGACGCGGGTGTCTACCTGGGCCTGTCGCGCGATGTGGCGTCGCTGCTGGCCTTGCAGACCGTGCGCGGCAGTGTCGCCATGGCCGCCGAACTCGACAAGCCCTTTGCCGTTCTCCGGGAGATCATTGCCTCACCCGGCGGCACGACGGTGGCGGGCCTGAGAGCGCTCGAGGAAGGGGCGGTCCGAGCCGCCTTTCTGAAAGCGGTCGAAATGGCGACCCGGAGATCCCAGGAACTCTCCCTGTGAAGGGCGCGGGGCGGCCCCGCGCCGCACTTCGGAGGCCCGAACCCTTGGGTACGTCCGGTACGAGAGGCAATGAGGACGCTTTTGTAATCTGGGTGCGCGTGAAGCCGAGGTCGAGGACCGATGCGGTTCTCGGATGGGGCAGGCAGGGGTTTCTGGAGATCCAGGTGCGAGCCGTCCCGGAGCGGGGAGAGGCGAATCGAAGCTGCTGCCGACAGCTGGCTCGGCTTCTGGATGTTCCCGCATCCCGGGTCTCGATCGAAAAAGGGCAGGGATCGGTGCTCAAGAAGTTCCGGGTCAAGGGTCTGGCCCAGCCCGAAGGCGAGAGGATCGTGGCGCGGGCCCTGGGGGCAAAGGGAATCGGCTGAATGCTTTGCAATTCGGGGGGGCGCCTTATAGAATAGAAGTCAGGACGAAATCCTACGGATTCCCCAACGGGGATAGAAAGAAAGGGAGAGAAGAATGCTTGGCGGAGTCGGGCCAACGGAGCTCATCATCATTCTGTTCATCATCCTTGTGCTCTTCGGTGCCGGAAAGCTTCCCGAGATCGGGGGCGCGCTCGGGAAGGGGATCAAGAACTTCAAGAAGGCGACGCGGGAACCGGACGAGATCGATATCACGCCTTCGAGCAGAGAGATCGAGGAAGAGACCTCTTCTTCCAAGAAGAAATCCAAGGCCGACTGAAATCCGCGGGCCTTGTCGGGGACCTGCCCGGAAACCGGCGGACAGGATCTTGCGGACTCGCACGGCGGTCTACCCGCCGCCCGGCTCCTGAAGGGTGTAGCCGTGGATCTCGAGGCTGAATTCGGAAAGCTTGGCGGGCGGGTCGAAAAAGATGATCATGAAGGGAACCGTGCTTCCAGGCTCGACGTTGAAATTGGACAGTGTTGAACCGTAGGCGTTCTGCAGGCTTTCTTCGATCTTCTTTCGCGGCAACGACTTGATCTGTTCGGCGGCGAGCACGTTGCCGCAGAAGGCCACCTTCTCCGTCGCAGGTTTCCCCCTCTCATCGAACAGAATTCCCTTCACCTGCACCGAGTGGCAGGGGCTCTTGTGCCGGTTCGTGATATTGCCCTCGATGACGAACACGGGGGGGTCCTTCCCCGTTCGGTCCTGAAAGTAGCCGTTCAGGTCGGAGATCTGTATTTTTCCGTGTTCGAGCTTCTTCCAGTGGAGCAGAGAAACCGCGCTTCGGCCGATTTCCTTCAACCGCTGCAGGGAAGCTTGATTCGCGTACCTGCCGACGAGAAGGGCCAGGCCGACGACCAGGGCCACCCCGAGGCCCCCGCCCACCCAGAGCCGCAACCTGCGCCCGGATCGCTTCTTGCCCACCACGATGTCCTTGCCCAGGGGGGAAGGCTTCGAGAAATAGCTGTCCGAGCCGAAATCGGCCAACGGCTCCACATCGGCCAACGGCCCCTCATCGAGGGGAAGATCGGGTGCTTCCGGTTCCAGCGGAACGGAGGCCTCGGGGGAACTCCAGAGTTCCTCCGGCTCTCCGAAGGAAGGCAGGACGGCCTTCCGACCGTTTTTCTCAAAGGCCTCCACGATCCGATAGGGGATCTCGTCACGCTGCAGGAACAGGGAAGGGTCGAAGGGCTCCTCCGCGCAGGTCTCCTCGGGGAGCGCAGCGGCCGGCTCCGGAGGAGCGGGGACAGGGTGCGGACCGGGGGGGGAAGCCCTTTCCTTCGGGCCTTCCACGGGTGTGCGGGCCCCGTGGGGCCGGATCAGAAAGGTCCGCTTGCAGTTCTCGCAGTGAATCTCGATGCCTTCGGGAGCGACGGACGGCATTTCGACCTTGTAGGTCTTGTTGCATCCCGGGCACTCGATGTCCATGGCAGAGCCTGTCTTGCCTTTCGATGAAGGCCTTCGAATTGACGTTTGGCCGAGGCGCCGCTATCCTGAGACTCCGTTAGTATCACAAACAGAGAGAATTTGAAACAACCGCGCCGGGCAGGCCCTGTGCAGAGGGCTTGACGCAACGCAACCCCGCCGTTGGCGAGAAAGAGGAGCCGACCCGATGGCCAGAGCGAAAGTGGCGGTCCTGAAGACCCGCCCCGAGACGGTGGTCGAGGACTACAAGAAGCTGATGCGGATGGCGGAGTACGACAAGTTCCTGGACATGAGCAGGAAGGTTTGCCTGAAGATCAATGTTTCCTGGCAGATATTCTACCCGGGCTGTTCCACGACGCCTTGGCAGCTCGAGGGGGTGATTCAGAGATTCCTGGAGGACGGGGTCCCCAAGGAGAACCTGTACGGATGCCACAACCGAACGGTGGTGGTGGACGGGAAGATCGGGGAGGTCAACAACAAGCAGAAACAGATTGTGGTCGGCAAGTACGGGCTGGAGAATGTGCATCTTCAGCCCGAGAAGCTGAGCGAATTCCGGCAACTGATCCAGAAGGGCGAATGGATCCGGTATGAGCCGAAAGGAGAAATGCTCACCCTCAACGATGTCTTTCCCGACGGCATCTTCATCCCGAAGCGTTTTCTGGGGGAGAACATCCTGCACCTGCCCACCGTCAAGACGCACGTCTTCACGACCATGACCGGTGCGATGAAAAATGCATTCGGGGCGCTGCTGCACCACGAGCGGCACTGGGCTCATGCAACCATTCACGAGACGCTGGTGGACCTCCTGTCCATTCAAAAGGAGATCTTCTCCGGCCTCTTCGCGGTGATGGACGGGACCTTCGTCGGTGACGGAGCCGGCCCGAGGGCCATGATCCCGTACGAGAAGGACCTCATCCTGGCCAGCGGGGACATGGTGGCCATCGATGCGGTCGCCGCGCACATGATGGGCTTCGATCCGCTGTCCCTGGACTTCATCCGGCTCGCGCACGAGAAGGGCCTGGGCTGCGGCGATTTCCGTGAGATCGAAATCGTCGGGGAGGATGTCTCGAGGGTGAACTGGGGATTTCGAAGCACGGACAATTTCGCCAGCCGCGGCCAGAAAATGATCTATCACGGGCTGCTCAAGCCCTTCGAGAAGCTCCTGCTGCGCACCCCGATCGTGCCCTGGTCCTACCTCGCGTCACGAACCTACTATGACGGGATTTGGTATCCGTTCGTGGGCAGGAAGCGCGTCCGGCAGATGATGGATACAAAATGGGGCAGGCTCTTTCAGGAAATTGCCTGAGGGGCGGGCCGCCGCAAAGGGCCCTTCGAAAGGCGCCGTCTGGCTAGGAGGCGCCGCGACCGAGCAGTACGGCCGGAAGGGTCCGCAGGATAATGATGAAGTCGAGCTTCAGGGACCAGGAGTCGATGTACTGAAGATCGAGCTTCATCCACTGATCGAAATCGAGCTCGTTCCTCCCGCTGACTTGCCACAAGCCGCTGATTCCCGGCTTCATGCTGAGCCGCCTGTACTGCCACGGCTCGTACTTGACGATCTCGGAGGGCAGGGGCGGCCGCGGCCCCACGAAGCTCATCTCCCCCTTCAGCACGTTGATCAACTGGGGGAGTTCGTCCAGGCTGGTCTTCCGGAGGAACCTTCCCACGAAGGTGCAGCGGGGGTCATCCTTGATCTTGAAGACCGGACCGGACAGTTCGTTCATGCACTCCAGGGATTCCCGAAGCTCCTCCGCATTGTGCACCATCGTCCGGAACTTGTAGATGCGGAACCTTCGTTTGTGGAGGCCCACGCGTTCCTGAACGAAGAAGACCGGACCCTTTGAGGTGACCTTGACCAGGAGCGACAGGAGCAGGAAGAGAGGCAGCAGGAGCAGGAGGAGCACGAAGGAGCCCACGCGGTCGACCGTCTCCTTGACGACCATCTCCCAGGTTTCCATGGGGGAGGCGGTGAATGTGAGCATGGGCGTGCCGCGAAAATCCTCGAGGTGAACCTTGGAAATGGTCGGGGAATACAAGTCCAGCATGACCCGCGTGCGGATCCCCTGTTCCTCACAGATCTCCAGCAGGCTCGTGATGGTATCCAGGTTGAGCAGCGGCAGGGCGATGTGCACCTCGTCGATCGGCCTTGTGGAGATGATCGTACGCAGGTCTTCCACGGAGCCGATGATCTTGGCCTCTTCGAGTTCCCCGCCGACTTCCTCCGGCGCCGGCGTGAGAAAGCCGATCACGACCATTCCCCACTCCTGATGGGCCTTGAGCTTCCGGGCGACGCTCCTGGCCCGCTGGCCGGTTCCGACAATCAGGACTCTGCGGAAGTTATACCCCCTGCTGCGGACTTTCTGGAGGAGCGCCTTGAGGAGGATCCGGACGAGAACGAGGAAGAAGACATTGATGAAGCCGAAAAGCACCACGAAGAGACGGCTGATTTCCGTGACGCGGAGGAAATAGCTGATCAGGATCAAGAGCGCGATGCCTTCTCCCACAGACCATACGGCGATCCAGGCGACGGCCGGCAAGGTATCCAGTCTGCGGGATTCGTACATCCCGTTGATCCGCAGGAGGATGTACCAGACGGGCAGCACGAAGTAGAGGGCCGGGACGAACCGGTAGAGAAGGCCGAGAAAAGGCGAACCGGGCGAGAAGGCGAGTTTGTAAACGAAGACGGCGGCGACCAGGGACAGGCAGGTCACCAACAGGTCGAGGATGATGTTGATTCGTCTGAAAAGAAGAGCTCTTTCTCGTAACATAGCGCTCTTGGGGCCCGGGAGTCCGCTTGCACGGACGACCGGACGAAAAAAGGCCCTTACGGTCCCATGCCCAACAGAGTCATGGCCTCGAAGAGGATCCGTACGGAAAGGTACGCCGAGCCGATCCCGCAGAGCAGCCCGAAGATCCCCCACCAGTTCACTCGCCGGAGGCTCCTGTCGCCCTCTTTGGGTTCACGCTTCCCGTTTCCAAGGGGCGTCCCCTGCATACGTCCGCCCTTCCCTGAATTCGGCGTCTGCCGCGTTCGCCGGTCCGTCCGCCTTCGGTTTCCGTTGGACGGTATCAGTCGCTTCCTGCGCTGTCAAAGGGAGCCGCGCCGCCGGCCTTTCCGCTGTTTCCGATTCTTCCTCTGCCGAAGGGCGGACGGATCGCCGGGCTCTCTCTGAACAGATCGAAAAAACAGGTCCGGAACTTGACGATCTCCTGAAAAACGATCTCAGAAGTGCACGCGGAACAAGCCCTTCAGGAGAACCCCTGCGAGGAGGCTCGCCCCCAGGTACGGCCATACCCAGTGAATGCGGCGGCCCAGGAGCCGGAAGTCCCTCCTGGGGTAGACGATCTCGGCGGCCATGAGACTTCCGTTCGGGGGAAGCGGCTGTCCCGCAGGATGCCAGAGGATTTCCAGAGAGCCCGCCGGCACGTTGCGCAAAGAGACCGGGACGATCTTTTCCGAGACCGCGACCTGGAGACCGACGGAGCCCTCGGCCGACGTGAGGACGAATCCCGCCGCGCCCATCCGGTCCGCCCGCAGCCTCCAATCGATTTCCCTTCCGTCGCCGAGGCGCAGAGGCGGACTCTCCAGAGACAGCCCGTCCCCGGGCAGGAGGATCGGGTCGGGGTACCGGCCCCCGGGTTGCGCCGGTTTCCAGACCGTCCGCAGAAGGACCGATTCGTTCGGCCGCAGCGGGCGGTATCCCAGGCGTGCCTCCATCTGGACAAGCAGGAGGGATACGGGAAGGAAGACGATCAGGAAGGGTTTCACGTTGAGGGCGAGGTATCTCAGGTTGGCCGCCAGGACGGAACGCACCGCCCTTCCCATCAGGACCGGATCGTCCTGAAACAGCCTGATCTCGAGGATGTGACCCTTGACGCGTTCTTTCGCCTTTCGGATCGCCTCCTGGGAAGAGAGGGTCTTGTATACCAGGAGGACCAGAACGGCGGTTGCCAAAGAGAGCCACAACAAGAGCCAGACCGGATCTCCGCCGCTGAAGGGAGAGAACAGGGGTGCATACATGCCGTTCAGGATTTGCTGGAGCCGTATCACGGTCGCGAAACGCCCTCTCAGGATATGTAGCCCAGCCCCCGGAGCTTCTTCTTGACCTCCTCCTCGGAATCCCCGTCGTCCAACTGGGCCATTTGCTTCTCCAGGGCGTGGAGGATGAATTCCTCTGCCGAGGAATAGCCTGCGAGCTTCGCGCAGCGTTTGATCTTGTTCATCAGTTCGTCGTCGATCTTGATCTTCGGCATGGCTTTCTCCGCTCCTGATCGCCTTCCTCCGCTCGTGCCCGCTCCTGCTGCGTGCCCGTCGAAGGCGGCCGGATCATTCCTTCCGGAAGGCCAGTGGCCTTCCGTCCATGTGTTCCGGGGGATCCACTCCGAAGGCGGCCAGGATCGTGGGCGCAAGGTCCACGATCCGCGGGTGGTCGTCCGCGAACCGGAAGTTGGAGAAGAAGACACCGGGCACGCCGCCGGGGGCGAGGCAGTGATCCCCGCTCCACCTCTTCTCGTTGTTGTAAAACACCTGGGAGCCCACCCTGCCGGTGGCCGATTCCCAAGCGGTCCGATACCCTTCGTTGTATCCGATGATCAAGTCCTGGGCGTTTTCCTTGTAAGGCCCCTTGTAGGCGGTCCGCGTGTCCGCGACATCCAGGATCGCCACCTCCCCGGTCTCCGGGTCCCGAAGGCCCTTGAGCTTCGAGATGAGTTCCGCCTTGATCCGCTCCGTTTCCTCGCCCGGAGCCACGATACCGTCCCTTTCCCTGCCTTTCTGGTTGATGTAGATCCCGGCGAGGCCCACGGCAAAGGCCGCGGTCCCGGACCAGTCGACCCCCTGGAACCAATCTCCGGGCTCCCGTCCGGGATGCAACGAGAGGTAACCGTTCCGATGAAGCCACGTGTTCACGTTGAAGCATCTGCGAAAGGAGCGGAAGCCGTGATCCGACATCACAATCAGCAAGGTGTTCGAATCGATGCGTTCCAGCACCTCGCCCACGAGCCTGTCGGCTCGTTGGTAGACCTTCTGAAACACGTCCCGCAGCGGCTCGGGAACCTCCGCGGGGCGCCCCGGGTGGCGATCATCCTCGTAGCGCCAGAACATGTGCTGGGTGCGGTCGGTGATGTCGAATACGCAAACGAGGAGTCCCTTTCGAAGGTGATCCAGCGCGTCGCGGAACATGTCCTCCCGTTCTCGGTGGATGTCGTAGCACTGCTCGAGAAAAGACGGATCGTCCAGGACCCCCTCGTTCAGTGCCCATGTGTCCTCGGCGAGCCCCAGGGTGGCATAGGGGCCGAACCGCTTGGCCAGGTAGACCGAAAAGGTCTTGGGGTGGGAAAGGGGCAGGGAGGGATCGGCCGGGTCGACGTTGACCGGGGTCATGTACAGGTCGAGAAAGGGCTCGATCGATCGAAGGTAGAAGCGGACAATGCCGCGGATCTTGACGGGTCCGGCACGGAAGGCCACGGGAACCCATGGGCTGTACTCCTTCGGCTTGAGGCGGAGGCCCGTGCCGTTCACCTCGATACGAATGGATTCCCCGGCGAGCCTCAGGCGGAGAGGGGTCCTCAGGGCGGTCTGCCGGTTTCGGAAAGGATGGGCCGGGCCGGTGATCCATGTGCGGATCTGTCCGTTGACCGCCTCGAGGGGGATTACCTCGCCGCCCGTCTTCCCACGCGGATCCGGCGGGCGCGTCGTGTAGTAGGAGAAAGTGCCCTGGGTACCGCGCAGGTCCGGAACACACATGGCCGAGAGGCTCAGCCCCCGGAACGGTTCCGGTGGGAAGGTGATGGGCACGCGGAGGATCAGGCTGCGGATCCCGTTGTCGCCCAGGAGCCTCCAGAAGGGTTGGGATTTCCGGAGCCCGCGAAGCGTGGGCTTCTCCAGGGGCAGCCGGAACCCGCCCAACCGGAGTGCCCTCTTGCCCGGCTGAATGCGGGCCGAGGACAGTTCGCCCAGGTAATTCTTCGGGTTTCGGTGAAGGAAATCAAAGATCGAATGCTTGCCGGGCTCGACCCCGGTCTGAAAGGTGGACCATGCGACCGGCGAAAGGGGGGGCAGCGTGCTCTCCAGGGGGCGATAGGTTCCGTGCTGCTTCAGGCGGCCGAAATGGGGCAGTACGCCCCGGTCGATGAAACGCTCGACGAGGGAAGGTTCCATTCCGTCGAATCCGATCACGATCGCCTTTTGGATGGCGGCGCTTGCGCGCCGGCCCCCGCGATTTCGGCCGATGCGCAGGAGGAGTCGGACGGGCCAGGAGAGCAGCGCGAGAAAGGCGAAGAAAAAGGCCACGAAGAAGACGAAGAAGGAGCCCAGGAAGGCGAAGCCGGCGCCCGGTCCGACGTAGGCGTGCGCGGGCCCAGGGCACAGGAGGGTCAGGATTGCGCAGGAGGAGAGGACCCCGAGCGGGAGCGCAGGCGGCAGCGATCGGCTTCTCGGGGGAGAATCTGGTTGGGTCATCGGGTGATTTGGCATGCGATCCGGTTGTGTCCGTCTCCGACGTCGTCGCAGGAGGGCATGTGACCCGAGGGAGCCCGGACCCCCTCACAGGCCGTCTTCCGGAACCGAAGCGCTCCTGTGTGAGAATCAACAAAAAAATGCTAACATGCGGGGTCTCGGAGGGTCAAACGGAGCCAGGATGCAAGGAGGTCGGGTGCAAGGGCTGTGTGCTTCGGAAGGAACAGGGCAGGGATATCGTAAGGCCATCCTGGTCAATGAGCACTTCGTTGTCTACGGTGTGCCGGCGATCGCGGTGCCTGTCTTCTTCCCGGTGGAGGTCACGGTCGCGGTTCGTCGAGGCAAAGGGCTCCGCGTTCTGGTGCAATCCTCGAAAGCGCAGGACCCCCGGCAACGGGAAGACACATATCGCATGGAGGCCGTCCGCCGAATCCTCAAGGCCGTGGGCCTGTCCGAGGCGGAGCGAATGGTTTGGATCGATTGCGTGGACGATCTGCCCGGATGGAGCGGGCTCGGCTCCAGCGCCGCCTTCTGCGTTGCCCTGGCACGGGCCTTGTGTCGGGCCGTCAACCGCCCCGCGAGCGACGAGGAGATCAACCGGTTCGCCTACGAGGGCGAGAGGGTCTTCGCCGCGAATCCCTCCGGAATCGACAACACGGTTGCGACCTACGGGGTGCCTCTCTGGTTCGAGAGAGGCGGGGATCCCGCCTGGGAGCCGATCCGGTTCGCTGCCCCGCTCTGGCTCGTCATCGGCAACTCCGGGATGCCTTCGTCGACCCGTGAAGAGGTGGAGAGGGTCGCGCGCTTCCGGCACGCGCGTCCCGGGATCTTCGAGGATCTCCTCCGGGACGCCAAGAGCCTGGGCCGGGAGGCGCGTCTCGCGCTGGAAGCCGGGAATGCAGAGCGCCTGGGGAGCCTGATGGACGAGGGGCACGCTATGCTCAGGCGTGTGGGGGTTTCGAACGGACGCCTCGACGAGATGGTCCTGTTCTGCCGGCGGCAGGGCGCCCTGGGCGCGAAGCTGACCGGTGCGGGAGGGGGCGGGTGCATGCTGGCCCTGGTCCGGGACGCCGCCTCGGGCGAGGCGGTGGTCGCCGGCCTGGAGCAAATGGGATACCCGGCCATCTGCGTGCGAATGGCCCCCTGCGTATCCGAAGGGGAACCGGGCGGCCCGGGGCCGGGCTGAGAGCCGAAAGGTTCACCCGCATTCTATGAGGGTCCCCACAACCTCCCCTTGCAGCGCGCGCCGCACGTTTCCCGGAACCGTCGCATCGAAGACCTGGCCCTTGGCCCGGGCCGCCCGCATCTCTTCCAGCTTCCTGCGCATGCCCCCGGTCACGTCCGTCACCGAGGAGCCGGTCACGCCATCGGGCAGGCCCGCCGGGCCGCCGAGGTCCAGCCTGGCCAGGAAACGGGCCTGCGGGTCCCGGGAAGGATCGGCCGTGAAAAGGCCCTGTACGTCCGTGCCGTGCAGGATCCTCCGGCCGCCGAGCCGCCGGTAGAGGAAGCCCGCGATCTGGTCGCCGGAGAGGATCGAACACCCCTGGGCCCGGTCAAAGGCAGGAACCCCGTTGAGCACCGGAACCATTCCGACAGCCAGGAGTCCTCTCACCGCTTCGGTATCCAGGGATACGAGGAGGCCGGACTCCATCACGGCGCTGGCCGAGGCCTGGCAGGGGAACGCGGGCAACCCGGCCCGGAGGAGGTGGCGGACCACGTGGATGTTGAGTTCGCACTGGAGCCTTTGGGTCTCCCCCATGGCCGCCCGCTGCGGGCCGTCGTGCACGCCGCGGTCGATCCCGGTCCTCCGCACGATCGGGTGGCCGAAGGACCCGGCGCCGTGGACGACGATCAGAGGGAATCCCTCCGTGCGCCGGCCCTCCGCGATCTCGCGGGCGATCCTTGCCAGCCGCGGGCCGCGGAGCCTCGGCCGCTCGTCCTTCCGGTCCGTGATCACGGAGCCGCCGATCTTCAAGATGGTCAGGGGCTTTTGCGATGGCATGCCGGGCGCCGCTGAAACCGTTGGGTATTCACTTTCATTCGGGCGTTTGCGGTTCGCTCTTAGCTCTTAGCCCACCCCCTTGCGCTTCGTTCGAGGACAGGTCCTCTAGGTGGGGCAGCGGGGAGCTAATAGCTAACGGCTAACAGCCAAAAGCCAAGATCCTACATGCAACCCGGATCTCTATGCTAATCGTCCTTGCCCGTCGGCAGACTCCTCTTCTCGATCAGGTCGGCCAGCAGGCCGAGCATGCCGACCTGGATGCCTGCGAGAAACAGGAAGAGCGTGGAATCCGTCATGTTCTGAATCAGCAGGATGTCGATGAGGATCATCTTCAGCAGGCTTAGGCCGATCATCCCGAGGCTCAACGGGATAAAGATCTTCAGGGGCGCAAAATAGAGCGCGGTGCGGACGATGAGGGAAAAGAAGTTGACCGTGTCGTGTATCGGGCGGATCTTGGACTTGCCCTTTCTCGGCTTGTATCCGGACTCAATGTATTTGATCGAATAGCCGTTCGTCAGCATGGCCATGGTCAGGGTGGAGGTGAAGGAAAAACTGGACGGGAGGATGGCGAAGAACTTCCGGGCCACCTTCTTGTCGAAGATGCGGAATCCGGAGTTGAGGTCGGGGATGCGCGTTTCGGCCAGGAAGTTGGCGAGCCGGGTCAGGATCCACTTCGCCGGCCTGCGGACGAGCGGGATCTTGGCATCCTTTCCCGTTCGGGCGCCCACCACCATGTCGTGGGTCTCCATGTGGTCGATCAGCCTCGGGAGGTCGCTTTCCTCGTACGTGCCGTCCGCGTCGAGGATGGCCACGTGGTCGTACCGGGAGGCACGGATCCCGGTCTTCAGGGCGGCGCCGTATCCCCGGTTCACTTCGTGCCGAAGCACCTGGACCGGCTTGCCCTGGAGGCACTCCACGGTCCGGTCCTTGGAGCCGTCGTCCACCACGATGATCTCGAAGCGAAGATCGGACCCCTCCAGGACGGCCAGGACCCGGTCCACGACCCCCTGGATTCCCCTCTCCTCGTTGTAGGCGGGGATGACAACCGTCAAGCCTTTGGTCGATTCTGGTTTCAATCCGGGTAGGCTCCTTTTCTAGTGTTCTTCGAACACCTCGGCAGTGAAGACCTGAAACTCGGTCTCGGCATCCAGCCAGTCAGCGCCGGGGAGGCCGGCCTTGAGGGAAAGATGCCGAAGTGTCTCCGGAAGGTCCCAACCCTGCTCCGGCGCCACCTGAGGCAGGAACACCGCCTGTCGGGGCCCCTTCTTCAGGATGATGCCGTGCCTGCCCAGGACGATATCCCGATGGGAGGAGACGGGTCTGGGGGGGGTGAGAACCGAGATCTCTATCTCGATGTCGGGGAGCTCGTCCGGCCTGACCGGCCGGAAGCGCGAGTCGCGGGACGCCGCGTTCACGGCGTTCTCCCGAACCGCCTCGTACAGGGGCTCGAGCGGCTGAATGTGTCCGATACAGCCTCGCAGGTTTCCGTGCGACTTCAAGGTCACGAACGCGCCCCTGTGCGCTCGAAGAGCCGGTGTGATTGCGTAGGCTCCGCCCAGCGGGTCCGGGGTGCTGCCGCTCCGAACGTGGCCTTCCACCGTGTCGCGCGCCAGTCGGAGCAGAGTGGCCTTCTCGGCCGCGGTCAGAGCCGGCTCTTCCACAACCGCTGCGTGGGTCCGGGTCTTCTTTTTTTTCATGGTCGCCTCCCCCTTCGACCCTGTCCCCTTCTCGGCGGCCTCCGTCGCCCACAGGGCGTCCCGCGTGAAGGCCAGGGAGCCGTAGCTCACCGAATTCCGGTAGTCCCCTGTCAGCCGGCCCGAGGTCGTGTAGTAGAGACTCTTGGGTCGCGTGCCCTCGGGGAGAAGATCGAGGAGCAAGGCGATCGGGCGAAGGCCGCAGACGGTGATCCCGGTGGCCCCGTGGTACGCAAGAAAGCCCGGTCGATCGAGGTCGAAGATGCGGTCGAATGCCCCCTGGTCCAGGCTCCGTATCTCTTCTTCGATGCCCTCTCCGTGGGGGAAAGGAACGTAGCCGAACCTCGGCCCGTAGTGCGTGAAATCGGAACTTACTACAAGGACCGTTTCGGGATCAAGGACCTCTCGGATGCATTGCGCGATCCGGGGGTAGTCTTCTTCTTCCAGATGCCCCACGAGCAGAGGGAGGATGGAGGGCGGGGACGCAGGAAAGAGGACCTGGAGAAAGGGCAACTGGATGTCGAGAGAATGCTCCTGGCTGTGCGCCTCCGGACGGAAGCCGACCAGGGGGCACTCGTTCAGGATCTTTGCGCCCCGGCGGTCCACCGGGACCCGGCCGAGGGGCGTTTCGTAGGATTGATAATCACCGAGGGAAAGGCCCCGGAAATCGGCGTAGTGGCTGGGGCCGAGCATCAGCACGCGGCCCGGCCGCCTCCGTCCGATCCATCTATAGGCGTGGGCGGCCGTGAACCCGGAGTATGCATATCCCGCGTGAGGGACCACGACCGCGATGAGCCGCTGCGCCTCGGCCGGGTCGGGTGCCGGCGCCTTCGCCAGGGAGCTTTCCAGGAGACTGCGGAGTTCCCGCGGGTCCTTGGGATACCAGGAGCCTGCGATGGGGGATGTGTGCACCTTCGCTGCATGCTCCGACCCGTTGCCGGTGCTGCAGCAGGTCAGGCAGAGGAGCAGGGAGACAAGGGTCGCTCCCGGAGTCGTCCTGTTCATCTTCGCCCGCTCCTGACGTCAGAGCCCTTCCTGCAGGAAGAGCCCCCTGTTCTCGGATACCCACGCAAAGAGCTTGCGCACCCCCTCTTCGGGAGAGGTGCGCGGTGCCCAGCCGAACTGCCGCCTCGCCTTTTCCACATTGCAGACGAAAACGGGCTGATCGCCGGGCCGCCAGTCGTCATAGGCGATTCGGAGCCTTCGGTGCGTCTGTGTCTCCAGGAAGGCCACCAGGTCGTGCAGGCACATCTTGTTCCGAGGGCCTCCGCCCAGGTTATAGATCTTCCCGCTCGTGGTTTCGATGGCCCGGACGGCCATCTGATAGGCCTCCACCAGGTCGTCGACAAAGAGCATGTCCCGCACCTGCTTGCCGTCGCCGTAAATCGTGATGGGCCGGTCCAGGACCGCCTGGATCGTGAACCAGGCGACCCACCCCTGGTCCTCGACGCCGAACTGCCGATACCCGTAAATGCAGGACTGACGGAAGGTGACGGTACGCAGGCCGTAGATCCTCGCGTAGTCGCGGACGTACTGGTCGGCGCACCCCTTGGAACAGCCGTACGGGGAGTGAAAATCCAGGAAGCGGTCTTCCGGAATGCCTTCCGGGAAGTCCCGGTACGCGTACCGGCCGTCCTGCTCGACGATCTTCACATCCTCCATGCCGCCGTAAACCTTGTTCGTCGAGGCGAAGATGAGGATCGGATCCGCCCGGGTCTGCCGGATGGCCTCCAGCACGTTGAAGGTGCCCAGGGCATTGATCTCGAAATCCTCTCTCGGGTTCGCGACCGAGGTGGTCACGGCAACCTGGGCGGCCATGTGGTAGACCACGTCGATGTCGCCGTGGGCCGCGAAGACCCTCTGGAGGGCCTCCGCATCCCGGATGTCCCCCTCGATGAACCGTGCCGGGCCCAGGGACTGGAGCCAACGAAGATTCGAACGCGTCCCCTTGCGGGACAGGTTGTCGAAGAGGAGGACCTCGCTTTCCTGTTCGATGAGCCGCCTGGCGATGTTGCAGCCGATGAACCCCGCGCCGCCGATGATCAAACTCTTCATGAAGCCCCTTTCCGTTCCCCCCCTCAGGCCAGTCCCTTGGCCTCCAACTCCGCCTTCGCCTTCTCGAATCCGTCCACCGCTTCCACCGTCTGCGACCAGTCGATCAGTGACTGGATGCCCTGTTCGAAGGAGATTCCCGGGGTGAATCCGAGAAGCCTCCGGATCCTGGAGTTGTCCGCGTAGCAGTGGCGCACATCCCCCTTGCGGAATTTCTTCGTCACGTCGGGCCGGATCGATTTGCCGTAGGCTCGGGCCAGGATCTCGGCCACGGTGCGGATCGCCAGAGGCCTGCCGGTTCCCACATTGAAGACCTGCCCGTCCGCCTCGTCCCGCTCCATGGCGAGCAGGTTCGCCTGCACGACATCTTCCACGCAAACGAAATCACGCGTCTGGAGTCCGTCCTCGTAGACGACCGGAGGCCGGTCGTTCTTGATGCGGCTCATGAAGATCGCGGCCACGCCCGTATAAGGGTTTGAAAGGGACTGACGCGGCCCGTAGACGTTGAAGTACCGGAGGGAGACGACCGGGATTCCGTAGGTCTTTCCGATGAGCAGGCACATCTCCTCCTGGTCTTTCTTGGTGAGCGCATAGATGGAATTGCAGTGCAAGGCCGCCTCCTCCGGGGTCGGGATCGGGGTGACCGGGATCCCGCATTGCGGACACCGGGGCTCCCAGTCCCCTTGCGCCATCTGCTCTTCGGCTCGAAGGGGAGGCCGGCAGGGACCGCACTGCGTGCAGTCGTACAGGCCTTCACCGTAGCTGCTCATCGAGGCGGCGACGATCAGCTTCCGGACCCGGTTCGGGTGGTTGACGAGAATGTCCAGCAGAGTCGCCGTTCCGCCCGTGTTCGAGGTCACGTACTGGGCGATCCGGTACTGGGACTGCCCGACGCCTACCGCGCTGGCCTTGTGGAAGAGGATCTCCGCGTTTCCGACAGCTTTCCTGAGGGCCTCCGGGTCGCGCACATCTCCCTGAAGGAATTCGGCCTCCGGGTTCAGATGGGCAGGCGGGCGCCCCTCGGGGTGGACCTGCGGATCCAGGTTGTCGAAGACCGTGACGTCATGGCCCCTTTCGATCAGGGCGTCGACCAAATGAGAACCGATGAACCCGGCTCCCCCTGTCACCAGAACCTTCATCGCACCTCCTCGCGGTTGCCTTCGGTCCCGGCCCCCGGCCCCTGGTTCCTGCCGTCGAGGATCGACGCATAGCAGGCCTCGAGCCTCTCCGAGACTTTCTGCCACGAATACTTCTCCTCTGCAAGCCGGCGGGCATTTCGTCCGTACTGTTCGGCCCGCTCCGGGTCGGAGAGAAGCTCGCATATGGCCTGCGCGAATTCTTCCGGGCGGTCGCCGGCGAGCAGGCCGATCGGGTCGGCCTCGGTGAACACGGTTCGAAGGTCTCCCACCGGCTGGGTGACGATCGGTCGCCCCGCCGCCATGTAGTCGCCGAGCTTGATCGGTCCGCGGCCGATGTTGCAGATCTTGTCCGTGAAGGGCAGCAGCAGGACGTCCGCGCAGGCCAGGTATGCGGGGAGCTGCTCGAACGGCACGATGCCGACCTCTTGGATCCCCCGGGTGATCCGGTTTTCCCTGCACAATTGCCGGGTGACGGCATACCTCTGGCCGACCAGCAGAAGCGTCACCTCCGGAAAGCGGGCCTGGACATAGGGGAAGGCGCGGATCATGCATTCCACATCGTAGTTGATGAACCCCACGTAGCCGATCACCTTCCCGTCCCGGGGCAGGCCGATCCTCTTGCGCATCTCCGCCTTGGGCAGGGGGCGGATCGTCTCCACGTCGGAGCCGGAGGGTATGTAGTGAACCCGGCGTCGATCCAGACCCAGACCGACGGCGCGGTCTTGCAGGGCCCGGCTCGTCACGGTGACCGCGTCGGCGTGACTGCGAAAACGCTCCTCCAGATAGGTTTCGACCGGTCCCAAGGTCCAGCGAAGCAGCCTGCCCCTCTCCTGGATGATCCCCCCGCGCCCCCACCAGTCCGCCCAGTCCGAAAGGAACGGCCTGCCCGTGGCCCGCTGCAGGGCAAGGGCCGGGAAAATCACCGCGGGCCTGCAGTCGAATCCGTGCACCAGGTCGAAGCCGTTCTTCCGGGTTGTGAACAGCACGCGCCGGAGCGTGTCGTAGGGGTCCCACCCGCTCCGGCCCATGCCGGGCAGAAGATCGGGCGATTCGAGGATCTCGACGCCCTGGAGGGTCTCGCGGTGAAAGCGGAACCGGTCGCCCTTGGATATCGTCAAAAGGGTGAGTTCGTGCCCCCGCCGGGCGAGACACTTGGCGAAGTGAAAGGCCCGGAAGAAGGTCCCCCGCCACTTCACGTTGTGATTGAGCATCAGGATCTTCATCGGGTTCATCCCCGCACGATCTCCCGCACCCGTCTGAGTCTGTCGCAAAGGCCGGCAAGGCCCTGGCCCTTTGCAAGCCGGAAGAAGTAACGCGCCTGACGGACGATCCAGCGCGGGTCTTTGAGCTTGGCGAACAGCCATCGGGCCGGGGCTCGCCCGCAGAAGGTCTGGATCTCTTCCAGGCGGAGATGGGGGAAGGCGACGACGGCGCTGCGAGAGCCGTCATAGTCCTCCCAGTTGCGGCTCTTCAGGCGGCCGGCCGCCTCCATTTCTTGGAAGTAGCGCGTACCCGGGAACGGGGAGGTGATCGAGAACTGCACCGAGTCGACGTCGAGATCCTTTACGAACGAGAGGTTCATCTCCATCGTATCCCGGGTTTCCTCCCAGAGGCCGAAGGTGATGGTTGCGTGGGTCTTGATCTTCCGGCGGCTGCACCACCTGGCGACCTGCCGGACGCGGTCCAGGTCGACCGGCTTTCCCAGCCTCTGCAGGATCTCGGGGGCGGCGCTTTCGACTCCGAACTTCATGCCCACGCATCCCGCCTCGGCCATCGCATCGATCATCTCCTGATCCGGAACCACCGCGTCTCCCATGCAGGACCAGGGGACCCGCAGGCCCCGGCTCCGGATTTCTCTGCAGATGCCCAGAACGTGCTTCTTGCTGATGGTGAAATCGTCGTCGTCGAAATAGACCTCTTTCGCGCCGAAACGGCGGACCGCTTCCTCCATCTCGTCCGCGACGCGCCCCGGCGAGAAGGTTCGATACCTGCCGTCCCGGTACATGACCTGAATCCACAGACAGAAATCGCATCGGAAAGGGCATCCCCGGCTCGCGTGCATCTGGACCGCGGGCCTGTGCTGACAGAAGCCGTCCCAGTAAACGTAGGCGTCCGGCGCCCCGGGAGTCGGGAAGAGGTGACGGGCCGGAAAAGGAAGCTGATCGAGCGGGTCGATCGGCTCGTACCGGGCCTGCAGGAGGACCTCCCCGTCCTGCCGGTAGGCGATTCCGGGCACGGGGGCAAGATCCTCGCCCGCGGACCTTCTTCTGACCAGCTCCCGGAGCGTGTTTTCGTACTCGTAGAGAAGGATGTAATCGACGGACGGCTCGTCCCGCAGGATCTCCTTCGGGAAGGTTGTCGCATGGGGGCCGCACAAGGCGATTTCGGCCTCCGGGGCGGCGGCCTTGATCCGCCGGGCCAGGCCGAGGTCCCTGTGAAGGGTGGGGGTCGTGGTTTCGTAGACGACCAGGCCGGGACGCTCCTGCCGGACGCGCGCAAGAAGCGCCTCTACGGGGAGGTCGGCCGCGACCGCATCGGTGACCGTGACCGGAAAGGAGGCCTGCTCCAGCATCGCGGCGGCGTAAGCCAGATAAAACGGGAAGGGGATGTACCTGCCGGCCCGGCCCCCAGGCTTCACGTAGCTGGCCGGCCACCGGCTTCCGGAGCGGACGAAATAGCGCTCCCTGTTCCGATCGATCGGTTCGGTGAACAGGGGATTGAGCAGGCAGGTCTTCAGCATGGTCTCTCACCGCCGGCTTGCCGCAGGACTCGCTCGTAGAGGGCGAGGGTCTTCTCGGCCGCACTGCGCCAGGAAAACCGTTCGAGGTTCTTTGCGCCCTGCTCCCGCAGCCGCAGCCGCAGGCCCGGCCTGTCGAGCACCTCGCCGATGGCCCGGGCGATCCCCTCCACATCCTCCGGCTCCACGAACAGGGCCGCAGACCCCGCCACCTCCGGCAGCGAGCCGTGCCAGGCCGCGACGACGGGCAGGCCGTGCTCCATGGCCTCGAGCGGCGGAAACCCGAAACCCTCGTACAGCGAGACGTAGAGAAGCGCCTGGGCCCGCCGGTACAGCAGAGGCAGACCCTCCTGGCCCACATAGCCGATCCGCAGAATCCTCGACGTGATCCCGAGCCGCCGGGCCAGGTCGAGCCACTCCCGGTCGAACCGGCTCTCACGGCCTGCCATGACCAGGAAAAGGTCCTGTCTGCCCGGGCTACGCAAGGCCGCGGCGAAGCCCCGGAGCATATTGCCGAGGTTCTTGTGGGGAAGCGTGGCGCCCACATAGAGGAGAAACCGTTCCGGCAGGGCGCCCGCGATGCGTTCCTGAAGTTCCTGAGGCGGGCCGGCCGGCGTGCGGGAATCCTGAAAGCGGTCGTCCAGCGCCTCGTGAATCACGTGAATCCTCTCCGCCGGGATTCCGAAAACGTCCTGGATCTCCTTCCTCGTGGCCAGGGAGACGGCCACAACGGCCCTTGCGCGGGCAAGGGTGGCTCGGTAGACCAGAGGGTAAAAGGCGCGATATCCCACCCGCAGGGGCAGGGGCCTCCGGCCTCCGATTGCGGGGACCCGCAGGGGCTGGAGGTCGTGGACCGTGACGAGAAAGGGAGTTCCCGGGAAAAGAGGCGCGATCGGGAAATGGGCGTGCCACAGATCCAGGTCGAGCCCCCGCACCCTCGCCGACAGGGTCAGCAGGGACGAAAGGGAGACGGGAGCGAACGGGACCCGAACGTACGTGACGTCCGCACCGGCGGGCAGCCTTCCCGCGTAGTCCCCCCGGACGACGACGGCATAGGCGTTTTCCCGGTCCGTCTCGAGGAGGTGCTTGAGGAGGTTGAAACTGTATCGGCCAACCCCGGTGTTCTCGTTTTCCAGGTATCTTGCGTCGATTCCGATGCGTGCCATTCCGTGCCCGGGAGCCTCGAGCCCGGGGGCCTGTCGCGGGCAGGACCGCACCCCAGGTCTATCGGCTAGAAGAAGTACTTGCACTCGATGAAGGTCTCAGGGGTAACGATGCATCTCTCCAGGTCCTCCCTCGTCTTGATCACCGTATCCGAAAAGATCATGCTTTCCCGGATCCGGATCGCTCCCTCCACCCGGACGCGGTCGCCCAGAACGGCTCGTTCCAGCCGGACGCCCGCATGCAGGGAGCATTGCTCGCCCACCAGATTGTTCTTTCCCTGATGCTTCAGTTCCTCGAGACTGCAAAGAAGGAGGTCGTGGGGAAACGATACGTTCATGTCCTTGTGGACGATGTTCGAGACGACCACCGGAAACCCGTCGTCCACCAGAATCTGAATCGCATCGGTGATCTCGTACTCATCGCGCATGGCGGTGCGGGGTGTCCGGCGGATGGCGTCGAAGATGTGGAGATCGAACAGGTAGAGCCCGCAACCCTTCAGGGAGTTGGTCACGTACCGCGGCTTCTCGATCACGCGTTTGACGGTTCCGTCGTCGTTCAGAAGAACGGCGAAATTCCGCTTGATCGCCTCCGGGTCCTTTTCCTCCTTGACTGCGAGAACCGCGCTTGCTTTTTTTTCCAGGAGCAGATCGATCATCAGGGACAGGTCTTCGGTGATGAAGAAGATGTCGCCGAGAAACAGGAGAAAAGGAGATGTGATGTAGGGTTCGAGGCGGCCCATGGCGTGGGCGATTCCGAGGGTTGCTTCCTGCTCCACGTAGCGAATCTTGACGCCCAGGGCCTCTCCGTCTCCGAAGTGACGGGCGATGGCATAGCCCAGGTGTCCGATGACCAGGATGATCTCCTGGATGCCGGCCCGCTTCATGTACTCGATCTGGTATTCGAGAATCGGGCGGTTGCAGATGGGCAGAAGGGGCTTGGGAAAACGCTGGCTGAACGGGGCCATGCGGGTGCCTTTGCCGGCAGCCAGAATGACCCCGACGAGGTTATCTCTTTTCATCGTAAGGATCCCTTCCTCTTGGAGGCGGACTCCGCGCGACGCCCGGCCCCTGCCGAATGCGGAGGCTCCCGTGCCCGTTCCTTCGATCGGCAGTTTTGGGTCCTGTCTTGAACCGGGACGCCCCCCCCGAGGCTCCGCCGGGCTGCAGAGACCTCGCTGCCGTCGGGTGAGGGAGGCCGGCCGACCTTCTCGGGAGGGGGCCGGTTGCTACGGGCGCTCGAGCTTCTTGCGGAGGATGGTCCGGAGCATCTTCCACGCCGTCCTCGCCAGATGGTAGTAGCTCACCGAATGCTTGCTTTCTCCCCCTTCGCGTTGGAAGTACTTCACCGGGATCTCCACGATCTTGACCCTCCGTTTGAGCCCCTCGGCCATCATTTCCGGAGAGAACTCCGGCCCGACGGCACGCAAGCCGGGTCGGATCTTGCGGTAGGTCTCTTTCCAAAGGGCCCGGTAGGTGCATCCGACGTCCGTGAAACGGGTCTCGTTCGTGAAGAACCACATCATCTGGAGGATCTTTGCCCAGAGCACGTTCGCCATGCGGATGATGAAGTTCATCCTGGCCCCCTGGTCCACCATTTGTTTGGTGGTCCGGGTGCCGACGACCATGTCGGCATCCTCGATATAGGCGAGGAACTTGTTCACGTCCGAGGAGCGGAAGGAGCCGTCCGCCTCCGACAGGAGGAGGATATCCCCCTCGGCCGAGTCCATCCCCGTGCGAAGGGCATGACCATAGCCTTGTTTTGTTTCCGTGATCAGCCGGGCCCCTTGCCCGCGGACGATCTCGGCGGTGCGGTCTTTGGAGTTGTTGTCCACGATCAGGATTTCGTCCAGGGCCTCCTGGGTCTGGAAATCCTGGATGACCGAGGCGATCGTTTCTTCCTCGTTGTAGGCGGGGATGATCAGGCTGACTTTGTAACTCTTGTACATGGGAACGAGCCTCCTTGGTGCGCATCCCGGGGTGTCAGGCTCATCTCTCGCTCATGTGCGGGAAAAGACAAAATACAATCCAATATAACACAGCTTCGAGGTTATTGCACCTCGTCCGGGGGTTCGCTCAGGATCTGAAAAACCCGCAGTTTTCGTCCGTTTTCGGCCTTCTCCTCGTGCAGGAACAGGAGGTCCGGTGGAAAGCTTTCCTCTTCGAGGAGGAAGCGAAGCTGGGGTCGGGTGGCGATGAAATACTCGTCCACGACCAGGTAATCGATATCCTTCCGCCGGGCGTATTGGACGATGGCGGGCAGCTCCTCGTTGGGAATCGGATGCATCAGACGCTTCGCGTAGTAGGCGATTTCAGGCTTCCTCGCCAGGATCATGGCCGCGGGGGGCAAGTTCTGCGCCATCCACTCGCCTGCCGCCCGGTACTCCACCGGGTACTGGACGAGCATCCTCGACTTGACCGGTTTGGCAACCAGAATCACCAGAAGAGGAAGGGAGAAGAGTATCCCTGGGACCCAGAGCGGCCACCGAGCGGTGGGCGCGTTCTTCCGCCGGATATTCTCGAGGCTCTGCCGGGTCCAGTCTTCCAGAGAGGTAACGCCTCGAGCGGCCCAGAGCAGAAGAAGGGGGGTCATGGGCAACAGGTACCTCGGCCAGATGCGGAAGGTGAGGAACACGAGAAAGGGAAGACAGGCCGCGAGAACAAAGGCCTCGTTTCGCAGCCGTGTCCTGTCCCACGGGTCCCGGAAGAGACCCAGGAGGACAAAACCGAAGAGAAATGCGGGGAAGACCTTCCAGGACATCAGGGTGGCGAAGAAGTTACGGAACTGAAGGAAGGAGCCTCCTACCAGGACCTTTGGATTCTCCAGAATCATCCCGAGGACGGTCTTGTCCTTGACGAGCCCGGCATAGTCGAAGAATTCGCTTCCATCCTCGTTGAGCCTTCCGGCGAGGCTCTCGCGGGTCTTCAGGTCCATGTTTCCCACAAGCAGGATCAGTTTCGTCTTGCCGCTGATGCTCAGTTCACCGGATGTTTGCTTGATGAACAGCGGGTACGGGGCGCTCACGACGCAGTAAGCAAGGAGCAGCAGGGACAGGTTCTGCAAGGTTCGTTTCCGGACCAGGGTGCCTCGCTCGGCAAAAAGGAGGACCGCGAAGGAGAACAGGACCGGCCCGAACAGGATGCCCTCGGACCGGGCCAGATAGACCAGCCCCAGCAGCCCGCCCGCCAGGCAGAAGTCCAGGGCCCGGGCCTCCAGGAGCGCCCTGTGAAAAAAGAGCAGGGCCGTGATCAGCAGGAAGGTGTAAAGGGGTTCGGTCATCGACCCCCAGAAGAACGACAGAAGCAGGCCGGGGAAAAAGGCGAGAAAGAGGGATGCCCTTCGTGCGACCCGGATTCCGTATATCCTCCGGGCCAGGTGGAAATAGGGGAGCACGGTGCATCCGCCGAACACGACATAGGTGAAATTCGTTCCGACCTCCAGGTTTTCGGTGAACAGGGAGAAGAAGCCGGCCACGATGGGCAGGAGCGGGGGACAGAGGGTGATCGGATGATCCAGAAGCCGGAACCCGAGTCCGTGCCAAACATTCTTGCCCAGGGCGAGATAGATCGACTCGTCCGTTCCGACCAGATCCTTGAACGAAAGCAAGATCAGACGGCAAGCGAGAGAGAAGAGGAGCAGACCGAGAAGGAAGGCCCGCTGACTGTCTCTGGTGTGCCCGAGGGGGGCCGCCTTCTGGGCGTCCGGGTTTTCCGACAAGGTGTCCGGTTTCATTGGCCGGTCATGTAATAATAGGTCGGGCCTCGCAGGAACCGGACCCGATTCAGGACAACGCCGAGTATCCGGCAGTTCATGAGCGCGAGAGATCGCCTTGCCCAGGCCGCCCTTTCCGCCGAGGTTTCGCCGCTGGCGATCACCCAGAGAGCCGAGTCCGTCCACTGGGCCAGGGCCACCGCCTCGGGAGCCTCGAGCAGGGCGGACGAGTCGATCAGGATCCAGTCAAATCGTTCCTTGAGCGCTTCCAGCAGACGGGGAACCTGGGGCGATTCCAGGAGAGCCGAAGGCACCTGGGGGCAAGCGCCCGCAGGCAGGTAGAAGAGGTTGTCCATGTCGGTCTTCTCGATGTAGTCGCCAGGGTCCCCTCCGGTCTGAAGCAGCCTGGAAAAGCCCTTGCTCCCTTCCTGGGGAAAGGTCCGCTCCAGGCCGGGTTTTCGCAAGTCTCCGTCCACGACGAGAACCCGCCGGCCCCGCTGGGCCAGCGCGATGGCCAGGTTGATCGTCACCGTGGTGCGGCCTTCCCGCGGACAGGCGCTTGTCACCAGGAGGGTCTTCCTGTTCTCCGCAGTCCCCGTGCGATGGACGATGCTGGCCAGATGCTGGAGAAACTCCACATAGGGGATCTCCGGATGGAGCAGAGGGGCCTTTGCCAGGGGGCGTCGCATCCGGAAGCGTGAAACCCTGGAGTGGGGCAGGATCCCCAGCAGGGGCAGCCGGAGGTTTTCGTGAATGTCTCTCTCGTTCTGAATCGTCGTGTCGAAATAGTCCCGAACGTAGCAGAGGAACAGCCCCACGAGAAGGCCGACCCCGGCCGCGATCGGCAGGAAAAAGGTGCGAAAGCCGGCCGGCTTGTCGGATGGGATCGCGCTCTGGATGATTTGAACCGTTTCCCGGGGGTCTTCGAAGTCCTGGATCACCACCGTTTCCTTCAGCCGGGTGACCAGGTTGTCGAACAGCATTCGGTTGACCTTGGAGGCATTCATGAGCTGCAAATACTCGATCTTCTGCTCGTCCATGTGGAGCACTTCCTGCTGGACGGCCTCCAGTTCCTGGCGGAGCGAGGCCTCCTGGGACGCCGCCATCTCATAGGTGAGCTTGAGCGATTCGATGGCCGCAAGGACCTCTTCACGGATACGCTCCCGGAGGTCCTCGATCGTCGAATTCAGCTCGATCATGCGGGGATGCTTTTCCAGGTAGCGTTCCTGCGAACGTGCCCGTTCCGTCATCAGGACATTGAGCTGGCCGCTCAAGGCGGTGATCTTGGGATTCGTGGAAAGGACCGTGGGGGCGTTCTCGAGGTGCGTCGGATCGGATTCGAACCTCTTGGCGTCCAGGTAGGCCGTCTCGGCGGCGATCCGGGCGATGCGGGCCTGTATGAGGCCGGTATTGAGCGCGTGGAGCTTCTGCAGGAGGATGTTCTCCCTGTCGTCCACCGAAAGGAGGTTCCGCTCCTTTCGGAAATCCTGCAGGGCCTGGTCCGCCTCGACCACCTCCCTGTCCAGCCTCTCGAACTGCTTTCGGAGCCATTCCAGGTTCTGCCGGATGCGCACGCCTCGATCTTCGTAAAGGAGCTGGGTGTATTCCTCGAGAAGGACATTGACGATTTCGGCCGCGCGGTCAGGATCCTTTGCGTTGAAGCTCACCTCGATGTGATTGCTGATGATGGTGGGCTGAATGACCGAGACCTTTTCTCCGAATGCCTGGGCGGCCATGTCCCGGGTGATCGTCCTGGCCTTGCCGCCGAACAGGGGCTTCGTCTCTGTCCCGAGCCCGTAGTCCTGCCACAGGTTCAGGCGATCCATGATCCTTTCGGCGACGCGCCTGGACTTGATGACCTCGAACTGCGTGTTGCTGAAGAGCCTCTTGTTTACGATGTCGATTCCTTCCGAGTAGGCGATCTCGGACAGCATGGTCAGCGGCGTCAACGGCGGAGGCTTGAGCACGATCTTTGCGGTTCCGGTGTAGCTGGCGGGCGTGAACAGCATATACAGGCCCGTCAGGCCGACCACGAGGAGAAAGAAGAGGATCGCAGTCCACTTGTATTTTCGAACGACCCGGAGGTGATCCCTCATGTGGACGGGCGGGAAGTCTTCAGGACGGTACATACTCTTCTCGCTGGCTCCGGAGGAGCCGGAAGGGGTCAGAAGAATCTCTCGGGCACGATGATGACATCACCGGGCTTGAGAAGCACATCCTCCTGAAGTTTCCCCTGCTTGGTGATGCGCAGCGTATCCACGAAGAACACACGGCTCTTTCCGTTTTCTTTCCGAATGATCTTCACCTTGTTGCGTTTTGCGATGGGCGTGAACCCACCGGCCTGCGAGATGGTGCCCATGAGGGTGTTGTTATGGGTGATGCGGTAGGGCCCCGGGGTTGCCACCTGCCCCATCAGATGAACGACATCCTGTCTGTATTCCTGGAGGATGATCTGAACGTCCGGTCTGACAAGGTAGCCTTCCTTCAGCCTGTCCTCAATGCTTCGCTTCAGCTCCGGGGCAGTGAGCCCGGAGGCCTGCACCTTTCCGATGAGCGGAAGCTCGATGAATCCCTCGTTGCTTACCCTGGCCATCCCCGTCAGGTCCGGTTCCCCGTAAATCAGGACGTTCATCAGGTCCCCGGTTCCGATAATGTAATCCGAGCTTAAAGCGGTAGGTATTTCGGTCTTCTCTTCCTCGGCAGGAACTGCCGCCGGGTCGGTCGACGGGTCTCCCGGTTCCTGGCTTCGAAACGCCGAGCAATGGGCGAACCCGAAAAACAGGAGGGAGAGCAGCAGAAAGGCCGCCTTTTCAAGGGGTTCGGGTCGCTTCCCATCGCGTTTCAACAAGGGGTTCCTCTGCCGTTTCTTCTCGTGCGTTCCGGGAGGCCGGATCGGGATGTCGAGGCCCGCCTCTCAAAAGGCCGCCAAGATCTGCAACCGGATCCTCTGGCTGTCGAAGTCATTGTAGCCGATATCGCCCTGACGCGCAATAAACTGATAGATCATTGCTGCTTGGAGCCAGCTCTGGAAGTTGTACAATACGTTTGCGCCGGCCCGGTATTCATAGCTTTCCTGCTCCAATGCGCCCTCGAACGGGCTCTCTCTGAACCGAAAGGCCCCCCTGGCGCCCATGGACCACTTGGTTCCGACCCTGTGGGTCACGGATGCGGCAACCCCGTAATTGATCGACACGTTTCCGCTTCCCCCGATCTCCTCTCTGGGGTATCGGCTGAATTCAAGGAATACATTTGTCCGGGGGCGGATCTCCGAGTTCAACTGCAACTCCGCGAAGAACTCGTTGAAGTCTTCGAGTTGCACCGGGAGGGTCTCGACGGGCGAGCCGAAGGCCTCGATCCGGATCTGGGCGCCTTCGAACCTGCGCATCTGGTAGGAGAAGGCGCCCTCGAGGGTCGTTTTGGGCACCGGCACCCCGAACACGTATTTCTTCACGGTGAGGACCCTCTGGAATCGAACCTGCGCCTCGTGCCAGACGGCATTCCGGGGGTCGCTGTCCACCCGGAGTTCGAACGGTGCGACGTCGCCGAAGAACGACCCGGTCAGGGAGAACTCGTCGAGATTGCCCCGGACGGAAGCGACGAGGTATCCGACCGTCAGGAGGGTCCTCCGGTCGATCGGCTTGAGAACGAACGCCCCGACCGAGTGTATGCCGAACCCGAGTCGATCGGAGTCGATTCCCTCGATTCCCAGCTGCACGAAATCCGGCAGGCCCGCATCGGCGATGAGCTGCGAGAAGTCGAAGTCCTCCAGGAACGAGAAGTAGTTCGAGTAGGTTGCATAGGCGAGGTAGTCGGCGAAGAAGTTGTAGCCCAGCGTGAATGCGGCCTGATTGACCGCATAGCCGACGCCCTGGGCGCGCAGGCTTCGGTTGAAGTCCGCCACCTCGTACCGGAAGTTGTCGATCGAACTGGACGTCCTGAAATGGTTGTCCGCCCGCAGATACAGCCCGCTCGGCAGGCGCAGATCCCCTGCGAAGAAGAGGTCCTGTTCGACGGAATCGAACCGCGGGTTGTCGAGGAGATGGATGAACATCGGTTCGTACTTGAGAAAGAAGCCGTACTTCCGAAGCCGCATGGAACTCAATGCGGCGCTCTCGGCAGGCTGGCCCACCGGCAGTTCCGGTTTTCCCCTTCCCATGTAATCCCGCTCGCCCATCTGGCTGAAGCGGAGAAGGTAGACGTCGAGCAGCAAGCCGATCGGCATGCCGTGCGGGTTGGCGAGCCGGGGCACCTGGATGGGAGTGTGCGCCCGGCCCCACTCGAGCGTCAGCGCCGGAATCTGCCGGAAGATGACATCCGAGACCTTCTCCTGGGTGAGGGAGATGTTGTCGTTGTACGTCAATTCCGTGAGGAAGGAGGGATGGATCTCGAGGGAACCGACTCGCAGCGTGTTCGGTGTGAAGGATGCGGCCGGGGCGGGAAGGACTGCCGCGCCCGCGACCGCAAGAAGGGCTGCTCCGAGGAGCCGGAGCCGGTCCGGTCGGTTTGAGCGGCGGCCGTGGAACGGGTATATTGATAAAATAAGCATTTATTATTAAGTACTTATAAATAAGAAGTAAAGTTGTTTATAAGCAATGAGGCGCCCTGGTCTCAGGCCCTCACGCCTTCAGAAACGAATGAATTTCGTTCACGTATTGGCTCGAGATCCCCTTCCAGGTGAAATGCCTCTTCACCCTCTCCTTGCCCGCCAGCCCGAGACGGACGGCCTGTTCCCGGTCCGACCAGAGCCTGAGGAGCGCCTCCCTGAGATCCGCAGGGTCCTCCGGATCGACCAGATAGCCGGTCTCCCCGTCGAGAACCACCTCCGGGGCGCCCCCGGCCCTTCCCGCGATCACGGGCTTGGCGCAGGCCGAGGCCTCCAGAAAGACGATGCCGAATCCTTCGGTGGCCAGGAGACCCTCGGTTCCCCTGATGTCCCTGTTGGCCATTACGAAGACGTCACAGGCATGGAGCAGTGCCGTTCTCACCTCATCGGAAACTTCACCGGCAAAGGTGACAACCTCTTCCAGCGAGAGTTCTTTGACCCTTGCCTCCAATTGGCCCTGCATCGACCCGGTGCCGACGACCACGTACCGAAGCCCTCGAATCCTCTCCCTGAGCCCGGCCAGCGCCTCCAGGACGGTGAGGTGCCCCTTTCTGGGAAACAGACGGGCCACGGTCAGCACGACGAACCGTCCCTCCAGGCCGAATTGCCTGCGGGTCTGCCGCACGAGCGCCTCTGCGCCCGCATTCAGCTCGAAGTGCTCGGGCCGGACGCCGTTGTGTATGACCCGGAGCCTCTTCGCAGACACCTGGCAACGGACCAGGCAATCGGCCGTGTGACCGCTTACCGCGAAGATGCGGGCCGCCCGGTTGAGGACCTGCTTGTAGACGAAGTGCCTCTTGAGGGTCGGGGGAAGGCTCGCATCCGAGCCGTGGACCGTGACCACATAGGGGATTCTGTGTACGCGCGACAACAAGCAGGCCGTCACGGCCTCGGGCCACCACGTGACCGCCCACAGGATCCGGGGTTCTTTCTTTCCCGGGAGCCCTCGCAGGACGCCTGCCGTGTCACGCGCCATTGCGAGAACCTTCGGAGGCAACCGGGTCAAGAGGTAGGCCTTGGAGTCCCCCTTTCGAATGAGTTCGCTGGTGTCGAAACTCTTGAACCTCCGGGTGGTGTAATGAGCCGGTGCCAGGGAGGGGGCGGCCGGGCCGTCCGCCGGGTAGGTCAGGACGTAAACGGAATGCCCCATTTCGCCGAGATGATCGGCGAGTTCGTGCGTGTATGTCGAGATGCCCCCCCTGTGCGGAAGGGTTTGGCAAGCATTGAGCAGGATGATATAAAGTGGTTGCTGCAAGGGCTCTTCCTCTGCAGGGAGCGGGAAGGTGGAGGGGTTCTTTGAGCGTCTTCCGGTCTCGCGCACCATTCATGATAATAGAGGCACGCCGCAATCAGTCAAGTCCGCTCGCTCCCCCTGGTTTTGGAATGCGCACACGGGAAGGAACCGGGATGCCTGGAAACCAAATGGCGCGAATCTGGAAGGCGGTCCGCTACGATCCGCGGAATTTGATCTATCCCTTCCTATATCCGCGCTTCTTTCTGCAGGGGATCTACCTGTTCAACGGAAATCGGATCCTTCGACACCCCACTGCGGAAATCCGAAAAGAGGGCGGCAGGCTTCAGTTCGGCTGTTTCTGGGACGTCTGGAAAGGCAAGGGGGGGATCGTCCTGCACGAGGCGGCCTCCCTGCGCATCAAAGGGAATGTGGTGCTCGGCGACGGGGTCACCGTCGAGGTGCATGCCGGAGCGTGCCTGGAGATCGGCCCGGACACGTTCGTCAACCCGCATGCGCGGGTGATCGCGCTCGAGTCGATCCGGATCGGCGCCGGTTGCGCGGTGGCGTGGGACGTTCAGATCATGGACGGGGATCGGCATTTCTTCCTTGATGCGCAGGGAATGCGGGAGAAAAACACGGAGGCCATCCGGATCGGGGATCATGTCTGGATCGGCGCCCGCAGCCTGATCCTGAAAGGGACCCGGATCGGGGACGGGGCGGTGATCGGCGCCGGATCCGTCGTTTCCGGCCATGTGCCGGGCTGTGCCGTGGTTGCGGGCAACCCGGCAAGGGTGATCCGGGAGGGGGTCCGCTGGGAAAAGTGAAGGCGCCCGGCCTCCGCTCTTGGGGGGTCTCGGACCCTTCACCGGTACCCTTCGCGGACCCTGGGGGAAATCCTTTTTGTCCTTCTCCTCGTCGCGGATAGGCAATGCCCTGGATTCCTGGAAATGGGTCGCCGGGTACACGGTCCTCATCCTCCTGACCCTGCCCGCTACGAGGCGGTTTCTCGACCGGCTTGAGGAACGGAACCTCTCCGGACTGCTGGGCATCTGCCTCCTTCTGGCAGGCCTCGGTTGTCTTTGGTTCTTGATCCGTCGCATCCGCCGTGCGGGGGGCGGGCTGACCATCTCTGCCTGGGCCCGGCTTCTCGCGCTTGTCTGCCTCTACCTCCTTTGTATGTTCAGCGTGACGAACCTCACCGTAGACCGAATCCACTTCATCGAGTACGGTATCCTGGGCCTGTTGTGCTTCCGCGCCGTCGGTCCCGTCGACCCCATCCGCAGACGGGTGGCCTATGCAATGGTCGCAGTCTTCACCGTCACTGCGCTGGATGAGGGCATCCAGGGGGTCCTGCCCCGACGCTACTTCGACATCCGGGACGTGGTGATCGATCTCCTGGCCGGCCTTCTTCCCGTCTTCGGGCTTCTGTTCCTGCCCCTTTCCTCGAAAGGGGCAGCGAAACGGGTCGAGCCGGCGGCGCAGGCGGGCTCGAGATCACCGAAGCCCTCGCGATCCTTTCGCGCAGCCGACGCGAACGCATTCCTGCTTGTCTTGATCCTGCTCCTCGGTGTCCTCTGGGTGGACCGGGTTTCCTGGGATCTCGATCCCCTGTACGGGAACTGGGAGCGGGAGAATGCCTGCGGAAGCATCGAAAGGATGCGCGTGGAAAAGGATGGAACCGTGGCCTGGGAACAGGCCGCCGGCGGGGCTGCCAGAGGGTTCTACCGGGTGCGGGGGAATCGACTGGACGGGCCGCTCCTCGAGGTGAGTGTTCTCGAGGCACAGGGCTCGAATCCCTGTTCGTGGAGGGCCGGGGAAGTGCGGGTTCGCTATTTCCGCGCCGAAAGGGAAAGGCTCACCTTCCACCTGGAGAGCGAGTTTCCTTTCCGAAGGGCGCCTCCGGCACACGAATTCGAACCGGACCCTTGACCTCCGGCCCCTTGGCCTGCGGGCCGGCCGAGGCCCTCGGAGGGTCAGGGTCCCTTTTCGACTGCAAGCCGCTCCGCGATCTCCTCCTCGATCCTGGCGACGCGCCTGTCCCAGTGATGTCTCCGGGACTCTTCGATCCTGGCGCGCCACCGTGCATCCGCATCCGCGCGATGCACCTCTTCGAGGGCCTCTCCGATCCGCTCCGAGAAGGACTGCCCGCCTCCCACGTAGACCAGCGAAGGGTATTCCTCCGTCGGGGGTACCGGGGTCGAGACGATGGGGAGTCCTGTCGTCAGGTACTCGTACAACTTCAGGGGGTCCATCGAACGCGTCAGCGGCGATTCCTTGTGGGGAATCAGCAGGACGTCCGAGCCTTGGAGGATCCCGGGGATCCTGCTGTGGTGGACGAGGCCTGTCCAATCCAGGTTGGGGATCTGCCGGAGGGCCCTGAGCCTCGTTTCCGCGACCCTCGAGACGGGCCCGACCAACCGCACGCGACATCGAGGCCACTGCCGGACGGTTCTTTCGAGCAAATCGAAATCGACGCGCTCGGACAGGACGCCAACGTAGGTGAGCACGGGGGGGCCGTCCCGTCGGGACTCGCGGCGAAGGGAGGGCGGGTCTGCGGGAAGGCAGAAGAGCCCCCCGTCCACGCCGTTGGGCAGATGCACGATGCGGGATGCATTCGCCCCTGCCTGGAGCTTTTCCTTCAGGCGGCGCGAGACCGTGAAGATGATATCGGCATTCTTCAGGATCGTTTCGTACCCGGCACGGATCCGCCGTTCGAGGTGGCGAAAGACCGATACGGATTCCCAGTCGTCGATGGCGTCGAAGACCTTGATCGATGCAGGCGTCGTTTCCATCAGGTGGGCCTTGTGCACGTTGGCGATCCAGAGGATCGAGGGGCAGGTCGGGGTCGGCAGGGATTCTCGGATCAGACGGGCCGTGTACCGCCTTTTCAGGAGGTCCGGTCCGGCCAGGAACCGGGAAGGGTCCAGGAGGCGGATCTTCTCCTCGGCATGCCGGAGGCCGCCCCGAAGGGGAAGGGCGCGAAAACGATCGATCCTCGGCACGGCGAATCCCGGCTGCGCATGGCGCAGGTAGATCGGTTCATTGATTACGCACAGGGTCCGGCAGCGGTTCGATCGGGCAAGAAACCGGCAGAGCTGAGCGCTCCGTGTCCGGAACCCGTCCCAGCGCCACAGATACCAGTCTCCGTAGCCGACGAACAGAATCTCCCACGAGATTTCTTGCGAAGGGTTTGCCATCATCTCGGCCGCGCGGGAAACGACGGAGCGGGATCTCCTTCGGCTCCTGCAGGCGCCCCTCCTTTCCCGGCGCTCGCATCCCCGTCCAGATGAGAAAAATGGAACACGGCCATGCCGACGAGGAGGTGGATCAGGATCGGGGTGGCGTGGCAGCTCCATACGTTCAGGAAGATCCCGAAGATGGCGCAGGCAAGGTACGCGGCGAAAATCGAGTGTGCGGCGTCCTTCAGGAAGGGATCCTTCAGCCGGGCGCCTATGACCAGAAGCTTGCGCAGGGTCTCCAGAACGATTCCGATGTACAGACAGAAGCCGGGAAAGCCCAGTTGGGTGCCGACCTGAAGATACCAGCACTCCGTGTTGAAACCGCCCAGCAGCGTGGACCCGAAACGCGAGCCGATCCTTCCCGTCATCCCGAGCCCGAGTCCCAGGGGATTGTCCAGCATCTTCTGAAATTGCCATCCGTACGTGGACATGTGTACCACGAAACTCGACTCCCTTCCGGAAAAGAGCGAATGAAACAGAAAGGCCCTGCCTGCCGGAACGCTGGTCATCAAGGCAAGGAGGATGAGCCCGAGCACGAAAAAGATCGACAGGGTGAGGAGAAACCTCTTTCTTCGCCAGGCGAGCGCCAGGGTGCCGACGGCCATCCCGATCCATGCGGACCGGGTCGTTGTGTAGACCAGCGCGAGCAGGAGGATGAAATACTGGATCTGTTTGACGATCCGGAATCTCCTCTCCTCCGGGAACAGATAGAAAGGCTGAAGGACGAGGAGCATGACCATCAGGTAGAGCCCCAGGCTCAGGGCGTCCTGGAGGATGGAGATGGCGCGGACGAAGGTGAACCCTCCGGGCAGTACCCTCTGGTAGTTGGGGTCGACGTACGTGTATCCCCAGTCCTCGAATTCATCCACGCCGTATCCGAGGGTTTCCAGAAAACCCATCCCGAAGAACTGTGCCTGGATGCAGCCAAAGGCGGCGATGCCGGTCGCGATCCAGGCGGAAACTGTCAGGTACTTCTTCATGTCCTCCTTGCCGAACGGAATGAAACGGACCAGGAAATAGTAGATGAAGAAAAGAACCTGCTCCTTGATGCCCCACATGCCCATCATCCACTTTCCGGCCGCCACGGCCCGCCCGAAGTAGACGAGCACGAGGGACAGGTAGAGGAGGATCAGAACGTCCAGCAGGACGGCCGAGTAGAAGATCCTGCGGATCCCTCCGATCTTCCTTCCGAACAGGGCCAAGATCATCAGGGCCTCGGTCCAGCGGGAAAGCACGAACATGACCAGTTGCCCGACCACCTGGAAGCGCAGGAGCTGGATCCGGATAAACGGATAAAAGGGGAGAAGGGTGAAGATCAGCAGCAGGGCCGCCTTGCCCTGTTTCAGAATCATGTTGGTGATCAGACCGAAGAGAATCAAGCCGACGGCAAAACTCAAGGTCAGCGGAGGCCTCTTGTGGGTTGTGAGATAGAAGAAGAAATAGGCCAGGGCCAAGGAAAGGAGCCCGAAAGAGGCCTCCCGAAGCCATTTTTCCCTGTGGATGCGAAGTCTGTCCAGCATATAAGGTCGGTCCCGGTCGAATCGAGAGCGAAAGAACCCGCAGGGGTCAAGCTATCACAGGGAAATCCGGCGAAACAAGCCGAAAGAATCCCGGAGAACCCGGCCCGCGCTGCGGTCCCTGCCCGCTCGAACTTTCCGGCCCGGCCTGGCGGATCACAGGTAGCCGAGTTTCTCGAGTCGCTCCATGACCTCCGCCTCTTCCCCCTTGGAGAACCAGGACTCGAGCTCCCACGACGGCCGGGTCAGGGCCGTCTCGTAGTGCGCGCAAGAGAACCCTTCGCGCGCCTCGATCAGACATTTCCCGTCCAGCCCCCTGGGAACCTTGAGCCCGGCCAGGGCCAGGCAGGTCGGCAGGACATCCACCAGGGAGGCCTGCCCGGGGCCCTGAGGCGCACCCTGGGATGGGCCGGCCACGAGGAAGACCCCGTCCTGGTTGTGCTCGTGCTTCAGGTCCACCGGTCCCAGAGGGCCGCTTCCGTAAAGACCGGGCTCGAGGTGCCAGGAACCGGGGTCCCGGATCACCGCGTCGGGAAGCTGATCGACGTGTTCCCCCCAGTAGATCTCCCGCGAGGGGCACAGGCGTATGGGACGGTACCCGTTCGTACCGGAGAGCTCGGCCAGACGGCAGGCCATATCCTGGAGCAGCGAGCCCGCTTCGTCAGGCGGGACGGTTCCGCGGGGTTCGCGGCCCTCCACGTTCAGGAAAAGGTCGCAGTATTCGCCCGGGCCGAGAAAGGCCCGGGTTCGAGAGTGGTCGATGGGCAGGAAGGCCGGGTATCGAATGCCGGGAGGCAGGAAGTTGCGAAGGAATTGAGGGGTCATCTTCTTGATGGAGCTCAGACCGGATCGCTGCAGGATCTTTCGAAGGAGGAACCCGAGATCCTCTCTTCGGGTTCGGGCCTGCCTTGCCTCCTCCAGAACGAGAAGCCCCTCGCGGACGAGCCACTCGCCGAAATAGAAGACCGGCCCCCGCGTGATGTTGATTCCGTGGTCGCTGACCACGACATGTCTCTCTCCATGGGGGAGGAGCAGGCCGAGGTTCCGGTCGATCTGTTCGTAGACCTTCTGAATCATCCTTTCGTTCAGCATGGCGTGCAGGGCCATGTCCGGCAGATTGTAGACCACCATGCAGACCGCGGGTCCGCGTTCCTCGATCAGGCGCCGGGTGACGGCCGTGCAGGCCTCCGCCTGCTCGAATGCGAAGCGGAGGAAGCCGTGGATGCTCGAGAATTCGCTCGGGTGATGGACCTCGGGCCGGTAGCCCATCCGCAGGATGTGTTCCTTGAGGTCGGGCGGGGAGGTCTCCAGGGAGGTGAATCGGCCCGTGACCCCGAAACTCACCCCCTCCGGGACAGGGCCCGGCCACGGCACGTTGACTATGCCGCATGAGATCCCCTGCTCGGCGCAGTAATCCCAGAGGGCCTTGGCCGGGGTTCTCTGGAGAGCCACGGGCGTGAACGAATAGCCGCGGCGCTGGAAGAACCCGAGCAGACCGGTCCTGCCCGGGTTGACCCCGGAGCAGATCGAGGCCCAGGCGCCCGGGGTGATGGGGGGAGCCGTGGAGGCCAGCCGGGTCAGAAGGCCGCCTTCGCGAAGACGCGAGAAGTGCGGCATGGACGGGCCGTACTTGTGAACGAGGCTGAAGTCCAGCCCGTCGAATCCGATCAGCAAAAGCTTCGCAGGATGCATGAGGCCTTCCGAAATCCGTTGCGGTTGGAACCGGGAAAGGATCGGCGGACGGATCTCCTCCTCTATGAGTAGCATATCCGGCCTGTCCTGAGAAGCAGCGGCGGCGGAGCGGGATCCGAGAGTGTTGACATCTTCTCGGGCGGGTTGTTCAATGTCCAATCGAACTCCCCGGTTCTTCTTGCATTTTCGGCGTAACGGAACCGACCCCGCTCCTTGCCGGAGTCCACGATACGAGGAGGGAACCGCTGAAGAGTCGAACGGCCCGTCTGCGCGGGATCCTTGGCTGGATCCGCTACATTCTCCGATCGGAGTGGATGTCCTCTCTGGGAAACCGCCTCCTGAAGATAGGGCAACGGAGAAGGGTGAAGAGGATCGGGCGAGATGTGTGGATGGACCTTCACATCCAGCTCAGCGGTCGGGAAATTCATCTGGAGGATGCGGTCTACATCGGGCCCTATTGCAGGTTGTACGGACGCGGCGGCATCTGGATCGGCGAGGGAACGATCTTGGGGCCCGAGGTCACGGTCCTCTCCAGGATGCCGGGCTATGAAGCCCCGGGTCTGCTCCCGTTCGATTCGGAATTCAGGGCCATGCCGGTCCGCATCGGCAAGGGTGTGTGGATCGGATACGGAGCCACGCTCGGTCCCGGCATACGCGTCGGAGACGGCGCGGTCGTCGGGATGGGGGCCGTGGTCACGGAGGATGTCCCGCCGGGGTCGGTCGTGGGCGGAAATCCGGCCCGGATCCTTCGGATGCGCGATCCGGAGCTTATCCGCTCCCTGCTCGGCGGGCGGAAATTCTTCGGGCGGGACCGGGCCCGCATGCTCAGGAGAAGGAGGGCGGGCTTGAAAGGCGGGGTCCGGGGCGCGGACGGGAAGGCAAAACCCATAGGAGCCTGAAGACGCGGGCAGCGGGGGGAAGAGACGGCATGGTGTGGTTCTGGCGCAGACGCCGGATGAAGCGCGAGCATCCGACGCTCCGGATGGGCAAGGGCGTCCGCATCGCCTGTCCCGAGCGGCTGGTGATCGGCAGCCATGTCGCGATCGGCCGTTCCAGCTACCTTCAGGCCCGGGGCGGAATCACGATCGGAGATTACAGCATTCTGGGCTCTCGTGTGGTCATCCTTTCCCATAACCATAACTACCTGACTCCCCGAACGCTTCCTTACGACGAAGAAGAGATCGTCCGGCCGGTTGTCCTGGGCCGTTATGTATGGATCGGGATGGGGTCCATGATTTGCCCGGGCACGAGGATCGGGGATGCGGCCGTGGTCCTGGTGGGATCGGTCGTGGCCAGGGATGTTGCCCCCATGACCATCGTAGCAGGAAACCCGGCCGTCGAGGTGGGGAGACGGGACGAGAGGCGGACGCGGGAGTTGATGGAAAAGGGACTCGCCTTCCTGGCGAACCGCAGCCGCCTCCCTGAGGACCTCTAAGAAGCCTGCCCGCGGTTCTCGGAATCTCCGGAGTCTTCTTCCGGCTCGCTTGTCCGGGCGCGAAAGCAAGCCCGGCCTTTCTTGCGATTCTTTCCGGCCCTGTGCTAAATAACACGGATCCGCCGCCGGGCTCCATGAGCCGCGAAGGGCAGGAGGCGGGTGGCAACGAGGAGAACATGGTGGCGCGCAAATACGACCCTGAGGAAATCGAGAACAAGTGGCAGGCGATCTGGCAGGAGAAGAACCTTTTCCGGGTCTCGGAGGACCCGCACAAGCCGAAATACTACCTCATGGAGATGTTCCCCTACCCCAGCGGGAACCTCCACATGGGACATGTTCGCAACTATTCGATCGGGGACGTGCTGGCCCGTTACAGGAGGATGGCCGGCTGGAACGTCCTCCATCCGATGGGCTGGGATGCCTTCGGCATGCCGGCCGAGAACGCCGCCATCAAGGAAGGGGTGCATCCTGCCATCAACACCGAGAAGAATATCCGGAGGATGACCGGGCAACTGAAGCGGATGGGATTCAGCTACGACTGGGAACGCGAGGTCAACACCAGCAAGCCCGAGTACTATCGATGGGAGCAATGGCTCTTCATCCGGATGTTCAAGAACGGGCTGGCCTACCGGAAGAGTTCGGAAGTGAACTGGTGCGAACAGTGCCAGACCGTCCTGGCCAACGAGCAGGTGGAGTCGGGAAGGTGCTGGCGCTGCGAACAGGAGGTGGTTCCCCGTGAACTCGAGCAGTGGTTCTTCCGAATCACCGCATACGCAGAGGAACTGCTGGAGGAGTGTGCGCGGATGGAAGGTTGGCCCGAGCGGGTGCTCACCATGCAGGAGAACTGGATCGGGCGAAGCGAGGGGGGCTTGATCCGGTTTCCCCTCTGGGGCCGCGAGGCAAGCATCGAGGTCTTTACCACCCGTCAGGACACGCTCTTCGGTGCCACCTTCATGAGCCTGGCCCCGGAGCATCCCCTGGCCCTGGAGCTGGCCAGGGGCAACGAGCAGGAGGCCGTGGTCCGAGCCTTTGTCGAGCGAATCCGGAGGCAGGACAAACGGAGCCGAACGGCTGCGGACTACGAAAAGGAGGGGGTGTTCACGGGCTCTTACTGCAGGAACCCGGTCACGGGCGAGCGAATGCCCGTCTTCGTGGCGAATTTCGTGGTCATGGAATACGGTACCGGCGCGGTCATGGCCGTGCCGGCGCACGATCAGCGGGACTTTGAGTTCGCCAAGCGCTACGGGCTGCCGATCCGTGTGGTGATCCTGCCGGAGGGCGCAGAGGATCTCGCCGCCGATTCTCTGGAAAGGGCCTTCGAGGAGGATGGAGTGCTCAAGGATTCGGACCGCTTCACCGGCCTGCCCTCGGCCGCGGCGAGGCGGGAGATCACCGCGCACCTGCAGAAGAGAGGTCTGGGCAAGGCGGCTGTGCAGTACCGTCTCCGGGACTGGTGCATTTCCCGGCAGAGGTACTGGGGCGCGCCGATTCCCGTCGTCTATTGCGACCGGTGCGGAATCCAGCCGGTTTCGGAAGCGGACCTTCCGGTCTGCCTGCCCATGGATGTGGATTTTCAGACGAAGGGTTCGCCGCTGGCAGGCCACGCAGGTTTCGTGGCCGCCACCTGCCCGAATTGCAACGGCCGGGCAAGGCGCGAAACGGATACGATGGACACCTTCGTGGAATCCTCCTGGTATTTTCTTCGGTACACGTCCCCGCATTACGGCCTTGGGATGTTCGACCCGGAGAAGGTTGCCCATTGGATGCCCGTGGACCTTTACATCGGGGGCATCGAGCACGCCGTGCTCCACCTGCTCTACTCTCGTTTCTACACGCGAGTCCTGCGGGACATGGGCATGCTGAAGGTCTCGGAGCCCTTCCGGAACCTCCTGACCCAGGGGATGGTGATCAAGGACGGGGCGAAAATGTCCAAGTCCAAAGGGAACGTGGTCGATCCGGACGCGATGATTCGCCGCTACGGAGCCGACACCACGAGGCTTTTCAGCATCTTCGCGGCTCCTCCGGAGAAGGACCTGGACTGGAGCGAGCAGGGCGTGGAGGGGGCCTTCCGGTTCCTGCAGCGAGTCTGGCGCTGGTTGGAAGAATGGCGGGAGGAACTGCGGGGCGTGGAGCCATACGAGGGGCCCGTGCCGGCCAGAGAGCCCTTTGCCGGTCTGTACCGAAAGGCCCACGAGACGATCTGGCGTGTGACCCGGGACATCGGCGAAAGACAGCATCTGAACACGGCCGTCAGCGCGATCATGGAACTCGTGAACGCGCTCTACCAGGTCGAGCCGTCGCATGTTCAGGCCGCCGAGGACCGTGGCGTTCTCCGGACGGCGATTGAAAAGGCCCTGATCCTGCTCTCCCCTTTTGCCCCTCACATTGCGGACGAATTGTGGACCAGCCTGGGACACGGCGAACCGATCCTGGAGATCCCCTGGCCCTCGTACCGGGAGGAGGCCCTGCAGAAGCCGCAGGTCACGCTCGTGATCCAGGTCAACGGCAAGGTCCGCTCCAAGATCCAGGTTCCGCAGGACGCCACAAAGGCGGAAGTGGAAAAGAGCGCCCTGCAGGAGGAAAAGATCCAACGCCTCCTGTCGGGGACTCCGCCCCGGCGGGTCGTCTACGTCCCGGGGCGGCTGATCAACATCGTGGTCTGACATGGTTTTACGGTCGAGGGGAAGCCTTGTGCGCTCTGTCCTTGGGGTGGCCGGCCTGAGCCTGCTCGCCGCTGCCGGCTGCGGGTACCGGTTGGGGGCGAGTCCCTGCGAATCCCCGGCGGCCGCCTCGAGGATTGCCGTTCCTCTCTTCGAGAACCGCTCCCAGGAGCCGCGCATCGAGAATCTCCTGACCGAGGCGTTCCGGGACCGCATCCAGGCCCTCCCGTGCGTTTCCCTTTCCTCCGGCAAGGAGGCCGATGCGCTTCTCAAGGGCAGAATCCTTTCCGTGGAAACCTATACGCTTGCCGTGGAGGAAAGGTTCTTCGCCATGCAATACAGGATGCGGGTCGTGATGGCCGTCTCGCTGGAGCGCTCCGAGGACGGGGAGGTCCTCTGGCAGGACGACCGCCTGGAGGAGGAGGTGTCCTTCTACGCAAGCTCGGACGCGCTGCTGTTCAAGGACAACCGGGAGGAAGCCTTGCTCGCCCTGTCGAGCCGGATTTCCCAGCGCGCGGTGGACCGGATTGTTTTCGGATTCTGATCGGTTGGTTCGATCTGTCGGCTGCTAGCTGCCAGCGGAGACTTGGGCCCATGCCTGCACGATCTTCCGGAGACGGAGCCGCCGCGTGGCGGCGGTTCGAGGCCCTCCTGGCCAAGGGGGATCTCCCTGCTTTTTTCGTCCTTTTCGGCAAGGAGCGGTACTTCGTGAGAGAGGCCGTGCGCCGGCTCAAGGAGCGCATCGTGCCCTCCAGGGAATTGGACGAGATGCTCTTTCGCTTGCTGGCGGCCTCCGAAGTGAGCGGGGCCGAACTTGCCGATCTCGCCCGAAGTACGCCATTCTTTGACGCCGTACAGATGATCGTGGTCCGGGACGCGAACAAGCTCAAGGAGCGTGACCAGCAGGCGCTTCTCGCGTATGCCGAGGATCCGGCGCCCTTCAGCCACATGGTACTCCTGGCCGAAGAGGAGTTGCCCAAAGGCGAATTGTTCTCTTTCCTGCAGGGCCGCTATCCCAAGGCGTGCCTGGAGTTCCCCGCTCTGAAACGGCAGGCATGCGTGGACTGGGTACGCAGGCGGGCACAGGAAAAGGGCCTAGCGTCCTTTGTCTCCCCTGAGATCCTGGAAGGCCTGGTCGAGACGGGTCAGGCCAGTCTGGGGATATTGGAAATGCAGATGGAAATCCTCGCCTTGTACGTTCATGACCTCGACAGGAACGGGATGGAGGATTCTTTGCCCTTTGCCATGCCGGAGGTTGCGCTCCGGCAGTCCTACCTTTTTACGGATCCGGTGCTGGAGGGCGAACCGGAGAAAGCGATCAGGGCCCTGAGCCGCTTCGTCGACCAGGGGCTCCCCCCCCTGGTTCTTCTCGGGCAACTCTCCGGGGAGATTCGAAGGCTCTGGCGGATCAAAGACGCGATGGAAACAGGAACGTTTTCGGACAACCTCATCCGCTCCATGCGGATTCAGCCGTTCAAGAAGCCGATGTACGTCTCCGCCGCTCAGGAGTTGTCCTGGGAGGCGCTCGGCCGGATGCTGCTCTGGCTGAGCGAAACGGACCGGAGGCTCAAATCCAGCCGAGCCGATCCCGGGATCCACCTGGAGTCGATTTGCGAACGAATGGCCCGGCTGGTCGCCGCGGGCTTTGCGACGGGAAGGGGGCTCAGGAGTTCGGCGGGGCGGCCGACAGGGAGGTGGCCTTCCGCATGATCTTCGAAACGTGGCGGGCGGCCTTGTTCTTGTGGATCACGCCCTTGGTTGCGGCCTTGTGGACGACGGAAACCGTTTTGTCGACGAGCGCTTTCAGCTCTTCCGGTTTTCGTTCCCGGAGGGCCTGCTCGAACTTCTTCAGGGAGGATCGCAGGGTGGTGCGGATATGGCGGTTTCGAACTCTCTTCTTTTCGTTCTGGCGGATTCTCTTCTTTGCCGACTTGTGATGCGCCAAGAGTAGACTCCCTGTCTTCGGTCCTGGGTTTCGGCCAAAAGGATCGGGCCGGAGGTCCGGATTCCTTACAAGCGAGAAATAATAGCGCATTCGTCAAGCAATTGTCAACGGCCAGGAAGGCCCGGCAAGCCGCACAACGGCGCGAGGGGGGATCTGTGCAATGATCGGGGGCCATCCGGGCGGCCGAGGGGCAGGGGCGCGATTCTCACTCGACATCCGCCCCCTCCAGGAGAGTTCCCGGTACCAGGGAATCGGGGTTTACAGTCACAACCTGGTTCGGCATCTTATGCGAATCGACACGGAGAACGAGTATTTTCTTCTCCAGACCGCGAAGAGGCCCGGCAGGGAGCTTGCCCTTCCGCCGAATTTCCGGGCCTTTCCCGTCTGGAGATTCTACGAACAGGGGCAGCGCTTCGCACCGTTCCTCGACCAGCTTCTCTTGCCCGTCGATCTGATGCGCCTGCGGCCCGATTTGCATCATGCCCTGTCGATCCACGGTGTTTGCCTTTCGCCTGCCTGCCCGACGGTCGTGACCCTCCACGACGTCATTCCGCTGGTGTTCGCCGGCCAATACACGAGGAGCGGGTTCAAGCACAAAATGCTTTATCGGCTTGCCCGTTACGCGGGCCATATCTTGACTCCCTCGGAGCATGCCCGAAAAGAGGTGCACCGGCTGCTGGGCATCCCTCTGGCGAGGATCACGGTGACCCACGAGGCGGCCGATGAACGCTTCCGGCCGGCGGGGGATCCCTCGGTGCTGGAGGAAACCCTCCGCAGGTACGGCATTCGCCGGCCTTACATCCTCTACGTGGGGGGCTTCACAAAGCATGACCCGCGGAAAAATGTGGGCCGTCTGATCGAGATATTCCTCGAGCTCCGCAGGAAGGGGGCCGGCGATCTGCAGCTTGTGCTCGCCGGCAAGCTGGGGGATTACTCCCGCAGGCTCAGGGGCGAGTTCGACGGGCTGGGGGAGGCCTCCGGCGTACGATTCACCGGCTACATCGAGGATGAGGATCTTCCGTATGTCTACAGCGGCGCGCGATGTTTCGCCTTTCCTTCTTCGTACGAAGGATTCGGCCTGCCTGTCCTGGAGGCGATCTCGTGCGGGACCCCTACGGTTGCCTATCGGAACTCCTCCATCCCGGAGGTGCTCGGGGACGGAGGGCTTCTGGTCGATGAAGAGAGGCCCGGTCATATGTTGGAGGCGATACGGGCCGTGCTGGAGGACGATGCCTTCGCACGGGAACTGGCGGCAAGGGGGCTCGAGCAGGCAAAGAAGTTCCGCTGGGAGGAGACGGCTCGCAAGACGCTTGAGGTGTACCGACAGGTCTGTTCAGGCAAGGGACCGCGGATGAGCCGGCGCCGGCGAAAGCGCGAGGAAGGTGGATAGGGATGGCCGAAGAGAACACGATCGCGAGGCCTGCGGGTACGGTGGCCTTCTATACCCTTCTCAGCAGGATCCTGGGTCTGGCCCGGGACATGGTCGTTGCCTTTTCTTTCGGTGCGGCCTCCCATGCGGATGCGTTCTTCGTCGCCTTTCGAATCCCGAACATGCTCCGAAGGATGGTTGCCGAAGGGGCGCTTACCGCGGCCTTTCTGCCGGTTTACGTGGATTCCCTGGAAAAGCAGGGGCCCGAAGAAGGCCGGAAGGTCGTCGATATCGTCTTTACGGTCCTCACGCTGGTCCTTGTCGTCCTCACCCTGGCCGGCGTGGCATTGAGCCCGTGGGTCATACGGCTCTTTGCGCCCGGTTTTCTGGGCGTTCCCGGGAAGTTCGAACTGGCGGTTTCCCTGAATCGGATCGTTTTCCCTTACATCTTCTTCGTCTCCCTCGTGGCCCTTTGCATGGGGGTTCTCAATGCAAACGGCCATTTTTCCGCTCCGGCGGCCTCACCCATCCTTTTGAACGTATTCATGATTCTGGGTGCCGTCGGGTTCTCCCGGTGGTGCAATCCGCCCATCTACGGCCTGGCGGTCGGCGTCTTGGCGGGCGGCCTGTTCCAGTTCCTCCTGCAGGTGCCGGCCCTGGAGAGCAAGGGGGTGCGGTTTCGGCCGAACCTCTCGTTCCGCCATCCCGCGGTGCGCCGAATCGGCCTTCTGTTTCTGCCCGCAGCCCTGGGAGCCGCCGTCTACCAGCTAAACCTGTTTGTCAGCAACGTGCTGGCCTCCTTCCTGCCCGAGGGAAGCATCTCGTACCTGTGGTACTCGAGCCGGCTGCTCGAGTTCCCGCTGGGCGTATTCGGGATGGCCCTGGCGACTGCGGCCTTTCCCAGCCTGAGTCAGCAGTCCTCAAGGCGGGACGCTTCACGCTTCTTTCGGACCTTCGAGGATGCGCTTAGCCTGATCACGTTTGCGACCCTTCCCGCCATGGTGGGCCTGATGGTGCTCGGCAGGCCGATCGTGGAGGTCCTCTTCCAGCGAGGCGCATTTGACGCCCTGACCACGCGGGGGACTGCGGACGCCCTCCTGTACTACGCGACGGGCATGTGGCCGATCGCGGCGGGCCGGATCCTCGTCTCGGCCTTCCACTCCGTCCAGGACACCCGCACCCCGGTCAAGCTTTCCCTGGTCTCCTTTGTCGCCAACGTTGTGCTCTCTCTTCTTTTGATGGGGCCGATGCTCCATTGCGGTCTGGCGCTCGCGAACTCCCTGTCCGCCGTCCTGAATACGGCGATGCTGTTTGTCTGTTTCAGAAGCCGGATGGGAGGGTGGGGCCTCGGGTGGGTCCGGAACTCTGGCGGCAGGGTCATCCTGGCCAGCGGCATGATGGGACTCGCCCTGTCGGCCCTCAAGGGCGTTTTGGGGTGGGAGGAGGCCTACCCCTTCGCCCGGAAGTGCCTGCTGCTGGGCCTCTGGGTTGTTGCAGGGGGAGGGGTCTACATCGTGGGCTGCCTTGTCCTCCGGGTCAGGGAACTCGACGCATTCATGGCGTCCCTGCGCGCTCGGTGCCGACGGCCGAACGTCCTTCCTCCGGGTGGGGGAGGCGCAACAGGGGCCGGCGGGTCGGATTCGGTCAGGCGCTCCTCTTGATGTCTTCCCACAGCCGGTCCAGTTCCTCGGCTGAGAACTCTTGGAGGGGCCTGCCCAGCTCGCCGGCACGCTGTTCGAGGCTGCGGAATCGTTTCAGGAATTTTTCGTTGCTCTGTTGAAGGGCCTCTTCCGGGTTCACCCGAAGGCGCCGGGCCAGGTTGGCGAGAGAAAAGAGGGCGTCTCCCAGCTCTTCCCGGATTCGCGGTTCGGACCCATCTTCCAGGGCCTCCCCGAGCTCATCGAGTTCCTCCCGGATCTTTGCCAGGACCGAGGGGGCATCCGGCCAGTCGAGCCCGACCTGGGATGCACGCTGGCCGAGCCGGAAGGCCCGTTGCAGCGAAGGGAGGTGCCGAGGAATCCCCTCCAAATGGGACCGAGGCGTTGTCCCCTCCTCCTGCTTGATCTTCCACCAGTTTTTTCGTACTTCCTCCGGGTCTTTGGCGGACACGGAGCCGAATACGTGAGGATGACGACGTACCATCTTGGCGTGGATCGTCCGCACCACGTCCGGAAGGCTGAAATCACCTTTTTCTTCCGACATCTGCGCGATGAACACAATGTGGAAAAGGAGGTCTCCCAACTCCTCCTGCAGTTTGGCCGGGGCGGATCGGTCGATGGCGTCGAGCACCTCGTAGCATTCCTCGAGGAGGTATTGCTTCAAGTCGGAGATCCCCTGTGCCCGGTCCCACGGGCAGCCATCGGGCCCTCTGAGCGTTCGAACCAGTTCTTCCAGGTCTTCGAGGCCGGCCATGGCTCTTTTTTCCCCTTTTTTCACAAGAGATTGCTTAAATTTGCCGATCCTACTCATGATTCACGATAGTGGGTTTCCCGGGGGATGGCAACAGAGCAGCCTTCTTCGCACCTTGGAAGTTTCGAGCCGAGGAATCGGTCGATTCCCTCGTTTTCGAAGCATTTCTTCATGGACATTCCGCCGGGCTCCGCAGTCCATCCAGAGGATGGGGAAGGTCCTTTGCGTAGACGGGACCGGAAAGGATCGCGTGCCTCGAAACTCCTGCTGGTCCTGCTTCTGGCAGGAGCGGCAGGGGTCTCTGTCTCGATTCGTGCGGTCCGGGCAGCGGGGCCGGCGACGCCGGTCCTCGGCCCGGCGTACGGCGGCCTGATCAGAGACCGTGCGGGGTCGCCGCCGAGCCGGGCTAGCGACCGTCTCGGGAGTCCGGGGGAGGAGGTTCCGGACCGGGAGGAAGATGCCGGCAGGCCCCGAACGATTGCAGAAGGCGGTCCGTCCGGCCCGGGAGGAGGCGGTCTCGGGCAAACGGTTTCCCCGGTTCGGGTCGGACAACCCGATTACCCCGGGTCCGTTCTGTTGCCGGACCAGGACGGGTCTGCCGAGGGAGGCGATGCGACCTACGGGCAAGGCGCTGCAAGGGAACCGCCCGTCATCCAGTGGTATCCTGCGGAGGAGGCGGCCGACCAGGCTTCTGTTCCGGAGCGTACAAGGGATGTCTTCGGGCCCGTCGAAAAGCCGGTTCAGAAGCCGGGGCCCAAGCCGCCCGAGCCGAGCGGAGATCCTGAGGGGAGGGAAGCGGACGGCATGCTGTTCCGTCAGCGCGTCAGCGGGGCCAAGGACTGGCTTGGCCTCAGCCTCGGCCGCTACACCTATCCGGACGAGTTGACGGGGCCGCCATGGGCGCAGTGTCTCCAGGCGCTGGAAAACGGCTCGATTGTCCCCCTGCAGTCGGCCCTGAACCGGACCTACGAGGCGAAGCTGGACGCCGGCTTTCGGAACGTGCCGGACTATGCCACGCTCCTGGTGCGCCGGGCCCACCGGATGCTCGATGGGGGAGAGTTCCTGGAGGCCCGCCTGCTGGCGGAGGCGGCCTACAACCTGGCTCCGGAGTTCTATCCTGTGACCTCGTCGCTGGCGCGGCTGTCCGCAAAGGGCCCTCAGGGCGGGGTGGGAAAGGCGCTCCGCTGGCAATGGATTTCCCTCGGGCAGAAGCTCAACGATTTCGTCTGGCAATTCACCACCGCAGGCAAGGCCTTTGCCCTGGCGCTCATGGCCCTGTACCTGTTCTTTCTTGCCCTGGGTCTCTATATGTTCGGGAGGTACGGAAAGGCCCTGCTCCATTCCGTTCGGGAACAACTGCCGTCCGGCCGGGCCGGCAAGGCTGCGGTGGCTGCCATCCTGCTGGCGACCGCCTTGTTTGTCTTGTTTCTTCCAGGCCCTTTCTGGGCGGCCGTGTTCGTCGGCCTCCTGACCGGCAGGTTTGCGCGCAGATGGGAGAGAATCTGCTACGCCCTGTTCCTGCTGATCTGGGCCTGTTCGCCCTGGCTGCTGACCCGGGCGGTATGCTTTTTCTTGCCCCTGTCCGACGGGACCCGAGCCATGTACCGTTGCACCCAAGGGGAGTGGGATGCGACGGCCGAACAGGCTCTGGACGCGGCCGTTCAAAGGGATCCGGATTCGCTGGATCTTCAGCTGACCAAGGCCCTGATCGAGAAGCGCCGCGGGAATTACGAAGAGGCCGGCCGCATCTTGAGAAAGGCCCTGCTCGCGAACCCGCAATCCGGCAGGCTCTGGAACAATCTCGGCAACCTTCATGCCATTCAAGGGGACCTCGAGGAGGCCAAATCCGCATACCGGAAGGCCGTTCTGTACGGGAACGGATCGGCCGCGCCCCATTACAATATGAGTCAGCTCCTCCGCAGGGAATTCTCCTTTTTCAAGGGAGGCCAGGAGTATTCCACGGCGCGCGGGCTCGATGCGGACCGGGTGGACTATTTCACCTACATCAACAGCCCCAACCCGAATCGCTTTTTCATGGACGAAGAGCCCGCAAAGGCCGCCTTGTGGCATTACGCCTTCACCGGCGACTCGGAGACGGAGCGTGCGGCCGAAGAACTCTGGGAGTCCACCGTCGCGGGGGTGCCGTTACGCCACGCCTCCTGGGTCTTCCTGCTGCTTGCGGGCGTCTATATCCTGTTTCTGGCTCGACGAGGCAAGGGGCCGGAACCCTTTGCCTGCTCCGGATGCGGGCGGGTCGTTTGCGGGAACTGCGATGTGGGTGCCGAGGTGGGCGGCCTTTGTTCTCCCTGCTACCAGGCCCTCTACCAGAGGGAGCACATCTCGAAGGAGCGCAGGCACGGCCAGATCCGCAGGATGGCCCGATTCCAGTCGAGGCGGTCCAGAAGGCTGCTCCTGGTCAATCTCCTTCTGCCGGGCCTCGGGATCACCCTGCTCGAGGATACCCCGCGAGGCATGTTCACCCTGTTCGGATTCGTCTTTCTCGTCCTGGTTACGGGATTTTGGAGCGACATGCTGCCCGTGCCGATGACCGTCTGGGAGTCGGGTGGACCGCTGTTGCGGCTCCTGCTCCTGCCGCTGCTCGTTGCGCTCTACTTGCACCTGCAGCGCACCTGCGTCACAAAGATCCGCGCAAGGAGATAGAACGGCATGCCTCTTCGAGGTGACCTGAGAGAGTTCGGAATCCCGGAGATCTTCCAACTGCTCGAACAGCAGGCGAAGACCGGCTGTCTGCACATCAACGCAGGCGTCCGGGACGTAGAGGTCTATTTTCGGGAGGGGAGGGTTGTCGGGGCCTTGCCTGCCGGCAAGAACCCGTGGGATCAGTTGGCGGGCATCCTGCTTCGGGTGGGGTATCTCTCCGAGAAGGACCTTCAGAGCCTTGAGAAAAGGCAGGCAAACGATCTGTCCAGCTTGAAGGAGATCCTTCGGGGACAGGCCCTGCTCGGTCCCCGCGAAATCGATGCGCTGCTGACGGAGGCCATTGAAGAGCTTCTGTTTCCCGTGTTTCAGAAGCGCAGGGGGGAGTTCTTCTTCGTCCAGGATAAGCGGCTGCCCTCCGACTGGGAACTTCGGGAGCCCCTGTCGCCGGAGCCTCTTGTCCTGGAGGGGTTGCGCAAATCGGACGAGTGGCCTCTGCTGAAAAAACGAATCGGATCGTTCCACGAGGTCCCCCAGCGCCGGCTTGCCGTCGAAGAGCCGGAGCATCCCAGATGGAAAGAACGGGTTACGAACCTGTGGAACAGGGTGCGTGGAAGGGTGCAGCAAGAGGTTCCCGACGGGTCGCAGGAGGAGGTGCCGCTCGAAGGAGAGGCTTCCCTTTCATCCGCAGAGAAGGCGATCTACAGCCTGATCGACGGGAGACGAAACATCGAGGAGATCATCCACGCTTCCCTGCTCGGAGAGTACACGGCTTGCCAGGCCTTCTTGTCCCTCATGGACAGGGGGTGGATCCGTCTCGCGGACCCCGAGGTGGCGATCCCCGCAGAGGAAGCCGTCTCCCCGGCGGGGGGAAGGGGAGAGGGCTCGAACCTGATCCGAGGGGCCCTCGCCCTGTCCCTAGCCTTGATCCTGCTCTTGACCATTCAGGTCGTGTCGCCGGCGCCGGGCGAGAGGCGGTTGCGCGCCGTACCGATCGTTCGGGAGGAGGCCCCGGTCTGCCGGCTCCTCAATCACGCGCAGCGGGATCGCGTGATGAAGGCCTTGGAGCTGTACCGAAAAGAGAAGGGACGCTACCCCGACGAACTCTCGGAGCTCGTTCAGGAGCGGCTGCTGCTGGACAAGGACCTGTCGCTCTGGGGCGCGAGCCGATTTTCCTACGTTGCGCGGGCGGACCGGTTTCAGTTGCTTATCGCTCCCGCGGCGGAGCGTTGAGAGAGACGGAGCCTCGATCCCCGATCTTCGGCGTCCGTCCGTTCGCTCTGGCCCCTCGCCTCCCCATCCGTCGGCCCGGCGCCCGTCGCCTTGGAATCCGAAGGTCGGGCCGGTGCGACCCCTGATCTTGCGTAGGCGGCCCAAAAATGTTCATATAGAGCCGGCGCGGACGGAAAAGGAAGTCGGGAGTGCCCATGAGCACAAAGGTGCTGGAGGTTTCTTTTGAAGCCCCCGGGAACGTGCAGGCCCTGTACGGCCCCCGAGACGAGAATCTGAGGCGGGTCGAAAAAGAGCTGGGCGTTGAACTCTCCGCCCGTGGAGAGACGGTGCGGATACGCGGCGAAGAAAGCTCGGTCGACCTGGCCTACAGGCTCCTTGAGGAGCTCTACCAGATTCAGCAGCAGGGGTTCCCGATCCACCCCACGGATGTCGATTGCGCGGCCCGGATGCTGAAACGCCATCCGGGGGCGGACCTCAGGGAGGTCTTCCTGGACGTGGTCTACCTGGCCCCGACGAAGCGACGGATCACTCCGAAGAGTATCGGGCAGAAGGAGTACATCGATGCCATTCGCAGCCATGACATCGTGTTCGGTATCGGCCCCGCCGGGACGGGCAAGACCTTTCTCGCGATGGCGATGGCCGTGTCGGCCCTCATGCGCAGAGAGGTGATGCGCATCGTTTTGGCGCGGCCTGCGGTCGAAGCAGGGGAAAAACTCGGGTTCCTCCCCGGCAATCTCTACGAAAAGGTGAACCCGTACCTTCGGCCTCTGTATGACGCCCTCCACGATATGATGGACTACGAGAGGGCATCGCGGATGGTGGAAACCGGGGAGATCGAGGTCGCACCCCTGGCCTTCATGCGCGGGAGGACCCTGAACGACAGCTTCGTGATCCTGGACGAGGCGCAGAACAGCACCTCGGAGCAGATGAAGATGTTCCTGACAAGGCTGGGTTTCCACTCGAAGGCGGTCATCACGGGCGATATCACCCAGATTGACCTCCCTCCCGACAAGGTCTCCGGCCTGGTGGAGGTGCAGAACGTCCTTCGCGACCTCAAGGGGATTCGCTTCCAGTATTTCAGCGAGGAAGACGTGGTGCGGCACAGGCTCGTTCAGGACATCATCACCGCTTACGAAAGGGCGGATCGGTCCAAAGGCGCAGGGGGTAGGGGTCACGGGTCAGGCAGCCAGTAGCGATGCGCTGTCTTCTCTGTGATCCCCGGCCTCGGCGTGCGTGGGGCAAGGCGTCAGGCATTCGGGTTGAGACTCGCTCCCCCACGGGAGCGGGCGGGCTTACGGGCACGAATGCGGGGCAAGGGCGGGGGCCTGAGTGTGTGCGCTTGATGCCGGACGCCTCGGAGGGGAAAGGGCGGGGAGATGGCGAAGGGGCGACGCGTTTGGGTGGCCAACCGCCAACGGAAGGTTGCGGTGGACCGCAACCGCCTTCGAGAGGCGGCGGACTACGTCCTGGAGTCACTCGGCTTTGAGGATGCGGAACTCTCGGTCGTGCTCGTGAGCGACCGACGGATCGAGCAGTTGAATCGAGACTATCGGGGTCGGAATCGCCCGACCGACGTCCTGGCATTCTCCCAGCGGGAAGGGGGCGCAGAAGGGTTCAACGCGGCCTGGCTGGGGGATGTGGTGATCAGTGTGGAGACGGCCGGGGAGCAGGCCGCGCGTCACGGCGTCGCCCTGGATCACGAACTGGATCTGCTCCTGGTTCACGGCATTCTTCACTTGATCGGCTATGAACATACACGAGGTCCCGACGAGGCGGCTGTGATGCGAAGGAAACAGCGGCAGCTCCTTCGCGGGATCCGCAAACGACTTTCCCCCTGAGGCGGGGCCGCGGAAACGCGCGCCGGCTCGGCCGTGAGAGGGGCGGGATTCGACGGGAACAGGAGGAACCGACATGGAATTGAAGGAACGGGCGGCGGAGGTGAAGAGGATTTCGGACCGTTTACGGGACTTTCTTTGACCTCGAGGAGAGGCAGGCGCGGCTCGGAACCCTGGAGAAGGAGATCTGCCGGGCGAATTTCTGGGATGATCCGCGGGCGGCCCAGGCCGTGCTCAAGGAACGGAGCGCCCTTCAGCGCGTTCTGGGACGTTGGAGCGAAATTCAGGGCCGGATCGAGGAGGCCGAGACCTGCTTACAGCTCGGAGAGGAGGCTTCCGATGCGGAAATGCTCCGGGAGGCGTCCGAACTGCTCGAAAGAGTCAAGGGGGAGCTTACATCGTTCGAATTCGAAATCACCCTGGGAGGACCCGATGACGAAAAGAACGCATTCCTCGTCATCCATGCGGGTGCCGGCGGCACCGAGGCCATGGACTGGGCCGAGATGCTCCTGCGCATGTACACGCGGTGGGCCGAGCAGAAGGGGCATGCCGTGGAGATCTACGATCTCCAGCCAGGGGACGAGGCCGGCACGAAAAGCGCGACGATCCTGGTGAAGGGTCCCTATGCATACGGGTATCTCAAGGCGGAAGTGGGCATTCACAGGCTCGTGCGCATCAGCCCGTTCGATGCAGGGGGGCGCCGGCACACCTCCTTCGCCGCGGTTTTCGTCTACCCCGAGGCGGAGGAGGAAGAGGCCATCGATATTCGCGACGATGAATTGAAGGTAGAGACGTTCCGCGCCGGCGGTGCCGGGGGCCAGCACGTCAACAAGACCGACTCCGCGGTGCGGATGACCCACTTGCCTACCGGTATCATCGTCCAGTGCCAGAACGAGAGGTCCCAGCACGCCAACCGCCAGCGGGCCATGAAGATTCTGCGTGCGCGCCTGCTTGAGATGCGCAAGGAGGAGGAGGCGAAAAAGCAGAGCGAACTCTACCGGGATCAGAAGGACATCGCCTGGGGGAGCCAGATCCGCTCGTACGTGCTGCAACCCTATCGGCTGGTCAAGGACCATCGCACGCAGCACGAGACCGGCAACGTCGATGCGGTTCTGGACGGAAACCTGGACGCCTTCATGGAGGCCTACCTGAGAAGCGCCTGAACGGCCAGGCGTTCGCCTCAAGCCCCCGATCGTTGCCCATCCTGCGGAGGCGGGCCTCCCGTTGCCGGCCCCCGTCCCGAGTGCGGTTTCCTTGACAAGGCGGAAACGTTTAAGCTATCTAAGATGAATTTTGACCGAACCCCTTCTCGTGGAAAGGAAGCGCGTAGCCGCATGCGTGCCGAGGACTCCATTCGGGATACCCGCCTGAGGAAGCTGGAAGAGATGCGCGCCGAGGGGGAAGCCCTCTATCCGAACCGGTTCCGGCGAAGCGCGACCGCCGAAGCGCTCCGGGAGCGTTATCAGGGCGCCTCATCGGGCGAACTGGAGGGCGCCGAGGAGCGTTTCGCTTTGGCAGGCCGCGTCATGTCCATCCGGGATTTCGGCAAGAGCTGTTTTCTTCACATCCAGGACGAATCGGGCCGGCTTCAGGTGTATTTGCGCACGAACGTCGTCGGCGAGGAGGCGTACGAAAGATTCAAGCGATGGGCCGACATCGGGGATTGGATCGGGGTGGAGGGGCGGCTTTTCATCACGCGGACGGGGGAACTGACCCTGCTGGCGGAGCGGACCGAAATCCTCGCGAAGTCCCTCCGACCCCTGCCGGAGAAATTCCACGGCCTTCGGGATATCGAGGTTCGGTATCGCAGGCGTTACCAGGACCTGATCGCCAACCCCTCCGTGAGGGCCACGTTCCGCATGCGGGCCGAGATCATACGCCGGGTCAGGCGTTTCTTCGACGACCGGGGCTTTCTCGAGGTGGAGACCCCGATGATGCACCCGATCGCGGGGGGGGCCGCGGCGAGGCCCTTTGAGACCTTTCACAATGCGTTGGATCAGCCCCTCTACCTGCGGATCGCGCCGGAATTGTACCTGAAGCGCCTGCTCGTGGGCGGGTTTGCCAGGGTGTACGAACTCAACAAGAACTTCCGGAACGAGGGCCTTTCGACCCGCCACAATCCGGAGTTCACGATGATCGAGTTCTACGAGGCCTGCGCCGACTACGAGGATTTCATGTCTCTGACCGAGGAACTCGTCTGCGGACTTCTCGACGATCTGACGGGAACCCGCCGCATCACATACCAGGGCGTGGATCTGGATTTCACCCGTCCGTGGAGGAGGATCACCCTGGAGCGTTCCCTGGTCGATTTCGCCGGGGTTTCGGAGGGCGAGATCGGCGATCCGACGGCCCTGAAGTCCGCTTGTGAGAGGGCCGGGGTCGAACGGCCGGATGCCATGAGCCATGGGGAACTGCTCGCGGAGTTGTTCGAGCGGACGGTCGAAGAAAAACTGGTGCAGCCCACGTTCATCGTGCGGTACCCCGTCGAGGTTTCCCCTCTGGCCCGGCTGAGGGAGGGCTGTTCGGACAGGGTGGACCGCTTCGAGCTGTTTGTGGCGGGCAGGGAGCTTGCCAACGGCTTCTCGGAGCTCAACGACCCGATGGAACAGAGACGCAGGCTCCTCGCCCAGGCCGAGAAGAGGCGGCGGGGGGATGAGACCGCCCAGCAGATGGACGAGGATTTCCTGGAGGCGCTGGAGTTCGGCATGCCCCCGGCTGCCGGCGAGGGGATCGGCATGGACAGGCTGGTGATGCTCTTCACGGACTCCGCTTCCATCCGGGACGTGATTCTTTTCCCGCAGATGCGGCCCGAGAAAGGCGGCTCTCCCGACGAATAGGCTCTCGGCGGTGCTCGCTCCTCCCCTTTGTTTGCCGGAGGCCCGGAAAGGATTGTGCGATTCGAAAGGCACCTTGCGGTCCGTTACCTGCGCTCCAGAAGGCGGTACCGCTTCGTATCGGTGATCCCCTTGCTCTCCTGTCTCGGAATCGCCGTCGGCGTCATGGCCATGCTGGTGACTCTGAGCGTGATGGACGGGTTCGAGGAGGACCTGAAAGAGAAGCTCCTTGGGAACATGGCTCCGGTGACCCTGACGCGCGATCGGATGAACGAGGCGGATGTGCAGCAGCTTCGCGAGCGGCTGGCCGGACTGGACGGGGTGCGGGGCCTGAGCCCTTATGTGCGGACCCAGGTGCTGCTCGTCTCCTCCGCGAGGCCTCTGGGCGCAACGCTGGTGGGGATCGAGCCGGATAGCGTCTCGCTGGTCAGCCGGCTGCCCGGGCAACTGCTCGAGGGCAGCCTGGATATACTCAGGGGGCCCGTCCGGGCGGCAGACCGGTTCCCGGCCGCATGCGAGGGAAAGCCCTCGATCCTGCTCGGCCGGGAGCTCGCGGACAATCTGGGATGCTTCTTCGGGGAACCGATACGCATCGTCTCCCCGGTCGGAATCGAGACGCCTTTCGGAATCGTGCCCGTTCAGGAGACCTTCTGCGTGGGGGGGATCTTCCAGACGGGCCTTTACGAATACGATGCCACCTTCGCATACGTCTCCCTGAGGGAGGCGCAGTCGTTTCTTCGGATCGGCCGAGAAATCAGCGGCGTCGAGGTGGGTATCGACCGATACGAAAGGGCCCGTCGTGTCGCGGCCAAGATCCGGGACCTCTCGGGGGAAGCGTATCGGGTGGAGGACTGGATGCAGAAGAATCGCAGGCTCCTTTCCGCGATGCGGCTGGAGAGGATGACGGCCTTCGTGGTCCTGACGCTGATCGTCATGGTCGCCGTGCTGAACATTCTGAGTTCCCTGGCCATGACGGTGACCGAGAAGAGGAGGGAAATTGCGATCTTGAAGGCGCTGGGCGCGACCCGGTCGGGGATTCAGAATCTGTTCGTTCTGCAGGGGTTGGTGATCGGTCTGGCCGGAACGGGCCTGGGGGTCCTCCTGGGCGTCGGGCTCTGCAGGCTGCTGGCTCGCTACCCGATCGTCACGCTGCCGCAAGATGTTTTTTATCAGCTTACGCTGCCCGTTCGGATGGAAGCCTTGGATGTGCTTTCCGTGGCTGCGGCCGCCCTGGTGCTGAGCCTCCTGGCGAGCCTGTATCCCGCGTGGAAGGCGGCCCGGGTGCTTCCGGCCGAGACCTTGCGATACGAATAGCCGATGACCTCTTACGAAGTACGCCTTGGCCTGCAGTACCTCCGGGGACGCAAGGGACCCGGCCGCCTCCTTTCGGTCATGGCATGGATCACCGTGTGGGGGATTCTCGTGGGCGTGATGGCCCTCGTACTTGCCCTGTCGTTCGCCTCGGGGTTCGAGAGCGTGCTGCGGGACAAGATCATCGGCGTGAATGCGCACCTGTTGCTGTTTCGCTTGGACGGCGCCGTGGAGGACTGGCAAGGAGTTCGGGAAAGGCTGCACCGGCTTCCGTCCGTTGCCTCTACCATGCCCTTCACCTACCACAAGGCGCTGATCCGGTCGGATGCGCAGGTGCGAGGGGCCGTCGTGCGGGGCGTATGGCCCGAGGCATTCCGTGAGATTTCGGATTGGCAGTTGTCTTTCTCCTGCGGAGGCTTGACGCTCCCCTCCGACGAGGGTCGTTCCGCACCGGGGGAGGGATCTTCGGAGGCGTCGGTGTGGATCGGGAAGATCCTTGCGGGAGACCTGGGGGTAAGCTGCGGGGACAGGGTCCGTCTGGTCGCGATCTCCGAGGAGACGGCCGAGGCATCCGGGATCGCGGCGTTGCGGGAATACCGCGTAAAAGGGGTCTTCGAGCTGGGAATGTACGAATACGACGCCTCCCTGGCTTTCCTCTCGCTCGAGGAGGCGCAGGACTTCTTCGGCATGGACAAGGGGCGTGTGACCGGGATCGAGGTCCGCCTGCAAGACATCCGCGAAACGGAACGCGCCGAGAAGGAAGTGCAGCAGCTCCTGGGGTATCCGTTCTGGGTGAAGTCGTGGAAGGAGATCAATCCGAACTTCTTCTCGGCCTTGAAGCTGCAAAAGGTCGTCATGTTTCTCGTGCTGGTTCTGATCGTCCTGGTGGGGGGGTTCAATATCATCAGTACGTTAATCATGAACGTAATGGAGAAGCGCCGTGAGGTCGCCATCCTGAAGGCGATAGGGGCCACCCAGGCCTCCATCGGTAGGATCTTTCTGTTTCAGGGGTTGCTGCTCGGCCTGATTGGGTCGTTTCTCGGGCTGGCGGCCGGCTGCGGACTCTGCCTCTTGGCCGGGATCTATCCGTTGATCCGGCTCGACCCGGACATTTACTACCTCTCCTATCTGCCGGTGGAGGTGCGCCCGATGGAGTTCGTCCTGGTCGGCCTGTCCGCCCTGCTGCTGTGCGGACTGGCGACCCTCTACCCGGCCCGGCAGGCGGCCAGGCTCGACCCCGCCGAGGTATTGCGATATGAATAGGAAACCTCCCGAACGGCCGGAGACGGCGGGAATCCTTCTGCAGGCGGCGGGATTGACCAAGAGCTTCTGGCTCGGGGACAAGGAGATCCCGGTGCTCAGAGGGATCGACCTGGAAATCCGGGAGGGCGAGACCCTGGCCATTCTGGGCGCCTCGGGGGTGGGAAAGACGACGTTGCTGCACATCCTGGGGGCCTTGGACCGGCCCAGCGGAGGCCACGTCGTCTATCGCGGGATGGATCAGTTCAGCCGCTCGGACAAGGACCTCGCGCGATTCCGCAACCGGGAGATCGGTTTTGTCTTTCAGTTCCACTATTTGCTCTCCGACCTGTCCGCCTTGGAGAACACCCTGCTGCCGGCTCGGATCGGAGGCATGCCCAAAAGAGAGGCGGAGCCCAAGGCCCGCGAACTGCTCCGGGAGCTTGGGCTGGCAGGCCGCATGGAGCATCGTCCGGGAAAATTGTCCGGCGGGGAACAGCAGAGGGTCGCCGTGGCCCGCGCCGTGATGATGGACCCCAGGATCATCTTCGCGGACGAGCCCACGGGGAACCTGGACACACAGAATGCAAGGGCGGTGGAGGAGCTTCTGATGAAGCTCCGGGATACTCGAGGCGTTGCCGTTGTGGCGGTTACGCACAACCCGGCATTCGCTGCGCGGATGGACAGGCAGGTTCATATGTCGGACGGAAGGCTTCTGGAGACACGGCCGGCCGCGCTTCCGACGAACGAGAACGGCGCTAAGGGTGCGGGGGCGTGATCGGCTTGGGAATGGGGAAAGAAAAGAACGGGCGGACAGGCTTCCTCTGTGCGGCGATGATTCTCTTGCTGGCTGCCGGAGCCGGTTTTTCCCAAGCCCAGGAAGACGAGGGGTTGCCTCCCCTCGGTCCCGCCGCGGGGCCGGAAGAGTCTCGGCCGGCGGAAGGATCCGCGCCGCCTTTCCGGGAGCCGCCCGTCGAGCCGGGGGCAACCCCGGGCGCCGTCGTTGTGTCCATCGGCGTGGAGGGGGTGCAGCGGATCGAGCCGGACGTGATCCTCTTGCGGGTTCGGACCAGAGAGGGCCGCCCGCTCGACCGACGGACGATCCGGGAGGACATCCGGGCGATCATGGAGACGGGATACTTCCGACGGGCGATCGTGGAAAGCCTCCCCGCCCTGGGGGGCGTTCGCATCGTCTACCGTGTCGAGGAGCGGCCCACGATTCGAGAGGTCCGCTACGAGGGGGTCAAGGAGCTCAAGGAAGAAGACCTGCGGGAAGTCGTCACGATCAAGCCGAACACCTTCGTCAAGATCGGTGATATCAAGGAGAATGTGGAGAAGATCCGGAAGCTCTACGCCAACGAGGGCTACTTCCAGGCACGAGTCGACTACGAGACCGAGCCGCTGGACAACAACCAGATCAACGTGGTGTTCAAGATCCAGGAGAACGAGGAAATCAAGGTGCGCAGGGTCTCGTTTCTGGGAAACAACCGGTTCTCCGACAAGAAGTTGGCCGGGATTCTGCAGACGAAGAAGAAGAACCTGCTCTCCTTCATCACCTCCTCCGGGGTCTACAAGGAGGATGTTCTGAAGGACGACGTGACCCGGCTGACCATCTGGTACCTCGATCACGGCTATCTGCAGTTCGAGGCGCAGCCTCCTCTCACCCTGTCGACGGAGAAGGGCATGTATGTGTTCTTCATCCTCGAGGAAGGGGAGCAGTACACCGTGAAGAGCATCCGGTGGGAGGATGTGACCGAGGAGGAGGAAAAGATCCTTTCCGGAATGCCCAAGCTGCTGCCTGGCCAGATCTTCAGCCGGCAGAAGCTCCAGGACGACATCACGGCGATGACGGACTACTACGCCGACCAGGGCTATGCGTTCGCGGAGATCGTGCCTCTCTATTTCCCCGACGAGAAGGCACTGACCGTGGATGTGGCCTACCGCGTCAAGAAGGGGGAGAAATTCCGCATCGGGGACATCCGTATCGCCGGCAATACCAAGACACGGGACAAGGTTGTCCGGAGGGAAATGGGCCTGATCGAGGGAGACCTTTACAGCGGCTCCATGCTGCGGTTCTCCAAGAGCGAGATCGAGCGACTGGGCTTCTTCGAAACCGTCAACATCACCACGGAACCCGGATCCGAGCCGAACCTGCTGGATGTCGTCGTTTCGGTGAAGGAGGGGCAGACCGGAACGCTGAGCGGGGGGGCGGGCTTCAGCTCAACCGACCAGTTCATCCTGATGGCGAACGTCACCCAGAGCAACCTGTTCGGCCGGGGACAGGTACTCTCCCTGAACGGAGAGATCGGCGGGACGCGTCAGAACTTCTCGCTGAGCTTCACCGAGCCTTGGCTCTTCGACATCCCCCTTTCCTCCGGATTCGATGTCTTCAATACGGAGTATGAGTACCAGGATTTCACGCGGGCATCCATCGGAGGGGCGGTTCGGCTCGGATACGAACTCCGCCAGTTCCTGCGCGGAAACGTGATGTACAAGTACGAGGACGTGGAGGTGAAGGACGTCAGCGACCTCGCCTCCATCACGCTGCAGGCCGAGGAGGGCAAGAGCACGGTAAGTTCGGTGACCTTCTCGGTCGTCCACAACACCCTCGACAATCCCATGTTCCCGTCCAAGGGCTTCCTGAATATCGGCAGCACCGAGTTTGCCGGGATCATCTTCGGGGGTGACACCGACTTCATCAAGGTGCAGGCGGAAGCGGGCGTCTATATCCCGATTGTGTGGGGAACGACCGCGCACCTGCGCACCAGGGCCGGTTGGGGGGAGGGAGTCTCGGGAGACCGGCTTCCGGTCTTCGAACGCTATTTCGTCGGCGGCATCAGCACGGTCCGAGGCTACGATGTGCGCTCCCTGGGTCCGGAGGTGGACGACGTCCTGATCGGCGGAAACAAAGAGCTGATCTTCAATATCGAATACATCTTCCCGATCGTCACCGCTCTCAAGCTCCGGGGGCTGTTCTTTTTCGATGCGGGCAACGCGTTCAGCGAAGACGAGAGCATCAAGTTCCAGAATCTGCGTTTCAGTGCGGGGGCAGGGATTCGATGGTTTTCGCCGATGGGACCCCTTACGTTTGTTCTCGGATTCCCGATTGACCGGCAGGAGGACGAAGACCCCTCCGCCGTGCAGTTCTCGGTCGGTACCCCCTTTTAGGATATGGCAGGGTCGGATTGCGGAGAATCGAACGGACAGACATTCCAATAGAGAAGAAGGAGATGGCGTATGCGACGACGGTGGAATTTGCTGCTTGCAGGTCTTGTCCTGGTGTCTTGGATCGGATCCGGCTCCGCGGCGGAATTGAAGATCGGCGTGGTGGACCTGCAGAAGGCGATGGAGCTTTCGGAGGCGGGGCAGAAGGCCAAGGGCGTTTTTCAAAAGAAGGTCGACCAGGTCCAGAAAGACCTGAAGGCCAAGCAGGACCAGTTGGCGGCCCTCAAGGACGAAATCGACCGGCAGGGTTCGCTCCTGAGCGAGGAGGCCCGCCTGGAGAAGCAGAGCACGTACCAGGCCAGCCTGAAAGACTTCAAGCGTCTTTACGAAGATGCGCAGGAAGAGTTGCGCCAGGAGGACGCCAAGCTGAGCGAGAAGATTATCAGGGACCTTCAGGCGATCATCGAGGAGTTCGGAGAAAAGAACGGGTACGACCTGATTCTGGAAAAGACGCAGAGCGGGCTGATGCACAGGAACGCGGCCCTCGATGTCACGACCAAGATCATCCTGCTGTACGACGAATCGAAGAAGAGCAAGTAGGGAGAGGGGCCGAGAGCGTCGGCCTGCGCGACCTCTCCCGGGAGCTGGGCAGCGAATGCCGGAGGTGAGACCGTGGCCGAGATGACCCTGAAAGAATTGGCCAGGCACCTTGGTGCCGAACTCGTCGGCGACGGCGATCTGGTCATCACCGGCGTGGCCGGCATCGAGGAAGCGCGGGCCGGAGAGATGACCTTCGTGGCCAACCCCCGCTACCGAGGCAAGCTTCTGACGACGGCGGCCTCGGCGGCGATCGTCCCGCCCGACGTCGGTACGGCGCCCATCGCCCTGTTGGTGACCTCGGAGCCCTATGTCGCCTTTGCCAGGGCGCTCGAGGCCTTCCATCCGTGCGAACGGCCTCGGAGCGGGGTTTCTCCGGAAGCCTGGGTGGATCCCTCCGCCCGGCTGGGCGAGGGTGTCACGGTCTTCCCCTTTGCGTACATCGGAAAGGAGGCGGAGATCGGCGACCGCACCATCCTCTATCCTTTCGCGTTCGTGGGGGACCGCGCGCGCCTGGGGGAGGACTGCTGCATCCACTCGCATGCAAGCATCCGAGAAGGCTGTGTGCTGGGGTGCCGGGTCATCCTGCAGAACGGTGCCCGGGTCGGAACGGATGGGTTCGGTTATGCGCTGCAGGGCAGCCGCCACTGCAAGATCCCTCAGGTCGGAATCGTGCGCATCGAGGACGACGTGGAGATCGGCGCCAACACTTGCATCGATCGGGCCACCATGGGAGAGACCCGGATCGGAAGAGGGACCAAGATCGACAACCTCGTCCAACTGGCGCACAACGTCCGGATCGGACAGGACGTGATCCTGGTCTCGCAGGTAGGCATATCGGGCTCCACCTCCGTCGGAGACAGGTCCGTGCTCGCGGGGCAGGTCGGCGTGGTGGGCCACATCCGGATCGGAAAGGACGTGAAGATCGGGGCGAAATCCGGCGTCCACTCCTCGATCCTGGACGGCAGGATCGTCTCCGGCATTCCCACCATGCCTTACGAGGACTTTCTGAAGACGATGGCGGCGCTCAAGTATCTTCCCAGGATGCGGGAAAGGCTGCGAAGGCTGGAGAAGCAGGTGCAGGGCCTGACGGGGACGGCCGGCCCGGGGGAGCCGGCAACAGGCGGGAGGAAGGTGGACCGGAAGGATCCGCAGGAATAGGTCGCGGGACCCGACGAGACGGAGGAGGAAGAAAGACCTTGCGTGGAATTCTCGAACCGAGAGAGATCCAGGAGATGCTTCTGCATCGGTACCCCATTCTCCTCGTCGACCGGATCCTTGAGATCGAGGAAGGAAGGCGCATCATCGGCCTGAAGAACTTCACGGTGAACGAACCGTACCTGCAGGGGCATTTCCCGGGGCACCCCGTTGTTCCGGGTACGGTCCTGATCGAGTCGATGGCGCAGGTGGGGTGTATCCTGGTCGCCCGGTCCGAACCCTCCACGCGCGGCCGGCTCCCCTATCTCGTGGGGCTGGACCGGGTTCGGTTCCGTCGTCCGGTCTTCCCCGGCGACCAGGTCCTTCATTACGTGGAGATTCTGAGACAGAAGAAGGACCTCTGCAGGGCCAGAGGGGTCGCGAAGGTGGACGAAAAGGTCGTCATGGAGGCGATCCTCATGGCTGTTCTCCTGCCCCCACCGGCGAAGGAGGAAGTATGATCCATCCTACGGCGATTGTGGACGAAGGCGCCGAAATCCACGAGAGTGTCGAGATCGGCCCCTATTGCATCGTGGGGCCTCACGTGAAGATCGGGGCGGGCACGACGGTGGGCCCGCACGCCGTGCTGGACGGCCGGACCGAGATCGGAGAGAACAACCGGATCTTTCACCATGCGTCGATCGGCGCGGTCCCGCAGCACGCGAAGTACCGGGGAGAGCCCACGAGACTCGTCATCGGGTCGGAGAACATCATACGGGAGTTCGTCACGATTCATCTCGGCACGGTGGAAGACCGCGGCGTCACAATGGTCGGAAACCGGAATCTGCTGATGGCCTACGCGCATGTCGCCCACGATTGCACCCTCGAGGACGAGATCGTGATGGCCAATGCCGCAACTCTGGGCGGGCATGTCCACGTGGAATGCAACGCCATTCTGGGGGGGCTGGTGGGCATCCACCAGTTCGTCAGGATCGGGAGACGGGCGATGGTCGGCGGCATGTCGGGTGTGAGGCTCGACATTCCTCCCTTCACGAGGGCCTCGGACAACCCCGCCAAGCTCTACGGCCTGAATACGATCGGCCTGGAGCGCGCCGGGTTTTCCTCCGATCAGATCGGCCGGCTGCGAAAGGCCTACCGCATCCTGTTCCAGTCCGGGGACCTCCTGCAGGAGGCGATCGAAAAGGTTCGTTCGGAGTTGGGGCAGGATCCGAACGTGGAGAGTCTCGTTGGGTTCATCGAAAAGAGCGAACGCGGTTTCTGCCGGTAGAGGTCCGCGGAGCCGAAGGTCCGGGACGATGCGGGCAAGGAAGGAGCGGCCCCGCCTGGGAGTCGTGGGCGCAGGATACCTGGGAACGTATCACGCCGAGAAGTTCGCCTCCATGGACGGCGTCGACCTCGTGGCGGTGGTGGACATCGACGAGCGCAAGGCGCGCTCCCTCGCGGAGAGGCTCGGAACAGAGGCCTACACCCGCCCGGAACAGATCTACGGGCGGGTGGACGCGGTGAGCGTCGTCGTACCCACTTCCCAGCACCATGCCGTTGCCCGGGGGTTCCTCCGGCAGGGGCTCGACGTGATGATCGAGAAGCCGATGACCACGACCCTGCCCCAGGCCTCCGAGCTGATTCGGCTCGCCAGGCAGCGCGATTGCATCCTCCAGGTGGGCCATCTGGAGCGCTTCAACGAGGTCTGGAAGACCGTGGGTTCGGCCATCCGGGAGCCCCGGTTCATCGAGGTCCATCGAATCGGGCCCTTTCAGGGCCGCGGGACGGACGTGGACGTCATCCTGGACCTGATGATTCACGATATCGACATCGTGCTGAAGTACGTTCGAGAGCCGATCCGGCGGATCGATGCCGTCGGGGTGCCCGTCCTGTCTCCGAAGGTGGACATCGCCAACGTCCGCATCCACTTCCAGCACGATACGGTGGCCAACCTGACGGCCAGCCGCGTGAGCGCCAAGAGGACCCGGAAAATCCGATTTTTTCAGCGGGACGCCTACGTGTCCGTCGACTACGATGCAGGCAAGGTGCAGGTCTTCCAGAGAATAGCCGGCTCGGACGGGGCTTGCGCCCGGATCGTCGGCGAGGAGCGGGAGGTGCCCGAGAGCGATGCCCTGCGGACGGAACTCGAGGCCTTCGTGGAGAGCGTGCGGACGCGAAGACCGCCTGAGGTGGGAGGCGAGGAAGGCAGGAAGGCCCTTGGAGTCGCCCTCCGGATCCTTCGGAACATGCGCACTGCGTAGCCCGCTCCAAGACTCCCTTCCGCCCCTTTTCGAACCGCCCGCTTGCTGCGAGACAGAGGGCCCAATCCACGGACCGCCTTATGCCGGACAAAAAGATACTCATCATCGCCGGAGAAGCCTCCGGGGACCTTCACGGGGCGCGGCTCGTCGAGAGGCTCCTGTCGAGGAGCCCCGGTCTGACGATTTACGGAATCGGCGGGGATGAAATGAAGAGGGCCGGCGTTCGGATCGCGTGTCACGCATCCGAGCTCGCCGTCGTGGGGCTCGTGGAGGTCGTCGGCCGGCTGCGAACGATCCTGCGCGCATTCCGTATGGTGCGGCGAAGCCTTTCGGAGGACCGTCCCGACCTGGTGGTGCTGATCGATTTTCCGGATTTCAACCTCCGTGTCGCCCGGCAGGCGGCCCGACGGGGAGTCCCGGTGGTCTACTACATCAGCCCTCAGATCTGGGCCTGGCGTCGCAGCCGGATCCGGCAGATCGCGAAGTACGTAAACCGCATGATCGTGATCTTCCCATTTGAGGAGGCGATGTACCGGGAGCAGGGGGTTCCGGTGACGTACGCGGGGCATCCCCTGATGGACCGGTTCGAGCCGGACCGCCTCGAGGAGAAGCGCGAGGAGGCGTACGCGCGGTATGGTCTCTCCCCCCTCTATCCGGTTCTGGGCCTTTTCCCGGGGAGCAGGGCCGGCGAGGTCGCCTCCCTTCTGCCGGTCATGCTGGGCGCCGCCCGGCTTCTGTATCGGCGATTCCCTCGGATGCAGTTTCTTCTGGCGCAGGGGCCCGGGCTGGGGGATGAAGAGTATCAAAGGTTCCTCGACGGGGCAGACCTCCCCCTCGTGTGCATGCGCCAGGGCATCGGTCCGGGTGCCGGGGTCTGCGACCTGGCCCTGGTCGCCTCCGGAACGGCGACGCTCGAGCTGGCCCTGCTCGGAATCCCGATGATCGTGGTCTACCGGGTCTCCCGGCTCACCTTCGCATTGGGACGCCTTCTCGTGCGGGTGCCCATGATCGCCATGGTCAACCTGGTCGCCGGGAAGGCCGTGGTTCCGGAGATGATCCAGGGGGATCTGACCGAAGAGAATCTGTACGAGGCCTGCCTCCCGTTCTTCGAGCATGCAACCTATACCATGCAGGTCAAGAAGGATCTGGCCAGAGTGCGGGAGCTTCTGGGCCTGCCGGGGGCGTCCGAGAGGGCGGCCCGGGTCGTTTGTGAAATCCTGGACGACAGGGATCGGGGATCAGGGGTCAGGGACGAGGCAAGAGGAGGCGAAAGGGCAAAGAGCAAAGGGTAAACCAAGCATCTTCAAGGGGGGACATTCCCTTACATCTGCGTCGGGCGCGGGCGCGAGCGCCGGGAGGTTCCATGTTCCACCGGATTGCGATGGATCGGTAGCTGAGAAGGGAACGCATTGGACCGCAAAAAATGGAAAGAACGAAAACGGCGATGGCTCGCCGTCCTGCTGCCCCCGCTGGCGACGCTTGTGATCCGTTTGCTCCACCTCACGCTCCGCTACCGGATCCACGTTGCCGAAGAGACGCGCAGGATTCTCGAAGAAGGCAAACCCGTTTTGCTCGCCTTCTGGCACGGCCGGATGCTCATCCTGCCCCCGGTCCTCCGCGAGGGGTACTGGAAAAGGGGCCATGCTATCTGGGTCATGGTCAGCCGACACTGGGACGGGGAATTGATCGCCCGCACCGTAAAGCCCTTCCGGGTCTTCTCGGCCAGGGGCTCCTCCACGCGTGGGGGCCGCGAGGCGCTGCAGGAACTGGTGGAAAAGGGCCGCATGGGTCTTACGGTCGCGATAACCCCGGACGGGCCCGCCGGGCCCTGCTACACGGTGCAGCCGGGAGTCGTGCGGATCGCTCAGCTCACCGGCCTTCCGATCGTGCCGCTGACCTGGGCCGCCTGTCCCCGCTGGATCGCGTCGAGTTGGGACCGGTTCCAAATCCCCCGGCCCTTTTCGCGGGTCTCGGTCGTCTTCGACGAGCCCATCCGCGTTGCCGCAGGCGAGGACCCGGACGGCCTGGAGGCTTGCCGGGCTTGCGTGGAGAAGAGGCTCGGCCAGGCAACCGACCGGATGGAGGCCGAGGCGGAGGCGAGGGCCCGAGAGGGACGGCTGTCCGCGCGGGGGGGCTGGGGGAGGGGGCTCGCCTTTCGTTTCGAAGCAAGTCTTCGAACCTGCCTGCAGCGGTTCTGGGGGTCTGCTCCTTCGGAGCGAGGGGCACCCCGCCGGACCCTCGCGTTCTTGCTGGCGCCGTTGTCGGGCCTTTACGGCCTCGTCGTGCGGGCGAGAAGATCCCTGTATCGGAGTGGGGTGCTCCCGGCAAGGCGTGTCGGTCGCCCGGTCGTCAGCGTCGGCGGGCTCCGCGTGGGGGGAAGCGGGAAGACCCCCTTCACGGTGTGGATGGCGCGCAGGCTTCGGGAGCGTGGGGCTCGAGTCGTCGTGCTGACCCGCGGTTACGGCCGGCGGAAGGGCCGTGGGACTCTGCTGCTCACCGGGCCGGAGGCGGGTCTCGCGGACCCGCTGGAATGGGGGGACGAACCTCTTCTTCTTGCGCAGAACCTCGCGGACGCGGCGGTTGCCGTGAACGGCGATCGCTGGCGGGCCGCGAAGGTCGCGGGAAAGAGGTTCGGTCCGGATTTGTTTCTCATGGACGACGGATTCCAGCACCTCCGGCTCGCCCGGGACTTCGATATCGTCCTTTTGCCCGCGCAGGAGGACTTGTCTCGGGCCCAATGCCTTCCGGGGGGGCCTCTGCGCGAGCCCCTTTCGGCCCTGCGGGACGCGGACGTCGTGGTGTGCATCTCCACGCAGCGGAGGGAGGAACGAAGGGGAACCGGCACGGGAAGCCCGTGGTGGAGGACGTTCAGGGTCGACGTGCCGGTTCATGAGGCAAGGCTCGCTCCGAAGGGCCTCTACCGGCTGGAGGACCAAACCGAGGTGCAGCCGAAATGGCTCGCAGGAGCGCGGATCGGCGCCTTCTGTGGAATCGCCCGGCCGGCGTCCTTCTGGGAGACCCTGGAAGGGATGGGGTTGAACGTCATCCGCAGGCGCGATTTCCCCGACCATCACCCCTACTCGGCCCAGGATCACCGAAATCTCCTGAGCCTCCTTGCGGACTCGGACCGGCTCATCACCACGGAAAAGGACGCGGTGAAGATCCGCCGCTTTCCATGGCCCGAGGGCATGGTTCTCTTTGTCCGGCTGGATCTGCTCCTGGAGGATGAACCGGCGTTCTGGGCGAGGCTCGAGTCAAGCGGGGTCATCGCGAAGGGGGGGGATCGGAAATGAGGAACAGGCGGATGAAAGGGTTCGCGGACCGCCTCCTGTTTCTTGCCGCCCGGCCGCTCCTGGTGCTTTTCTCCCTGCTGCCCCCGGCGTGGGCCGTCCGCATGGGGAAGTGGCTCGGGAGGATCGCCTTTTTCGTCGATGCCAGGCACCGGCACATCAGCCTGACGAACCTCAGGGCCGCCTTCCCCGATCGCAACGCCTCGCAGAGGTGGGATCTGGCCAGGAGGGCCTTCGAAAACCTGGGGAAGACCTTTCTCGAGATCCCCGGGCTTGCCAGGCAGAGCCGCGAAGAGATCACAAGCCGGGTGAGATACGCGGGTCCGCCGAGGCAGGAATGGGTCCGCGCGCAGCGGGAGGGAGGAGCCCTTCTGCTCACGGGCCACATCGGCAACTGGGAGTTGATGGCACTTGCGTTCGGCTGGGAGCCGGAAGCGAGCCTTGCCTTCGTTGCAAGACCCCTGGACAACCCCCACTTCGAGCGATGGCTGAGCCGCCTGCGCGGCCGCAGCGGAAATCGGATCATTTACAAGAAGGGCGCCCTCCGGACGGTCCGGCGGTCTCTCCAGGAAGGGCGGTTCGTCGGCTTGCTGATGGATCAGGGGACCACGGGCGAGGACGGGGTCTTCGTCGACTTCTTCGGCCATCCGGCGGGATCGCAGGTTGCCCTGGCCTTTCTCGCCGGCCGATTCCGGGTGCCGGTCTACCCCGTGTACATCCTTCGCGACCCCGAGGGGACAGGGCACACCGTGCACATCGGGGCCGAAATACCCGTCGTTCGGACCGGCCGCAAGAAGAGCGATATCGTGGAGAACACCCGGCGGTTCCAGAGGGCGCTCGAGCAGATCATCCGGCAGCACCCGGAGCAATGGTTTTGGATGCACCGACGGTGGAAGGGCTCGCCCACGGTTTTCTACGAGAAGAAGAGAAGGTAATCCCATGCGAGGAGGTCGAAAGGCGGTCTTCCTGGACAGGGACGGCACCCTGGTGCGGGAAAGGGGATACCTGAGTGACCCCGACCGGGTGGAGCTTGAGGCCGGCGCGGCCGAGGCCGTCCGCCGCCTCAATCGGCAAGGGTTTGCGGTGGTGGTCGTCTCGAACCAGTCCGGCGTGGCAAGGGGCCTGTTCACCGAGGAAGATGTCGCAGCCGTTCACCGGAAGATCGAGGCCCTTCTTGCGGCCCGCGGTGCGCGCCTGGAGGGCGTATACTACTGTCCCCATCATCCGGAAGGGGCGGTGCAGGCGTACCGGCGGGAATGCACATGCAGGAAGCCGGCGGCCGGCATGCTGCTGCGGGCGGTCGAGGAACTGGGAGTGGCGCTTGCGGGCTCCTACATGATCGGGGACAAGCTCACGGACATGGAGACGGCCCGCCGGGCGGGGCTCTGCGGGATCCTCGTCAGGACGGGATACGGCGAAGAGGCTTGGAGTCAGGCCCTCGGGCAGCCGGGGTCCGAAACGGCGGACCGGGTGGCTCAGGACCTGGCCGAGGCCGTGGACGATGTCCTTTGGACCGAGCAGAATGTCGCGGCCGCCGATCGGGGGCAGGCCTGGGAGTCGCAGGGGCCCCGCACCCGGAGCGTGAAGTGGGCTTCCCTTGCGTACCTCGAGAAGTGTCTGGCCGCGCATCGGCGAAGAGGGCAGCGGATCGTCCTGGCCAACGGCGCGTTCGATCTCCTGCATGCAGGCCACGTTCGATTCCTTGAGAAGGCCAAGGCCCTCGGCGGCGTTCTCCTGGTCGCGGTGAACGACGATGCATCGGTTCGAGACCGCAAGGGGTCGGCGCGGCCGATTCTTCCGCTCGAGGAGCGGATCGAGATTCTGAGCGCCCTGGCATGTGTAGACTACTGCGTGGTCTTCGGAACGAATACGGCGGATCGGCTTCTTGAACGGGTGAGACCGGATTTTCTCGCCAAGGGCGCGGACGAAGAGAGGGATGTTCCGGCCGGGGAGACCGTCCTGCGGCAGGGCGGCGAGGTCCGGATCGTCGGTCCCCGTAAAGGGTGCTCCACGGCGGGGCTGATCGAGCGGATCAGGACACGGAACGATCCCGTGGATGGCGAAGACTGAGGAAATCGGCCTGGGGATCCGTGCGCAGGCCGCGACCCCCGACCGGTGCCGGGGGAGTTCCGAAATCGGCGTTCTCGAGAGTCGACTGCAGGTCGTCCCGATGGAGAAGGTTCTGATCGTTCGAACGAGCGCGCTCGGCGACGTGCTTCACGGAATACCCGTGGCCGCGGCCCTGAAGGAAAGGTTCCCGGCATGCCGCATCACATGGGTCGTGGACGAGAGATACGGGGAATTGCTGGCCGGCCAGCCCTGGGTGGACGAGATCGTCCGAATACGATTGCAGGGGGGAATCCGGTCGCTGCTGAATGACAGGGGAAGAAGAAACTGGATGGGGGTTGCCCGGACGTTGCGCAGAAGCCGGTTCGACGTTGCAGTGGACCTCCAGGGCCTCCTGCGGAGCGGACTCATCGCCTATCTCACCGGGGCACCTCTGCGGATCGGTTTCCCGAGGGGATATGCGCGAGAACCGCTCAACCGGGTTTTCACCAACCTCCGGCCCCGGAACATGCCCCCGCGCAGTCACGTGATTGACAGAAACCTGGCGCTTCTCCATCCTCTAGGAATCCGTACGCATCGGAAGCGCTTCTGCCTCCGCGTGCCTCCTTCGGTCGAAGATGAGGTGCGTCCTTACTTGCACAAGGCGGATGAAGGCAGAGACGTTTTTCGGGTTGCGGTGAATCCGGCAGCCGGGTGGGCAACGAAGCGTTGGAGTCCTCACCGATTCGCCGAGATTGCGGACAGGATGGTCGAGCAATGGGGCGCGCTGGTCTTTCTCCTCTGGGGTCCGGGGGAGAGAGAACTCGCGGAGCAGGTACGAAGGCACGCTCGGCGGCCCGTTCATCTGGTCCCGGAGATGGGCCTTACGACCCTGGCTGCCTTCCTGAAGGGATGCGACGTCTTTGTCGGCGGAGACAGCGGTCCCCTTCACCTTGCCTCCGCGCTGGGCGTGCCGGTGCTGGGCCTGTTCGGGCCCTCCGATCCGGTCCGGAACGGCCCCTTCGGGGATGGCGACCGGGTCGTGACCGCTGCAGCGCCTTGCGGCCCGTGCTACAAGAGGAAGTGCGCAAGAGCCTCGTGCATGGATTCAATTTCCGTGGAACAGGTCTGGGAGGTCTTGGAGGAAGAGGCTTGCAGCTTCGTTCGTGGGCGGAGGCAGGGCAAGGGGCTTCGCACGGCGAAAACGCACTGAATGCAACGGAGGGAAGGATAGACATGGCCATCGATGCAGAGCTTCTGGAAATCCTGGCATGCCCCAAGTGCAAGGGGGACATCCGCCTGACCGAATCGGAAGACGGCCTGATCTGTGATGCATGCAAGCTCAAATACCCGATCAAGGACGACATCCCGGTCATGCTCATCGATGAAGCAGAGAAGGTCCCTTGAGAGGCCGACTGCTCCGCGTCCTCCATGACCTGCGCGAGTGCGGGCAGGGCTGGGGGCCCAGGCTCGCCTGGGCGGGCCTCGCAGCGTTCTCGATCGCCTCCCCGATATCCATCGCGGCAACGAACATGGCATGGGTCGTTGCCCTTTTGGGGTTTTCCCTGCGTTTTTTGCCGCGGGAGGCCCGTGCGGCCGGCCTTGTGCAGAAGACGGACCTCGACGCACCCCTGCTGTGCTTCGCCCTTGCGTCCCTCCTTTCGGTCTTTCTTTCCCTGGACATCGCAGCGAGCGTGATCGAGTCCCGATGCCTGGGCCTGATGGCGATCTGCTTCCTGTTTGCCTGGCAGGTGCGGACTGTGGCTCGCCGGAAGATCCTGGTCCGGATCCTGATTGCATCCTCCTGTGTGTCCGCCCTGTACGGCTGGGTCCAGTTTCTCACGGGCTGGGATCTGCTCGGACACTACCGGCCGGAGTCCGGCAAGGTATGCGGCACCTTCGGGCTTCACCTGACCTATGGCGAGTACCTCGCCATGGTTATCTGTACCGGCGCCGGGATTCTGCTTCAGAGGGAGGGGACCCGGCTCGCCCGGTGGGTGGGCGCTCTGCCTCTGGGTCTGATGGCCTCTGCCGTGCTCCTCAGCGGCTCGAAGGGCTCGCTCCTCGGCCTCGCGGCCGGTCTTGGCGTGGTCTTTGCCATGCGGGGAGCAAGGACGTTCGCCCTGTATGTGACCGCCGGAGTTCTCTCCCTGCTCGCCCTGGACATGCTGATGTCGCACCGGTTCCTCGGGGCGCTCGGGGCCCTGTTTCAGGTAGAGGCGGGGCAGAGGTTCGGACCGGCGGCCTCGAACGCGCACCGGCTCTGCATGTGGTGGACCGGGCTCTGGATCTCTCTTGATCACTTCGTTCACGGCGTAGGCCTCCACGCGCTGGGCAAGATCTACCCCGCCTTCCGTCATCCCCTGGCGATCGAGCCGAACCAGTGGCATCTTCACAACAACTTCGTCCATCTGGGCGTCACGCGGGGCATCCTCGGGCTGGCCGCCTTTCTCTACATCTTCCTCCGGGCCTACCGGCTCGGTTTCCGGCTGCATGCGGAAAGACGGCAGGGGTTCGATCGCGGACTCGCGGCCGGCGTGCTCGGCTCCGTGACCGCCTTCCTGACGGCCGGCCTTACCGAATACGCCTGGGGGGACTCCGAGGTGCTGATGCTGCTTTACATGCTTCTCGGCCTCCTTGCCTCCTATGGCGGGACGAAAGCGACGGGAGCCGAGCAGGAGGCCCTGCCCGCGAGGCTCCCGATCGAGGGGGGCACCGTATCGAAAGGTCTCGGGCGAATGAGTCGAACCCTGCCTTTCGTTTTCCTTGCCGCGGGGCTCTGCAGCCTGGCATTCCTGCTCCCGCCCGGCGGCCGGACCCTTCGTCTGGCTTTGTATGAAGCGGGTCTGGGGACGCTGCTTCTGCTTGCCGCGATTGCCGGCGGGAGGCGCGGCCGGGATGTACCGGTGCGGCATCGACAGGCATGCGGCGGGCTCGCGGTGTGCGCGGGCTATCGATTCACCGAGGCAATGTGGAGCGGCAGCCAATGGGTGGGAGCGGCGGAGGGGTACGGCTGGGTCGGGCTGATCGGGTTCCTGGGCCTGTCCCTCTTGTGGCTGCTGCTCTTCCGGGGCTATCGGAACGAGGGGGGCCCGGCCCGTCTGGAAGACCTTGCCGGTCTCGGCGCCCTGTGGGCATGGTCCGCCATCGCCCTGGTCACGTACGGCCTTCTCAGGATGGCCGGCTGGACCGAGCCCCTTCTCGGACCTCCTTACCTTCCGCTGCTGCTGCTGACGGCCTTCTGCGCCGCCCTGTATACGGCCTTCCGGTTCGCCTATTCCGGATCCCGCCCGGAGAGGATCCTTCTGGCCGTGCTGGGCGTATGTAGCGTGTGCCAAGTCCTTCGCTGATTGACAGCCGAAGAATCTGCATGTTAGAGACGAGAAACCAAGACTCGTGCGGGTGAGGATTTCTCGATCCGCTCACCGCATGGGCAAGGATCCTCTTCGGTCATTCCGGGGTTGACGCCGTGACCCCAGGGGGATGAGAGATGAAACCGTGTCGAGAATGCCGGCATGAGGTGTCCGAGCAGGCCTCGGCCTGTCCGCACTGCGGGGCTCCCTACCCGGCAAAGGAGAAGTGGGACGGATGGGGGTTTGAATACAAATCCGAGGCGAGCCTTCTGGGGCTGCCGTTGTTGCATGTTTCTTTCAAGTACCGACCGAACCGCATGCCCGTTCCTGCCAAAGGCGTCGTCGCCATCGGGCAATTTGCCTGCGGGCTCCTGACCGTCTCGCAGTTCGGCGTGGGCATCGTGAGCGTCAGCCAGTTCACGATCGCCTTCTATGCCCTCGCCCAGTTCGCCTTTGCCTACTCGCTGATTGCCCAGATCGGGGTCTATATCCACAGAGGGTACGGCCAGCTGGTCAGGAGCCTGGCGCAACTGCTGGGTATGGCCTGAGAGAGAAAACGCCGTCCCTTGGGCTCGAAGAGGGAGATTTCGTCTCAGCGAGCCATCCCCCGGGGTACGAAATCATACGGGATCCGGTAGGCGCGGTAGGTGTCGGTTTCGCACTGGAAGAGCCAGTCCAGGGTGTCCTGCGTCCAGTCATGGTAGGGGGAGAGGTATTCCCAGACCAGCTCTCCGGAATCGGTAACCTCGAAGATGCGCCCCCTGTCCCCCTGGTTGACGAGGGTGTTGCCGTTCGGGAGCCTCTGGGCGTTGCTGATATAGAAGCTGTAGAACCTGTAGGTCTCGCCCTCTGCAGGGGAGGGGCGCTTGTACTCCCAGACGAGATCGAGCGTGACCGGGTTGAATTCGATCACCCGGGAATAGGTCCGCAGCTTGTTCGGATAGGTGGCCTTTCCAAACAGGCCGAATGCCTTCCCGTACCCGGCCCCGCCGCCGTTGTCGAAAACCAGGATGTTTCCCTCTCCGGGCAGCCCTTTTGCGATCATGTGGGCATGGTGCTGGCCGATAATCTGGCCGAGTCTCTTTTCGGGCCTCCCGATTCCGTAGTCGGGGCCGACCTTCCACACGATCTCTCCGGTCGCCCTGTCGATGATCCACAGGATATTGGCATTGCGGGAATCGGCAAGGATATTCTCCGGGTGAAAGCGGGCGTCCCCGCCGTCCCACCAGCGGTTAGGCCCCAGGTAGCTGATGGCGTTCGTGTGGAGCCAGTCCGTTACGTCCGCGCCCCCGGCGAAGATCTCGGGTTGGAGCACCTGAACCGTCCGGAGGGCCTCTTTCGCAGCCTCGTCGAACCCGAACTCTTCGAAATGATCGGTTGCGTGCCATTCCCAGAGGATGTTCCCCCTGGGATCCACCTCGATGATCACATCGCTCTCCAGGGGCCAGGGGGCGATTTCCGGCCGATCAAGCGTTTCATGGACGAGAAGAAGGGTTCTCGGGTTCTCGACCGGGGTGGTGTCCATGCCCGTGCCGTGGTACGATGCCTCCGGGTATCCCTCGCGCTGGAAATCATGGTGGCCCCGGCAGATCGGACGGCCGAAGGCATCCATCCCCCATCGGTCCCACCGCCAGACCTCGTTCCCGTGCCAGTCGAGTTCCACGAGATAGTCGTACTCCTGATGGCCCGTGCCGTCGTCCCGGGCCGCATGGTAGCCCAGGACATGCCCGTTCAGGAGCATCTTGGACGGGAAGCCGACCATGCTCCACTCATGAACCAGGCGTCCGTCCATGTCGACGAGAAGGGCCCCATGGTAGATGCCGGAACCGGCCGGGGACTCGTGCTCTCCGAATGAGGAGAGCAGCGTATACCCGTTGTAGCAGCGGTCAGGCTTGTAAACGCTGACCCCCGAGGCCAGAAAGCTGCAGAAGTCCTCGTTCCCGTCCGTTCGGTCCGGCACGACACCCTGCGGGATGCCGTCGCCACAGCCGCAGACGAAAAACGCTACGGCCAGGATAGCGGGGATCGTGCGCAGCATGTCTGCCCGGTTTTTCATGGTTGTCCTCTCTCGATTCGGATCGAATCTTCGAGGGATGTCAAGAGTTCCAACTTGCACCCTCTCCTGTGGAACCTGGCCGCATACGAAAGGCAGGGTATCCGGCGACGGCGAGCGGGCAACTTCCCGAGAATTCTATCAGGAGCCGGTGGAGAGAACCAAACGGAAATGATACCGTGGGTTCCCCAGTCGGGGGCGGGCCTTCCACATCCGGAACAAGCGGCCGGCCGCAAGGAACCACCTTGGCAAGGAGGGTATCATGAAGCTCAGGGGAAGGGTTGCTTTGATCACGGGAGCGGCCCGGGGGATCGGCAGGGCGCATGCCCTCCGGCTTGCCGGCTTGGGCGCTGCCGTTGTCGTCAACGACATCGACCTGGCATCCTTCAAGGAGTACGCGGAGAGCGCCGGTGGAGCCTCTGTGGTGGAGGAGGTCCGGGCGAAGGGGGTCGAGTGCCTGCCGATCCAGGCGGATGTGACGAACAAGGAAAACGTGGAGGCCCTGGTGCGGCAGGCGCTTGACGCGTTCGGGCACATTGACATCCTGGTCAACAATGCGGGAGGGCTCGCGGGCCAGGTGCTCGAGAGCTTCGCCTCCTCCGTGTCCGAGGAGGACCTCCGCAGAACCATCGACCGGAACCTCCTGGGCACCATATTCTGTTCCCAGGCGGTTGCCCCCTCGATGAAGGCCCGCGGATGGGGCAGGATCGTGAACACCTCTTCCCAGGCCGGTCTTCAGGCACAGCAGGGAGGTGTCTATGCCTCCTACGGTGCGGCCAAGGCCGGAGTCATGGCCTACACAAGATACCTCGCGCAGGAACTCGGACCCTTCGGCATCACGGTGAACTGCATCGTCCCGGCGTACGTGAATACCCGGCGGTTGCAGGTGCTTGTGTACGACGCGATCCCCGGCGTCAAGGACCGGCTCCTGGAGCAGATTCCCCTCGGCCGCCTGGCAGAGCCGGACGACGTTGCCAAGGCCGCGGAGTTCTTTGTCACGGACCTGGCCGACTATGTGACGGGCCAGTGCCTCATCGTCTGCGGGGGCGCCATCAAGTTCTAGCCCTGAAGGCCATCCATGTTCCGTTTCGATGTCATGCGGACGAAGGGAGGCCGATGCCCAGCCTGCCCGAGAATATCTACCGGGCGAGCGGAGCCTTCCATCCGATCATCTTTGGGTATCCGACCCGGTGGAGGATCTCGCGCAACGGTTCCGCGCCGCCAGGCAGGATTCGCCGACGGCCTCAGGAGCCCCTTTTCCCCTTCTTCAGGCCGCGGCCCGGCACGAGGAAATCGAAATTCGTGCTCGGGCTCAGGGCATGCACATGGTCCCCGATTCTCTCGATCCACCGTCTCTCCTCTTCGGTGACCGGCCCCGAATCCAGGGTCTTCAGGTTTTCTCTGAGTTGCTCGAACGTCTGCGGAGCGGTCAGTACCATCCCGATGTGCGGATCGGAGAGGACGTACCGGTAGAGGTCCACCGGGCTCGGGGTGCGCTCTCCCTCGGGCATCCACCGGGGGTCGAAGAGGTTTCCCCACCTCGTGGAGTTGTAGCAGATGACGCCGGGGGGATTGTCGGCCGGAAGAAGGGGGAACACCTCTCGGACCGCCCCCCGGTGGGCTGCGTTGTAGCGGACCATGATCAGATCGAAGATCCCTTTTCCGAGGTGATGCCCGTAGGCGGACCGGTCGTGGGCGCTCACGCACAGGTGCCGCACCAGGGCCTTCTCCTTCAAGGCAAGGGCCTTGTCCAGGATGCGTGCCGGGACGGGCCTGTTCCGCATGCCCAGGATGAATGCGTCCGCATAGTCGATCTTCAACTGTTTCAGGCCGCGCAGAAAGGTGTATTCCAGGGCCAGGCCCGTGTAGTCATAGGTCTGGAGCACGATGACCATCTTCTCCCGCCACCGGGGGGCAAGCCGACGGATGGCCTCTTTCATTCCCTTCGTCCTCCGGGAGCCCCAGTAGAAGTAGTTGATCCCCTGGTCGAAGGCCCATTCGAGCGCCTCACAGGGAACGCCCGAGTCCGAGCCGATACCCATTCGAGCGACCGTGAGCCCCGAGGCGCCCAGGATGACCGGCTTCGAGAAATCAGCTTCGCCGCCCGAGGAGACGGTTCGTGCTTCTTCCATCGGCGTCACCTCTTGTGTTCGTATTGGATTCGCTTGCCGTCCGGCAGGGGCTCGGCGTCAAAGCGGATGACGAGTTCGTAGACGCCCTGTTCCAGGCTGGCCTTGACCGGGAGGCCCCCCTTGTCCAGGACCTTCATCATGGCCTGGTTGGAGGCGAGAACGCTGGCCGTGAAACCGGGCAGGCCCTGCTCCTTGGCCAGCCGGACGAGCATCTTGTACATGTAGGTGGCGATTCCGAGCCCCTGGTATTTTTCGTCCACCACAAAAGCGAGGTCTGCGTAAGGGCCGCGCGGGTCCCTGACGAACCGCCCCTCGGCGATGATGCGCTCCTGACCGGATTCTCCGACGAGTCCGACGATCGACATGGCCCTGCGATAGTCCACGTTTACGTATTGCTGCATCCGTGCGTGCGGCATGGTCTTGATCGGGCTGAAATAACGGTAGTAGACCGCCCTGTCCGAGAAACGGTAGAAGAGGCGCCGCATCTCTTCCTCGTCGGACGGCTTGATGGCCCGGAATCGGACCTCCACGCCGCCCTTGAAGGTGTGCTTGGCGGCGATGTTCGCCGGGTACAGATGGGCCGACTCGGGGATGAAGATCTGGTCCTTGTAAAGGATCTTCTGCTGCTTGCCGAGTTCCACGAGTTCCTGTCGGTCGTCCGGATGGGCGATGTCGATCAGGGCCTGGGCGCGCTCCCGGACGGAGCGGCCGGTCAGGCACGCGACGCCGTACTCGGTGATGATCATGTCCGCTCCCGACCCCAGACTGAACTGGTTCGGGAATTCCGCCACCGAGGCCCGAATGTTCGGCTCCCCTTTTTGGTTTCGGCTCGGAAGGGCGAAGATCGCTCGGCCGCCGGGAGACAGTTCCGCCCCGTGGAAGAAGTCGATCACCTCGGCCGGGCCTGCCGAGACGTTGCCCTTGCCGAAGTGAAGGGCGATCCTGCCGGACAAGTCCACCTTGCGCGCAGGGAGCACCGCCACGAATCGCGGGTTTTTGCCGATCTGGGTCGGGCTGAAGACCTTGTCCACGCCCTGGAACTCCACCAGAGGGTTCCGGTCGAGCCAGTCCATCATCCGGCGCGTTCCGAGCGCATACGAGGCAAGAGATTTGCCCCGAAAAATTACTTTGTAGCGGTTGCTTACGGCCCCGCTCTCGATCAGGTCCATCAGGGCGTCCGTGAAGAAGGGCGAGTGGACGCCCAGATGGCGCTTGGCCGCCAGATGGGGGCTCAGGGCCTCGAACAGCGGCCCGATGGAGAAGCCCAGGCAGCTGCCGTCCTCGATCACCGTGGCAACGTTGGCCGCCACCTGATCGAACACCTCGTCGACCGGCCACCGGTCGAAATAGATGAGCTCTTCCGTGGAATGAACGAGCATGTGGAAATCCGAAACCGGCACGAAGGTATCGCCGAAGGTTCGCGGGGCCTCGGCGTTGATCTCGCCCACCACGAGCGAGGACTGGTCCATGGCCTGGCGCGCTGCGTCGCAGGCCACCCCGAGGCTGCAGTAGCCGGCCTCGTCGGGAGGGGTGACCTGTACAAAGGCCACGTCGATCGGGACCTGTCCGGACTCGATGAGGGCCGGGATTCTGGAGAAGGGGCTCGGAATCAGGTCGACCTTTCCCTCCGTGATCGCCTCGCTGGCAACCCAGCCGGAGAAGAAGGTCTTGAGGCGATACTTATGCGCATGCATGTCTTCCAGGGAAATCGCGTCGCCCAAGCTCACGATCTGGATGAGTTGAAGGTCACGAAGATTGCCCGCAGCAGATGCCATCAGCTCCTTGAGGAGCGTGCGGGGTTCTGCGACGCCCGTCCCTACGAAGATGCTCATCCCGGGCTCGATCTTTGCGAGCACCTCTGCCGGGGAGACCATCCGGGCCTTCCATCCAGGGTCCAGCGTCTTCTTCATGCCCCACCCCCCCCTTGTTCGCGGATGCTGCGGCATCCCGGGCTTCTTTGAAAGCCGGATTCTAACACGGCCGGGGGCCGTGGAGAAACGAAAAGAAAGAACGATGAAACCCGAGAGAATCCCGGGGCGGACGCGCGTAGGGTTCGCTTGTTGACAGGTCGCCTGGAACACGATAGCGTTTTGTATACGAAATTCTTGCTTTTCCGCGTTGGCAAGAGGAACATTCAGATGGTAAGGATGAATGTGAGAGCAGGCGCGCAAGAAGACTATTTTGTACACAAAATACAAGGGCGGGCACGTTCATCCGGCCCGCAAGCAGACCGACATGGATGACCTCACCCGGACCGTGATCGAATTCGCGAAGCTGGAGGGTGGCTTTTTTCATCCCTTGTCGAGGAAGAAGCGCAACCTCACATGCGGCAACTGCCAACGAATCTGCGTAGCGGAAGTGGAAGAGCCAAAGAGGCGCTACAGGATTCCGACGGAGAGTGGGTGCGTGGTTCAGGCGCCGGACGGATCGGTGGAGGGGGTCTTGCCCGACGAGGCGGTCCGGCGGGTCGCATGGACGCCTGCGCAGAGCCGGGCGCTCTACGAATAGAGGGCAGATGTGCATGAGGCAGTGAGAGAATGAACTGGATTTCCATCGACCAGGAGCTGTGTACCCGGTGCGGCATCTGCGTGACCCGGTGTCTGATGAATTTCCGGGAAGAGGACGGTTCCGTGACGGCGAAGGCAAGCGGTGCTACCTGCAACCTTTGCGGCCACTGCGTAGCGCTCTGCCCGACCGGGGCGATCACCCACCACAAGATGGACATGGAGAATTTCGTGGATCTCGGAAAGGGGATCCGATACGATCCGGAAGAGTTCAAGCTCTTTGTGCGGGCCCGTAGAAGCCACCGGATCTTCCAGGACAGGGAGGTCCCCAGAGGGGATCTGGAGAGGCTCGTGGATATCTGTCGTTACGCGCCCACCGGGAGCAATCGGCAGATGGTGCAGATCACGATCATCCAGGACCGTGACAAGATCCGGAGACTGTCGGACTACACGGTCGATTTCTTTGAGAACCGCATCGATGAGCTGGAGAGGGAGGCCCGGGAGTCTGAAGCGGCGGGAAGGGAATTGCCTCAGATCACGAGGTCCGCCCTGACGATGGTCGACACGCTCCGGCTGGTGGTCACGGCCCGGAAGTTCGGCATGGAGGTGATCTTCCACAATGCCCCCGCCGTCATGCTCTTTCATGCGCCCACCGAGACGAGCACCCCGAAGGACGATTGCGTGATCGCCGCGACCACGGTGAGCCTGGCCGCAAGGACCCTTTCTCTGGAGACATGCTACATCGGCCTCTTCGAGTTCGTGGCCAACCGGTATCCGCCGATCATCGAGGAACTGGGCCTGCCGGCCGGACACAAGGTGTTCAGTATTCTCATCCTGGGCTACCCCAAGCTCAGGTTTCTCCGCGCCGTGGATCGGAAACCCATGAAGGTCAGGTGGTTGTGAACTCGCCGGAAGCAGCCTTGCGCGCCCATTACGGCCGCCAGGGGTTGGCCGAGGCCATCCTCGAGGCCCTGGAGCGGGCCGGGAAGGACGTCACGGCCCTCACCCTGGAGGACCTGGCCCCGATCGAGGAGTTCCATGTCGGAGGCCGAAGGCAGACACTGGCGTTGGGCCGTCTCGCCGGGCTGGCAGAGGGTACGCGGGTCGTGGATGTAGGATGCGGGATCGGAGGGCCTGCGAGGGCCATGGCGCACCACTTCGGCTGCGACGTGGTCGGCGTCGATCTGAGCGAGGCCTTCTGCGAGGCCGCGGCGCGGCTGAACGAGCGCACAGGGCTCGGCTCCAAGGTGCGCATCCGGCACGGAAGCGCCCTGGACCTCCCCCTGGAGAATGGGTGGGCCGACGTCGTGTGGATGCAGCACGTCGCCATGAACATCCGGGACAAGGAGGCCCTGCTCCGCGAGGTCCGCCGGGTGCTCAGGCATGGGGGTCGGCTCGCCTTGCACGAGGTCTTCGCCGGACCCCTGCCGGAAGAGCACTTTCCGGTTCCCTGGGCCGGCGGTCCCGAGATGAGCTTCCTCATCTCGCCGGAGGAGGCGAGAGGCCTGCTCGAGGCCGCCGGATTTCGAATCGAGTCGTGGCAGGACGTGACCGAGGAGTCCGCATCCCGGCTTCGCGGGGCACTCGAAAAGGCCGCCGGCGGGGCCCGGCCTTCGCTCGGGCTCGCCCTCCTGATGGGGCCGAGGTTTCCGGCCATGGCCGAGAACGTGCGTCGAAGCCTGGAAGAGGACCGGCTGCGTATCGTCCGTGCCGTAGGGATCCTGGACCCCTCTGCCGGATGACTGCGCTCCGGTGCAGGGGGCGGGGTGCGGAAGACCTCGGAAAGGCCGGGCCTCGCCTCGAGAGGACGGCGGCGACGTCGTGAAGAAGCAGTGGAAACCGGGGGGAAGGTCAGGCGGAAACCGACCCGACGCGTTCCGATGCGAAGAAGCGGTCCGCCGGAAGCGACGGGGCAGCGGGAAAGCACCGGTTCCTGTAAAAGTAGTCCAGGAGGCTGTCCTTCTCCTCGAAGCGGCGGATGAGCCAGTCGGAAAGGGCCTGGCCGTCCTCGGGCATGGCGCTGATTGCGTAACGGCGCACATTCAAGTGCACCTTCCGGACATAGCCCTTGATCCACTGCCAGAGGGTCGGCACCCCCCCCACGTAACCGATCGTCAGATCGTAGACCGCGTCGACATGGCCGCGCAGGGACTGGACGCTGGCGACGAACCCTTTGGTGCGGGGTATGAGCACGTGTTTCAGAGGCCTCATGCCGTGCTCCCGCGCGTAGGCCTGGCTGCGCGCGATCTTCTCGGGCCTGACGCGCGTGCCCTCGGCGAAGGTCATGAGCCACAGGGGGACATCGTTCTTGAGGATGTTGCGGAAAACCCTGTGGATGTAATCCTTGTCGGCAGTCCAGTCGCGCTTGATGAAGGGGCAATCGAGGAAAAGCATGCCCCAGCCGACGCCCGGAACATACTTGAGCACGTCCTTGACGAACCACTTCAGGTCCCCGACGCGCCCCTTTGCGCGCGCGAAGGAGAAGACGACCGTGATGTCCGCCATCTCCTGGTGGTTCAGGACCACGATGGCGTTCTCTCTCGGCGGGACGTCGTCGCCGCTCATGATCCACCGGGTCCCGTAAACCTTTTCCGCGCCCAAGGCGCACCACCCCCACCAGATTCTCGCCATCCGCTGGTTGACCCGGCGGAAGGCCTTGGGAGAAAAGACCTTGATCAGCAGGGACGCCGTCTGCAGCGCGTTGAAGGCGATGAGGGTGGAGAAGAGAAAGGCGGATGCGATCGATCCCGAAACGAAGCCCTTCAAGCGCGCGAGCTTGCCGGGCGGTTCGGGAAGAGGTTCCAGGGGCATGTTCTTCAGGCTCCTTGTGTCCTGCGGTTCCTGCGATGACGATTCGAACTTCCTGTAGAGAAGCCCGAAGCCTCGAAATGAACAATCAAACAATATAAACGTCTGCGCAGCGTTTTGTCAAAAACGCTGCGGGTCGGGCGGGGGAGCGTCTCCAGGCGCCGGCAAGCGGCTACTCCTTGATTCCCGCAATCTTTTTCGCCCACGCGACCTTCCTGTCGAGCCGGCCCAGGCGCTGATACATGACCTTCTGCGCCTGCGGCGACCCGGCGCCGTGCATGGACTCCACGAGGGCCGTTCCTCCGGTCATGTTTTCGATGAGCCGCAGGATCTTCATCCGCGCCTCGGTGGAGACGCCCTCCACGCCGGCCATGTACTTCTCGATGTACTTGCCGATCTCCGGGTGCCGGAGATCGCCTTCCGACGGCAGCGTCGCAATGATCCCGCCGGCCACGTCGTGCGCGAGTTGGGCGATCTTGTAGACGTTCCGGGACACGTTGAGCTTCGTGCAGTTGGCGAGCACCGGGTCCGGGTAGTAGGCGCCGGAGGGCGTCTCGTATCCCATGGCCGAACAGGCGATGGAGCCCGCGTAGATCGTCTCGGCCAAGTGCATCATCTCGGCCAGCTTGTCCTTGATATGCGAGGCCTTGATCGTTCCCTGATACTCGCTGGCCAGCGCGCAGGCCCCGACGAGGACGTCGGAGACGCCCCCCTTGCAGCCACCGTAATTCTGGCGGTGAAGGGTGGCGAACCGCTCGACGAGAGAGCCGGTGAACTCGGTCTCCCCGCACATGAAGACGCGCTCCCGGGGGACGAAAACCCCGTCGAACACGACCAGGGCCTCGCCTCCCACCATGCCGAAGGACGGGTTGCCGGAGTCCATGGGGCTCTCGGCCTTCCTCTCGTCGTTGGTCTGGCGGCCGAAGATCAGAGTGACCCCCTTGGCGTTCAGGGGGATCGCGCACGTGACCGCATAGGCCTCGTCCCCTTCCCGAAGGGCCATGGTGGGCATGACCAGGATCTCGTGGGAGTTGACCGCGCCGGTCTGGTGGGCCTTGGCCCCGGACAGGACGATGCCGTCGGGCCGCCGCTCCACCACCCGGGTAAACAGATCGGGATCCGCCTGCTTGCTGGGCGCCTTGGAGCGGTCTCCCTTGGGGTCGGTCATGCCCCCAACGAGGACGAAGTTCTCCTCCTGGATGAACTTGAGATACTCGCAGAAGCGCTTGTGATAGTCGGTGCCGTGTTTCCGGTCGATGTCGTAGGTGGTCATGTACGTGGCATTCAGGCCGTCGAATCCCACGCATCGCTGGAAGCAGCTTGCCGTCTTGTGGGCGATGAGCCGGAGCATCTGGACCTTCTTGATCAGATCGTCCACGTTCTGGTGGATGTGGGTGAACCGGTTGATCTTCTTCCCGGTGAGATGGGAGGTGGCGGTCAGGAGATCTTCGTGCTCCGGCATCAGGGCCATCTCATAAGTCTTGGCCGCCGCATTGATGTGGGGCGCGAGCGAGGGGTGGGCCGTCACGTCGGAAACGGGCTCGCCCTTGAAGTACACGCGATGTCCCAAGTCCCTCAGGCTCTTCAGATAGTCTGCTTTGGTTCTAATCATGTTCTCCCTCCAAGAGCTGGGAAAGAATCTCCCCCGGGGCCCTGTGGCCGTCCTTGACGCGGACGACATGGCATCCTGCTTTTCTGTATTGTGCCATTTCCACGCATTGTTTGTCACACCCGCAGACGATCAAAAGAGACGAAAACCCGCCCTCCTCGGCTGTGACCCATTCGATCCGGCCGCCCGCAGCCCCCCGGAGCGCCTCCACGTACTTCACGCGCTCGTAGGAAGGGTTGCATCCCCCGCAGTATTTGAGACCGATCCGCTTCACTCTCCAGGACCCGCTCTGTCCATCCCGATTCCCGGTGACGCCGGAGAAGAGAGAATTCCGGGGGCGCCGTGCTATGCGAACAGCAACAAGCTCAGGGCCATGACGGCCATGCCCGCAATCAGACCCAGGATGGCAAGGTGATGCTCGCCGTATTTTTCCGCCGTGGGAAGCAGTTCGTCCAGGGAGATGAAGACCATGATTCCCGCAACGCCTGCGAAGAGGAGGCCGAAGACGAAGTCGCCCATGTACCGGAGCAGAAGGAAGTAGCCGATCAGGGCGCCGAAGGGCTCCGCCAGGCCGGAAAGGAAGGACAGCCCGAAGGCGCGCCGTTTGCTGCCCGTGGCATAGTAGAGGGGTACGGAGACGGCGATGCCCTCCGGCACGTTGTGGATGGCGATGGCCACGGCGATGCTCACGCCCAGGGCAGGGTCCTTCAGCGCGCCGGTAAACGTCGCGAGCCCCTCCGGAAAATTGTGTATCGCAATGGCCAGGGCGGAAAAGAGGCCCATGCGCATCAGGGCCGACCTCCTGGTCGCATCCGGGTCCTTGCGCATCTCCTCGATCTTACGCGGCTCGTGGGGGTTCTCGTAGGAGGGCACCAGTTGATCGATGATGCCGATGAACAGGATGCCCCCGAAGAAGGCGAGCGTGGTGAACCAGTAACCCTGTGTGTCTCCATACGCCGCGACGAGGCTGTCCTTGGCCTTGACGAAGATCTCGATCAGGGAGACGTAGATCATTACACCCGCGGAAAACCCGAGGGCCACGGAGAGGAAACGGGTATTGGTCTTCTTGGCGAAGAAGGCAAGGGCGCTGCCCACGCCGGTGGCGAGCCCGGCCAACAGGGTCAGCCCGAACGCGAACCATACGTTATGGTCTTCCATGCCTTTGCCCTCTTCGGAGCGGTATGAGAGGAGGAGGCAATGCCATGCCCCGGCACGGGCGCGTGAAGCCGTCGGATACCACGGGGGACGAAACTCTGTCAACAGGATCATCGAACCGAGGGAAGGGGCCGGAAAGCCGCCGCTTCCGGCCTCCGTCGCCTAGGGAATATCGCGGTACTCTCCGATGCGCCATTTCAGCTTGATTTCCTCCGCCAGACAGAAGAGCACCGGAACCGTGAACATGGTGAGGAGCTCCAGGCTCATGCCGCCCACACTGGGGATGGCCATGGGGATCATGATGTCGGCGCCGCGGCCGGTCGCGGTCAGCACGGGCAGCAGGGCCAGGATGGTGGTGGCCGTGGTCATCAGACAGGGCCGGACCCGGCGCCGACAGGCGGCGACCGTGGCCTCGCGGAGCTCTCCCACGGTTTCGGTGCGGCGCTTGTCGAAGCTCTGCCTGAGATAGGTGGCGATCACCACGCCGTCGTCGGTAGCGATGCCGAACAGGGCCAGAAAGCCCACCCATACGGCGACGCTCAAGTTGACGGCGTGGAGCTGAAAGAGCTGGCGCATGTTGACGCCGAAGACATCGAAGTCGGCAAACCACTCCTGCCCGTAAAAGTAAATCATGGTGAATCCGCCCGACCATGCCACGGCAATTCCGCTGAATACGATGAGCGTCGTGGCGACCGACCGGAACTGGAAGTAGAGGATCAGGAAGATCATCAGAAGCGATGCCGGAAGGACGACGGCCAGGGTCCTCGCCGCACGCAGTTGGTGCTCGTAGTTGCCCGAGAAGCGCCAGCTCACGCCAGTCGGCACCACGAGTTCGCCCGCCTCTACCTTTGCGCGGAGAAAGTCGCGGACCTGCTCGACCACCTCGACCTCGGCCAGGCCGGGCAGGGGGCTGAAGGTGATGTAGGCCGTCAGAAACGTGTCCTCGCTGCGGATCATTTCCGGGCCGCGGGTGAAGCGGATATCCGCCACCTGCCCGAGGGGGATCTGCGCGCCGTCGGCCGCAGCCACGAGCACGCGACGGATGGCGTCGGGATCGTCGCGCAACTCGCGCGGATAGCGGACACGCGCAGGGAAGCGCTCCCGGCCCTCCACCGTGGTGGTGAGGGTGCGTCCGCCGAGGGCCACGGTAACCACGTCCTGCACGTCCGCGATGTTGAGCCCGTACCGGGCGATCGCGGCCCGGTCGATCGCGATCTCGAAGTAGGGCTTGCCCACCACGCGTTCGGCATTGACCGTCGCGGTGCTGACCGCGGGCACCATTCGTACGAGGCGTTCGATCTCGACGGCCATGCGGTCCAGGGTGACGAGGTCAGGGGCCCGCAGCTTGATGCCCATGGAGGCGCGCATGCCGGTCTGCAGCATGACCTGCCGCGTTTCGATGGGTTGAAGCTTCGGCGCGCTGGTCGCGCCGGGGATCCGGGCCGCACGCACGATCTCGTCCCAGATGTCCTGGGGCGAGCGGATGTGGTCGCGCCACTGGCGGAAGGGGCGGCCCGAGCGATCGGGGATCAGCCGGCCCCGGTCGTCACGGACGAATTCCCCGCGCCGCCGGTCAAAGCGGAAACGAATCCGCCGGCCTGCCTCATCGGTCACGTATTCGGGTTTGTAGTCGATCACGGTTTCGATCATGGAGATGGGGGCCGGGTCCAGCGCGCTTTCGGCGCGTCCGATCTTGCCGGTCACGTTCTCCACCTCGGGCACGGAGGCGATGGCCATGTCCTGGTACCGGAGCACGTCGATGGCTTCGGCGATCGAGGCGTGAGGCATGGTGGTAGGCATCCACAGAAAGGAGCCTTCATCGAGCGGCGGCATGAATTCGCGGCCCAGGCCGGGGAATTCGTGGGCCGCCCAGACCCATGGCGCACTGGTGCGGACGGCGTGCGGCCGGATGCCCGCATGCCGCGCCAGGGCGGGAAGGAAGCCGAAGGTGCGGTCGAAACCGAGCCAGACGGTCGCGCCCAGCATCACCAGGACCGTGGGGAAGGCCAGAAACAGGGCCTTGTGGCCGAGGCAGAATCGCAAAATCGGGACGTAGGAATACTGAAAGGCGAAGAACACGGCGAGCAGTCCGCCGACCAGGGCCACGACAAAGACCGCATTTCGAACCGGGCCTCGTTCAGGCCCCAGAGGCTCCCACACGGTTGTGAGGATCCAACCGACGGCCAGCACGGCGAGCGCGCTGGCGACCCATGGGGCGATCCGCAGGACGCCTCGAACGGCTTCATCGACCCGTTGGAGGGCCGCCAGAGGCAGGTCCGGCAGGCGGACACGGACCAGCCGGACGATCACGACCGCCAGGAGAACCAGCCCGGCGGCCCAGAGCACGGTCCCATGGCGCGCCAAACCCAGGGCGGTCGACCCCACCGCTGCCAGCCCCAGGCCGAACAGAAGCAGCGGCCCCAAACGCTGCCGCTCGACGCGGCCGGCCACGAGCACGTGCGCGGCCGCGGGCACCACGGTCAGGGCCGCGATCACCGAGCCCACGAGCACGAAGGTCTTCGTGAAGGCCAGAGGCCGGAACATCTTGCCCTCGGCGCCGGTCATCGTGAAGACGGCCAGGAAGCTGATGACAGTGGTGCTGATGGCCGTGAGAACGGCCGAGCCGACCTCGCGGGCCGCCCGATACACGACCTCGATCCGCGGCTCGTCGCCGGGCGCCTCGCGAAGGTGCCTGAGCACGTTTTCGGTGACGATGATGCCCATGTCCACGATGGTGCCGATGGCGATCGCGATGCCGGCCAGTGAAACCACGTTGCTGTCCACGCCAAAGAGCTTCATGAAGAGGAAGCAGATGAGCACGGCGAGCGGCAGCATGGCGCCGATGACCAGTGCGCTGCGCAGGTGGAGGACCATCAGGATGACGACGATGAGGGTGACGAGGATCTGCTGGAGCAGGGCGTCGTTGAGCGTGCCCAGGGTTTCGTGGATCAGCCCGGTGCGGTCGTAGAACGGTACGATCCGAAGCTGGCTGAGAGAGACCCACGGCGGCCATTTGTGGCGCGGACTGGCGCGCAGCCATCGCAGCCATTCCTCCTGGTCCAGGGAGGCGGCCGCGTCGGCGGAGAATGCGGCGAAGCCGTTCCTCTGCGCGAACCGCTCGACCTCCTCCGGCGTCGTCCGCCGCCAGTCGATCACGGCCTTGGCAGGCAGGCCCGGGCTCAGTTCGGCGATCCTTTCCTTGACATGGTGGATGGCCGCCAGGGGGTTGAAGCCCTCGCGGACCACGACCACGCCGCCCACGGCCTCGGCGCCGTTGTGGGTCAGCACGCCGCGCCGCTCGGCCGGGCCCAGGGTCACCACGGCCACGTCCCGGACGCGGACCGGGATCCGGTCGGTCCCCACGGCCACGACCGCCTCCTCCAGGTCTTCCAGCCCCTTGACGAATCCAACGCCTCGCAGGATGTACTCGATGCGGTTCAACTCGGTCACCCGGGCGCCCACGTCGAGGTTGCTCCTGGCCACGGCCGTGAAGACCTGATCGAGCGAGACTCCGTAGGCGCGCATGGCGTCCGGGTCCGCGTCGATCTGGTATTCCTGCACGAATCCGCCGATGGAGGCGACCTCGCTGACGCCCTCGGCCGAGAGAAGCCCGTAACGGACATACCAGTCCTGGACCGAGCGCAGCTCGTGCAGGTCCCAGCCGCCGGCGGGCGATCCCTGCGGGTCGCGCCCCTCGAGCGTGTACCAGAAGATCTGGCCCAGCGCGGTCGCATCCGGACCGAGAGTCGGCTGAACGCCCTCGGGAAGCAGGCCCGGCGGCAGACTGTTGAGCTTCTCCAGGATGCGGGCGCGAGACCAGTAGAATTCGGTGCCTTCGTCGAAGATGAGAAAGACCATGGAAAAGCCGAAGCTGGACAGGCTGCGCACCTCCCTGACGTCCGGCACGCCGAGCAGGGAGACGGTGAGCGGATAGGTGACCTGATCCTCGACATCCTGCGGCGACCGGCCGGCCCATTCGGTGAACACGATCTGCTGGTTTTCGCCGAGGTTGGGAATGGCGTCAACCGGAACCGGGCTGCGCGGAAGCCAGTCGATCCGCCAGTCGAAGGGGGCGACGGCCGCGCCCGCAAACACGATCAGCAGGACCAGCAGAATGACCACGAGCTTCTGTTGGAGAAAGAAGCGGATCATACGGTCCAGCGAGGAGGGTCGGTCGCTCATTCTTGTCCCTCGTGCCGATCCTCGGCCTGCGCGATCGCCTCCCGGATTTCGCGGCAGGTCCGCATCACGGAGTCTCCGGCGCTGCGGCGGCATGGGCCCCGCGGTCATGGGTCGGGGGCGGGCCTCCCCCGGGCTGCATCATGCTGGGCCGTCCCCGGATCTGCATCTCCGCGTCGATCTTGAAGCCTCCGTGCGTGACCACCCGCTCGCCTTCGGTCAGCCCCTCGCGCACGATGTACCAAGGCCCGGCCCGCGGGCCGAGAACGACATCGCGGGGCTCGTAGGTCGGCTGGGAGGCGTCGCGCGCCTCCACGTAGACAACGGCCCGCTCGCCGGTGACGAGCGGAGCCGTGGCGGGAATCACGAGCGGCAGGCCGCCTCCCGCCTCCCGCGCCTCGACCACCCCCCGGACGAACATACCGGGCTTGAGGCGTCCTCCCGGATTGGGCAGGTCCACGCGGACGCGTACGGTTCGGGTTCGCTCGTTCAGTACCGGGTCGATGAAAGAGACCTCGCCCTCGAAGCGCTCGCCCGGATGGCTCAGGGTATTGAAGACCGCCTTCTGGCCGGTCTCGAGCCAGGGGAGGTCGGATTCGTAGACCTCCAATTCCACCCAGAGATGGGAAAGATCCGCAAGCCGGTAGATCGTCTGGCCGGTCTCGACGTAGTCGCCCGCGGCGGCCAGCCGTTCGATCACGATACCGCTCAGGGGGGCCGTGATGACCAACCGCTCGTCCACACGGCCCTCCGCTTCGATGCGTCGGATCTGTTCCGGATCCAGTCCCAGGAGGCGCAGCCGGTCCTGGGAGGCGGACACGGTCATGCGGGCCGCCTCGCGCAACGATGCGACCCCGCTCCGTTCCAGCTCGCGGGCCGTCTGGATGGCCTGAAGGTGTTCCTCCTGGGCGGTCATCAGGGTAGGGCTGTAGACCTCCGCCATGGGCTGGCCCTTGCGGACCGAGGTGCCTGTGAAATCAACGTATAGGCGATCCAGCCGTCCCGGAACATAGGCGGCGATCGTGCGCAGGCGCGTCTCGTCGTAACCGATGCGGCCGTAAAGCCGGACCGGTATCCGCACGTCGCGCGCCTCCACCGACCGCACCTCGATCTGCATCAGGGCCGCGGCTCGGGGGGTGATTTGCAGGCGCGGCAGATCGCCGTCCTCGTCTCCCGCCTCTTCCATGGGCACCGGGATCAGGTCCATCCCGCAGATGGGACACTTGTCGTCGGGATTGGGCGACCGGACCTGCGGATGCATGGAGCACGTGTAGGCTTGCCTCAGGCCGCTATGCGCGATCGATCCCTCGCCGCCCGAAACGCCGGGCTCCGCCGGCTCTTGCCGGTGCGCTGCCGGCATCCAACGGCCGAGGCAGAAGCCGGCCAGCCCGATCGCCACCGCAAAGATCCACGTTGCCGGTCTTTTCCAAGCTTTGTGTGGCCCGTTCATGGAGGTTGCCTCTCATTCCGAGATGGGGGCCGGCGTAGGGCCCTGCGCCTGACCGCTGTCCCCGGGTCCCGGGGTCGGATCGGCGTCAACCGGGCGGCCGACCACGGCCTGGATGCGCGCGAAGGCCTGGGCCCGGTCGGCGGCCGCACGCTCGTATGCCAGCGAGAATTCGAGCAGCACACGCTGGGCGTCGATCAGGTCGGAAAAACGGGCACTCCCCGCGCGGTAAGCCGTCTCGGTGGTGGCGAGCGTCTGTCGCGCCATGGGAAGGAGCGTGTCGCCGTACAGTTCCACCTTTCGAAGGCTGTCGCGATAGGCATAGAGCGCCGTCTTGAGATCGGTCTCCAGGCCGTTTTCTCTGCCCTGTATCTGGCGGTTTGCCTCGATCAGGCGGGCCTCCACCTCGCGGACGCGTGCGTCGTACCTTCTGCGCCAGACCGGCAGGTTCATGGAAACCATGCCTGCCAGCATGTCGGACCCGCCGCCGTCCATCGCGGCCATGCGGGCGCTTGCATCGCGGCCGTACTCGAGGCCCAGGGTGATGTCCGGATAGGCGCTCTTGCGGGCCAGCGCGATGGCGTGGCGCTCTCGCTCGGAATCGTGACGCGCCGCGGAAAGCTCCGGATTGTTCTCACGGGCCAGGAGGATCCATTGCTCGTCCGGGTATTCGGGCAGCATCGGAAAGGACTGTGCCGACGGCCTGTCGGGCGCCGCCGGGAGCCGGGCCTGGGCGGGGCGGCCGAGGGCCGCATTCAACTCGGCCGCCCTGACCCCGAGGAGATCCTCCAGCGAACGCACCTGATCCTCCAGCTTCCCGATCTCGATCTGTGCCCGGCTCACGTCCGACAGGCTTGCCGCTCCCGCCCGGAACATCGTCCGGGCCACCGCCTCAAGGCGCAGGAGAAGGCCCAGGTTTTCGCGTGCCACGCGGACCGCCTGGTGGCCGAAGGCAAGCTCGAAATAGGCTCGGCTGACCTGCTCGACCAGCTTCAGACGCGTCGCCTCGTATCGTTGCGACTCGGCACGCGCCTCCTCCGCGGCCATGTCGCCCCCGAGGGCGAGCTTGCCGAACCAGGGAAACATCTGTTCCAGCGCGTACCGCTCCCCCATGTACTCTGCGCTCCGCTCCACCTCATCGAGCACGAGGGCGAAGGAGGCCCTGGGGTCCGGGAACGCCCTCTCCTGGGGGATGCGCTCGAGAGCGGCGCGCCACCGGGAAAAGGCGGCCTCGAGATCCGGGTTGTGCTTCATCGCATAGCGAACATAGTCATCCAGGGTTGCCTCCTCGGGGAGGTCCGCATCCGGATCGGTCGACCGTCTCGATTGCGTGGCAGTGTTCGCATCGATCTGTCGGCCGGAGAGGTGGACAGGCGTGCCGCCGGGGCCTGGCGCGAGGGCTCGGGCACTTCGCTCCTGCTGCGAAGGACCGGCGCATGCGGCCATCGCGATCGCCGCAGCCGTCGCCGCCAAGGCTCCGAAAACCCCGCGCATCCGGCTTCCGCCGTCCGGGGCGGTTTCCTTCTTGCGCTTTGCCTTTCTCTGCATCCGGGGGGTGCCCTCCTCGCGCGGTGAATGCCGATCGACAGCAGAGGCCCGTTTGTGCAATAAAGGAGGGCGCGGACGCTTCGCGCCGCGCCCTCCGCGGCGGCCGGAGGAACCGCCGGAGGAACCGCCGGGAGCCCGACCACGGCGCCCTCGATCGGTCGGCTTGATCCGACGGTCGTCGCGGCATGCAAGCCCACCTCCTCGCCCGCGGCGCAGCCCCGGCGATTGTACCGCAAACGATCGCAACATGGCGGGCCTCTTATTCGGTATCTGCAGATCGATCCCCGCGTAAGGGTCCGATTCTTGCAGATGAATGCGATCTTTCTCTTGGATTCGGCACCCAGGTGCTTGGATTCGCCGGGCGGCCGGCAAGCCCGTTCCGGCAGAAAGGCGGCAGATGACCGGGGATGACCGCCGCTCGCGCACCGGGACTCCATTGGCGGAGGTCGATCTGGCTCGGCCGGTCGGGCTGTTGGGCGGCATTGCGCTGGTCATAGGCGGCGTCATCGGAATGGGGATCTATGCCCTGATTGCAGCGGTGGCCGCCCAGGCCGGTTCGGCCCTCTGGCTGGCATTCCTCCTTGCCGTGATCGTTTCCGCCATCGGCGTCGCTCCCCTGATCCAGATCGCGAGCGCCCTGCCGCGGGAGCTTTTTTGTCAAGCCCGCGACGGGGTGATGCCTGCCTGGCTGGGAAAGATCGAACCGCGGACGCGCTCCCCCCTTCACGCGGTCATCGCCTACTTTCTTTTCACCGGGCTCCTCCTCTGTCTCGGGCAGCACATCGACTTCTACGGCGTGGCCACGGCCGTGGGGATCCTGCACATGACCGCAGGCATCGCCGTCGCGGCCGTTCGGCTGCCGGGCTGCGACGAGGGTTGAGGGCGATCCGTTCGAACGCGCTTCCGTATTCCGGAATCGGGGGAAGGGGCCGATGCACACACGGGATTGGGTCGTACTGGCGGTATACCTGACCGGGATCATGACGATGTCGATCGCCCTCGGCCGGCGCCATCGCTGCGCCGATGACTATTACCTGGCCGGCCGCAGGATGACCGCCTGGCCCATCGCGCTTTCGATCATGGCGGCCCAAGTGAGTGCCGTAAGTCTGATAGGCGCGCCCTTCCTGTGCGTGGCCTAGGATGGCTGCGACCCGAGCCGGGCCCAGCGGCTGTTGACGTTGAAGGACACCCATGCGAGCGCTGCGGCCTGGACGTTGGACCCTGTCGAGCTTGACACGCCCGGGCCTTTTCCCTAGCTTCGAGTGTGCCCGAAAAAGGAGGAGAATCATGAACAAGCCCCGCCTGCCCAGCCTTGCCGCCCGGGTCGTTCTCCTGCTGCCCCTGCTCGTTCTCGTCCCTCGACTCGGTGTTCAATCGCAGCAAGTTGCGCTCGGTTCGGACAAGACCTCCGAGATCCAATTCAGCGAGAGGGTGGTCCTGCCGAAGGGGAAGGGCGAATTCGCCACCGTCCGCCACATCCTCATGAAGGGAGAGAACGAGGCCATCGGAAGGAAGCTTGCCGAGATCGCCCGCGAACGGTACGGCGTCCGGCTGGCCAGGAACGTGGATCCGGTCTACGGCAAGGCGCGCCTTTCTTACATGGCGCGCAACTATCCGATCCTCTTCGAGAGGATGCGGGGCGTGGCGTCCGCTTACCGGATCGACCCGCGGGAGACGGAGTATGATCACAGCGCTCTCCCGTACAATTTCGGGCCTCCGGCCGCCTGCTCGATGATCGCCTTTCCGGCCGGCACGACGGACAGCGGGCACGGCCTGATCGTGCGGAGCATGGACTATTCCAACGGTACGTTGAGCGAGATGCTCGGGAAGAAGCCCTATCCCGGGGAAAAGGACATTTTCTCCGAGCCTTACGTGATGGAGGTCTATCCGGACAAGGGGTACCCCGCTCTTTACATGTCGTGCGCCGACCTGCTGAGCGGCTCCTGGGACGGCATCAACAGCCAGGGCCTCTGCGTGTTCGGGCTCGTGGATCAAGGCCGACCGAAGAACGCCCTCGTGACCGCCGGAACCCGGGCGATCGGCCTCAATCCGCCCCAGATCATGCGCCTCCTGCTGGACACCTGCGCCACCGTGGAAGAGGCCAAGATCGTCATGCTGGAGAACAGGATCTACGACGTGGCGCAGGGCATTCACTACCTGGTGGCGGACCGGGACGGGAACTCCTTCATCTTCGAGGTGAACCACCTGGACCAGCAGGCCTACATCACGGACAACCGGGGGAGGCCCCAGGTCATGACCAACAACCCGGTGTGGGCCCTGCCTCCGCCGGAGCAATTCCCCCAAGCCTTCGACGATGAGTACAACAGCCTCCACCGGTACAAGGTCCTTCAGGACCTTCTGACCTCTCACGAGGGCAAGTACACGTTTTCGTTCATGGTGCAGGCCAATGAGAAGGTCTTCCCGAGGCGGGCTGGGCAGAGCCTCGGCGGGCCGGCCATGACCCTCCGGCCCGTCTGGCAGGTGGTTTACGATCAGACGGACCTGGCAATGAAGATACGCTTCTGGCTCAAAGACGGCGGAACCGACGCTTACGGGCGCTCCGAACTCATCATGAGCGACTGGTTCGATTTCGCGCTTTCCCGATAGCGGCCGTTGGCGACCTCGCATACAAGGAGGAGAGGGATGCGGATCAACATCGGAGGACTGCTGACCAAACGTGCGGCCATGACCCCCGAACGAGAGGGCCTGATCTGCGAAGGCATACGCCGCACCTATCGGCAGCTCAATGACCGGGCGAACAGGCTCGCCCATGCGATGAAGGCCCTGGGTGTTGCGTACGGCGACCGGGTGGGGCTCCTGGCCCTGAACGAGCCGGAGTACTACGACATGTACTTCGGCCTGGGCAAGATCGGTGCGATGCTGGTGCCCATCAACCACCGCCTGGCAGGCCCTGAAATCCAATACATCCTCTCGGACTGCGGGGCCAAGGTGCTCGTCTTCGGCAAGGAGTTCACCGAGGTCGTCGATTCCATCCGAAAAGATATTCCCGTAAAGCACCGGGTCGCCATCGCGGAGAGCCCGCCGGAATGGGCTTCCTCCTACAAAAAGATCATCGGCGACGCCTCGGGGGAGGAGCCTCCCATGGAAGGGGCGGAGGACGATACCCTGACGATCCTCTACACGTCGGGTACGACCGGCCGGCCCAAGGGTGCGATGCTCACGCACGGCTATTATTTCTGGAATTCGGTGAACCTCATGTCCACCCTGGGCTCGGACGTGGGCGAGACCACCCTGATTGCGCTCCCCCTGTTTCACATCGGGGCCCTGGCGGGCCCGCCGTGGCTCGTCCACGGGGGCGGAAAGGCGGTCCTGCTCAGGACCCTGGACCCGAAGCGCTTTCTCGAGCTCGTCCAGGAGGAGAAGGCCAACGGATTCGGGAGCGTGCCCCAACTGCTGGATTTTCTCAAGCTCGTGCCCGACTTCGAAAAGTACGATTGGAGCTCGATCCGGGTCATCCTCGTTTACGCGGCTCCCGTCCCTGTGGCCCTGATCAAGGAGTACGCGGCGGCGGGGATCAAGGTCCGCCAACTCTACGGCCTGACCGAATGCAACACGGCCACGGTCCTCGATTCGGAGAACGCCCTGGCCAAGGTCGGTTCCTGCGGGAAGCCGTTCTTCCACACCGAAGTGCGCGTGGTCGACGAAAACGACCGGGACGTGGGTCCCGAGGTGAAGGGCGAGATCCTCCTGCGCTCGCCGAACATGATGAAGGGCTACTGGAACCGGCCCGAGGACACGGCGGCTGCCTTGAAGGACGGATGGCTCCACACGGGCGACATCGGAAGGATGGACGCGGACGGCTTCCTCTACATCATGGACCGGAAGAAGGACATGATCATCTCCGGGGGCGAGAACATCTACCCGGCCGAAATCGAGGACTACCTCCGGCACCACCCCAAGGTGCAGGACGTGGGGGTCATCGGGTACCCGCACGAGAAGTGGGGCGAGGCGGTGATGGCCGTGGTGGTCGTCAAGGCCGGCGAGTCGCTCACGGAGGCCGAACTCATCCAGTGGTGCCAGGGCAGGATCGGAAAATTCAAGATCCCCAAGAAGGTCGTCTTCACGGACGCCATCCCCCGAACCCCCACCGGCAAGATCCTCAAACGCGTCTTGAGGGAGACGTACGCATAGGCGACAAAAACGGTGCAGGGCCTGCTGCGGCTCAGTGCGCGTCGGCCATCACGGTCTCCATGAAGTGGGCCACCTGGTTGCGGATTTCTTCCGGAGAGGTGACCCGGGGGTCGACCAGGTCGTAGTGGATGTCCAGCAGCGGGATGTCTCTTTTGCGAAAGAGGTCCCTCAGGATCCCGGCCACGGCGAGCGCGTTCTTGCAGCCCTGATGGGAGGCGACGAGTACCATGTCCGCCTCGTATTCCTCGACCAGGCGGATCAGGTCGTCGTAGTAGTTCTTCGCCGGACCGCGGGTGTGACGGGCCATGGGGCCCTTCATCATGTCGTAGGCCAGGCCCCGGATCATGGATTCCGGGCTGGAGGTATCGATGATGGAATAAGACCGGTAAGCGAGCATGTCCATCACGACCACGGCGCCATAGGTGTCTTCCATCCACTGAAAGAGGCCGCCGTCGATCAGGAACGGGGGGTTCCAGAGGATGACGCGGATCCGCTCGTCCTGGACTGCGCCCGTCTTGCCCGCCACACGCCGCCTGGCCTCGTCCCGCAGGTACTTGCAGAACCGGGTGGTTGCCTTCGTTCCCGGGAGCACCTGGTGCCCGAGGATGCTGACGGTCAGCATGATCCCTCCGATCGGGGCGGGCCGGCTTCGCAGCAGTTCCCGAAATTCCAGGAGATATTCGCTCGCGCGGTTGCGCTCCTCGCAGATCTCCCTCAGGCGGTCGAAGTCCATCTTCCGGCCTGTCTCGGTCTCCAGGAAGTCGATCATCTTCCACAGGCCCCGTGCGTAGTACGCGAGGCTCCTCTCGTTCGCATCAAAGGGATGGTCCAGCCGGAAGACCGGCACCCCGAGCCGCTTCTCGATCGGCACGTAGCCTGCCATGGCGCTGTCGCAGGGGGAATTGGTTGTCAGGATGAGCCGCGGCCTGGGCAGTTCGTCGCCGAGAACCTGCCCCAGGGAGTGCTTGATGAAGGAGCACATGTCCGCCGGGAAACCGGCGTTTTCGGTTCGGTCCACGCATGCGACCCCCGCGTTCCGGTCCAGGAGCGGAAAGATGAGCCCCAGGGACTCGGTCATGAAGGTGGTGAAGCCCATGGCGCGCGGGATCTCCCCGGTGAGAAGCTCTTCGTGCCACACAAGGTTCTCGGGGTTCTTCACGTGTGTTGCCAGGACGCTGCCCACATACTGAATGAGAACGTGGATCGCCTCGCCCATGCACGCCCGGTAGTTCATCGCATGATCCATCAGACCGTGGATCCGTGCGGCCATGGGCATCCAGGGATACCTGCGATAGAGGCGCGCGAACTCGGCGGGCCCGATTCGGGCTGCGAGAAACGCCAGCGTGGAGAAGTTCCGAGCCTTCAGGGGGAGTTCCCTGATTTGTTGCCGGAGGGTAGTCTGTCCCATGGATTCTCCTCGTTCGGTGCGGACGTCGGGACGTGGGGGCGGATTACTTGCCCATGCTTTCCAGGAAGGCCTGGACGCGGGTTCGTATCTGCCCTACTGAGCTGAGAAGGTATTCCCGCTCGAGCCGGAGCACGGGAAATCCCCGGGACCTCAACTCCTCCTGAAGGACGTTGCCGTCGATGCCCCAGGTCTCGCAGAATTTCATCTGCTCCAGGATGACGCCGTCCACCCGGGCCTCCTCGGCCATCCGGGCGACCTCCTGCAGGCGGCGCGAGTAGTCTCCGTACATCCTCGGGCAGGAAAGACGGTCGAGGTACCGGTGCGCGATCGCCAGGAAGGGGTCTGCTTGCCCGTCCCGATCCTCCACGCGCGCCAGCTGATCGCGGAGCCCGCAACAGTAAGCGTCTCGCACGACCAGGGCGCCGGTTTCTTCGAGCACACCGAGGAACCCCGGGTCGTCCAGGTGGGAGCCCACGAGCAGAACCCGTGCGCGGTATGGCTCCTTCCAGGCCGGCTCCTTGCCAGCGCTCACCAGGTCCTCCAGCACCGGAACGGCCCTCTCCTTGGGCACGCTGGCCGCGAAGAGAGAGATCGCATGCATCTGCCTGCCGCTCAAACCGGCGGTTGCCTGCCAACGCTGCCTGTCCAGCTCGGCCAAGAGCTCGCGCACGCGGTTGGTCTTGCGAATCCCCTTCCAGACCTCGGCGGGATCCTGCGGAAGGCGGAACCGATCGGAGAGCTTGTTCCAGAGGATTTCGATCTCGTCCCGATACCAGTTCAGGGCGTCCTCGTCACGGAGGTGAGGTACGTCGATGAGCGCCAGGAACGAAGGTTTGACGAAATGGGCCCAATTGTCGTAGAGCCTGCGCAGGTGATCGCATCCGGGGACAAAGACAAACCCGTCGAGGAAATCGTAGGCTCCCTCGAGCCCCCGCTCCAGGCAGTGGCGCGTGTAGCTGCAGTTGAAAAGGCCCATGTAGCCGTCCGCGGCCTCCGTGGCGCTGCAACCCAGGGCGCGCATCCGAAACGAGGCCAGGCCGTCCACGTTCAGCAGTTCTTCCGGGACGTAGCTGCAAAAAAAACCGATGGCGCGCCCGCCTTCCGCCCGGAAAGCGGCGAGTTCCCGGTTTTCGAGGCTTTGAACCGCCTCCGTGATCCTTTCATCCAGCATGGCACCTTCCTTCCCGGGAGGCGTTTCGGTCGTGTGCGAGCCCAGCCTTTGATCGGACCTTGCGAAATCGGGGAAAACCCAAGGGCCTTGCGGGGAACTCGTGGACCACGACCGGGCGACCTCGGATCCGCTTCTCATCCCTTGACGAACTCAATGACGCATTCTCCGCAGAACCGCTTCAGAAAAGGCATGCCCCGAAGCAGAAAAGCGTCCGTCCTCTTGATGACCCTGAGGAGCCGAGGGTTCCGAATCACCCGCTTCAGCATGTAGAGCAGATAGAACTCGTGAATCAGCGCGCTCGCGAACATCCCCCCCATGGCGAGGACATCGGCCCTCTTCATGGTGCTTTCCTGTTCGGATTCATAGTCCCCCCGGGAATAGAAAGGGTGCTTCCGAACGAGCTCGATCAGGGGGTTGTGCCCCAGGGGTTCGATGAAGAGCGCCTTGCCGCCCTTCTTGAGGACCCTCCCGATCTCCCTTCCGCAGACGGGAAGGGATTCCTTGTCGAGGTGATGCAGGATCCACCTGCCAACCACGAAATCGAACTGTTCATCCCCATACAGGAGCGCGTCGGCCCTCATCGGCTCGAACCGGGCCGCGCAGGAGACGCCGTTGACACGCGCACGCCGGTTGGCCAGCCGCACGCCCTCCTGGCTCAAGTCGAATCCCCGCACCCTGGCTCCGGTCAAGGCCAGGAAGACGCCGACCTGCCCGGAACCGCAGCCGTATTCGAGGATGTCTTTTCCCCGGTAATCTCCCAGGCTGTCCAGGAGGCAGGCATACAGGTCCCCGATCGGATGCCGTGTGAGGAAGGTGCGGAATCCATCCGCCTGAACGATGAGTTCCTCGTCGGAGAGAACCCGGGAACCGTAGTATTCATCGTGATAGGCCTGCTCCGGATCCTTCCTGGGTGCCGACTCGTCGCTGCGATCCATGATTTTCGCCCGGGCCTTGAAGGGATGCTGCTTCTCTGCATTCTGTTTCATGCCTTATATTCATGAAAGAATAGCAGAAACTCCGCCCCAGGCAAACCGTGAGGCTTGGGACGGGACGGTATCCGGCAGGGCCGCGCCTTCGTTTTTCCGGGCGAAAATGCTATGAAGGGATCAGGGCAGTTTCCATGATCCGACCTCGGAAGGGACACAAAGCATGATTGCCGAAACCATGACCGTCGAGGAAAGAATGCGGGCTGCCGTTGCCCTGGAACCCGTGGATCGCCATCCGGTCTTCCCGATCCTGGTGACCGCCGCGCCCCGGCTTTACGGCAGGACCCAGGCAGAGGCCTGGGCCGATCACAATGTGGCCCGGGACTGTCTGGTCCGTTGTTTCCGGGAATACGGGTACGACTACGGGTCCAAGCCGAATTTCTACTGGCCCATGCTCCCGGGAAGGCACTGCGCCGCCCCGGTGCGCAACCTGATCCCCGGCAAGCACCTGGCCGCGGACGATCTCTACCAGATCGACGAACGGGTGCTCTTCGGCCGGGAAGACTATGACAAGATCGCCGCGCTGGGCTGGAACGGATTCTGGGACGAGCACTACGAGAAGATCAGCCGGAAGACGATCCCGCAGTTGAGCATGATGCAGCGCATGAGCAACGACCTCTACCTGGAGGACATGAAGATCTGCGCCGAGCAGGGGATGCCCATCTTCCTGGGCGTGGCCGTGGATTCGGTGATGATGGCCTTTTCGCTCTGCCGGACCCTCATGGAATTTACCAGGGACCTCTACGAGGTGCCGGACAAGGTGGAGGCGGCCATCCGGGCGACCTGCGACGATCTGATCGAGAACGCCGTGCAGGTCTGCAGGAACAACGGGAAGCCCCTTGCCTTCATCGTGCTCGAGCGCAGCTCCGGGTTCTACTACCGCCTGCCGATCTTCGAGCGCTTCGAGTGGCCCTATCTGCAGCGCTACGTGGATGCCTTTCTGTCGGAAGGGATCACGCCCTGGCTGCATTTCGACACCGACTACGGCCTGAACCTTCCCTATCTCAAGCAACTCCCCAGGGGGAAGTGCGTCTGCGACCTGGACGGCACGACCGACATCTTCAAGGCCAAGGAGATTCTCAAGGGGCACATGTGCATAAGCGGCGACGTGCCGGCGGCGCTGCTTTCCCTGGGAAGGCCGGAAGAGGTGGAGGCTTACTGCAGGCGGCTCATCGACGAGGTGGGGGATGGCGGCGGATTCATGCTGACCACGGGGTGCGAGTGTCCGATCGACGTCAGGCCGGAGAATCTCAGGGCCATGGTCGAGACCGGCAGGAGCTACAAGGGGAAGAAGGGGCGAGTGGCGGCGAAGCCGGCAGGGGAACCGAAGAAAGGGGCGCCCCGCCCATCGGAGATCACGGGCAGGATCGCCGAGGCGATCGCCGCCTTGAGCTTCGAGGAAGCTACGCGGCGCGCGGACCTGGGCCTCGAAGAGGGAATGGACCCCATGGAAATCCTGAACGAATGCCGCCAGGGCATGGAGGTCGTGGGCGAGCGTTACAGCACGGGGGAGTACTTCCTTTCGGAGCTGATCATGTCGGCCGACATCTTCAAGAAGGTGATGGAAAGGCTGGAATCCCTGCTGACCGAAGGGCAGCGCGGGCCTTTTCTCGGGACCGTGGTCATCGCGACCCCCAAGGGCGACATCCACGATCTGGGTAAGAATATCGTTGCAGGGCTCTTCAAGGCGAGCGGCTTCGAGGTGTTCGACCTGGGCGTGGACGTGGCGCCCGAGGCGATCGTGGACAAGGTGAGGGAGACGGGTGCGAGCGTGGTGGCCATGTCCGCGCTGATTACACCGACCTTTGCATCGATGAAGCAGGTGGTCGAGCTTCTGGAGGAGCGGAATCTGAGGCAGGGAAGGTACGTGATCATCGGCGGCGGCCCCACGACGGCGCAGGTGAGGGACTTCGTGGGCGCCGATGCCTGGACCCTGGATCCCAAGGAAGGGATCAACCGGTGCCGTGCATTCGTGCAGGGAAAGGCCGGAAGCGGTCAGTAGCGTCGCGGGAAGGCGCTCCAGCGCTGTTCTTGCACCCTTCCGCCCCTGACCAGCAGGATCTCCTCGAACTGGAACAGGGCGTCGCTCTGCTTGGGGTGCAGGAATACCCAGTCTCCGGGCCGGATCGCGACCTCGTTCGGCACCGTGACCAGGCTTTGGTTCGGCACCAGATTCTGATTCTCCGGATCCGACACCAGGGGCGCGGATTCCAGACCCGCCGGGCAGACGAAGTTCGCCGCCCAGCCGCCGCCGTAAAGGGTCACGGCCTGCTTGTGCTTGAGGAGCCGGGCGCCCAGGGCATCCGGCAGGAAGGGCAGCCTGCCCACGGGGTAGTGGGCGAGCACGGGCGTCGCGATGAAGATGGCAGGCAGGAGCACTCCGCAGAAAACGTCCGGGTAGGCGGCGGGTCTGAGCACGCCGCCTCCGATGGCCACGTCGTTGACCGGGCCGCTGCGGTACATCGGATAGGAGGCGCTTCCGCCGCTATTGAAGACGAGGTCATCGCGCACGAGCGCCGGAAACCGATTCTCCAGGATATCCACGAACGACTCGAACAGGGCGGTCGCATGGTTCCATGCGTCGGTCACCGCCTTCAGCGGAGAGACGCCCAAGGCCGGTGCGTGCGCGACGTGGCCGTCGTATCCGAGGAATCCGGTGAAGCGGACAGCGTCCGGATTCTCGGGGAAGCCTGCCAGCACGTCCGGCAGCTGGTCCGGCTCCGGCACGCCGCTTCGACGAAGGCCCACGTCGATCTCGACCGTGACATTCAGCGCGAGCCCCAAATGTCTGGCGAGGGCGGCGAGTTCGTCGAGCCGCCTGCGGCCGTCGGCGATGAATTGCACCCTCGCCGCCGCGGATCTCCCGGTCGAAGCAGGTATTTCATGGAAGAACGCCTCCACGGCCGGGGTCGGCTGGGCCTTCCCGATGAGGACCTCGTCGTTTGGAAAGGCCTCGAGGATCGGGGGCAGGAAGGGCAGGTGCAGCACCATGAACCTTTGCGAACCGGTCTGCCGCCTCACATAGGCGAGAAGGTCCAGGCAGGTGAGAGACTTCTCCACGATCCGGTAGCGCTCCGCTCCCACCTGCGAGACGATCTCGGCCGCATTCGCATCCAGCCTGTCGAGATCGATGAAGAGCCTCGGAGTCCCGATCCCCATCTCGTCCAGGTCGGCGGCGATCTGTGCAAAATAGTCCGGGGCGGGCGCCGGTTGCGATCCGCCGGCCCGGGTCTCGGTGGGTCCCCGGCCGCACCCGACGACCCCCGCGGCCGCTCCGGCGGCCACGGACTGCAGGAACGTTCGACGGTTCATGTTCATACTCTCTCCCTCCGGAGGGGAGGAAAACCGTACCGACCCCTCGTTGAAAGTCCCGGCCTGGCGCAGATGGAAGCAGTATAGGGGCAGCGCAAGGTCGGGTCAATGCGAGAAAAGGCGGCCGAAGCCCCGCTCCCGTCTGCGGAGGCGGCCCCTTGCCGGGTGTGGATTGGCCGGCGCGTTGAGCCGGTGTGGTTTTTCCCGCCCGCCGGTGTTATTCTCGATTCCGGAAGGGACCTCAAGCACTTTGGGCAGCGGATTTCCAGCGCGAGAAGGGGTGCAGCCATGGAGCCGAAAAGACCAAGCTATGAGAACGGGTCGGTTGACACGCCTCTGCTTTACATGACGATCGGGTCATGTCTCCGGGAGGTCGCCGAAAAGCATCCCGACCAGGAGGCCCTGGTTTCGGTCCACCAGGGCAGGCGTTTCACGTACGCGGAATTGGACCGGTTGACCGATCAGCTCGCCCACGGCCTGCTGCGGCTTGGGGTCAAGAAGGGGGACCGCGTCGGCATCTGGGCGGTCAACTGCTGTGAGTGGGTGGCCATGCAGTTCGCCACTCCCAAGATCGGGGCGGTTCTGGTGAACATCAATCCCGCCTACCGAACCCACGAACTCAGGTATGCCCTTGAGCAGTCCGGAACGGGGACCCTTGTCCTCATGCACTCGTTCAAGACCTCGCACTATTATGACATGCTCCTGGAACTCTGCCCCGAGATCCCCCGCTCCAGGGCCGGCGGGCTGCATTCGCGCGTTCTTCCCGCCCTGAGGAACGTGGTCCTCATCGGCGGGGACCGGGAAGGAGCCTTCTCTTTCGAGGCCGTTCTGGAAGAAGGGAAGAGAGGGTCGGACGAGGATCTGCGGAAGATTGCGGCCGAACTGGACCCCGATGACGACATCAACATTCAGTATACGTCCGGCACGACCGGTTTTCCCAAGGGGGTCACCCTGACCCATTTCAACATCCTGAACAACGGCTATCACGTGGGCAGGATCATGCGCTTCACGGACAAGGACCGCCTGTGCATCCCGGTCCCCTTCTACCACTGCTTCGGGATGGTGCTTGCCAACCTCGCCTGCGTGACGGCGGGTGCGACCATGGTGATCCCCTCCCCGATCTTCGATCCGGTTGCCGCCTTCGAAGCGGTCGTGAAGGAGAAGTGCACGGCGCTGCACGGCGTTCCCACCATGTTCATCGCCGAGCTCAACCTTCCCGATTTCGACAAGTACGACCTATCCTTGCTGAGAACGGGGATCATGGCCGGCGCCCCCTGCCCGATCAAGACGATGGAGGAGGTGATCGGGAAGATGAACATGAAGGAGGTGGTCATCGCGTACGGCCAGACCGAGGCCTCGCCGGTGACCACGATGACCCGCATCGAGGACTCCCTGGAGAGACGGGTCTCCACGGTGGGCCGCGTGATGCCGTGGCAGGAACTCAAGATCATCGATCCCGTGACGGGCAGGGCGGTGCCCCGAGGAGTGCAGGGCGAGCTCTGCTTCCGGGGGTATCAGGTGATGAACCGGTACTACAACAACCCCAAGGCAACGGCCGAGGCGATCGACGAGCGGCGCTGGCTCCACAGCGGCGACCTCGGCACGATGGATGACGAAGGCTACGTGAAGATCACGGGCCGGATCAAGGAGATGGTCATCCGGGGGGGCGAGAACCTCTATCCGCGGGAGATCGAGGAGTTCCTGCGGACCCATCCGAGGGTCATGGACGTCTACGTCGTCGGCGTGCCGGACTTGAAATACGGAGAAGAACTCATGGCGTGGATCCTGCCCAAGGAGGGCGGAGGCCTCACCGAGGAAGAGATGAAGGCCTTCTGCAAGGGGAAGATCGCCCATTTCAAGGTTCCCCGGTACTGGAAGTTCGTGGCCAGGGCGGAGGAATTTCCGATGACGGTGACCGGGAAGATCCAGAAGTTCAAGATGCGGGAGACGGCGATCCGGGAACTGGGCCTGGAGGAGGCCGCCAGGATCAAGACCGCCTAGGCGGGGTCACGGGGGCGAGAAGGAAGCGGGCGACGAGCAGAAGCCCGCTCACGAGGATGGCGTACTTGGACGCAGTGAACGTGGCGCGCCAGAAGGAGTTGCCCGCTCGGAGGATCTCGTACTCCTCCACATAGACGGTCTCGCAGGCTCCGTTTCCGGTGTCGGTTCGCACCGTGCTTGTTCCCCGTCGGAATTCACCGTTGCTGTGGGAGTATTCCGCGAGGTAGCCCCGCAGACGGATCTGGTCTCCCGGCGATGTCTTGAGCAGCAAGCGGGTGACCGATTCGTCCCGGCTGAGCAGGTGGTTGTTCGAGAGCTGGGTGTGGTTGAACCGCGAACCCACCGCTTCGTTCGGCCAGTAATAGGTGCAGGTCCAGGAGTCGCTGGTGTAGCGCATCTCCTTGTAGACTTCCGTCCGGACGTTCTCGCCCCAGAGCACGCACAGGTCCTTGACGTTGAGGAAGTCCTTCCACTGGTCGCGATGGTAGATGTCCCACCATGTGCCGCAATCGTGATCCGAGACGACCAGCCCGGAAAGCTCATAGGCGTAAAGGGGCGTGATCGTGTAGAGCATCTGCCCGGATTCGATCTGGAAGGGGTCCATGTGCACGGGGGTCTGGACCGGCTCGCGCAGCAGGTCTTGCCGTATTGCGCCGGCGTCGGGCAGCCTCTCTTTGAGAAGGTAGGAGATCGAGAACAGTCCCAGGCCGACAAGGAAGGCGAGCCTGAGAAGACGGGTCCCGAGGAAGGGGGTGCGGGAACTCCGGGGCCTCATTCCGGCTGTGAAGGCGCTGCCGGGCAGGGCCGCGGCAGGACCCTGATACTTCTCGAAGACGATGCCGCATCGGGCACAGTCGACCGCGTCTTCCTGTTCGAAACCGCATTTCGGGCATCGCATCCGGCAGAGCCTCCTCATCACTGTATATCGCCCGGGAGGCCGGAAATCCTTACTTGCCGGCTGCGGTAGATGCCGCGGCCGAGGGCCGACAAGGCCGGGGCAGGCGCGGCGGGTTGTGGCCGCCGTGCCGGTCTGCTATGCTTCCGGTCCGCCCACGGGCAGCAAGGAGGGAGATAGGATGAGGCTGCGTCAGGTCTGTATGGTGGCGGAAAGGCTGGAGCCGGCCGTGGCCGATCTGACCGCAGTGCTCGGTCTGGAGGTGGCCTACCGGGATCCGCTGGTGATCTATTTCGGGCTCGAGAATGCGGTGATGCCGGTAAACGGCGATTTCCTGGAGGTGGTTGCGCCGGTGCAGGCGGGTACGGCGGCCGGGCGCTACCTCGAGCGGCGCAGGGGCAACGGAGGATACATGGTCCTGCTTCAGTGCGAGGACGCGCAGGCCGAGCGGGAGCGCATCACGGCCCTCGGTATCCGTTCGGTCTTTACCCTGGACAATCCGGAGTACCGCTGCACCCACTTTCACCCGCGGGACACGGGCGGCGTTCTGCTGTCCGTGGATTCCGTCGCTCCAGGGGCCGATTTGACGGAGCCCATGTGCATGTGGGAGCCGGGCGGCCCGGACTGGAAGGGCGCCGTGCGGACCGATGTGGTCCGTGCGCTTGCGGGTGCGGAAATTCAGAGCGAAGACCCTCGGGGGCTGGCCGGGCTGTGGGCAAGGATCCTGGGCATCCCGGTGAAGGAGAGCCGCTTCGGGGAACCGGAGATTCCGCTCCAAAACGGCGTGCTGCGCTTTGTTCCCGACCTGGACGGGCGGGGCCCCGGCGTGGGTGGCTTCGACGTGAGGACGGCCGACCGCGAGCGGTTGCTGGCGGCGGCCGGGGAACGGGGTTGCGAGCGATCGGACGACCGGGTGGTGATTTGCGGCACCCGCATCCGCCTGCTCTGATACCGACGCAGTTAGAACCATAGCATGGTCTGAATTCCCCCTCACCCTATCGTTCTCCAACGTTGCATCCCCGGCTCACGAAGGCGCCGCCCAGCCTCCGCTACGGATACGGATTCCGGCCTCTTGCAGGGCATGCCTGCCCGCCTTCATCTGCAGGGCGGCCTGGACAACCTGTGTGGCGGCCATGCTCATCAGGGTCATGCCGACCAGGTCCTCCTTGACGGCGAAGCGGGTCTCGCGGATCGGCATGCCCAATCCCTCCCTTGTCGTGACGGCCGAGGCCCCGAAGGAGACCAGCGTGAGCCCGAGGGCAAGCAGGGAGAGGGCCATCACCTGCAGGGCCGTGTCCTCCCCGGCGTTCCGGTAGAAGGCAACGGTCAGGGGCGCGGCCACCTTGCCGCGGAGCCGGAAATCGTGCACAAAGGTCCGGCACCGGTCCAGAAAGGTCTTGACCTGCCCCGGGATCGTGGCGATGTATACGGGGGCCGCCAGGAAAATGCCGTCCGCCTCGAGCATCTTCCTGTGAAGGATCTCCATGTCGTCCCGGATGCTGCAGTTGTACTCCTTGACCGGCACCGGGATCACGTCGAACCCGACCTCCTTCTGCACCTTGTGCACACGGCGGAGGCATGCCTCGCAGCCGATGCAATACTCGATCCGGCAATCCTGGAGATGAACGAGTTCGGTCGTTGCCAGGCCGCTCGATTCGACCGCGCGCAGGGCCTGTTCCAGGAAATACTGGCAGTTGCCCTCCTTGATCGGCGTCCCCACGATCCCGAGGATTTTCACCTTCAGATCTTCAGGCGTCATGACGGCTCCTTTCCTTGTAGAGGCCTTGCCGGGAGACGAGGAAGGGGCATGCAGGCAGCCGGGAGGCGGTCCGAGGCGGCCGTGTCGTTTGTATTGCTTTTGCCGCTCGTTGTCAAAGGGCCGGTTGGCCGCGCGCACGTCGCAGGCAAGGCCCGCATTCCTTGACAGGCAATTGCGCCCTCCCATAGACTGCGTTGCCGCGCGTGCTTTCCCGGAAGACGCCGGCCGATTCCGGCGTGTCCGGCCACAAGTTCGGCAGGAGGGAGAAATGACGAAGGTGACCGTTCTGGGCGGGTGCGGGGCCGTGGGCAGCGTTGCCGTGAAGTGCCTGGCCGCACAGGATCGATTCGGCGGCATCCGGATCGGGGATGCGGACATGGGCCGGGCCGCTGCGATCATCGGCGAGATCGGATCCAGGAGGGTCACGGCGGTCAAGATGAATGCCGAAGATCCCGGCAGCGTCCGGAAGGCGATCCGGGGAAGCGACATCGTGCTCAATTGCGTGGGGCCTTTCTACAAGAGCGTGAAGACCGTCCTGGGCGCGGTGATCGAAGAGCGAATCGACTATGTGGACATCTGCGACGATGTGGATGTGACCCTGGACATTCTCAAGATGCACGGGGCTGCGAAGAAGGCCGGGATCACGGCCCTGATCGGCATGGGCGCCTCTCCGGGCGTGACCAATCTTTTCGCCAAGCTGGTGGCCGATACGCTTCTGGATGAGACCGATTCGGTGGACATCTTCCACACGCACGGGGGGGAGCCTGCGGAAGGCGAGGGCGTCATCGGCCATCGCTTTCATTGCATGACGATCGACATCCCCATGTTTCTGGAGGGGAAGCGGAAATACGTGAAGTACTTCCGGGAAGACGGGATCGCCCTGAGGCAGACCTTTGATTTCCCCCTGGTGGGCGAGAACATCCCGCTCTACCCCTACCCGCATCCGGAGCAGGTCACCCTGCCCAAATACATCAAGGTGAACCAGGTAACGAACAAGGGGTCGGTGCTCCCCCTCGAGTATTACGAACTGACCGGGAACATGTGCAGGCTGGGCCTGGCGAGCAGGGAGCCCCTCAACGTGAGGGGCAAGCCGGTCGTGCCCTACGATTTCGCTATCGCCTACATCCTCCGGGAGCGGAACCGGATCCTGAAGCGAACGAGATTCGGGACCCAGCGTGGGGCCATGTCGGTGGTCGTGAAGGGAAGGAAGGACGGCAAGCCGGAAGAGTACAGGGTCCACATGGCCTCCCAGGGGGCGGCCCTGGGCGAGGGGACCGGGATTCCGGCAGCCATGGGCGTGATCCTGATGCACCAGGGCAAGATCACGGCCAAGGGCGTGTTGCCCCCGGAGGGATGCGTCGACCCGAACGACTTCATCCGATTGCGAAGCACGATGAAGCCCGTGAAGCGGAAGGGGCGCAAGAAGGCGGTCGAGGTCCTCTACGCGGAACGGATCGATTCGAGCGGAAGAGCCACCCGGATCGATCTCTAGGGGCTGGCATGAGGCAGGATCCCCACATCCTGGCCATCGATCACGGCACCTCCGGCGTGAAGGCCTCCATCCTTTCGGCGCACGGGCGGGTGGCTGCCTCCGATTTCGAGAGGACCCCGATCCGTTTCCTTCCCGGAGGCGGCGCCGAACAGGACCCGGAGGATTGGTGGAACGCCCTGCTGGCAACCTCGAGGCGGCTCGTGGCGGGCGGCGCGGTTCCCGCCGATTCCATCGAGGCGATGTGCGTCTCGAGCACCTTTTCCAGCACGGTGGCCGTGGACGCGCACGGCAGGCACCTCGGGCAGTCCCTCACCTGGATGGACTCCCGTGGCGCGCCCTACGTTGCCCGGGCCATGCGGGGGTTCCCGAGCGTGATGGGCTACGGGCTCCTCAAGGTCCTCGAATGGGTGAGGAAGACCGCAGGCGCGCCTTCCCTTTCCGGAAAGGACGACGCCGGGCACGTGCTTCTCTGGAAGCACGAGTCTCCGCGCGTGTACGAGAAGACATACATGTTCCTGCCGAGCAAGGACTACCTGAACCTCAGGCTTACGGGCGAGTTCGCCGCCTCGTTCGACTCGATGCAGCTCTTCTGGGTGACGGACACGCGAGACATCCATCGCATGCGCTACGACGACAGGCTGATCCGGATCCTGGGCCTCGACCGGGCGAAGTTGCCGCCGCTCAGGGCCTCGACCGACATCCTCGGCCCCTTGCGGCCCGAAGTGGCCGACCGGATCGGCGTACGAAGAGATGTGAAGGTCGTGATGGGCTCCCCGGACCACCAGTGCGCCCTCATCGGGTCCGGCGCGGTCCGAGACTTCGAGGGCCACGTCTACATCGGGACCTCGTCCTGGGTGCAGTGCATCGTGCCCTTCAAGAAGGCGGATGCATTTCACGCAATCGCCTCGTTCCCCACCGCGATCCCCGGCAAGTACCAGAGCGTGAACGAGCAGGACCTGGCGGGCGGCTGTCTGGGGTTTCTCGCGGAGAACATCCTGTTCCACAAGAACGAGCTCGTCACGGGCGAACCGCCGGAGAACTGTTACGAACGTATGGACTGCGTTGCGGAGCGTGTCGATCCGGGAAGCCACGGGCTCATCTTTACCCCCTGGCTGAACGGAGAGCGGACCCCGGTGGACAGCACGACCCTGCGGGGCGGGCTGTACAACCTTTCGAAAACCACGACCCTCGACCACATCGTGCGGGCCTTCCTGGAGGGGGTGGCCTACAATACGCGATGGAGCCTCGGGTATGTCGAAAAGTTTGTCGGGCGTACGCTCCGTCCGCTCAACATCGTCGGCGGAGGCGCCCGGTCGGATGTGTGGTGCCGGATCCTCGCCGACGTGCTCGACCGGGAGATCCGGAGGGTCAAGGATCCGCTCCAGGCGAATGCCCGGGGGGCCGCCTTCATCGCCTCGGTCGGACTCGGGCATATCGCCTTCGAGGATATACCGGGCCTGATCGAGTACGAGAAGACATTTCCCCCAAACCCGGAAAACCGAGGGATTTACGACGAGCGGTTTCGGTGCTTCCTCGAGATCTACGAGAACAACAGGAGGATGTTCGCGCGGCTGAACCGCGGATCCTGCGCGTGACCGGGCGAGACCCGCCTGCGCGATGCGAAACGGCCGGGCTATTTCGGCAGCCAGAACGGTTCGGGTATCTCCTCCCGGATCCGTTCGTCCTTCCAATACCTTTCGGCCTTGGCGGCCATCCCCCGCATGTGCACTTCCAGTTGAACGCGCAGTTCCTCCGAGCGGGCCTCATCCGTGTCCCGGGGAATGTAGAACGGGCCGGTGAGGAAGAGGATGATCTTCGAAAAGGGCAGGGGCATCCACATCCTGTCCCAGCCGGGCAACCGGAGGTGAGGCCTGGCGGCTGCCGAGAGCACCAGGATGGGCGAGCCGGTGCGTCTTGCCAGGTGGATGACCCCCGCTTTTAGGGTGAGGGCCGGCCCCCTCGGGCCGTCGCCCGTAATCCCGGCGTGGAAGCCTTCCTCCCTGACCAGGTCCACCATGGCGGAAAGGGCCTCCTTTCCGCCCCGGTATCTCGTCTTGCCTTCCTTCGTGAGCTTCGTGGAAGAGCCCCGCACCGTGAGCACTCCCACCCTGTCCATGCAGCGGGCGCCGAATTCCCCGCCCGTCTTGGGGCTGATCATCATCACGTGCCGCTTGCGGCCTGCGTGAAAGAAGTAGAACTGGGCGTACCGGTGCCAGTGGGCGTAAATGATCCCCCGCCCCTTGGCGATGCATTCCTCCTCCAGGTCTTTTCCCACGATCCCGATCCTGGAGGAGCGGTAGAACCGGAACACAACGCCCCATGCCAGGTGCATCCCGAGCCAGAACAGGAGCAGACGGGAGCGCCCGAAATCGCGGTCCGGCCCGGGCCCGAGGCGGACCCCGTATTTCCCCGGGTCCCGGAGGTTCCAGAGCGCGGAAATCCTGTCCGTATCCATGGGCTCCTCGAAAACGGATCGACTCGTAGGAAGTCGGGGCTCTCTGCGGCCCGCCCCGTGGCGCACGAAGGGATCGCATGCGGTAGGACGGCCGGGCCGACATGGGTCACTATAGGATCAAAAGGCGGGCTTGTCCATGAAATCCCCGGCCCGTGCGACCGGGCATCGACCCCCGGGGCCATCGCATCCGGGACGTGGCATTCCCTGCCGGATTGTGTATGCTGGATCCCATGCTACTCGCCAAGGAGAGAAAAAGATGAAGCGATTCGTCGAGGATTACGATGGCAAGCCGTTTGACGTAATCGTAGTGGGCGGGGGCATCACGGGTGCCTGCGTTGCCTACGATGCCGCCAAGAGGGGGCTTGGGGTGGCTCTTCTGGAAAAGAAGGATTTTGGCTGGGCCACCTCGGCGGCTACATCGAAACTGATCCACGGAGGCCTGCGCTATCTCGCCCAGCTCGAGGTGGGTCTGGTCCGCGAGTCCCTCCGGGAGCGCCGCATCCTGGAGAACATCGCCCCCAACTTTGTTTATCCTCTCCCGTTCCTGGTTCCGACCTACGAGGGCGGGCGGAGCAGCAAGTGGCTCATCGAGACCGGGATGATCCTCTACGACATCCTTTCCTTCGACAAGGGGAGGACATGGGACAAGGCGAAGAAGCTGCCGGGCCACGAGTCCCTTTCCCGTGAGGAGGTGCTGCGGGAGGAGCCGAACGTGCGGAAAGAGGGTCTGACCGGGGCGGCCGTTTACTACGATTGCCAATCGATCTGCCCGGAGCGGCTCACCCTCGCCTTCGTGAAGTCCGCAGTGAAGCACGGAGCCCGCGTCGCGAACCGGGCCGAGGTCAACGGGTTTCTGTACGGGAAGGGCTCCCGAATCACGGGCGTGAAGGCCCTGGACCTGCTGCGCGGAAACGAGGTCGAAATCGAGGGAAGGGTTACGGTCAATTGCGGCGGTCCGTGGGTGGACATCATTCTCTCCGATGCCGCGAAGGGCCAGAGCGGCCATTCGATACGGCGGTCCGAGGGGATTCACCTGATCACGCCGCCTCTCCTGAAGCGGCATGCGCTGGCTCTCATGACCCCGACCGGCCGGCACCTGTTTATCATTCCTTGGCGGGGGCATACCCTGATCGGGACCACGGACAAGGAGTACGAGGGAGACCCGGACGCCTACCGGGTGACGAGGAAGAGCGTGGAGGAGTTTCTGCAGGAGATCAACGCATGCTTCGGGGACGGAAACCTCTCCTTCGGCGACTTGCTTTCCGCTTACGGCGGCCTGCGCCCTCTCGTGGAGGACCAGGTAGAGGGCACGTACGAATCCTCCCGTAAGTACGAGATCTACGAGAACGAGGCGGACGGCTTCGATGGTCTCATTACGGTCGAAGGCGGGAAGTACACGACGAGCCGCAGCCTGGCGGAAAAGGTGGTCGACCGGGTGCAGAAGAAACTGGGTGTCAGGCCGCGGGATGCCCTGACCGACAAGGAGTACCTTGCCGGCTGCGAGATCGAGGACCTGGAGGTCTTCCTCGCCGGGGTTCGGGAGGAGAATCCTGGCTTCGATCCCAGAACCCTGGAGTATCTTGGTAAGCACTACGGCACCGAGTGCAGGAAGGTCCTTGCCGTTGCCCGCGAGCGGCAGGGGCTTTCCGACCCGGTGACCGCGGACGGGGAGATCCTTGCCGAGGTTGTCTATGCGGCCCGGCACGAAATGGCCCAGACCCTCAAGGACATCCTGTTTCGGAGGACGGGTCTGGGCACGCTTGGAAGCCCCGGCGAGGAGGTTCTGCGACGAGCAGGAGAACTGGCAGCCAGGGAACTCGGATGGAGCGACGAAAGGCTCGCAAGCGAGCTGGACCGCGCCCGGCAGGCCCTGCGGCTCCCCGAGTAGGAGGCTGCCGGCCGGCGTCCTTCCGAGCGGTTACCCTCCTCCCTCGTCGGCGCGTAAAGTCTCCGGCTTGCCTCGTGCCACAGGGGCAAGCCGGTCGGTGCTTCACGGCGGGGAGATGGAAGAGGGTGTCCAAGACGATGCATTGCATAGCAGTATGTTCAATGATCGTCACCCTCTAAATGATTCATATCTTTGTGGG
>CAYLMK010000010.1:0-211553 GCA_964384945.1 uncultured Thermodesulfobacteriota bacterium | reverse complement strand
ACCATGATGGGGTACATCATGAAGAACAGGCAGATCGCGATGGGGATGGAGACGACCGGCGCCTCGTCCACGTAGATGGCCAGGCCGTCCAGATACTTGGCGACACCCGGAGCCACCTTTCCGAGAAGGATCCCGGCAAGGATGCAGAGGATCACCCAGACCGATAGATACTTCTCGAAGACACTCAGCCCCTTCTGCTTTTGCGCAGACCCTTGTTCTGCCGTCATCGATCTACCTCCTCTCATTGTCTTGCCAGAACCACGAGGCCCGGATCGTGTCCGGATGCCTCGGAACCGTTAAGGATTGCCTCACGTCTCATTCCCTCCGAGGACCCGTCTTCAGACCTTTATCCCCCTTTTCCCAGCCAGGGGATGCACACATACGAAACAAAGTAGTAGACCCCCACCAGGAGAAACACCCAGCCCGTCAGCCGGGCCAGGCCGGTAGAGAGCCGCGAGGCCTGCTGAAAGAATCGGCTCAGGCCCTTCACCCCAAACGCGATGGCCAGGGCAAAGGCCAGCACGGGCAGCCCCGTACCCAGGCCGTAGGCCAGGGGCAGCGAGACCGGGGCCCCTTGCTGGAGCGTGAGCGGGATCAGGCTGCCGAAGAAGAGCCCCGCCGACACGGGGCAGAAAGAAAGCGCAAAGAGCAGGCCCAGCAGCAGTGCGCCCAGGCCGCCCAGGGCCTTCAGCCGCGAGACGATCGCCTCCGAGGAGACGAACCCAGGAAAACCCGGTCGAATCCACCCAACGAGGACCATCCCGGCCAAGAGCAGGACCGGACCGAGGACCTGGTTCATGCGGCTCTGGAGGAAGAAGGCAACCTTCGGGATACTCAGCAGCGAGCCGGCGATCATTACACCCAGGGCCACGTAAGTGATCACCCGGCCCAGGCTGTAAAGACCCCCGGAAAGGGCCACGCGCGCGGGACGATCCGCATCCCGGCTGATATAGGAGATCGCAGCCACGTTGGAGGCCAGCGGGCAGGGGCTGATCGAAGTCAGGATGCCGAGCCAGAGGGCCGAGGCCAGGGCAAGCAGGAAAGACATCTTCAGAGATCCCTCAAGTACTCTTCGATTTCGCCGGCGACGTACTGCTCGTACCGATCCCTGTCGCCAACGAGCCGCCAGATGTCCGGCAGGTTCTTCCAGCGTGCCTCCTTTCCGTCCCGAACCTCCGAGACGACGAGAGACTTGCTGAAGAGGCTGTAATCCTTGATGAAGTGCTCATTCTCCGGCTCCTGCACATTTACGTGCCGGAAAACGATCTTTCCTTCCTGCATCTCTTTGGCAAACCTCTTCTCCACCGTCTCTCTCGAATACTCTTCCAGCAGCGTGCAGGTAGGGCACCGGTAGGTCGTGTGGAAATAGGTGACCACCACCTGTCGGCTGCCCGCGTTTTCTTCTGCCGCACTTGCACTCTTCAGTTCCCGCCCTTGCTCCTGCGGCGCCGTGGCCGCCGACGTTTCGGGACCGCCTTGACATGCCGCCCAGACGAAGGCGGTGAGCAAGCACAGTACCACAGGCAGAGCGAGAGCCTCCCGCCCGACACGCTTCCCCATTCGCCTTTGTGCGGCTCGCATTTGCATGCTCATTCCTTCCTCTCCTTATCCCTTCCGCCCTCGGCCTCCAGGCCGGGGAACAGCGTGAGGAGCGCCGCCCGCTTGGGTTCGTACTCGGGAAGATACATGTGCGGGCACCCGGTGAGATCCGCCTCTCCCCGCGAAAGCCTTGCGGCAAAGGCCATGCACGAAGGCTCCCCGCAGTCCCTGCAGTTCGTTCCCGGCAATCGCTTGAAGATTTCGAGGGGCTGGGGTTTGGCCCGTTCTTCCATGCACGGCTCGATCGCGTCCCTTCGTGACCAGGTCTCGTTCACGAGATCCTTGACCCAGGCCATGGTCCGCCAGGTATCCATGATCTCGTCGGTCTTGCCCACGGCGAGCCGGGTCCCGTAAAGCGTCACCATCCGATACCCATGCTGAAAGCCCAGCGTAGGGATGTTCGGAGTGTAGACGGCCCCTTTGACCGTTGCGTTCAGGTAGGGCATGACCTCGGAAATATCCTTGTCGAACTGCGCGATGAATCGGAGCTTCGTATCGTCGGCCATGCAGGCCGCGATGAAGGTGATCTGGACGGTCTCCAGCAGGAGGGGCCCGTCCGCAATGGTCGCCCTTTCGAGCCGCTCGGCGTCCGGAGCCGGCGGCCGCCAGTCCACGACGCCGAGATGAAAAAGCCCATTCTCTTTCGATACCTCCTGAATGCGGCCGAAGAGGCTTCGGGAAACCTTGACCGCAGGGCAAGCCACGTCCCGCATGTGGGCCGGAGGCTCGATCGTCTCAAAGGAAAGCCCGTACGCCCCGAACCGCTCGATCGCTTGGAGGGCGTGCCGTTCCTGGGGATATACGATCAGGATCGAATCCGTGTAGTGACTCTCATCCGTCATTCTACCGTGACCTATTCCTCGTTCTCAGAATATGCTGCCGTACAGGATCCCGCTCACCGTTGCCATGATGATTACGAGCGAGCAATAGGCAAAGGTCTTCTTGAAGCCGATCACCCCGTTGATGACCAGCATGTTCGGCAGCGACAACGCAGGGCCGGCCAGGAGCAGGGCCAGCGCCGGACCCTTCCCCATGCCCGCACCCATGAGCCCCTCCAGGATGGGCACCTCGGTAAGCGTCGCAAAGTACATGAAGGCGCCCACAACGGAGGCGAAGAGATTCGCCCAAACGGAGTTGCCGCCCACCAGCCGGCTGACCCATTCCGAGGGAATCAGCCCTTCGTAGCCGGGCCGACCGAGCAGCAGGCCGGCCGCCATCACGCCAGCCAGGAGAAGAGGAAGGATCTGCTTGGCAAACCCCCAGGAGGCCTCCACCCATTCCGAGAGCTCTTCCTTGCTGAACCAGCGGATCACCATGAAAGCGAGCGCGAGGAGGAACACCCCGGAGATGATCCATTTGGCCCGAAAGACGGCGGCCCAAAGGCCGCCATCGGAAGCCGGGGCTCCCCAGTTCAGAAAGACCAGGGCCGCGACCATGGAAAAGAAATACAGGCCGTCCTTCCACAGGGGCCGTCCGTCACCTTCTTCCCCTACTGCGATCTCTCCCCGTTCCGTCCGGGAAAGCTCCTCCTTGAGGAATATGAAATGCATCAGGAGTCCGATCACGACGCTGAACACGATGGCGCCCACGGCCCGTGCGATGCCCATCTCCATCCCCAGAACACGGGCCGTGAGAATGATGGCCAGTACGTTGATGGCGGGCCCTGAGTAGAGGAACGCAATCGCGGGTCCGAGGCCGGCACCCCGCGTGTAGATCCCCGAAAAAAGAGGAAGCACGGTGCAGGAGCAGACGGCCAGGATCGATCCGGATACCGAGGCGACCCCGTAAGCAACGACCTTTTTGGCGGAGGCCCCGAAGTACTTGAGCACCGAGGCCTGGGAGACGAAAACGCTGATGGCCCCTGCGATGAAGAAGGCGGGCACCAGGCAGAGCAGAACGTGCTCGCGCGCGTACCAGCGCACCAGGGCGAAGGCCTCGAAGATCCCGGACTGAAACCTCGGCCACTGAATCGGCAGGAAATAGGCTGCCAGAAATACCAGGACAATGTACAAGAGTTTTCGCTTCTCGCTCATCTTGGGCGCATTCCTCGCGACGATTCTGCGGATCCCTGCCCTTTCACACCTTCCCTGCAGGCATGCAAGCTGACAGGAAGGGACCGGCTCCGGGCTCGATCAAGTCCCGGTTTCCGATACCCACTTCTTGATCTGCTCGGGCTTGACGACCTTGCCGGTGGATTTGACCGTTCCGTCGATGACGAGCGCAGGGGTCATGAATACGTTGTAGCGGGAGATTTCCTGGATGTCCTCCACCTTCGTGACCTCTGCCTCAACCCCCGCCTCCTCCAGTGCCTTGCGGGTGTTCTCATAAAGCTGCCTACACTTGGCACAGCCGGGCCCGAGAATGGCTATCTTCATGATCCGATCCTCCGTTTCCGGTATAATTTTACTATATTCCTGAACAGTAATATGGATCGCAAAAAATTATTGAAGGGCTGCAGAACGCTCGGAGAGTTGGGTTTCCATGATGTCCCTCACACATTTGAAGAAGTTCAGGGCGCAGGGCATCTCCAGCCGGTAATAGACCGACAGGCCTTGCTTCCTGTCGGACAGGATCCCTACCTTCTTCATGAGGCTCAAGTGCTTGGAGATGTTCGACTGGCTCGTTCCCACGAAATCCACGATGTCGCAGACGCACTTCTCTTCCCGGGACAAAAACTGGATGATCGCCAGCCGGATCGGATGCGCCAGCGCCTTCAGCACCTCGGCCTGAAGCTCATAGCGCCTTCTCTCCTGGTCCTTCAGGGGTAGGTTGGGCCCGGTTTCCCGTTTCCTCGTGCGTGCAGACATGCTTCCACCCGATTCGATACGTCTTATGTGACTAAATAACAAATTTCTCATATTGTAAATAGGGATCGCCCCTCTGTCAAGCGGTGATTCCCGTCGAGCTCGCCTTGAAAGAGAGGACTCCCTCGTACAGAATGGAATCCGGTTCTCTGCCCTCGAAGGCGGAACGGAGTAAGGATGCGCCCTCTTGGAATCTATCTCGACGTCAATGCGAGTATGCCCATCGCCCCGGAAGCGGCGGCCGCAATCGAGCCCTTCCTGTCACGTCACTACGGCAACCCCTCCAGCCGTTCGTGGGCAGCAGAGTCCGCCTGCGAGAGGCCGTCCAGCGGGCTCGAACGCAGGTGGCGGCCCTCCTCGAATGCCGGCCGTACAACCCAGGTCAAACCGGCCGTTGCCCCGCTCCGGGTGGCGTTCGCGCTTTTCGAAATCGTCCCTGCTCCGGAAAGAATCTCCGTCAGCCGCGGGGCTGATCTGAGGGGCTTGCGACTGCAGAGGAAAGGACACCCATGACCCACATGATACCAGGGAACCTGCTCACGACCGCGATGGCCGTGATGCCCCACACCGACGTGGCCCGCGCCCTCGAGATGGCCCTGTCGCTCGACGTACCCTTCTGGCCGCAATTGCCGCGATACAGCTATTACGAAGACATGTATGTGCAGGCGGCCGAGAATTTCCCCGGCATCCTCCTGGATACGGAAAGACGGACCCTGCGTTTCTCCATGGACAGGTTCGCCGAGGAACTGGAAGATGCGCTGGCGCGCTTTGAAGACCCGGCCTTTTTCGACGTGAGCGATACCTACTCGGCGGTGTACGGCCGGTTCCTGGCCCTGGACCTGAAGGACAGGCCGGCCATCCGGGGGCAGATGGAAGGGCCGGTCAGCTTCGGCTTCAATGTCCTCGACCAGGATAACCGCCCCATCCTCTTTGATGATACCGTCCGGCCTTTCCTCATGGATTTCTTGGCCAGGCGGCTGAACGTTCAGCTTGCGCGACTGAGGCAGCGGAACGACCATGCCTTCCTGTTCGTGGATGAACCGGGGCTTCAGTTCATCTTTTCGGCCATGTCGGGATACAGCGACCGGAAGGCCAAGGCCGACCTGGACCAATTCTTCGCCCAGGTGGACCGCCCGCGCGGGGTTCATCTCTGCGGAAATCCGGACTGGGACTTTCTGTTGAACCTGGACCTGGACGTACTCTCGATGGATGTGTACACCAACGGGGAAATCTTCTCCTCCTATGCAGACTCCATCCGGAGATTCCTCGACCGGGGCGGCGTCATCGTCTGGGGAATCGTACCCACGGGCTTCGAGGCATTCTCCCAGGAAGAGACCCCGTCGCTGATCCGGCGGCTGGAGAATGTCTGGGAAATTCTGGACGCCCGCGGCGTAGACCGGCAGCTACTGATTTCCCGCAGCATGCTCTCGCCCGCCACGTGCTGCCTGGTCAACCCGGACCGGGAGGGCACGGTGGAGCGCGCCTTTGCGGCCGTGAAACAGATCGCCGGCCGGTTGAAAGACAAGTACGCCCTGCCGTAAGGTGTGGTCTTCCGACCCGGCGTAAAGACTAGGTCCGGCGGACATGCTAGACTGACCGGCAAGGGGCCCTGCACGAAGGCCTCGGCCGGCGGACAGACACGCGCTTTTTGTCAGAGAGGAAGGAGTTGCCGCCATGCAGAAGAGAAAGATCAAGGAAAAGATCCACTGGCTCGGTTCCGTTGATTGGGACAGGCGCCTGTTCGACTCGCTCGTTCCCCTTCCGGACGGCACGACCTACAACGCTTACCTGATCGAAGGAAGCGAGAAGACCGCCCTGCTGGATACGGTCGATCCGCCCATGGCCGACGAGCTGATGGCGCAACTGGAGGGCGTGTCTCAGATCGACTTCCTGGTCTCCCACCATGCCGAGCAGGACCATTCCGGGACCATTCCCCGCGTGCTCGAACGTTTTCCGGAAGCCAAGCTGGTCGTGACCCCCAAGGCCAAGGGCATGCTTACCGATCTGCTGCGGATCCCCGAGGGCGCCTTTGTCACCGTGGAGGACGGAAAGACGCTTTCGCTCGGAGACAAGACGCTCAAGTTCCTTCACACGCCCTGGGTGCACTGGCCGGAGACGATGGTGACATATCTCGAGGAGGACCGGATTCTGTTCAGCTGCGATTTCTATGGTTCCCACATCGCAAGCGCCGACCTCTTCGTGACCGACCAGGGGCGTGTGTACGAGGCCGCCAAGCGCTATTTTGCCGAGATCATGATGCCCTTTCGCACTGCGATCCAGAAGAATATCGAAAAGCTCAAGGGGTATGAGATTCAAATGATCGCCCCCAGCCACGGCCAGATCTACGACCGGCCCGCATGGATTCTGGAGGCCTACCGGGATTGGGTCACGGGCGCCCCGCACAATCTCGCGGTTCTCCCCTTCGTGTCCATGCACGGCAGCACCCGGCAAATGGTCGATCATCTGACGGACGCCCTCATCGGGCACGGGGTTCGTGTGGAACTTTTTAATCTTGCGGCCACCGATATCGGAAAACTCGCCATGGCCCTGGTCGACGCGGCGACGATTGTCGTGGGTGTGCCGACGGTTCTGGCAGGTCCCCACCCCCTGGCTGCCTATGCGACGTTCCTGGCCAATGCATTGAGGCCCAAGGCCAGGTTTCTTTCCATTATCGGATCCTACGGGTGGGGCGGTAAGACCGTGGAGGCACTCGCGGGGATGATCCCCAATCTCAAGGTCGAGGTATTGAACCCTGTGATGTGCAAGGGATTGCCCTCCGAAGGCGATTTCAAGGCGTTGGACGAACTGGCTGCGGCCATCGCAGCCAGGCACAGGGAACTCGAACTCAAGTAGGATAGAGCCTGTCCGAGAACTCCCATCTGCGGCGTTCGGCGGGCCGCGAGTTCTCTCGCGTTCGCATACCCCTTCTTTGACACTCTCTGTTCCCTCTCCTATACTGTTTTCATCCAAGATGTGTGTGCTGTTTTGCCGGGTATTTCGGTGCGTCCGCCGGAACTGGGAGGCACGATGAAGACGGTGACTGCGCTCGTGATGGCAATGGCGTTTGCGGCCCTTTCCTTTCCGGGAGAGGCCGCCGAGCAACCGCCGGCCGTGCCGCCCGAGGAGCAACCCGAAGTTTTGACCCGCGGACCCGTGCATGAGGCGTTTGCCGGGCCGGTCGATCTGCAGGTACAGAAGGGTATTACGGCCCCGACCCAGCCGCCGCCCGAAATCACGGAACAACTGGCCGCGGAAAAACCCGCGGGCAAACGCTTCGTCTGGGTGCCCGGATACTGGGCATGGGATCCGGAGCGGAACACCTACCTCTGGGTCAGCGGCTGCTGGCGGGCCGCACCGCCGAACACCTACTGGGTGCCGGGCTATTGGTCCAGGACGGACGGCGGCTGGGAATGGGTGCCGGGGTTCTGGGCACCGGTGGCCAAAGGCAAGCAGATTGAGTATCTGCCCGCCCCTCCTCCGATCGACGATCCGAGGCCGCCGGGACCGCCGCCGACGCCGAACAACATCTGGGTACCCCCTTGCTGGTATTGGTACGGAGGCACCTATGTCTGGCGGCCCGGATACTGGCTGGTGGCTCAGCCGGACTGGATCTGGGTACCCTCTCACTACGTATGGACGCCTCGGGGCTACGTGTTCGTCCTCGGGCACTGGGATTACGTCCTGCCTCGTCGGGGCGTTTTGTTTGCGCCGATCTATTTCCCCAGGCCGGTCTATCTGGCTCCCGGGTTTTCCTACTCGCTCAGCATCGTCGTGGACACCGGCATGCTGCAGTTCAGTTGGTTCACCTGCCCGCGTTACGGCCACTTCTACTTCGGCGACTATTACGACAGCATTTACGTCAGCTTCGGCATTTTCCCGAGGTATGAATGCGAACAACGCTATGTTTGGTATGACCCGATCTACGAGCACGACCGATGGCGACACCGCAGGACCGTTCCGGACTGGGGGCGGTACGAACGGAACGAGTACGACCGCCGACGGGCCGACAAGAATCTTCGTCCGCCGAGGACCTATCGCGAGATGGAGGTCCGGCAGTCCAAGATGCCCGAGCCGCAGAGAGGCAGTATCCGGATAGCGGCCCCGATCCGCTCGTTCGCTGCCGATGAGCGATCCCCGCTCAAGTTCGAGGAGAGCCGGACCGGCGCGCAGGACAAGATCTCCAGGCAGGCGGCGAGCGTCCAGAAGTTCGGCGAGGAGCGAAGCCGCTGGGAGTCTCCTCCGGCAGGCTCTCAGCCGGCCCGCTCCACCACGGAACGCGAGCGCGCCGTTTCGCCTCCGACCGAACGCCGCGAGCCGGCCAGTCCGCCCAAGGAGGAGCGGGGCTCTGCAAGGCCATCCTCGGGCCAGAGGGAGTCGGCCGCCCCGTCCTCGGACCGCAGCACGACCTACGTTCCGCCGCGCGATGTCGATCGCAACACGCCGGAGAGTGTAACAATTCCGACACCACCCATCTCCAACACGCAGCGCGGGCCGGGTATCTTCCGCGAAGGCCCTCCGTCGCGACCCGCCGACGAAAGAAGGACGGACAGCACTCGATCGTCCGGGAGCATCGACACGCAAAGGGAGAGCAGGTCGCAGAGGGAGAGGCGCTGATTTTGCGCAACCTGCGCTTCTTGGCATATATGGCGGAACCCATGACCGCCATACCTGCAAGAGCAGGCATCGAGGAAGGAAGGAACCTGACTCCGGATCAAACCGAAACGACAGACAAGGTGCGGGCGGCACAAGAGCGACGGATCCCGATGGCTCTCGGCATCGACCGGGCAGAAGAGTCGGGATGGCGAGGAAGAGAGTCGTGAGATCCAACAGCATACGGTTCACGGGAAAGGTCGCCACCGTGGCTATCCTCGCAGCCTGGGTCCTCCTTGCCGGCTGCAGCGACGACGATGAGCCTTCCACATTCGTTGTCAGAATCCTGAGCGACCAGCGGGCGGACGGTGACATCGGATTCAACCCTTTTCCGGAGCCGGAAGGAACGTACCTGATCTCGCAGGCCGACTCCACCGGGAATCTCTTTTTCGGCATCGACGAGGAGGACGGCACCGAATACCGGGCGTTCCTGGATTTCCCGCTCGACGGATCCACCGGCGGAGGGTCTGTTCCGTTAGGAGCCGTGATCGTCTCGGCGGATATCGAGGTCTTTGTGAACACCGTCGAGTTTGCCTCGAGCGTTCCCACCCTCCTGGACCTCGTTCCCTTCCCCATGAACGGGCTGGAGCCCACGGACTTCGATTCCCGCCCGATCGCGACCCGGTCTCCGTTCGATTTCTTTCGGTCGGACGAAGGCAACTACGTCCTCATCGACGTCACCTCGCTCATGGCGGAGGCTCAGTCTCTTGGCTTGCAGGACCTGCAACTGAGGCTTCTGCTGGACTTCGTGCAGGAACCCTCCGGTTTGGTGGAACTGGACGACGGGGCAGACGCCGACATGGCCCCGCTCCTCACCGTGGAATACCGCTAATCACAAACATCCTCTACTCCTTCGGCGAGATAACGAGCGGATTCATAACCGAATCGTAACCCATCGAAAACATGTCTTTTCGAAGTGAATTAAGGGATTTTTTGCATACTACCAGTATACACTTTTGCGTATTTTGTCTTTACAGACACCCCCCCTTTTCGCGATATTGGTTTCCAGGGGCAATGGCAATCCATGACAGCAACCGGGCAGGGAGCAAGAAGGGGCGTTCGATCACCCCCAGTAATCCAGTCCGAAAAGGAGAGATACCATGAAGGCAAGCAAGAAGGAGAGTACCCTGAGACCGATTCGGCCCTGCGCGCTGTTTCTCTGTGTTTTGATCCTTGGGCTCTGTTTCGGCGGCTGCAGCTCGGACGACGGGGAAGAGATGGAATCCGTGACACCGCTCCGCGTGGAGCGGGTCTCGTGCTACCAGGCCCTTGATTTCTACCCGCGCGTCCTGGGCGCGGCAGAGGCCGACGGCGTCGCGCCGCCGGAGGCGCCCGGGGATTCGCCCTTCTGCTCATGCGTCTTCGGCGTACTGGACAAGGTCCCCCTTGTGGCCTTGCTGAACGAAGACGGGACCGAGATGCCGGCGACCGAACCCGTCACATGGACCGTGAGCGACCCCGCTGTGGCGAGTATCACGCCTGACGGAGTCCTCACCTTCCTGGTCCCCGGCCAAGCGGCGGTCACGGCCTGCCTGGGGGATGTATGCACGGAGCCGTATCCCGTCTCCGTCGTCGAAAACCCCGATGTCGTCCAACTCGAGATCTTCCCGGGCTACTACTTTCCCGTGGCCGTCTTCGCCGATATCGGCTTCGCCGTGCCCGATTGTCTGGATTGCTTCTTTGAGGCGAGCTTGAGACTCCTCATCGGCGGCACGGCCGACTTCTTCGCGCGCGGCGTTCTTGCGACGGGCTCTTGGGTCGACCTCACGTCCGAGGTGGACTGGCATTCCAGCGACGCGGGCGTTGCCTCCGTGGACCCGGACGGCCTCCTCTCTGCCCACGCCGAGGGAGCGTGCGGGGTCACCGCGACGTATGAAGGCCTCACCAGCAACACGGTCCAGGTCGAGGTGTTGGCCGAAGCCCTTCTGGTGGATCTATGGATCTACCGGCAGTCCATGGAAGGCATCCTGAAGGTCGGATCGATCGACCAGCTTCACGTGGACGCCTATTACGATCCGTGGATGCTTCGGGACGTGACGGGCGAGGTCGAGTGGATCGTCTCCGACCCGTCCCTGGCCGCCGTCAGCGCGGAGGGCATCCTCACGGCCCTGGCGCCGGGTCTCGTCACGATCCGGGCGTCCTACGAGGGAGCCGCCAGCAACGAAATCGAACTGGAGATCTGGGACGAGGTGGAAATGGAGTATTGCGACCCGGAGAATCCGAACCGCGGCTTCTGGGCGGATGAGTACAACCGGGTCATCCTGGAGACGGATTGCGCCGAATACCCTTCACCAGACGAGGTCTTCATCCGCTACACGATCGAGGAGAATCAGCCCCACCCGTGGGGGATCCTGGATCCCTGCCTCGATCTGGTCGTCCTGGACGAAGCCGGCGAGATCGTCAAGACCCTGCGCTTCGAGGGTTGCGGCGATCTGCCGTTTGCCATGGAGGCGGGCGCAAGGGCCGATTTCGACCCCATCTATCAGTACAGCACCACCTGGAACCGTACGGATGACGGAGGCCTGCCGCTGGGGCCGGGAGAGTACACAATCGCAGGGCGGTTCTATATCTATTATGACCCGGTGGTCCGGGTGAAGGTCCGTCTGGAGGAGTAGAACGGGGCATTGCCCGGTGTGTCGGCCGGCCCGACGCGTTGTCCGGTCTCCGGCGCGCACAGGGCCGGCGGCAATGCTTTCCTTGCGCGCGCCCTCGGCCACGGAGCCTTTCCGAGGACTATTCCCGGCGCTCCAAGGATTGCCAACTGCCGCCGAGCTCGACGTTGGGGTTGAATCCCGCCTGGTCCGTGAGAACGACTTCGCCGTTTCCGTTGACCCAGGCGTGGCGATAGCCGGAGGGCAATTCCACCGGGCGTTGGTCGACGGGGTTGTAATAGGTCTCCACGCCTCGAAAGGCCTCGGTCCATTTCCGGGCGATGCGATCCTCGGACTCCTGCCTGCGTTGCCAGGATTCGTACATGCTGTCGCTGATCTCGCGGTTGGTATCGCTGATGATCCGGCTGATCTGCCCGGCCGCCCGGATCCTCTGCATCTGCATGTTGTGCAGGGCCTGGCAGACCTGCTGGTACTGGTTGAACCACTGCGGGTTCACCCGGACCGAGGTGACCATCGTCTGCATCACGCGGGTGCTCTCGTCCAGGCGCCCTGCGGCGGCCCGCATGCCGTGGACGCGCTCTCCGGTCTGGATGTACATGTTGCCGGCCGCGGCCAGGAAGACGGTCTGCAGAACGCAGTACAGGTCCTCCTCGACAGCCTGGCCTTGAACGCTGTAAGCGAGTCGGACCTTTCCGGCATGCGACTGGAGTTGCACCCCCGGCACCTGTTCCGCCTGCTGGCTGACCGCCTTTGCCCATTCCGGCAACTCCTGTTCGCCGATCAACCGGACCTGAACGTCGGCCCGGTAGCGCGGGATGATGATTTCCTTCAGGTATTGCATGGCGTTATGCACAGGCGGACGCACCTCGTTCCCCATGTAATTGGCTCCCACCGGGAACCCCATCTCGGGCGTGAGCAGGCCGCCCCAGTTGAAGCCCAGGGTCGGGAAGCTCTCCAATTGCTCCAGTCCCTTTGGATTGAATATGCGCAGATGAACCGTGGCCGGCATGGCCGGATGGTCGCGCCAGACCATGCCCCCTTCCATCTTCCAGTCGACCGGGCACAGGAACGAAAACGCCTCGCCGCCGATCATGTCCGGCTTGTCCTGCACGCTGACCTTGCGGTACCGGACAACCTCCTCGGCAGGCCGGCCCGGAACGGCCGAAGCGGAGGCGAGGAGCATCTCGCCGGTGGACTCCAGGCCCCGGGATGGGTTTCCGCAAAACGGCAGGTCGATGTTGAAGGTATCATCGGCGGCGCAGACACCGCAGGGAACCAGCAGGCCGCCCAGAATACATGCCACAAGCGCTCCTTTCATGGTGCACCACCCTTTCTGCGAGGCCAGGAACCTGCGCGGGATATAGTAACTGGAATCCATCCGGCCGGCCGCGTGAATGTTCCCCCATCAGACCTTCGAGCCTTCCGCGCGGGCCCGATGCCCGCGCCGATGATGCCGACCGCCTTGGCGAAAAGGTCCCCCTCTCGGCGATTTCAACCCGGAGGGGTCGATCCTGAAGCGTCTGTATCCCGGTCCGATGTCTCCACGGAGTCGACCAGTAACCAGTTGTTGGCCACGTAGAGACGCCCTGTCACGATCACTGTCCTGCCCGAGGCTGCCATCTCCTCGACCTGCAGAAGGACTTCCGTCCGTCCTACGAACCGCAGCCGCATAGGGAAGAGATCGTTCAGGAGGGAGGTTCCCAGAAGGGACCCTGTGAGAGACCGGGCCTCCTCCACGCGGAAGATCCGCTCCTGGGCTCCAATGAAGATTGGAAAAGTGTACAGTCCGGTGTGTTCCGCCTTCTCCTGAAGAGGGAACAGGACGCCCGTCAACCGGACCAGGGGAGGCGGTTCCGGCGGGGAAAACATCCAGGGGCCCATGCCCCCCGATGCAGTTGAGGCATCCAGGGTCGTGAGTGCCGCGACAAGGATGCAGAGCAGCAACATCAGGCCGGCGCCGCTTCGAGTCGAAGATTTCGTTTCCATGTGTTCCTCCACAAATCATCCGACACGCAAGAGCGCGGATGTTGTCGATCCGCACTCTACCCGGATCCGGGCATCGTGCTAATCGGCAGAGCGCGCCGCAAGGATGGGCCGCCCGGCGTAGCCGGTCAGCTCCACGAATCCCATGCCCTCGACCTCCTTGCCGCCCCTTGTCCCGCCCACCTCGACCCGCCCCTCCCAGTAATTCCACACCGGGTTCGGCATCTCCTGGTCCGGCACATTCGTGGTCAGGGTCAACCGGATTTCGTGTTTCGGGATCTCGATTTCCCAGTTCTGCGGATAGGTCCCGCCAGTCGCATGGCTGACCCACGAACCCAGGGCCGTGACGGTGAAGTCATCGAGGAGGATCGGGGCCTGGTTGCCGTGCGGGTCCATGATGGATCCTGTTGCGAAGTCGATGCTCGAGGGGGTGCCGTCGTTGTCCCTTCGGAAGATGAACAGCATGATCTCGTATCCGTCGGCAAGCTGGATCGAGAACCAGTCCCACCCGGCAAGGACAAAGGGCAGGAAATTCCCCCACTGATGATCCATCCATGCCTGGCCGGTGACCGGCATGTCCCGGCCGTCCGTGAAGAGGCTCCCCTCGACCTCGAGCCTCGTGCGAGAGTAATAGAAGGAGCTGTCGGTCAGCGAACTCATGCGGATCACGCCGTTGCCCCCGTGATAGCAGGGCCGTTTGGTGCCGGTCAGGGTCAGTTCAAACGCAGAGGGACCCGTTGTGCCGGAGAGGAGAAAGACGTCTGACCCCTGCCGGACGATCTTTTGTCCTGCTGCGGAGAGATCGAGTTCGCCGGGTGCGCCTTCCGGAGGCCCGGTCTCAAAGAGGCTCTGCATCTCGTGCTGCTTTGTCGATTCATTCACCAGCCCCGTGTGGATCATCCATACCGGGAGGCGAAGCAGGTTGGAGAAGAGAAAGAAGGTCAGCTCGAAGCCGTGGACGTTCCGGTCCGGGTCGAACAGGTGGCCCGTGAAGTACCACCACTCGACCAGGCTCTGGTGCGGGGATTCGTCGGCAGGAAGATCGACCATGGACTCCTGGCAGACACCGTAATTGCAGAACGACCATCTGCCGCAGGGACCTTGCGCCACCCAGCGGCCTTCTTCACACAACATGGGTTTGCCCTCGGGGTCGCACATCCTCTCGCCGGCCTCGCAGACCTGCGCGGAGCCGACCTTGGCCAAGTCGGTGGAATCACAGCCCGGAGCGACCGTGAGCAGCAACCCCACGCAGGCAAGGAGCCGCAGGGGGAGAGAATTCGGATTCATATCGACCATCTCGCATCCCTTGCTCGCGAGGGCAGGCTCATCCTGGTCAACGAAATCGAGGAGGGTTTTCCCCCTGTGCAAAGGGCCGCCGAAGTGAACGAAAAGAGCTTCTTGCGTATAAGGATGAGATGAAGAATTCGGGGACAGGGTTGCGCACCTCGAAGAAGGCTCCGTCAGAACGACCTAGCCGCTGGCGCGGACCCGGGCATGGCGATAGCCGGAGGCCAATCCCACGGGAGCCCGCCGATAGGGCTTTCCTACCGTGTCCTCGCATCGGACCGCTCATCCGTCCAGGACGATCGCCTCGGCGAGTAGCTTCCAGAGATGGACGGGCCTCCAGGGCCGTCCGTATTCACGGGCCAGGTTGCCCAGGGCATCGAAGCAGTTCACACAGGGGGTGCAGACCAGATCCGCCCCGGTCCGATCGATCTGGTCCACCTTCACCTTCCCGTAATGTGTCCGGGCATTCTTGAAGCCGGCGATCAGGGCGCCTCCCCCCCCGCTGCAGCAGTAGTTGGCATCCCGGTTCGGCGTCATCTCGACAACGTCCCCGCAGATGCTGGCGAGTACGAACCTCGCGTCCTCGGCGATGGAGGCAAAGCCGCCCATCGAGGCCTTGCGCACCACATTGCAAGGGTCGTGGAGCGTGATGCGCCGGGGGTTACGGTTCGGATCGAGTTTCAGGCGGCCCTCGCGGATCCATCGGGCATAGAGTTCGACCACATGAACGACCTCGAAGCGCGGCTTCATCCCGAACCGCTCGTAGCCGGCGACCGTGGCGTAGTAGCCGTGCCCGCATTCCGTGTAGGCCATCTTTGTGCAGCCGAGCCGTTCCACCGTTTCCATCTGCCGGCAAAGCGTCTCCTCCCACGCCGCCTCGTCGTCCGTGAACATGGCGTAATTGGTCCCCTCCCACCACTTCTCCGGAAGCGTCCAGCTCACTCCGGCAGCGTGAAAGATTTTGAAGATGTCCTGCAGATCGGCCGGATAGTACATGGGGAGCTTGGAGTTGATCGTCGCAAAATACTCGGAACCCGGTTTCTCGACAGGCACCTCGAGGTCCCGGATTTCCTCTCGAAGCTCGTCGGCCATCCAGGCCACAGTCTCCAGCCAGTCCTTGACCTCGATCCCCATGTTGTTCGAGACGGTGCGATGCAGGTCGGCGGTCTTCTGGATCTGGCCGGGCGACAGTTCGCGGGGCACCAGGCCCCGGGCCCGGGCGACGAGGGCGCCCGGATCCACGCCCGCCGGGCACGTGAACTCGCACCGGCCGCACTCGGTGCAGTGCCAGATCCAGTCCATCTCCACGACGAGGTCGCCCAGGCCGTTCTGGATCAGCCGGACGAGGCGCCTGGGATCCAGCCGCTCGTCGCTCCAGTCCGAAACCGGACACCCGGCCGTGCAGGCACCGCAGGACAGGCAGCGATCCCCGCCGCTCTCCAGAACGAGCCTCCGAAGGGCCTCGCGGGCATGCCGCCTGACCTCCTCGTCGAGGCGCCCCCTGCTCATGGCTTCCCTCCCGCCGGCACCGCCCGGCAGCGTTGAGCGATCACGGACTCCACCGCCGCATGGCCCGTGGCCAGACAGATCCCGGCCCCCGACTTCTCCCGCACCCAATCGTGACCCGCCAGCAGGGCCCCCGCCGCAAACAGGTTCTCGTAAAGCGGCTGGCCGTCCGTGCCGAGGGGCCGCAACGAGGGGTCCACCTTCACGCCCACACGGTTGATGGGATGGCCCGGGGCACCGAGAAAGCTCGCCATGTGCCAGTTGTCCCGATCCGACGGGGCCTCCACCGGCAGGCCCAGCAACACCTCCCGCACCCCCTGCCGGCCCGCCTCCAGGCCGCCTCCGAAGAACCGGCCTGTGGCGAGAATCACGTGCCCGGCCAGGATTTCCTCCTCACGGGTCTTGCCCGAACGATGGGCGGCCGTGATCTTCTTTCCTTCCCGGTCCAGCCTGCCGACCGGGGCTCCCTGCCGGCAGTCCACCCCGGCGGCGAGGAGGTCGCGCTTGAGCATGTCCGCCATTCTCATCCCGGGCAGGGAAGGCGTGAGCAGCGGGATTTCGAACACCGCTGCGCCCAGCTTCTCCTCCAGGTCGCGGCAGATGTCGGTCACGCTCTCGAAGCCCAGAACGGCGGGCAGACCGAGAAACCGGCTCCGCCCGAGGAGCGGCTTCACGGCCCCTGCGAACCGGTCACGAAACTCGGTCCTTTCGAACTCGGCGGCAAGGTGCGCGAGAGTGAGCCGCCGAAGGCTGCCGGAGAATACCGAACGGTCAAGCCTTGCCGCCCTCAGTCCGACCCACCGGTCTTGCAGATTGCCGACAACCTGCTCCGGCGAGAAGTCCGGAAAGCCCTCGAATCCGAGAATCAGGGTGGGCCGACGCCGGTTCCAGGCGAGCCGGTTGTTCTTCATGCTCGCCGAAACGGCATACGTCGGCTTGATCGTCCCCGCGCCGGTGACGATCGCCATGTTGAGCTCTCCCCTCCGATAGTAAGCCAGCGGGCCCGCTTCCATGTAAGGGAGGAATTCCTCCACGGCGGCCCTGACCCTTCGGAGGCCCAACCGGCCGTAGGGATGGGCCGGTTCGCGCTCGACCAGCTCGGACAGGGCCTCCCACGGGCTTTCCCGGTACCGCTTCGTCTCGGTGGGGTAAACGGCCAGTAGATCCAGGGCGCCCGACGTGAAGGGAAGGCTGCCCGCTCCCTGGGCGACGAGCACCGTCTTCAGGCCGGCCCGCTGGGCCCGCCAGGCCGCCACAAGCCCTGTGAGGCCTCCGCCCACGATCAGCAGGTCGCACTCGGTCCGCATCGTCATGGCTCAGAGGCTCCCGTCGATGTTCAGGCTGCCGCAGTAGATCGCCTCGAGGAGCTGTTCCTGGCGAAGCTGTTCCCCCCAGAGCATGGGCCGGATGCCGTTCCAACGCCTTTCCAGAAAGTCGACGAGAAGCTCGTTTCCCTTCCGGTTCGAGACGAAACCCCTCTCGTAGAGATAACCGATCGTGCGATAGCCGCAGAAGCCTCCCTGACAGGAGCCCATGCCCAGGCGGGAGCGAAGCCGGATTGCGTTCGGCTCGATGGGATGGCCGAGCCTTCCGAGTTCCTGCACGAGCTCCTCGACCTGCTGCCGCCCGACCATCTCGCATTCGCAGAGAACCTCGCCTTCCGGCGGAGAGACCCGCAGGCGTTCCAGCCTCTGCCGGGTATCCAAAGACTGCCCCTGTTCGCTCCCCGGAAGGGGCACCTCGGCCGTCCTGCAGTGCTCCGCGACCCCGAGCCGCTCGCAGACGAGGTCGACCGCCCTTTCCGCCATCAGCCGATAGGTGGTGAGCTTGCCCCCTGCGATGCTGACCAGGTTCTCGATCCCGTCCGCCTCATGGTCGAAGACGGTGAAGGTCCTCGAAATCGCCCTGTCCGACTCCCCGGGGTCGGTCAACACCAGCGGCCGAACTCCCGCGTAGACCCGGATGAACCGCGCGGCATCGAGCGCAGGCACCATCTTGGCCGCCTCTGCGATCAGACGGTCCACCTCGGAGGCGCTCGTGCGGAGATGATCCAGGCTTTCCACGCGGATCGAGTTGGTGCCGGTGATCGTCACCGTCTCCCCGGGTACCACGATGTCCCCGTCGGAAGGGGGCCGCAGCCGATTGACGACGCGGTTGACCAGCCTGGAGTTCGTAATCAGCAGACTGCCCTGGGAGTACGCGATGCGGATGTCGGCCCCGGCGAGGGCGCCGATCTCGCCGACCCAGGGGCCCGCGGCGCTCACGATCTGCTCGGCGAACACCTCCACGGCCTCGCCCGTCTTGGCATGGATCGCCTCGACCCGGGTGATCCTCCTTCCCTGGCGACGCATGGAGGTCACCTGCGTGTGAAAGAGGACGCGCGCGCCGAGGCCCCGGGCGGCCTTGAGGTTTGCCTCTGTCGTCAGGAAGGGATTGATCGATGCGTCAGGCACCCGGAACGCGGCCTTGATACGAGGGTGGAGAGAGGGTTCGTCGTCGAGGACCTCTTTCAAGTCCGCCTGTTCGGCGGGCAGCCCGACCCTCGCAGCGGAAGAAATGAAATCCGCGATGAACCCGTCCGGGTCTTCCTCCAGGGCCACGAACAGGCCTCCGGTGTCCTCCACGCAGCCCGACGCGATGCGCTTCAGCACCGCGTTTTCCCTGAGGCACTCCAGCGCCGAGGCGGGATCGGTGACGACGTAGCGCCCGCCGCTGTGCAGCAGGCCGTGATTCGCCCCCGACGCGCCCGCATTCAGGTCCCTTCTCTCGAGAAGAACCGCCGGAACGCCTCGCAGAGCAAGGTCGCGGAGTACGCCCGCCCCGGTGAGCCCGCCGCCAATGACCAGTACCCGGGTTTCGATCCTCATGTCTCAGGCCAACCGCCCAACCCTGTCACAGCGTGTAGGTCGCCCCGGCCTTGAGTACCTCCACCTCCGCATCCACTTCGCCGGCGAGCCGGCGCAGGGCGTGATCGCAGGTGTCGTGCGCCGAGAGGAGAAGCCGTTTGGGATTCTCCTTCCGTATCGCCTCGATGGTCTTCGTGAGATCCTCGTCCGTCACCCGCTCCCACCAGGGCTTCCCGGTGCCGACGATCATCTGAAGCTGGAAGCCGGCGTAGCTGCCCCGCCCCTTGGTGACCGGGAAGTGGAGCCCGCCCCCGATCGCGTAGACCGGCTCCGCGGACAGGCGCCGCACCATGCGGAGCACAACCTCGATCGTCGGATGCCCGCATCCGGTGAGTACGAACAAACCCTTGCCCCGGACGTGGGCCACCAGGGCCTGCTCCTGGGTGAGCCCGAAGAAGTAGAGGCTTCTGGCAAGGGGCCCGGTCGATGCGATGCCGGCCTCGAGCATCTGCGGCTCGAAGGTGATCCGAAGGTCAAAGCCTTCCGCTTGGGCCGCGTCCGGCACGTAGCAGGGCCTGGCCCCGGCCGCGCCGAACTCCGCGGGCACGAGGACGCGGCGGCTGCGCTGGGCCTTCAGCCCGCCCATGTGGTCGGCGTGAAGGTGGGAAATGGCGAGCGCGTCCACGTCCTCCATTCGGAGGCCCAGAAGCGAGGTGTTCGTGGCGAAGGTCGGGTACTGGGCACCGAACCCGATGTCATAGAGGAGGGAGCCCTGCTCGCTTCGGAGCAGGTAGGAGACCCCGGCCTCTCCCCGGAATCCCTCCAGGTGCTCGTGCTCGCAAACGACGGTCAGTCTCAACTCCTTGAGGGCCGGCAGGGGGAGCGGCTTCGCCGCCTCTATCCTTTCCTCGTTCATTCGGGCGGCCCTGCCGCGGTTCTCTTGAAAGGCTCGGTTCTTGCTCATCATCCAGGGAACGAGCGCCGGAGAGGCGGCGGCCAGCGCGGGCCACCAAACCGGCGAGACACGAAATCCCATAGGGGCTCCTTTTCAGCTATCGGCTCTTGCGCCTTGACCCTCAGCAATTACCATTTCGCTATCCACTCCCATCCTCCGCCGCCCGCCTTTCCACCGCCAGAATACCATCTTGCAGCGGATCGGACAAAGGGCCTGTCCTTCCCGTCCCGAGAACCCTGCAAGCGCGCAACAATCTTTCGCCTTCTATTATCCCTACCATGGAGCTATAATTTATCGTATCGCTGCCAAGAATCCTGTCCGCTCCGCCATGGAGGTACCGAAATGAAGCTCTCCAGACTCGTGAAGAATTCGGTGAACGCCGCGACGCTTCTGCCGGAGGCGACGGCCAGCCGCAATGTGCGGGTTCTCGCATCTTTTCTCGGGCCGGCCTATCGGGGGCTCATCCTGCAAAAGGGCAGAAACGAGGAAAAGACCGTTGTGCCGGTTTCCTACGAGACCACCTTCGACTGGAAATACCGCCGGGGCGAGATCACGAAGATGCAGCAACTCTACGAGATGGCAAAGGGATCGCAATGGAACGCGGCCAAGGACATCGACTGGTCGATCGATGTGGATCCGACCGACCAGAAGAGGCCGATCCTGCCCGACAAGTTCATCCCCGCCGGGTCCATGGGAGTGTGGCAGACAATGTCGGACAAGGAAAAAGGGGCCTTCCGCCACGCCTTTGTGAGCTGGATCTTCAGCCAGTTTCTCCACGGCGAGCAGGGGGCCCTGTTTGCCACGGCCCAGGTGACGACGGCTGTCCCGTGGGTGGACGGCAAGCTCTTCGGCGGAACTCAGGTGGTCGACGAGGCCCGGCACCTCGAGGCATTCCACCGCTATCTGTCGGAGAAGCTCAAGAAGGTTTACGAGATCAACGACAACCTGTACGTGGTCCTCGATGCCCTGATGGGGGACTCCCGGTGGGATTTCAAGTTCCTGGGAATGCAGATCATGGTGGAAGGCCTGGCCCTCGGGGCGTTCCGGACCTTTTATGAGGTGCTCGATGAACCGCTCCTCAAGCAGATCCTCGATTACGTGATCCGGGACGAGGCCCGGCATGTGCACTACGGCGTGCTCGCTCTCGAAAAACTCTACACGAACGGGCTGAGTGAAAGGGAGCGGGCCGACAGGGAAGACTGGGCTTACGAGGTCTCGCTCATGCTTCGCAACCGCTTCATCGCTTACGAGCTCTACGACGAATTCTTCGCCCACCGCATGAAACGCTCGGAGTGGGCAAAATCAGCTCTCGAATCCGAGATGATGGCCGCCTTCCGGCAGAGCATGTTCAAACGCATCGTCCCGAACCTGAAACGGATCGGCCTGCTGAGCGACAGGATCCGCCCCCGTTATGCGGAACTCGGGGTCCTGGTCTACGAGCAGGAGAAGGCCGCGCCGGAGCTTACCCACAAGGAGATCATGCAGGACGGTTGATCGTGCCCCGAGGCACTCATGAAAAGACCGGAGCTTCTCAACCCGGGGTCGGCTCCAGCGTAATTTCCAGCTTCTCGATCCTGCCGCCGAACGGGAACGGCGCCTTCCAGTAATAATAGTAGTTCGGGGAGACGGGCAGGCCGTTGTCACGGCCGATGTCCATTCCGGCGTACGCGCTGAAGCGCAGGGGCACGGTGTGCTCGATGCGCGCCTCGGCCACCTGCACGCCGTTGACGAAGAGCCGGCCGGTGCCTCCGGTCGCCATCTTGCCGGGCGTGTCGGCCGTGAACGTATACCGGACGTTCACCTTTCCGGTCGGCAGCGGATCGGATGCGACGATGGTATCAAGCTTCAAGCCCAGGAAGCTGTACGTGTGTCGCAACTTGCCTCCCTGCACGTAGAGGGAGAAGCCGCCGAGGAAGCTGCCGTTGGCGACGATCACCCCGTCGGTTCCGAAGCACCACCCCAACAGACAGGTGTTGCGCTCGATGTCTAGGTCGGCGTCGATGGTGTAGGAGCGATTGTATACATGCGGGATCATGCCGGACGCGATGTTCTCCGTTCCCTGCACGTACCTGAAAACGGTGTGCCCCTCGTCCGCCGGTCGCATCCCCCAGGCCAGCGCCATGCCTCCCAGCAGAGGTGTGACATGATACTGCTCCGCCTCGGCCCAGAAGAGCGCCTTGAGCTCCTCCAGCTTCTGCGGATACTGGGCCGCCAGGTCCTCGGCCTGCGAGAAGTCCTCCTCGAGGTTGTAGAGTTCCCAGGGGTCCTTCTCGGGATCCCAGACCCCGGGCGCGAACCTCGCCAGCGTGTCGAGGTCGATCCTCCAGGGATTCCGCGGCAGGCGGCAGCTTGCCAGCCACCCGTTCTCATACATGGCGCGATTGCCGAACATCTCGAAGTACTGCCGGGTATGGCGTTCCGGCGCTTTCGGGTCATCGAACGTGCTGGCGAAGCTCGCCCCGTGCATCGGCATCTGCGCAGCGCCGTTCACTTGGTCCGGCGCCGGGATGCCGGCAACCTCCAGGAGGGTGGGGGCGACGTCGGTGACGTGGAGGAACTGGCTGCGGAGACCGTGCTTCTCCTTGATGCGCTTCGGCCATGCGATCACCATCGGAGAGCGGATAGCGCCGAGATGGGAGGCCACCTGTTTGCCCCACTGGAAGGGGGTGTTGCCGGCCCAGGCCCACGCGGCCGAGTAGTGGGGATGGGTCCGCTTTTCGCCCCAGACCTTCAGGCCGCCGTATGCCTCGATCGCCTTGCGTTGCTGCTCCGCGGTCAACGGTATGCCGTTGAGCGTGGTCAGCTCGTTGAACGAACCCGTCTCCGTGCCCTCCATGCTGGCGCCGTTGTCGCCGAAGATGTAGACGACCAGCGTGTCGTCGCCAACCCCGAGGTCCTCGATGGCATCGACGACGCGGCCGACCTGGTAGTCGGCGTTTTCCGTAAAGCCTGCATAGACCTCCATCTGGCGCGCATAGAGCTTTTTCTGCTCCGGCGGGAGCGAGTCCCAGGCGGGCAGCGCATCGGGGCGAGGCGTCAGCCTCGCCTCTGCCGGGATGATGCCGAGCCTCTTCTGCCGCTCGAAGGTCTCCTCACGATACCTGTCCCAGCCGGCATCGAACTTCCCCCGGTAGCGGTCGCTCCACTCCTTGGGGACGTGGTGCGGCGCATGGCTCGCGCCGGGCGCGAAGTACAGGAAGAAGGGCTTGTCCGGCGCCTGTGCCTTCTGGTCGCGGACCCAGGCGACGGCCCGGTCGGCCATTGCGTCCGGGAAATAGAAGCCCTTCTGCGATGGCACACCGAGGATTCTATTGTTCTCCACCAGGAGGGGGTCGTACTGGCCGGCCTCGCCGCCGTGGAAGCCCCAGAAATAGTCAAAGCCGAGCGCGTTGGGCCAGCGGTCGAACGGGCCGGCCGGGCCCTGCTGGTCATCGGGCGTGAGATGCCATTTCCCGAAGGCCGCTGTGCTGTACCCGTTCTGACGCAGCACTTCGGCGACCGACGCCGCGGCCCTTGGCCAGCGCGCGTCGTATCCCGGCCAGCCTCCGTAGGCCTCGGCGATGCAGCCGAAGTGCATGGCGTGGTGATTTCGGCCGGAGAGCAACGCCGCACGGGTCGGGGAGCAGAGCGCGGCAACGTGGAAGCGGTTGTAACGGAGCCCCTGCTCCGCAAGCCGGTCGAGCGTCGGCGTCCGGATCGGGCCCCCGAAGGTGGACGGATTTCCGAATCCCGTGTCGTCGATGAGGACGAGCAGGATGTTGGGCGCGCCTGCGGGGGCGCGAGGAGGCTCCGGGTAGTCCGGCTTGGAGCCTTTCAGCGTCCGATTGGCGATGCCGGCAAACGGGCGCTCCGCCTGCGGCAGAACGGTCTGCGCACCGGCGGAGGTCGGCAGCATGTTGCCGAGGATCAGCATCGCTGCGGCCAGTCGGATCGAAGCCCGGCGATCCGGGCCGCGGTTCAAACCGGGGCATCGTCCCATCGTTCTCTCCTTTTCGGAAGGCGCATTCAGGCGGCCGGAGAATAACAATCTGCGGAAGTGCGGGTCAAGAAAAAAGACCCGACTTCTGCGCTACGGGACGATCCGGAGTCCTCGACTGTCCGGGGATAGAGATACCTGAGGAATGGGGGCAGAGGCGAACCAAGAAGGAAGGCGGCCCGATCGAAGCGACTGCGATCGCCTCTTCCCGGGGCGCCCTCCTCCTGGCTCATCGGCACGCTCGGCCGGGGTTCAGCCGTCGATGATCCGCAGCGCTTCGTCTTTGTAGGCGTCCATGATATACGGGATGCCCGTCACCTTCGCGCACTCTTCGGTCAGGGAGGCAAGGTCGTACCTGCCGATCAGGTTCGTCCTCCACTTCCTGGCGCCGGCCATCAGTTGCTGCAGGCCCACGCGGATCTTCTCCGTGGCGCTGTAAATGCCGATCGCGCCGAGGGGCATGGTGTCGGCATCCGAGCCGTACTTCGCCTTGATCTCCTCGAAGCAGACGAAGATCTCCTCTTTCGTGGTCCCGTACTTGGAGACCGTCTTGGGCAGGCCGCCGTCCCCGCCCTTGAGCCAGGTCTCGATGTTCTTGCCGACCATGCCGGGAATCATGAGGGCCCTTCCCATGCAGACGGCCTTCACGTACGGGGCTCCCAGGGCGAGGCACTTGAAGACGTGATCCTCGGAGGAAAAGCCGCCCGCAAAGGCGAGGTCCGGCACCCACTCCCCTCTCTTGGCCAGCCTGTCCGACAGCTGGACCGCCATGGCATGCAGGTAGATGGACGGAATGCCCCACTCGCACATCATGCGCCAGGGGCTCATGCCCGTTCCGCCCGGGGCGCCGTCGATCGTCAGCAGGTCGATCTTCGCGGCCGAGGACCATTTGATCGCCATGGCCAGCTCCCGCATCGGGTAGGCGCCTGTCTTCAGGGTCACGCGCTTGGCGCCCAGGCCGCGAAGCCGCTCCACCTCCTTCATGAAGCCCTCCTGGTCCACGAAGCCGAGGCGGGAATGGCGCTCGAACTGCTTGATGGCCCCGTCCCGGAAGGCCGCCTGCATGGCCGGGTTTTCCGGGTCGGGCGTGACGATGTAGCCCCGCTTCTTCAGCTCGATGGCCCTTTCCAGGCTGTTCACCTTGATCTCGCCGCCGATGCACTTGGCCCCCTGCCCCCACTTCAACTCCACGCACTCCACTCCCAACTTGCCGACCACGTACTCGGCGACCCCGAATTTCGTATCCTCCACGTTCATCTGAACCAGGATGTCGCCGTAGCCGCCGTGAAAGCGCCGGTACTGCTCGACGCGGGAGCGCATGTTCGGGGCCTCGATGATCTTTCCCTTGCCGTCCAGACGGAGCTCCGGATCGATACCGCAGACGTTCTCGCCGCAAACGAGACTGATCCCGGAGATGGCCGCCCCGACCGCGAAGTGCTCCCAGTTCTTCCTGGCGATGTCCGTGCTCCCGAGGGCGCCCGTGAAGATCGGGACCTTCATCCTGACCTTGTGCTGCACGCCGTACTCGGTCTCCGTGCTGACCGTCGGAAACGTGGCATGGTCCGGATCCGCCTGCGTTCCTTCCGCGCCGAGGGCATACCCCATGATGTTCAGGTGAGAGTAATCCACCGGATAGTCCTTGTCCGCCCCCGAGGTCACTTCACCGTAAGGCCCGGGATAAAGGAGCTCCCTGCCGCGGAAGGTGGCGTTGAACATGTCGCAGTTGCCCCTGCACCCGTCGATGCACCGGGTGCAGATGCCCGACTGCGGGGCCACGCTGCGGGATCGGTTGGCGGTCATGATGGCTTCGTTGGCGTTCGGCCTGTGCAGATTCATGCGACTCCTCCCTTCGGGTTCGGCATCCCCGGCTTCGCGCGACCATTAAGCGAAACAAGCAGGATGCCCTATGGGTTTAAGGCCTCCTAAACACGGGAAGCAAAAAAAAACGCGCCTTCGGAACAAGGCACAAAAAAAAGGTGTCCGCCCCGTCTCGGCAGACACCTTTGTCTCTTCGAATACGGCCATTCGGCAGGGGAAATCCCCTGCTGCGAGGAGCACGCCTTTGTGCCCCAGCTCGTACATTGCTTGCTGCGACCACAGATACCTTGCGGAATCTGTTTTGTCAAGCTCCGATCAACCCAGGACCCAGATCAGCTCGACCCTGCCTGTGCCCTCGCTGCGCCATCGGCTCAGGGTCCTCTCCTCCAGGCAGATGCTGTCCCCTTTCCGAAGCAAGATCTCCTCCTCACCGACGACGATCCTGAGGAGACCGCTCAGGATCCAGCCGAATTCAGGGCCCTTGTGGTCGAAAAAGGGCCTCGTGTCTCCGGCGCCTGCGCCCAACCGCAACAGGTAGGGCGCCATCCGGCCGCCGGCCCCGCCCTCGGCCGGAAGCAGGGGCTGGATCTCGACCCGGGCCCGGACCGGCCCCCTTCCGGCCTTTGCCGGTCTCTGGTCCTTCTTTTTGTGTACGAGCCACCCCTTCCGGCTCCCGCGCCCCGGCGAACCCTGTCCCAGAAGGTCGTCCAGCGAGCAGTCGAGGGCATGGGAGAGATCCATGAGCAACGGCAGGGAGGGATGCACCTGATTGCTCTCGATCTGGCACAGGGCGCTCGGCGTCACATTCAGCATGCGTGCCAGCTCTGCCTGGGACAGGGCCTTGGCGGCGCGCTGCCGGCGGACCCGGTCCCCGATGCGAAGCTCTCGCCCGGGAACCCTCTGGAGAAACTCAATCGACTCTTCCGCAACCCGGTAACGCAGCGCGTCGTGCAGAACACGCGAAGGCCGATCCTCGGCCTTCTGAAACTTCATCTCGAAATAATCCTCCTCCGTGTTCCGGAGATGGATCACGACTTGCGTGATATGGGTCAGGTTGGCGAGAAACGAGCCCGGGTGGGCCTCCTTCTCCAGTGCCCAGTAGGCAACCGCCTGAAGCTCGTAGAGCTTCGGGCAATGGCGCGTGAAGAATCTCTGCACGTCCCGGTCGCCGCCCCAGAGCTCGCTCAGGCCGGTGAGGCTGTCGAAGACGTATCGCGCCCCCTCCCCGTGCCTTTCCTCGACCGAGGAGACGGCGCGGTCGAACGCGGCGGGGTCGGAAGGGTTCTCCACGCACAGGCTCTCGAAGTTTTCCGGAGGGGAGGCGCTTGCGTAGTGGCTGCGAAAAAGCTCGTCCCCCTTTCCCTTGCCGTAGGTGAAGGCATCCACGTGAACGAAACGGGCCCGGGAGACGGCCTCGGCGAAGCGGCGATGGATGCTCTGAGGCGCGTAGTTCGAGTTTACGTACACGATCGCGGCGGCGGGATTTCGAGCCGCCTCCCGCACAAAGGCGCTGATGAAGCTGGGCACGAAGGTCCCGGACTCGGCGGCCCACACGACGTTGTCCCCGGGCTGGAAGCCCCCGAGAAAGCGGTCCAGTTCCGGGATACCCGCAGATACGGTTGCCATAGCCTTTGCCGCGCCGGGCCCTATTCTTCCAGCCCGGTATCGATTTCTTTGCCCGCAGGCTGCACCTTGCGGTAGACCTTCTCGGGCGGCCAGGTCTCGGAGCCGACCTTGAGAAGGTCCTCCTCGATCGAGATGCCGAAAAGCCTCTCGTTTTCCCGCAGGTAGGGAAGAATGAGGGTCCAGTCGGCGCGGGTCATCTCCACGATCACCCCGTTGTTGAGCTGGTCCCGGCTCACCTTCCGATGGGGGTCCCGCACGTAAATGGCCCCCCCCGAGGCCAGGGAGAAGAGGTTCGAGCCCGGGTAGGGCGAAGGCTGTTCCACCGGACCGCCCTGATCGTTGAAGGCCATGCCGTTGAGCACCGCGAAGCCCCCGCCGTTCAGGGGGTTGCCGGCCATGAAGGACTCGGCGAGAAAGTCGAGACACGTCCCGTTGATGACCACCCTCGGCTTGCCGACCGCGTTGATCAGGGGCCGTCCCGCTGCGTTGCCCATGACGTAGACCTCCCCGCCTTTCGCCCCGTAAAGAAACGTCTGCCCCACGTCCCCGAAAACAACGAGGCGGCCCCGCTTCATGATCTGTCCGAGCTGATCCTGGCCGTTGCCGTGCACCCGGATCTCCATCCCGTCGATGCCCGAGCCCACATAGTCGCCCGAGCTTCCGTACAGGTCCAGGCGAACCCCTTCGGTTTCGGGCCCCAGTCCGCACCCGTGGAATCGCTGGCCCCTCAAGCCGTACACCACGAACCGTCTCCAGCCTGCCTCGTAAGCCTCCACGATCAGCCTCGCATCGCAGGCATCCCCTTCCGGGGGAAACCCCGGGGCGAACACCACGAGTGCAGCCTCTCCGCCCCTGGGGGGCCGCAGCGCCTCACGCGTCTGCCAGTCGATCCGTTTAAAGCGGCTCGGGCCTCCGTCCGTTACGGCCGCAACGCCGTCGAGAAGATCATCGATCGCCCGGCATGCCATCTGCCGGACCACGCTGGCCCTGACGGCCCCGCAGTCGTAACGGCGATCGACCATCAGCGTGAGGAACTCCAGGGCGAAGGCAAGACCTTCGTCGCCCCGGCCCGCCGCCCCCCGGACCTCGTCGATCAGCCAGCGGAAGTTCTCGGCCTTCCAGGCAGGGAAGGACCGGCCGATCCCCCGGAATACTTCCTCCGGCCCGGAGGCGCCTCGGATCTTGTCCGCGAAGGACCGCGCCTCGTCCGGTTCCACGGGCTTGCTCGTCCAATCGACCCGCCACTGGCCGGGCGGACTCTGAATCACCTTGCCGAACTTGTCCGTGCACGTAAGGGTGGACGCACCGTTCGTCCCCTGAACCGTGAAGACGAAGGCCCCGCCGTCCGTGTGGCTCCCGCCCCGGGCGTTCCAGTAGCGGTCCGCTTCGAGCCGGAACCTGCTGTCCTCCCGGGCCAGGGAGTGAAGGGTCGCATCGATGGCCTGCTTCTCCGATGCGATGAGCCCGATCGAGACCTCCCCTTCCTGAATCGAGAACACCTGGGGCCTGAGCATCGAGGTGTCGGTGATCCCCATCAATTGGAAGCGGTCGTTCTCCGGATCGCTCCTGGCGATGATGAAGAACCAGGGCCCGTCGGGCGAGCCGTGCATGTGCAGGGCCTGGATGGCCCGGTAGGGCTTCTTCTTCTCTTCCGGAAGCTGATCGAAGTCCAGCTCGGTCGTCGGGGCCAGGGCCTCGATCACGTATTCCAGGGGATAGCCGTAGATCCGGGACCACAGGTCGAACAGCAACACCGAAACCTCGGTGTCCGTGAGGAACTGGGGCACGATGTTGTGCTGCCGGAGATATTCGCTCACGCTGTAATAGTTGGCGAAGTCTCCGTTGTGCACGAGGGCGTCGTTCAGCCCGATGAACGGGTGCGCCCCGGCAGGATGCCAGACCCTCCCCTTGGTCGGGTAGCGCTGGTGGGCGATCCACACCCTGGCCTCCATGTCCTGAAGGCCGTAGTACTGCACCACCTGCTCCGCGTATCCGACGATCTTGAAGATCACTAAGTTGCGGGCGTGGGAGAGCACAAAGGCCCGTTTCTCCCCGAGGGAGGCGTAGAACCGCTCGTTCAGCCTCACGCTGTTCCTGTAAATGAACTCGTCTTCAATGGCACGCTCGGGCGCCCCGACGAGGCCGTGTCGCTGCGCGAATTCGCCGAGGGCGTCGGCCCGGACCCGCACGAAGTAGCGGACGATGTCCGGCGGCCTCGTCTCGAGTCCCAGATCCTCGCAGCTGCACGCAGGCTCCAGCCGGGCCTTGTGGTCCACCCGCAGGGCGGGCTCGATGCACTCCCTTTCGACCGCGGCGACCGCCTCCGGGTCGAGGAAAGCCACCTGGAGAATGTAGTCGTCGCGCAAGGTCGCCTCGTCGACGCCGAGTTGGGCCGGGATGAGCCCTGCTGCCGCGATCCCACCGCCCTTGCCGTTTCCCCGGTTGTGCATCTGAATCGACGGCTCGAAGATGTGCCTTCCCCGCACCGGCACGCTGGCCGCAAACCCGACCACCCCGCAACCCCCTTCTTCGGCCGCCTTGCGGCGGGGCACGGCGGCCGCCGGAGGGACAAGTTCCCCTCGGGAGGCGATGATACGATCGAAGAATCGATCCCGGTCGAACTGCATCTGTTTCACCCTCTCTGTGCCGTCGTCATGAGCTGTCGGTTTTCGGCTAATAAGTTCTAAGCTGTCAGGCGTTGGCTCCCCTCCACCCCCTTTGCTCGGCGTAATCCCCGGGCCGGGGAGGGGCAAGGGGCTAAAAGCTAACAGCTAAGAGCTAATAGCTGCTTTTCCCCTCTTTTCAGGCGGCCTCGTTCTCCGCGATCGATTTCCTCGTATAGTCCCGATGCGAGAGGAGATCGGACCGCCCTACGAGCTCCCGGACGCTCTTCATGCCGAAGCGCCACAGGATCTCCCTGAGCTGGATGCTCCAGGAGCGATACAGGTTGATGATGCGCCGGGCCCCCCAGTCAAACCCATACATGCGGGCGAGTTCCGTATCGGTCGTGGCGATGCCGCGCGGGCATCCTCGCCCGCTTTCACAGTTCCCGCAGCGTATGCATTCGAGGGCGACCATCTCGGCCGTGCCGATCACCACGCCGTCCGCCCCCAGGGCGATCGCCTTGGCCACATCCCATGCGGTTCGCAGCCCCCCCGATGCGATCAGCGTCATCCTGTCCCGAACTCCCTCCTCGATCAGGAAGCGATGCACCTTCGGAACGGCGTATTCGATGGGCATGGCGATGTTCTTCTTGGCGATGTCGGGCGCGGCGCCGGTGCCGCCGTAGCTCCCGTCCAGGTGAATGATGTGAGCCCCTGCGTAATAGCTCCCCACGGCAACCATCTCGACATCACTCGGGGTCGACACCTTGACCGAAACCAGCGCGCGCGGATTGATCACCTTGATCCAGTCCACGTGTTTCTTGTGGTCCTCCACCGAGTAGACCGAGTGGAAGGGAAAGGGAGAGAACAGGGCGGTCCCTTCGACCGCCTCCCGTCTCTGCGCGACGGCCGCGGTGTTCTTGTCCCCCAGCAAGTGGCCGCCCAGGCCCGGCTTTGCGCCCTGGGCGTATTTGAACTCGACGATCCGGACGCGCTGGATCGTCTCCTCCTTGACCCCAAACAGGCCGGTCGCCACCTGCGTGATGACGTGATCGTCGTAGCGCGTCAGCCCGTCCGGGTAGCCGCCTTCCCCGGTGCAGGTGAAGGAATTGAAGGCCTTGTAAGCCCGTGCGCGGGAGATCATCGTGGCGAGGCTGATCGACCCGAAGCTCATCCCCCCACCGTACACGGGGAAACCGATCTCCACCTGCGGCCGCCCGTCCCCTGTACGGTTGAGCGGGATGCTCAGATCGATCTCCTCCGCACGCAGGGCCGGATCGGGAGGGGCTTTCGGAAACAGGAAGTCCATCCTGTCGAAGCCGCCGCCCGACGCCCCGACCCTGTACTCCAGGCCCGACTCGACGGGCGGCAGGCCGGTTTCCGCCTGCCTCCATGTGCTGACGATGAGGTCCGCCGTCCACCGGTGGTCCCCGAAGGTCTCCCACAGGGGATTGCGGCCGACGCGGACGGCATTCTCCGGGCATTGATCCTGGCAAAAGGCGCCCTTCGCGCGGCACAGGGCGGCCCCGCGGCACAGGTGTGCGTTCTCGACGAGCACACGGTTGCCCTTCTTTTCCAGGACCCCGTAGCGGCAGACCTCCGCGCATATTCCACAATGCGTGCAAGCGCTGGTCAACACCACCGAATACTTCGAAAGGGCGTTCCGGAAGCGTGACGGGCAACTCACTGCCGCTTCCTCCCCCCGTTGCTCCCTGGACGGCGGGCTCCAGGGCAGGTCCGGAGGGACCTCCGCCTCGGAATCCCCGGCCTCTTGCGGACCGCCGACCAGCGTTCGCGGCGCAGCGGGAGGCGTGAAATCGGTCCGCTCCCCGAACAAGGGGGCAAAACACTCGCGCTCGAGATCCTCGAAGAGCATGGCCCGCCCCACCTCCCCGCGGAGCCTTCGCACCTCCCGCAACCCCATGGCTCCCAGAACCTCGAGCAACTGCGAGTGCCAGGATCCAAGCAGGTTCACGATGCGCTGGCCTCCCCACACCTCCTCCACCCGATCCAGTTCCACCGGGCACCGGACCTGCTCCTCACAGTCGGAGCACAGCCTGCACTCGAGCGCGACCGCAGGGGCGAGGTCGGCCCCCACGCCGTCGACCCCGCAAATGATGGTCTTGGCCACGTGCTCGGCCATGGCGATTCCGCCCGAGACGAGAAGCGTCACCTGCTCGCGGATCGAATCCTCGACCAGCCGGAGATGGACCTCGCGGACAAGCCTCGTCACGAACCGGTCCCGGTTCCCTCCGAACCCCCTGCCCTTCGGGCCTGCCTGCAGGTGAATCACGTCCACACCGCTGCGGGCAAGGTCCAGCGCGCGCTCGGCGGCGTGTTCGTCCAGGAGGAGCCGGACCGAACCGATGATCCCGGCGTGAAGGCGCCTGATCTCGTCCAGGCGACGCCAAACATCCTTCGCATACCCCATTTCGAGCACGGGAATTCCCTCGAGCCCCGCCGGATCGTCCTTCTGCGGATCGAACCGCACGACCAGGCGGTCCCGGTACGAGGCCAGAGGCCCCTGGGCCTCGCCGTATTCGGCCACCGCCAGGGTCTGCAGCCGTCGTGCGGCCCGCGCCATGGCCCTGCGCGTTCCCTCACCGAGAAAAGCGAGCCGGGGAATGTCCAGCAGGACCGGAAGCGCGATTTCCAGGAAGGGAGGCGGCTCGGTCGTCATCCTGCCAGCCTGGTCGAAGGAAAGGCGCTTCGGCCTTCTTCCGAGCTCGATCACGGTGCTGATGTATTCCCGGCCGTGAATCCCGTCACGGGTCGGCCGGACGATCTCGGACATGTCGGTCCACATCTCGTCGAAGCCGGGCCCGCAGAAGGGCCCCCGGTAGCCCGCGCCCGACACCGGTATCTTGCCGGTATCGGCCTGTTTCCAGATCCGGGTCACGATCTCCGGGGTCCAGTAGTCGTCGCCCAGCCGATCGAAGCGCGGGTTGTAGGCCCTCGACAGGATGTTGTTCTTGCACTCCTGGACGCAGCGCAGACAGCTCACGCAGAGGTTGTCGCCCGTGTCCTGGACCTGGAGGGGATCGAACCCGCGCTTGCGGTAGACATCGTAAACGCACGCGGTGCTCTTGATACAGCTCACGCACCCCAGGCATCGCTTCGTCTCGAAGGAGCTGAACTTCGGGACGGGAGAGAACCGGGGGGGCACGGGTCGCACGCTAACGTGATATTTCTTCGGCATCGGTGATCACCCTTGTCGTCCGAGGTTGTCGTGCTCCCTGCGCTGTTTGCCTGCGCAGGCCGGCTAGGCGGCCTGGGAAGGGTTTTCGGGAGAATCCCCTTTGCCCTTGTCCCTCATCGGGTTGGGCCCCAGCTCGCGCACGAGCGCAGCACGCTCCGCTGCCAGGCCGAGGAGTTGCTCCGCCGAAAGATTCGCCCCCCGAACGATTCCCACCCGCTCGGCACCGAAGTCGATCTCGGCCAGGAGGCGACGGACGTACTCGACCCTCTTTTCCGCCTTGTTGCTTCCGACGAGAAACCGGCATGCCTGCTCGGGGCAGGCCACGACCAGGATCCCGTCCGCCCCCTGCTCGAGCATCTTGACGAGTTGCCGGACCTCCACGTTGCTCGAACAGGGGAGAACGACCAGTCGAACGCCGAGGCCGGGCAGGCGCCTGTACGCATGGGAGAGAGAAACCGTTCCGTCCACCGACTGCCGGCAGAAGAGAACGATGATTTCCGGCTGGTAACGGGCCGTCTTCGAATTTTCGCTCATGCCGCTTGTCTCCCGTAAATAAAAAAGGGCGCCCGTTGCTGCGGACACCCTCGTCTGCATGAATTATCTTTCTTGTCGGTCTTCGCCAGCCCAGCGGCAGGCTGGAACACAGCGTCGTGTTCCATTGATACTTATTCTATATTCCGCCGATAGGGGCTGTCAAGCAAGCGGGCGAATGCGGCCGTCCGGCACGGAGGCGCAGGCCTCCCCGCAAGCCCCTATCCCGGGCGTCCGCCGCAGGGAAGGAGCGCCGGAGGCCGGATGCCCGTCAAATCTCTTCCGCAAGCAGGATCGCCTCGGCGATTTCCCGCATCGGTTTTCGCGTATTCATGCTCATCTTCTGCATCCTCCGAAAGGCGGCCTGCCCGGACAGCCCCTTTCGGGACATGAGCGTCTCCTTGGCCCTCTCGACCAGCTTTCTCGCCTCGAGTTCCTCCTGGATCACCCGTGTCTTGACCATCAGTTCGGTGTTCTCTATGGCCACGGCAGCCTGGTTTGCCACGCTCGTGAGCAGGTACACCTCGACCTCGGAGAACCGGCGGGGACGCTGGCTGTAACAGTTGATGACCCCGATCACCCTCTCCTTGACCACGAGGGGAACGCTCAGCATGGAAGTTAGATTCTCCTTCCTGGCCATCTCCTTTTCCTTGTATTCGCGCTTCTTCAGGACATTGTAAATGGCCATGGGCGTGTTATTCTTCGCCACGGCGCCGACCACGCCCTCGCCGAGCTTGAGGCTCCTCTCTTTCAGGTACTCCTTGCTGATGGTCTGCGTGGCCCTGAGCTTGAGTTCCCCCTTCTTCTCGTCCACCAGCCAGAGCGAACAGATCTTGGAGTCCATGACCTTGGCCGTCACACTGACGACCAGGGAAAGGATGTCGTCCAGATACAGATCCGACGTGATCGCCCGACTGATCTCGGTGAGCGCCCGGATCTGCTCCTCGTAAGGCACCTGGCTCCTTCTGTACGGCATCCCGGCCTCTCCTTTTCGATTCTTCGATGCAAAGTGGATTCCGGATGAACTCGCAACGAAACTCAGTACACGCTCTTCAGGCCCGGAAAGGCGAACACCTCCGGGCTGCACGGACCCCGGATCGCCAACCTGCGGATGCAGCGGATCTTCCCTCCCGCCTCGATCCGGTTCGCATCGAGATATCTCCGGGTCGGGTCCTTCCCGTCGCCGATAACCAGGCGACAGCCTTCCCTGGAATCTTCCCGGTCCGAGTCGGGCAGAAAGGAGAACAAGGTCCGAAACCCGTCGCCGCAAGCGATCGGTCCGGAGGGCGTGATCGACTCGAAAAGGCAGGTTCCCGGAATGTCCCGGTACCGGCAACCGCCGCCGACGGGCCTCGAAGCGGACTCGGTTTCACAGCCTGAGAGGAAGATCCCGGCGCAGACGCATACGAGAGGAATCTTTCTCATGGGTCCATCCCCTCCGCGATGGCGGGTGCGCTGCGGGAGTCTTTCGCGAAGAACCCGAAACAGACCGGGAATCTCCCTCACGATCCCACGCCCACCTTCGGACAAAGATCCTCGCACGGACACGAACCGCAACGGGGCTTCCGGGCAAGGCAGATGCGCCTGCCGTGAAACTGCAGCAAATGGCAGAACCGCACCCATTTCTCCCGCGGAACGATCCGGCAGAGATCCTGCTCGATCCGGTCCGGGTCCTCCCCTGCGGAGAATCCCATGCGCACGGCGAGCCTCTTGACGTGCGTGTCCACTCCGATGGCCGGCCTCCCGAAGGCGCACCCGATGACGATGTTCGCCGTCTTTCGACCCACACCGGGAAGGCTCACGAGGTCCTCAACCGCCCCTGGCACCTCGCCTCCAAAGCGGTCCACGATCTCGCGGCAGCAGGAGCGCACCGCGTTGGCCTTGTTGCGATAGAACCCCGTGGGCCGGATTTCCTCCTCGAGGATCTCCTGGGACGCCCCCGCATAGTCTTCCGCCGACCGGTACTTTCGGAACAGGCGCTCGGTCACCTGGTTCACCCTCTGGTCCGTGCACTGCGCCGCCAGGATCAGCGCGATCAGAAGCTCGAGTGGCGTGGAATAAGCGAGGGCCTGCCTGGCGTCCGGGTGCGCCGCTTCCAGTCTCCGGATCCACTCCTTTACATCGGCGGCCTCCCGACCCTGTCCGCGCCCTTTCCCCTTGTCTCTTCCGACCTGCTTCATTTTGCTCCAGGCCTCCCTGCCGCCGCTCACGACAAGAATATAAGCAAGCCGCGAAGAGAGGTCAAAGGAAATCCCGGCTTCGCCGGCTTGATCCGAAAAGCCGGGTCTGGGTAAGATCGAGGACATGCTCCCCTATCGGCCGAGACATATCTACACGGAACGGACGGCACGGGATGCGCCCCTGACGCGACGCATCCTCGGTTCCCTGGCCGGCTGTCCGGTGCACGAGATTCAGGATCACCGGAGGATCGAGGCCGAACCGCTGCCCTTCCAGGGATACGACGGCCGCATCAAGAGCAGCGTCCTCGTCCTGGCTCATCACCCCGGGCCCTGCATTCGTCCCTTTCCCGGGTCCCGGCAAAACGAGGGCCAGGGCCCGGCGGAATTCTTCATTGCACACGCCAACGGCTGTCCCTTCGACTGCCAGTACTGTTTCCTGCAAGGTTACTTCGACCATGGCGCCCCGGTTCTCTTCGTCAACCAGCAGGACATGCTGAGCGAGCTCATCGACCACCTGGAACGCAACGCGAGGAACAGGCCGACCCTTTATCACATGGGAGAGTTCTCCGACGCGCTCGCCCTGGAGCACTGGAGCGGTTTCGCAGCGGCCGCGATCGCGGTTTTTGTAGACTATCCGCTTGCCCGGCTCGAATTGAGGACCAAGTGCGACCGGGTCGAAACAGTGCTGCCCGAGGGGCCGCCGCCCAACGTCACGATCTCCTGGACGCTCACGCCCCGGAGGGCCTGGAAGCTTTACGAGCACCGCACACCGAATCCCCTGGAGCGACTCCGGTCCGCCCGGGCCTGCCACGAAAAGGGCTACCGGGTGGGCATTCGACTCGACCCGGCCCTGGTCTACCTCGGGTGGGAGGAAGGGTACGAAGGACTCATCGCACAGATCTACCAACAACTTCGGCCCGAGGGGATCGAGTCGGTCTGGATCGGGGGCTTTCGTTATTCCCGAGACTTGGGGAACCGGATCCGGGAACGCTTTCCCTCGAGTTCCCTGCTCCTGCCGGAATTCGTCCTGTGCAACGACGCAAAATACCGGTACTTCAGACCCCTGCGGGTTTCCCTCTATCGGGAACTCCTGAAGCAGATCCAACGGCACGACCCGGAGGTTCTGATCCGTCTTTGCATGGAGACGGAACAAGTCTACACAGATGTATTACGTGTAGTAAGGAAGTGATCCATGGAGTACCGCCGGATCGAGCTGGGGAGCGTCCTCCAGGAAGGACCTGATTCCGAGAGGTACGTTTTCACCTACAGGCCCGACATGGCCGATCTGTCCGCCTCGATCCACAGGCTGGGGCTCCTGACCGCGCCGGTCCTGCAGGAGGATCCTCAGGGGTTCTTCCGAGTCGTCTGCGGCTCGCGAAGGATCAAGGCCCTGCGTGATCTCGGATGGAGGTCCCTGGAGGCCTTCGTCGCCCCGGCCGGCGAGATGACGGATGTCCGGTGCCTGTCGCGAAGCATCCTGGAAAACCGTTGGCACCGGGGGTTCAACGAGGTGGAAAAGGCCCTCCTGTTCACCAGACTGACGGATCGCTTTTCCCACCTTCTTCCGGACCTGAGCGACGTGCTCGCCCCGGACCTCCGCGTACCGCAGGACACAAGAGCGCTCGAATCCTACCGTTTCCTCCTTTCCCTGGCCCGGCCGATCCTCGACAGCGTGGCCAGGGGCGGGCTCGGCTTGGCACAGATCCTTCTGTTTCGAAGGCTCCCCGGTGCCGCACATGCGGGGTTCTTCCGTATCCTGACCGAGTGCGGGCTCACCTCGCAGGAGGCGCGGAAGGCGGCCGACTGGATCCTGGATGCCGCCCGGAGGGAAGAAAAGCAGGCGGCGGCGATCATCGAGGATGCGAACCGGGAGATCCTGGGAGATCCGGGAGACCCCCGCAGCAAGGCAAGGCGTCTCTTCGCGATCCTGAGCCGGCGGAGATACCCGCTCCTGGAATCCTGGAAGGCCCGGTTCGCATCGGCCAGGTCAAAGGTCGGCGAAAGGGAGGAGGGCATCGGGGTGTCACATGACCCGACCTTCGAAAGCACGCAAATCAGGATTGAGATTCGGGCAGCGTCCGAGCCCGAATTCAGACGCAGGCTCGCCAAGCTATCCGGGGCGCTGGAGGAGGGGCGGATTCGAAGCCTGTTTGAGGCCGTTTCCATCGAACCGGATCCATCCCCGAAAAAAGACCCCTCAGCGTGAAACCTTGCCGCTTCGAATCGCGTCTCAATTATTGTAGGGAAGAGAGATCCACAGTCTCTGCTTCGCTATAGATCTCCCCGGCGTCCAATCCCCCCGGATGTCGGGGATTTTTCTTTTTCGGCCCCTGTTTCACCTGACAAACAGGGAAACGCCGGGTACCCGTCAAGCATCGAATTCTCCGAGGAGGCGAAAAAGGCCATGCGTCCAGAAACCAATCAAGAAAAGGGGGCTTCTGCAAGCGGATCGAGCCATGGCCCGATCGAGAAGCCGAAGCGGCTCGAGCTGTATTTCTTCCCCGAATGCCCTTACTGCCGTAAGGTCATGACGGCCATTGACGATCTCGGGCTCAGGCAGCGGGTGGTCTTCCACGACGCTCGAAACGACCCGGAAAAGAAGAAGGAACTGGTCGACCGGACCGGGAAAACCCAGGTCCCCTGCCTGGTCGTCGACGGCAAGCCGATGCACGAATCCGAAGACATCAAGCAGTACCTGCACCGGACCTTTGGCGGATAGGCGGGGAGCCATGGGAAGGGCTCGGCTCACTTGCCGGGAAATCAGGCCCTTCTCTTCCGGTGGGGAAGTGTCTTCCGACGGTAGTAGGCCCGGCCGTGTAGATTCTGCAGGCTCCAAAGGATCCGAAACGCCGGAGGGAGTTCGGGGATCCAGAAGCCGGCCGGGAGGGCCTCCGCCGGTTCGTGCCTCTCCGCAAGCTCCAGATCGGCCGTGACGAAACCGTCCCCGTCTTCCCGCCCCATCCGGGCCAGGATCCGGCCCGCACCGTCCACGATCTGCGTCTCCCCGAGGTAGTGGGAACGATAGGGAAAACCGGGGGCCAGGGGAAGCCCCCCCACGAGTTCACCGGCATGGGCGGCGTGGATCACCGGAACCCCCAGCAGCCTGGCGAATCGGCGCGGCGTTTCGGACATGATCGCAAGATTCCTGTCGTGCAGCCTGCGCGGGAACCCGGGAAGCCGCTTCTCAGGAAGTGTCCACCAGCAGGATCCCCCGACCACGAGATCGACACGCCCGAGAAGCCGCCTCACGGTGCGGGTTCGAACGAACTCCCAGCAGAGCACCGCACCCGCCTTCCCGACAGGCGTCTCCAGGATCCCGTCATCGCTGCCGCCCAGATAGTAGCAATTCTCCCACATCGTCGGCTGATCCTTGTCGTGCAGTTGCACCTTTCCGTCCGGGGAGACCAACACGAACGTGTTGTAGCTGTGGATGCCGCGAAGCGCGATGTAGCTGCCGCCCACGATCCCCTGGTGCTCCCGCGCCAGCCCCCTGAGCATTTCCATGGGCCTGCCTTCCAGGGGCAGGGCCGCATCGAGCATGTCCGGGTGAAACCCCATGGCGGAGGGGAAGAACTCCGGCAGGATCACCCAGTCGGCCCCCTTGCGGAACGCCTGGCCTGCAAGCCTTTCGGCAAGATCGAGGTTGTATGCCGTGTCGGCGAGCCTCGCCCGCATCTGAACCGCGGCGATTCGAAGCCTTCTCATAGAGAAATGCCCCCTCTGCAATGAAAAACCCGCCTCTTGCGTTGACCCCCCCGGCCTGATTCGCTACTATGTGCCCGCCGACCCTTCGGCAGGCAAGACTTCTTCCTTGCGCTCCCGACAAGGCGGTCAATCGGAAACCCGGGGGGATCCTATCCTATGAGCGGCCTTTTTGGAATCGTCTCGACCGGCAACTGCTCCGAAACCCTGTTCTACGGAACCGATTACCATTCCCATATGGGAACGGAGATGTCCGGACTGGTGGTGGTGGGCAACCAGATCCAGCGCCGCATCCGGGACATCCGCCTGGCGCAATTCAAGTCGAAGTTCGCCAACGAATACAAGACCATGACCGGAAGGATCGGCATCGGCGTCATCAGCGACTTCGATCCGCAGCCGATTCTGATCTCGACCCATTTCGGGGAGTTCGCGGTCGCCACGATGGGCAGGATTCTGAACGCCGAGGCCCTCGTCGAGGAACTGCACGCTCAGGGCACCGCCTTCTCCGAGATCTCCGAGGCGGGGATCAATCGGACCGAGATCGTGGCCCGCCTGATCTCCATGGGCAAGGATCCGGTGGACGGAATCGTCCGCGCCCTGGGGCGGATTCAGGGGTCCTGCTCGCTCCTGCTCGTGACCCGGAACAGCCTGTACGCGGCACGAGACAACCTCGGGCGCTCGCCCCTCGTGATCGGAAGGCGCGGAGGAGACTGGGCCGTGGCCGCCGAGAGCTGCTCCTTTTCCAACCTGGGCTTCCGGGTCGAACGGGACCTGGCGCCCGGAGAGATCCTCCGCATCGAGCCCGACAACGTCGAGACGATGCGGACGGGATTCGAGCGGGAGCAGATCTGCACCTTTCTCTGGATCTACACGGGGTATCCGGCTTCTCGCTACAACGGCATCTCGGTGGAGGCGGTCCGAGAGCGGTGCGGCCGATCCCTGGCTCGGTCGGATTCGGTCGAGGCGGATTTTGCGGCTGGCGTACCGGATTCAGGCACAGGCCACGCGATCGGATATGCCATGCAGGCCGGCATCCCCTACCGGAGGGCCCTGGTCAAGTACACGCCGGGCTATGGTCGAAGCTACACGCCTCCGTCCCAGGAGATCCGAGACCTGGTTGCGGAAATGAAGCTGATTCCGGTCAGGGAGGTGGTCGAAGACAAGAGAATCGTGCTGTGCGAGGACTCCATCGTTCGCGGCACCCAGCTCAAGAACCTGACCGTTCAGAAGCTGTGGGAAAACGGTGCCAGGGAGGTGCACATCCGACCCGCGTGCCCTCCGCTCATGTTTCCGTGCCGGTTCCTCCTGTCCACCCGGCATATCCATGAGTTGGCCGCCCGCAAGGCGATCGCCGCGCTGGAAGGGCGGGACAAGGAGGACGTGCAGGCCTACCTGGACGAAGCGAGCCCCCAGTACAGGGCCATGGTGGACTGGATCCAGCGGGATCTGAACGTCACCACGCTCCGCTACCAGCGCCTGGAGGACATGATCGAGGCCGTCGGCCTGCCCCGGGAGAGGCTCTGCCTGTACTGCTGGAACGGACGGAGCTGACTTCCACCCGCCCGCTCCTCACGCAGGGTCCAGGGATCGGGGCCCGCGCCGCCGCCCACTGCAGCGCACGAGTGGCGCGAGGCGCTGACGCCTGCGCGCGAAATTTCCAAGAATTCCCGGCAGAGGGGAGCGCCGGATCCGACGGTTAAAATCGATGTTCTATCCGGGTCCCGGGGCTGCACCCTCACCCCTGACCCCGGATCCCCGGCCCCCCTAGTCTTTCTTGCTCGGCAGCTTGAGGTCCTTGAACAGGTCTCCGAAGGTGGCCAGCTTGGCAGACTTCTTCTCGCCCTGTTCCATGTGCCGTCGATAGACCTCACGCTCCTCCCGCTCGGAGGCCGCCCTCTGGGAAAGCCGGATCCTTCCATCCTCTGCGATCGCGACAACCTCGACGGAGAGTTCCTTGCCGAGACGGAACCTCTTCCTCAGGTCCGTCCCGCCCGCCTGGGCAAGCTCTTCCTGCGGCAGGAAACCCCTCGCCCCGAACCCGGCGCCCGGCAGACGGACGAGGACTCCGCCCGACACGATCTTCTCCACGACGCCTTCCATGCGCGCGCCGACGACGAGCCCCTGCGGCCCGGTCCCGCCCTCGCCCTCGCTCTCCCCGGTCTCCTTTGCCCGGACCCCCCTGACCTCTTTGATGGACAGCGAGATTCGTTTCCGCTCTTGATCGATCGCCAGGACCATCACCTCCACCTCCTGGCCCTCCTGGAGCGCGCGTCGCGGGTGAGCAACCCGTTCGTACGATATCTCCGAGACGTGCACCAGCCCTTCGACGCCGGGCACGAGTTCCACAAAGGCCCCGAAATCCAGGATCCTGGTAACCTTGCCCCGGACGATCTGCCCTTCCGAGATTCCCAGCCCCTTCTCCCACGGAGTCGGCTCGAGGGCCTTCATGGAAAGCCCGACCCGCTGTTTGCCCTCGGTCCGGGGCTCGTATTCCGTAACCACGACCCTGACCTTCCGCCCCACCTCGACCAGCTCGGAGGGATGACGCAGCCGATGATGAGCCATCTCCGAGATGTGCACAAGCCCTTCCACGCCTCCGATGTCGACAAAGGCGCCGAAGTCCGTGAGCCGAGTCACCTGCCCCTCCCGCTCGACGCCCGGCCTGATTTCGGCCAGGGTCCTTCGCGCGATTCGCTCCCTGTCCTCTTCGAGAAGGGCCCGGCGCGAGACCACGATGTTCCTGCCCCCCTCGCGGAATTCGAGGATGCGGAAGTTGTACCTGGATCCGATGTGCTGTTCGGGCTTGTCGCAGAATCCCAGATCGATCTGGCTGATCGGACAGAAGGCCTTGACCCCCGAAATGTCTACGTCCAGCCCGCCCTTCTTCACCGCCGTCACCCGCCCCTCCACCGGAAGCATGCTGGCATGCGCGTCCTGCAGAAGGTTCAGGGCCTGCGACCCCTTCACCTTGAGCCCCTTGCTCAGCGTGATCCCCTCGTCGACCGAGGCCACCTTCAATTCCAGCCGGTCGCCCACCTTCACGGCGAGGTTCCCCTCCTCGTCGAGAAACTCGGCCGCATCCGCGACCCCCTCGCTCTTGCCTCCCAAATCGATGAAGATGCTTTCCCCGCTGATCTTGACCACCTCTCCGGAGACCCCGTCGCCGGGGCTGAATTCCCTTGCCGGTGTGGCGGGGTCAGCCTCGAAGAGCTCCGCGAACGTGGGTTCTTTCGATTCCCGTTCTTCGTCGATCATCCTGCCTCCCTCTTCTCTGATAGGAACATGCAAGCCCGGCGGACATTTTACGCAATCAGGTGTCCCCCGTCATCCCTCCGGGCAGAGAGGCGGCCCGCCTCGAGAGGATTAAAACGAAGGTTGGGGCTAACCGGTTTCTTGAAATGTTACAGACTTTATGATACATGCATAGGCTCTCCAACAAAACCCCGTACAAAAAGGCGACCGTGGATGTCCGCACTCGAGAATCTGCTCCTAAAGGTCGTCGGCCGCCTGGGGGTCGTCCACCTGGACTGGCGATACGTCGTCATGTGGATGGTGGCTTTCTTCTTTCTCTATCTTGCGGTCAAGAAGAAGTACGAGCCTCTCCTGCTCCTCCCGATCGGCTTCGGCATCTTCCTTGTGAACCTGCCCCTCGCCCCCCTGATGGGAGACCACCAGCTCCTCTGGATCTTCCACCACTACGGCATCGAGTGGGAGGTGATCCCCTGCGTGATCTTCCTCGGGCTGGGGGTCATGACCGACTTCGGGCCCATGCTGGCCAACCCGAAGTCCCTCATCATCGGCGCCGGAGCACAATTGGGTGTTTTTGTTACGTTTCTCGGAACCTACGCATGCGGATTCACCCTCCCCGAGGCCGCCTCGGTGGCGATCATCGGCGGAGCCGACGGCCCGACGACCATCTACCTGACCAACGCGCTGGCCCCTCAGCTGATCGGCCCCAACGCGCTCGCCGCTTACTCATACATGGCCATGGTGCCGCTCATCCTGCCTCCGGTCATCCGCGCTCTCACGACGAAGCAGGAACGCAGGATCGAGATGAAGCAGCTCCGCCACGTCTCAGCGAGGGAGAAGATCCTCTTCCCGATCATCGGCACCATCGTCATCGGCCTGATGATCCCGGACATTCTCCCCCTGCTGGGCATGTTCATGTTCGGCAACTTCATGCGGGAGACCGGGGTGGTCCGAAGGCTCTCCCAGACCGCGGAACGGGAACTGATGAACATCGTGACGATCTTCCTCGGAATCTCGGTCGGGGCCACCATGGACGCGGAGAACTTCCTGAACCCCAAATCCCTGCTCATCTTCGGCTTCGGCATATTCGATTTTATCCTTTGCACGGCGGGCGGCGTCCTCACCGTGAAGTTGATGAACCTGTTCATCAAGGAGAAAATGAACCCGATCATCGGGGCGGCGGGCCTATCCGCCGTTCCCATGGCCGCCCGCGTCTGTCAGGACATGGGGAAGAAGGCCAACCCCAGGAACTACCTCCTCATGCACGCGATGGGACCCAACGTTGCCGGCGTGGTGGGCACGGCCGCCGCCGCGGGCCTGATGATCGCCATGTTCAAGTAGGCGCAGAAGGATGACCCGGCTCGGCCGCCGCGAGCCGCGGCCGAGCCGGGGCTGCCGTTGCACCGCACAGAAAGGGAAGGGATGGAAGGGGTGCTGGCGCACGTTGTGGAGCGAATCTCGAACCCGGAGGTGCTGTTCGGCCTGTCGGTCCGGTTCTTCGGCGTCTTCATCGTCCTCGGCATCGTGATGATCGCGATCTACCTCGTCGGCCGCGTGTTTGTGGAGATCGAAAGGGGTCAGGGGCGTGCCGCTTCTCCCGATGCTCCGGAGGCGGCCCCGGACGCAGGACCCGCAGAGGCGGCAAACGTCGCGACAGCCCCCGCCTCTGCCGAAATGTTTTCCGACCAGGCGGAAGCCACTCCCTCCTCTTCGCCGGTCTCGAACGAGGCGGCCGTCGCCGTCGCCTTGGCCTTGGCCACGGTGCCCGGCGAGGTCGCCGTCGCCGTCACCCTGGCCCTGGACCAGGCGGCCCGGGAGGCCGCCTCCGTTCCCCTCGGCACTCCACGGGCAACGGCACCGCCCGGGAAGGGAGAGCCGGCGAGTGTCTGGAAGCTCCTGGGCAGGCAGGAGGCCCTTTTTCGAAGGACTTCTCTCACAAGACCACCCCGAGAGGCAAATAACCGATAGGAACGCAAGCTCATGAAGAAGTACGAATACCTGATCAACGGAAGCCCGTTTGTCGTGGAAATCCTCTCCTTCGACGGCCGCAGGGGAGAAGTCAGGGTGAACAACATCACCTACAGCGTAGAGGTGCCCCAAGGACCCGCGGCCAGGCCCCCGGCTTATGTGGCCCCATCTGCCGTCGCTCCGCCGCCTGCCGCTGTCGAGCCCCCTCGGCCTCCGCTTCCGAAAGCCCCGGAAGCGCCTCGGGCGAGCGCGCCGGCCGCGCCCCCCGCACCCAAGAAGGCCCCGGTCCCGCCGCCTTCGTCCCGGCCGTCTTCGGACAGCCTGGTCACCGCCCCGATGCCGGGGATCATTCTGAGCGTCGCCGTCAAGGAGGGCGATATTGTCCAGGCGGGCGATTCCCTCCTGGTGCTCGAGGCCATGAAGATGGAAAACGAGATTCATGCCCCCCGGGCGGGAACGGTGAAGAGAATTTTCGTGAGCGCCGGGGCAGAGGTGCGGGCGGGCTCGGAACTCATCGAGCTTGCATAAAGCACATCCTGCTTCTTTCGCCGCGCCTGCACCCTCGATGCGAAGACACTGGAATCTCCGGGGGATCTCCGTTAGACTTTCCCGGGTGGCGGAAACCGGGCCCGCCCGTCGCGGGAACCGACCCCCGTCAAGCCCCTGAGACGTACCCGCGGGAGGAACCGGCATGTCCCTGATCGCAAGCCTCGCCCTAAGGTGGAGACGCTTCCGGTTCATTGTGGGGCTGCGGCTGCAAGCCAGAAGGACCGGCACCGCCCTGGAGCTCCGCCTGGCGAAGAACTGCCGGCTGGGCAAGGGATTGAAGATCCTGCTGCAGGGCGGAACCTGCAAGATCACCCTGTGCGAGCGATCTCACCTCGGCGAGAGGACCCGGATCGAGATGAGGGGCGGGGAGCTTTATATGGGGCCGCGCACCGAGATCCGGGCCGAGAGCACGGTTCACGTTTCCGGCAGGCTTTTCCTCGAGGAGGCTTGCGGCTGCAGCATCCGCTGCGTCATCCATTGTGGCAAGAGCATTGAAATGGGCAAATACACGATCTGCGGAGAGTACGTTTCGATCATGGACGGAGAACACGTGCACATCCAGACGGCCGACTATTGGTTCTACGCCGACCCGCAGGCGCGGCTGATCTTCGACCCGGTCAAGATCGGCATCGGTGTCTACATCGGCGCGAAGACGACGATCCTGCGGGGGGCGCAGATCGGGGATTTCTGCCGCATCGGGGCCAATTCGGTCGTGCGCGGGACGCTCGAGCCGCACATGCTGGCGGTCGGGGTCCCGGCAAAACCGATCAAGCGACTGATCTGACAGGGCGCGGACAGGGAAGCCTGCCTGCACCTCGATCTCGCGTGACCTCCAGAGGGAACCGCCATGAGCCTGAACTTCGACCTTTCGGAAGAGCACAGGATCTTCTGGGACGCAGTCGCCTCGTTCGTGGACAAGGAGATCGCCCCGCTCGTGGAGGAGGCAGAGGCAAAGGAGCAATTCCCCGTCCCTCTGTTCCGCAGGCTCGGAGGCCTGGGTTATCTGTGCTGCCGGTACCCGGAAGAATACGGCGGCGCGGGCGCGGACAAGATCTGCGAGTGCCTTTACATGGAAGAACTGAACCGCGTGTGCGCCGGGATCGCCTCCTGCCTGCTCGCGCACGCCACCCTGGCCACGAGTCCCATCTACGACTTCGGGACGGAGGAGCAGAAACGGGAGTACCTCGTTCCGGCCGTCCGGGGGGAGAAGATCGGCGCCTTCGCGCTGACCGAGCCCAACGCCGGCTCGGACGCGGCCGGCATCTCGGCCAGGGCGTTTCGGGAAGGGGACGGGTACGTCATCAACGGAACAAAAACCTTCATCACGAACGGTTCGATGTGCGATTACGTCCTGGTGGCGGCCTACACCGATCCGGGCAAGCGGGCCAAGGGGATCAGCCTGTTCATCGTGGACAAGGGCAACCCGGGCTTCCGTGTGGCCAGGAAGCTCGAAAAGGCCGGCCTTCGATCGGCCGACACCTCGGAGCTCGTTTTCGAGGACTGCAGGGTGCCCGCTTCGAAGCTCCTCGGGGGCACCGAGGGCGGATTCGCCCAGGTGGTCAAGACGCTCGTCGGCGGCCGCATCTCTTACGGCGGCCGATGCGCAGGGATGGCCCGGGGCGTCTTCGACATCACGAAAAAGTACATCGAGGAAAGAAGCCAGTTCGGCCGCCCCCTGATCGATTTTCAGGTCAACCAGTTCAAGATCGCCGAATGGGCCATGTACATCGACATCATGCACACCATCACGTGGAAGGCGGCCTGGATGTACGACCAGGGCCGGGACTGCACCCGGGAGGCCTCGATGGTCAAGCTTTTCTGCAGCGAGACCGCCCAGACGATCATCAATCAGGCCATCCAGCTCTTTGGAGGGTACGGGTTCATGATGGAGTACCCGATTCAGCGCTTCTGGCGCGATTCCCGGGTGCTAACCATCACCGAAGGGGTCCCCGAGATCCAGCGGAGCATCATCTTTCGCAGCCTGTAGGCAGGGGAGCCCGTGCCGGGGATCGCGCCTCGACGCACATGAGGAGCCGGAGGGCATGAGCACGAAAGAAGCACCCCTCGAAACAAGGGCGCGGGCAACCTCGATTGCCGTCTGCGGCAAGGGCGGCGTGGGCAAGACCGCGCTTTCCACGCTGATGGTGCACCGCCTCCGCCAGACCGGCAGGAGAATCCTGGCCGTGGACGCGGACCCGGCCATGGGCCTGACGCTTGCCCTGGGCGCGGGGAGCCCGAAAACGCTCGGGCAGATACGCGAGCAGGTGATCCGGGTCGCCCGAAGGCGCGACAGCCAGGAGACGGAGCGGGTGGCCGATATGGTGGACTACTACCTGCTCGAGTCGCTCGTGGAACGAGACAACTTCAGCCTTCTGGCCATGGGAAGGACGGAGGTGCTGGGCTGCTACTGCCCGGTGAACAGCCTGCTCCGGGATGCCGTGGAGGCCCTGAGCGCATCCTTCGACCTCGTGGTGCTGGACGCCGAGGCGGGTCTCGAACAGGTGAACCGGAAGGTTCTCCGCAGGGTAGACAACCTGGTGGTCGTATCCGATCCTTCCGCAAGGGGCTTTCACACCGCCGGGACCATGCGGGAACTCGTCCAGTCCCAGGAGGAGCTTCGGCCGGCTCGCATCGGCCTTGTGGTCAACCGGTGCCCGCCGGATTCGGGGGCGCGCTGGGAGGATAACGCCCGCGAGCAGGGGCTGGAACTTCTCGGGACGATTCCGGAGGACCCGATCCTCCGTGAGATGGATCGTGCAGGAGAGAGCCTGCTCAACCTTTCCGGGGATTCGGCTGCCATGCGGGGGGTCGATTCGGTTTTGGCCCGTCTGGCACTGATCTGACAGGCCCCCCGCCGCCCGCGTCCTGTGCCGGACACGGGAGATCGCTTTTCAAGGCCCCTCCAGACTGGCGCCGCAGCCCTTGCAGATCGGCGAGTCGCCCGGGGTCTCCAGGTTGCAGTAAGGGCATCTGCACGATCGCTTTTCCTTCCTCTTGCCGGCCGCCCCCTTTTCCGCAGCCCCCTCTTCGCGCGGGTGCTTCCCGTTTCGGGCGTGGTAATCGCGGATGGCGGCATGAAGGGCATCCGCTCCCAGGTTCGAGCAGTGCAGCTTGTTGGTCGGAAGCCCGTCCAGGGCCTCGGCCACGTCCTTGTTCGTGATTGCGAGGGCCTCCTCCAGGGACTTCCCCTTGGCCATCTCGCTGATCATGCTCGAGACCGCGATCGCGGCCCCGCAGCCGAAGGTCTGAAATTTGACGTCCTCGAGCCTTCCGTCCCTGACCTTGATGGTGAAGGTCATGATATCCCCGCAGGCAGGGTTGCCCACCTCCCCCAAGCCGTCCGCGTCCTCGATGATTCCCACGTTGCGGGGGTTCGCAAAATGCTCCATCACCTTCTGGCTGTATTTCATTCCCGGATGACTCCTGTCTGGGGCGTCCTGCCGGGGAGGAGGCGCCCGTCAGGTCCTGTTGGAATGCCTTCGGGCCTCTCTGGCCTTTCGATAAAGCGGGGACATGTCCCGCAACCGCTGCACGATCGGAGGCAGAACCTCCAGGACGCGATCCACTTCTTCCTCCCGGTTGTCCTTGCCCAGGCTGAAAAGGAGGCTGCCCTGGGCCAGGGCCGCGTCCATACCCATGGCCAGCATCACGTGCGAAACCTTGAGCGAGCGGGAGATGCAAGCCGACCCGCTGGCGATCCGGATCCGCTCCATATCGAGAAAGAGCAGCATCGATTCCCCTTCGACGAACTCCACGGCCAGGCTGAGGATGTGGGGCAGCCTCTCGGTGGGATGTCCCAGCACGTGCGTATCCGGGATTCGCCCCAGGAGGCCTTCCTGCAAGCGGTCGCGCAGGAGCCGGGTGTGGCGCGCTCTGCTGTCCATCTCCCGCAGGGCCGCCTCGGCCGCGACCCCCATGCCCACGATGGCCGGCACGTTTTCCGTGCCCGCCCGCCGGCCCTTTTCCTGGATTCCTCCATCCAGAAGGGGCTGAATCCGCACGCCTTTACGTACGTAAAGGGCGGCCGCCCCTTTCGGGCCGTAGAAGGAGTTGGCGGCCAAGCTGAGAAGATCGACTTGCAGGGCCTGGACATCCACGGGAACGATGCCGGTCGTGGCCACCGCATCCGTGTGGAACGCAACCCCCTTCTCCCGGGTGATCCGTCCGATCTCCTCGATAGGCTCCAGGGTGCCCACCTCGTTGTTGCCGTGCATCACCGATACCAGAACCGTCTGCGGCGTGATGGACCTTTCGACCTCCGCCGGATCGACTCGGCCGTGCCGGTCGACCGCGAGTTGCGTGACCTGGAAGCCCATCTTCTCGAGCGTCCGGATCGCGTGCAGGATGGAAAAGTGCTCCACCGGCGATACGAGCACGTGCCGGCGCCGGTCCTGGTTGGCCAGGGGGATTCCCTTCAAGGCGAAGTTGTTGGACTCGGTCCCGCAGGAGGTGAACACGATCTCGCGGGGGTCCGGAGCGTTGATCAGCCGCGCGATCCGCTCCCTGGCCTGCTCGATCGCCGATTCACAACGCTCTCCAAGCCCGTGCATGCTCGATGGGTTCCCGAAATCCTCCCGCAGGAAAGGGAGCATCGCCTCCAGCGCCTCGGGCAAAAGGGGCGTTGCTGCAACATGATCGAGATAGATGCCCACATCCATCGTCACGGTCGGTTCCTCGTTCCTATCGTCGCGCTAGAAGCATGTTCCCGGGGGAAGCGCCCACGCCATCCACCCGCTTTGCCGTCACAAAGTACACCTCTTCGCAATCATGGTTCAAGCCCTCTCCGAGGTTGCCGTGAGGCCGCACCCGAAGGCGCGGCAAGGGCCTTCCTTCCTGAGATGCAACGGGTCGCGGTCAGGGGGCAAGCAGACGAACGAAATCGTTGAGGGTGGCAGAGGCAAGGAGCAGAAGAAGCCAGAATGCGGACGCATGCATGAGGAGCCGCAGAGACCGGTCCCCGATCGGCCTCTTGAGCATCTTCTCAAGAAGGGCGAGCCCGATTTGGCCTCCGTCCAGAACGGGCAGAGGCAGCAGGTTGAAGAAGCACAGGCTCGCGCTGACGAAGGCGAGCAGGCAGAGCAGGGAGGAGCCGCCTGACGAGGCTGCCTTGGACGAGAGGTGAAACAGATAAACCGGTCCCACGAGTTCAGAGGCCGGGATCCTGGCCGCCGCAAGCCCGGCGAGGGAATCGGCCATGAGCCCTGAGAGAAGCCAGAGCCTGTCCACCGCCCTTCCAAGGGCCCCGACAGGCCCCAACCGAAGCCGGATCATCCGCCCGCCGGGATGGATGCCGAGCGATTCCTGGCCTTCCAGGGACACCTCGAGCATCCTTGCCTGCCGCTCTTTTTCGAATCCCGGGCCCTCGGCTCCTCCCGCTCCATGGACCTCCAGGACCACAGCCCTCCTGTCCTCCGAGAGGAGGGCGAGCACCACCTGGGACCATGCAATGACCCGTTTCCCGTCGATCCGCACGATCCTGTCCCCGGGCTCGAGCCCTGCCATGGCTTCCCGGCTTCCCGGGTCAACGCCCGCGAGGACCGGCTCATGGTCTGTCCATCCGACCAGGCAGTAGGCCGTCCAGAACAGAAGGACCACAAGGAGCAGGTTCGCGAGGGGTCCGGCGAGGAAGACGAGCATTCTCTTCCAGGGACCCAGGCAACCCATGCAGGCCTCTCCAGGACCGTGCCGATGGCCCCTGGCAAGCTGAACAAAGCCCCCGATCGGCACGGCGGACAGGCAATAGTCGGTGCCCTTGACCTCGAACCCGAAAAGGCGAGGGCCCAGGCCGAGAGAAAAACGCTGGGCCCTTACGCGGAAGGCGCCCGCGATCAGCAGGTGTCCTGCCTCGTGGACGACAACGAGGAGGTTGATGGCCAAAATCGCCTGGAGAAGGTGCGCAAGGTAGCTCATGGATCCCTTCGGCAGATCGTACGCTTGCAGTGACGTGCAGCACGGTTCAGGGACAGGTTAGCAAACCGTGTGCCGAATCGGGATCCGGGCAGGGGATTTGTGCCGCGCCCTTTCAAAACGATTGCAAAGGGCGGGATTCCGGGGGGTTCCGGGGGCAAGGAACCGCCTCTCTGCCGCCTCGGGCGGGGTGGCGAAGGCCTGCAATTTCTGCAGCAGGGCAAACCCTGCCGGCCCAAGGTGTCAACCGGCTGACGACAACGCTTCCTTCAGTAGCTCCTCACATCGTCGGAGGTCCTCTACGACCGCTTCCTCGCTGCGATCCTGCATCCAGGCGATTTCGTAAGGCTCGAACCCCTCCATTCTCTCCAGCAAGAAGGCAGACCTGGCCAGAGGGCTCGCCTTACTCAGGCACTGGAAGATTAAGGTCATCTGCTCCTTCTCGTCCAACGCCTGAGCCGGGTCCGGAATATGAGCATCCGGCATCACATCTGCGTACAGGAGGGCCGCTTCCGCCTGGTGATACGCCAAGGACTCCTCTCCCAGATCATTGACCTCCCAGCGGGGATCCCGGGATGTGACCTTCTCGTCAAGGGATACCCGGCTTTCTTCCCTGTCCTTGTAATTGCTGATTTCGTCCCGAATGATTTCGTCGGCCAACCGGTACATCGTGGCGTGGGAAAACTCTTCCTCGGGCCGGGAACGGTAAAGCTCATAGCCCCTGACCAAGATGTCGTCCACGACCTCTCCGGGGCGCAGATGGTTCCCCGGGATGTCCCCGGCAAGCTGCGCAAAGCGAATCAGGCGCCTGACATGGCTGTAGAGTTCCTGAAGAACCAGGCCGAGACGGGAGATGAACCGTTCCCGCATCTCTTCTTCGTCCGCGGCCTCTCCGGTCCAGGCAGAGGCCCCGCCGACCGCTTCCCGGATCGCCTGGCTCTGTTGCGCACTCTTGGCCCGCAGGTGTTCTTTCCGCATGATGGCGGACTGAACCTTGATCTGCTCGAGGAGGGCCTGCTTTGCCTCCGTGACCACGGACATCAGGGTGTGTCCTGATCGTTCCACGATCAGGTTCTTGCCAGGCATTCGAACACTCAAGGTGAGTCGATACGCCTGGTCTTTCTGCTGGAACAACTGTACGCGGAGTTTCTTCTCCTCGGGCCGGAATCGGAATAGAACCTGCTTCAGGCGAGGCAGGAACTCCTCCAGTTCCCTCTCCACCCCTTCCTTGGTTCGGTTGTGAATCCCTGGGGCATTCAGGATGATCTGCATCAGGGTCTCCTCCTGTCTGCACTTGGCCCTCTCGGGCGGCAGCGGCTCCCGGCATGCGCACCCATTATATGCAAAACGGGCCGTAAGCAGAAAGGGTTTTCGCCGCCCTCGAAACCGAGCGTATGAACCGCCAAAAAAAGAATCCCCGGAGGCACCGCACGCCTTTCGGGGATCCTCATTGTCGGATGGAAGCGGATCGTAGGACCTAGTCTTCCAGGGAAATGCACTGGGTCGGACAGCTGTCGATGGCCTCCTGAATCAGGTCCGCCGGTCCTCCCGTCTCCTTGATCACCTCTGCGCTGTCCGCCCCGTCCTCCAGTTTGAACACCTCCGGGCAGATTTCCACGCAGGTTCCGCATGCCACGCACTCGCCAGCATCGATCACGACCTTCTTTGCCATGACTGCCTCCTCCTTACGCTTGTGGATGAGCCCACCGACGCCTTTCATTCGCCGAAGACTTGAAGAATTGCGAGAAAAGAATCTATATTTTTACCACATTTCCTCCGGCTTGCCAAGGAGCCGAACATGGATCGGAACACGAACATCGTACTGATCGGGATGCCCGGCGTGGGCAAGAGCACGATCGGGGTCCTCCTGGCCAAGGAACTCTCCCGCTCTTTTCTGGATACCGACATCTTCATTCAGGCCCGGGAAGGCGCCACGCTCCAGTCGATCCTGAACGATCGGGGGGTCGCCCCTTTTCTGCGGCTGGAGGAGTCCCACATCCTCTCCCTGAACCTGCGAGGGCACGTCATCGCAACCGGAGGAAGCGTGGTCCACAGCCCGAGGGCCATGGCCCACCTGAAGGCCCGGGGTGTCGCCGTCCAGCTGGAGTTATCCCTCCCCCTTCTGATCGAGAGGATCCAGGACATGGATTCCCGGGGCATCGCCATGGAACCCGGCAAGGATTTCGGGGCCTTGTATCGAGACAGGGAGCCCTTGTACCGTCTCTATGCCGACATCCGGGTCGCTTGTGATCACAAGGGGCACGAAACCGTCCTGCGGGAGATCTTGTCCCTTCTGTCCGCCTATTCCCCGGAGGTCTTGCGCTAGGGGCCCGCGTTCACATCCGGGCAAGGCCCTGGCCTGGCCTCCCCCGGAATCCGCTACGCCTGATCGGCCCTGTGTTTTTGCTCGAGGGCCGCACGGATGAATTCCCGAAACAACGGATGGGCGTCCAGGGGACGGGACTTGAACTCGGGATGGAACTGACAGCCGAGAAACCACGGATGGTCCCGCAGTTCGACAACCTCGACGAGATCCCCTTGCGGGCTCAGTCCGCTGCATACGAGCCCGGCCTTCGTCAGGGCTTCCCGGTAGGCGTTGTTGACCTCGTATCGGTGGCGGTGTCTTTCCTGGATCTCCGTGCAACCGTAGATCCGCTGTGCCGCCGTGCCTTCCTGCAAGATACACGGATAGGCGCCGAGCCGCATCGTGGCCCCTTTGATCGTGACACCCACCTGATCCGGCATGAGATCGATCACCGGATGGGGGGTGGCCGAATCGAACTCCGTGCTGTTCGCCTTTTCCAGGCCGCACACCTCCCGGGCAAATCCGATGATTGCGGTCTGCATCCCGAGACAGATGCCCAGAAAGGGGATTCGGGCCTTCCTGGCATGCGACGCGGCGAGGATCTTGCCCTCGATTCCGCGGTTCCCGAACCCCCCGGGAACCAGAATGCAGTCGAGCCCCGCCAGGAGATCCCCGATCCCCCTCTGCTCCAGATCTTCCGAATCGATGAACCGGATCTCCACCTTGCACTCGTTTGCGATTCCCCCGTGGACGAGGGCCTCGTTCAGGCTTTTGTAGGATTCGACCAGGTCCACGTATTTTCCCACCATGCCGACGGCGACCTGATCCTTCGGGTTCTTGATCCTCCGGACGACCTCCTCCCATTTGTCCAGTCGAGGGGCCCCGGTCCAGATGTTCAGATACTCGATGATCTTGTCGTCGAGGCCCTCCTGGTGGAAGAGAAGGGGAACTTCGTAAATGCTGTCCACGTCTCTGGCGGTGATCACCGCGTCCTTGTCCACATTGCAGAAGAGGGCGATCTTGGCCTTGATGTCCTTGGATAGGAATTTCTCGGTTCGGCAGAGAAGGATCTGGGGCTGGATACCGATTTCGCGCAGCGTCTTGACGCTGTGCTGGGTCGGTTTGGTTTTCAGTTCCCCGGAGGCGCGCAGGTAGGGGACCAGCGTGAGATGGACGTAGCAGACATTGTCCCTGCCCAGGTCGTTGCGCAATTGGCGGATCGCCTCGAGGAACGGCTGCCCCTCGATGTCTCCCACCGTCCCGCCGATTTCCACGATCGCGATGTCGGCCATGCCCTCCAGCGAGAGGATTCTCTCCTTGATCTCGTCCGTGATATGGGGAATCACCTGGATTGTCTTACCCAGGTAGTCGCCCCTTCTCTCCTTCTTGATCACCGCCTCATAGACCTGGCCGGTGGTGAAGTTGTTCTTCCTGCTCATGGAGGCCTTTGTGAACCGTTCGTAGTGGCCCAGGTCCAGGTCGGTCTCGGCCCCGTCGTCCGTGACGAAGACCTCCCCGTGCTGGAAGGGATTCATCGTGCCCGGGTCCACGTTGATGTACGGATCGAGCTTCTGAAGGGTCACCCGCAAGCCCCGGCTTTCCAGCAGGGCCCCGATCGCCGCCGAGGCCAGGCCCTTTCCCAGAGAAGAAAGCACGCCGCCCGTCGTGAAGATGAATTTTGTTCTCATGAGATCCTTTCTTCGCCTCGATACTCGAGCATCCTGAGGGGGTTGCCAGGGAAGCATATCGGCATGCCGGCCACCCGTCAATGGAATGAAAAGGCAGAACCTGGGGGTCGGGGATCGTAGGAGAAGGGATCCGGGGTCGGGGGCCATATCCCCCTCCCCCTCCCCGCTCCTCACCCCTACAGGAGGATTCGGGCCAGGAGATCGGTCAAGTCGGCCAGCCGGAGGGGGACATCGACCGACTGGGACCCTATCGTGAGGCTCTGCAGGCAGAAAGGGCAGGTCGTGATCAGAAGCCCGGCTCCTGTGTCCCGGGCCTCCTCGATACGGGCCCTGCTCGACTGAAGGGCCCACTCCGGAAAGGCGGCCCGCACTCCGCCCCCCGCACCGCAGCACCATGCATTTCCCCGGTTTCGCCCCATCTCGATCAACCGGACCCCTGGAAGAGACCGGATCAGCCTGCGGGGAGGATCGTAGAGGCCGCAATGACGTCCCAGATGACACGGGTCGTGGTAGGTCGCCTCGACATCAGCCCCTCTGCGGGGCTTCAGGCGGCCCTCCTCAAGCAAGCCCAGCAGATACTCGCTCGAGTGTACGACGCGAACCGCAAGTCCTCCGAGTGTCGGATAGTCCTGAGAGAGCGTCTTGAAGCATCCCGCACAGGAGGTCACGACCGTGGAGACCCCGAGCCTTTCGAAGGTCTCCATGTTCTTCCCGGCAAGCTCCCTCGCCAGGGACCTCTCTCCGATCCGCAGGAAAACCGACCCGCAGCAGATCTCTTCCTCGCCAAGAACCCCGAAATCCACGCCGGCCCGGCTCAGCAGGGCGGCCGTGTTCTGCGCAATGTGTTGCAGCGCAGGGTCCAGCGCGGCCGTGCACCCCACAAAATAAAGCACCTCGGCCTTCACCGGTCCCTCCGGGGCCAGGATCCGCACCGGCTCCTCTCCCACCCACCGAACGCGCCTTCTCCTCGGCTGCACCCAGGGGTTGCCGTATTGCACAAGGCTTTCCCGCAACCGTCTGTGAGCGGCAAAGGGGGTCCCCAGCCGCCGCACCGCCTCGGCCCGCAGCGCCTCGAAGACCTCGAGGATCCGTTCCCGCACCTCCATGGGGCACTGCTGAGCGCAGTTGCCGCAAAGGGTGCACGCGAAGAGCTTTTTCGCCAGGTCCTCGTCCCCCCAGAAAAGGGCCCCCTCCCTGAGCCCCCTGGCAATCCAGATCTTCCCGCTGGAGTAATACGCCTCGAACCGGAATTGCTCTCCCGCCGGGCAGCCGGGCTCGAACCCATGGGCGCCGGTCTTGCATGTCCCGCAGCGTATGCACTTCGTGATGTAGGGGTCGATGTCCACGTACTCGAGCATCGTCAGAGGCCCCAGCGGCCCGGGTTCAGAATCCCCGCGGGATCCAGGCAGTTCTTCAGTCTCTCCATAAGCGTGAACATGCCGTGCCGGTCCCGCTCCCGGATCTTCCGGACCGCCCAGGCCGCGGGCTTGTAGGGGACGTAGTGGAGATCCAGCAACCGGTCCCCCAGGAGGCCGAGCGTCCTTCTCGTCCTGCCCACGTCGATCGGATCCGCCCTGTCGAAATGAAGGATGAAACGCAGAACCCAGAAATGCCCACCCTTCATCGGCCTTGCCACCAGGATCGGGGGAAACCCCTCAGCACGAAGAATCTCGAAGCATGCCTCCACCCCCTTCGACCAGTTGCCTCCCGGCCCGTAGGAGCCCACCCATGTCATGCCGCCCGGCCCATAGTCGAGCAGAAAATCGAGCGTGGTCGGAAAATCGGCGAGTCGGGCGTAGCCCGGGTTGATCCGGGCGAGGTCGTCGACATCCATCGGCTCCTCGAAATCCCCCCCGTCCCTCCTCACCCGCAGCAGGCTCTCCCGCATGATCTCTTCCTTTGCCTCCCTGTGCCTCCGGCTTTCCGCGTACAGATCGCCGTAAACGAACAGGCTGGGCTCCCCCTCACGGAGCTCGAGGGGCCCCCGTGCCCCGAGGAGCATCTTCCCGAGCGGCCAGGAAACGCACGCCAGATCCTCGAAGATGTCCTTCCTGCAGAGCCGCAGCATGATGCGGTAGGCCGTGCTCGCGTCGTAGACCGCCAGGAAGAACCGCCTGCGCACCGGAGGCTCGGGCCAGATCTGAAGGGCCCCCTTGGTCACGATGCCGGTGGCACCCTGCCAGCCCAGAAACATGCCCGCCAGGTCGGGCAGCGGAGAACGGGCGTGCCAGGAGTCGACGATGGCGCACGCGCCGACGCGAACCAACTCCCCGGTCGGCAGAACCACCTCCAAGCCGTTTACCCACTCGGCCATGGCACCGTGGCGCATGCTCATGTTGCTCAAGCCGTCCATCAGGGCGTTGCTCAGCACCGAGGTCTGCGGAGGCGCCAGCGGATAGGCGTAACGAAATCCCCGGTGGTGCTCCCGCAGATGAGCGCGAACCATGCCGAAGGTGACCCCGGGTTCGACCACCATACAAAGGTCTTCCTCACGGACCTCCAGGATCGCTTTCATCCGCTTCAGATCCACCACCACGGCATCCTTCGCCGGAATGGTCAGCCCGCCCATGTTGAGCCCGTAAGCAAACGGCACCAGCGGCACGCGAAACCGATTGGCCTCCTGTACGATTCGCTGCACCTCGGCGGCGCTTCCCGGCATGACCACCCCGAGCGGCCAGCGGGGCTCGTTTTCCGTAAGGTCCTGGGAATAGACGTACCGCGAGGCCGGATCCGAGGCCACAAATCGTTCCCCCACGATGCCCGCAAGCGCCTCCAAGAAGCCCTTCCGGCCTTCAACGCGAGCCTCGCCCGGCGGACGCCGGATCATGGCAGCCCTCCCTTCCTGCGGGCCAACGGCCCGCGATCGGCGGGCGCGCCTCCAACCCGAAGCAGAGGGATCATCCGGAAGGCACAGATCCAACCTCTCCGGCTCGTCAAGCGAACCTCGATCCTGCGGGCCAGCAGGGAGCGTAGAAGACCCGCGCCCAGGGCCACGGAGAACAAGGCGGCAGGCTCCCCTGCGATTTCAAGGTCCGGCCTCCCGTGGGCCCCGTCTTCGGCCCGAACGCGGCCTTCCTCGAAAAACAGGGTCGTCTTCATTCTGCGGCTGCGCACCCGAACCGTGAGGGACCTGCCCCGCATCGCCTGCGACTTCCGGGGATCCTGCAAGCTACGCTCCAGAATCTGTTTCAGCATCAGGGTGAGGAGGCTGGCCCTGCCGGGCTCCGCGAGTTCAACCCGCTCCATGCCCTCTCTCTCCGGCGAGGCCCTGACCATCCCAGGACAGGGAGGGTGCCGGGTCACTCGCCTTCCTCCTCCGGAAAGGCCTGCTCCAGATCCTTGACGATCCGTGCCGCCCTTTCGTGTTCGTTCTGCGGAACCTCGACGTATCCCCACCCCTTCTGGGCCACGTAGATGCCGTCATAGGCCGTGTCCTGGAAGGTCCTGACCATCACCGTAAGCCCTTCCTGTTCCAACGCGGCCTTGAACCGGTCCGCCTCAAAGGCACTCTCGGCGACCTTGACAGGGACAAACACCTCTCTGGACAACCGCGCCCTGAGCTCCGCTTCCTCGTTCTTGCGGGTTCGGTGTGCGTCGGCCGTGATGAGCGCAACCCTGCAGTCTGCGCATTCCTCGACCCCCTCTCTGTATTCCGCCTCGCACTCCGGGCAGTATTTCATCGCATCCCTCCTTTTCCGGCGCCCTCCCGGCCGTTCCGATTTGAACTCTCAACGAGGATCGGCTATCCTTCAAATCCGTTTATATCGATTATCCTTGGATCGGCTGTTCCTTGGGAGTTCCGCATCATGGCTGTTTTCGTCACCGGCGCAACGGACGTTGTCGGCGCCAATCTGGTTCGAGCCCTCGCCCGCAAGGGAGAAACGGTGCGGGTCCTGCTCCGGAACAACGATCGGTACAATGACGTCTTGCAGGATCTGCCCATCGAAAGAATCTACGGGGACCCGGCCGACCCCAACGCCCTGCGGCGGGCCCTGAAGGACTGCGCGGCCTTATACCACACCGAAGATCTGAACCCGCTCGAATACTGCCCTCCCTCTGCCTACCATGCCGTCAACGTGGAGGGCACCCGGAGGGTGCTGCAGGTCGCTCTCGAACGCGGCGTCGGCCGGGTCGTCTACACGAGCAGCGCATTCGCCGTCGGCTGCGGCACCCCGGGCGTCCCGGCGACGGAAACAACGGAGTTCAACCTGGGACACCTCCACGACCCGTACATCGAATCAAAGCGCAAGGCGGAATTGACTGCAAAGGAGTTTTTGCACAGAGGCCTCGAGATCGTGATCCTGAATCCGGGACTCGTCCTCGGCCCCCTGAGCCTCCGGCCTTCGATCGGCTCGGCCCTGGTGCGGCTTTCCGGTACATTGACCAAGCTGTACCCGAGCGGAGGCATCCTGGTCTCCGACGCAGAGGACGTGGCAAGGGCACAGCTGTTCGCAATGGAAAAGGGCGTCCCGGGGGAGCGGTATATCGTCGGAAACGAGAACACGAAGTATCACCTTCTGCTGGATCTCCTTTACACCATCACCGGCTTCCATCCGGTCTCCATCCCCATGCCTCGCGTTTCCGCGCTCGTGATGGGATGGCTTTCCGACTCCTTTGCGAAGATCTTCGGAAAGGCCGTTCCCTCGATTCCCTCCCTATCGGTCGTCAAGAGGACCTATCTGGACCTTTTTCTCTCGTCGGAAAAGGCCACCCTCCAGCTCGGTCTGACCTGGACCCCCCTCAAGGCGACCCTCGACAAGACGGTGAACTGGCTTCGCAAGAACCGCATGATATGACATGACCGCTTGTGTTTTCGTCTTTTTCACTCCCGTGTGCTATCTTTATTTGTTTGAAGAGACCCTATTCTTATTTGTTTGAAGAAACCTCAACGAGCGCGCTCACGCTCCCAAGCTGAGTCGAATGCCCGGAACGGGGAATCACTCCGATGGAAAGATCCACCCCCTTGCATGCACCGCTTGCCGTGGTAAGCCATGCCCCCCTGCCTCCTGATCAGCTCCGTATGCACACGGACCCGCCCCGGCTCCGTCTGGACGGCGGCCCGGACGATGCGTCTCCTTTCTCCCGACACCAGCCCAGGGCGGAAAAGGCCTTGGCCCTGGGGATCCAGATGCGCAATGCCGGGCACATCTTTCTCTGCGGCCCGACCGGTACAGCCCGAAAGGCTATCATAGAATCCGCCCTAAGGCGACACGGAAGACCCCTGGCGGAACTGAGAGACTATGTCTCCGTCGTCCCGGCGAACACGGAGCCCGAACGTCCCCTTTGGGTTCCGTTACGCGCCGGGCATGGGCGGGTGTTCCTCGATTGTGTGGAAGAGTCCATCCGCGCCTGCCAGGAACAGATTCGGGAACTGGCCCTCCAATGCGCCCGGGAGGCGGAACCGTCCTTGGACGCAGCAGAGCGGGACGTCTGGAAGAGGAAGGCCGATGACTGGCGGGCCGCCCGTACGGAGGAGATCCGAGGCGCGGGATTCGACCCGAAGGCACTGGAATATCTCGAGGCCCTTCATCGGGCACTGGTCGGACACGTGAGGCGGGCAGCCGATCTCATGGCACTTTCGAGCCCCCGAGGGAACGGCGCCTCAGGCATGGAACGTCTGATTGACGAGTCGGAGCGCCTCTCCGCGTATCGGCCCCACCTGATGCGCGAAGCCGGCGGGGACCCGGTTCCGATCGTCTTCGAGCCGAACCCTACACTCGGCAACCTGTTCGGTTGCGCGGTCCGCGACCCGAGAGGATCTCCCCGGTCCGGGCCGGATCGCATCCTGCTGCAGGCCGGCTCTCTGTTACGGGCACAGGGGGGATTCCTGGTGCTCGACTTTGAGGAAGTGGCTGCCGAACCGGACGTCTGGAGACACCTGAAGCGCACGCTCCGCTACGAACAGCTCGAGATCCCCGCCCAGGAACATCCCTTTGGGGGAACGACAGGCCTCTTGAAGCCCGACCCGATCCCGCTCAAGGCGAGGCTCGTGGCCTGGGGCGACGAAGATCTCTATGAGGAGTTCTGCGGAAGGGACCCCTCCTTCGGCGAGCTTTTCACCGTCCGGGCCTACCTGGACACCCAGATGGACCGGGACGAGAAGGGCATCGAGGGCTATCTCTGCTTCCTGAGGCACATGTGCAAGGCCGAGGGGCTGCTTCCCTTCCACCCGACCGGGGCGGCCTCGTTCATTGATGCGGGCGCCGAACTGGCGGGCAGGAAGACCAAGCTTTCGACGCGCTGGACCGCTCTGGCGGATATCCTGCGGGAGGCCTCCCACCTTGCCCTGCGGGAAGGAAGCCCGTCGGTGGCGGATCGCCATGTGGAGCAGGCCCAGGAGGAAAGAAGGTATCGGAGAAACCTGACGGAGGAACAGCTCGATGAAATGATACGGGATGGGTCGGTGCTCATACGCACCGACGGGGCTCAGGTCGGCCAGGTCAACGGGCTCGCCCTTTACGAGACCGAGGACTATCTGTTCGGCAAGCCCTGTCGCATCACCGCCCAAACCGGAATGGGTCGCTCCGGGGTCATCAACATCGAACGGGAGGTCAACCTGAGCGGCAGGATCCATGACAAGGGCGTGCTCATCCTTTGCGGGTTTTTGAGGACCCGGTTCGCCCAGGACAAGCCGCTCACGCTGGGGGCCAGCCTCTGCATTGAGCAGTTCTATGCCGAGATCGACGGAGACAGCGCCTCCCTGGGAGAGATCTGCGCCCTGCTTTCCAGCCTGGCGGACGTCCCGATCCGGCAGGGCATTGCCGTCACAGGCTCGATCAGCCAGAATGGAGAGGTTCAGCCGGTCGGGTGCGTAAACGAGAAGATCCTCGGCTTCTTCGATATCTGCCAGCATCGGGGCCTGACGGGCGATCAGGGGGTCATCATCCCGGCCGGCAACGTGGAGGACCTGATGCTGCCCGCCAAGATCGTCCGCGCGGCCGAAGAGGGTCTGTTCAGAATCTTCGCGGTCCGGACGGTGGACCAGGCCCTGGAGATCCTGACAGGCCTTCCGGCAGGACAGTTGGACGACACGGGCCGCTATCCGCAGGCAAGCCTGAACGGGCGGGTCGACGAGCGCCTGTGGCAGCTTGCCACCGGCCTCCGGGACTTCTTCGGTGAAGAGGGGGAGCAGGAGGGGGGGGAAGGAAGCGGACCCCCGTCGGACTGACCCGCCGCGAGGGCCGAAGCGCGGAAACGGGCTTCGCGCCCACCCGTGTCGCGCAGGAGGTGCATCCTTGGGAACCGAACCCCCCGCCAGGATCCGTGCAACCGCCTCCCCGGACCGCAGGTTGCCTGCCGGCCTGACGCTCGCGATCGGCAGCATGCCGCACCGGGACGCCGGCATGGCTCTCGATCGGATCATCGAGGCCTGCCCGGAGGCTCCCTGTTGGCCTCAGCTTCCGGCCCTGGGCTTCCAGGAGAACATGACGCCCCAGTTCTCCGAGGGTTTTCCCTGTATCCGGATCGACCGGGAGAGGAAGCGGGTCTATTTTCTCCGGCCGGAAGACTGCACCGAAGAACTCACCCGATTCTATGAGGAGGTCATGCGTGCCGAGCAGACCGGCGACCTCGGTCCGTTTGCTCTTTCCGCTTCCTATGCGAAAGGCCTGTACGTCCTGGAGGAAAGATTCGCAGCCAAGACGTCCGGCGCGGCGTTTCCCTTCGTCAAGGGACAGGTCACAGGGCCTCTGACCTTCGGGCTGTCCGTCCTGGACGAGAAGGGGCTGCCGGCGCTTTTCGACGAAACCCTCGAGGATGTCGTCCGAAAGGGGATCCTTCTGAAGGCCGTCTGGCAGATGTCCCGCCTCGAATCCTGGGGCCGACAGCGCATCCTTTTCGTGGACGAACCGGTCCTTGCGGCCTTCGGCTCTTCCGCCTATGTCAACCTGGGCCGGGAAACGGCTGTCGGTATCCTGCAGGAAATCTTCTCGGCCATCCAGGCCCAGGGAGTCCTGGCGGGAAGCCATTGCTGCGGGAACACGGACTGGAGCCTCCTCGTGGAGGCAGGGGTGGACATCATCAACTTCGACGCCTACGTCTACCCGGACTCGGTCGGCCTCTACGCAGAGGCCATCTGCGGGTTCCTGGAGCGCGGCGGCTATCTGGCCTGGGGCATCGTTCCCAGCCAGAGCCTCGGGGTCAGGCCTCGTCCGGAGGAACTTCTCAGGAGGCTCGGGCAGGGGATCGACGGGCTCGCCGGGCTGGGAATCTCGAAGGACTTGCTGCAAAGGAACCTGCTGCTGACTCCGAGCTGCGGGCTTGCGACGTTGACCGAGGAGGAGGCCGAAGCCGCGCTTCGTGAACTGGCGAGCCTCCGGCGGCTCGTCCGGAAGCAAGGGGTGCCTTAGCCGGCACCGGGTTCGAAACATCGAAGGCAGTCCGTCGATGCGGACATCCCGGCAAGAGGATGGAGCACCACACCAGACAGGGGAGGAAACGGGGCATGAAGGATGAGCACTTGTTGAAGAAGCAAGCCAAGGATCTGGAAGAGGCGTTTTTTGCGCAAGAGAACGAGCGCTTGCTCCGCGAGCTGCGGGAGAAGGCGAAAGCCGAGGAGGCGCGCAGGGCCCTCGGCGACGTGATCAAGGTCAAGGACCCGGCTCTTATCGACCATCTGATCCAACTGGGCGTGGGGCCCGAGTCCGTATTGGCGCTTTCGCTCGTTCCCCTGGCCGCGGTTTGCTGGGCGGACGGAAGTCTGGATGACAAGGAGCGAGAGGCCATCCTGAAGGCCGCCTCCGAGCGCGGGGTGAAGCCCGGCAGCGCCAGCTACACAATGCTCGAGGCTTGGCTCAAGGAGAAACCCCACGCGAAGTTGATGGACGCATGGAAGAAGTACGCGAGAGCCGTCTGGGAGCAACTGACGAATTCCGAAAAGGTCCTCGTGCGCGAGAGGATACTGGGAGAGTCCAGAGAGATCGCGAAGGCTGCAGGGGGCTTTCTGGGGATTGCATCCGTTACCCCGCAAGAGAAGGCCTTGCTGGAGGAACTGGAGAAGGTCTTCATGTGAGGAGCACTGGTGGGGGGGAGACGGGTGGAAGCGGATTTCCGCAAGGGGTCGGGACAGGGGCCGGGCCGGCCCGGGGATTCATGGCTCCCACAAATGCTCGTGAAGGATTCTCTCCGCGATGCGCGTGCTCTTCGGATTCCAGGAACCGGAGGAAATCCTGCGGCGCATCTCCCTGACCTTTTCGCACCGTATGTCGGGTGAGCGCCGGACGTATTCGCGAACCCGGTGGAAGGATGCCTGAAGCGTCTTGATGTCGAGCCCTCCCAAGTCTTGCCGCCCGGTCATCGGCGGTCCTTTGAGCCAGCATCGGAGCCGGACCGTGTCCGGGATCGCTGATGGCCCTTGCCTACCAATGGAGATCGGATGTTCGGCCGCCGCGCATTAGCTCGCAGAGGTTTCATTTTCGTAACAGGCACAGGGCCTTAGGTGACCTTGGGGGGGCTGTTCGGATGGCCGTGGAGAACCGTCCTCCCGGAGGGCGCAGGGGTCTATAGCATCCGGTCTAGGAGAATGCGTTGAGGATCTTGCCCCGGAGCCTGAGCACGGCCTTCGTGTGGATCTGGGAGATGCGAGATTCCGTGATGTCCAGCACTTCGCCGATCTCCTTCATGTTCAGGTCGGCGTAGTAGTAAAGAGAGACCACGATCCTCTCTTTCTCCGGAAGAACCTCGATGGCGTTCTGAAGGACCTGCCGCACCCTCCGTATGTTCAGGTCCCGGAACGGGTCGGTCCCCTTCCAAAAATCCGAGGGGATTTCGCCCGTGGTCCCATCGAGCTTCTCCCGCCCGGTGATTTCTTCCCAGTTGATGAGCGAAATGGAGCGGACCCGGTCGACCAGCTTGTAGAAGGAATCCCGATCAAGCCCGAGCTGGGTCATGACCTCTTCGTCCGTGGCCGCCCTGCCGAGCTTCTGCTCGAGTTCGGCATAGGCGCGGCTCAACTGATTGGCCTTTTGTCTGACGGAACGGGAGACCCAGTCCTGGGCTCGAAGCTCGTCCAGGATCGCGCCTCGAATCCTGAATTCGGCATAGGTCTCGAAGCGGACCCCCTTCTCCGGGTCGAACTTCTCGATGGCGTCCATCAACCCGATCACCCCGGAGTTGATCAGATCCTCCAGCTCGATGTGGCTCGGCAGGCGCATGGCGATCCGAAGGGCCAGATGCTTGATCATGGGAGCGTACTTCTCGATCAGGCGGTCTCGCTCCTTCTGGGAGACTCGACGGGATCGCGTCTTCTTCTTTTCCGTCGTCGCGGCTTTTTCCGTCAAGGGAAACCTTCTGCTCGGGGGGACCGGGCTAACCTTAGAAGATTGTGCCGGATCTGTCAAATCAACCGGGACCCGGGAACGGCCGGGGAAGGGTGCCGATCAGCCGGCCGGCCCCGGCTCCGCCGGACGCCCTTCCCGGGCGGCCTCCGGGCCCCGGACCGCGCCATACATGCGGTGGTAGAGGGCCCAGTTGAAGAGAACTTTCTTCACATAGAGCCGGGTCTCTTTGTACCGAATGCCCTCGACGAACTCGTCCGTGTCCGCCAGGGGCATGAGAGCCGTCCATCTCTCCACGGCCGCCGGGCCGGCGTTGTAAGCGGCGAAAACCCTGGGCCAGTCCCGGTCGTACCGGCCCGCGAGGCCCTGAAGGTATGCGGTGCCGATCGCAAGGTTCACCTCCGGTTCGTAAAGGGACTCCGCACGGAAGTTCTCGAGCCCGACCTTCGCCGCCACGTGTCTTCCCGTCGCGGGCATGATCTGCATCAGGCCGATCGCACCGGCCGGTGAGACCGCATCCGCCATAAAGACACTCTCCTGATGGATCAACCCGGCCACGAGAAGCGGGTCCAGCCCCCTCTGCCCGGCGTTTTCCCGGATGTCGTACTCGGACGGAAGCGGATAGAGCAGGCGAAGGAAGCGCCGAGCCTTCGGGTCCCGACCGGAAAGCCACGCCCGCAGGCGTGCATGGAACAACCCTTTGCGCCCGGCAAGGGTCCATCCCTTCAGGACGTCTCCGGCCAGGCAGTAGGCCTCGACCCAGTCCTCGGGCGCCATCGCCTTGCTTTTCACGCCGCGCCGCAACCAGTCGAGCCTTTCGGCGGCATCCTTTCGAAGCCCCGCGTCAAGAAGCAGCGGCACGGTCGGATCCCCCAGCTTCTCGAAGGGGCCGGGCCTCATCGATCCGTCCTCTTCCCTGCCGGGCCCCTCCGCGCCGGAAGCGATAACCTCCGCCAAGGGCTTGCCCGAAAGCCGCCATTGCGCCAACAGGCTGTAGTAGCTCTCGGGATAACCGTCCCGGGTTCTTTCGTAGATCGGCCTGCTCTCCCAAGGCCTTCCCGCCCTCTCCAGGCACCGGGCCTGCCAGTACAGGGCGCGCGGAACGCTCAAGTCCCAGACATTCTCAAGAATGCACGAGTTCAAGTGCTCTGCGCAGACATCGTACCTGCCGAGCAGATAATAGCACCACGCCTCGCCCCAGGCCGCCTCCTCTTCCCACTCCGTGTCAGGATAGAGGAACCTCGTCTCCCGGAACTGGCGGATCGCGTTCTCCAGGTCTCCCTCTTCGAAGTGGACGCGGCCCAGGATGAAGGCCCCACGAGCGGCCTCGCCGGTGTCGGTGTACCCCTCGAGAAGTTGCGTGAGAACGGGGAGGGCCTCCCGGTTCCGGTTGCTCCTCCAGTAGCCTCTTCCCACCTCGAGAAGCGCCTCCGGGATCGCCTTGGACGCCGGGTGGTCCTGCATCCAGGTTCGCAGCACGCCGTGCGCCGTTTCCGGTCTTCCCAGCGCCGCGTGCGCGAGAACCTGATGAAGAAACGCCCGGTCCCGCTCTTCTTGAGAAGGCGCCAACCCCTGAAGCTCCTCGTAAAGGGACACGGCCTCGCCGTAGGCTCTCTCCTTGAAGCAGAGGCTTGCCTCATCCCTCAGGTAGGACACCCTCGAGGCGGACCCGACCGATTCCGGGTGCTCGTAGAGGATCTTCCTCGCACGCGCCTTGGCCGTCCGGCCTTCCGGGGAAGTCGGCCACTTCCTTCGGATCCTCTGGTAGTTCGCATAGGCATCGGAACGCCTGCCCAATTCCTCCAGGACCTCCCCGTATTGCAGACGCACCTTGGCGTCCTCCTCCTTCCTGAGAACGGCCTCGTAGGCCCGGGACGCGAGCCGGGGGTCCGAAAGCCTGCGGTACGCCTCGGCCTCGATCCGCGCAACCCTGCCTTCGAGGACGCTATTCGGGTAGCGCTGCCGGAAGGCCTTGCACAGCCCGAGGGTCTCGGCCCCGTGCCCCGACCTCCCATGGGAATCGAGGAGGTAGAAGTGGGCGTACTCCGCCCATGTAGGGGATGTCGCCAGCGATGCTTCCAGGTGGGCGATCGCCTCCGCGTAGCATCCCTCCCGATAGGAAGCGATCCCCTGCCGAAACAGCGCCTCGGGCCCGTCTCCGACCGGCGTGACTCCTCCACCAGGGTCCTCGGCAGCGGAAATGCCCGTGAGGAGCCCCCCTGTCAGAAGGAAGAGCCCGGGCCAGATCAGACGTTTCTTTCCCCGTGTCCCCATGTCCGAACCGCCTCTTTGCGATCCACACCGCCGGCCGGAACCCTGACCGCAGGAGGCACCGGCACGGCGGCCGCCGCACCCTCTATCCGCAACTCATCTTGAGTTTGGCAAGAGGATCTGTTATAGAAAGCTCTCAGGAAAGGCACCCGCGCAATGAAGCCATCGGATTTTCTCAGCCCGAATCTTATCAATCTGAACCTTCAGTCGTCCACCAAGGAAGAGGTACTCAAAGAACTCGTCTGGATGCTGGACGTAAGGGAGGAACACAGGCCCATCCTCCTGGACATGGTCCTCCAGCGGGAATCCCTCGGCTCCACGGGCCTTGGAGAAGGCGTAGCCATCCCGCACGGTCGATCCCTGATCGTCAACCGCCTTCATCTCGTCTGCGGGCTTTCGAAGAAAGGGGTCTACTTCCAGGCCCTTGACAGGAAGAAGGTGTACGTCTTCTTTCTGATCATCGCTCCCCATCGAGAGGTATCCAACCAGTACCTTCCGCTCCTTGGCAGTATCGCCAAGCTTGCAAGCGAACCGAAGAACATCGAACAACTGAGAAACGCCGAGACGCCTGAGCAATGTCTGGAGTTTCTGGAGAAGATTTGCTCGTAGATTCGAAGACTTCTGTGGATCCGACTCCCCTGATTCGCAAGAACGCGGAACGAGACCTTCGCCCGCCGAGCAGGCGATGCGTTGCCCGACGCCCTCTTCCCGGAACCGATTCCCAAAAGGAACCCGATGCATGAACCCTGAGCTCGAGCTGTTGATCAAACTCCATGACCTGGACATCATGATCCGTGACGCAACAGAGGAGAAATACGCGAGCGAAGAGAGAGACATGGGGTTTGTTCTCCGCAATCTGACCTCCCTCCAGCAGGCACACGACAAACTGCGCGAGCAACTCTCCCCGGAGACGCTGCGCCACTACGACCGCCTCTTTGCAAAATACGGCCGGGCCATCGCGCCGGTCAACGACGGGGTCTGCTACGGGTGCTTCCTCCAGCTTCCCACCCTGTTCGTGCAGGAGTCCCACCGGAACGAGGGACTCGAGGTCTGTCCCAAGTGCCGGAAATTCCTTTACTGGCTCTAGCGGGCCCTCCTCTGTATTGAAAAAATGCAACCCATCTGTTACCTATGGAGGGCGGGGCGGCTCGTCGCCCGCGTTCGTTCGTCCTCGACACGTTTTTCAGTACAAGGATGGTGAGAATACCATGGCAGAAGAGCGAGGAACCTGGGAAGCGAAGAAAGGCCTGGCCCAAATGCTCAAGGGCGGCGTCATCATGGATGTGACGACCCCTGAGCAGGCACGGATTGCGGAGGACGCCGGGGCCTGCGCGGTCATGGCCCTCGAGAGGGTGCCCGCCGACATCCGGGCCGAGGGAGGGGTCGCCCGAATGGCCGACCCGGAGGTGATCGTGCGAATCCAGGAAGCGGTCACGATCCCGGTCATGGCCAAGGCAAGAATCGGGCACTTCGTCGAGGCACAGGTCCTCGAGGCCCTGGAGATCGACTACATCGACGAGTCCGAGGTGCTGACCCCGGCGGACGAGAAGAACCACATCGACAAGCACGGCTTCAAGGTCCCCTTCGTCTGCGGATGCAGGGACCTGGGCGAGGCCCTCCGAAGGATCTCCGAGGGTGCCGCCATGATCCGGACGAAAGGGGAGGCCGGCTCCGGCGACATCGTGGAGGCGGTTCGGCACATGCGAAGGGTCCAGGAACAGATCCGATGGGTGAAGTCCCTGCGGCCGGACGAACTTTACGCCGCGGCCAAGGAGCTTCAGGCCCCGGTGCAGCTGGTGATCGAAGTTGCCCGGGCCGGAGGCCTTCCGGTGGTCAACTTTGCGGCCGGCGGCATCGCCACCCCTGCGGATGCCGCCCTGATGATGCAGCTCGGAGCGGACGGCGTCTTCGTGGGCTCCGGGATCTTCAAGTCGGAGAATCCCGCCGTCCGCGCCAAGGCCGTCGTGGAGGCAACCACGCACTTCAAGGACCCTGCCCGGATTGCCAAGGTTTCCAGGGGATTGGGATCGGCCATGCGGGGCAGGCAGGTCTCGGAGCTGCCGGACGCGGAGCGGCTGGCCGTCAGGGGCTGGTAGCCGGAGGCAATGCCCCCTTCCAGAGAATCCCTCCGGAAAAGACCGAAGCGAACATGAAGATCGGAGTCCTCGCCCTGCAAGGGGCGTTCCGCGAGCATGAGGAAGTACTGGAAAGGCTCGGTGTCCGGACCGCGGAAATCCGGCTGCCCGAAGAGCTTTTCGGATGCGACGGTCTTGTTTTGCCGGGAGGCGAGACCACGTCACAGAGGAAGCTGGCCCGATCTTACGGGCTCTGGGATCCCCTGGCAAGGCTCGCCAGGCAGGGCATCCCGGTCCTGGCCACCTGCGCGGGCCTCATCCTGCTCGCGAAGCGGATCGACGGTGAGTCGGGCTCCTCGCTCGAGGTTCTGGACGTCGACGTGCGCCGGAACGCTTACGGACGCCAGGTCTTCAGCTTCGAAACCTCCCTGGCCGTCCCCTGTCTCTCCGCCGGCGGCGGCCCCGCGGAGCCGTTCCGCGCGATCTTCATTCGCGCGCCTCGCATCGTCCGGGTCGGCCAGGCAGTCTCCGTGCTCGCCTCGCACGGCGGGGAGCCCGTTGCCGTGCGGCAGGGAAAAATCCTCGGGCTCACCTTCCATCCCGAGCTCACCCGGGATCCCCGCTTCCACATGCACTTCATCGAGATCGTTCAGGGGTGCAAGCCTTCCGAAGACGGGTGGGGGCCCTTCTCCTCCGGCGTGAGAGCCGCAGCGGGAGGCCGCCCGTAAAGGAATCACCCCTGCGGGAAAAGGAACGGGTGGGCGGACTCGTGCCGGGCCTCAAAGGCTCGAATCTCTCTTTCATGCTGGAGGGTGAGTTCGATTTCGTCCCAGCCGTTCATGAGGCATTGCTTTCGAAACGGATCGATTCCGCTGAAGACATACCGACTGCCGTCCGCAGCCCTCACCTCCTGGACATCCAGGTCCACGGTGAGCCTGGCGCCTTCGTTCTCTTCCACATATTGAAAGAGCCTGCCGATTTCCTCCTGCCCGAGGATCACGGGAAGGATGCCGTTCTTGCAGCAGTTGTTGAAGAAAATGTCCGCGAAGGAGGGTGCGATCACCACACGGATGCCGAAGTCGGCAAGCGCCCAGGGGGCATGCTCCCGGCTCGATCCGCAGCCGAAATTGTCCCGGGTCAGAAGGATGCTCGCCCCCTTGTATCGCGCCTGGTTCAGCGAAAAATCGGGGTTCTTGGCCTTTCCGGCTTGGTCGAGGTATCGCCAATCGTGAAACAGATGGATTCCGAAGCCGGTCTTCGTAATCTTCTTGAGAAATTGTTTCGGGATGATCTGATCCGTGTCCACGTTCGACCGGTCGAGAGGAACGACGATTCCCTCGTGGATTCGTATGGGTTCCAAGATGCCCTCCTCGTGGGAAACAGTCTATAAGGACTCCCGGACGTCCACGAAGCGCCCGGCGAGGGCGGCCGCGGCGGCCATGACGGGGCTGACCAGGTGGGTCCTCGCGCCCTTCCCCTGTCTGCCTTCGAAGTTCCGGTTGGACGTGGACGCGCAGCGTTCCCCGGGTTTGAGAACGTCTTCGTTCATTCCGAGACACATCGAGCACCCGGCGAACCTCCACGCAAACCCGGCCTCCCGAAACACGTCGGCCAGGCCCTCCGCCTCGGCCTTCCGGCGCACCGCCTCGGATCCGGGAACCACCATGCCGGACACCGAAGGATGCACCCTCTTGCCCCGGACGAAATCCGCCGCGGCGCGCAGATCCTCGATCCTGCCGTTCGTGCAGGACCCGATGAAGACCTTGTCCACTCGGATGTCGGTCATCCTCGTTCCCGGCTCGAGCCCCATGTAGGCAAGGGCCCGCCGGGCCTCATCCCTTTCGGCCGGATTCTCGTACATCCCCGGGTCCGGCACGACCCCCTGGATGTCCGTCACCATGCCCGGATGGGTACCCCACGTCACCTGCGGGGCGATCTCGGCGGCGTTCAGCCTCCATTGCTTGTCGAAGCTCGCTCCGGAATCCGAGGCCAGGGTTTTCCACCATGCCACCGCCTCCTCGAACAAGGAACCTTCCGGAGAACACTGCCTTCCCCGCAGGTATTCGAAGGTCTTCTCGTCCGGAGCCACCATCCCCGCCCTCGCGCCCGCTTCGATGCTCATGTTGCAGACCGTCATCCGCCCTTCCATGGACAGAGACCGGATCGCCTCGCCCGCGTACTCGATCACGAACCCCTGTCCGCCCCGGGTGCCGATCGCCCCGATGAGCGCCAGAATCATATCTTTTGCGAACACGCCTCGGCTCAGCCTGCCCTCCACCCGGACGAGCATATTGCCCGCCTTGTACTGGCGCAGCGTCTGCGTGGCCAGCACATGCTCCACCTCGCTCGTGCCGATCCCGAAGGCCAGGGCGCCAAAGGCGCCGTGGGTGCTCGTGTGCGAATCCCCGCAGACGATGACCGTGCCCGGAAGGGTGATTCCGAGTTCAGGCCCGATGATGTGAACGATTCCCTGACAAGGGTGCCCGAGATCGAACAGACGGATTCCGTATTGCTCGCAGTTCGCGGCGAGAGTCTGCATCTGAAGTCGTGAAAGGGGTTCTGCCGCCTGCATGTCCCGCGTATGGGTGGGGACATTGTGGTCCATCACGGCATATGTGAGATCTTTTCTCCTCACCGTACGACCCGCCACCCGCAGACCCTCGAAGGCCTGAGGAGAGGTCACCTCGTGGATCAGGTGGCGGTCCACATAGAGCAGGGGGGCCTGGATACCGTCATCGAGGACGACGTGTTCGTCCCAGATCTTGTCATACAGGGTCCGTGCCCGACCCTCTTTCGCCGTCATACGACCCGTTCCCTTCCCGGCCGCCGCGACCTGCGGAACCTGCGGGTTTCTTTCGTCTCCGTCAACTTTCGGCTGCGATCAGTCGAACCCGACCCAGGTCGTGACCGCATCGAGAGCCTCCCGTTCGGTCTCCACCGCGTTGGCCGGAAAATCCCAGTCCGGGAAGCCGATGGCGATCCCGATCACGATCCGCTTGGATTCGGGAATACCGACCGCCCTCCGGAGCACGGCCGGATAGAAGACCCCCTGCCTCGCGATGCAGGTGCCGAGACCGAAGTTCAACGCAGCCAGGCAGATGCTCTGCGTGATCGACCCCATGTCGAACAGGGGGCCGTCCCCGGTCAGGGAACCGTCCTGAACGATGATGATCGCGGCAGGCGCATCGAAGTGGCGGAACCCCCGCTCGGTCCATGCCGCCCTTTTCTCTTCGTCTTCGCGTCCGATACCCATCAGCCGGAAGAGCTGCTTGGCCAGTTCGACCTGCCGTTTTCTATAGACGCTGTCCCGCGGAAAAGCGGACTCCGCCACCTCGAGTTCCAGGGGCGCGCCCGATCGCAGGAGCCTGACGTTCTCGCGGCACACCTCCCGAAGCACATCTCCGCCCACCACGAAGAACTCCCAGGGCTGGGTATTCAGGGCCGACGGGGCCCGGCACGCCGCCTCGAGGACCTTCTCGATAATCTCCCGCGGGACCGGCTCCGGCTTGAACCCCCGTATGCTCTTCCTTTTCCGCAGTGCCTCCAAGACGTCCATTCCCGACCTCCCTGTCTGCATGCATCGTTGTCGTTCCGGTGCAGCCTTCACACTCCCGCCTGTCCGCCTTCGCCCTCTGCCGCCTCCAGGCGCCGGCCGTAGATCACATAATAGGTGACGGGAACCACGACCAGCGTAAAGGCGGTGGATGCCAAGAGCCCGAAGATCAGGGCCCAGGCCAGTCCCGAGAAGATCGGGTCCAGCGTGATGGGCCACGCCCCGAGAGCGGTGGTGGCCGCCGTCAGCAGGATCGGGCGCATCCGGACCGCCCCGCACTCGAGAATCGCCTCGCGCACGGGCGTACCCTCCCGCAGGGAATCCTGGATGAACTCGATCAGCACGATCGAGTTGCGGACCACGATTCCTCCGAGGGCGATCATACCGATCATCCCGGTGGCCGTAAAGAACACCGGATTCGGAAAGGAGCCGATCATCTCCCCGGTGATAAGGTTGAGGAGCCAGAATCCCGGCACGATCCCGATCGCGGTCAAGGGAATGGAGGTCATGATTACGAGGGGCAGAAGGAAAGAGGTCGTCTGCATCACCAGCAGGATGTAAATTCCGATCATCGCGGCCCCGAAGGCCAGCCCGAGGTCGCGGAAGACGCTGATCGTGATATCCCACTCGCCCTCGCCGGCCCACTCGAGCCGGATGCCGTTCGGAGGCGGGTTCTTCTTGAAGTGGGAGGCGAGGTCGAGGATCGCCTCGGCAGGCGCCCTGCCCGCCATCTCGGCAAACACGTAAACGACACGCTCGAGGTTCTTGTGGAAGATCGGCTGGTCGTTGGGGACCTTTCGAAACTCGCCGATCTCGTCCAACTCCACCAACTCGCCCTGCATGCCCTTGACCCGGATGCCTCCCAGTTCCGCGATGCCGGACCGCTGCGCTCTCGGAAGCTGAAGGCGCACGGCCATGGGGCTGCGCTCTCCAATCTTGTGGACAGTTGCCGGCTGCCCTCCCTCCAGGGCCAGCCGGAGGGTCTTCACCACCAAATCCGTCCGGATCCCGTGAAGACCCGCCTTTTCCTTGTCGAGCACGTAGTCGATCCGTACATGCGGCGCCTCGGCCGTGTGGTCGATGTCGACCACGCCCGGTTCTTCTTGCATGCGGGCGATCACCGCGTGCGACGCGTCGATCAGCTCTTGGTAGGGCAGCTCCGGCGGCCCGTACAATTCCGTCGTGATCGTGGCGATGACAGGCGGGCCGGGCGGCGACTCCACGATGCTCAGGCTCGCACCGCACCGCTCCGCGACCGCCGTGAGCCTCTCGCGAATCCGCAGACTGATCTCGTGGCTCTGCTGCACCCGTTTCTCCTTCGGAGCCAGGCCGATCCGGATGTCCGCCTGGTGCCCCGCCCGGCGGAAGTAGTAGTGTCGCACGAGCCCGTTGAAGTCGATCGGGCTGTGGGTGCCGACAAAGCTCTCGAAGTGCTCCAACTCGGCCACGGTGAAGAGTTCCTCTTCGAAGGCCCGCACCACAGCATCCGTAGTCTCCAGGGTGGTCCCCTCGGGCATGTCGATCACGAGCTGCAACTCGTTCTTGTTGTCGAAGGGGAGCATCTTCATCGGAACTTGCCGGGTGACGACCAGGACCCCCGAGGCCCCCAAAAGAAGCAGGATCAGCAGAACCAGCCCCACCCGCATGGCCCGCCGTTTGAGGAAGGGCCCGAGGAGGCGCCGGTAGAAGGCGCGAATCCAGGAAGGGGTGGCGTCCTTTTGCCCCCCCATCCCTTCTCCCGCCCCCGCGGAGGCCTTTCCCTTGAGTAGCTGGTACGCCGCCCACGGCACGATCGAAAGGGCCGCCACGGTCGAGAAGCTCACGGTCAAGGGCACGTTGATGGCCATGGGCTCCATGTAGGGGCCCATCATGCCCGTAATGAAGAACATCGGTAGGAACGAGACGATGATGGTCAGCGTGGACATGATGACCGGAGGCAGCACTTCCTTGACCGCGGCCAGCGTCGCGTCGAAGGGATTGCGCCGCCGCATAAGCAGATGACGCTGGATGTTGTCCACATTCGTGATCGGGTCGTCGACGACCAGGCCGAGCGCCAGGATCAGCGCGAACAGGGTCACCCGGTTGATCGTGTACCCGAAGATGTAGTTCACGAACAGGGCCAGGGCAAAGCTGATCGGTACGGCGAGGGCCACGATGAGCCCCTCACGCCATCCCATGGTGAACATGAGGAGCCCCACGACCGTAACCATGGCGAACAGGAGGGACTTTAGCAGATCATTGACCTTGGCATCGGCCGTCTCCCCGTAGTTGCGCGTGGTGATCACCTCGACCTCGGTGGGGATGACCTCTCGTCGAAGCTCTTCGATGCGTTGCAGCACCTCCTCAGCCACCGCAACGGCATTCGTCCCCTTCTTCTTGGCCACGGCAAGGGTGACCGCCGGGTAGGTCTCTCCGAGGCTCCCTCCTCCGGGGCCTGCGGGACCGAGGCCGATGCGCGTGTACTGGGCGGCCTCTTGGGGCACCTCGCGCACCCGTGCCACGTCCCGCACGTACACCGGCCCGCCCTGGTGCACGCCAACGATCAGGCTCGCCACATCCTCGGCAGAGCTGATGAAGGGACCGCTGTGCACCTGGAAGGTCCGGTTGCCGCGGGAAAACCCGCCGGCCGTCAGGGAGGCGTCCGCCGCTGCGAGCGCCTGATAGACTTCCAGTGAGGTCACGCCCCGCGCGGAGGCGTCCTCCGAGGAAAGCTCCACACGGACCTCCAGGGGCCTGCCTCCGACCACGCGCGTCCTCGATATGTTCTTGACCCCGTCGAGCCGGGCCCGCACCTCGTCCGCGATGCGGCGTAGAACGTGGTCGTCGTAGACCTTGGAGTACAGGGCGACCGTCACGATGGGCACGTCGTCGATTTCGATCGGCTTGATCACCCATCCGGACACGCCGGGAGGGGCCTCATCGATGTGCGACGCGATCCGGTTGTGGAGCTTGACGAGAGAACGCTCCCGGTCCTCTCCGACATAGAAGCGGACGGTCACGATCGCCGTCTCGCGGCTCGAAACCGAGTAGACGTACTCGACCCCGTCGATCTGCCAGAGAAGCCGCTCCAGGGGCGTAGCAACGAGCTTTTCGACCTCCTCGGCGCTCGCCCCGGGAAAGCTCACGAAGACATCCGCCAGGGGCACGACGATCTGGGGCTCCTCCTCGCGGGGCGTGAGCAGGATGGCCGCCGCGCCCAGGGTGACGGCCAGAATCATGAGCAGGATCGAAAGCTGGCCGGAGAGGAATCTGCGGACGATGGCCGGGATGAATCCCGTGACCGCTTCCCCGTTTCGAACCGGGCAGGTTTCAGAACCGTTCATCGGCGCCCTCCTCCCCCGCCCTTTCGGACGCCTCTACTCCGTCCCAGCCGATCGTCTCTCCCCCCTCCAGCCCGGAGAGGACCTCGACCCGTTCTCCCTCGCGCACTCCCAGGGTCACGAACCGCCTCATCCACCTGCCCTCGTTCAGCACCCGCACGGTATTGAGTTGCCCGACCTTGGAAACGGCGGCAGCCGGGATCAGAACGGTCGAACGTTCCTCCAACCGGATGCGCAGGCGGCCGAACATCCCGGAATGGAGCCCATCGATCGGAGGCAGCCCGACCTTGACGAGAAAGCTCCGGCTCAACGGGTCGGCAGAGGGAACGATCTCTTCCACAACCCCCTCCACGGTTTTGGAGAGGGCGGTCAATTCCACCTCGACCTTCTGGTCTTCTTTCACCCGACCGATCATTCCCTCCCGCACGCTGGCCTCCAGGCGAAGCCCCTGGGGGTTGAGGATGACGACGAGCGGCCGCCCCGGATACGCCAGGTCGCCGGGGTCCGCCTCACGCCTGGAGACGACCCCCGCCGTGGGGGCCCGCACCTGGGTGTAATTGAGGAAGATCCGTGCCTCTTCGAGCCTCTTCTCGGCGGTTGCAACGGCCGCCTTGGCCTGCCGCAGCCGCGCCTCGGCCCCATCCATCTGCACCTGGGTTGCCGCCCGCTCGGGAAGCAGGCGCCGGATCCGGCCGTAATGGAGTTCCGCATCGGCCAGCTCCGCCTTCGCCGCATCCAGGCCGCTCCTGGCCTGGCCCACGCGCGTCTCGAGCTCCTGGCTGTCGAGCGTTGCCAGCAGGTCCCCCTGCTCCACCCTGTCGCCCGCCTTGACCCTCACACTCGTGACGCGGCCCGACGCCTGCGCAGCCACGGTCGCCTCGGTGCGGGAGCGGATCGTGCCGACCGCCACGTAATAGGCCGGGCGGTCCTCGCGTACCGCCTGTCCCTGGATCGCGGGCGGCTTCACCCCGGGCGGCCTGTCCTTCTCGCCGGGGGGAATCTTGCCCGTCTCAAAGGCACCGGTGAACCAGAGAACCGCAAAGACCAAAGCCGCCAGCGCCGAAACGATACCGGCGAGGCGAAAAACCTTGACCGAGCCTTCTGTCATGTCGAAAAGCCTCCTGCATATCGTTGCTTCCCGTGGACCCGTCCCCAATCATGCCTGCCTGGATAATCAAGAGATGCACTTGCTGCAAGCGGTTACGCAGGATTCTTCAGGTCTCCGGCAAGAAAAACATAGCGCCTTCCTTGTCGATTCTGTTTTGTCCCTGTCCCGGGGCTCAATAGATGTCAAGCAGGGGGGGGATTGTCAATCCGAGCCGACGGAAAAGGCTCGCGCTTCGTGCCATATCCAGGCTCCTGCTTGCGGTTTCCGTGTTGAGATGAATTCAGGTTACCCGGAAGGAGCCCTTTTTCAAAGATCAAAATATGATTTCCGCACGGAGGTTCCATGGCCGTGGTCGATGCGACCCGTCGTCATCGCCGATCCTTCCGTCTTCAAGCGGACCTCTTTCCACATCTTTCTCATACGCAGATATCGGTTCAGATGTCGATCGATACCGTGAAAATGAACAAAGGGAGCATCCGGCCTCGCCCACTGAGAGTCCGGATCACGGCGGGGGAAGAGCATCAGGCCGGGCACCATATCGGCATGTATCAAGCCGCGCACTATGGCCGCGTTCAGTGCGGGCTGGTCGAAGCCTTCTCCGGGGATCCCCTCCGATTCTTCTTGGACATTTCGCCATACCCGCAAAGCCCGGTCCATCACGCGACCCTTGCCCAAGAGAAAACCGCTGTTCACGCCCCGCATGGTGGCGCCATATTTGGTCAATTCCTCAGGGGTCAGACACCGGCCGCAGCTTCCTTGACCGACCATGTTCCCCATGTCGTTGGTGCATACAACACTTCTATCGTCGCAGCGTTCCAGCAGACCGTCGATGCGGTGGCGCACCAAGATATCCGAGTCCAGCATCAGTACCCGATCGAAGCCAGGTAAGTCCATGATCTCCCGCACCCCATGTTTCATCCACTTGGCCTGGAATCTCGCTCGCGGGTCCTTTACAACTTTCCAACTGACACCCCGGATGCCTCTTCCCTGCCGATCGCTCAGAATGACAACCTCGCCCCGAAAACCTCCGCATTCGATCAACGACCGGGCTGCGATCGATACGGCCCACCGGAAGCGACGCTTTCCGAAAGCCACCAGATAGGCAAGATCCATTGCGAACTCCTAACGGTTGCCCCCCAGGCTAAGCGCAAGGCCACGGTCGACCACACGAACAGGGGATGCTCTCTCTGCTCAGTGGGTCCATCGCCTTGTCCAGAAGCAGCATAGGTCCGTGGGTCAAGAGCAACCAGGCGAATGCCAATCACGGCCGGTCGTCGCTCGTCTGCTGGAAGGTCCAGGCCCTATTGGTCGGCGCTCATCTCATGATGGGCGTGAGCCTGCGTCAAGGCGCTCACCACGCCCGTCGACACCGTGGACCCGAAAACCATACGGGTCAAGGCATGTTCCCTGCGCGACGAAGATAACACAATACCTTTCGGAAAGCACCGATTCACCCGCGTCAACCCCTCCGGGAGGCTGCAGCGGACCCGGCGAAAGGGGCCTGCCTGCAGTGGACAGAAAGAATTCCCTCCTGGTACCGTGTTCCAAAGAAAGAAGGATTCGGGGAATCATGGCAGACCGGCCTGCCCATTCGATCGATATCACGCCCTTTCTGAGATACCGGCCCATCATCGACGATTGGGATGCCTTCCGGCAGGCCCTGGAAAGACCCCTGCCCGCCGCGATCTGGACGAACACGCTGAGGGTCTGCCCGGACCGGCTTGCCCGCCTGCTCGCCGAGGACGGGCTGCAGATCGAGCCCCTCGGCTGGCGCCCGGGCGGGTTCCGGATGAGGGCCGAGGAAGAAAAGCCCGGCAACCATTGGGGGTTTCTGGCCGGACTCTACCACGTGCAGGAGGAAATCTCTCTGCTTCCGGTCCTCCTTCTCGACCCCCGGGGCGGCGACAGGGTGCTCGATCTCTGTGCCGCGCCCGGAAACAAGACCGCCCAGGCTGCGGTGGCCATGGGCAACCGCGGCACGGTGATTGCGAACGACAGGGACTACCACCGGATCCGCGCGATCCATCACATGGCGACCCGCCTGGGGATCGTCAACGTGAGCACGACCCTTCACGACGGGGCCAATTACCCGAAGGCAGCCGGCCTGTTCGACAGGATCCTCGTGGACGCCCCCTGCACCTGCGAGGGCACGGTCCGCAAGAACCCGGAACTCGCCCTCGATCCGACCGGCGGCCTGTCCCGGAAGATGTCCGGCGGACAGAAGGCCCTGCTGCGGAAGGCAATCCAGCTCTGCAGACCGGGAGGCCGGATTGTCTATTCCACTTGCACGCACGCACCCGAGGAAAACGAGGCCGTGGTGGACGCCTTGCTGCGTGAAACGGGTCCGGGCAGGGTCCGCCTCGTGCCCGCCGGGGTGGACGGGATACAGGCCTCCGCGGGGCTGAAGGAATGGGAGGGGAAATGCTTCGACGAATCCCTCCGGTTTGCCATGCGGATCTGGCCCCACCAGAACGACACCGGGGGCTTCTTCGTAACGGTGATCGAGAAGAAGGAAGGGGACGATCCGCAATGCAGTGGGGATGAGCCGGAATCCCCGGGTACGGGGGAAGGCCGGAAGCCTCCGGACGGACCGCAGAAATGCAGCCCGGCGACAGGGCCGGTCTCAGGCCCTTGGCTCGATCTTCTGGAGGAAAGGTTCGGCATGTCCCGGGACGACCTCTCTCCCTTTCGCTTCTTTCAGAAAACCGCCCGGGACCTGCGGGTGGTCAGCCGGGATCACGAGCCGCCTTCCCGGCCGGAGCCGGAATCGACGGGCCTCGTGTTCATGCGGAAACAGACGCGGTTCCCCAAGCTTACCACTGCGGCGGCCCGGGTCTTCGGGGCAATGGCCGCGCGCAACGCGATCGAACTCGACGCCGGGCAGGTTCGAGCCTACCTTCGGCGCCAGGACATCCCGCTGCACCCGGATCAGGCGCGTTCCTGCACGGGCATCGGTTATGTTTTCGTCCGGCACCAGGGAATCGCCATCGGCATGGCGCTCTATCTCCCGGACGACCGGGGCAAGGGGGAACGGGCCAGGAGCCTTTTCCCGAAGGCATGGTGCCTTCGCTGAGCCGGACCTTAGAAAACCTCGGAGCAGAATTCCTCCGGAATCATTCCCTCCACGTCCGCGAAGCCCGCCTCCGGGTCAACCGCCTGAACCGCCGAATCTTCACACTCCAGGAATCCGATGGCGGCCAGGCACCCCTCCAGGGCCTGCTCGTCGGCCGTGAGCTCGCTCTGCTCCACCTCATCGATCACCTGTGCATACTCCGGAGGAGGTTGATCGTCGACGCCGAAGGCGGGAGCCAGGGTCCGGCTGGCCTCCAGCGACTCCTCGCACTCCTTCCTGGTGAAGCTTGCCCCCGGTCCAAAGCAGAAGAAGAGTTTGTCGCAGATCGCCCGGCCCAGCTCGACGGCAGGGTTGTCGTCCGTTCTTCCGGCGCCACCCCCGGGGTTGCCGGTCTCGGTTCCGCCGCATCCGGCGGTCCCGATCGTAACCAGCAACCCGAGAAGGCAAAGCAAGAAGCCAAGGGGTGACCTTTTCATGGGCCCGGCTCCTTCTTGGCGCCCTTTGCGAGCGGAAAGAGTTGGAAGTTGACCTGAAAGACACCTTCCGGGCCCTGATCCTGGTTCGCGATGGCCAGCAACTCCTTCCGAAATCGCTGGATCAATGCCTTGATCTCCTGGAAACCTCTTTCCGACAGTGCCATCGTGACCGAGGAGATGTCCCGGGCTTGCGCCGGAAACCGGTCCAGGGCCTCGGCCCCCATCCGGATCATGGTGCGGTGATAGTTGGCGACCGAGGTGGACGTGACCTCGTCTCCGGTGGAGATGAAGGCGTCTGCCTGGATCAGACGGCCGGATTCATCCCTCTTGAGAAGCCCCAGCTGCAGGAGCAGATCGAGCGCTTTTTGCGCCTGCTGGGGCGAGATGGGAGGCAGGAGGCTCTTTGCGATCCATGCGGGATCCTCCGAGAAGCCGGCCAGGACGGTCAACTCCCGGATCGCAATGTTCTGCCATTCTGCGTAATACCGATACTGATCCTGCCTGAGGGGATGGATATAGCGGAAAGGCCGGAACTGCATGAGCTGCTCGGCATAGATCTTCTTCTCTCCCACGGTGCGTGCCTGGTTCAGGTGGACCAGGACCCGGAAGAACTCGGCCTCCTTCCTGGCTAGCTTCAGAGCGCCGGTGAATTTCTCGATGCTTTCGGGAGAGAGGTTCCGTTTCCCTTCGATCACGAGCTTGAGGAAATTCGGGGAGCGGAACCCCGCCTTTTGGGAAAAGTATCGATAGGAGAAGTGGGGCTTGGTTTCCTTGCAAAAGGTGTAGAGGTCCTTGAGATAGGCCCGGTAGTTGTCGTATTCGAATATGTTGACTTGCTTCATCTCACCAGAAAGGTCCGGCAATGTTACAGGCAGAAATGTGAACAGCTTCTTCCATCTTTTTCAAGTAATTATCTCAGAAAAGGGATGGTTTTGGTCAAGAGAAGATCAAAATTTGTGTATACAAAGAGAATACCCATGTGTCAAGAATGAGTCCGAGCAACAGAAAACCTCAACGCCGCCCCGTAAGCGGGGGCCCTTTGCAGGACCAGGAAAACCGGTTATGCTCTTGTAGCATGCGTGAAAGTGCGTTATAGGATAAGAGATCTTACCGAGGGGCACTCTGCCAGGCTTGCCGGACCTCAAATCAGCGAGGAGCCGCATCTCATGAAGAAGACCGAGTCGTTCTACGAAGGCATTCTCGAGAATCTCTACGACGGGATCTACTTCGTGGACCGGGACCGCAGGATCACATACTGGAACAAGGCCGCCGAGAGGATTACCGGATTCCGGCGGTCGGAGGTCCTGGGCGCATTCTGCCACGATCACCTGCTCAGCCACATCAACGACGAGGGGGAGCGCCTTTGCGGCTCTCAGTGCCCGCTCGCCAGCTGCATCGAGACCGGCCGGCCCACAAAGTCCGAGGCGTATCTCCATCACCGGGAGGGGTACAGGCTCCCGGTCTCCATTCGCGTCACCCCCATCCTGAACGAGAGCGGGGAGGTGATCGGAGCCGCCGAGCTCTTCAGCGACAACTCGGCAAAGGCCCACATGCTCCAGCGAATCGAAGAACTCGAGACCATGGCCCTTATCGACCCCCTGACCCGCATGGCGAACCGGCGCTACATCGAGATGCATCTGAGCAACCGGCTGGAGGAGATGCACCGGTACGGCTGGGGCTTCGGCGTTCTGTTTGCCGACATCGACGATTTCAAGCGGATCAACGACACGTACGGACACGACGCGGGCGACAAGGTGCTCAAGATGGTGGCGCGCACCCTGGCAGGCAATGCCCGGCCCTTCGACATCTTCGGCCGGTGGGGCGGCGAGGAGTTTGTGGCCGTGATCGAAAACGTGTCGTTCAAGGATCTGCCCGTGATCGCAAACCGGTTTCGGCTCCTGGTCGACAACTCCTATCTGTCCTTGGCAGACGAGAAGATCCGGGTGAGCGTATCGGTCGGCGCCACCGTGGCGCGCCGGGAGGATACGGTCGATACGGTCGTCCGGAGGGCCGACAGGCTCATGTATCAGAGCAAGCGGACGGGGAAGAACCGGCTGACCACGGACGCCAACGGAAAAGGCAACGGGCTTCTCCCGGAGCCGCGGGCCCGGGGAGGCATGGATTCCGGCGGAAAGCCTGCCCGCAGGCCGCCCGGCCGCAAGGGAAAGACCGCGGAGCTGTAGAAAGGAGCTCGGATGTCTCCCTCGATACCCACCCCCGGTCTGCACCCGGGAGAAAGACGGGCCGGGTTCCTCGTCTGCAGCGTGACGCCCCTGCCGGATTTGCGCGCCTCGGCCTGCCTCCTGCTCCATGAGAAGAGCGGGGCGAGCCTCCTGCACCTCCACAACGAGGACCCGGAGAACCTTTTCGCCATCGCCTTCCGAACCCCTCCTCCGGACAGCACGGGCCTGCCGCACATCCTGGAACACACCGTGCTGTGCGGCTCGAAAAAGTACCCTGTAAAGGACCCCTTCGTCGAGCTGCTCAAGAGGAGCGTGGCCACGTTTCTGAACGCCATGACCTATCCGGACAAGACCGTCTACCCGTGCGCCAGCATGAACGAAAAGGACTTCTTCAACATCGCCGACGTCTACTGCGACGCCGTCTTCCACCCGCTGATCACGGAGAAACACTTCAAGCAGGAGGGGCACCATCTGGACTTCTTCGAGCCCGGCAATCCGGAGAGCCCGCTGACGGTCAAGGGCATCGTCTACAACGAGATGAAGGGGGCCTTCTCCGACCTCGACGGGATCATCGAGCGAAAGGCGGGAAGGGGGATTTTCCCGGACAATGCTTACGGGCTCGAGTCCGGCGGGGACCCCGAGTCCATCCCCGACCTCACCTACGAGCAGTTCGCCCGTTTCTACAGGACCTACTACCACCCGTCCAACAGCCTGATCTTTCTTTACGGCAACATCCCGACCGAAAAGCACCTCGCATTTCTCGACGAAAGGTACCTGAGCGGTTTCGACCGGCTCCAGGTCGACACCGCCATTGCCCTTCAGCCCCGTTGGACCCGGCCCGTTTTCGAGACGGTGCCCTACCCTGTCGGGCCGAATCAGGAGGCCGCACAGAAATCGGCGGTGGTCCTCACCTTTCGGGCGAACGAGGTCACCGATGCGGTCACCACCCTCTCCATGCACCTCCTGAGCGATTACCTGCTCGGGAATGCGGCCTCCCCGCTCCGAAGGGCGCTCATCGACAGCAGGCTCGGCGAGGAACTGACGGACTCCGGCTACACGAGCCATCAGCGGGACACCTACTTCACCGTCGGACTCAAGGGCACCCAGGCGGAGCACACGGCCGCGATCACGGAGCTGGTTCTGGGCACCTGCTCCAGGCTCGCGAAGGAAGGACTGGAAGCCGCCAAGGTGGCGGCGGCCTTTCATCGCCTGGAGTTCTCCTCCCGGGAGATCCGGCCCAGACACCCGCTGCTTCTCATGGATCGCGTCTACCGCACCTGGCTCTACGGCTCCGATCCGGTCGAAGGCCTCCGGCTGAACGAGCATCTCGCGGCGCTCCGCGGCCGCTACGAGAAGGAGCCCCGGTTTTTCGAGCGCCTCCTTTCCGAAATGATCGTGGAGAACCCCCACTACACCGTCTTCACCTTCGTGCCGGACGCGGAATACTACGAAAAGAAGGAAGCCGCATTCCGCCGCAAGATGAAGGAGCGGAAGGAGAAGATCGGCCCGGAGGAGTTGGAGCGGATCGCGCGGGAGGCCGCCGAGCTGGACGCCCTGCAGTCGGCCCCCAACTCGCCGGAGGCCCTGTCGACCCTGCCTCGGCTCTCGGTGTCGGACGTATCGCGGGAGCCCATGGAACTCCCCACTGTCCTCGAGACGCTTGCCGGCAGGCCCTTCCTTCACACGGACCTGTTTGCCAACGGCATCGACTACCTGAAGATCGCTTTCGACCTGCGGGGCATTGACGAGGAACTGATCGACTATCTGCCCCTGCTCGCCGACGCGATGACCAACATGGGCGCCGCGGGCCAGGACTATGCCGTCATGGCCGAGCGCGAGGCGGCCTGCTCGGGCGGAATCGACGCCGGCGTTTCCGCGGGAGGACGGGCGGACGACAGCCGTTTCGTGCAGCCCTTCCTGGCCGTCACGGCAAAGGCCTTGGCGACAAGGCTGCCGGAGATGCTCGACGTGCTCTACGACCGGCTGCTGCTGGCCGATTTCAGCGACCTCCATCGCCTGAAGGATGTCCTGCTGCAGGGCAGGGTCCACTGGCACAGCAGCGTCATCCCGAGCGGAAACCAGTATGCCGCCCTGTACGCGGCACGCCACCTCACCCGCAACTGCGCCCTGGCCGAGAGGCTCGGCGGCATAACCCAGGTTCGCATGTACGACCGCCTCGCGGCCGAAGTGGACAAGCGGCCGGAAGGGATCGTGGAGAGGCTCTCCCGCCTGCGGGAGTTTCTCCTGGGCCGCGGCCGGGTGACCGTGAGCTTTGTGGGCGAATCGCGCGACCGGGTCATCCTGGACGAATGGCTGAAGCGGCTCTACAGCGGGATGCGCGACGAGGCCCCGCGGGAAGACGGGGCGCCGTTCACCCCTTCCCTGAGGGTCTGCGAAGGCATCGCGACGCCCGCGGACGTCGCCTTTGTCGCAAAGGCGCTCCCCGCCGTCTCCATGAACCATCCGGACGCGCCGGCACTGCTGCTCCTGGGGGTGCACCTGAGCTACGGGTATCTCTGGAACGAGGTGCGGGTAAGGCGGGGCGCTTACGGGGTCCGCGCCGGCTATGACTCCGCCAACGGGGTCTTCTCCTTCACGAGCTACCGGGATCCTTGCGTGAAAGAGACGCTGGACGCCTTCCAGGGGGTTTTCCGCCACATCGAGGAAGAGATGGATCTCTCGCCGCCGGCCGTGGAGCAGGCCATCATCGGATCCCTGAAGGCCCTGGATCAGCCGGTCCGGCCGGGCCAGGCCGTCAGCCTCGCCCTGAGCCGCCACCTCCGGGGCGAAACGCCGGAACTGCGCAGGCGATTCCGGGAACGGCTCCTTTCCCTCTCCGCGGAGGACATTCGCCGGACGGCACAAGAGATCCTGGCCCCGGCCTTTGTGTCCGGTCCGGTCTGCGTGCTTTCGAGCCGGGAGAGGCTCGCAACCGCCAACGAAATCCTGGAGCCCGCGCTGTCGGTCACCGACCTGTGACGAGCGATGTCCCGTACGCGAGAAAAAGGGCGGAAGCGCCTCATGGCTTCAGCCGGTGCGGCCTTCCTCCTCCTCGTCGCACATCCGAATGCCCCTGCAGACACATGGCCCGCGGCTGAACCGATCCTCGTCGAGGGTCGCTATTTGCAGAACTTCCTGGGCACCACCGTGAACACACTCGCCCTCTACCGCGTCGACGCAGGACAGGCCCGCCCGGTGCCGTTTCAGATCGACAGAAGGACCTGTGCCGAAGCGGGCGCGGAGGAGGGCTGCCGCTACGTCGTGGGGGACGCAGCAGGCCCGCCCCGGGCAGGCACCGACGAAGCGCCTCTCGGACCGGAGGACGAAATGGTCTTCCTGGCCGGGGACGGGGGCGAATGCAGCGGGCCGGGCGGTCACACCGGGTTCGCGCCTTCGCCGCCCATTTCCAAATCCGGGGTCGAGATCCGTGTCGAGAACCCGGAAACCGGGGAGGCGCGTTGCGTCTACCTGGACCGCCGCGATGTCCGAGGCCCGCCGGAAGTCTTTCGTCCCGAGGTCGGCTACGACCCTTCCCGGGATACCGTCACGGCTGCAAGTTACGCGGTGGCCCATGATTCGCAGAGTCCCTGCTTCTGGAAGGCGGTCTCTCTGAAAAGAGGGGAAGAATGGATCCCCCTGTTCGAGGCCGAGGCCGTGGTCTCCGAGGTCTCCCATGCAGGAAGCCTGGTCGTCTACGAAATCGGACGGGGCGACATGCGCAGCAGCCTGGTGGGTTACCGGGCCGGACCGGTCCGGGTCATTCGGGTGACCCGCAACCGGACCCGCATCGGTCCCTTCCTCTGGAAAGAGGCCCTGGAGACGGCGGTCTTCTACAGGGATCATTTCCACACAACCTTTCACGCGGGAACCTATCTGCACAGACGCTTCCTCACCCGCGAGCGGCTGAGGCTCTCCGCCCGACTCCCGCCGGGGCTCGCGGGGTGGAGACGGGAGAACCGGGCCGGAAAGATTCTCGGGCTTGTGGACGGGAGAACCTCCCCCGAAGAGAGCGCCGCCGAACCGGACGGGAATCCGGAGCTTGTCTTTGCCGGAGAGGCCGGAACCATTCTCTACAGGCTGAGCTGGGACGTTTGCGGAAAGGCCGGCCGACGCCTCGTGGGCCAGGCCTTTCTCGACGAGGAACGGGGACCGGGCGCATCCGCAGGGATCTGCGTTCCCAACCTGCAGGACAGCGCCGGGCCCCGGCACAGGTTCGTGAAGAGCCTGTATTTCGTCCCCACCGACCCGGACGGAGGGCCGGCCGAGGCAAAGATCCCCGGACCCCGCTCCTTGGTTGTGAGCGTGGGCGGCTCGGAGCTGCAAGGCCCTGCGGCTCCGGCTTGCCGGGCAGAACCCGGCAGAACGGCCGAGAGGCCGGGCCGCCCCGGCAGGGAGGATGCCGCTCTCCTGGAGCCATGTCTCCGGCCTGCCCCGGGGAAGGGGCCGGAACGGAGATGGGGCATCGTCCCCGTCGTTTCCTCCGGCCCGGACAAGGGGCTGGGGGCCGGGGTGAAGTTCCGTCACCTCGGTCTGCTCAGGCCCGATCATCCCCTGGAGGCACGGTTCCTGTACACGATCTACCAGTACCGGATCGCGGAATTCTGGTACCTTGCGGACCGGCTTCCCTTCCGGAAGAGCAGCCTGCGGCTCACATGCAACTATTACAACAAGACCCGGGCCAGGTTCTATGGGATCGGAAACGACACGGCGGAGTCGGACGCCTCGGGCTTCGCCTGGCAGGACCTGGACCTTGCCCTCGTCCTTGACCGGCGGCTTCCGTTCGGGATGGCCCTGCTGGCCGGATGGGTGTCCCGGTGGGGAAGCGTCGGGAGGGGAGAGGATTCCGACCTGCCCGACCTCGAGGACCTCCACCCGGACCTGTTCGGTATCGAAGGGGGCTGGTCGAACGGACCGGTTCTGGGCCTGTACCACACGACGCTCGAGCCTGATCACAACCCGATATCCGGAGGCAGGCAATCCTTCACGGCCACGCTCGCAGAGCGAAGCCTCGGCACCTACACGTTCCAGAGATACCGACTGGAGGCGGTCCAGGTGGTTCCCCTGCCCGCCTATGCCCACAGGCTGGTGCTGCGAGGGCAGGCCCAGATCCTCCGGGGGGATCCTCCCTTCACGCTGCTCAGCTGGGTGGGGGGAGACGATACGGCCCGGGGCCATTTTGAGGGAAGGTACCGGGACAGGGACCGCATCCTTCTCGACGTCGAATACCGCTGCAACCTCTACAAGTTCTTCGACGGCGTTCTCTTCCTCGATTCGGGGAGTGTGGCGGGCGACCTCTTTCGCAGCTCCCCGTTGCAGGATCTCCACGCAACCGGAGGCTTCGGCATGCGGTTCCATCTCTATCCCGACATCGTCGTCCGGTTCGACGTGGGGTTCAGCCCGGAGATGACCGGGGCTTATCTCAACTTCGGCCACACGTTCTAGGGAGCGTGTGATCTTCCTGCCACAGGCAGGGCGTTGACGCCTTCTGTGAAAGCCCCGATGCCGGGAGGACCCCCCAAGTCGGCCCTCCCCTCTTCCACCGCGGCAAAGCGCCTTGCATCCGCTGCCGCCGCCGTTACTCGTTTTCTCGCGCACCATGCCCTCTCGAACCGACCGGCCGGACGCGGAACAAAAGGCAACCCCGGCCGTGGTACGCACCTTGCTGCCCCTGCGGGTTCCCTGCAACCCCTTTTCGATCCGGAGGGCCCCCGGCATGCTTACTTGGCGACGCGGATCGGGACTTCTTTTCCTGCTCCTTCTCCCGCAGGTCATCTCCGCCCCTGCGCAGGCGGACTGGGAGACCCTGCGGATCGATGCGGGCAGCGAGGTCGCCTCCATCGAGCTTGCCGAAGACCTCGCAGCCTACGAGATGGACGGGGACATCCGCCTTTACAGGATTCCATCCACAGGGCCGACGCGCGTGAGCCGGGACGCATACGATCCGGAGGATTTCATCATCGGCCTGGACGCGGACAGGCTCTGGTACTGGGCGGCCGACCCGGCGGGTCTCCGGGCGGATTTGCACCTTTACGATGTGCGGACGGGGGACAACATGTGCCTGTTCGAATCGCAGTCCGGGGTCGACCCGCACCAGGGGGCCGCAGACGCGGGGCGCGCAGTCATCCTGAAGGACAGCGACTGGTTCCTCGCGCAGGAAGACCGGCTCGAGCAGCTCACCTTCAGCGGAGCGAGTCTCGAAAAGGAAGACGCCTGGCTGAGCGGAGACTACCTTGTCTGGCGGGCCGTGGCCGGGTCTCCCGGGGTCTATGCCACGCGCCTGCTTACAAAGGAGACATACGGTCTCCTCCAGGACAACGATCCCTTCACATCGTTGTGGGTATCCGGCATGCATGCGGCCTGGGTCACCGGGCTTTCGCAGGGGCAGCACTGGGTCTTCGTCTGCAGAATCGACACCGGAACCTTCCAGATCGTCGGCCCCACCGAGGAAACGGTCCCTTGGCAATTGGCCATGGACTACCCGCTGCTCGTGTGGGTCAAGAAGCTCGGGCCTCTCTGGATGGTGATGGAGACGAACCTGCAAGACGCGACGGACAGGTGCCTCTATTTCTCGGTCCGGCCCGTTCACACCCCGCGGGTCCTTGGCGACCACCTGCTCTTCATCACGGAAAACTGCCCCGACGAGGAGGAGCTGTGCTCGGAGCTGAACGTGCTCGATCGGAAGACGGGCCTCCTCACCCAGTTGACGTATTTCGGACGCGACACCCTCATCTCCTCTCCCCGGATCGGGGCTGCCGGGGCGGTGTTCGGGCGTCATTCCCGGGCCTTTCCGGCCTTCGACGCGGTCTATTTGAGTCTGGAAAAACCGGGGGCACAGGGCTGGGCCCTGTCGGGCGCCGCTCGTTCCGACAAGGCGGTCAACCTGGCCCTTCTGCTCCCTCCCCTTGCCATAGCCCCATGGCGCCGTTGCACGCGCTCTCGTCGCAGGCCCGCCTCCGTTTCGCAGGAAGCCGCGTGCAGGGGCTGCACGGGCTTGCGCGCGAGGAAGATAAAGCGCTAGGATCGCCTTGACGTGACCGGTCAAGAAGGCCGGCGTTCATCGACGGAACCGCAGACAGGGGGAGGGACATGGCGGCAGGCACGGCAACCGACACCATCCGGAGCAAGCTGGTCGTCAAGGCGGTTCGCAACATCCGCAAGGCCGGCCGGAAGGAAGACGCCGAGAAGGGAATGTACCGTCCGGGGATCCGGCTCGACCTCAAGCGGTCCATCCTGCTGACCGAGTCGTACAGGGAGACCGAGGGGGAGCCCATGGTTCTCCGTCGCGCCAAGGCGCTCGAGCGGATCCTCACCGGGATGGACCTCTACATCCAGGATCACGAACGCATCGTGGGAAACAGCATGTCCGCGCCCGAGGCGCTCTACTTCGGCATCGACATGAACTGGCGTTCGGTCAGGCGCATCGTCGAGGAACCGGAGGCGAGCACGCTGCTCGACGAGGAAGGCCGCAGGAAGCTGGACGAGCTCATCGGCTACTGGAAGGGCAGGTCCATGAGCGACATCCAGCAGAAGATGTTCACCGGGGAGGTGCTGGACTACTGGAAGATGTCGAAGATGAGCGCAGGCTCCTGGTCTCACTGGTCCGAGCTGGGCATACCGAACTATGAGAAGATCTTCCGCGTCGGGCTCAGGGGCCTCATCCGGGAGGCCGAGGCGAGGCTGGCCGAGATCGACCGGACCGTGCCTCTTGACTACATCGACCAGAAGGAGTTCCTCCAGGCGGTCATCATCGCCCTGAAGGCGGTCGTTGCTTACGCCGGGCGCTACGCGGAGATGGCCCGAACGAAGGCGGGGCTGGCGGCCGATCCGGAGGACAGGAAGCGTCTCGAGACCATCGCCCGGATCTGCGAGAAGGTGCCGGAACACCCTCCCGAGACCCTGCACGAGGCCCTTCAATCCTTCTTCATCCTCCACGTGGTCCGGTACCTCGAGTATTCGACCCTGGGCATCGGCGTCCGGTTCGACAAGGTCTTCGGCCCTTACCTGGAGAGCGACATCCGGCACAACCGCATCACCCGGGAGGAGGCCCTCGAGCTGCTGCAGCTCCTCTGGGTCAAGTTCCACGAACTGGGCCTGATCTACTCGCCCACCCTCTCGGCCATCTACGGCGGGGTCGCTTCGCTGCAGGCCATCACGCTGGGCGGCGTGGACGAGGAAGGAAACGACGTGCTCAACGAAATGACCTACCTGGTCCTGGAAACCGCACTCACCATGCGGACGCCCGAGCCCTCCATCGTGATCCGGTACCACGACGGGACACGGCGCGAGCTGCTCGACAAGGCGGCCGATGTGATCCGGACAGGCATCGGCTACCCCTCCTTCTTCAACGACAAGGCACTGCTCCCCTTGCTCGAAGGCTGGAACGTGCCGCCCAGGGATGCGCGCGACTATGCTGTAACAGGCTGTGTCTACATCGAGCTGCCGGGCAAGAACATCGCCCGCAGGGCCTTGGGCGGCATGAACCTGCCCCTGGCCCTGACCTACGCCATGACCCAGGGGGTGAATCCTCTGACGGGCGAACAGGTCGGCGCTCGCACTCCGGACCCCCTGACCTTCCGGTCCGCGGACGATGTCATGGAGGCCTATCTGGAGCAGGTTCGGTTTGCCTTCCAGCGGCTTTGCGCGGTCCAGAACATCTGCCAATCTTTGTACGAAAAATACCTTCCGCGGCCCTTCTACTCCGCCCTGCTCGACGGCTGCATCGAACGGGGCCAGGACTGCCGAAAGTGGGGTTATCCCTCGGCGGTCTCCGATTTCTGCATCATCCTGGGCCCTTCGAACGTGGCGGACTCGATCGCGGCCCTGAAGAAGGTCGTCTTCGAGGACAGGAAGGTGACCATGAAGACGCTGCTCGAGGCCATGGCCGCGAACTGGGAGGGCTACGAGGAGATCCGCCGGCTCATGCTTCGCGCGCCCAAGTACGGCAACGACGATGACTACGTCGACCGGATCGCGGTCGAGGTTCACCATCGGACCGCAGAGGTCATGATGGGGTTCAGGAACCGCTTCGGCTATCCCTGCCGCGGGGACGGAAGCGGGATCTCCGCAACGTACGCGTCCGGCGCCATCGTGCCGGCCACTCCGGACGGCCGCAGGGCCGGCGAGCCCCTCGCCGACGCCACGCTTTCGCCGGTCTTCGGCATGGATCGCCAAGGGCCCACCGCAGTGCTCAAATCCGCTTCCAAGGTGAGCACGGTGCGGACCCACAATCACCTGCTCAACCAGAAGTTCCCGCCCCAGGCCCTGGAGGGAGAGAAAAAGGAACTGTTCATCCAGTATCTTCGCGCCTGGGGAGATCTCGGCGTGAGCCAGATCCAGTTCAACGTCGTGGACAGGCAAACCCTGATCGACGCCCAGGCCCGCCCGACGGAGTACGCCAACCTGCTGGTCCGGGTGGCCGGCTACAGCGCCTACTTCGTGGACCTGAGCAAGGGCCTTCAGGACTCGATCATCGCTCGAACGGAACAGCGGTTGTGACCGGATGTTTCTCTTGGGGCGCGCCCCTGCCGGCCGCAAGAAAGAGAAGGGGGGCCGGATCATGAACGGCCGGGTCGCGCGGTTTCCGCGTTCCTGCGCAGTCCTCGGGTTCGCGGCCGCGCTGGGCCTGACCGTATGCGGCAGCGACGATCCGGCCCTGCGTCCATGAGGATTCCGAACCGGCCCTCCTCACAGGTCCTGACCCTCGTGCATTCTTCGCAGGCCGGTGAAAAGGGCCCATGCAAGGCGTCGCACTGACGCACCGTACGATCGGAACAAGTCCGTCTCCCGTCTGATTCTGGAATAGTGAGGGTTTGCCGTCCTCCTATGATGATAGACAAAAAAAGGCAGGGTTGCCTCTGAACCCTGCCTTTCCGTTCAGAATTCCGCTGGCGGCCTGCTCATTCCCTATACTGCTCTTCTCCCAAAGCCATTAGGTTTACTTCCGTTTAGGCTCCTGTGCCTGTCTCGCCTGCGTTACAAAAGTCGTCACATACTCATACTGGTCTCCCGTCAACAACTGAGTTGTGTAGACGCCGCCGGTCAATGACTCATAGTTATGCACGAACGCGTCCAAGTGGTTGTAAGAGCCTTCATAGAGGTTCTGATAGACTCGTTTTATGCGTTCCTCGTCCGTCGCGTCAGAGGCTGCCCAGATGTCAAGAATGTCATATTCCTCGATGAAACCCCCGACCAAGAGCGCCTCAGCGTTAGAGATTGAACCTCGTTCCGTAAGCTCTTCAAACAGATCACGAACAGAGTCGCTTGTGAACGCGCCGGTCTCGTCGCTCGTCACCGGATCATCAACGCCATAGAAGTCGAGCAGGTTCGCCATGGCGTCCATGTGCGCCTGTTCGCTTTCTGCAATGTTGGCAAAAACAAGATTCCCCCATTCTGCATAGAGAACGCGATATACATCCCTCGCCAATTTCTCTTCTTCACGGATGAACAGTAAATGATCGATTTCACTTTGCTGAAGCACGGCGGTCGCTTCAGGAGCGTTGCTGATGAGTGTCTCCGCGGTGCCTGGCTGTGGCGCGGTTGCAAAACATGGTTGGTTTTCACACGCGTTCTCATGGGTTTCGCCTATGCCGGTGTCGCCCCGATTCTGATCGCCGCCAGCCATAACCATTGATACCGGTGCGAGCATGAGCGCAATTGCGATTACCATTCCCGACATTCTTTTCATTTGTACCTCCTCACCATACAGTTTCAGATCGACAGGGCCTTACCATTTGAAGCATTTGAATCTCAAGCGGCTTTCGTCACCCACGATCAAACCGGTCCACAACGCAAAATCATGCCATCACCTCCTCCCCGCATTGTGATTGGGATTCGGTCCCGCTGGGCTTTGACCGAAGCCTTCCTCGTTGTCCCGGGTACGAGCAAGGAGCATGCCAAAGGGCGGAATACATGGAGGAGACGTCCCTGTTTCTGTATATTTCCAGGCTTTCAACTGCTTTGCCCGGATGCTGTCGTGAGATGCCCATCGCCAAAATCGGCAGATGTACCGATCCTTGCGACGTTCCTTGCCGGAAGAACGCCTGGATCAACGGAACGCGGCAGGTCATGGTTCTGCATTGGCCTGTTGGGGTAACGGATACAGAGTCCATGCTTCATGCAGAAGCCGGTGCTCCCAGACCGGCCCTTTTTCGTATCGGTGTCTGATCGAGAGGTTGAACTTGGTTTTTCCATGTTTCGGGCAGGTACCGAAACCTGGATAACCGCCCCACAGGGAAGAGTCGGCAAGCCGATTGCAGACCCATGAAGCAGTCACCACCCGGACAACCTCCTTGAACGGCCTGCGCAACAGGAGTTCTTAGACGGACTGCGCGCCGGAACTCGGCCAGGGCGCGTCGGCGGTCCGGGATCTCGCCCAGAAGGGTGATCAGGAAGACGTGGTCGACGGACCCCGTTGCGAGAGCGCGCGGCGCCTGCTTCGATTGCTTTTCCCTCGAAATGGTGATGAGATATCCGGAAAGGAAACGGAGGGTGGAGGCTTCGGAAGGGTGTTCTGGGACAAGGAAATCGAGCTGCTGCCGAGGGAGGATCTCGAGGCCCTCCAGCTTGCCAGGCTGAGGAAGACGCTTCAGGCGGCGGCAAGGGCTCCTTTCTACAAGCAGGCCTTCGCCGAGAACGGAATCGCACCCGAGAAGGTCAAGAGCCTCGAGGATCTCAGGCGCCTGCCCTTCACGACCAAGCAGGATCTCCGGGCCGGCTTTCCGGACGGGTTTCTGGCCGTGGACAAGAGCGAGGTGGTCCGGATGCACGCCTCCTCCGGGACCACGGGGACCGCCACCGTGGTCTATCACACCCGCACGGACATCGACCGGTGGACCGACCTCGTCGCCAGGTGCCTGTACATGGCCGGCGTGAGGCAGACCGATGTCTTCCAGAACATGATGAGCTACGGGCTCTTCACCGGGGGTCTCGGGCTCCACTACGGGGCCGAGAAGATCGGCGTCATGGTCATTCCCATGGGCATCGGAAACAGCAAGCGCCAGATCGCCTTCATGCAGCAGTTCGGCACGACCGTGGCCCACATCATCCCCAGCTATTCGCTCAAGCTGCTCGAGACCTTTGACGAGATGGGCATCGATCCCAAGAACGATACCTCCCTGCGGATCCTGGTCGTGGGCGCCGAACCGCACTCGGAGGAGGTGCGGGCCCGCATCGAGGAGGCCTATGGCGTATTCGCCGTGAACTCCTACGGGCTCTCCGAGATGAACGGCCCGGGGGTGGCCTTCGAATGCCCGCACAAGAGCGGGATCCATCTGTGGGAAGACAGCTACATCCTCGAGGTGGTGGACCCGCAGACCCTGGAGCCCATGCCCGAGGGGGAGACCGGAGAGATCGTTCTGACCACGCTCAGGCGGGAGGCGATGCCTCTGATCCGGTACCGGACGAGGGACCTCGCCATGGCGCTGCCCGGAACCTGCTCCTGCGGCAGGGCCCATCGCCGGCTCTCCCGGATCAAGGGCCGCTCCGACGACATGGTGATCGTCAAGGGGGTGAACGTCTACCCGATTCAGGTGGAGCAGGTCCTGATGGGACTCGAGGAGGTGGGCAACAACTACCTCATCCTGCTCGACCGGGACGGCCCGGTGGATCGAATGACCGTACGGATCGAGGTGACCTCGGCCCTCCTCGCCAAGGGCCTCGAGGGTCTCGAGGCCTTGCGGGCAAAGATCAGCCGGCACCTTCGGGACGAGATCCTGGTGACGCCGAAGGTGGAGCTGGTGGAGCCGGGAACGATTCCCGCGGCCGAGGGGAAGGCCCTGCGGGTCATCGACAACCGCCCGAAGGAGTGACCGGAACCGTGGCAAAGCAAGTAGTCGTATTCCTCGAGAACCGGCCCGGGCACCTGGCGCACGTAACGGAAGTCCTCTCGGAGGAGCGGATCAACATACGATCGGTCACGATCGCAAGCGCGGGCAACTTCGGCCTGGTCAAGCTGATCGTGGACCGGCCGGACCGGGCCTACCAGGCACTCAAGAAGCGGGAGCTTTCGGCAAGCCTCCAGGAGGTGGTTGCCCTCGTAATGGAGGACCGGCCGGGTGGGCTGCACGCAGCGCTGGAGGCCTTCGCCAGGAAGGGTTTGAACGTAAAGGACGCCTCCGGCTTCGTAGAGAAGCCGGGCGAGAGGGCGATCCTCATCCTCGAGGTAGAGGACCTCGAGGCCGCGCGCAGGATCGCCCGGGACGCCGGGTTCCGGATCTACGAAGAGGAATTGCACCACCTCTGAAGTGCCGGAAATACCCGCCTTTTCGCCCGCCTCCTCCCGCCCCGGCAGGCCGATTTGCGAACGAATCCGGCCGGTGGTGCATCCAACCCGTATAGGCGGCGAGCCTTTCAGGGAAAGATACAGCGCACCCCTTTTCGCAAGGACGGAGGAAGATGAAGGACACGCAGCGAGAGTTGCAGACGCCCGACGGCCGGAGGATTCTGTTCCATTCCCTGCTTGCTTTGGAGAGCGCAGCCGGCATCCGAATCGACTCCCTGCCGTTCTCGATCCGCGTTCTGCTCGAGAACCTGCTGAGAAACGTGGAGACCGGCACGTCCACCGAGCAGGATGTTTTTCGCCTCGCCCGCTGGAGGCCGGGCGGAGAGCCGCAGGAGATCGCCTTCATGCCGACCCGCGTCCTGCTGCAGGATTTCACGGGGGTTCCCGCCGTTGTCGACCTTGCCGCGATGCGCTCCGCGGCCCAGCGGATGGGAGGCGACCCGGCCCGCATCAACCCGGTGGTGCCGGCAGACCTCGTCATCGACCATTCCGTTCAGGTCGACTCCTTCGGGTGCGCGGCCGCTTTTTCCCTGAACGTGGCCATGGAATACGACCGCAACCGAGAACGCTACACACTGCTCAAATGGGCGCAGCAGGCCTTCGAGGGCTTCCGGGTCGTGCCCCCTGCCCAAGGGATCTGCCATCAGGTGAACCTGGAGCTGCTGGCAGCGGTCGTACACGCTAGAAAACGGGGAGAGCGCTGGGTTGCCTACCCCGACACCCTCGTCGGAACCGACTCCCACACGACGATGATCAACGGGCTGGGCGTGCTGGGATGGGGGGTCGGAGGGATCGAGGCGGAGGCGGTCATGCTGGGCCAGCCCTATTACATGCTCGTGCCGGAGGTCGTGGGAATGAGGCTGACCGGGGCCCTGCCGCCCGGCGCCACCGCCACCGATCTGGTCCTGACCGTGACCCAGATCCTGCGCAAGAAGGGCGTGGTAGATAAATTCGTGGAGTTCTTCGGCCCGGGTATCTCCAGCCTCACGCTTCCGGACCGGGCCACCGTATCCAACATGTCGCCCGAGTATGGGGCCACGGCAGGGTACTTCCCGATCGACGGGGAGACCTTGAGCTATCTGCGAATGACCGGGCGCGGCCGGGAGCACGTTGACCTCGTGGAACGCTACTGCAAGGAGCAGGGCCTCTTCCACAACCCATCGGCTCCGGACCCGATTTACAGCGACGTCGTGGAACTGGACATGGGAACGCTCGAACCCAGCGTGGCCGGCCCGCGGAGGCCGCAGGACCGGATATCCCTCAAGGATGTCAAGTTCCAGTTCCTCAGGGACCTGGAAACGATTTACGGGAAGAAGCCCCGCGCTGCGTCGGGCAAGGACACGGCTGAGAAGACCCTCAAGGACGGCTCGGTCGTGATCGCCGCCATCACCAGCTGCACGAACACCTCCAACCCCTCCGTCATGATCGGGGCCGGGCTTCTGGCCCGCAAGGCCGTGGCCCGCGGACTCGGGGTGCCGTCCTACGTGAAGACCAGCCTGGCGCCGGGATCGCAGGTCGTCGAGGACTACCTGAAACGGGCCGGCCTGACCGAACCGCTCGAGGCCCTGGGGTTTCACATCGTGGGGTTCGGATGCACCACCTGCATCGGAAACAGCGGCCCCCTGCCGGACGAGGTCCGCTCGGCGGTGGATGCCGAGGATCTCGTGGTCGCAGCCGTTCTCAGCGGAAACCGGAACTTCGAGGCCCGGATCCACGGCCAGGTCAAGGCGAACTTCCTGGCCAGCCCTATCCTGGTCGTCGCTTACGCCCTGGCCGGCCGGGTGGACCTGGACATCACGCAAGAGCCTCTCGCGTTCGATCCGGAGGGAAAGCCGGTCTATCTCAAGGAACTCTGGCCCGGTCCGGAGGAAATACAGACCGCCATGCGGAACTCGATCTCCTCGGAGATGTTTACCAGCCGGTACGCGACGATCGACCGGGGGGACAAGAACTGGCAGGCCCTCAACGTCCCTCAGGGCAAGAGCTACCAGTGGGATCCCGAATCAACCTACATTCAGGAGCCCCCCTTCTTCATCGGTATGGCCCGCGAGCCCCAGCCGCCGCGGGACATCCGGGAGGCAAGGGTGTTGGTGATGGTAGGCGACTCGGTTACGACCGACCACATCTCGCCTGCCGGCTCGATCCCCGAGGACAGCCCGGCGGGCCGCTACCTGATCGATCGAGGTATTCAGCCGGTGGATTTCAATTCTTACGGAAGCAGGCGGGGAAACCACAACGTCATGCTGCGAGGCACCTTTGCCAACATCCGGCTTCGCAACCTGCTCGTTCCGGGTCGTGAAGGCCCCTGGACCCTGTTCCTTCCGGACGGGGAGCCCATGACCATCTTCGATGCCAGCCTGCGGTATCAGACCATGGGCGTTCCCCTGATCGTGCTTGCGGGAAAGGAGTACGGCACGGGCAGTTCTCGGGACTGGGCCGCCAAGGGCACCTACCTGCTCGGAGTCAAGGCCGTGCTGGCCGAGAGCTTCGAGCGCATCCACAGAAGCAACCTCGTGGGAATGGGGGTGTTGCCCCTGCAGTTCCTTCCGGGCCAGAGCGCAAGCTCCCTGGGCCTGACCGGAAGGGAACAATTCTCGATCCTGGGGCTGGCCGAAAACCTGCGACCGGGTAAAGAGGTGCAAGTAGTCGCCCGGCAAGCCCAGGGCATGGAATTCTCCTTCTCCGCAACGGCACGGCTCGACTCGGTCGTTGAGATCGATTACTACCGGAACGGAGGCATCCTGCAGACCGTGCTTCGCAGCCTTCTGAAAGAAAAACCGGTATGAAGGGCGGGAAGGTTCACTTTTTTCCTTGAACGAGATGCTCTTTCCTGCTATTTATTCAATTCAAGCGATCCGTTTCCATCGAGCCTTCTTGCCTAGAGGAGCCGATCTATGGAAATGAAGGACCTCAAATCAAGATTCGGGCGCTGGCTAACCATTGACGAACTCCGAGGGCTTCTGGCCGAAACGCCGGAGGAGGTCTTCGATCGGTTGCCGATCAACCGAAAACTGCTTGAAACGGCCTCGGAGTTTGTTGAGAAGCAGCAAGGGTGGTGGGAACATCCCGACTGGGAGGGGTTCCTGCAAACGCTGACCGGGGATGGATTCCAGGTCTCCAAAGAGCTGGAGCCGCCGATAGGAAACATCCTGGAGATCTTCAAGCGATACTACCACCAGGACAGGTTCCAGGCCATCATCGAGAAGCGGCGAAGGCCTGCGGCACAGAAGGTCTCTCGTTCCGCCGCCGCACCGCGGCCCACGGGGAAAAAGCAGGCCGCGAAGCAGGCCTGAATCCCCGGTTCCTCTGACCCAACCGATTGCCGATTATCGACAATCCCGACTATATGTAGCGCTCAGCCAGGGTTCGAATCGCGCCTTCAAGGTCCCCGCCGAACTGACCCGCGACCTTCTCCTTGATTTGAAGGGCCCGCGCCCGCTTGTCCGGATCCTCAAGGTCGGACAGGTTTCGGAACAGGCCCAGCCGGCGCCCGAGCTGGAAGAGCAGACGCTCCTCGGCCGGCAATCCCAAATAACGGTCGATCACACCCAGCAGGAGAGGCTTGTCATCGGGCAGCCGTCCCTCCACCTCTTCCAGCAGGTTCAGGATGTGGTCGCTCGCCAGGTAGCTGCGGATGCCGTCCAGGTGATCGATGAACAGTCGCACCTCGTGCACCATCTCCTCGTCCGTGGGCCTCTCGAATTCCCCCTTCTCCCATTTGGCGCGCAACCCGGTGCCGGCAGGGAGCGCCAGGGATCGAAGGCGGATGAAATCCGGGTTGATGGCGTTCAGAACCCGGGCCGACTCCACGGCGTGTTCCCGGGAAAGGCTTCTTCCGCCAAGGCCCGGCATGACGTATTCGGAAAGCTCGATGCCTGCCTCCACGACCCGCTGCCCCCCCTCGATCTGCTGCCGAGCGGTCACCCCCTTGTTGACGTAGGCGAGTACCTTGTCGCTGCCGGATTCGAGCCCGACATGGATCCGGTTGAGGCCCGCCGCCTTCAACTCCCGGAGTTCCTCCACGGACTTGCGGGCAAGCGTCGAGGACCGGGCATAACTGGTGATCCGCTTGAGCCCGGGGAAGCTCTGCTTCAGGTAGGAGACCACCTCGGCCAGGCTCGGGGTCTTCATGACCAGGCTGTTGGCATCCTGAAGAAAGGCGCTCTCTCCGCCGTAATACAACCAAAGAGCGACGCTTCGGAAGCTCTCCGAATAACGTTCATCCTGAAGGACGGCCTGTACCAGGGCCCGGTGGATCTCCCCGCCGAAGCCGCCCTGCCAGGACATCCTTTTCAGGGTAGCGACCATCTCCTTGACGGTGTCGATGTCCGCCTTGATTTCCTCGACGGACCTGCGGGAGAACCGGAACCCCTTGTACACCGGGCAGAACTCGCAGCGGTTCCAGGGGCAGTTGCGGGTCACCCGGATGAGAAGACTCCGCGCCTCGCTCGGCGGCCGGATCGGGCCTTGCTCGAAACGGAGATCCATGGTCTCTCCCCTTCCCTCATCGCAGCCTCTGCGGGTGCTCCGGGCCGACCCTCGCAGGTCGCCGAGTCATCCGCCGGCCGGTCGGGGCATCCGTGACCCACCCTGGCTTGCGGCTTTTCCGCAATAACCCTATCGTTACCGGTAGTCCTCGCGGCTGTCAATCGCGCCGTGGGACCTGGGTCTGGAGCGGGCCTGAGCGCACGCCGGCGCGGCCCGGCTCCTCGGCAGCAAGCGGGGGTCACCCGGATGGAAGAGGGGAAGCCGTTGACTGCGCAGAAGGTGGCGGCCGCGGTGATCGAGAAGGATGGGAAGATTCTGATCGCCAGGCGAAAGCAGGGGGATACCCACTCGGGGAAGTGGGAATTCCCCGGGGGGAAGCTCGATCCGGGCGAAACGCCGGAGGCGTGCCTGAAAAGGGAACTGCGTGAGGAACTGGGCATCGAAACGGAGGCAGGTCCCTTCCTCTGCTCCATCCGCTTCGCTTACCGTCACATGGCCGTGGAGCTGCTCTTCTACAAGACGTCCTACGTGTCCGGAGAAATCACGCTGCACGAACACGACCGGATCGAGTGGGTGTCCCCGGAGGCGCTCACCGATTTCGATTTTCTCGAGGCGGACAGGCCCGTTCTGGAGAGACTGAAGGAGGAGGCCCGCTCCGACCGGTGAGGAGGGCCCGCGATCCTCTCGCGGCTCACCTTCTCGGCGTCGGCGCAACCCCGATGCGCGGGTCCCCTTCCCGGATGCGGTCGACGAGCCTCGCTGCGGTCTCCTCGAAATCCTCGGCACCCTCGGGAAGGTAGAGCCACTTTCCCAGGATTGCGTGCACCTTCAGGCCTGCGAATTCCTCCTGCAGGGATTTGTGATGTTCTCTCTTGGTGGGAATCAGGAGGCCCTTCCAGGGCTCTTTGCGGGCGGCGAGGACCAGGACCAGGCGCCCGTGGAGGTAGCAGCCCCGGGCGCCGAACATCGCCTTCTCGATATAGGAAGGCTCCTCCTCGATGGGCTCGACGATCCATCGTAGCGGATGGGGCTTGAAGATCCGCGTCTCCGGCTCGACCATCGCCGCCTCAGGCCTCCTCGGGCCTCTTGAAGATCGCCCTTTGTACGAAGAGCGCGGCCTTGCCGGTGAAGGACTCCAGAGACTCGTCCACCTCCTCGACCACGTACTTGTAGAAGGCGCGCTCCACCGCGCTGATGATCATGTCGGCCGTGATCTCCGCATCGCAAGGATAGAGAAATCCGAGCTCGATGCCCCGCTCCAGGTAGGAAGCGATGCTCCTGGAAAGGTCCTTGTAGAAGGACTTGATGCGCGTGTCGAAGACCTCCCCGGAGCGGTAGGCCTCCTGGAAGAAGATGCGCGTGATGTCCTTGTTCTCGATGAAGAGGGTTCCGAGGAGCTGCCATCCCTTTTCGAAGGACTTCCGGATCTCCTCCGCGCCGCTCAGCGGCTGGCTCCCCAGGAACGCAAGGGCCTCGTACACCTGCTGGAGGAATTCGTCCAGCACGGCCTCGAGCACGCTCAGCTTGTCTTTGAAGTAATGATAGAAGGTTCCGTGGGCGATCTCGGCCTCTGCGCAGATGTCGGCGACCGTGGCCCGTTCGAAGCCTTTTTGCCCCAGAACCCTTCGGGCCGCGGCGACGATCTCCGCCCGGCGCAGCTTCTTCACCTCGATCGCAAACCGGTTCCGCCCCAAGGCAGCTCCTTTCGCCCCCGCCTCCGTGGTTCGAGGGCCTCTGCGCGGCCCCATTGTCCTCGAAACGGAACCAAAGTTCAACACGGATTGCCTCGCAATTCTTGGGGCCTATCCGAAGAGCCGGACCCGTTCCGGGCGCCTGTGGACCTTCCGGTACCGGCGGCCGTTTCGGACGTAAACGACGTCTCTGCGCCCGTCCTGATGGTAGTGGGTCCATTTCGCCGGCGGGTCGGAAGCAATCGTTTGAGGATCCGTTCTCACGGCCCGTCCGTACGAATGGCGGACGAGATTCCCGAGCAGCCGGTAAACCGGAGACCCCTTGCCCAGCGTTTCGCGTATCCTCTTGTCCAGGTCCGCGGCGCGGGCCCTGCCGGCCGGAGAAGGAGCTGACGCAATGGCCGGGCCGAGGGTGCCGCGAAGCAGGTAGACGGCCCGCTTGTAGGACGCCCGTGCCTCTCTGTGGAACTCCGTTTCCGAACCCCTGAGGGAATCGTGGCCGTTCAGCAGGGTTTCGATCACGCTGATCACCGGCGGACCGTTTTCTTCCACGATCTTCCGGTGGGCCTGTTCGACCCAGTGGATGATCTCCTTGCCCTCGAAGTGCTTGAATTTGAAGATGTCCTCCTTCCACAGGTGGATGTCCTTCCACTGGTAGTCATCATGAATCCGTCCCTCCTTCTTCATCCGCTCGTAGAGTGCGGTGCCGGGGCAGGGGGTCAGGGCCCCGATCTGGTAGAAGGTCGGCCTCAGGCGAACGAAGGAGTCGATGTCCCGTTCGATGTTTTCCGGGGTGTGAAAATCGAACCCGAGGACCGTGGAACCGACCGTGAGGACGCCGTTTTGCTGGAGACCCCGGATCGTACCCGCTACGTCTCCGTGACGCTTGGGCAGGTGATCCGCACCGGCCTCGGCCGGGTCGTCGCAGAACAACGATTCCACCCCGATCCAGACCATGAAGACGCCGCTGTCCCGAAGCTCCTCCGGCGAGTACTGCGAAAGGGCGCTCACGCTGCCGAACCCGAACCACTTGTAGTGCCACGTACGCCGGTCGCTTCGGATCCGCCTTCCGAGTTCCCTGACGAACTCCGGGTTCTGAAAGATGTCTTCGTCGAACAGGAGCGTGTAGAGGGTCTTGGAGCGCAGTCGGTGCGCGTGGCTTTTCATGAATCGATAGGTCTCTTCCGGATCCGCCACATAGATCTTCTTGTGCCGGAAGAAGGCGCTCGTCGTGCAGAAATCGCAGGCGTTCGGGCATCCCAGGGCCACGAGGATGACCGGCACCCGCATCCGCCGCTTCTTCAGGAAGCGGAAAGAGAACCCGGCGCAGGGAAGGTGGTATTGGGTGATGGGCCGATCCTCGGGCCCATCGTCCAGCACCCTCCGCATGAATCGGACTCCCTCCTCCCGGCAAAGGTAATCCGCGTTCTCGCGAAGGAAGCGGGCACTCCCGCGGGTGTCGCCGGGAACCGGGTCGTGGAGCGTGCCCACGCCGTATCCTCCGAGGATCACCTTGGAACCCGGAGATTTCTCCCTGACCAGCTTCACCATGTCGGCGATTTTGTCGGTACTGATGCTCTTGAGCTGAAACCCGATGTAGTCGTATCCCTTCGCCAACTCTTCCTCGAAGTCTTCCCAGTGCGGGTCTTCGAGTACGGTGGCAGGCAACGAGATGTTCTCTGCGATCAGGTGCAGACCGAAGTAGTGGAAGTGCGACGACATCGAGAAGGCGCCGTGCCCCCTCGACAACCTGGCCGTGAACGCGTCATGCATGTCCTCCCCCCTGCCGAGTTCGTAAGGGCCGTAGGCTGTCGTAAGGAGAACCTTCCGTTTCTCATGCATGGCTTCCTCCGATCGTTCTTGTCGACGGTTTCTTCCCGGGCGCAGAGGCTTGGCTCGACCCGAAGCGTGCCCGGGGTATTTTGTGACCATATCGTCATTCTTTCAATCGACATGTCAATCTACTATCACCACTCTACTCAATCAGTCAAGAAAAAAAGGGGGGGCAGGGTCTCCGCCTGTTGTCGTTATTGAATCTTAGTATCTGAAATTACTATTTTTTATAGAGAAGGAGAATTTGCTTAGAGAGAAATAAACAGAGGGATGCAAGGGCAACGGAGAAGCTACGAACCGGGGACGACGGAGACGCTCCGGGCGCACGACAGGGCCGGGGCGAGGACCAGGCCGAAACCGACGACGGCGCTACATGCCGATGCCGCCGTCCACATGATGGACCGAGCCCGTGATGTTGTGCCCCTTGCCGACCAGGAAGGCAACCATTTCGGCAACCTCTTCCGGTTCGCACAGCCTGCCCACCGGAATACTGGCCCTTATGAGCTCGATGTTGTCCGGGGAGAGGCTGCGGGTCATCTCGGTGAGCACGAACCCCGGGATCACCGCATTCACCAGAATCCCGTCACGGGCGAGTTCCCGGGCCAGGGATTTGGTAAAGCCGAGAAGCCCCGCCTTTGCGGCCCCGTAAGCCGAATCGCCCGGGTAGCCCCGTTCCCCGACACTCGAGGAAATATTGACGATACGCCCCCACTTGCGCTCCTTCATCGAGGGCACCACACACCGGGTGCAGTGAAAGGCGCCGTACAGGCAGGATTTGACGACGAGGTCCCAATCCTCGAGCGGAAGCTTTTCGATCTTCCTGCCCCTGTGGATCGTGGCGTTGTTGACCAGAATGTCCACCGGCCCGAGAAGCCGGGCGGCCTCCCGAACCATGGCTTCGACTTCATCATAATTCGACACGTCCGCCCGAACGGCCAGGGCCCTGCCGCCCCTCGATTCGATCTCGGAGACAACCTCGGCAGCCTCTTTTTCCCGGGATCGGCAGTTCACGATCATGCCCGCCCCCTCCCCGGCGAGCCGGAGCGCAATCGCCCGGCCGATGCCGCGCGAGGATCCGGTCACCAGTGCGGTTCTTCCTTCAAGTCCCATGTTCTCTATCCTCCTACCCCACGCGGAGCGTCTCCCCGGCGCGGGGCACGAATGCGTCATAGCCCTTCTGCCTGAGGGCCTCGGCAAATGCAATCGCCTGTTCCTCCTCCCCGTGAACCAGCGCGATCTTCTCCACGGATAGGTTCGACTCCCGCAGAAAGCCGAGCAACTCCTCGCGGTCGGCATGCGCGCTCAGGCCGCCCACGCTTACCACCTGCGCCCTGAGCGGATAGAGCTTGTTCAAGAACTTGAGCAGCGGAGGCTCGCCCTTCCGTCCCGAGGCCTCGTAAGCCAGCCCCTGATCCAGGATGCGTCGACCCAGCGTATGCTCGGCCATGAACCCGACGATCAGGATCGTGTTCCGCGCGTTGTGGATCTTGTGACGCAGGTGATGGAGAATGCGGCCGGCCTCGCACATGCCCGAGGCTGCAATCACGATGTGCGGGCTTTGGTCCCGGTTGAGCGCCATCGATTCCTCGACCGACTGGACAAAACGGATTCCTTGGAAGGAGAACGGGTTTTTCCCCTTCTCCAGGAACTCCTCGTGGGCCTGTCGGTCGTAGTCCTCCGGATGTTCGCCGAACACGCGCGTCAGGTTCGATGCCAGGGGGCTGTCCACGTAAATGGGCATCCGGGGGACCCCCTCCTCGCGATAGATCTCATGGAGCAGATAGATCAGCTCCTGGGTCCTGCCGAACGCGAATGCGGGGATCAGAAGGGTACCGCCTCGCTCATACGTATCCCGTAGGACCTGCTTCAGCCGGGGCTTCAGATCCTCGATCGGCTCGTGAAGGCGGTTTCCGTACGTACTCTCCATGATGAGAAGATCCAGCCTGCGATCCGCCTCCTCGAACCGGAGGGTGGGGTCCCGCAGGATCGGCCTGCGGAATCGTCCGATGTCCCCGGTGAATCCGACCGACAAGACCCGGCCGTTCTCCTTGACCCGCAGCATGGTGATCGCGGAACCGAGGATGTGCCCCGCATCGTAAAGCGTGCAGGTGACGTTCCCTCCCGCGGGAACCGGATGCCGATACGGATACCCGTCCAGATAGGACAGGGCGCGGTGAGCGTCTTCGATGGTATAGAGCGGCTGCACTCCGCGGAGGTGATGCCGTTCGATCATGGCGTCGATCGCCTCCGTATCGAGCCTGTGTTCCTGCTTCAGGCTCCTCTTGATCTCCTGCATAGCGCCGTGGGAGATTCTCTTCGCCTTCTTCGATTTTCGCATCTCGGCAAGGGCCGCCCTGACCGTCTTGTAGTTCAGGTAGGCAGCGTCCGACTCCTGGATGTGGGCGCTGTCCGGAAGAAGATACGCGCAGGCATCCACCGTGGCCAGGGTACAGATGATCCGTCCCGAGAAATCCTTGCGGGTGAGCAGCGGAATTCGGCCGGAGTGGTCGAGATGGGCGTGCGACAGGATCATGTTGGTGATCAGCCGCGGATCGAAGGGAAAGACCCTGTTCCTCTCGGCGGCCTCTCTGCGCCGCCCCTGAAACAACCCGCAGTCGAGCAGGATCCGGTCCTCTCCCGCCGCCAGGAGATGCATCGACCCCGTCACCTCCCTTACCGCGCCGTAGAATGTGACCTCCATCGAAAGACTCCAGGATGCGGGCAGCAGGTTTCAACAGAAGGTTGTTCTAGCGGATGTGCCGGAGAAAAAGCAAACGACCGCCCGCCTCGGACGCTTTCCCTTTGCCGCCGGATGTCGTAAGATGAGGCCCTGTCCCGCACGGCCCCGACCCGATCGCGGAGGAAGACCATGCAAAAAGCGGAAGAACCGACGCTCACGCCGGAGTTTCTGAAGAGGCAGCTCAGGACGATGGCCGATCTGGACCTCTCCGAGGAGGCGGCCGGGATGCTCGATCTCCTGGCAGGGCTCGTGGCCGTCCTGAACACCCTGCAGCCGGAAGGATATGCGGAGGCGTTCCCCGCTCTCCTATTCCGGCCGGTCCGGGAGGTAGCCTCATGACGAGCGGACTCCATCGCATGACCATCACGCAGCTCGCTCCGAAGATCAGGTCGGGGAGCATCTCGCCCGTCGATCTCACGCGCGCCGTTCTCGGGGAGATCGAGAGGCTCGACCCCGTGCTCAACGCTTACATCACCGTGGACGCCGAAGGGGCCCTCCAGGCTGCCCGCGCTGCGCAGAGGCGGCTCGCAAAGGGCCAGTACATGGGACCGCTGCACGGGGTCCCCATCTCGCTCAAGGATCTCTTCGACACGCGGGGACTGCGCACGACAGCAGGCTCGAAGATTATGGCCGACCGCGTTCCGGCCGAGGACGCGGCGTCGGTTGCGCGGCTCCGCGCAGCCGGAGCGATCATCGTTGGAAAGACGAACCTCCACGAATTCGCCTTCGGCAGCACGACCCAGAACCCCCATTTCGGGGGCACCCGGAACCCGTACGATACGGGCCGCATTCCCGGCGGGTCGAGCGGCGGGTCGACCGCCGCCGTTGCCGCCGACCTGTGCATCGCCTCCACGGGCACGGACACGGGCGGATCGATCCGCACGCCCTCGGCACTCTGCGGAACCGTGGGGCTCAAACCGACCTACGGCCGGGTAAGCCTTCACGGAATCGTTCCCCTCGCCTGGTCGCTCGACCACGCGGGCCCGATCACGAAATGCGTCAGGGACGCGGCCCTCCTTCTCTCTGTCATGGCGGGCCACGATCCTCGCGACCCGGCGAGCGCGAACGAGAAGGTCCCCGGCTTCGCCAGGGCCCTGAAGGACGACGTGAAAAAGCTCCGGATCGGGATCGATCCGTCCTTCTGCTTCGCCGGCGTCGAGGAAGGGGTGGAGGCCTCGTTCAAGAAGGCGCTCAAGCTTCTCGAAGGCCTCGGCGCCCGTGTCGTGGAACTTCATCTGCCGACGCTGGAGCTCACCTCGATCGTGGAGTCCATCCTGATCACCGCCGAGGCGGCCGCCTTTCACGAGGCCGACTTGCGAAGCCGAGCCGCCGACTACGGCAGGGACGTGCGCGCCCTCCTCGAAGGGGGCTCGATCTTCTCGGCGGTGCATTACATCAAGGCACAGCGACTCCGAAGGATGATCCAGCAGGACTTCGCGAACGCCTTCCGAAAAATCGATCTCTTCGCCCTGCCCGCGGCGCCCGTGCCGGCCCCGCCCGTAGGGACCGAGACCGTCTCGATCAAAGGAATGGAGGTCGATCTGCCCATGGCCCTCCTGCGATTCGCCTGTCCGGCCAACCTGACCGGATTGCCGGCCGTCTCGGTGCCCTGCGGGCTCAGCGAGGAAGGGCTTCCGATGGGCCTTCAACTCGTGGGCAGGGCCTTTGACGAGGCGACCGTGCTGCGGGCCGCCTACACGTTCGAGGCAAACGCCGGTGCCCTTCCCCGCCCCGGGGTGACCCGGGGATCAGGGGGCGGCGGACTGGAAGGGGAAAGGGCAAGGGCGAAAGGTTGACCCGACGATGCCACGGGCCCCATCGTTGAGAGGACGCATCCCGCGCCGGGCCTTGCTTCGGATGTGCCTCTTCGCGGCCCTCGTCCTCACCGGAATCGCCCTCGTACGGTTCACCCCTGCGGGCGAGGCACTCACCGAGGATCGCGTGCTGTCCCTCGTCCAGGCGCTGCGAGGGATCTGGTGGGCGCCATTCCTGCTGGTCGCCCTCTACGCGATCGTCTCGGCACTCGGCCTTCCACCGGTGCCCCTGCTCGTGGCCGGGGCCGCCTTCGGTCCGGTCTGCGGTTCGATCACCAACATCGCCGGGCTCACGCTCGGCGCCTTCGCTGCCTTTTGGGAGGCCAGGCTCCTGGGACGGGAGTTCGTCGTCCGGGTCACGGGCGAGCGCCTGAGGCGTGCCGAGCGCCTGTTCGAACGCCACGGCTTCTGGCCCATGGTGCAGACCCGGTTCCTGCCCATCCCCTTTGCCGTAATCAACTTCGGCGCCGCACTCGCCGGAGTGCGCCCTGTGTTCTTCATGCTCGCCACAGCGGCGGGCCTCGTCCCGACGACCCTGATACACACCTTCTTTATGGCTGAGGCGATGACCGCACAGGGCCGGGAACGTGCTCACACGCTCGCGCTTTACGCAGGCGTCTTCGTCCTGTTCAACGCCCTGTTGAGCATCCAATGGCTCCGGGAACGGGTCCGGCGGCGAAGGCGGTACCGCGAACTCGTCCTCCTGCGGGCAGAGGCCAAGGCGCGGGAAGGCCCCGGCAACCGCAGACCGGGACGAACCGCTTGACAGGCCGCGACTCCTGTTTCAGACTGCTTGGGCCTGGCGTCTGTCGTATCGGCCTCTCCGTTGCCCCGACAGATCCGGTTCGGCGCCGGCAGGGCTTCCGGGGTTCTCGGTTATCAGCTTTTGGCCTTTCGCTGTTAGCTCCCCCTGTACCCCGTCGACGAAGCCTACCGGGGGGCGGGGGCAGTCGGGAGCTAAGAGCCAATAGCTAATAGCCTTTTCCCCTTGTCCCGAATCTCCTGGAGAAACGCATGGCCTTCAATTTCCGAGGGCTTTTCCGGTTCACATACCTCTGGCTCACCAACGGCCGGTGGACACCCCGCCGGTTGGCGATCCTGGTCGCGTTCTATATCCTCTTCCCCCTGCTCGAGCTGACGGTTTGGATCGGGTTTCTCCTGGATGACATCTTGTTCCCCGGCCACCGGCGCGAAGAGGTGAAGGCCCCGGTCTTCATCATCGGAAACCCGAGAAGCGGCACCACCTTCCTTCACCGGCTGCTGGCCCGGGATACGGACCGGTTCTGCACGATGAAGATGTGGGAGATCCTGCTGGCGCCCTCCATCGTACAGCGCAAGCTGGTAGCGGGCATCGCGTCCCTGGACCGACGGCTGGGCGGGCCCCTGCGAAGCTGGCTCGGCCGGACCGAACAGGGCTGGCAGGAAGAGAACGTCATGCACGAGGTCTCGCTCCGGGAACCGGAGGAAGACGACTATCTGCTGCTGCACATCTGGTCCGCGCTGACGGTCGGATTGTCCGCGGGACTCCTCGAGGAGGCCGTCCCTTACACCTATTTCGATACGGCCCTGCCCCGGGCGGACAGGGACCGCATCATGGGCTTCTACAAGGCCTGTCTGCGACGTCATCTGCACGCAAGGGCTCCCGCACCCCGGGCGGGAGAGAAGCACTATCTGGCGAAGAATCCGGCCCTTTGCCCGAAGGTTCAAGCCGTCTTCGAACACTTCCCGGATGCGAAGATCGTCTATCTGGTGCGCAGCCCGCTGGAAATGCTCCCTTCCTATGTGAATATGATGATGTTCTCGTGGCGTGTCCTCGGGATCCCGGTCGAGGGCAACGGCCTGCGCGACTACCTGATCGACATGGCGCGGCATTGGTACACCTATCCACTGGAGATACTCCAGAAGGCGCCGGCCGAAAGCTATGCCGTCGTCAAGTACGACGACCTGGTGAGCGATCCGGCAGGGACCGTCCGGGCGATCTACGGTCGCTTCGGCTTCGAGATCGGCCCGGCCTTTAGGCAGACCCTGCAGGCAGAGTCGGCAAAGGCGCGCCGTTACAGCAGCCGACACGAATACTCCACCGAGGACCACGGGCTCAGCCGTGAACAAATCCTCGGTGCGTTTCAGGGCGTCTTCCGGCATTTCGGGTTCGCCGAGACGACTCCTCCGGTTCAGAAAACGCATCGAAAACATTGATATAACAGCTTACAAGAATACGATTTCAATAGCGTTCTTTGATCTTGGGTTTTCTTGACACCCCGGGCTCGTTGCCGTATGCTCCGACTGATTCGGCTCGGCACATTCCGAGCAGGGAATCGACTGCGCCGCCGTGAGCCAAGTCTTTTTTTGTGAGGCCTGTACGTATGCTCTGGGAGTGGATCCTCGGAATCTGGACCTGCATAGGCGTTGCATGGTGGGTGGTCGCCTTTGTCCTCGTGCTGAGCGTCAAGAAGCGCAAGCCGGCGACGGGGAGACCGGACCCGAGGCGCATCACTGTCTTCAAGCCGCTTCCCCGCTCGATCCGGGACGAGGAGTTCGCAAGGTTCGACAGGTCCATCGAATCGTTCATTGCAGACCTCGACGGCAACAGCGAGCTGCTGATCGGATGCCACCGGCCGGACCAGGAGCGTCTGGAACTTTACCTGGAGAGGATGCGCGCCCGGTACCCCGCTGCGGACGTCCGGCTGATCGTTCATGACAACCCGAACCGCTACCCGCATCCCAAGGTTTCCTGGATGTGGGTCCTGGCCCCTCACGCCACGGGGGATCTCTGGTTGTGGAGCGACGCGGACATGCAAGCGCCGCCGGGAACGATCCGGTCCCTGAGAACGGACTACGAAAGAACGAAGGCCCGCTGCCTGACCTCGCCTTACGTCATCAGGGAGGTGGGCAGCGCGCCCGAAATGCTCGATGCCCTTTACGTGAACCTGGAGTTCTATCCGGGGGTCATTCTTCTCAGCGGACAGCACATGATCCAGTTCGGACTGGGCTCGGCCATGCTTTTCGAGGCGGACGATTTCAAGCGGAGGGTCGACTGGGACTTCCTCGGAGGCTGCCTGGCCGAGGATTTCCACCTGGGCGGGTTGCTCAAGCCCACCCAGCTCGGCAGCATGTGCCTGAGCACGGTCCCGGCCGAGCAGGGCTGGCGACAGGCCCTGCTGCACTACCTGCGCTGGCAGAAGAACATACGCTGGTGCCGCCCCGTGCCTTACGCGGCCCAGCTTGTCGTCATACCCTTGCTGGGATGGCTCGGATGGCTGCTGGTCTACCCTGCGGACCGCTTCGGCTGGATTGGACTCCTGACCGTTCTGGCGGCCGACGCCGCCGCCGCCCTTCTGATCTGCAGGGTCCTTGGGTTGCGGATCGGCGTGAAGCGACTCCCCATCCTGCCTTTCTGGAGCCTTTGCCGGGGGCTCTCCTGGATCGCCTGCTGGTTTCCGTGGCCCATCGTATGGCGGGGGCAGAAATGGTGGTCGCCCCACCAGGCCGTAGAATCTCGAAGGGATACGCTGGAGCCCCGCCGGCACCCGGGCCTGGATTGAAGGGGAGGACCCGTGGCACACCACCTACCCCCTCCTCGGCGGCCCGGCCGGATCCCTTGGTTTCCGACAGGCCTCATTCTGGCGGTTCTGTGGCTGGCCGGCTGCTCCCACCTCATTTCTCTTCCCGATGTGGACATTGACGATCCCCAGTGGAAGGTCTGGCAAGGGCAGGCGCTCTGGACGCCGCGATCCGACCTCCCCGCCCTTGCCGGGGATCTGATCGTGGCCCGGCACCCGGACGGCGATGTCCTGGTCAGCTTTTCCAAGCCCCCGTTTCCGATCTTCACGGCCCAGAGTTCGGGGAATCTCTGGCGAATCGACTTCATCGACAAGGGCCGGGCCTATTCCGGAGTCGGACGGCCTCCGGCGAAATTCATCTGGTTCCGGCTCCCCGGCCTGCTCGAGGGGGCGGCCCCGCCGAAGCAGTGGGAGGTGCACGAGACGGCGAACCGTGAGTGGTCGCTCGTCAACCGAAAGACCGGTGAGAAGATCCGGGTGGTACTCGACCGATGAAAAGACTGGAAACGTGGCTTCTCCTGGCAGGGGTGACGGCCATTCTGGCGGCCGGCGCCGGGCGGCTCCGGCTGGACGTGGACGTTTTCAATCTGCTGCCCGCCGACTGCCGGATGGTCGACGGCCTTCGGCTCTACCAGAGGAGCTTCGGATCGTCCCGCGAGCTTCTCCTTTCCCTGAGGTCGCCCGAAGCGGAGCAAACCGAGCGAGCCGCCCGGTCCCTCGCAGAGGCCCTGAAGGGCTCCGGTCTGACCCCGGAAGTCATGTGGCAGAGCCCCTTCCGTGAGAACCCGTTCCAGTTGGGCGAGTTCCTGGCCTACCTCTGGTTCAATCAGCCTCCGGGCGTGTTCGAGACCGTCGCGGAAAGGCTCCGGGAGGGGCGGATAGAGCACACCGTCGAAAACACGCTGGAGCGGCTGGCCACCTCCTTTCGCCCCCGGGAGATAGCCCTGCTGTCTCATGACCCATTCGCCTTGACGGATTTCGGAGACCTCTTGAGGTCTCCCCTGGCAGAGGGCCTGGAGGACCCCTTTGCTTCCCCGGACGGACGCTTCCGAATCCTGTTTGTGGCCCTCCCCGATGACCAGGTCGGCTTCTGGAAGATCCGCAAGTGGGTCTCGCAGGTGGCGGACCTGCTGGAGAGCTGGCAGGCGAAAGAAGGAAACGGCGGCCGGCTGGCGGTCCGCATGACGGGCACGCCCGCCTTTCTCGCCAGATCCGGTTCCGGCCTCTTGCGAGACGTCGAGTCCTCCGCCGCGGGTACGATGTTCCTGGTGGCAGGGCTCTTCTGGCTGGCACACCGACGCTGGCTCCCCCTTTTCTGGCTCCTGATCCTGCTGCTGCTCGTTTTGGCCGTCTCCGTTTCCGTCGGGGCCCTCTTCCTCGGGCCGCTGAACGCGGCAAGCCTGGGCTTCGGGGCAATCCTGCTCGGCCTGGCAGCCGATTATGGACTGATCCTCTACCAGGAGTTCTCCGTCAATCCCAGCCGCTCGCTCGCAGAACACCGGGCAGCCGTGACCCCGGGCATTCTCTGGGCAGCCGTCACAACGGCGGGCGCCTTTTTCATGATCACCCGAAGCAGCCTGCCGGGGCTGAGCCAGCTCGGCACGCTCGTGGGGTTTGGAATTCTCGCGGCCGCGGGAATCATGCTCGTGGCCTTTCTTCCGCCCCTTGTCGGCAGGCTGCGCCCCGCGGAGAGCAGTTCTCCCGGAAGGCGGGCGAGGATCTCGACTCTCCCGCTGCATCCCAGGGCCGCATGGTTTCTGACTCTTCTGGCGACCGTGGTGTCGGCTTCCATTCTGGCCCAACGGCTCCCTTCCGTCGACTACACGACGCGGGATCTCGGCCCGAAAGAGAACGAAACCATGGAGGCCCTGCTCGAGGTTCAACGCGAAATCGGGGGCTTCGATGACGCGCTCTGGCTGATCGTGGACGGGGCGGACGAGGCCGAGGTGGCTGATCGGCTCGATGCGGCCGCAGCGGAACTTGCGGAATCCGCCAAGGAGGGCACCCTTGCCGGCTACAGCCTTCCGGGGGCCCTCTGGCCGCGCCCCGAACTCCAGAGGAAGAATCGGGAAACGGCGCGCTGGCTGGCAGCCCGCCTTCCCGCGGCCGCGGATGCCGCGGTGGCCGCCGGCTTTACCGAGGATTCCCTGCGGCTCACCCGTGAAGCCTTTGCCGCATGGGAACGGTTCGCCGCCGCGGACGGCGCGGCCGCATGGCCGGGAAACCGGGCCTCCCAATGGGTCTTTCGGCAATTCGCGGGAAGGGATGGCGGGCGGCTTCTCGCTCTGGGAGAGATGGAGGCCTCGGAAACCGCCGCCCAGGGGGAACTGTTGGAACTCACCGAAAGGCTGACCGCAACGACGGGCGCCAGGATGTTCAGCTGGTCCCTGCTCAGCGAATCCCTGCTGGGCACCATGCAACGGGACGTCGGCCGCGTTCTGCTCCCCATGGGTGCCATATTGCTCGTCATGCTCGGACTTGCCTTTCGAAGCGTCACAGAGGTCACGCTGAGCCTCGTCACGCTTGGGCTGAGCCTCCTGTGCCTGATGGCTTTCATGGTGGTTCTCCGGTGGCCCTGGAACCTGATGAACGTGATGGCCCTTCCCCTGCTCTTCGGGGCCGGCGTGGACTACAGCATCCACATCCAGTTCGCCCTGAAGCGTTGCGGAGGCGACCTGCGGCAGGTCCACCGAAGCGTCGGCCGGGCCATCCTTCTGTGTGGCTTGTCCACCGCATCCGGATTCGGTACGCTTGGGTTTGCGTCCAATGCCGGCCTGGCCGGACTCGGAAGGGTCTGCGCGACGGGAATCGTCGCCACCACCCTCCTTTCCGTCTTCCTGCTTCCCACCTGGTGGCGGGCGGTGAGGCGGAGGCACCTCAAGGAATTCGCGGGCGAGGCGTCATGAGGGACTGCGCAAGGGCGCCATACAGCCAAAGGTTCTGGATGCGGGGCCTCCTGGCGGCGGCCTTTCTGTTGATTCTTCCCCGGATTTTCGAGGCAAAGGCCGGCATCGACTCGTCCCGGGAATTCCTTTACGCCTGGCTCGGAGAGCAGGCGAAGATCAGAACCTGGTCCGCCGACGTGGTGCAGGTGCGCAACCTGAAATCCTTGGCCCGCCCACTCAAGTCCAGGGGCCGGGTCTGGTTCCGTCTCCCGAACCGATTCCGCTGGCAGCTGGGCGACCCGCCGCGCACCATCGCGCTGCGGAAGGACGAGGAGTTGCTGGTCATCTACCCACGGCTCAAGCAGGTCGAGCGATTTGCCGCAGGCGCGGATGTCGACCCGGCGTGGAAACAGGCCCTGGCACTCCTCGAGGTGGGCTTTCCCAGGGATGCGGACACGTTCTTCGCCCAGTACGAGATCGTCTCGACCCGGCGGCTGAAGAAGTCCTGGGAATTCGAGCTGAGGCCCGCCTCCGAGATGGCCAGGAGGCTGCTCGAGCGGGTCAAGCTGAGGATCGCCGCAAGCGATTATGCCCTCCTGTCCACGGAACTGGTCTTCCCGGACGGCTCGACCATGACGAATCGGTTCGTGCACCGCCGGTTGAACCCCGACCTGGACGAGGCTCTTTTCGACTTCGAGATCGAAGAGGGCTACACCGTCGTCGACCCGCTCAAACGTAATCCTTGAGCTCCAGCAGGGCGGCGGTGTCCGGATCTCCCTGCCTCTTTCGGGGATGAAACATGAACTCGTGTATCCCCTCGCCCAGAGAGGGCAGAACCTGGAGAATCTCCCGGGAATTCATGTGGAACGTGCGATCGATTCCCCAGAGGGAGGTGCTCGTTCGGAAGGGAAGCCTTCCACGGTACCTTGCCTGAAACAGGGCATCCAGCGCCCGATAGAACCCCTCTGCGCGGTTCCGGCTGAAGAAGCGCGGCCGGCCCCAGCGCATCCACCCTTCGAAGTTCGACGAAAGCGTCTCTACGAGAACCCGCCGGACCCACGGGTGCACGTGCAGGTGATGATGGGCATTGACGAAGCGGCATGGCAGGCCCGTTTCCAGATAGGATTCCCACTGACGCGCAATCTCCCGTCGCGCCAACTCGCGCATCCTGGCCGAGAACCCGATCGCGAACCCGGCCCCGGCCGGCGAGCGTCCCCAAGGCCATTCGGGCCGGGTCAGGGGCCGGCTGTCGGTCAGGTGAAGGTGCCACCCGACCTCCAGCGAGGGGTGTTGGCGGGCCAGTTCCACCGCGGAGCGGCTTGCCGGCTGCCCCAGCATCAAGCACGCCCCGGTCAGCACCCCGCATCGATGCGCATGCAGGATCGCATCATTGATCCGGTCGCTCAGCCCGAAATCATCCGCGATGAATACGACTTGCCTCAACGTGCCGCCCTGCTCGCGTTTTTGCCGCACGACCTATATACTGGCGGCCGTGCGACGCTTGATACGTGTCATTGACCGGATCCTACGCCGCCTCTCGGGCGTCTTCGAATTCTGCGACCGACCGGACTGCATCTTCCGAGTGAGCATCGGGCGGGCCCGTTACCCGCTGTCCGTGCCCGGCGGCCGGATCCCTTCCGGCGCAAAGATACTCGAGCTGCATTTCTGGAACGAGCACATGCCGCCCATGCCGGGCGGCCGGGCCGCCCTCGGCCCGGCGGTCAGGCTCCGCCGGATGGTGGCCTCCTCCACGCATCTCCTGGCCGAGGCAATGAGAACCGACCCGCGCATGGCAGGGGTCGAGGCCGTGGGCGGTGTGACCCCGCTTTTCAGCCCCGGTGACCGTTCGCCCGCGGAGGGGATCTTCCTGCGGCTGGGCTTCTGCGTGACGCCCCACAAGAATCCCCTGGGGAGATGCATGGAGTTCTGGGAAGAACTCTACGCCTGGCTCCTCATGAGGGCCTTCACGCCCTGGGATCAGGCCCGGCGCAGCCTTCGCGGCCTCCGCCGCAGCGACTTCTGGATGTCGGCGGATCAATTCCTGCGCCTTTACGGAGGAGCCGCAAGGCCTACCGTACCCGGCGGCGCCGGTCGCTCAAGGGCGGCCGAGTGGTGGCGCCAGTCCTGACAGACCCTCCGGACAGGGTAGTGAACCCGGCAACGGAAATCCAGCGCCGGAGGGGTCTTTCCGATGCGGGACGCGGCTTCCCGGACATCCCGATCCTCAACGGAACGCAGGAATGCCCGTGATCTCCTGCCCGAGCACGAGCAGGTGGATGTCGTAGGTGCCTTCGTAAGTGTGGACCGATTCCAGGTTGTTCATGTGGCGAATCACGGGATACTCGAGCGAAATCCCGTTTGCACCGTGCAGGTCCCGGGCCATGCGGGCGATCTCGAGGGCCTTGCCGGTGGCGTTCATCTTGGCCATGGATGTGTGTTGATGCCTCCCCTTTCCCTCATCCTTGAGCCGGCCGACGCGAAGATTCACGAGCTGCGCCGCTGTGATCTCGGTGAGCATGAGGGCGAGCTTCCGCTGGACGAGCTGAAAGGAACCGATGGGCTTGCCGAACTGCGTCCTTTCCTTGGCATACCGGACCGACGCCTCGTAGCAGGCCATGGCGGCGCCGATCGCGCCCCAGGCAATCCCGTAGCGGGCCTTGTCAAGGCACGCGAGCGGAGAGCGCAGCCCGCCGGACCCGGGCAGGATGTTGTCCGCCGGAACCCGGCAGTCCTCGAACACGAGCTCGGAGGTGACCGACGCACGGAGGGACATCTTGTGCTTGATGAGGTTCGCCTGAAAGCCCTTCGCGCCCTTCTCCACGAGAAAGCCCTTGACCTCGCCGTCGAGCTTGGCCCAGACCACGGCCACGTCCGCAATGCTTCCGTTCGTGATCCACATCTTGGAGCCGTTGATCACGAAGGCGTCGCCGTCCCTGACGGCATGGGTCACCATCCCCCCGGGGTCGGATCCGTGGTCTGCCTCGGTCAGCCCGAAGCATCCGATCTTCTCTCCCCTGGCCAGGCGGGGGAGCCAGTACTGTTTCTGTTCCTCGGAGCCGTATTCGCAGATCGGATACATGACCAGGGAACTCTGCACCGAGTTGAAGCTTCGAATGCCGCTGTCGCCGCGCTCGAGTTCCTGCTGAATGAGCCCGTAGACGACGTAGCTGGACCCCGGGCATCCGTAGGCCTCGGGCAGGGTCGCCCCCATGATCCCCATCTCGCCCATCTCCCTGACGAGGTGCGTCGGAGCCTCACCCCGCTCGAAGTCCTCGGCAATGGTCGGCAGCACCCTCTCTTCCACAAATCCGCGCACCGTATCGCGCACCATGCGCTCCTCTGCGGTCAGCATCTCGTCGATCAAGAGGAAGTCGGTCGCACCCTCGGTCATGGCCGTCTCCTGTCTGGATGGTTGCGCGTGGCCGCGGAGCCCTTCCCATCCCCCACGCTACAGGCCCGCAAGATAGTCCCTGGCAATGATCATCCGCTGCACCTGATTCGTCCCCTCGAAGATCTGGAGCACCTTGGCATCCCGCATCATCCGCTCCACCGGATAGTCCTTCATATAGCCGTACCCGCCCATCATCTGGACGGCGTCCGTCGTAACGCGCATCGCCATGTCCGATGCGTAGCACTTGGCCATGGACGCATACCTGCGCACCCGGGGATCGGCCCTGTCCTGCATTCCCGCGGCCCGGTAGGTAATGGAACGGGCCGTCTCGATGCCCATGAGCATGTCCGCAAGCATGAACGCAATCCCCTGGAAGGAGGAGACGGGCCTTCCGAACTGGGTGCGCCTGGCCGCGTAACGGGCCGCCGCCTCGGTCGCGCCGTCCGCCAGCCCCACCGAGAGGGCTGCAATCAGGATGCGGGTCTCGGACAGGCCCTTGAGCAGAATGGGCCAGCCCTCCCCCTCCGGTCCGACGCGCCTCTCGGCGGGGACGTAGACGTCTTCCAGGAGCAGTTCCGTGGTGGGAGACCCCCGCATGCCCATTTTGTTTTCCTTCTTGCCCACCCGCAAGCCCGGGGTACCCGCATCGACGAGAAACGTCGTGATGCCCCGCTTCCGGAGCGACGGGTCCAGGGTGGCAAAAATGACGTAGGCCTGCGCCTTGCCCCCGTTCGTGATAAAACACTTGCAGCCGTTCAGCCGATAGCCATTTCCTTCTTTCTTCGCACGCGTCCGCAGCGAGGCTGCATCCGACCCGGACTCGGGCTCCGTGAGGGCGAAGCCGACGATTTGCCCCTCCTCGGCGATCGCAGGGAAGAAGGCGGCCTTCTGCTCCTCGGTGAGCCCTGCCAGAAGGGGCCCTAGCCCTGCCTGATGATTGACCAGGAGGAGGCTCGAGGAGCCGTCCACGCGGGCGATTTCCTCGACCACGAGGCAGCAGGTAACCGCATCCGCGGGCACACCGCCGTATTGTTGGGGGATCTTCAGCCTGAGCAGGCCCTGCTGCGCGAAAAGCCGGTGGATGTCTTCCGGAAACTCCTGGGACTCGTCGATTTCCGCCGCTCGCGGCGCGATTTTTTCACGGGCCAGTCGCCGGACCGTCTCTCTGAGCGCCCGCTGCTCCTCTGTCCACTGCAGCATGATCCTCTCCCCGTCCATGGTCCAAGTCGAGTTCCGGAATTCGCGGGAGGTTTCTCGTTTCTATTCTAACTCTTTCACCTTCCGCCTGCACGCTTGGCCGGATTCCGGAAACGACCGATCACAAGACAAAGAACGATCCTCCGGTACACGGAGGATGAGGACAGGAGAAACCTGAGGTATCCGCTTCGGCGGAGGGACGCCGTTTGATCCCTTCTCCGAGAAATGCCGATACCTGGCCGAGCTTCCGCCTGAGATCATCTGCGAGATGGATGCGGCCGTCCGCAGGGGCGGGAACTGCTTGCGGACGCGCGCAAGAAGCCCCGCCGGCCCTCTTCCTGAGACCTTGGGCGACTGCCTCCGCCCAAGAATCGTTACAAACACCGGGCAGACGATTTTCGGCGCTCATCAGGGCGCGGCGGACAATCCTCGGCACTCCCCCAAACGGGCAGCCTCGAACCACGGCCTCGGGGCCGCCCGGACGACCGCTAACCATTCGGAATGAAAAGAAAAAGATCTACACCGCGCTGTCTCTTGCCACCCTCTGGCTGGCATGCGCATTGCTCAAGCTGCACGGGGTACAAACCATGGGAGAATCCTTCGCATGGCGAAAAGCCTGGACGACATTGACCGAACCAGGATTCAACCCACCCGTGCGGACGCCTGCCAGGTGCAGGCGTGCAGGGTCCTCGACGAGCCCGACATGACCTTCCTGCGGGCGCGCAGGATGGCGAACCGGATCGAGGAGCCGGAGCAGGTGATCCGGTACTACCGAGCGGCCCTGGCGGGCGGGGAAGACGCCTCGGCATCCGCCTTCCTCTATCGGCTGTGCAGGCTGCTGAACGAGAGCCCGGATGTGCTGGTCCGTGAATTCGGAGGGGCCTTCCTGCTGGAGGGCTGGGTGGAGGAGGAGAAATACATGGTCGGGATGATCACGGAGAGAACTCCGTGCGGAAATCCCTTTCAGGGCGGGCGTGAGACAGGCAGGAAGAGCCGCTGGGACAGCCTGCGTCGCGGAAGAGTCGACAAGAAGGTGAGCCTGGAGGAGGTCATCGGCATCCTCGAGGACCTTGCCCTGCACTATGCCGAGAAAGCCTATGCGGAAAACCCGGCCGGCAATCCCCGCGGAATGCGGCAACACCTCTGGAAATCCAAAGGGATCGTCGAGGCCGCCGAACGGCTCCGCAGGATGCTCTGCTCCTGAAAGGACCGGCCTCGCCGGCCGCCCCGGATATTGCATTTCCCGGAGGTTTCCGATAATCCTCATCTGTCGGTCACGAGCCCTCCCGCGATCGTCTTCCGGGAAAGGCCGACGTGCGTTCCGACGGGGTCAGCGAAGATCCCCCATCCGGCGTGCAGAAAAGGAAGCCTCCCATGAGGATACTGCTCATCAATGCGCCCTTCCCCTTTGAAGAAAGACCGACGGCCCCTTTGGGCCTGACCTCCCTGGCGGCTTACCTGCGCAGAGAAGGAATGGAAGTTCGGATCGAAGACAGCATCGTCGAGCCTCACTCTGCGGAACGCATGCGGGAGAACCTGGAGAGGTTCCGGCCCGACGCGGTCGGGTCCACCTCGGTCACGATGAACGTCAAGGCGGCCCTGCGAATCCTGAGCGACTACAAGAGGGAACAGCCTGATCTCGTTACCCTGATGGGCGGGCCGCACGTGACGTTCGATGCGGAGAACATTCTCTCTCAGAACGCCTTCGTCGACTATGTGGTCCGGGGAGAGGGGGAAATCACCTGCACGGAGCTGCTCCGGGCCTTGGACGCGAAAACCTCCGCGGAGAAGATCGAGGGCGTTTCGTACCGCGCGAACGGAACCGTGATTCACAACGCGGACAGGGCCTTCATCAAGGACATCAACGTACTTCCCTTCCCCGCGATCGACCTCGTGCCGCTGAGCAAATACAGGGCCATGGGCTTTCCCATCACCATGGTCACATCCCGCGGCTGCCCTCACGAGTGCATCTTCTGCGTGGGCAGGCGCATGGTCGGACGAAGGGTGCGGTACTTTGACGTGAAAAGGGTCGTCGATGAGTTCGAGACCCTCTCCCGGCTCGGGTTTTCCGTAATCTGCATTGTCGACGACCTGTTCACGGCCAACAAGGCTCGCTGCCTGGAGATCTGCGATGAAATCCTTCGAAGGGGGATCTCCCACCTGTGGTCGGCCTTCGCGCGAGTCGACACGGTCTCGAAGGAGCTTCTCGAGCGGATGAAGGCCGCCGGATGCATGGGCCTGTGCTTCGGGATCGAAAGCGGCAACCAGGCGATCCTGGACCGAATCAAGAAGAAGACCACGCTGGAGCAATGCAGGAGAGCGGCGGCCTTCTGCCACGAGGCAGGCATCGATCCCTGGATGTCCTTCATCCTCGGGCTGCCGGGAGAAACCCCGGAAACCGTCAGACAGACCATGGAATTCGGCAAGGCCTTGAGCGAAAGCCACGGCTTTCACATCCTTGCGCCCTTTCCCGGCACCGAGGTCCGGGACCGGAGCGAGGCATACGGCATGACGGTCCTGACCGACGACTGGGACCGCTACGATGCGAATCAATCGGTTGCGGCCACGGGCTCCATCGCACCGGAGGAGATCGACCGCGTCGTCGATGCGTTCAACTCCGGGATCCTGGAGTACCTGGACCGGATCGGCCAAAGGAAGAGCGCCGGCGAGGCGCTCACTGCCCGGGAGGAACAGATTTGGCAGGGCCGCTGCAACGCCGAGTTCGGCCGCAGCCTGATCCTTCAAGGGCTGGTGGAGAGCTACCCGGGAACGCGGAACGGAACCGGCCGGCAAGGGGCCGTGGATGACTTCATCGAATACCTTTGCGGCCGTCTCGACCTTCCCAGGGAGCGGATCGGGGAGCAGGTACGCCGCCTGCTGGCGGCCGGCTGTCTGAAGACCGAGGGTGCGGACCCGGGCACGCGCATCCTGTGGGCCTAGACAGGGAAAAAGAACGACCCGTGAAATTCATCTCCGCCCTGCGACAGTATGCAGCCAAGCGTCTGGAGGAGATCGAGGCCGCGGACATCCTGGCCGGGATCCCCTGCTACAACAACCAGGCGACCATCCAGCACGTCATCCAGATGGTCACGCACGGGCTCGACCGGCACTACCGGAACGCACGTTCCGTGATCATGATCGCGGACGGCGGATCCACCGACGACACGCGCGAAGTGGCCAAGGAATTCCAGATCAAGCCCTGGCAGGAAAAAATCGTTTCCATCTATCGGGGGCCGGCCGGCAAGGGCTCCGCCTTTCGAGCCATCTTCGAGGCGGCTCACAGGCTGGGCGTCAAGGCATGCATGGTCGTGGACTCGGACATCCGCTCGATCACCTCGGACTGGGTTTCGCACCTCCTGGAGCCGGTCCTGGGGTACGGCTACGAATTCGTCTCGCCCGTGTACACGCGATACAAGTACGACGGCACGATCACGAACAACATCGTGTACAACCTGACCCGCTGCCTGTACGGCCTGCGGCTGCGGCAGCCCATCGGAGGGGATTTCGCCTTTTCGGGAAGGCTGGCCGCGCACTACATCGAGCAGGACGTCTGGGAGACGGACGTCGCCCGGTACGGAATCGACATCTGGATGACCACCCACGCGATCACGAGCGGCATGAAGCTCTGCCAGTCCAACCTGGGCGTGAAGATCCACGACGCCAAGGACCCGGCCGAGGCCTTGGGCCCCATGTTCCGCCAGGTTGTGCATACCCTCTTCGTGCTCATGGAGCAGTTCGAATCCAGGTGGAGGGCGGTGCGAGGGAGCAGAGGCACTCCCATGTTCGGCCTTTCCGCTTCGGAGGAACCGGAGCCCGTGGCCGTGGACTTCGAAAGGCTCGTCCGGGAATACAAGGCGGGCTTTCGCCAGTTCAAGGAGCTCTACCGCGACCTGTTCTCACCGGAGTGCTTCGAGGAGCTCCGGAAGGCCGCCGCGCTTCCGTCCAGGAAGTTCACCATTTCCGTCGAGACCTGGGCCAAGGTGCTGTTCGAGACCGCAGCCACCTTCCACAGCTGGACCAGCAACCGGGCCAAGCTCCTGGGTCTGGTGACGCCCCTCTACCTGGGCCGCGTCGCCTCGTTCATCAACAGGACGCGGGACATGACCACCGCCCAGGCCGAACAGGTGGTCGAGGAGCAAGCCCAGCTTTTCGAGGACCAGAAGGACTATCTCATCCGCGTCTGGGACGATAAGGCGGCGGCCGCCGCCCGGAACCGGAATACCGCTAAGGATTGAATCGCGGCCGGTCTGCGAGAATCACAGGAGCTTGACCAACGCCTCCGAGCCACGGCGGGTCGGGCTTGGGAATCTGGTCGGGAAGGTGGGATTTGAACCCACGGCCTCATGCTCCCGAAGCATGCGCGCTACCAGGCTGCGCCACTTCCCGACATGTCGAGGTTACGGATGGTAAGTAGAGTAGCCTGGATCGGCGTTTTCGTCAATGACCGCAGGTGCCTCCATCTTTCTCAGGGACCGGAGGGTTCCTGCCGACGCGGCGGGGTCTTGGTTCACCCCTCATCCCGAGCTTCTCCCCTCCGGGGAGCAGTTACGCATGGGAGCAAGGGGATTGCCGTGCATTCCTTCAGGAACCGCCCAGGGCGGAGGCGATTTCGGCGCGCATCCGGGCGATCGTTCGCGCATAATCCCCTGATCCGAAGACGGCGCTTCCCGCCACGAAGGCGTCGACCCCGCACCTTGCCACCTCGCCGATGTTTTCCACCTTGATCCCGCCGTCGACCTCGAGGAGGATCTCCCGACCCAGCCTGTCAAGCCTTCCGCGCAGATCGCGGATCTTGTCCAAAACCTGCGGGATGAACGACTGCCCTCCGAATCCGGGGTTCACGCTCATGATCAGGACCAGGTCCAGGTCGGGCAGGATGTGGTCCAGGACCGACAGCGGCGTCGCCGGGTTGAGGGATACCCCTGCCTTGCATCCCTTCTCCCGGATACGGGCCAGCGTCCTCTGAAGATGCCGGCACGCCTCCGCGTGCACGACCAGGTAATCGCTTCCGGCCCGGATGAAATCCTCTGCGTAACGGTCCGCATTCTCGATCATCAGATGGACGTCCAGGGGCAGGGACGTCACCCTCCTGGCCGCCTCGACGACCAGCGGCCCGACCGTGATGTTCGGCACGAAATGCCCGTCCATCACGTCTACATGGATCCAGTCCGCTCCGGCAGCTTCGACCGCCCGGATCTCTTCTCCAAGACGGGAAAAATCCGCGGACAGGATGGAAGCGACTATGAGCTTCTTCTTCATTTCGCTTTTCTCCTCGAGGCACGCCGGAGCCTTGCGGCGAAAAAGAAGTCCAGACCCGTGGGTCGGGCCCAGGACCGGAAGTGCCCGGTCTCGGAGGCGAGATCCTGAAACGGCCCCGGAAGGTAGGGGGTCGCCTCTTCCAGGACGAAGTCCTCGTTGGCGGCGGCGAATTCTTCGACGATCGCCTCGTTCTCCTTTCGGTTGACCGTGCAGGTGCTGTAGACCAGGACGCCTCCGGGCCGCACCCGCGACGCCGCCCCGCGGAGGAGGCCGGCCTGCAGGCGCGTCAGTGTATCAAAGTCGGGCGGGGACCGCCACTTCTTCTCCGGGTTCCTCCTGAGGATGCCGAACCCGGAACAGGGCGCGTCCACCAGGACGCGGTCGAACGCGAGCCCTCCGGCCAGAGCATCCCGGTCTCTCCGCCCATCCGCGCACAAGGGTCGCGCCGAGGTGACGCCCATCCTGCGGCAGCCTGCCGCCAGTTCCCTCAGCCGGGCAAGGTTGCTGTCCAGGGCGACGATGAGCCCCCGATCGGCCATCTTCTCGGCCATGTGCGTCGTCTTGATGCCCGGCGCCGCGCAAAGATCGAGCACGCGCTCCCCGGGCCGCGGATCCAGGATCTCCACGATCAGTTGGGAGGCCCCGTCCTGCTGCACGCACAACCCCTTGCGGTAGCAGACCGTGCGCCGGACATCCCCCCCCTCAACGAGGCGCAGGGCCTGGGCAAGCCCGTCGACCGGTTCTGCCCGGAATCCCTCGGAAGCAAGCCGCTCGATCAGGCCGCTCCGGTCGATCCTGAGCGTATTCGTCCGAAGGATCGTCTGCGGGGTGCACAGGAGCGCTTCCAGGAGTTCGCCGGTCTTCTGTCCGCCCAGATCCCTCTTCCAGATCCGGACGAGCCAGTCAGGAAAGTCCGCCTCCGCAGCCCCTGCGCACCTTGACCGGGGTTCCCTTCCCCCCTTCCCTCTGTCCCGGCAGAGGGCCCGGAGGGCCGCATTCACAAGACTGCCCGAGCCTCGCGGGCCGAACCGGCGGGCGAGCTTCACCGACTCGTCGACCGCAGCGTGCTCCGGAACGCGGTCGAGAAACAGGATCTGGTAGGCGCCGAGCCGCAGGATCCGAAGGACCTCGGGATCGAGCCGCTCGAGCGGCTTGCGCACGAAGTGCCGCAGGCGGCAATCCAGCGTCCCTCTTCGCCTGAGGGTACCGTAGACAAGTTCGGTGGCCAGCCTGCGGTCCGCATCCGGAAGGGCGGCCGTCCTTCGAAGCCTCGCGTCCAGAGCCCGATCGGCAAAGGATTCTCTTTCTTCGACGGCGGTGAGCACCTCGTAGGCGAGCGCGCGAGGTCCTTCGCGGTCCCTGCTAACCAAGCCTCTCCCCCGGCACCATCTTGCGTCCCCTGAGGAACTCCTGGGCCGACATCCGCCTCCCCCCTTCCAACTGAAGTGCCTTCAGTCGAAGCACTCCCTCGGCGGTCTGAACGCCCACCCCCTCGTCTCCGACCGAGAGGATCTCCCCGGGATCTCCGCTTCCTCGCCCCTCCTGCCTTTCCGCCTCCCACAACCGCAACCGTTTTCCCCGCCAGAAGGTGAAGGCGCCCGGCCACGGATCGAGGCCGCGGATACGGTTCCGGATCGCCTCGGCAGTCAGGGACCAGTCGATCAGGCCGTCTGCCTTCCTGAGAATCGGCACGACCGTGGCCTTGGCATGGTCCTGGGGCACGAACCGGGCCGTGCCCTCCACGACCTGCCGCAGGGCCGGCGTGATCATTCGGGCCGCGAGCCGGGCCAGGCGTTCGGTCAGCATCCCGGCGGTCTCGTCCGGGTCGATTTCGAGCGACTCCGCGGCGATGAGATCTCCCGTGTCCATGCCCTCGTCCATCCGGAAGATGGTGACCCCGGTCGTCCGTTCTCCGTTGATGATCGCCCAGCGGACCGGGGCCGGCCCACGGTAGGCCGGCAGAAGGGAGGCATGGACGTTGTAACATCCCAGGGGCGGAAGCGAGAGCACCTCCTGCGGAAGGATCCTGCCGAAGGCGGCCACCACGAGCATGTCCGGCCGCAGATCGGCCAAATCTTCGAAAAACACCTTGCTTTTTATCTTCTGCGGTTGCAGGACGAGGATGCCCCGGGTCTGCGCCAGCCGGCTCACGGGCGTGGGGGCGACCTTGCGGCCGCGGCCTTTCGGTCGGTCGGGCTGGGTGACCGCGCCCACCACGTTCCACCCGTCCGTAAGCAACGCTTCGAGTAGGATGGACGCGAACTCGGGCGTCCCCATGAACACGATTCGGGTTCGACCCTGCCGAGCCTCGTTCCCGCCGCCGAGGTCCATCCCAGGTCCCTTCGCGCAGGTTTCACGGGCGTTTGGCCGCGCCAGCGGCGAAGAGGGCGGCGACGCGGCATCAAGCCCAAGGCACCGCTTCCCCGCCCGGAGACTGCCTCGCTGAAATTCGCGAGGTCCGGCCTCGGGCATCCTTCCGAGATCCGTTCAAGAAGCGGGGGGACGCGCGTTCGCCGATCCGCCGAACCGCGGCGTCCGGCCATCGCGCATCCCCTTTTACCACGTTTGCCGGTACAATGACAGTTCCGAACCGCATGCGGGGAGATCGCCGCCTCGGGGCTTTCCTGCAAGCGAAGAATGCGGTACGATCGGGCCGCATGTCGGCTCGGGTCGGCTGTTTTTGGTCCGTTTCGCCTTTGCCCTCTCTCGTTTCGCCCGATGGTTTTCTGCAAGGGGAGGCAGTCCCATGCCTATCGCTCCAGTGAACCTCGACCACGTCAAGGGCTTTCTCCCGCACGAGGAAGGGGTGCATCTGTACGAGCGGGCCCGAGAGGCCAGCCGGCTCGGCCCCTGCCTGGAGATCGGGAGCTACTGCGGCAAATCAGCCGTCTACATCGGATCGGCCTGCAAGGAGAACGGGAGCGTCCTGTACTCGATCGATCACCACAGGGGATCGGAGGAGCATCAGCCCGGAGAAGAGTACCACGACGAGGAGCTTTACGACCCGCAGGTGGGCCTCATGGACACCTTCAAGGCATTCCGCAGGACCATCGCCGAGGCGGGGCTGGAAGACACGGTCGTCCCGATCGTGGCGAGATCGGAGCTGGTGGCCAGATGCTGGAAGACGCCGCTCGGCATGGTCTTCATCGACGGCGGCCACAGCCTGGAGGCGGCCCTGGCCGACTACGCATCCTGGGCGCCGAAGGTGCTTCCCGGCGGCCTCCTCGTCATCCACGACATCTTTCCGAACCCTGCCCAGGGCGGGCAGGCCCCGTTCACCATCTACAAGATGGCCCTGTCATCCGGCCTGTACGAAGAACTGCCGATGGTCAAGACGCTGGGCGTGCTCCGAAGGCGGGAAGAAGGGAGCCGGCAAACTCCCTCCTCACCTTGACCGGCTCTCCCGCAGCGGGGGAGAAGGAATGCCTCGACGCTCAAGGGATCCCCGTTTCCACCGGAATGACCCCTGCGGGAGAAAGAATGCCTCTGGGTCGGGGGATTGCCACGCCTTCGGCTCGCGATCTCTTCCGTTGTTCCACGTTGCCGGATCAAGTCGGAGGTGAGCGGACGGCACAAGGGTGAAAACGACGACGACTTGACGGCCCTCACAGGTGGGGGAGATTGGGAGGACCGGGAGCGACGCGGCAATTCCCCTGTGCAAGGCGCCCCCCAACGGCCGGCATCCCAGGGAGCGATGGGCGATCAGGGGCCGACCGCAGACATCCGGGCAGAATATTTCCGGGTCGGAGCCCAGCCCCACTCCAGCCGGTCGCCGTTCACTCTTGCCTCCAGGTACCCCTTGGCCAGGAAATCCCCGATGACCCACTTGACCAGCGTACTCTCCGCGCCTGTCACCTCGGCGAGTTTCTCCATGAGGCGCGCATTTCTCCCTTCTGCATCCGTGGGGAGACCCTGCAGCGGGAACCGGCAGTGCTCCTCGATGAGGTCCTCGGAAAGAAGCCGGAAGGTGAATTCCATGCGGACGTGTCCCATGACCCGCAACCCCTCCTCCGGCGTTGTCTTGCCCTGCCGGTGGCGTTCCTTCATGTCCTCCCAGCGTGCATGGTTCTTGATTTCGAACTCGTCCACGAACGCTTGGACCTGTTCCGCGGAAACCTGGGAGGTCCGCGTGACGGGCCGGTTCGCATCGTAGAGCGACCAGTCGTCGGTCAGGATCTCCAGGTCATACTTGTCGATCTCCTCGCGGACCGTGGTCCCCGGAAGGGGCGCCAGGAAGTGGTATCCATAGATGATCTCCAGCGAGTCCGCGTACTCCTGGGTCTGGCGGAGCGTCTCCGGGGTTTCGCCCGGGAGCCCGACCATGAACGAGGCGTGCGTTATCATCCCCACCTTTCTGCAGATCTCCGCAGCCCTTCTGCCCTGCTCCAGGGTGATCCGCTTGCGGATCCGCTTGAGCATCTCGGGGCTTCCCGTCTCGATCCCGAAGCTGACCGAGTCGCAACCCGCCCTGCGCATCAGGCGCAGCACGTCCTCGTCCATGATGTTCACCCGGACAAAGGCACTCCAGTCGAACCGCAGGCCCCGCCTCAGGATCTCCTCGCAGATCGCCCGGGCCCGCGCCTTGTTGGAGAGGAACAGGTCGTCGGCGACATTGATCCGGGTAAACCCGAAGGAAAGAACCTCCTCGATCTCGTCGACCACGCTCATGGGGTTCCGGTACCGTACCTTGTGCCCCACCATGCGCCTCCCCTGGCAGAAGATGCACTGGTACGGGCATCCCCGGCTCGTGATGATGCTGACCGGAAACCCGAGGGCCTGATACCTCGAGACCGGCAGCAGGTGCCGGGCAGGCACCGGGATCGTTTCCAGGTCCTCAATCAGCTCCCGGGCGCCCGTGCGGACGAACCGTCCGTCCTCGAGGAAGGCAATTCCCCGGACCCGGTGCCAAGCACTGCGGTCGTGGATGACGGGCAACAGCTCCGTGACCGTCCGTTCCCCCTCGCCCAGGACGAGGAGATCGATGCCGCGGTGGCCTCGAAGCGCGTTTTCCGCGTCGAACGTAACGTGAGGGCCGCCCATCGCGGTGACGGCTGCGGGCCGGATCGCCTTTGCCGTCTCCACGATCGCGGCCGCACCGGGAAAGTTCATCGTGACCGACGTGGACCCCACGAAGTCCGGCTGAAAGGCCTCGAGTTCCCGCCTGAGCTTCTCCGGGCTGTATCGGCAGACAATGTAGTCCAGGACCTTCACCTCGGCGCCCGCGGCCTCGAAGGCGGCGGCGATGTAGGTAACGCCCAGCGGCGGCGCCGGGGCCTCCTCCAGCGGGTACGGCGGTGCGATGATGGCGACTTTCATGATTGCATCCTAGGTAGCTGTTAGCTGTTAGCTCTTAGCTCTTAGCTCTTAGCTCCCCACCCCGCCTCCCCGGTGAGCTCCCTCGGGTGGGGGCCGGGGAGCTAAAAGCGAATGGCTAACTGCTAATAGCTGTTCGTTATGTGAGAACGCTAGTCCCCTTTCTTCGGGAACACGCTGGACCCCGCCCGGTCGTCAGTAAGGGTGGCCAGGCCTTCGTTTTACACTTTTCCCAAAGCCTGACCCCGACTGCACCCGACAAAGTTCACCCCTGGGGGTGGGGGCCGGGGAGCTAAAAGCGAATGGCTAACAGCCAATAGCTGTTCGTTATGTGAGAACGCTAGTCCCCTTTCTTCGGGAACACGCTGGACCGGACCCAGTCAAGGAAGGTGTTTCCCGCAAGCTTCTGCCGGTCGATGCGGTCGATCTCCTCGAAGAGGGCCTTTGGATCGGCAAACCATTCGGCCCTCGTTCGGATCTTGCGGTCCGGATCCAGGGGCTTGACGACCCGGGCCGGGTTGCCGGCAGCGATCGTGTTGGCCGGAATGGAGCTTGTCACCACGGAGCCCGCTCCGATGACGCTGTTCTCCCCGATGGTGACGCCCTTGCAGACGATGACGCTGTCTCCGATCCATGCATTGTTCTCGATATGCACGGGGGCGCTCTTTCCGACGATGGCAACCCGGTCGTAGATGCCGTGCCAGTCCGAGTCGGTGACGTAGGCCCCGTAAGCAAACATCACGTTGTCCCCGACAGCGATCCCGGTGGCCGCGCTCAGGCGAACGCCCGGGCAGATAAGGCAGTAATTGCCGATCCGGATGCCGGCCGGGTTCTCACGGTCGGACCAGACGGTCAGGCGCACCTTCCGATCGCGCGAGGCGATCACGTTGACAAAGTCGCCGACCTCGATCGGCTCACCGAAAACCTCGACATCCCAGGGCCGGATGAAGGTGTGGCCCCCGCCGAGGGACGTGAACTGGGGCCGCAGGAAGTGTTCTACGTAAAAGTTCTGAAGTCTGAGGTACGCTTTCTTGACCCGGTACGGGCGATGATCACGAAGCATCTGAGGCTACTTGCTCCTGGCTTCCGCCCTGCCTGCCTTGGGGGGCTCCTCGCCCTGCAACGGCAGGCACGGCTGCTCCCCTTCGAAAACCTTCCGGGGGTCCATCCTTGCGGCGTCCTCGAAGATCCCGGTGGACAGGGCCAGCCCGGAGCCGTCCCAGACGCGATGGCTGAAGAGCCGGCTGGCAGGCGTCATGTGGTACAGGGCGTCGGCCGCCATCAGGACCACCGCGTTCGTCCAGGTGAGCCTGTCCTCGGGCCAGATGACCATGTCCGGAAAGGTGAACCCGCACCAGTAGGATCCGTCCTCAAAGGTTCGGTCCCGTATCCAGCCGAACACGATCTCGCCCAGTTCCCGGTTGCCCATCGCGGTCAGGGCCAGGGAGAGTTCCGAGGTCTCCGCCACGGTGATCCACGGGTGGTCCGAAACGCAGCGCACCCCGAGTCCCTTGACCACGAACTTCTTCCAGGAGCGGTCGAGCCGGGCCTGGGCTTCCTGGCCGGTGACCGCGCCCGAAAGGATCGGGTAGAACCAGTCCATGGAGTAGCGGGACTTCGCCATGTTGAACAGGTGGGGTTTGGTCTGAATCGCAGCGCGGAGCCTCTTCATGGCCTCCACCCACCCGGGCCGCTCGTAGCCGAGCCGCTCCGCGACGGCGAGTCCGCACTTGAGCGACATGTAGACCGAGCTCGATCCGGTCAGCAGCGCCATCCGATCCGTCTTGCCGATGGGGCTGATAGCCCAGTAAATCTCGCCGCTCGGAGCCTGAAGGCTCACGGCGAACTCCAGGGCCCTGGAAACGGTCTTCCACATGGACTCGAGAAAGGAGCGGTCTGTCGTGATCAGGAAATGGTGCCAGACGCCGACGGCGATGTAGGATGACATGTTCGTGTCGAGCGTCCTGTCCTCCGGAACGCCCTTCCTGTAGGAGGCATACCAACTGCCGTCCTCGCGCTGCATTCCGGCCATCCAGTCGTAGGCGAGTTCCGCCTCACGGCGATAGCCGGCGATGCTCAAACCCATCGCGGCCTCCACATGGTCCCAGGGATCCGTCTTCTGCCCCTCGCACCATGGGATCTCACCCGTCTTTCTCTGTGTCTCCAGAATCCGAAGGGCCGCCGTTTCCAGGGCGACGGACAGCTTTTCCACTCGACTCGGGATCTTGGTTCCCATTTCCATTTCCGCCCTTTCTCAGGTAGAGCACACAGCTTTTCGCCACGAAGGGGTTCATCATTTTTTCGAGCGTCCGCGTCAGCCAGGGACGTTTTTCAATATCCCACACCAGGAAGTCGTGATACATCTTCACGAGCCTCGAATTCTCGTTGCCCAGGCCGACCATGCACTTGAGCCACCAGTAGGGAGCGTGCAGGCCGTGGGCCCATCCCGTATCGAAGCAGACCAGGCCCGCCTTTTCGAGCTTCCTGATGAGCTCGCGTTTTCTGTAGATCCGGATGTGTCCGCCCGGCTCGTTCCGGTAGGCCTTCGACAGGGCCCAGCAGACCTTCTCGGGGAAGTAGCGTGGGACACTGACAACCAGGGTCTCCCCCGGCTTGAGAACCCGGGCAATCTCCTCGATCGCCTTGGCCTCGTCCGGGATATGTTCCAGAACCTCGGAGCAGATGACCACATCGAACGAATCGTCCGCAAAGGGCAGCCTCGTGATGTCGCCTTCCAGGACGCCCCACGCCCCTTCGCCGCCCTCCCCCACCTTTTCCAGCAGACGTATCATGTTGCGGGCTTCGGTCACGTCCTCCCGCTTCCTGTCGAGACCCACGACCTTCACGCCCGAACACTTGTATGCCTCGTGGAGATGGCGGCCCTTGCCGCACCCCGCATCCAGAACCCGCACACCCGGTTTGAGCCTAATTTTGGAAAAATCGACCGTCAGCATGCAACGCCTCTCTGTAGACCTCGACCATCCGCTGGGCCGCCCGCTGCCATGTGAAGTGTTCGTGAACCCGTCGGTACCCGGCTTCGCCCAGCCGCTGTCTTCTGACCGGATCCCCCAGGAGCGAAACAATGGCGTCCGCAAGGGCCCTGGAATCGCCCGGCGGAACCAGTAGGCCCGCATCGCCCACCACCTCCGGAAGGGCCCCCCCGGTCGTGCTGACGACCGGCGTCTTGCAGGCCATCGCCTCGCCGGCCGGAAAGCCGAACCCCTCGTACAAGGAAGGCACCACCGCAAGGGTCGCCCGGGCGTAGTACTCCGCAAAGGCCTCGTCTTCGATGCGTCCCGTGAATTCCACGACCCTGTCGAGAGCCAGATCCCGGACCAGGTCCTCCACCCCCTTGTCTTTTCTCGGCTTGCCGATGACGGTCAACCGGAGGTCTCGCTGTTTGACAATCGATGCCACGGCCTCCAGGAGATAGCGGAGGCCCTTGATAGGCACGTCCGAACTCGTGGTCGTGATGATCCGGTTCTCCTCCCTCCTGACGCCCGGCAGGGGGCGGAACGTGTCGGTGTCGATGCCGTTGGGAACCACGTAAAGCCTCTCCGGCGGGACGGCAAATGCCTTGGCCACATCCTGCCTGGACTGTTCGGAAACCGTGACGATGTGAGAGAGGCTCCTGGTCACCTTGGTCTGCATGCCCACGAAGGAATACCATCGCCTTACCTTCAGCTTCCTCCACCACCACCGGACGCTCTGAAGCTCCGCATCCCGATCCACCATGATCGGATGGTGTATGGTCGCAACCAGGGGAAATCCGAGGCGCTGGATCTTCAATAACCCGTAAGCGAGGCACTGGTTGTCGTGGACGACATCGAATTCCCCGACCTTGTCCTTCAGGAAACGATACGCCCTCAGTCCGAAGGTAAAGGGTTCCGGAAAGCCTCCGGTCGACACGCCCGCCCACTCGAGCAGGTTGATCGAGGAGCGCAGCTCGCGGAGGCTGGGGATGCGGAAAAGATCCTCCGGGTTGTAAAGGTCGAGGCTCTGGAGGCAATGGAGCGTGACCCCCTCGTCCAGGAGCGGATAGGGGGGGCCGGAGACCACGTGCACCCGATGTCCGAGGTCCCGCAGGGCCCGGCTGACCCTCCTGACGTAAATGCCCTGGCCGCCGCAGGTCGGATTGCCGCGGTAGGTGAGCAGGCAGACCCTGAGGGGCTTGCCGTTCGCCTCTTCTCTCTTTTCTCCGGGACGAGTGGTCATGTTCTCCGCAACGACAGCCGGGTTCGGCGAGTGGACATTAAAAGCTGTTATGTTTCTTAGACTGAGAAGACATGAGGAACTGCCGCGTATTGAATGACGTTTTCCCGTCTCATGGTTCGGAAAGGGGAAAAGAGTAATCAGTATAGGGGACGCGGGGACGCGGGTCAAGCATTGGGCCGCGCCGCGGGTCAGGCAGGGCCGCGTCCCGGTCGGCAACCCGGTGAGGGTCGGGCTTTCCAGGATCCCCAGGCGACCCGGAGCCACAGGGATATCTGAGCTCCTGGCTATCAGCCGCGGCTTAACCGCGGGCGAAGCGGCGAGCGTGCTCGCCGTGACGACCGTCGGATCAAGCCGCCTGATGGACGGCGCTCCGCGCCGGCCTCAGGCGGCTGCTCCAGCCGCGGCAGATGGCACGGCGCGAAGCATCCGTGCCATCAGTTCTTCGCTGGTAGCCGTTGGCTGTTGGCTCCCGGCACCGCCCCAACCAAGGGTCGAAGATCGGGCAGGGGTGGGCCGGGGGCCCAAGAGCGAATAGCTTCTTCCAGGCGGGCGGTTGACATTCTGGGAAGATCTTGGGTAGTTTTGAATATATGTCACGAGTTCCGGGCCACGTTGCAGATCCAGCGGCAGCGACGACAGCGACAGCTAGGACTGACGAGCGACCCAAGAGAGCCTCTTTTGACCTCAGCTTGTGATAGCCCGAATCGTCGTCACCTCGTCGGCTATGAGCGATTGAGGTTTCTGTTTTTGTGTTTCCCGACCTTGTTCTGCTCCACCCCTGTACTTTTTGAGAAAAACAGACGCGGTGTTCGCGGTTCGCTCCGTCGCCGGAACGCGTCGAATCACCCTCTTCTTTCCAGATGACAAAGCAGGAGGAAGAATGAGCTTCGCGGATGTGGTCGGTCAAAAGGATTTTTCCCTGGTCGTGCGGATGGATCCCCCCAAGGGCGGGGATGTGACCCAACTCCTCGACGCGGCACTTGCGGTCCGCGGGCGCATCGACGCGACGTGTTTCTCCGACTGCCCCATGGCGGTCATGCGCATGAACCCCCTCGCCCCTTGCCACCTCCTCCAGCAGAAGAAGATGGAGACCATCCTGAACATGAACGCCCGGGATCGAAATCGCCTGTCGATCCAATCGGAACTGCTTGCCGCCTGGGCGCTCGGGGTGCGGTCGATTCTCCTTTGCGACGGGGAGGACCCCTCCTTCGGGGACCATCCGGTAACGGCGCCGTGCAAGGACCTCGACCTGACGGGAATGCTGGGCGCGGTCGCCGCCTTCAAGCAAGGAAAGGACCTGGCAGGACAGCCGGTGGCGGCCAGCCCCGCCTTCCACACAGGCATCGAAATCCAGTTGAGCGACGACGCCGAAGTGAACCGCAAGAAGGCCAGCGAGTTCGGCAAGTGGGGCAGACTCGGCGTGGACTTCGCCTTCGTGGGCAACACCTACGATCCGGACATGATCAAGCCCTTTGCGGATGCCGCCGCCGGGACGGGCGTCAAGGTGTTCGCCTCCATCGTCCTGCTCAAGTCCGTCGGCATGGCGAAGTACCTGAACTCGATCAAGGGGGTCCCGAACATCCCCGCGCCTGTCCTGGAGAAGATCATCAAGGCTCCGATCAAGCCGAAGGCCTGCCTCGAGGCGGCCGCCGATTTCGTGGGGCGGATCAAGAACGTCTGCAGCGGGGTTGTCATCTGCCCCCTCGGATGGGAGGCAAAGGTTCCGGATCTGCTGGATTTGTTGCAGGGTGGAGGATTCGGGGTGCGGCCGTAAGCCCCGAGAAGGGATTCCCTGGCAGACGATGTCCCTGCCCGCCGTGAAAGCCTCTGACAAGGAATGGGTTTGCACATGAGACAGATTGCTGAGCGACTGACGATTCCGAAGACCAAGGAAGACCTCCTCGAAGAACTTCGAGAGGCCGGGGCCGACGTGACGGCCTGCTACCAGTGCGGCCGCTGTTCCGCGGGCTGCCCGGTGGCCGAGTTCTTCGACTTCAAGCCCATGCAGGTCGTGCGCCTGTGCTGTTACGGCGAGGAGGGTCTGCTGACGGAATCCCGAACGGTCTGGCTTTGCGCATCCTGTGAAACCTGCACGACGAGGTGCCCCAACGGGATCGACATCGCCCGCATGATGGATGTGCTCCGCAGCCGCGCGCTTCGCAGGGGGCAGACAAGAACCGAACCCAAAATCGTCGCCTTTCACAAGAGCTTCCTGGGCTCCATTCGAAACCACGGACGGGTCTTCGAAATGGGGATGCTCACGGGCTACATGCTCCGAACCGGCGACCTCTTCTCCCGCATGGGGCTCGGGCTCGAAATGTTCAAGCGCGGCAAGATCAAGTTCCTTCCGGAACGGATCCGTGGAACGGGCGAGGTGCGGGCCATGTTCCGGCGGAAGTGAGCGCGGCAAAGCCGCAGGCGAGGGACGAAAGGGTCAAGGCGAAAGAAACTGAGGCCCACGTGATGCGAGGCTTTTCCTGAGACGGCATAAGGAGGTCATCCGCTTGGCTCCTGAAGAACCGAAAGAGAAAGAGACCCCGGAGGAGTATGCCTATTACCCGGGATGCTCCCTTCACGGAACCGCTCATGAATACGAGGATTCGGTCCAGGAGGTCGCCCGTCTGCTCGACATCCGCCTGAACGAGATACCGGACTGGAACTGCTGCGGAGCCTCCTCGGCCCACATGACCGACCACGGGCTTGCCGTAGACCTCGCGGCACGCAATCTCCGCATTGCCGAGAAGATGGGCAAGGACCTGCTCGTCCCCTGCGCGGCCTGTTTTCACCGGCTCAAGGCAGCCGAAAAGGCGATCGGCGCGGAAGCGGGGCGTAAGGGCGCGCAGACCTCGAGGATCAGGGTCTACCATTTGAGCGACTGGCTGCGGAGGCCCGATACCCTGCGCAAGATCCGCGACGCCGTCAAAGAGCCGCTGAAGGGCCTGCGCCTGGTCCCCTACTACGGCTGCCTGATCACCCGACCTCCATTTATCACCGACTCCGAGGAGCACGAGGACCCGAAGAGCATGGACCTTCTGATCCGGATCCTCGGAGGGGAGGTCAAGCGGTGGTCCCACAAGACGGAATGCTGCGGGGGCAGCCTGACCCTGGGCCGGTCCGACATCACCAACGAACTGGTCTCACGGCTGGTCAAAGCGGCCGCGCGCGCAGGCGCCCAGGGAATCCTCACCATGTGCCCCATGTGCCAGGCCAACCTGGAATCGAACCAACTCGAACTAAAACAGAAAGATCCCCGACATCCCGTCCTGCCCATCTTTTTCGCCACGGAACTCATCGCGGCCTGCATTGCGGGGCGGACGTCGGTCAACCGCTGGAAGGCACACCTGGTCGATCCGCAAGGGCTGCTCCGTCCCCTGGGCCTGTAGCCTTTTGAAGCGGGCCGGCCGGATCCCATAGAGGAGCGTACGGAAGGCATGAACGAGACGAGACGAGACGGATCGGACGGCAGGAGACAGACGCGCACCCCGGAAGGTCCCACGGGCGCCGTTCTGGTCGTGGGTGCCGGCATTGCAGGCATCCAGGCCTCCCTCGACCTGGCGAACTCCGGATTCCGGGTCTACCTGGTCGAGAAGTCCACGGCCATCGGCGGCAAGATGGCGACCCTGGACAAGACCTTCCCTACCAACGACTGCGCCATGTGCATCGTTTCGCCCAAGCTGGTCGAGGTGGGCAGACACCCCAACATTGAGGTCATCACGAACGCGGAAGTGCTCGGCCTGGAAGGAACGGTGGGAAGGTTCACGGCCAAGATCCGGCAGCAGCCGCGCTACGTGCGCTCGGATCTCTGCACGGGCTGCGGCTCCTGCGTGGAGGTCTGCCCGATCCGGGTTCCCTCCGAGTTCGAGCAGGGGCTTGCCCCGCGGAAGGCGATCTACAAGCTTTATCCCCAGGCGATCCCGAATACATACGCGGTCACCAAGCGGGGAACCGCGCCCTGCAGGGCCGCCTGCCCGGCGAACATCAGCGTGCAGGGGTACGTGGCCTTGACCCAAGCCGGCCGCTTCGACGAGGCCCTGGCCCTGGTCCGGCAGGAGAACCCCTTTCCGGGCATCACCGGCCTGGCCTGCCCGCGCCCCTGCGAGAGGGCCTGCACGAGGAAGCAGGTCGACCACCCCGTGCAGATCCGTGCCCTGAAACACTTCCTGTTCGAGCACGAGGCCAAGGAGAAGGGCAAAATCGTCTTTCCAAATCCTGCACCGGACAGGGAGGACAGGATCGCCGTCATCGGCGGAGGTCCCGCGGGCCTGACCGCCGCCTGCTACCTCAGGCTGAAGGGATACCAGGTTACGATCTTCGAGGCGGAATCGGAACCGGGCGGAAGCCTTCGCAAGCTCGCCGACAAGGTCGTGCCGGCCGGCGTACGGGAGGCCGAGATCCAGGCGATCCTGGACCTGGGCATCAAGATCCACCTGGATTCCCGGATCCGGGCCGAGGAGATACTCTCCAAGTTCTCCCTGACCTACCATGCCGTCCTGCTCGCCACCGGGGCGCCCGCCGCCTCCCAGAAGGGCAAAGGCGAAGAGGGGGCCCCGGACGGGTCTGAAATCTCCGACGTCTCCAGCGTGTTCCGGGAATTCGACCCGGTCACCTTGCAGACCAACCTGGGCAACATCTTCGTCTGCGGAGAGCTCGCCCTCGGCAAGAAGCCCTTCATCAACGCCATCGGCTCCGGCAAGCAGGCCGCCGTCTCGATCGACCGTTCCCTGCGGCGTGTAAGCCTGCGGGAAGGCCGGGATCTGCCCAGACGGCTCGGGACACCCACGGCGGGGCAAATCGACCGCTGCAAGGAGCAGGCCCTTCTCGAACCGCGGGAGAAGGTGAACCTGGCCGGCAAAGACACTGCTGTCCAGGAGGCGGGCCGCTGCCTGGAGTGCGGGATCTGCTGCGAATGCTACCGGTGCGTGGAGGCCTGCCCGGCCGGCGCGCTGCACCACGAGGACAGGGAGAAGACCCTGGACCTGAACGTGGGTTCCGTCATCCTCTCCCCCGGATTCGACACCGTGCCCGGAGATCTGAGGGCGGAGTTCGGATACGGGATCTACCCGAATGTGGTCACGAGCATCGAGTTCGAGCGCATCCTGTCCGCCTCCGGACCCACCTCCGGCCACGTCCACCGGCCGGGCGATTCACGGGAACCCCGCCGCATCGCCTGGATCCAGTGTGTCGGCTCCCGGGATACGAGCTGCAACCGCGACTACTGCTCGTCGGTGTGCTGCATGTACGCAACCAAGGAGGCGGTCATTGCGCGGGAGCACGATCCGAACATCGAGGCCTCCATCTTCTTCATCGACCTGAGGGCCTTCGGGAAGGGGTTCGACGACTATGTCACCGCCGCCCGGCAGAAGCATGGCGTCCGCTTCGTGCGGGCCATGGTGAGCAAGGTGTACGAACAGCCCGAAACCGGGAATCTCGAGATCCGTTACGTCGATGAGAAGGGGACGATCTCGACCGAGGAATTCGATCTGGTCGTCCTGTCGGTGGGTTTGCAGATCAACGATCAGGTCAAGGCACAGGCCAAGAACCTCGGCGTGGAGATCGACTCCTTCGGCTTCACGAAGAAACCGGCCTTCGAGCCGCTGGCCACCTCGAGGCCCGGGATCTTCTCCTGCGGCGTTTTCAACGGCCCGAAGGACATCCCCGAGACGGTCAGCGAGGCCAGCGGCGCCGCGGCGTGCGCGAGCGGGGTGCTCTCCCCGGCTCGGGGCACCCTGGTGGAGGCGAACCCGTTTCAGGCCCCGGCTTCGGAGCAGGACACGCAAGAGCCGCGAATCGGTGTCTTCATCTGCCACTGCGGCATCAACATCAGCGCGATCGTCGACGTCAAGGCCGTGGCGGATTACGCCCGGGCCCTTCCCGGCGTCGTCTTCGCAGACCATCAGCTCTATGCCTGTTCCCAGGACAATCAGGACAGGCTGAGGGAGATCATCCGGGAACACCGTCTCAACCGCATCGTGATCTCCTCCTGTTCGCCCCGGACCCACGAACCCCTGTTCCAGGAGACCCTTCAACAGGCGGGCCTCAACAAGTACCTGTTCGACATGGCCAACATCCGCGACCAGTGCTCCTGGGTCCACCGAAAGGACAACAAGCGGGCCACCCAGAAGGCCATGCGGCTGACGCGCATGGCCGTGGCCAACGTCTCGAAGAGGGTCCCGCTCAACGAAAGCGAAATCTCGATCCGCTCCGAGCTGCTCGTGATCGGCGGGGGCCTGGCCGGCATGACGGCGGCCAAGGAGGCGGCCCGGCAGGGGTTTCCGGTCGTTCTGGTGGAACAGGAGCACGAGCTCGGGGGACACCTCCGGAATCTCCGGCGGACCCTGCACGGCGAGGACGCCCAGGCGTTCCTCAAGGAACTGCGCAACCAGGTCACGGCCGAGCCACGGATCGAAGTCCTGACCGGCGCGGTCGTGGTCGGCCACAGCGGCTACCTGGGCAATTACAGCACGGAAGTGATGACCTCCGCCGGAACCGCCCGGACGATCGAGCACGGAGCCGTCGTCGTCGCCACGGGCGGCGGGGAGGCGCGTCCCGCTATCTACGGACTGGGCACGGAGGAGAACGTCCTTACCCAGACCGACCTGGAGCGACGGATCGAAGACGACCCGGGAAGCCTCAAGAGCGCCGATTCGGTCGTGATGATCCAGTGCGCAGGCTCACGGGACGAAACGCGGCCGTATTGTTCCCGCATCTGCTGCGGCCAGGCCATCAAGAACGCCATCGCTCTGAAGTCCCTGCGGCCCGCGCTCCGCGTGGACATCCTCTACCGGGATATTCGCAGCTACGGCCTCACCGAGCTCAAGTATCTGGAGGCCAGGAAGCTGGGCGTCAACTTCATCCGGTACGATCCCGAGACCCATCCGATCGACGTTTCCTTCGTCAACGGCAAGGCGACGGTCATGCTCGACGACCCGAGCCTGGAGCGCCGGGTGAAACTCGATCCGGACCTTCTGGTCCTTTCGGTCGGCGTCGATCCGGCGGACACCGAGGAGCTTGCCACCCAGCTGAAGACCCCCCGCAACCAGGCCGGGTTCTTCATCGAGGCCCACGCCAAGCTCCGGCCCGTCGATTTCGCCACGGACGGTCTCTTTCTGGCGGGCCTGGCCCATTACCCGAAGAGCATCCCGGAGACGATTTCTCAGGCCAAGGCCGCGGTGGGCAGGGCTGCGACGATCCTCTCCAAGGAGTCTCTGCGGCTCTCCGGCATCGTCTCCTACGTGAACCCGGAGCACTGCGCCGTATGCCTGACCTGTGTGCGGGCCTGCCCGTACGGGGTGCCGTTCATCAACGCGGACCACACGGCCGAGATCAACCCGGCCTTGTGCCACGGCTGCGGCATCTGCGTGGCCGAGTGCCCGGCGCAGGCAATCGTCCTGCGCCACTACACCCAGGGGCAGCTCCACGCCAAGATCGAGGCTCTGGCGGAGGAAGAGCCCTGGGGCGGGAGGCAACACGCAGAGGCGGGCGCCGCGCACTGACCCAAACGAACCAGGGGGTGGAGGAACATGGAAAACGAATCGTCCGCGGTTGCGGCGCAGGAAGAAAAGGGGCGGAACGGGGCGGCCCGGGACTTCGACCCGAGCGTCGTCGTCTTTGCTTGCAGACACTGAGCGTACAGCGCGGCGGACCTGGCAGGTTCCGCTCGGCTCGACTATCCGGACAACACCAGCATCGTGATCCTCCCCTGTTCGGGAAGGGTCGACGAGGCCATGATCCTGAAGGCCTTTGAAAAGGGCGCGGACGGGGTGATGGTGGTCGGGTGCCTGGAGGGCGACTGCCACTATCTGGCCGGCAACCTTCGCGCGCGGGCGCGGGTGGGCAGGGTCGCGGCCGTGCTCGACAAGATCCGGATCGGCGGTGAAAGGGTGGCCATGTACAACCTGAGCGCGGGGGAGGGGAACAAGTTCGCCCGGTTCGCAACGGAGATGGTCGAAAAGATCCGAGGCCTGGGCCCAAGCCCCGTGAACGTGGCCCGCGCGTCCCGAAAGAAGACTCCCCCACAAAAGGAGTAGAAACAGGAGACGTCCCCATGATCATGGGTCAACAGAAGCCGTTGGAAGTCATTCTCGAGATGCTGGCCCCCTACGACAAGATCGTCCTGGCCGGCTGCCACGGGTGCGTAACGGTCTGCCGCGCCGGCGGGGCGAAGGAGGTCGAGATCCTCGCCTCGTCGCTCCGGCTCGCCCGGGAGGCGGAGGGGCGGCCGCTGGAGATCAAGGAGGTGACCCTCGAGCGCCAGTGCGATCCGGAGTATCTCGAAACGATGCGTCCCTACCTCGAGGATTACCAGGCGGTCCTGTCGATTGCCTGCGGCGCCGGCATACAGTTCGTGGCCGAAAAATACACCTCCACCGTGGTCCTGCCCGGACTGGACACCACGTTCATCGGCGTCACGGAGAAGCAGGGCCTCTGGGTGGAGCGCTGCCAGGCGTGCGGCAACTGCGTGCTGCACCTGACGGCCGGCATCTGTCCGGTCGCCCGCTGCTCGAAGAGCCTCTTCAACGGCCCGTGCGGCGGCACAACCGCGGACGGCCGATGCGAGGTGAACAAGGAGATCCCGTGCGGATGGATGATGATCATCGACCGGCTCCGCTCGCTGAACCAGCTCGAAAACTACCGCAAGATCCTGCCGATGAAGTCATGGAAGACCAGCCGCGATGGCGGACCGAGGAGAATCGCTAGGGAGGACCTGATGGAATGAAGACCGCAAGCCGTCTTGAGCGCGTCCTGGAAGAGGGGCATTTTGCCGTCACCACCGAATGCGGGCCGCCGCGGGGGGCCAAGCCGGAGGTCATCCGGAAGAAAGGGGAGATGCTGCGGGGGTTTGTGGACGCCATCAACGTGACCGACAACCAGACTTCGGTCGTGCGGATGGCCTCGATCGCCTGTTGCGTGCTCCTGAAGGAGATGGGGCTCGAGCCGATCGTTCAGATGGTCACACGGGACCGGAACCGCATCTCCCTCCAGAGCGACATCCTGGGCGCTGCGGGCCTCGGGCTGAACGCCATCCTCTGCCTTTCCGGGGATCATCAGACCTTCGGCGACGATCCGGAGGCGAAGAATGTCTTCGACATCGACTCGATCCAGCTGATCCAGCTCGTCAAGATGATGCGGGACGAGGGCAAGTTTCCTTCGGGCAAGGAGATCGAGGGACCTCCCAAACTTTTTATCGGAGCGGCCTCCAATCCCTTCGCCGAGCCCTTCGAGATCCGTCCCCTCCGGCTGGCGAAGAAGGTGGACGCCGGGGTCGAGTTCATCCAGACCCAGTGCATCTACAACCTGGACCGGTTCGAAAAATTCATGGACGAGGTCCGGAAGCTTGGACTTCACGAGCGGGTGAAGATCCTGGCCGGTGTCACGCCCTTGAAGTCCGCGGGCATGGCGAAGTTCATGAAGAAAAACGTGGCCGGCATGGACATCCCGGACGCGGTGATCAAGCGCATGGCGGACACGCCGAAGGAGGAGCAGGCGGACAAGGGCATCGAGATCTGCGTAGAATCGATCCAGCGCCTCCGGAAGATCGAGGGGATCGCCGGCGTGCACATCATGGCCATCGAGTGGGAGAAGATGGTTCCGGTCATCACGGAAAAGGCCGGACTGCTGCCCCGGCCCTCGGTTTCCTCCTGATTCCCGGCGTTGCCTGAAGCCTTGCCAACGCAAAAGCGCCTGCAGGCGGCTCCCTTGCTTTCCGCCGTGATCCCTGCCCGGCTCCTCGGAACTTTTCTTTCGGAGCGGCCCTTGCCGACGCTCTCCTTTTTCTAGGATAATAGAGGCAAAGTATCCTTCACCCTGGAGGAGGCCCACGCACCGATGGGATCGGAAACACAGAAGGAATACTACCGCAAGGTCCTGGATTCGCTGGGCCGCAGGCTCTTCGTGGTCTCCCCGGACCTGAGGATCCTCGCAGGCAACCGGCCGGCCACCAAACAGGGCGGGCCCGATGTGATCGGCAGGAAGTGCCACGAGTACTTCTATGGGCAGGAGTCGCCCTGCGCATCCTGCCCGGTCCCCGAGGTCCTCAGGTCCCGACGCCCCGTGGTCAGGAGGATGAGGGACGAAGACGGGGGGAAGCAGAAGAGCCAGTGCCTGCAGGCCACTCCCATGTTCGATGACGGGCAGATCGAGGCGGTGACCGTTCTGGACATCGATCTGGTCCACCTGCACAGCCTGGAGACCGAGCTGACCCGGTCGAATGCCTTCCTGCGGAACCTGATCATGAGTTCCGTCGACGGCATCATCGCATCGGACATGAAGGGGAAAATCCTCATCTTCAATGAGGCCGCCTCGAAGATCAGCGGCTATACGATCGACGAGGCGCTGACCCAACTCAACATCCGGGACATCTACCCCGGCGACGGCGCCCGGGAGGTGATGCGAAGGCTGCGGAGCGAAGAGCACGGCGGCAAAGGGAAGCTCAAGTTTTACCCGGTGGACTGCCTGCGAAAGGACGGTTCCATCGTTTCCATCCGGTTGTCCGCCGCGATCATCTACGAGGGAGAAGAGGAAATCGCCACGGCAGGCTTCTTTTATGACCGCAGCGAAAAGAGGGAGCTCGAGCGGGCGCTCGAGAAGACGCGGATTCAGCTCCTCCAGGCCGAGAAGATGAGTTCCCTGGGCAAGCTGGCCGCCGGCGTCGCCCACCAGCTCAACAACCCCCTGGGAGGCATCACACTCTACGCCCAGCTCATGATGGAAGAGTACCCTCTCGAAGATGCGGCCCGGGAGGACCTCCGGCGGATCATCGACGATGCGGAAAGGTGCCGGAACACAGTGCGGGAACTCCTCGAGTTTGCGCGGCAAACAAGGCAGGAGATCCGGTTGAATGACCTGAACCATGCGATTTCCCGGACCCTGTTCCTTCTCGAAAACCAGTCCCTGTTCCACAACATCAAGATCGTGAAGTCCCTGGACCCCGACCTCCCCAAAGTGCCGTCCGACGTGCAACAGCTCAACCACGTATTCATGAACATCATCCTGAACGCCGCGGAGGCCATGGAGGGGACCGGGGAGCTCAGGATCGAGACCCTTCCGTCCGACAACGGCTGCAGCGTGCTGATCCGGATCTCCGACACGGGCCCGGGGATTCCCGAGGAAGCCCTTCCCCATATCTTCGAGCCCTTCTTCACAACGAAAGAGGAGGGAAAGGGCACGGGCCTCGGCCTGAGCCTGGCATACGGAATCATCGAAAACCACAACGGCCGCATCTGGGCGGAAAGCAAGCCCGGCCGTGGGACCTCGTTCACGATCGAGCTGCCCATGGGCCAGCCCGCACCGCAGGAGTAGACCGTGACCACAGAGGCCCCGGATCTGCACATTCTCGTCGTGGACGACGAGCGCGACATACGGGACGGGAGCGAGCGGATCCTCGCCCGCAAGGGCTACAAGGTCACCAAGGCATCGAACGGAGAGGAGGCCCTCCGGTGCGTGGAGCAGACCCCCTTTTCGATCGTGCTGCTCGACCTGAAGATGCCCGGCATGGACGGGCTGGAGGTCCTTCGGCTGATCCGGGAATCGCATCCCGACACGCTCATCATCGTGATCACGGGCTATGCGACGATCGAAACCGCCATTGAGGCGATGAAGCGAGGGGCCTATGATTTCATGCCCAAGCCCTTCAAGCCGGACCAGCTTCGAATCGTGGTCGACCGGGCCGTCGAACGGATGCGGCTGACCGAGGAGGCCCGGCGTCTGGAGGCGGAGCGGCAGCGCACCCTCAAGGATCTTCACCTGGAGCAGAGCAGGACCCGGACCGTGATCCGCGCCCTGCCGGACGGCGTCATCGTGACCACGCCGGACGCGCACGTGGCCCTGATGAATCCCGCCTGCACCAGCCTGATCGCCCTGCCCGGGGATTTCGTGCCCGGTGAGCACATCGGCCACTACGTGAAGGACGAAGGCTTCTGCGTCCTCGTGACACGAACCTCCCGGGGAGAGATGCCGGAGGGACAGACCAGCTTCACCTACGAGTTCTCCACGGAGGCGATGAAGTACCTGCGAGCCGATTCGACGACCATACGCAGCGAGACCGGAGAGTGCCTCGGCGCGGTGACCGTGGTCATCGACATCAGCGGCCTGATGGAACTCGACAAGCTCAAGTCCGAGTTCGTCGCCAAGGTTTCACACGAACTCCGGTCCCCTCTTGCGACCATCCACGAACAGCTCGCCATGGTGCTGACCAAGCTGGCCGGCGACACCCCGGCCGAGCAGCGGCACCTGCTCGCCCGGGCCAAGGAGAAGACGCAGGGGCTGATCACGATGATCGGCGACCTGCTCGATCTCTCCCGGATCGAGTCCGGGCTGATCACGAAGGACCGGAAGCCGATCGATCTCGCCGGGATTCTCACCGGCGTCGTCGAATTCCTCGACTCCAAGGCAAAAGGCAAGGGGCATACCCTCACGCTCGAGCTTCCGGAGCAGGGCCTGCCCAGGGTGCTCGCCGACCCGCAGTCGCTCGAGATCGTCTTCGGGAACCTCATCACGAACGCCATCCACTACACGGGGGAAAAAGGACGCATCGAGGTGAGCGCAGCGAGCCGAGACGACTGTGTCCGGGTGGCGGTGAAGGACAACGGCTTCGGCATCGAAAAGAGGCACCAGGAGCGGATCTTCGAGAAGTTCTACCGGGTCAAGGACGACAACACCCGCTACATCACGGGGACGGGACTGGGTCTCCCGATCGTCAAGGGAATCGTGGACGACCTGGGGGGGAAGATCGAACTGGAGAGCGAGCCCGGCAAGGGGAGCACCTTCACGGTCGTCCTGCCGGTGTCTTCCGTCCCGCCTCAGGAGAGTGCAAGCGCGGCCGCTTCTTGATCGGATCCTCATCGTCTCTTCGTTTGTCATGCCGGACTTGATTCGGCATCCACGAAAGCCGGCGGATTTCCGCCTCGCTGCCGTAATCCAAGCACAGGACCGGCGATTGCGAATACCGAAGGAACGCGGCAACCCCCCGGCATCGTTTGCGAATGCCGTACCGAGTCGGTCGCCGCGGAGAGCAAGGCGGGAAAGCGGCCCGGCCGCGCTCCGCTTCAGACGCCCAGAAGGCTTTTCACGCTCTCGGTGATCTCCTGGGCCGAGGCGGGCTTGGGAAGATAATCATCCGCCTCCGTGCTCATCCCGTCGTAGTGGGAGTATTGGGTGGTACCGACATGGCTGCTCACGGCCGTGAGCAGCACGATAGGAATCCCGCTGTATTTTTCGTCTTTCTTGAGCTCGGCGCAGACCTCGTAGCCGTCCTTCTCGGGCATCATCACGTCCAGAACGATCGCATCCGGCGGGTTGGCCTTCACCTTTTTGAGTCCTTGCACTCCGTCGTAGGCCACCTCCACCTCGAAGCCGGCCTGTTCCAGGTATTGCTTCACGAGGTCGGCGAAATCCGGTTCATCATCCACAACGAGTACTCTCTTTTTTTCGCTCATCCCGAAGATCCTCCTGCCGGTCCGGTGTTCCCTCGATCCACAAACGCCTTGCGTTTCACCTTAGCAAACAGGGGAAAAGAAAGTCAACCTGCGCAGATCGCACCTCGCGCCGAGCGCGCAGGCGGCCGGGCGGGCCGAAATCCCTGCGGTTTGACAAAGAAATGAATTCCCCTTCTCGTGGGGAGAATTCTCCGATCCATACCCTCCAAAGGATTCCGTCCCGGGCGAGGGATGGATGCCCGGACGAGCACTACAAGGAGGATCCCTTCAAGGCCGCCCCCGGCAGGATCCTCTGGGCAGGGATCCGGACCGAGTTCTGAATTGTTAAAATTATATTTAATAGAAACCATGCACTCGTCATGTAACTTCCTTTTCTTTTTTCCCGTTTTTCCCTACAATGAAAGGGAACCGTTGGGCTTCCTCCATGAACATGAAGACTCGCGCGGTCCCCCTCCTGCTCTCCCTTTGCCTCGCATCGGGGTGTGCGTCCCTGTTTCGTGGAAACACCCAGGAGGTACGGATCGATTCCTATCCGCCCCGGGCCTCGGGTGAGGTCGACGGAGCAAGCATTCAGACCCCGGCCAGGCTCGTGCTGACGAGGAACGAACCCCACACCGTCGTGCTGCGGAAGAAGGGCTACCTGGAGTACCGCGCCGAGATCAGGAGCGAATTCTCCTGGGCGCCCTTTGTCACGGACCTGATTTTCTGGGGGCTCTTCCGAAGCAAGGAGCTGTCCGCCGGCGCCTGGCGTCTGACCCCGGCGCAGCTGAATGCGAGCCTGGAAATCGAAGAGGCCTCCATGGAGGAGTTGCTGCAAAGGGCAAAGATCCTTCTCATCCAGTCCGACGGCGAGAGGGCCGGTGCGGCGCTCGAGGAGAAGCCCCCTCTCCTGCTTCCCGCCGTCTTTCGCGTGACGGAGGCTACGGAGGTGTTCGCCGCCCCGGACATCGCCCACAAGAGCCTGGGGATCCTCTACCAGGGCGCAACCATCGTCGTGCTGGAACAGAAGGGCAACTGGTACCGCCAGAGCTGCCCCCAGTTCGCGGACGGCTGGATCCTGAAGTCGGTGGTGCGCCCGCGCTAGCGAAAGGCACGGCGGGGGAAACCCGCTGTCCTTCGCGGACGGCATCCGAGTCTCGCTGATGAAGACGCACCTGGATTGTTTTCCGTGCATGCTCAGGCAGGCCCTGGAGGCCGCCAGGGCGGCCGGGACGGACAAGGCCACGCAACGGGAGATCCTGAATCGGGTCATGGGCCTGCTGATGGAACTCGGCCTCGACGTGTCCCCGCCGCAGGTCACCCAAAGGGCACACCGTCTCATCCGGAAGGTCTCCGGAAACCCGGACCCCTACGCCGGCAAGAAGCAGGAATACAACAGGAGGGCGCTCGCCCTTCTTCCTGGACTGCGCGCACGCGTGGAGGCGGTCGCCGATCCGCTGGAGATCGCTGTGCGGCTCGCCATCGCAGGCAATGTCATCGACTTCGGCGCCAAGGCGGGCGGCTTCGACCTCGACCGGGAACTGGAGAAGGCGGAAAGCGCTCCTTTCCGTGTCTGGGATTACGAGGCCTTCCGGGCGGACATCCTCAAGGCCCGCTCCATCCTCTATCTCGGCGACAACGCCGGCGAGATCGTTTTCGACAGGTTGCTCATCGAGGTGCTGAAGCGCCTGTCCGAGGCGGATATCACCTATGTGGTCAGGGGCCGCCCGATCTTGAACGACGCCACCTTCGAGGATGCCCGCTTCGTGGGGCTGGATCGTCTCGTACCGGTCATCGACAACGGGAACGACGCGCCCGGGACGGTCCTCGCCGAGGCGCCGCCCGAGCTGCGCAAGCTCTTCGAGGCCGCAGACGTCGTTGTCGCAAAGGGACAGGGAAACTTCGAGGCGCTGAGCGACGCGCGGGGCAGCCTCTACTTCCTCTTTCAGGTCAAGTGTGCGGTCATCGCGGAAGCCGCGGGAGCAGAGGTCGGCGCGTACATGCTCAGGAGAAGCCGGCCGGCGCGCACGGGGAATCTCAGGGTGTGACGCCCGCGCAGTTAGATGATTCGGCGTTCACGCAATCGGGCGATCTTCTCCTCGCTGTAGCCCAGCAGCGTCTTCAGGATCGCGTCCGTGTCCTGCCCCAGAGAGGCTGCGCCCCGCCAGACCCGACCCCGGGTCTTTGCGAACTTGGGGATGACCCCCAGCGCCCGGATGTTCCTCCCCAGGGTCTGGTCCTCGTATTCGATGAAATCCTCTCTCTCCCTCCAGTGCGGGCTTTCGAAGGCATCCTTTGCGTTGATGACGACCGAGCAGGGCACCCGGTGGCGCGCCATGTGTTCTTCCACCTCCCGGGCCGTGCGCCCGGCGATCCAGGCGCGCGTGATGCGGTCCAGTTCCTGCCCTTTCTCGGAGGCCACTGCCTCGATCGAGCCGCCGCACTTCTTCCAGGCGAACTCCTCCGGGTCCAGTTCCAGGGCCTTGAGGAACCGCTCGTAGACGGCGGGCCCGAAGGCGCCGAGCGCGACCCAGCGGTCCTTGGCCTTGAATACGTCGTAGGGCTGGAAGGCGGGGGGCTTGTTGCCGCTTCTCTCCCGGACCAGACGGGCCTCGCTGGACGACACGAAGGTGTCGGAGAGAACCCGGGCGTTCGCCTCGAACTGGGAGACGTCGATGGACTGCCCCTGTCCGGTCTTCTGGGCGTGGATGTAGCCGCTCAGGCCGGCAAAGAGCGCGGTCAGCGCCGAGTAGTAGTCGCTGCTCCAGGGCTTGACGAGCGAGGGAGGATTCGGCTCCGGAAAGCCGATCAGATTGAGCCAGCCGCTGGCGGCCTGGCCGATCATGTCGAAGGAGCCTCGGTCGCAGACCTCGGAAACGCCCCCGAACTCGGGGCGTCCGAAGCCGCTCACGTGGACGATTACGAGCCGGGGATTGGCCTCGAGGCACATCGCGTCCGAAATGCCGAACTTGGTCAGCCAGACGAGATTCTCGAACCAGATGTCGCAGTTGCGCACCAGTCCGAGGAAGATCTCCCTTGACTCGGGGACCTTCATGTCGACTTCGAGGCTGAGGCTCAGACGGTTGCGGGCATCCTGCGCCCAGCTCGCTCCGACCTGCTTCCCGCTCGAATCCCTGACGAACGGGGCCAGGGTGCGGTAGGTATCCCCGTAGCGCGGCCGTTCGACGTGGATCACCTCCGCCCCGAAGTCGGCCATCATGGTGGCCGCGTGCGGCATGGCGATGATGCTTCCGGTGGACAATACCCGAATCCCCTGAAGGGGCCCGAAGGCCGGGGTCAACGCCGGTGCCGGCACCCGACCCGGCGGCCGCTGTCCCTTTTTCCTCATGTGTCTCTCCTCCGTCCTTGGGTGGTCTTGCTGCCCGGATACGGGGCTGTCCGATTGCTCTTCAGCAAGATCCATACCAGATTCTTCTCCCGCCGAAAAGCGTCAGGATCGCCCGGCGGAACCTGCCCGACGGTTGCGATCGCAGACCGCACTCTTTACAGCCTGTAATGAATGCCGACACGTTTCTTTCTGAAAACGCTGCGAGACGGTAACCGATGCGAACCTTGTCCTCGGCAGGCTGAGCCCGGCCGGCCTGCTCGGCGCGGATGTAAGGCACGGCTTCCTGCACACCTACATCGCCCTCTCCGGGGAGCCCGCGGCCTCCACGAAAGCATGAGCAACTTCCCCATCGGCGGCGTGGATCCGCGGACGGCTGAATACTATTCCTACGTCGAGACCTACGGGGGAGGCCACGGCGCCATGCAGGGGCAGGACGGCATGGACGGCGTGCACACGAACATGACCAACACGAGGAACGCGCCGGCCGAGGTCATCGAGATCTCCTATCCCCTGCGCGTGCAGCGGTACGGTCTGGGTCCGGATTCGGAGGGGCCCGGGGCGGCATGGGGATGACCCGGGAGATCACGATCCCGGACCATGAGGCATCGATCACCCTCGGCATGGAGCGCAGGGCCGAGGAGGAATACGGTGTCGTGATCCTCGAAGATCCCCCGCGGATCGACGAAGCGAAGACCGAAAAGTCAAATGAAAACCTGACCCCCATTGTTTGACCCCGATTGCCGCCACGAACAGGAGTCCGGGCATGGCAGAGAAGACCCATGCGTGCAGGTTGTGCGAAGAGCCTTGGCACGCCTTGGACGAGCGGGACGTCTAGGGAAGGGCTTCAAAAGGGCCCGGAGGGCCTCGATGACAAGGAAGCGGCGCACCGCCTGGGCTTTTACGGACCCAATGCGCTGCCTGTCCGAAAACCCCCGACCCTGCCGGCCATCCTGCGTGTGGAGCCTGTCAGACCATCGGAGTGGCTCATCGCCCTGTCGATGGCACTTACCCTGCTGGTGGTCATGGAGCTGTTCAAGCGGGTGACAAAGCGAGACGCGGAACTCCACTGAGACGGGAACAACAAAGGGGTCAAGTCTGCACAGCGGACCAGCCCATCGAGGGGAAGCGAAGTTCTCCGGAAAATGTTCCGATTCAGGCATTCGGAGTCCTTCTTTCTTTCCTTTCTCTAAATTACAACCCCCTTTTCCTCACACTCATCTCTCTGAAGAACTCCTTCTTAACGCCTCTGGTTTCAACCGCCCTGACCATCCATTCGAAAACGTCTGTCGGCACATCCGGAAGGGGCGACCTCTGAACCAGGGACAGGGCGCCTTCCGGGCAGGAGGATACGCAGAGGCCGCAACCGATACATTTCTCGATCTCCAGGCAGGCCCCCTCGCTACTCCCTAGCGAGAAACTCCCTGCACAACCGTTTGAGCCTTTCGTAATCCACTCCGGGGACATTGCTCATCAGCGGGAATTTGAAGAGGGTCCAGGAGACACCGAAGAGCATGAAGACCGGCACCCCCTTCTCTTCGGCGGCGTACACCAACCCCTTGTCCGCCATGCGCGACAAGGCGCGTCCCGCGGACTCCACATCCATCCCGGCTGCCTCGGCGATGGCCGAAAGGGGAACGGGCATAAAGGGGAGCATCACCGCCAACTCCGCCTCCTCGGGCGTGAAGAGGATCCGAAGGATCTCGAGAAGCTTTTCCCCTCTCGGCACCCCGCTCGGGGTAACGGACAGTTTCTTGTACAAGTCGTCGTACACGGAACCTTTTCCCATGCCCGATCCCCTTCCGATCAGATGGTTCCTTCCCAGGGTTGAACCGTGGCAGAATGCGCCCTCGGTTCCGATCTGGCGTTGGCGAGCCAGAGACCGAGATGCTCCAGAATTCTCCGGATCAGCGTGGGATTCTCAACTGATTGCCAGGCACTCAGGATAGCAGCTTCCGAACAGCCACGGCACTCCTGCCGAGCATTCTGTTCCTCCGCTCCTATGGTGATAGATGCAATGCCGCAGATGGCGCTCTTTCAACTGCCTGCCAGGCGCTCCTCCATTGCCTTCTGCAGGGCCCGCAGGTCCATTTTCCCCACCACGGTCATGGGCCAGGGGCCTTCCCACTCGAGGATGTCCTTGGGGATCTCGTACTCGGCCATCTTCCCCTTGCACCTCTGTCGGATCTCTTTGGTTTCCATGAGCTTCTTGCCCGGTCTCATCCGTACGAACGAAACGATTTTCGTGCCCCAGTAAGGATCGGGAACGCCCAAGGTCAGGACGTCCTCGAAGTCGGCGGCGAACAGTTCGAGCAGGAGAGAGGACACGTAGGTGGTGGAAACGTTCTCCCCTCCCGACTTGACCACGCCCCCCAGGCGGCCCAGGAAGCGGATGTAGCCGTCCTCAAAGGTTCCGTAGTCCCCGCTGTGCAGGTACCCCTCTTCGTCGAAGAGCCTCTTGGTCTCCTCCTCCTGCTTGTAATAGCCGCTCATCATGAAAGGGCTCTTGTAGCAGATCTCGCCCTGCTGGCCCGGGACCGCCCTTTTTCCCGTCGTGATGTCCTTGATCACCACGGCGACCCCCGGAAGCGGCCTCCCGTTCGTGGACCGCTTGAGCTCGCGCGACATGCAGTCGGGTTCTCCCAGGGAGACGGCCGGGCCGTTCTCCGTCTGAGCGTACAGCATGACGACGTTCACATCCCGGCCCTTGCACAGCTCCTGCTCGATGAGGTCGTAGGTCTGAGGCGTGATGGCGCCCAGGGCCTTGCTGATCGAGAATCTGTACTTCCCCGATCGGTGAACCATGCGAAGCGCCTGGTAGTGGGCATCGAAGCCCACCGTCGAGGTCGGCCTGTACCGGTCCATGATCTCCATGGCCTTCTGCGGGTCGAAGTTCTCCATCAGGTACATCGTGGTTCCGGCGTAGGCCAACGCCAGATTCATGGCGATCATGCCGCTGTTGTGGAAAAACGGGGTCATGCAGAGAAAGGAATCCTCCTCCGTGCAGTCCGAAGCCCTCGCCACGAAATGCGCCGTGGCCATGGGCGGCCGGTGGTTCCACATGGCGCTCTTGGACAGGCCGGTGCTGCCCGAGGTCTGGCAGATGAACTGGATGTCCGTACACTTGGCCCTTGCGATCCTGCGGACGATCTCGGTCTCGTCCACCCTTGTCGCCGTTTCCATCAGCTCGCCGAAATCGAGAAACCCCTCGTGTCTCTTCCCCCGGCGGCTCAGGCTGACCAGGTGCGTCAGTGCAGGGATCCTCCCGGAAGAGACCCGACCGCCTTCCCCGATCTTGAGATCCGGAATGCACTCCCTGAGGAGCTTCACGTAGTTTCGGCCGCGGTTCTCGTCGATCGTAACGATGACCTTGGGGTCGTTCCTCGCCAGAATCCCGGTGAGTTCGATTTCCCCCCACAGGAGGTTCAACGGATTGATGAGCGCCCCGACCTGGAGGGTCGCGAAGTATACGTAAGCGAATTCAGGGGAAACGGTGGGGAGCATGACCACGTGATCTCCGGGCTGGACACCGAGATCCATCAGGGCCTGGGACATCCGGTTCACGTTCTCCCACAGATCTCCGAAGGGGATCGCCTGATCCTCGAAAACAAGGGCCGTCTTGTCCGGGCGGTCCCGGCAGGTTTCGACGAAAAGTTCCTGCACCGTCGAATGGAACCACCGGTTCGCGCTCATCCTCTCTCGGAGCATCCGATTCTCCCTTCCTGTTCAGGGTAAGGCCACGGGTCCACGGCGGATGGTTGACCTCCCCTTGACCCTTTGCCCTTCACCCTTCCGCCGCCATCGGCAGACTCAGGGCACCAGGACCGGCATGCCCATGGCCGGCCAGATGATCCAAACAAAAAGTCCAAGGACGACCATCAGCAGGACGCTCGCCGGAATCCCGTACAGGAAAAATTCGCCGCTCGTGAACTGCCTGCTGCCGTAAGCGATGGCGTTCGGGGCTGCGCCCACCAGGAGCACGAAAGGCATGCCCGCGGTCGCCAGCGACGCAAACAGGACCACCTCGGGCGCCACCTTCAGGTAGGGCGCCAGCACCAGGGCCACGGGCATGGAGATGGCGATGGCGGCCACGTTCATGATGAAGTTCGTCATCACAAGCACGAAGAAGGCGATCGCCATGACGAAGACGAACCAGGGCGCCTTCTCGAACATGACAAGCCACTCGACGGCCATCCATTTTGCGGCCCCGGTCTGCCACAGGCAGAAGCCGATGCTCATGGCTCCCCCGAAGAGCAGGATGATGTTCCAGGGGATTTCCTCGAGATCCTCGATGGTAAGAATGTTCAGGAGAAAGAAGAGGATCGTGCTGCTCAGGATCACGGCGCTCTTGTCGAGAATCTCCAGGGCCGGGATGAAGGAGCGGAGGCTCATCAGGAGCACCGCCGTCCCGACGATCAGGAGGGCCAGGATCTCTTTGGTCGTGATGGGCCCCAGCCTCGCATAGAGATTCTTGGCCCTTTCCCTGAGTCCGGGAATCGTGGCCTTTTCCGGCTTGCAGACGATCATGAAAAAGCCCCAGAGCAGGAAAACCATGAGCCAGCCCAGGGGAAACATGAACTGGGTCAGCTCGAAAAAAGAGATCTCCCTGCCCACCATGTCCTTGAAGAAACCGATCGCCACCGCGCCGCGGGCGGCGCCGAGAAGCGTGATGATGCTGCCCGCGCCCGCCACATACGCCATGCCGATGAAGAGCCCCTTACCAAACCGGGTCGGCCTGTCCTCCTCCCCGTACAGGGAGTAAATGGCCATCAGCAGAGGATAGACGGTCGCCGCCACCGCCGTGTGCGCCATAATGTGGGTCAGCGCAGCGGTCATGACGAAACACCCCAGGTAGATCATGCTCGTCCGCTCTCCCACCAGGGCGAGCATCTTGTAAGCCATGCGTTTGGTCAGACCGGTCTTGGTGAAGACCATCCCGATCACGACCGACCCGAGAATGAACCACACCGAGGGATCCATGAAATCCGTGAAGGCCACGCGCGGGGACCGGATCAGGAAGAAGGCCTGGACCACGCCGATCGCAATGCTCGTGATGCCGATCGGCAACACCTCGAAAATCCACCACGTAGCCGCGAGCAGAAACAGGGCCAGGGCGGCCTTTCCCTCCCTGCCGAGGACGAAGTGTTCTCCCACAGGGTCCACCGCATCGGGCCATGGGGGGGAAAGATAGACGGCCGTGAACAACACGAGTCCCAAGAGAATGAAAAAGATCCGCTTCCAGTCGATCCGCTTCCGCGCCTTGGCCAGGAAGATCTCTTCCGGCATGGGCGGAAGCCCGCCCGCATGGGTTCCGGCATCCTCTCGTCTGAAATCTTGCGTTGCCATGATGTCCGCACCTTCTCCGCAATCGCAACTTGCAGTCTGTTTCGAGTTCAATGATCGATGGCCCGCAGCCGACTCACAACAGAATCGCAGCGATCTCCCGGAACGCATCCACGGACCGAACCACCCCCACCACCTTGCCTTCCTGAAGCACGGGCAGGACGCTCAGGTTTCGGTCCACCAGTTCGTAGATGACCTTGACCAGGTGGTCCCGCACATCCACCGTCGCCGCGATGGGGCGCATCACATCCCGGATCGGTCGCTCCGCCTGCCTCCGGATACCTTCGATCAGCTTGTCGTAGGAAAGCTCGGAGAGGTTCGGGTCGACCTTCACGTCGAAGAGCGTCTTGCGGTGCTCGATCGGGCGACCCGAGAGAAACTCCGGTTCGAGCCCCCGCAGGATGTCGCGACGCCTGGCCATGCCCATGAGCTGGTACTTCTCGTCGAAAATGAGAAGCACCCTCGGGAGGGACTTCCGGCCGTCCGCCATCTCCAATTCCGACTTCTCCAGTTCCGCAGTGGCCTGCCGAAGCGTGAACCAATAAGGGATGTGTGGATACTCATCCAGGGGAACCATGATATCCCCCGCCCGCTTCACTTCCATGTCGCCCCTCCTTTTTTTCGCTGCACAAACCGCGTGTGCGGGTTGCGTGCTCAGTTGGCCCTCGTCGTCTCCGCCCTTCCGATGGTCTCGATCCGTTCCGGGGAAAGGCCGGATCGTTCCGCCGCCGCCTTCGGGTCTCCGCCGCACCGCCGGAGCAGCCGCACGACATACTCCCGCTCGAAGGCCTCCAGGGCCTTTTCGCAGGGCTCCAGGCCGTAGATCTTTTCCATCCGGGCCGCCTCCCGCTTCATCTCCTGCCATCGCATGGCACGGTTGATCGTGAAGATAATCTGCTCTTTCTTGAAGGGTTTGGTAATGTAGTCGAAGACCCCCAGAGAGAGCGCCTCGATCGCCGTCTCGAGGGATCCGAAGGCCGTGATGATCACGACCTCCTCGAAGCGTTCCTTTTCCTTCACAAGACGCAGAAGGTCCAAGCCGTCCATGCCGGGCATTTTCAAGTCCATGATGATCAGGTCGTACTCGTTCTTCTCGAGGAGTTCCGGCACCTCCAGGGAATTGCTCGTGGTGGTGATCTTGTACGGGGTCTTCTCCGTGATGATCCGCTCCATGAGCTTGAGCATATGCGGCTCATCGTCCACGGCCAGGATTGTCTGTCCCATCGATTCCCTCCCTTCTTACAAACCGTCCTCCCTGTGTACCGGCATGGAGACGACGAAGGTGGTCCCGGAGGGGCGGTCCGGCTCGTCCTCGGCCGAACGGCTCGAAAAGCGGATCTTCCCCCCGTACTTCTTCACGATCCCATAGCAGAGCGAGAGGCCGAGACCCGTGCCCTCCCCCACCTTCTTGGTCGTGAAGAAGGGATCGAAAATCCTCGGCCGGATCCGCTCCGGTATCCCCACGCCCGTATCGCTTACGCACACGTCGACCCAGTCCCCCTCCGTCTTCGCAGACAGCGAAAGCCGGCCTCCGGTCCCTTCCATGGCTGCCACCGAATTGTTGATGAGATTGAAGACGACCTGCTGGAATTCACGGGCATCCCCCCGCACACGGGGAAGGTCGTCCGGGACCTCCACCTGCACCTCGATCTTCTTGGTCATGAGCGTGTTCTTGACGATCTTGCAGACCGTATCGATGCTCTGTTTCACGTCCACGGTCTCTTCCAGGCCCTCCGTGATCCGTGCGAAGCCGAGCATGTTCTCCACGACCTTCTTGGCATGGTTCGCGTTCTGTTCGATCATCTTCAGGTCTTCGTGCTCGGGCGAGTCCTCGGGGAAGCGCTCCAGGAGAAAATCCGTGAATCCCAGGATGACGGCCAGGGGGTTGTTGATCTCGTGGGCCACGCCGGAGGCCAGGATGCCGATCGAGGCCAGTTTTTCCGCGTTGTAGATCCGCTGGTCCATCTCCATCTTCTCGGTCACGTCCCGGCTGATTCCGAGCAGGTAGTGCACGTGTCCCTCGTCGTCCCGGATCGGAATGAGCTTCGTGGACAGCCGGACCGATCGGTCCGCCATCTTGATCGTGTGCTCGTAAGTCACGCTGTGGTTCGTTTCGAGCACCTTGTCGATCTGTCTTCGGATGAAGCCCACGTCGTCGGGGCCCATGAATTCGTCCAGCGTATGCCCGATCGAAACCTGCGGACGCCCCTCGTCCGACTCCGGCCGGCTCTCCCCGCCCCGCTCATCGCGAACCACAAGCGCGGAGAACACCTCGATGGCCTGCCGGTTGGCCAGCACCACCCGGGTATCGGGCTCCAGGATGTAAATCAGGTCCGTGGCCTGCTCGACGATTCGTTCATAAATCCGCTCCTTCTCGTGCAGGTCCGCCTCGGTTTCCTTCACACGCTCCTTGAGGGCCAGGGAGATACGGCTCTGGTAGACCGCGATGAGCAGCCCGAAGACGAACATGCTCGCGATCAGGGCCGCCTCCACCGCCGCGTGGCGCTTGTAGACTGCGCGTACAGGGTCCTCCACCTCGCTCACCGGGGCCACGACGGCCACAGACCAGATCGTCTTGGGAGCAAGCGCGCCGCTCCTGACCGGCGTAAAGGCGATCAGCTTGGTCATCTCCCCTTCGATTCCGCGATGCCAACCGCTCACGTAAACGCCGGTACCCTCCTCGCCCCGGAACATCTGCTCCTTCATGATGCGGTTGATCTGGGCAAAGCTGACGTACGGCATTCGTTTCTCGCGGACCTCGAAGGCGCTCTCCCCGATGAACTCCTTGTCCGGATGGTAGAGGAACATGCCGTTCTCATCGATCACCCATGCGTAGCCGGTGCGGCCGGACCGGATGGGCCGGGTCACGTTCGCGACAAGCTCGGTGATGTCCAGACGGGCAAAGACGAGCCGATTCTCCGCCCCTTCAGGCGAACGCATCCTCGAACACAGGATGCTCGTCACCGTGGACTCCCCTTCGGTGAGAAGGGGCCCGAGTACCATACGGCCTTCTTCGTCCCACCTGCAGTCCCGGGCAATGAGCTCGGAGGAGGTTCCGCCGCCGACTCCGGCAAGGCCCACGATCCCCCCTTCCGTATTTGCGATACCGATCCCGGTCAAGCCCTTGGAGCGCGTTCGATCCACGACCGACTGCAGCGCCTCGTCCCGGGCGCTCTCCGGGGCCCCGGCCAGGAGCTTCTTCAAGATCTCGACCTCGACACGGATGTCCTCGAGATCCGAATCGATCTCCGATGCGATCTGCCGGGCCAGAATCAGTTGCTGGGCGTTGAAATCGCGGTTGATCTGCTCGTGCATGATGCCCTGGTTCTGGTAGACGACGAAAAGGGCGGTCCCCAGGATCACGAAAAAGACGACCGAACTGATCCAGGCCAGATGCCGGAGGTTGAGCAGCAGACCGGAAAACTCCCGAAGGGGCCTGAGCATCGCCCTCCCCTACCTGCCTTCCTTCTCGAGGCCGAGCTTCTTCATGAAATCCTGGGTGTACCACTGTGCAATCGCGTCGTTGGAAAGGGCCATGTCGAGCTGTTTCGTCATCATGGTAAGCCGGCCGAGAGTCTTGAGTTTGCCGGTCGTGGCGTTCCAGTCCTCGTAAGCGATCTTCGCATCCAGGAAGTCGCCTTTCCCCGATTGCTTGAACCCCATCCTGGAGAGGATCTCCGCCATCAGGGCGATGCGCCTCGCCCTCCGGATCTGAGCGGCCCCTCCGCCCTTGTATTGCATCCGGATGTAGTTGTTGCTGGGCAGGTCCGTGCACATCGCCTCCACCGTGGTGAAATGGTACCCCATGCGCAGGCTGAGGATCATGTACTCCTTGCCCAGGACGGCAAAGCTGTTCTCCGAGAACTCCCCCCGCGTATCGGTGGCGAACCCGGTCGTCACCACGGACATGAACCCCTTGAGATCCGCCGGCCGGCCCTGGGAGGGCCACCCCTCCTGCTTGATCCCGGCCCACAGGGCCTCCATGGGCACGGAGCCGATCTCATCCTCCTCGATCCACTTCTTGCCGCGGTTGGCCGAAGGGTCCCGGTCGATGTAAATAATATTCACGTTGAGGGGAATGTCACTCTTGAGACGCAGGGCGACACGGTCCTTGTTCTCCAGGTTCCGGCCCATGGAGAACATCTCCTCCATGGCCCTCTGATGCACGAAGCGCGTGATGTCGTGATAGGTCTCGCAACGCTCCGGCACGAAATCCGGATCGTCCGGATTGAGCAGCTTGACCGTGGCGACGCGCTCCAGCAAGCGGTTGAGAAGCGTGTAAATCCCCGTATCGTCCAGGACCTTCACAGCGAGGTTACGGGCCTGGATCAGGCCCGTCAGTTCGCCCGCGTAAACGATCCTTCCCGTGGCGTCCACAGTGGCCGGCCTGCCGACCGGAAGGGAAGTCGCGCCCTTCAGGCCCACGAGGGTGGGAACGTTGTACTCCCGGGCCAGCGTGGCCATGTGGCTCGCCGTGCTGCCCACCTCGGTCACCAGCGCCTTCACCTTGCCCATCACCGTCACCAGGCCCGGGCAGGGATTCGAATAGACGAGCACGACCCCCTCCGGCACCCGCGGCAGTTCGTCCGGAGAATCCACCTGGAAGATCGGGCCGCTTCCCGCGCCCGGGCAGACGGTCGTGCCGCCGGCAGCGAGAACCTCGGCACCGCTCAGATCCGGAATCTCGACCTCTGCCCTGCTTTCGATCACACGCAACGGTCTCGCCTGGAGGAGAAAGGGCCGGCCCGCCGCGTCGATCGCCCACTCGATATCGTGAGGCCCCCCGTAATGCTCCTCCACCTTGAGCGCGAATTCCGCCAACAGCCTCACCTGCTCTTCGTTGAGGGAAGGCAGCTCCTGCTCGTTTTCGGGCACGGCCGCCTCGACCGTGCCTCGACCCCCGCAGGCAATCAGCTTGACCGGCTTTCTCTGAATCTCGGAGGCCTCGACGCGGAGGTTGCATCGGGAAACCCGGAAGAGGTCCGGCATCAAAGTGCCGTCCACGAGGTACTTGCCGAGACCGAAGATGCTGTAAATCACGAGCGAATCGTCCTCCGGGCGGACCGGATCGCGCGTGTAGATGACCCCGCTCGAGGCGGACTGCACCATGGTCACACATCCGACCGCCATGGCGAGGTCCGCTTCGGAAAGGTCATGACTGAGATAGTAATAAATCGCCTGGGGCGTGAACTTGCTGGCCAGAACGTCCCGATAGCGATCGATCAGATCGTCCGGCCCCACGTTGAGAAAGGATTCGTACTGGCCCGCGAAGCTGAAGAGCGTATCCTCGCCGATGGCGCTCGACCGGAGCGCGACACCCGAGGAGGGGGAGCGATTCTTCAACTCCGCATATCGCCGTCGGATGTCGGCGGCGAGATCGTCCGGCACCGGGCTGGAGGATACCAGGGCCCGGATCTCCTCGCTGACACGCTGCAGATCCCCGAGCCGCTTGAAGTCCACGGAGGCGATGCACCGGCTGATCCGCGCCTGCAGGTCGTTCGCGTCCAGGAAATGCTTGTACGCCCATGCGCTGATTGCGAATCCGTCCGGCGTCGGAAGCCCGAGCCGCGATTTCATCTCCCCGAGTTGGGCGTTCTTGCTTCCCACGCTCCAGGCGCGGTCGCTCCCCACCTGGTCAAAGGGAATCGTGAAGGCATCCTCTTCCACCGGCCGGCTTTCGGGAAGGATCCGGGAGACCTCCTTCTCGATCCTTTCGTAGCTTTCCCGCAGGGCGGCGTAACCTTCCCCTCCAAGGGAGATCATGCCTTCGATGATTTCACGGACGCCCTGGCGGATCTCGGTCAGGCCGGCGCGTATGTAATTGATGTCGAAGAGGTACTCGCCCTGCGCCTTTTCCTCCATGTCCCCGATCATCTTCAGGACGCGGTTGTTGTTGTCGAGGATCTCGAGGAAGTCGGCGAACTTGTCCTGAACGGTCTTCAGGGTGGCCTTCGAGCGCTTGGGCGCCCTCTGGAAGATTCCGGAAAGCCACTTCTTCATAGGGCGGGTCTCCCGAAGAGGGTCGCCGAGGCGTTGACGGAGTGCAAGCGGTAAGGCCCGGGCTTGGACGGTTCTTACTTATACACCCCCGTTTGCTGTTTTTCAATGTTCGCGCGGAGTTGCCCACCCTCCAGAACGGCGGGAGACTCCCCCCGCCCCGCCCTCCAAGAAGAAACGTGCGGACCGGCCTCCTGGAATCCTGATTGGAACGTTTCTTGCTTTCGAAAGGTTTCGCAGGCCTGAGCAAGGCAACCGCCTCCAACACAGGGCGGAACCACCGCCGCTCTCGGCGGGATGACCCGAGGCCAAAGGGTTTGGCCCGATGAGCGTCCACAATCTGGACAGGCTCTTTCATCCAAAGTCGGTGGCGGTCTTCGGCGCAGGGGACCGGGACGGTACCGTGGGGGACACCCTGCTGCGAAACCTGAGCGGGTGGGAATTCGCCGGAAGGCTCTTCGCCGTCGACCCGTGCCGAAAGAGCTTCCTCGGCGTTTCCACGGTCCCTTCCGTGGCGGATCTGCCGCCCGGGATCGATCTCGCCGTCATCGCAACCCCGATTTCCGAGGTCCCCCCCATCATCGGCGAGTGTGCCAGGGCCCGGATTGGGGGCGCGATCGTGCTGTCTGCAGACGCGGAAGCTCCCCTCGGCAGCGAGGCCGAGTCCCGAATCAGGATCGAGGCGGATCGCTCCGGCCTTCGCATTCTCGGTCCCGACTCCCTCGGCATGATCTCCTGCCGCTCCCGGCTGAATGCGTCGCTGGTGAACGACAGGCCCCGGCACGGAAAGATGGCCTTTGTCTCCCAGAGCGGAGCCATGTTCGCCGCCCTTCTGGACCTGTCGATCAGAGAGCAGGTCGGGTTCAGCTACCTCGTCAGCCTCGGATCCATGCTGGATGTCGATTTCGGAGATTTGATCGACTATCTGGGCGGAGAGTCCGATGTCAGTTCCATCGTGATGTACATGGAACGATTGACCTGTTTCAGAAAGTTCATGAGCGCCTCACGCTCCGTCTCGAGAGTCAAGCCGATCATCGTCCTGAAGGCCGGCAGAAGCCGGGCAGGAGCCCGGGCGGCCGCCTCGCACACGGGGGCACTGGCGGGCGAGGATGCGGTCTATGACGCGGCCTTCAAGAGGGCGGGTATCGTGCGGGTGAAGACCTTCGAGGAGCTCTTCGACTGTGAACAGCTCCTGGCCAAGCAGCCGAGACCGACCGGCCCCGGGCTGGCGATCATCACCAATGCGGGAGGCCCCGGGGTCATGGCGGCGGACGCCCTGTCCGACTACGGGATCGAGCCCGTGGCGCTGCGCCCCGAAACCCTCCGGAGGCTGGAGGAACTGCTCCCCCCCAACTGGAGCCGCGGCAATCCGATCGACATTTTCGGAGACGCCGCGCCGGAGCGTTTCCGAAAGGTGGTCGAGGCATGCCTGGAGGCCCGCGAGGTGAACGGCCTCCTCGTCATGCTCGCTCCGCAACGGACCACCGAGCCCACGGGGGTGGCGCGCGCCCTGGCCGAGGTCCTCCGTGGGAGGCCCTATCCCCTTTTCGCCTGCTGGCTGGGGGGAGCGTCCGTGGAGCAGGGCCGCAACCTTTTGAACCGCGCAGGCATTCCAACCTTCGATTCTCCGGAGCGCGCAGTCCGGGCCTTCGTGGATCTCTACCGTTACTCGCTCCATGTCGAAATGCTCCAGGAGATCCCGCCGAAGCTTTCCCGACGTATCGAGGTGGATCCGGCAGGCGCAAAGGCCCTTATCGAGACAGGCCTCCGGCAGGCCCCCCCCGTTCTGACGGAGCCGGAGTCCAAGGCGCTGCTCTCCGCCTACGGCATCCCCGTGAACCGGACCGAGGTCGCCCGCCATGTCGACGAGGCCGTGGAAAAGTCGAAGGAATTGGGCTTTCCCGTTGCCATGAAGATTCATTCTCGGGACATCCTGCACAAGACCGACGCGGATGGCGTGCGCCTGAACCTGCGCAGCGAGCCGGACGTTCGCCACGCCTTTGAAGGCCTCCAATCGAGTGCCCGGGCCTGCCAGCCCGGGGCTCGACTGGAGGGGGTGACGATTCAGCCCATGCTCGAAAACCCGCAGGTCGAGCTGATCCTGGGGGCACGGAAGGACCCGGATTTCGGGCCCGTGGTCCTTTTCGGGACGGGCGGGGTCCTGACCGACGTTCTCCGGGATCAGGCCATCGCGCTGCCTCCTCTGAACCGCCTTCTGGCCAGACGGCTGATGGAAGAAACAAGGATCTTTCGCGTACTCCAGCGGAATCGAAACCTTGCATCGACGGACCTCGCGCGGCTCGAGGAAACCCTGATCCGGCTGGCGCAACTCGTGACCGACTTCTCCGACATCGAGGCGATCGATATCAATCCCTTTCTTCTTTGTCGCGACAGGGCCTGCGCGGTGGATGCCCGCGTCATCCTGTGTCCGTCCCCGGTGCCGTCCCCCTTTCATCTCGTCATCAGCGCCTATCCCGACCACCACGAAATCCACACCGTGACCGAGGGAGGCGTTCCCTGTTTCCTCCGGCCGATCCGGCCCGAGGATGCCCCCTTGCTGGAAGAACTCTTCAATACCCTGTCGCCGCAAAGCGTCTACTACCGGTTCTTCACGCCCCTGAAGGCCCTTTCGCACAGCATGCTGGCGCGATTCACCCAAATCGATTACGACCGGGAAATCGCCCTGATTGCTCTCAGCGAATCCGAGGCTCCGGAACGCATGCTCGGGGCCGCCCGCGTCCACCGTATCCCGGGTGAAAACCGAGCGGAATTGAGCGTGGTCATCGGGGATCCGTGGCAGGGCAAGGGCATCGGGGCCGCGCTGCTCACGCGATGTCTCGCCCTGGCCAAGGAGCAAGGAATCGAGGAGATATGGGGGTCCGTACTGCCCGGGAACACGAGGATGCTGGCGCTGGGCAGGAGGCTCGGGTTCGGCATCCATCGAATCCCGGACTCCTCGGACTATGAGCTGCGGATCGACCTCCGCAACCTTTAGCCTGCAGACGCTGCGTCGCCCGCAATCCGGATCAGGATCCTTCCTGACGGATCTTCGCATTGGCCTCGTAAGCCCTTGCGTTCTCGATGGCAATGGCCACGAGTCCTGCCGCCAGGCGGAAGAACTCCACGTCCGCATCGGTAAAGCAGTTCCTGTGGACACAGTACGCCCCCAGGATCCCGATCACGCGGGCCTCCACCGTCAGGGGGACGAAGAGAACGGATTTGATATGGGCCGCCTCCAGGGCCTCCCCAAACTGAAACTTTTCCCTTTCGGTCACGTTGCCGGTCAGATAGGGCTCTCCGTCCACGATGCGCCGATTGAGCAGGCTCCTGTCCAATTCCACCTCTTTTCCGACGAACAGCTCGTCGGGGAGCCCGTAAGCGGCTGCATATCGCAGGTATCTTCCATCCTCACTGAGCATCTTCACCGAGATGCCCCTCACCCCCATGACCAGTTGCAGTTCGGACGTCACGATGCTGAGCACCTGCTCGAGGCGCTGCGCGGAGCCGATCGCCTGAATCACCGAGAAGAGTGCGTTGAGCTTGTTGTTGAGCCGGGTCACGGAGTCGGACATATCCCCCAGGTCTCGGATCCTGGTCCGGAGCATGGTCATGATGGCGCTCGTGACCCAGGCGGTGATGAACACCGAGGCCGCGAAAACGCCCATTTCCACCCCCATGCGAACGGGATGCCGCACCGGAACGATGTCCGCGCCCCGATAGAAGAGCGAGTGATGCGGAAGCCAGAGCTGGTGCTCTGCACAGGCCATGGCGCAAACGCCCGCCGCCACCAGGACCGAAACCCCGTAAGCGGAAAAGCGCGGCAGGAGGATGGAGGTGAAAATGATGTGGAACAGGAAGAAGAACAGGAAGGGGCTCGTCGCGCCGCCGGTGAAATGAGCCAGAAGGAACATGGCCGCGTAATCCAGGCCCACCTGCGCGTAGGCGAAATGCCGCAGCCTGCGTTCCTCCTGCACCGCCTCGGCCCGGTATCGCCGGCTCAGGATATAGAAGAAGATGTTGTAGAGGAGGATAAACCCTGCGACCAGCAGGATCTCCTTATGAGGGAAGGCGAACCCGATCTCCAGCGCCGCCCAGGCGGCCACCGCTATACAGGGGGGAACCCACCATCGAAGCCGGACGAACCAGAGAGAACGGTCCTTCAGTTCTCTCAGGAGAATGCCCTTCTTCTGATCCAGTTCCTGCCGGATGCTCTCTTGCACCCCGCCCATGTCCGCGCACCGCCGTTCCGATGATTGGCAGCCTTTCGACCCGGAGGTACCCTTCCTCCCCTGGGTGGGACCCGAACGCCGGGAAAGAGAATACCAACTATCTCATGAACGGTAAAGGGGAAAGCGATTCCGATCTTCCATGACGGCGGCCGGCCGGGCCTCTCAATCGGGCATCCTCGCTTCTGAAAAGAAGAGGCCGCACCGGCTCTCCCCGGCCGATTTCGATTGTCGGCTTTCTTTCCACCCTGCAAAAGAAACCGACACAGAGCAATTCCCCCGCGAAGCCCGGCCGAGGCGCGAAGGGGCTAACCCTTTTACTCTTTTGGATTTCTATGCTACCTTCCCTCCTGTCCTCTTGGCATGCACCTTGCTGCTCCCTCTCGGGATCTTTTGGAATCGTGCGTGATTTGCGCAGCCCGGAGAAGCAGTGCCTCCGGCCCGGCCGTTCGACAGGGCCAAGACCCAGGGCCTGCCAGGTCCGATCCTCCTGTCGGGACAGAAGATGAGTGACCAGACCACGGATGCCTATTACCGAACCCGGACCCGGAACATGGCCGTGACCATCATCCTGGTCTCGGTTGCCCCCTTGCTGCTGGTCACGAGCCTGATCCTTTACGAGTTTCGTCACTCCTACCGGGAGAAGGTGGAGGCCCACCTGATCGAACTCGTGCAGAAACACAAACAGAACATCGACAATTTTCTCTCCCAGAGGCTCGGAGACGTCCGGATCCTTGCCATGACCTTCGGGTTCGAGGCGTTGAGCGACGAGACCTTCCTGAAGGAGCGCCTGTCCGTTCTGCAGGAGGTATACGGCCCCGTCTTCGTGGACCTCGGAATCATCGATTCGAAAGGGGTGCAGCACACGTACGCGGGTCCGTTCAGCCTTGCCCGCGCCGACTACTCTCAGGCCGACTGGTTCCGGAAGGCTCTGCAACGGGATTACTTCGTCAGCGATGTGTTCCTCGGGCTTCGAAACCTTCCCCATTTCATCGTCGCCGTACGAAAAGAATGGAGGGGCGAGTCCTGGATCCTCCGTGCCACCGTGGACTTCGTCGCCTTCAACGCCCTGGTGGAAAAGATCCGCATGGGGCAGACCGGCTTCGCATTCATTCTGAACAGGGAGGGCGAACTCCAGACAAAGCCCTATCTTGACATCGCTTCGAATACCGGCGTTTTTCTGGACCTTCTGAAAGAAGAGAGGAAGCCCGGCGACAGGCTGCGGGTCACCGAGAGGGACGACGCCACGGGCAAAAGGAACCTGTACGTGGCCTCCCCGCTCAAGGATCGGGAGTGGGTTCTTGTCTACCAGCAGAATGCGGCGGACGCCTTCGCCGATCTCCGTCGCGCTGAGAGGCTCACGCTGGTCATCATCCTGATCGGCGGCCTCGGAATCGGCACCACCGCGGTCGTCATATCGAGAAGGCTCTTCACCCGGATCGCCAAGGCGGACCGCGAAAAGGAGATGATGAACGAGCAGATCGTGGAAACGGGCAAGCTTGCGTCCGTCGGCGAACTGGCGGCGGGCATCGCCCATGAGATCAACAATCCCGTGGCCATCATGGTCGAAGAGGCAGGCTGGATCGAGGACCTGCTCGGCGAAGAGGAGTTCAAGCAGGGAGAGAATCTCGAGGAATTCCGCAGGGCGCTCAAACAGATCAAGAACCAGGGCAGGCGCTGCAAGGAAATCACGCACAAGCTTCTCAGCTTCGCCAGAAAGACGGATCCCACGGTCCAGGAAGTCCAGATCAACGAAGTCGTCGAGGAAATGGTCGCCCTCTCCGCGCAGCGTGCCAAGTTCAGCAGCGTGGTCATCAACACCACGCTGGACGAAAGGCTGCCGTCCGTAAGCGTCTCCCAGTCCGAGCTTCAGCAGGTCCTGCTCAACCTGATCAACAACGCCCTGGATGCCATGGAAAAGAAGGGAGGGCGGCTCGACATCATCACCCAGATGGACGGGGAGTTCATTACGATATTCGTGGCGGATACGGGCCCGGGGATCCCCCGGGCCAACCTTGACAGGATCTTTGATCCCTTCTTCACGACCAAGCCGGTGGGAAAGGGAACGGGCCTGGGCCTGTCCATCTGCTACGGCATCATCAAGAAGATGGGGGGGGACATCACGGTGAGGAGCATCGTCAACATGGGGACCACCTTCCGCATCCAGATCCCTCTGCCCAGGCAGAAGGAGGAAAGGCCGGTCAAGGAGGCGAGGGCGCAGACGGAAGCAGCGCGCTGACGGGCTCACCCCCGGCGGGCCGGACGCGGCGGACCGGGGAGTTTTCCAAAGGCAAAGCGGGAAAGAGGAGAAATCCACATGCAGATGGCGAAGGTACTCCTGGTCGACGATGAGGAACCCTTTGTAGAGACCATGGTCAAGCGCCTGACCAAGAGGGGCTTCGACGTCAAAGGCGTCTTCAGCGGGCAGGCGGCCCTGAGCACCCTTGCGGAACAGACGAACCTCCAGGTCGTCATCCTGGACGTGAAGATGCCGGGCATGGACGGCATCGAAACGCTCAGGGAGATCAAGCGGCAGTTCCCCCTGGTGGAGGTCATCATGCTCACGGGCCACGCCACGGTCGAGTCGGCCATCGAGGGAATGAAGCAAGGCGCCTTCGACTACCTGATGAAACCCTGCGAAATCGAGACACTGGTTTCGAAGGTCGAGGCAGCCGCAGCCAAGAAGAGGGCGCACGACGAGAAGATCGAGGAGGCGCGAATCAAAGAGATCCTCTCCCGCCGGGCCTAGAAGAATGCCATGACCGAGAACGAAAGAACCCAGACAGGACGTACCCGGCTTCTGCTCGTGGACGATGAAGAAGGCTACGTTCATGTCCTGGCCAACCGGCTGTCCAAGAGAAACATCGACGTCAAGAAGACCTACAGCGGACAGCAGGCGATCCAGGCGATGCGCCAGGAGGACTTCGACGTGGCCGTCCTGGACTTGAAGATGGAGGACATGGACGGCATCGAGGTCCTGAAGATCCTCAAGAAGATGGACCCCCGTCTGGAGGTCATCATGCTTACCGGTCACGGCTCCGAACAGGCGGCCCGGGACGGCATGGAGTTCGGCGCATTCGATTACCTGACCAAGCCCTGCGAGCTGGAAGAACTCTTGGAAAAGATTCGAGAAGCGGTCAAACACCGGGGGTGATGCCCGTGGATCCGATCAAGGTGCTGCTTGTGGATGACGAGGCGGAGTTTCTGGAAACCTTGGTGAAGCGCCTGAAGAAGCGCAACGTCAACGTGACAGCGGTCCCATGCGGCGAGGAGGCCCTCGGCCTGCTCGAAAAAGAGCCCGTGGACGTGGTGGTGCTGGATGTGAAGATGCCCGGAATCGGCGGCATCGAAACGCTCCGACGGATCAAGAAAGACCATCCCATGACCGAGGTCATCATGCTCACGGGACATGCCAATGTGGAGGTGGCGATCCAGGGCATGGAGACCGGCGCCTTCGACTACCTGATGAAGCCCATGGACATCGACGATCTGCTATACAAGCTTCGGGACGCACACAAGAAGAAACTCCTTCAGGAAAAGAAGATCAAGCTCATGGAGGAGATGACGAAGGCCGGCCCGACAAGCGGATAGAAGCCTTTTGAAGGCCCAAGAGGACCGAACCCCGAGGCGAAGGGGAAAAAAAGAACAAGAGGGGAGGAGCAACGGACCATGCGTTTCTTCAAACAGTGGGGAAGATTCATGATGGAGGGGGCCCGGGCGCACGCGCGCTGGGAGATGGAGGTCTCGACAACCATTCTCCGGGACAGGAAGCGGCTGTTCCTGCTCGGCCTGCTCATCGTCCCGATTCTTCTCGGCGGAATCGTGTTTGCGGGAGAGATCTCCGGAGCCCTGCCCGACACCCTGGGCGGCAAGACGGCTTACAGCCCCGCCTTCTTTACGGTGGGCATCTTCATTGCTTCCATTCTCATCGGCCTGTGCGCAGGGCTCATCACCGGCTGCATCGGGGCGGGGGGAGGCTTCATTATCGCGCCGGCGCTCATGAGCGCCGGGATCAAGGGCATCCTGGCCGTCGGCACCGACCTCTTTCACATCTTCGCAAAGGCCATCATGGGAAGCGTGATCCACCGCAAGCTCGGCAACATATCGGTGCCCCTCGCGCTCATCTTCCTGATCGGCGCCATGATCGGGGCCACGTGCGGCGGGGTGCTCAACCGCGTTCTCTACGAGATCAACCCGGTCCTGAGCGACGCCTTCATCACCACCATCTACGTCCTCATGCTGGGCTTTCTGGGAAGCTACTCGCTCATGGACTACCTGAAGGCGAGGAAATCGCCCATGGTCACCGGGCCCCACAGCGGCAAAGCCGAGGGCGCGGAACTGGGCAGCCTGCCTGCCAAGATCCAGTCCGTCAAGATCCCGCCGATGATTACCTTCGACCAGGGGCTATTCCCCGGCGGACGGAGCATCTCCGCGATCTTCCTGGTCTTGAGCGGGGCCCTGGTGGGCTTCTGCGCCGCGGTCATGGGCGTGGGAGGCGGCTTCCTGACCTTCCCCATCTTCGTATACGTGCTCGGGGTCTCCTCCCTGACCACCGTGGGAACCGACATCTTCCAGATCGTCTTCACGGCGGGGTACGCGGCCATCAGCCAGTATGCCATCTTCGGGTTCATCTTCTACACCCTGGCCATGGGCATGCTTTTGGGTTCCCTGCTCGGGATCCAGATGGGGGCCATGGCCACGACCGTGGTCAAGGGCATCACGATCCGGGGGTTCTACGCCATGGCCGTGCTGGCTGGCTTCGTCAACCGCGTCTTCGCCCTGCCCGGAAAGCTCGCGGGATTGGGGGTGATCCCTCTGCCCAAATCGGTCGGGACGGTCCTGGACAAGATCGGCATCTGGGCCTTCTTTATCGTGATCGGGATCTTCGCGGTATGGGTGATCGGAACCTTCTTCAAGAACTTGAAGGTCATGAAGGGAGAGGAGGCTGCGGCATGATCGCGAACAAGAAAGAATTCGCCCTGGGCGCCGGGATGATGGCTGGCTTCCTGATCGTACTGATTCTCATGTTTCTTCCGCTTTACGAGGGGAGGAATTTCCTCAACTACATGGACGACCTGTACAATTCCATTTCCAAGGGGTCGGCAGACTACACCCCCCAGCTCGCCCAGCAGGCCCGGGAGTATGAAGGCAAGTCCATCTCCGTCTCCCTCGATATGGCGGACCCCAGGCAGGCCGAAGAGACGGCTCCTCTTTTCGCGCAGGGCGGCGCCGCGGTGGATGTTTCCGGTTCCACGGTCAAGGTGGAGGGAGACCTGGGCCGGATCTTGGCCAACTGCCTTGCCGACAGCAGCGCCCTGTTTGAAAACGCCGGAGACAAGCTGCGAGAGAAATACGGGATCCCCGAGAGGCAGGTGCTTTACAACTGGTGGTCCGCGCTGAAGGCGGTCCAGAAGCAGCTGGAGAAGCAGGAGGTCTTCCGGGAGGCGATCTTCGTCGGCACGGTGATGAAAAAAGGGGTGGAATGCTCTTACAACTATTACAAGGTCGAGCCGAAGAAGATCAGCGAAAAGCTCGGAATCGTGGTCTTTTCGCTGGTCTTCTACGTGGTCTACACGGTCTGGTACGGGTTTGCCATCCTGCACCTGTTCCAGGGGGTTGGCCTGAAGCTGGGCCACGGATGAAACGCCGGGGGTTTACAACAGGCCTTGTCGGTCGAATGCCCCCCGCTGTCGCCTCATGGGCCGAATGCTGAACCGACTGAAGGATCTTTTTTCGAGAGTCCGGCGCCCGGATGAGGCCGAGGTCGAGCCCCTTCGTATCGAGTTCAAGGCCCGGTACCATCAATTCAAACTCCTCCTGAATGCCAACAACCAATCGCTGGACATCATGGCGGAGATCGACGAGGCCCTGGCCGGCAAACGGCCCTTTGGAATGAACTTTGTCCGTTCCCGGTGCACCCGGGTCGCCACGCACGTCTTTCAGATCATCCAGAACCTGAACCGGCTCGCGCCGGGAAGCTACGAGGCCCTCCCGGCGCGGTTTCGGGACATCCAGAAACAGATCAACCCCTTCCTGCAAACGTCTCCGGCCGCGGCCGGGGGCCCTCTGGTTCTGCCCCTCGAGGCCCTGGACCGTCATCTTGTGGACCAGGTCGGCGAGAAGATGGCGAACCTGGGAGAGATTCGCAACCGGATCCGCCTAAGGACCCCCGCGGGGTTCGCCGTGACCGCGGAGGGCTTTCGTGCGTTCCTTCGGCACAACGATCTTCAGACCGAGATCGACCGGCGCATCCAGGCGACCGACACGGAGCGCTTCGAGGCGCTCCACGGGTTGAGCGCCTCGCTTCAGCAGTTGATCATCCGCTCCGAGGTGCCGGACGAACTGAGCCGGGCGGTCCACGAGCAGGTCCGCCGCCTCGAAGAGGAGGCAGGCGGACCGGTCACCCTGGCCGTCCGGTCGAGCGCGCTCGGCGAAGACATGGCCGGGACATCCTTTGCGGGCCAGTACAGATCGGTGCTCAATGTGAGCCGCGAGAGCCTTCTGGCGGCCTACAAGGAGGTCGTGGCCAGCAAGTACAGCCTTCAGGCCATGACCTACCGGATGACCCGGGGCATCCGGGACGAGGACGTGGACATGTGCGCGGGCTTTCTTCGAATGGTCCGGGCCGTGTCCGGCGGCGTGCTCTACTCGAGAAACCCGGTCAACCTACGGGACGATTCCGTCATCATCAACTCGGCCTGGGGCCTTCCGAAGACCGTGGTGGACGGCACCACGCCCGCAGACCTTTTCGTGCTGAGCCGGGCGGACCCGCCGGAAATCCTGCGCAGGAGCATCCCCCGGAAAGCACACAAGCTGGTCAGCTATCCCGAGGAGGGCGTCGGTCCGGAGGAACTGAGCGAGGAAGAGGGCGTCAGGCCCTCGCTCCTCGACGGACAGGCTCGCGAACTGGCTCGCATCGCCTTGAGGCTGGAGGAGCACTACCAAGCCCCGCAGGACATCGAGTGGGCCGTCGAGGAGGACGGATCGATCGTCCTCCTTCAATGCCGTCCCCTGCAGCAGATGGACCCGGGAGCGGGGCGAGAAACCGCGGGGGGAGAGGCGGATCTGTCGGATTCGGTCCTCCTCGAGGGAGGAATCACGGCCAGCCCGGGCGCGGCCGCAGGCCCCGTCTTTCTCCTCCGGAAGGACATGGACACCCTGCGGTTCCCCGACGGGGCCGTGCTGGTCGCGGCCCAGGCCCTGCCCCGGTGGGCATCGGTGCTCGACCGGGCCGCAGCGGTCGTGACCGAACAGGGGGGCGTGGCGGGCCACCTTGCCAGCGTCGCCAGGGAGTTCGGCATTCCGGCGCTCTTCGGGGTGGCCGGTGCGACCGACAGGCTGCGGGCCGGGCAAACGATCACGGTGGACGCGGACGGCCTGCGCGTGCACGAGGGCCGCATCGAGGCCCTGCTGAAGGCGCAAGGGGGCCGCAGGAGCCTGATGGAGGGGAGCCCTGTGTTGGAGGCCCTGAGGGGCGCGGCCCGGCACATCACCCCGCTCACCCTGCTGGATCCGGACTCCCCCGGATTCAAGCCCCAGAACTGCAAGACCCTTCACGACATCACGCGCTTCTGCCATGAGAAGTCGGTGCAGGAGATGTTCCGGTTCGGCAAGGATCACCGATTCCCGGAGCGATCGAGCAAGCAGCTCTTCTGCGAGGTGCCGATGCAGTGGTGGGTCCTCAACCTGGACGACGGCTTCCTGGAGGAGGTGAGCGGCAAGTATGTCGGCATCGACAACATCGTCTCGATTCCGATGCGGGCCCTCTGGGAGGGAATCACCGCCGTTGCCTGGGAAGGGCCTCCTCCCATCGACGGCAAGGGGTTCCTGTCCGTCATGTACGAGGCGACCCGGAACACGGCCCTGACCACGGGGGTGGCCTCCCGGTACGCGGACCGCAACTATTTCATGATCTCGAAGAACTTCTGCAACCTCACATCCCGCCTGGGCTTTCACTTTTCCACGGTCGAGGCCCTGGTCAGCGACAGGCCGAGCGAGAATTACGTGAGCTTCCAGTTCAAGGGCGGGGCTGCCGACTTCGAGAGAAGGCTCAAGAGGGTGCTGTTCGTCCAGGAGATCCTCGAGTCGACCGGTTTCCGGGTGGAGGTCAAGGAGGACACCCTGATCGCGCGCCTGGAAGGCATGGAAAGGGGCTTCATGGAGAACCGGCTCAAGGTGCTCGGATATCTCACCATCCACACGCGGCAGCTCGACATGATCATGTCCAACGAGGCCTCGCTCGGCCGGTACGGCGCGAAGATCCGCAGAGACGTTCAGGAAATCCTCTCGCAGCTGCCACGCCCTTGAAACAAGAAGGCTTTCAATCGATTCCCAGGATGTGCTTGGTCATCTCCATGGCGGTTTCGACGTTGGAGTGGTCCGGCACCGGGAACTCGTTCAGGAAGACCGCGAGGAAGTAATTCCCCACGAGCACCCCGGCAGGCAGGCGGGGGGCCGGAGAACAGCGGTCGGTTGGATTTCGGCTCAGACGACCCAGACCGTCATCCGGTCCGCCAGGTGGAGGATCTTCCGGGTCACCCGTCCCATGGCGAATTCCTCGACCGCGGAGTGCCCGCGCCTGCCCACCACGATCGAGCCGTACTCCCCCTCGTCCGCAAGGCGCTTGAGGGTCTCCGCCCGGCTCTTCACGTTTTCCAGGATCCGGATGTACACATGGTCCGGGTGGAAGCCGGCATCGACCAGACGGCCTTCCGCCTCGGGAAAGGTGGGTTCGAGCCGACTGCCGACCGACCTGAGCCATTCGGTTTCCTGCTCGGCCGTGAAGAAGATCTCCCGACGCATGTGTATGCCGAGCGATCGGACCAAGAGGCACAGCATGATGACGCGGTCCTTTCCCGGCAGCATGGAACAGACGAAGTCCACGCCCCTCAACGCTCCCTGCGAACCGTCGAAACCGATGAGAAGCTTCCGGGGATCCGGGCTTCCGCCCACGACCCCGACCGGAATCCGATTCAGCTTGCTGACCACCTTGTGCGCCACGCTTCCCACGACCACGCCCGGGATGTCGCTGACGCCGGACCTCCCGACCAGCACGGCATCATATCCCTGCTCTGCCTCCCGCAGGATGTCCCTTGCGACACCGATCTTGCGCCTTTGGGCCTTGATCCGGACCCCGTCCTTGGCGAAGCCGGCCCGGACCAGCTCTTCCCTGCCTCTTTCCATGAATTCTTCGATCTGCTTTTCCACCTGGCGGGACCAGACGTTCACCCGAAGCGTGGGTTCGGCCGATTCTCGGTCTCTGCCGAGATCCAGGAGGGGTTCAGGCGCCTCGGAGACGACGTGGAACAGCACTACCTCGGTGTGGGACGGCGGAAAGAAGAGACCCGTGTACCGGATCGCGTTCACGGCCTGATCCGAGCCGTCCACTGCCACCAAAACTCGGCTGATCTTCTGTTTCATCGGAACAAGACTCCCCTTTGCGTTCTGCCGGTGAATTCGAGCAACGTCTGTGCCAACCCGATCGGTAGAGGGATTCCGATCGAGGAGCACCAAGACTCACGGGAAAGGAAGGGAGAATGGGCCAGCGGAAGCCCTGCCCGAAGCGCAACCGCCGGGCCGTCACCCCGTAGAGAGCCGATGCGGAACCGGCCGGGCCGTCTGGATTTTTTACAGATTGTCAAAGGACCCGCCTCCCCGACAACCTGCCCGGCCCGGTCGGTCTCGCAATGCCGCGGCCCTGCCATGGTCTCTACGTTCCCCTTTACGCGTGCCTGTCGCAGGCTATCTGCCGGATGATCGCACCCGCCGGGTGCCGAAGGGCGGGCCGGACTTGCCGGCGGCACCCCTTCCTGGTATGGTTCGTGCAGTCCTCAACCTCTTCAGGAACGATCTCAAGAATAACGAAGGCGCGAGGAGGCAGCAAGATGTCCGACTTCCGGAGGAGTTTCCTGATCGCAGTGGACGGCTCGAATCAGTCGCTCGAGGCGGTGCGCTACCTGGGAAAGATCATGCCCGCCGAGGCGACCAAGATCACGCTGTTTCATGTGATGAACCCGATCCCGGAGAGCTTCTGGGACCTCGAAAGCGACCCCGGATTTCGGCACAAGGTGATCGGTACGCACGCCTGGGAATTCCAGCAGAAGAAGCTCCTAGAGGATTTCCTGAAGAAGGCAGCGCGGTCCATGAAAGGGGCGGGGTACAAGGAGGACCAGGTTAAGGTTGTCTCCCAGAAGAGGCGGGTGGGGGTTGCACGGGACATCCTTGCCGAGGCCCGGAAGGATTACACGGCGCTGGTCCTCGGCAGGACAGGGTTGAGCAAGGCCAAGGACCTGGTCTTCGGCAGCATCGCCAACAAGCTGGTCTCCCGCATGTCCGGCCTTCCGATCTGCGTCGTGGGGGGCCGGCCCGACACGGGAAGAATCCTCGTGGCCATGGACCGATCGGAAGGGGCCGCAACCCTTCTGGAGCAAGTCGGAACCCTTTTCCAGGGAACCCGGGCGGAAGTGCTCCTGTTCCATGTCATTCGAGGCTTGAGCGTCTTCCAGCCGGGTTACGAAGGCCTTGCGGTTCCGAAAGAGAACAAGCGCTGGGTAGCCGAGGCGAAGGCGGAATTCGAGAAGGCCAAGCAGGAAATCGAAGCGGTCTTTCAGCAGGGCATCCGGAACCTCGAAAGGCACGGAATCGAACCCGATCGCGTTACGACCCGGGTCGTCACAGGGGTGAAGAGCCGGGCGGCAGCCATCGTGGAGGAGGCGAAAAAGGGAGGATACGGAACCATCGTGGTCGGTCGCAGGGGCCTCAGCCGGGTCGAAGAGTTTGTGATGGGCAGGGTCAGCAACAAGGTTCTTCAATTGGCAAAACAGGCGGCCATTTGGGTCATGTCTTGAACAAGCCCTCAGGCCACCTCCGCCATGCCGTCCGCCGCGGCGATGCGAAAGTACCGCAGGATGTCCAGCGCCGCCTTTCGTCCGGCCCCCATCGCCAGGATGACCGTGGCCGCGCCCGTGACGATGTCGCCGCCCGCCCAGACTCGATCGCGGGAGGTTCTGCCCGTGTCCGGATCGGCCACGATGTTCCCCCAGCGGTTCACCTCCAGGTCGGCGGTGGTGCCGGGTACGAGCGGGTTGGACCGGTTTCCGATGGCCACAATGGCGGTGTCGATCTCGACATCGAAGGTCTCCCCCTCGATCAGGATCGGCCGCCTTCTGCCCGTGGCGTCCGGTTCGCCCAGCCGCATCGGGTTGCACCGGACCGCCCGTACCCACCCGCCTTCGTTTCCGAGGAAGGCCATGGGGGCGGTCAGGAGCTGGAACTTCACCCCTTCCTCTTCGGCATGGTGGAGTTCCTCGGCCCGGGCGGGCATTTCCGCTTTCGTTCTTCGGTAGATAATGGTCACTTCCTCCGCCCCGAGGCGCAGGGCGGTTCGCGCCGAGTCCATGGCCACGTTTCCGCCTCCGAAAACCGCCACCTTCTTGCCGCGGGCGATCGGCGTGCTGTAGTCCGGGAAGCGGTAGGCCTTCATCAGGTTGCTTCGGGTCAGGTACTCGTTGGCGCTGTAGATCCCGCAGAGATTCTCCCCCGGGATGTTCAAAAAGAGGGGGGCCCCCGCGCCGGTGCCGATGAACACGGCGTCAAAGCCGTTCCGGAGAAGGTCGTCGACCGTTGCAACCTTGCCGATCACGTAGTTCGCCTTGAATTCCACGCCGAGCTGCCGGAGGTAGTCCACCTCGGCCTTGACGATGTCCTTGGGGAGGCGAAACTCCGGAATGCCGTATACGAGGACCCCTCCCAGCTCGTGGAGGGCCTCGAAGACGGTCACGGCAAGGCCGTGCTTGACGAGTTCCCCGGCAAGCGTGAGTCCGGCGGGCCCGGAGCCGATCACTCCCACCCGCAGGCCGACCGGGTGCGCTATTCTCGGAAGCTGGATGTTGCCTGCGCTGCGCTCGTAGTCGGCCACGAACCGCTCCAGCCTGCCGATCGCACAAGGCTGTCCCTTTTTTCCGAGGACGCACGCGGATTCGCACTGGCTCTCCTGAGGGCAGACACGGCCTGCGATGGCAGGAAGCGAGTTCTTCTCTTTCAGGATGCGCGCCGCCCCGAGGAAGTCCTTCTCCCGGATTTTGGCGATGAACCTCGGTATGTCCACCTCAACGGGGCAGGCATGGATGCACTTGGGCTTCTTGCACTGAAGGCATCTGGCCGCCTCCCGGCACGCCAGCTCCTCGGGGTAGCCGAGGGCAACCTCAAAGAAGTTGTGCGCCCTCTCGTACGGCGTCTGCTCCGGCATGGACTGCCGCGGGATGTCTTTGGCTCGCTTTGCGTCTGCGGTCATGATCCGGCCTCCCGGCCCGCTACGTTCATCTGCTCCTTGTATTTCTCCAGGCTGATCAGTTCCTGCCCCTTGTACATGCTCAGCCTCTTCATCAGCAGGTCGAAATTCACCTGGTGCCCGTCGAACTCCGGGCCGTCCACACAGGCGTAGACGGTCTTTCCCCCCACCTCGCAACGGCAGGCCCCGCACATCCCCGTTCCGTCCACCATGATCGGGTTCAGGCTCACCACGGTCTTGATCCCGTAAGGGCGGGTCAGCTCGCAGAGGGCCCGCATCATGGGCACGGGGCCGACCCCGAGCACCCTGTCGATCGTCTCTCCGGCCTTGAGCATGCGGTCCAGTTCCTGGGTGACAAAGCCGTGGATGCCGTACGAGCCGTCATCGGTGCAGATCCTCAGCACGTGGCTGATGGCCGCCATCTCGCGCTCGAGCACGAGCAGGCCCTTGGTCCTCGCACCGAGGATGCTGATGACACGATTGCCGGCCTCCCGGAATGCCTTTGTGATCGGGTAGAGCAACGGGATCCCGATGCCGCCCCCGATCGAGACCGTGGTGCCGAACTTCTCGATTTCCGTGGGCCTTCCGAGGGGTCCGGCCAGGTCGAGCAAGGCCGAGCCCGGCTCCAGCCGGGCCAGCTCGTACGTTGTCTTCCCGACTTCCTGGAAGATCAGGGTGATGGTGCCGGCCCCCGGGTCCTTGTCCGCCACGGTCAAGGGGATTCGTTCTCCGAACGCATCGATTCTCAGGATGACGAACTGACCCGCCTTGTGGGTGCGTGCGATCTCCGGGGCCAGAATGCGGATCGAAACGATACCGGGGGCCAGCCTTTCACGAGCGACGATTTCGTACATGGATGACCTCCCGCTTTCCGTTTTCCGTTTCGTAAACCGGCGCCGTTGCAGGCGCCGCGCTGCTCCTGCTTTCCCTGTGCTGAATTCTTCAAGATACATGCCACGGTCCGTGGCCGCGGCGTCCCGTTCGACGCACCCCACCGGCTTCGTGAGAGATCCCTCCATCCAAGGGCTTCCCGAAGGGAAGAGTCGCGGCCCGCGGGTAAATCGCAAGACTTATCGAACACTTCGGACGACCCGGGGAGGCGCCCCGATTCTCCTCGGCCCTTCCGGCCACACGGTCGTCTCTCCGCCGGACCGGCGCCCTGCAACCCCGGGGTCGGCGCAAGGCCTGTCGGCCGCCTTTACAAGGTGTAAAGCCCGACCTCTCTACCGGAATTGGTGACGAACGGGGGCCGCATCGCAGCGAGCCGGTTCATCACCGAGGCCCGGAGGATCGAATCCTGGAGCCCTTTCCGTGGAGATCGTTGGACAGACCCACTTCTACCCGCAGGTGGCGGGCGTGAATGAGCGGAAGGAAGACGGCGGCGAGCCGGCATAGACTGCCGTGACGGCACCCCTCTGGATGAGACCCGGTCGACGAGATTCCCGTTCGCCTCTGAACGGATTCAATCCTCGGGCAGGAAGTCATCCTTTTCCATCTCGAAAATGCTCGCGGGATGGCGGATCAGCTCCTGGATCTTGTAATTTCGGATCTTCTGCTCATGGGTGCTCTTCTTCCGGAAGGCCTCGGCGAGCTTCGGGAGCAGTTCATCGATCTTCACCGGCTTGATCAGGTAATCGAAGGCGCCAAGCTTCATCCCCTCCACACTGCTCTCCAGGGTGGCGTGGCCGGTCAGGAAGATCACCTCGGCCAGGGGCTGGAGGGTCTTGAGCTTCCGGAAGGTCTCGATCCCGTCCATGCCGCCGGGCATCTTGATGTCGAGCAGGACGACGTCGAAACGCTTCTCTTTCATCAATGCCAGGGCGGCCTCGCCGCTGGGGACCCCCTCGGCCTCGAGGCCTCTCTTCTGCAGGCGCTTCACGATGGTCTCCAGAAAGTCGATCTCGTCGTCCACGACCAGCACACGGAAATTGTCCATGGCGGATTCTCCTCTCATTTCCTCTGAGGCGGAACAATCGGCAGGGCGACCGAAAAGGTCGAGCCCTTTCCCTCCTCGCTTTCCAGCCGGATGGTACCCCCCATCTTCTGCACGATATCGAAGCAGATCCACAGGCCCAGGCCCGCTCCCGTGCCGGTCTGCTTTGTGGAAAAGAAGGGGTCGAAGATCTTTGTCTGCAGGGCCTTCGGGATGCCGGGGCCGTCGTCCCGTACGTCCACGGTGATGTGCTCGTTGGTGCTCCCCGTGGACACATACACGTGGCCGTCCTTCCCGATCGCTTCCATGGCATTGTTGATCAGGTTGAGGAATACCTGCTGCAGCTTTGACTGGTCCCCGGCAATCATCGGCAGACCGGGCTTCAGGTCGGTCTCGATCCGGATGTTGTTCAGGCGCGCCATATTCTCCAGAAAACTCACCGTCTGACCGACCACGTCGTTGACGCTGACATCCTCGAGGTGGGGCTCCATCTTGCGGGCGTAATTGAGCATCTGGTGGATGATCTTCCTGGCCCGCTCCACGTGGAGCATGATCTTCGCCAACGAGGTCTTGTATTCCTGGTAATTCGGGCTTCCCCGGAATTCCTCCTCCTCCAGAAGGTCCTCCATCCAGCCCGTCTTCTCGCTGATCACGGCCAGAGGATTGTTGATTTCGTGGGCGATGCCGGCGGCCATCTTGCCGAGGGCCGCAAGCTTGTCCGCCTGAACGAGCTTCGCGTCCAGTTCCCCCCTTCTCTGGTAGCTCTTCTCGAGCCGCCTGACACTCAGGTGGGTGGTGAAGATCGTGGCCAGGACGACGGCGAAAACCCCGATCGCCATGTAGAGCCACTGGGAGTTTCGCGTCCTGAAAAAAGCGCTCATTCCCTCGGCCGCGTCCTTGGTGATCACGAGGAGCCAGTCCTTGCTCTTCAGCCAGCATCCGGCCAGCAGGAGCGTCCGGCCGTCCTTCATCCGCGTCTCGACGACGGTATCCTCACCGAACAGGGACGCCTCCAGGCCCGAATCCCCGAGGATCTCTCCCTCGAAGCGGGGCTGACTCTGCAGAAAGCCTTCGCGGTTGATGATGAATGCATCCCCGGTCTTGCCGACCCTGGCCTCCCGGATGAACTGGTTGAAGGCCTCCAGGTCGATCGTGGACCGCAGGATCCAGGCACGATCCTCCTCCTGATGACGGACGGCGACAATGAGGTGCGGAACCTGCCGGTAGCCCATGTACACGTCGCTGATATACAAACCCTTGCTCATGGTCTCGGCGAACCAGGGCTGCTGGAAATAGTTCAATCCCTTCAGGTTGTAAGGACCGACATAGGCCAGGTGCCGTCCGGATTCGTCGATCAGGCCCAGATCCACGAAGCCCCCGGACCTCGTGTTGATGATCTGAAGGACGCGCGCCAATGAATCCCCCTGCAGCAGGGAATCCATCGTGTGGAGATCGGCCATTGACGACAGGATCGCCGCATGGTCCCTGAGGTAAAGGTCCACCGCATTCGCCTGCACCCGGGCCCGGTACTTGAGCTGGTCCTCGAGGCCGTTTCGAAACGTGTAGGAGAACTCGTTCGGAATGATCACACCGAGCAGGACAAACGGTGTCAGGGAGATTAGAAGGATGAGAAGGGTGATATTGAGGCGAAGCCGCTTGTACATTCCTTTGGCCCTGTCTTTCCTTTGTGCCTCCGACGCGGCACCTTCCGGGGCCATAGGAGCAAGGATTGTGCCACGCGCGGAGAAGCGGGCCGAATCAGGACAGGGAGGCTGAACCGGCCTGTTTCCAAGCCCTTTTCCGGCGGAGGCCCCTCCCGGTCGAGAATGCCGTTGTCAAAGCGTTTGACAACCTGTAAATCTTGAGCCTGCAAGCAGAAAGACCTCCCGTCCTCCTTCTTTCAGAAGGGCCCGTCGGAGCTCCTCAAGGGTCGGTTCCAAGATCCGCAGCCGGGTCGTGGAGATCATTTCGCCCAGACGGTGGGCATCCCCGGACTGAACGAGGGGGATCCCCCGCAGGGAAGGGAACCGGGAAAGCGCATCCTCCGGCGTGATGCGGCTCGAGATTTCCGCACCCAGGAGGGCCGTCCCCTCGGGGATCATCCCGAGGTTGGCGAACAGGCTGCATCTCGGCCGGTCCACGTGGGCCGGAAGGGCCAGCCCGCCCCATGCCTCGGCCAGGCCCAAGACCTGCTCGAAACTCAGGCTCGTCGAGGTCTGAAGGAGCCTCTTGTTGGTTCGCACGTAGTCACCTTCGGCGCTCACCACGTACTGCGCCCCGAAATAGGCCTCCCGGTTCGGCTCATCGGGCAGGTGCTCCCAGATCATTTCCTGCCAGGCCTCGGCACGCTCCGGGTCGTCGAACAGGCACAGAACGTGGACCTCTTCGCGTGTCTGCACCTCCATGCCCGGAAGCACCCGGATGCCGTACGAGCGCGCCGCCAGGTCCATGGCCCTTGCGTTTTCCACCGAATGGTGATCCGTAACCCCGAGAAGCCCGAGCCCCAGTTCGCGTGCCCGGCTGACGATCAAGGGCGGAATCATCTCGGTTTCCGCGCAGGCCGAGGCTACGGTATGGACGTGCAGGTCCGCCGCGACCAGGTTCCGGTCTTTCATCGATCGGGACCCCTCACCGAGTCCCCTGAATACCGAGCTGCGCGAGCTTCGCCACCGTGGTGAAGGTGTCGTGTTCCGTGACCAGAAGGGGAATGCCCTTTTCCTCCGCGCGCTGCACGGTGACCGCCTCCACCGGGGAACCCTCGCTCACCACGACGGCGGCCAGGTCGAGCAGGGAGGCCACGGCCACCACGTTCGGGTGCCCCTGCATGGTGACCCAGATGTAGCCGGTCTTGGCCTCGGCCATCACGCAACTCAGCAGGTCCGAGGCGTAGCCTCCACGGACCGGCTGTGCGAGATGCGCTCCCCCTGCCAGGACCTTGAACCCCAGTGCCTCGACGATCTGACTCACACGGATCTCTTCCGTCTCCAACGCTCGACTCCTTCTTCCCGTTTCACCGCGGGCCGGTTCCCTCGGGGGCGCCGTTCGGGGACTTCTGCGCATTCAGGGAGATCAGCACCTCGAGGCGGGATCCGACCCCGACCTTCGACTCCAGATGCATGTCGTCGGCGAACCTGCGGATGTTGTGCAGGCCCATGCCCGCGCCGAAGCCCAGTTCGCGAATCCACTCCGGGGCCGTGGAAAAGCCCGGCTCCATGGCCTTCTCGACATCCTCGATCCCCGGTCCCCGGTCCGTCGCCACGATCCGCACCCGGTTCGGCTGGATCTCGACCACCATCTCGCCGCCGTCGGTCGTGTGGATGATGATGTTCATTTCCGCCTCGTACGCAACGATGCCGACCTTCCGGACCGTCTGCGGGTCGCCTCCGAGGTGGTACAGGGTTCGGCGGATCTTGCTCGAGGCTTCCCCTCCGCGGTCGAAGTCCTGGCTCGGAATCACGTACCGCAGGATGAGGCTCGTATCGTCGGAAACGATGTCCTCAAAGATGTGGCTGGCGCGGTATCGCTGGATCTCCTCGGCGTGGTAGTCGAGGCCGATCGCCTCCAGAAGCCCCCGGGTGATGTCGCCGCCCGTGAGGATCCCCACGAGCCGGTCCTGGTCGTCGACCACCGGCAGGCGGCCCACGCCGTGTTCGGAGAATTTTTTCACCGCCTCGATGACGCTTTCGGTCTCCCGCACGGTAAGGACGTTCCGGGTCATGCTCCGGGAGACCGGGGCATCGATTTCCCCCTGAACCAGGGCCTTGATCAGGTCCTCGATGCTGACGATCCCGACGAGACGCCCCTCCTCCAGGACCGGGGTGCCGGAGATCTTCCGGGTCCGAAGCAGTTCCTTGAGGTCGCCCATGCTGCAGTCCGGCGAGACGGTGACGACCGGCGCCGTCATCACCTCCTTGACCCTCAGTTCGTAGACAAGCTCCTGGATCTTGGTGATTCCGGCCGTGGAGGCCAAAGGGCCCACCGGACCTTCCGCCATCGTGAACGCTCCTCAAGGGAATGTGGAAAACTCACAGGTCACAGCTCGCCATTCCGTGTCTGTAAAGCCTGCCGCACATCTCGAAAAGGGTGTAGGGCGCCGTGATCAGCGGGATCTTCTTTTCCCTGGCCAGGGCGATCGTCTCGGGCGGCGGGGTCTTCCCCCGCACGAAAACGATCGCCGCGATGTCCGCCATCTCCGCGGTCCGCACGACCTGCGGGTTGGTCAGCCCGGTGAGCAGCACGGCCTTGGGCTTGCCGAAGGCCAGAACGTCGCTCATGAGGTCCGCTCCGGCTGCGCAGGGGATGTCCACGTCGAGGTCCCCGTGATCACTCACCAGCTTGCCTTCCAGGATCTCTATGATCTCCCTGAGTTTCATGACACCCGCACTCCTTTCAACAGATTCGGGGTAACTGCGCGCCGCTGAGCATGTCCAGGACCCTGCGCGCGCCGAAGGGGGTTTTCATCACGACACGGCCCGGGTGCCCCGATGCGACGTGCCCGATCACGGCGGCATGCCTGCCGTATCGATGGCGGCGCATCGCCTCGAGCACGGATTCCGTCGCCTCCGGTGCGACAAAGGCCACCAGCTTCCCTTCGTTGGCGACATACAGGGGGTCCAGACCGAGCATTTCACAGGCGGCCCGCACCCCTTCGGAGACCGGGATGCACGCCTCATCGACCCGGATTTCCACCCCGCTCTGGCTTGCGATCTCGTTCAGCGTGGTCGCGAGCCCTCCCCTCGTGGGGTCCCGAAGGCAGTGGATCGGACCTCCCGCATCGAGCATCCCGGCCACCAGGCCGTTCAGGGGTGCGCAGTCGCTCTCGAGCGGAAACGAAAACTCCAGCCCTTCCCGCAGACTCATGACGGCCATGCCGTGCTCGCCCACAGGACCGCTCAGGATGACGACATCGCCGGGCCGCGCCATCGCCCCGGAGATAAGAACCCCTTCGGGCACCTCCCCCACGCCCGCCGTATTGATGAACATCCTGTCCACGCTGCCCCGTTCCACCACCTTGGTGTCCCCGGCAACGATCTTCACCCCGGCTTCACGTGCCGCCTCGGCCATGGAGGCCGCAACAATCTCCAGGTCCGCCGTGGGGAGCCCTTCCTCGAGGATGAACCCCGCCGCCAGGTAGAGCGGGACGGCCCCGACCATGGCCAGGTCGTTGACGGTGCCGCAGACGGCGAGCCTGCCGATGTCGCCCCCGGGAAAGAAGATCGGGCTGACCACGTAGCTGTCCGTGGACAGGGCGATCCGCGGCCGCGCGCGGCCGGGGAGGCTCACGACGGCCGCGTCGTCCTGCGCGGCCGGCACGGCGTCGCCGAAATGCGGCAGGAAAAGATCCCCCACGAGGTCGTGCATCATTCTGCCCCCGCTGCCGTGGGCCAGCAGGATCGTCTTGACGGACATCTATCCCTCCCGGTACCGGAGGTGTGCCGCGCAGGCCCCCTCGCCGGAGACCATGCACGGGCCGACCGGATGCTCCGGGGTGCAGGTCCGCCCGAACAGGGGGCACTCCGTAGGCTCCGCCTCGCCCCGCAGCACGCCGCCGCACAGGCAGCCCCGCGGCTCCTCCGCGGCCTCGACGCGGACGGGAAACCGCAACGCGGCGTCGAATTCGGCGAATCCTTCCCGAAGGGAAAGCCCGCTCGCCGGCACTTTGCCCAGGCCGCGCCACTCGGCCTCCTGAACGCGGAAGACCCGCTCGATCGCCCGGCGGGCCTGAAGATTGCCCTCGCTGCGCACGTTCCGCCGGTAGGCATTGACCACCCGGGCGAGCCCTCCCTCGACTGCGTCCACGAGGGCGTGGACCGCCGTGACGATGTCGAGCGGCTCGAAACCTGCGACCGCGCAGGGGATGCCGTAGTCGTCCGAAAGAAAGCCCCACGCGTCGGATCCGATGATCGTGGTCACGTGCCCGGGCCCCAGGATGCCGGAGACGGCCACCCTGCCCGCATCCAGGATGGCCCGCATGGCCGGCGGCGTGAGCTTGTGAAGGGACAGGACCGAGAAGTTCCGGATCCCCTGGGCCGCGGCGGAGAGGACCGCGGCGGCCACGGATGGAGCCGTAGTCTCGAACCCCACCCCCAGGAACACGACCTCCCGGTCCGGGTGGTCCCGGGCGATTGAAAGGGCGTCGATCGTGGAGTAGACGACGCGCACGTCGGCGCCATCCGCGCTCGCCTGCTGCAGCGTGGTACCCTTGCTGCCCGGCACGCGCAGCATGTCCCCGAAGGTGGCCAGGATGACCCCCGGGATCCGGGACAGGCCGATGACCCTGTCGAGGTCGGCCTGGGAGGTCACGCACACCGGACATCCGGGACCGGCGAGCAGGCGCACCGTGGGCGGGAGCAGTTGTCGAATACCGAACCGGAAAACGGCATGCGTGTGGCCGCCGCAGAACTCCATCAGGCGGACCGAAGTCCTCGAACGGCCGGCGATCGCGTCCAGAACCCGCCGCACCGACTCGGGGTTGCGGTACTCGTCCACGTACTTCACGATCCCCGTCCCTTCGGTTCTGCCCGGATCGCCTCCAGTTCTTCGAAAAGCTCCAGGCTCTCACGGGCGCTCTCGGCGTCCAGCACGCCGATGGCGAACCCGGCGTGGACCAGCACATAGTCGCCCACACGCGCCTCCGGGGTGAAGGCCAGGCTGATCTTGCGGAAGACCCCGCCGATCTCCGCCTCCCCTTCCTCCCCGCTGATTCGGACGACCCTCGTGGGAACCGCAAGGCACATCTACCGATCTCCTTTGTGCATGTGACACGCCACAACCGCCTGCCCCAGGGACACGCCGCCGTCGTTGCAGGGCACGCCTTGATGGGTAAGAATCCGAAAGCCTTTCTCCGAGAGCCGGCGGAAGGTCAGACCGAGAAGCAGTCGGTTTTGAAAACAGCCTCCGGAGAGGGCCACGGCGTTCAGGGCAGTCTCTTCCCGCATTCTCTCACACATCCGGACGATCATCCGTGCAACCGTAACGTGGAATTCCGCGCTTACCTCTCCCGCCGACCGGCCGGCGCTCACGTCATCAAGGATACCTCGCAACAACTGGGCCAGGCAGAGCACCTCGCGTCCCTGCCGGGATTCGATGGTGAAGGGGTAGCCGGGCCCGGGCGGCGCCTCGGGCAAATCCCCGGCCGCCATCTCCAGTTCGACGGCGGCGTGCCCCTCGTAAGTCGCCCGTCCGCAGATATCGAGGAGCGCGCTCACGGCGTCGAACAGCCGGCCGCAGGAGGATGTGTACGGCGTGTGTACGTTCCGGGCGACCATCTGCCTCACAATCTCGATCTCCTCCTTCGACACGGCGCTCAGGAAGGGAAGCTGCGGCACCTCGCCCAAACGGGCCTGCAGCCAGCCAATCGCTGTGCGGCAGGGCCTGTGAATCGCGGCCTCCCCGCCCGGCAGGGGAATGGGCTCGAGATGACCGAAGCGCCGGAATCCCCGGTAGTCCGCAATCACGAATTCCCCGCCCCAGATGGTGCCGTCCGTGCCGTACCCGGTTCCGTCCAGGGCCACTCCCAGGACCGGGCCCGCATCGGCGGGCCAGCGGTTGTCCGCCATGCAGCTCGCAACGTGCGCATGGTGGTGCTGCACGTAGAGGAGAGGAAGGCCCTCCGACCGGGCCCTGCGCTCCCCGTAGCGCGTGGCCAGACAGTCCGGGTGCAGGTCGCATGCGACGAGTGCGGGGCGGGTCCGGAACAGGGACTCGTAGACCGCTACGGTCTCCTCGAAGCACCCGAGGGTTTCCTCGTTCTCCATGTCCCCGATGTGCTGGCTGACGAAGGCGTAGTGGTCCCGGGTCAGGCAGAACGTGTTCTTCAACTCCGCTCCGCAGGCCAGCACGCGTTCCAAGGGAAACGGCAGCCGGACAGGCGAGGGTGCGACTCCACGGGCCCGGCGTATGGGCTGCCCCCTTCCCGGGACCGGCACGAACCACACGCTGTCATCGTAGCGGGTGTGGATGTCGCGGTCGTGCAGCAGGAAGAGGTCGGCGAGCGGGCGAAGCCGGCGCAAGGCCTCGTCATTGTCTTTCGCGATCGGCTCTTCCGACAGGTTCCCGCTGGTCATGACCAGAGCACACCCCGCCTCCCGCATCAGGAGGTGATGCAAGGGAGTGTACGGCAGCATCACGCCCAGGTACCGATTCCCGGGCGCCACCGAGGGGCAGAGGGTGGATCCCTCGAGCCTGCGGACGAGCACGATCGGGGATGCCGCGGACCGCAGGAGTTCCTCCTCCTCCGGCGTGACCCTGCAATGGCGCCGGACGGCCTCGAGGTCGGGCATCATGACCGCGAAGGGCTTGTGGGGCCGGCGCTTCCTGGCGCGCAGACGCTCGACCGCTCGCTCGTCGGCCGCATCGCAGGCAAGCTGAAAGCCGCCCAGGCCCTTCACGGCGACGATCGCCCCCTGCCGGAGCGCCCGGCCGGCCGCGGCGATGACCGCCCGGTCGTCCGCGGATCGCTTCCCGGGGCGGCGGACTCCGTCATGCCCGCCTTCCTCGATCCAGACGTGCGGACCGCACGCCGGGCAGGCGTTGGGCTGCGCGTGAAACCTCCGGTCCTGCGGATCCTCGTACTCGGACCGGCAGGCCGGGCACATGCGGAAGGCCCGCATGGTTGTATTCGGTCGATCGTAGGGAATATCCCGGATGATCGTGTAGCGGGGCCCGCAATTGGTACAGTTCGTGAAGGGGTAGAGGTACCGCCTGTCGCCCGGATCGAAGAGTTCGGAGAGGCAGTCCTCACAGGCGGCGATGTCCGGCGAGATCAATTGGTAGGCATCCGGCCGGGGCCGGCTCTCCAGGATGTCGAACCGGCTTCGGCCGTTGGTCGGGATGTCCCGAACCGCAACGTGTTCGATCTGCGACCGGGGGGGCGCCCGGGACACGAGTTGGGTGACAAAGGCCTCCAGGTCGTCCGCAGGGCCCTCCACCTCGATCTCCACGCCCGCGGAGGTATTGCGCACCCACCCCGCCAGATCCAGCGCCACGGCGAGGTTCCGGACGAAGGGCCGGAAGCCCACGCCCTGAACCACGCCGCTCAAATCGACGCGCCTTGCGATCCTCTGTCCCGAACCGGCCTGGCTCACCGCACTCCCCCTTCCCCCCTTCCGTCCGCTTCTCCTCACGTTCTCTCACGGCTGTCTCCGCCAGTATACTACGTTTCCGGCCCCTTTGCCTCCTGTTCACGCGGAATTCGCCTCTATGCCCGGCAGGGGCTTCCCTCGCCGAGCATGCCGAGGATCATCTCCACGGCCGTCGGCACCTGCGCGGACGCCGCCGGGGAAAGCCCGCAGCGGAAATCGAAATCATGACCACGGATGGAGAGGAGCCGCCCGGCAGGCTCGCGCCCGTACAGGGCCCGGGTCAGCGCGAGAAACGCGGCCGGGGTCATGTGGTGCGTGAAGGGGGAAGGAACATACTCGGGCCGCACGTCGACACAGTCGAGATCCCCCGCGTCTTCGTGCACGTGCGCATCGACGAAGACCACCTGATCGTAGGAGGCCGAGATCTCCATCCATTCCGGCTGGAGCTGTCTCAAGAACACCGAGTCCGCCTCCGAGCCGAGCGATTCCGAGCCGTCCTCCTCCGGGGAGAGCGGAGGCTGCCCGAGGCGCCTCCTCAGCTCATTGACCACGTGGTAGGCCACCCCGTCGTCCGCACGGTCCAGGTTGCCGTAGCCGATCACCAGGGTGCGTGCCATCCGCAGATCCTTCCTGCTGCCTTCCGGGGCCTGTCCATTCCGCAATCCGCATTCCTTTCGTGCCCGTGCCCGGAAGTGGCTCTTGGCCATTCGCTGTCAGGTAGTAGCCCATCCCCGACCCCGATGTTTCGCGGGTATCCTGGAGGAGGGGGTGGGGGAGCTAACACCTGACGGCTACCTGCTGACAGCCTTTGTATGGCCCAGGATCCCTAATCCCTGATCCCTGAACCCTGAACGCCTTTACCGGGCCATCCGATCGAGAACCGTGCCGTCCGCAGCCACGAGCGAGATTTCGAGCGGCATCCGGCCGATCGCATGGGTCGAACAGGACAGGCACGGGTCGTAGCAGCGGATCGCCGCCTCCACGCGGTTCAGGACGCCCTCGGTGAGCTTGTTCCCGTTCACAAAGGCCTTGGCAACCGCTCCGGCCGATGTGTGCATGGCCCAGTTGTTGTTGCCCGTGGCCACGATCAGGTTCACGCGGGTGAGCAGGCCGTCCGGGTCCGTAGAGTAATCGTGGAAGAGTGTGCCCCTCGGCGCCTCGATCACGCCCACACCGTGCCCCGTGTTCTGCACGGTCCCGAAGTCACGGACGTCTCTGGACAGGATGTCCGGATCCTCGAGGAGCTGCCCGATCCGCTCCAGCGCATAGAGCGCCTCGATCAAGCGGGCGTAGTGATAGTACAGGGAGCCCTCGACGGGCTTGCCGTTTCGGATTCCCTTGAAAACCTTGAATTCTTCCTGGGCCAGGGGCGTTCCGATCTTGTCCGCGACGTTCAGCCTGCCCAGCGGCCCAACCCGGTAGGGCCCCTTCGGCCATCCCAGCTTCTTGTAGTACGGAAACTTGAGGAAGGACCAGGGCTCCACGTGCTCGGCCACGTATTCCAGGTAGTCCGCGGGATCGAACTGGGCCAGCAGATTGCCCTTGGGGTCCCGGACACGGATCGCGCCGTCGTAGAGCTGCAGGCCGCCCTCCTCGTCCACCAGCCCCATGTAATTGGACGGGAAGGCGGCAAAGGTGTCGGCCAGCTCCTTGTTCGCCTCGATCCAGCCCTTGGCGATCCCGATGGCCTCCAGGGCGATCCCCACCATGTTCTCCCGCTCGGCGGCGATTGCGTCGCGGTCCGCCGGACGGAGCGGCGCGTTCACGCCGCCGGGGACGGTCAGGTTCGGATGCACCCGCTTCGAGCCCAGCCTCTCGATGATCTGCTGGCCGTACCGTCTCAGGTGCACCGCCTTGAGCGCAAGGCCCGGGTTCGCCTTGATGATGCCGAAGACGTTGCGCGTTGCCGGGTCCGCGTCGAACCCGAAGATCAGGTCCGGCGCGGCCAGGTGGAAGAAGTGCATCCCGTGCGACTGAACGAACTGCCCCATGTGGATCAGCTCGCGCAGGAGCTTGGCCGGCCGCGGGGGGTCGACCCCTGCAACTCCGTCGCAGGCCTTGGCCGATGCCAGGTGATGGCTCACCGGACAGATGCCGCAGATGCGCTGCGTGATCTGGGGCATCTCGAAGTAGGGCCTGCCCTCGCTGAACTTCTCCAGGCCCCGGAACTCGTCCACGTGGAAGAAGGTCTTCTCCACCTTCCCGGCCTCGTCGAGATGAATGGTCACACGGGCATGGCCTTCAATCCGCGTGACAGGCTCGATCGTGATTTTTCGGGCTTCCATGGCTTCTCTCCTTCAGTCGTACCGAAAGTGTTCGGCCGGCAGGACCACGGGTACGTGCCCGGCGAGCAATTCGGAGAGGGCAAAGAAGATGGCATCTGCGCTCGGCGGGCAGCCCGGTATGAAAAGATCCACCGGAACCACGTCACTCACGCCCACCACCCGGTCGAGCGGCACCCCCAATTCCGGCGAGTCGGGAATCCGCCCGTCCACCGTGCTCTCCGATTCGATGTAGGCACGCTTGAGGGCAGCCTGTGTTCCGACCAGATTGCGCGTTGCAACGATTCCCCCGAAGGTCGCGCAGTCGCCCAGGGCAATCAGGATCTTGCACCGGTCGCGCATCCTCTTGGCCACCTCGATGTTGTGCGTATTGCTGATGGCGCCGGTCAGGATGCCCACCGTGACACCCTCCTTGGGAGGGTGCTTGAGGTCCGTGACCGGGCTCGAGGTGAACTCCACCAGTTCCATCAGCTTGACGATCCGTTCGTCGATGTCGAGGAACGACATGTGGCACCCTGCACAGGCGGCCAGCCAGTCGGTCGCGACGGTTACCTTGGCCATTTCGGTTCTCCTTCTCACAACCTCAGTGGAGTTGCTGGGTTGCCCTCTCCGCGATCTCGCCCAGGGAGCCTCCCACCCTCTTGCCGAGCTTCTCGCCCAGCATGGAGAGAATCTCCCAGTCCGGCCTCGCTTCACCCGCAGGGTCTGCGGCCTTGCGGACTTCCTGCACCCGTCCCTCCGTGTTCGTCAGCGTCCCGGACCTCTCCGACCAGATCGCCATGGGCAGGACGACGTCCGCCCTTTCCGTCAGGGGCGAAGCGTAGCTCGCCTGTACGATCAGGAAGGCGTCCTTGCGAAGGCGCCCGAGCATCTCCCGTCCGTCCCACTCCTGCTCCCCTGCCAGGACATAGAGCACCTCGATCCCGGCCGGATCCAGGTTGTTCTCCAGCCCGTAGGTTCTTGCCGCGCGCGTGTTCACGCCCGGATCGAGCCCGACGAACGTTGCCTTCCCGTTGAGTTTCGCCAGCGCATTTGCGACCGCGTCCGCCAGACCCGCCCCGTAGAGGACGGCGGGGGCTTGGGCACGCTGCGCCCTTTCCACCGCCTGCCCGATGTTCGATGCCTCGACGCACAGGCTCGCGAAAGGAGCCAGCGCGGTGCCCCTGTCGCCGACGAGGATGAGTTCGGCGCCGTTGTCCACGGCCCGCTTCACGAAAAAGGAGGCGACGGGCTGCTCCTTGGCAGGGTCCGCGCCGACCACCAGGATGCAGTCGCTCCTGGCCACGTCCTTGAGCGATCCCTTGGTCTCCGCAGCCAGGGGCGGCGCACAGGCATTGAGGAGCCCCATCTGAGCGGCCTTCAGTTCCCTCCCGAACAATTTGCTCACCAGGTACAGGGCCTCGTTGGTTGCGTGGGTGGAGGCGAGGACGCCCAGCCGCTCCGGGCGGGTCCCGCCGATGCGGTCGGCCGCAGCCCGGAGGGCCCGGTCCCAGCCCGTCTTTTCCTGCCTGCCCTTGTCCCGGACGACAGGGGCAAGGATCCTCGGCCGCTTTTCATAGAGGGGTTCGAAACGGCCCAGCACGCAAAGGGCGCCGCCGTTGACCGGGGCATCCCAGTCCCCCTGAATCCGCAGCACATTGCCTTCCCGCGTCACCACCTCTATTCCGCAACCCACACTGCACCGGCTGCAGATGCTCTTGACGATCTCCGTCTGCGCCTCCCGGCCCATGAAGGCGCTTCGCTTGTCGATGAGCGCCCCGGTCGGGCAGACGTCCAGGCACGTGCCGCAGGAGATGCAGGAGGACGTGCCCAGGGGCAGGCTCATGTCCGCATGCACCATGGTGGCGGCTCCCCGCTGCCTCAAGTCCAGCGTGTGGCAGGCCGCCAGCTCGCTGCACGCCCGCACGCAACGCCTGCACAGGACGCATCGGTTGTGATCGAGCAGAAAATAGGCGGGCGTCGCGTCGACGGGAAACCGCTCCGTGTACGTGGGGTAGATCATGTGGTCGAGCCCGTAGCGATACGCCAGGTCCTGGAGTTCGCAGTCCCCGCTCATCTCGCAGTACATGCAGAAGTGGTTCCTCTCGGAAAAGATGAGTTCCAGGACGAACTTCCTCGCCTCGACCACCTTGGCGGACTCGGTCTGGACCTGCATGCCGGCCCCGGCGGGAAAGGTGCAGGCGGGCTGAAGGGTTCTCTGTCCCGACACCTCCACCAGGCACACGCGGCACGCGCCGATCGGCTTCAGGGCGGGGTGGTGACAGAGGGTGGGGATGTCGATGCCCGCCCCCCTGGCGACCTCCAGGATCGTCTGGCCCTGCTCGGCCGTCACTTCCCGCCCGTTGATCGTCAGCTTAATCGATCCCATGGGATTTCCTCCCTTTCCCTGCGCGTCGTTTCTGAACCGCCTTCCTCTCTAGCCCGCGGCTGCTGCGGCCCCGGCCGCCGCCCTCCCCCGCTCACGCTCCCGGCTCTCCCGCCACTCCAGATCGCAGCGCAGACAGCGCTTGCATTCCTCCCGGATGTCCTTCGCCTTGTGGGCCAGTTCCACCTCCCGGAAGCTGGAACTTCGCTCCTTCGCCTCCAGGAACACAGGGCGGATCCGGGCCGCCTCCCCGTACTCCTCCACGTTCCAGGTGGAGGCAGGCAGGTGGACCTCCAGGGTGGGAACGAATTTCTCGATCGCGCCGGTGCGCAGGTACGTGTCCACCACGCGGGCCACGCGGTTCCCCTGCGCCACGGCCTCGATCACCGAGGCGGGGCCGGAGACGGCATCCCCGGCGGCGAACACGCCCGGCCGGGAGGTGGCCAGATCCTTGCCGACCTTGAATGTCCCGTTCCGGTTGAATTCCACGCCCTTCGTGTCCGCACACGAGCTGTCCGGCTGCTGCCCGATGGCCGGGATGAGCATGTCCACGGCCAGAGGGAACTCGGATCCCTCCACCGGAACGGGCCGCCGCCGGCCGCTCCTGTCGAATTCACCCAACTCCTGATGCTGCACCTCGATGGCGGTGACCTTGGCGGGTCCCAGAACCCGTACGGGGTTGGACAGATAGTGATAGATGACCCCTTCCTCCTCGGCGGCCTCGATCTCCTCCTTGTAGGCAGGCATGTCCTGTCTCGTCCTCCGGTAGACCACGTGGACCTCTGCGGCGCCCAACCGCAAGGCCGTACGCGCTGCGTCGATCGCGACGTTGCCCCCGCCCACCACCGCAACGCGTTTGCCTGCCAGGTCCGGAGCCTTGCCCAGGGCCACGTCCCGCAGGAAGTCGACGCCCTGGCACACCCCTTCCCGGTCTTCTCCGGCGATGCCGAGCCGCATGCTCTTGTGGGCGCCGATGGCCAGCACGACCGACCGGTACCCCTGCCCGTTCATGAGATCCTCCACCGTGAAGTCCCTTCCCAGCTTCTTGTTGCAGAAGATCTCCACCCCGGCCCGCCGGATGTTGTCGATCTCCTCGTTGAGCACATCGCGCGGAAGCCGGTACTCCGGGATGCCCACCGCCATCATTCCACCGGGCACGGGCAGGGCCTCGAACACGGTCACCGGGTATCCCATCTGGGCAAGGCGCAGGGCCGCCGTCAACCCTGCCGGGCCGGAACCCACCACGGCCACCTTTTCCTTTTTCGCCTCTTCGAGCCGCTTCGGCGTCCACGGCTGCTTGGCCTCGTGGTCCGCCATGAAGCGCTTGATCGAACGGATGGCGACCGGCTCGTCGATGTCGCCTCTCCGGCACCGCGCCTCGCAGAAGGCCGGGCAGACCCTGCCGCAGATCATGGCAAAGGGATTCCGCTCCCGGTGAATCTCGAGGGCCTTTGCGTACTTCCCCTCAGCGACCAGGCTGACGTAGTTGGGCACATCCACGCCGGCCGGGCATGCGTTCAGGCACCGGGCCGGAACCAGGGCCTGGCAGGAGCCCGCCTCGCACCGCTTCTCCTCGATATGTGCGATGAATTCCTGCTCGAAGTAGCGAAGCGCCGCCATCACGGGCCCGGGCGTGAGCTGCCCGAGGGCGCACAGGGCCCCGGTCTCCATACCTGCGGAAATCTTGCGGATCTGCTCCAGGTCCTCCATCCGGCCCTTGCCCTCGCAGATCCGGGTGAGGATCTCCAGCATCCGCTTCCCGCCGGCCCGGCAGGGGATGCACTTGCCGCAACTCTCCGCGGTGGCGAAGGTGAGGAAGAACTTGGCGAACTCCACCATGCAGGTGTCCTCGTCCACCACGATCATGCCGCCCGAGCCCATGACGGCCCCCACGTCCCGCAGGGAATCGAAGTCCACCTTCACGTTCAGGTGCTCGGCCGGGATGCAGCCTCCCAGGGGCCCTCCGGTCTGAACGGCCTTGAAGGTCCTGCCGTTCAGGATGCCGCCGCCGATGTCGAAGATGATCTCCCCGAGGGTGATCCCCATGGGCACTTCCACGAGACCGGTGTTGTTGACCTTCCCGGTAAGGGCGAAGATCGCGGTTCCCGGGCTGCGGGGCGACCCGATGCCCGCAAACCACTCGGACCCCTTCAGGATGATCCGCGGAACGTTCGCATAGCTCTTCACGTTGTTGATGTTCGTGGGCTTCCCCCACAGGCCGGAGACCGCCGGGAAGGGAGGACGGGGACGGGGTTCGCCGCGCCGGCCCTCGATGGAGGCCAGGAGCGCCGTCTCCTCGCCGCAGACAAACGCGCCGGCCCCCTCCTTGATGTGGAGATGGAACGCGTTCTTCGTGCCCAGAATCCCGTCCCCGAGCAACCCGTACTCTTCCGCCTGCTGGATCGCCACCTTGAGCCGCTTGATGGCCAGGGGGTACTCCGCACGGCAGTAAACGTACCCTTCCCGGGCCCCGATGGCATAACCGGCAATGGCCATACCCTCGATCACGCTGTGGGGGTCCCCTTCGATGATGCTTCGGTCCATGAACGCGCCCGGATCCCCCTCGTCCGCGTTGCAGACCACGTACTTGGGCTCGCCCGGCGCGCGCCGCGTGAATTCCCACTTTAGGCCCGCCGGGAATCCGGCCCCGCCACGGCCCCGGAGGCCCGAGTCCTTGACCTGGGCGATCACCTCGTCCGGGGTCATCTCGGTAAGGGCCTTCGTCAAGGCCGCGTACCCGTCGTGCGCGATGTACTCATCGATCCGTTCCGGGTCGATCATGCCGCAGTTGGCCAGGGCGATCCGAAGCTGCTTCTTGTAGAAGGGGATCTCGCTGTACTGCGGGATGGCCCGGTGCTGGGCGGGCTCCCGGTAGGCGAGCCGCTCCACCACGCGCCCCTTGATCAGGGTCTCCTCCACGAGAAGAGGCACATCGTCCGGCTGCACCTGACAGTAAAAGATCCCCTCCGGGTAGATCATGACCACCGGGCCCATGGCGCAGAAGCCGCGGCAGCCGGTCTGGATCACGCGGACCTCCTTCTCCAAACCGCGCCGGACGATTTCCTGCTTGAGGGCTGCATGCGCTTTTTCCGAGCCCGAGGCCGTGCATCCCGTTCCCCCGCAGATCAACACGTTGGCTCGATACAGGGCTTCTGTGGCCATCGGTCCCTCCTATTGTCCGGTTGAGCCTCGACGAGGACTCTCCTGCCGACGTTTAGAATCCCTGGTAGATATCCTTCTCGTAAATGCTCTCCACGTAACGCTTGTGCCGGGTCTCTTCCTGGGCCAGCACCTCGAAGACATCCTTTTCCGGGCCCGGGTCCACCAGGGAGGCCATTTGCGAATAAAAGGCGCCTGTGGACTCCTCCCGCTTGATGGCGAAGGCGAGCACCTCCTGAAGGCTCGCTTTCTCGTTGATCGGTTTCGCCTCCAGAGGACCGCCGATGCCGAGGTCCTTGACCTTGGCCCTGCGGCCGACGCTCACGGCCCAGGCGAGGTTGCCGCGAAGCATTCCCTCGAGCTTCGCCTTGTGCTTCTTCTCCTCCTCGGCCAGTTCCGCCAGGCCCGCCCTTGCGCCGGGATCCTTTACGCGGCGGCTCGCGAATGAGTAAAGCTTGTACGAGTCCTCCTCAAGCCGGATCGCACGCTCGATGATCTCCCTGCCCTCTTTCGTGTCCATGGCGGCCTCCCTGCCTGAATCGCCGATTCCCGTGTCCCCGAACGGACCGCCCAAGAGAACCTAAGCGGTTTCCCTCGCCAGCCGGCCCACGACCCACTCCTCCACCACGCGGCCGTTGATCAGGTGTTCCTCAATGAGACGGGGCACCCTGTCGGCCTTGACGCTGCCGTAGGTGATACGGGCGCTGCCTGCCTGCTCGATATCCACGAGAGGTTCGTGGGAACACATCCCGATGCAACCCACGGTCGTCACGTGCGCCTCGATCTCCCGTTTCTTCAGTTCCTCCAGGATCGCGTGCATGGTCTCCCTCGCCCCTGCGGCGATGCCGCAGGTCCCCATGCCCACCGTGATTCGTGTGCCCGTGTCCAGCCGGACCCGTATCTCCTGCTGGGCCTGCTCACGAAGCCTCTTGAGATCCTCCAGGCTCTTCAGTTTCGGCATGTCCGATCCTCCTTGCTCCGGTGGAGAGGTTGACGGAGGCTTCCTCACCCGGGGCGGCGAGGGCCTCCTCCCCCTCCGAGATGTAGCCCTCAAGCCACGCACGGACCTCCGGGTGCGAGAGGGGAATCGGCTCGAGCTCCTTCCGCAACAGGCGCGTATCCAGGCGGAAGGACCTTTCGCCTCGCCGGTGGACGTAAACCAGGTCGCAGAACGGCTCTCCCAGCAAAAAGGACAGGAGGGTGCGGGCCATATCGCCGAGGGGGGCGCGGTCGATGTGGCCGTATTGAAAGGCGGCCTTGACCCGCAGGCCCTGTCCCGGAGCCTTCTCCACCTTGAGATCCCCGTTGCACCTTTGGGCCGCAGCAGCAAACAGCGGCAGCCCCAGCCCGACATGCCGCGTCTTTCGGGTGGTGAAAAAGGGATCCGTGACCCTCTTCATCGCTTCCTCTTCCATTCCCGGTCCGTCGTCGGTCACCTCGATGGTGAGCCTGTCTTCCCGGATATCTTCCTCGACCGTCAACCGTACCAGCCGGCTTCCTGCCTCTCTCGCATTCTGCAAGACATCCAATATGTGAAGCGCCAGTTCTCTCACGAATCCAGTTCACGCAGAATCGAGACCATCTTCTCGGGCACCAGCTTGCCCACCACGTTTCCGTCCACCACGGCCACCGGCGCGAGGCCGCAGGACCCGAGGCAGTAGACCACCTCGCAGGTGCACTTGTAATCCGGCGTCGTCTCGCCCATCCGGATCCCCAGCTCCTGCTCCATCTTGTCGATGATCTTCGCCGCGCCGCGCACGTGGCAGGCGGTACCGTCGCATTGACGAATGATGTGACGGCCCCGGCGGGTCAGATAGAACTGGGAGTAAAAGGTCACGACCCCGTAGATCCGGCTGATCGGAACCCGCATGCCCTCGGCGACCCGCTTGAGGACCTCCTTCGGGAGGTAACCGTAGAGATCCTGCGCCTTCTGCAATACGGGGATGACCGCTCCTCGCTCCCGACGGTACGTGTTGATGATCTCGTCAAGCGGTGTCAGATCGAGCGCCTCTTCCTGTGCCATGGCTCCCTCCTCTGTTCTCAGCGGCACAACGCCCCCCTGCACTTCACGCAAACGCATTCGGATCGAGTCCCGGCGGCGGGCCGGCCTCCCTCCCCTCGACCGGGCGCCCGAACAGCCCTGTCCACCTGCGGGTGAGGACGGACCCTCTCGCCAGGGGACCGGGCTTCGGCGCCGCCTTCACCTGTCCCGCCTCTTCCGTGCCGCCGTGCACAGCCGGGCGGGAGGAATCGATTGCACCCTGCCCGGTCAGGGGAAGGTGGACGACAAAGATGCTCCCGAGGCCCTCCTCGCTCTCCACCATGATCCTGCCGCCGTGCCTGTCGACGATCTCCTTGACGATCGCCAGGCCCAGCCCCGTGCCCTCGGCGTCGACGGCCTTGGCGTTCTCCGCGCGGAAGAAATCCTGGAACAGCCTGGACCGGTCCGCCTGCGGGATCCCGATCCCCGTGTCGCTCACCTCGATGCGCAGCGTGTGGTTCGCCCGCGCGAAGCTCACGGTTACGCGCCCCTCGGCCGGGGTGTATTTCAGGGCGTTCGATACGAGGTTCTCGAGCATCTGCTCGATCATGACCGGGTCTCCCTGGATCGGCGGCAGTTCGTCGGGAACAACCACCTTGAAGTCGACCGGCTTCGCCTCCGCCTCGTCCGCAAAGGTCCTCCGGATCCGGTTGCCGATCATCACAGGGTCCACCGGCTCCCGGACGATCTTGGCCTTCTCGCTCCGGTTCTCGGCCAGGGTCATCAGCTCATTGATCATGGAGAGCATGGTGCGGGACCGGCGGTCGAGCCGGCGCAGATACTCGCGCTGTTCGTCGTTGATCTCTCCCAGGTAGCCCCCTCGAATCAGATCGATCATGCTGAGCATGGCGGCCAGGGGCGCCCGCAGGTTGTGGGTCACCCGCATCATGTACCAGGACCTTTCCTGAATGAGCTTCTCGACCGCCTCATAGGCCCGCGCGTTCTCCAGGGCGATCGCCACCAGCCCCGCGGCAAGCCGGAAGAATTCCACCTCCTCCGGGCCGAATCGGTCGGGGCGCACGCAGTAGGCGCCCAGGATCCCGATCACGCGGTCCTCGACGGTCAGGGGGACGAAAAGAACGGAGCGAATCTGCGCGGCCTCGAGGGCCTCCCCGAACTGGAAGAGCTCCTTTGCCGTCACCTGGCCGGTCACGAAGGGCTCGCCGTCCATGACCCGTCGGTTCAGGGGGCTTTTCTCCACCTCCACCTGTTTGTCCCGGGTGAACTCTACCGGAAGCCCGTAAGCCGCCGTGTACCGAAGGAACCTGCCGTCTTCGCTCAGGAGCTTGACCGATATGCCCTTGACCGCCATCACGCGGCCCAGTTCCCCGGTGACCACGGGCAGCAGTTGATCCAGGCGCCGGACCGACCCGATCGCCTGGATCATCGAAAACAGGGATTGAAGCTTGTCGTTCAGGATGGAGACGGATTCGGACAGATCGCCGAGATCCCGGATACGCCTTCGAAGCACCCTCATGATGGCCGTGGTGGAAAAGGCGGTGATGAAGACCGATGCGGCGAAGAAGCCCAGGGCCACGGCCATGTGGAACGGCTTCTGGACCAGATCGACCGACATACCCCGCAGCACGAGCGGGCGGTGGGGGATCCATCCCATCGTTTCTCCCAGCGCGATCAGCCCCATGCCGGCCACCACGAGGGCCGAAAACCCATAGGCCGAGCGCGGAGGAAGCAGGATCGAGGTGAAGATGATGTGGAAGATGAAGAAGAAGATCAGGGGGCTCGCCGCCCCGCCGGTGAAGTGGATGAGAAGGAACATGGCGGCGTAATCCAGGGCCACCTGCTCATAGGCAAAGCGTTGGAAGCGGCGCTCCTCCAGCAGCGGATCCTCGGGCAGCCGGCGCCCCAGAAGCGAAAAACAGATGTTGTACGCGAGGACGAACGCGGCCACACCCAGCAGAGGGACCACGGCGAACTGGAAGCCCAGCAGGTTCGCCGCAAGCGTTCCGGCCACGATGAAGGGAGGAACCCACCATCGGAGACGAACGAACCAGAAGGCCCGCTCCTTCAGCTCCCGCAGGAGAATCCGCCTTCGATGACGGAGATCCTCCGGCGCCCGTCCTTCCGTCGTCACCAGGGAGATCGACTCCATCGCCGCCTCTCCGACCTCCGAGGGTCAGCTTTTTCCCAAGATCCCTTCAATCTTCTTGAGCAGCTTCTTGCTGTCCACCGGCTTTTCGAGCAGCCAGTGGGCGGGCCATTGCTCGCCCAGGATGTATTCGAACTGCCCCGGCCCCTCGTGGCGGACCTTGTCGAGGAAACTTGTGAGCATGAGGATGGGAATGTTCTTGAAATGGGGATTCTCCCTGAGCTTGTATGCCAGATCGAAGCCTTCCGTGTCCGTGGCCATCATCACGTCCAGGATCATCAGGTCCGGCATCCGATCCTCGAGCGCCCTTAGTGCCTCACTTCCGTTCGCTGCGGTCCGGACCTCATAATGGTTGCTCTCCAGGATGATCCGGAGGGAGTCCACGATGTCCGGATCGTCATCGACGACGAGAATCTCGGCTTTCTGGCTCATTCCGACCTCCTTCGAATACGCTTGGGCCTTCTCGGGCTACGGGTCTCCGAAAAAGCAACTAATATGCCACCGGGCTCGAAGGGCCTGCCTGCTTGGAAATCGCAGGGTTCGGCTCGACCGTACATCCGGACTCGCGCGATTCCATGCTATCGGTTGTCGGCTTTCTTGCCAACATGTAAAAGATGCCGACATGCCCGTTCCGGGGGCCCGAAACCGGACCGCGAGACTCCGGAAACAGGGGCCGCCCCGTTTTCGTGCCGTTTTCCCTCGTTGCCGGCCGCGGATTCCCCACGGCACAGGATTTGCTGCCCGTCACGCCGAAGCGGCCGGACAGGAGGCCCGAATCCGGGCCCGCGCGCTTGACTTGTGATTCGTAGGGGGCATTCTTTTCGCTTGTACGGGTTCTGATCAACCAGCCTCAGGAAAGGAAACGGTCGATGAAAAAGGTTCTCGCTCCCCTGTTCGCCTGCATTCTCGCACTCTGCGCTTTCGACAGGCCGGTTCGGTCTGCCGAACCTTCGTCGGAACTGGACCAGTTGAAGCAGGAGGTGAACCGGCTTCTGCAGCGGATCGAAGAACTGGAAAAGAAACAGGAGGAGGACCGGAGGAAAGCGGCTGAAGCCGAGCAGAGGATTGCCGAGGCCGAGAAGAAAGCCGCCGTCGGAGAGAAGAAGGCGCTGAAGGATCGTGTCCATTTGAGCGGCGAGGCGAGGTTCCGTGTGATGAGCACGTGGACGGAAACCCCCGCCGGTTATTACGGCGGGTTTGACCCCGATGCCTTTGAGCCGGCCTCGGGCCGGGACTGGCGCGACGAGACCTCGTTCCCCCTGCGGTTCCGCTTGAACCTGTGGGCCGAGGCCGTGCCCGACATCGTCGATCTGTATGCCCGCCTTACCATGAACAAGCGCTGGGGATCCTGGGACGCGAGCGTCAGCGGCTCTTCCAACCCGTTCGACAAGCCCAACTCCTTCGAATCGAGTATCGGACACGACGTGACGCTTCGGGCGGAGCAGATCTATGCCACTTTCAAGATCGCTTCCCTCCGCACCACCTGGTATCTCGGACGGCTACCGGGATTGGACGGTCCGCCCTCGCGCCAGGCGGGGAGCCTCTTTCCCAGGCTCTTTGTCGACTCGGAGATCGACGGGACGCTCGCCAAGTGGGAGGCCCCGCCCATTTCTCTGGACGACGGAGAGCTGCCGTGGGCGAAAACCAGCCTGCGGAGCCGTTCAAGGGAAGCAGGGGCGGATGCGGCGGAGAGCGGCGCAAAGAAAGAATTCCCGAGCCGCAAGGCGTACGAGGCAAAGGCCAAAGAGAGGACGGGGATCGTGGTGGGATACCTCAAGTACGATGAGAAAAAGGAGTCCTTTCCGGACGACGCGGACGTGTTCATCGGGCAGGGCCTGCTGAAGGTCGGAAAAGGCACCTCGCTGGTCGTGGACGGCCTCTTCATGGACGACTGGCACATGCCTTACGGAAGCACGGTGAAGGCCGCACAGGAGGGGAACGCGGACCTCATCACCCACTATTCCCTTGTGGGCACGTATGTGGACAGCCAGCTCCTTGGATTGCAGGTCTACGGCGCCTTCTACTACAGCCATTTCGAGATCCCGCGACACACGTGGAGCACGCAGACGGCCTCCGGCGAGTTCGAAGGAGCCGATTTTCCGGGGCACATCTGGTTCGTGGGGTTCAACACAGGGGACCTGATCGCGGCCAAGCACCAGTTCACGGCCGAATTCGCGAAGGGCAGCGATGCATGGATCAACCCCTTCAATTATCGCGGCTACCGAAGGAAGGGCACGGTACTGACCGCGGCGAACAACTATTACTACGAGGGTGCCGGAGTAGCCGGATTCTACCCCTTCAATGCCGGCGTATGGGACATCTACTACGACTACTACTTCCGGTCGAACGTGCGGTTCCGTCTCGGCTTCATGTATTTCAACTACGACAAGCACACCGAGCACACCGACGACCGGGGATTCTCCATCCTGGGAAGCTCCAAGTATGAGACCCTCTACTGGCCGTACGGGGAGGTCAACCTCAGTTTCTAGCCAGAGGGTTATCGATCGAATGGATCTGCCGCTGCGCACCAGGCTGCTCATCGCCCTCGTGGGCATCGTGACCCTCTGGGGCCTGCTGACCGTACTGACCGGAAGCTTTCTCATCAACCGGATGGTGATCGGCGAGGCGCAGCGGAGGGTCGAGCTGGCCCTGAAGACCGCGGATGCCATGCTCGAGCGCCGCCTCGAAGAGTCGCTCAAGGCGTCCACGGTCCTGGCCGACAGGGACGCCGTCCGGTGGCTCGCGTCCCCGGAGGAAGGTGCGGCTGGCCCCCTCGAGGCCCTGCGCAGGAAATGCGGGTATGACTTCCTCCACGTGCTCGACGGTCAGGCCGTGATCCGTGCCACCGCCCGCGGCAGGGCAGCCGGGCAACGGGCCGAGGCGAGCCCCGTGGTCGCCCGCGCGCTTCGGGAGGGCGCGCCCGCGGCCGGGGTTTCCCTCCTGCCCCGGGAGGCCCTGACCCTGGAGGACGAGGCCCTGGCGGAGCGCACCCAGGTGGAGATCCTCCCCACCCCGCACGCCAAGCCCGGCGTGCCGCGCAGCCTCACGGAGGTGATGATTCTCGAGGTTGCCTCCCCGGTCGCGGGCGAGGACGGGGCTGTGGCGGGCGTGGTCCGGGCCGGAACCGTGCTCAACCGCAACTTCGAGTTCGTGGACTTCGTGAGAGAAAACATCTTCACCGCCGCCACGTACGAAAAAAAGAGCCTCGGAACGGTCACGATCTTCCAGAGCGACGTCCGCATCACGACAAACGTGGTCGGGCCGGAGGGGGAGCGTGCCGTGGGGACCCGGGTGTCCGAAGAGGTCTACGACCAAGTTCTGGGGCAGGGCGGGACCTGGACAGGGCCTGCCTTTGTCGTGGACAGCTGGTACATCTCGGCCTACGAGCCCCTGATGGACCTCGACGGCCGCGTCATCGGCATGCTCTATGTGGGCGTTCTCAAAAAACGCTACGACGACATGCGCAACCAGGCGATGAGGCTCTTCACCCTGGTCGCCGTCCTCGCCTTCCTCGGCGCCGTGCTGCTCTCCTTCTGGCTGGCGGCCCGGCTTACCCGTCCCCTGACCCGGCTTACGGAGGGCGCGGCCGAGGTGACCCGGGGCAACCTCGACACCCAACTGCCGCCCCCCCTTCACGCGGAGAAGGACGAAATCAACCGGCTGACCCTTGCCTTCAACCAGATGGTCTCCGCCCTGAAGGAGCGGAACGAACAGCTCCGGAGCAGCCGCGACGACCTTCAGCGGACGGCCAACGAGCTGCATCAATGGGTGAAGAACTACCTGGAGGCCCTGGAGTTCATCAATCACGAACTCAAGAACCAGATCGCCGCCATGAAGATCAACCTGCTCGCCGTGCGCGACGGATACGTGGGAAAGATCACGGAAGAGCAGCACGAGGCCCTCGACGACGTGGGGCAGGCCATTCACCGGGCCGAAGAGATGATCCTCAACTATCTCAACCTCTCCCGCATCGAGCGGGGCGAGCTGCAGGTCCGCACGAGGCCGCTGCACGTGGAAAACGATGTGGTCCGGCCCCTGCTCGGCAACTTCCGCGGCCGGCTCGATTCCAAGGGAATGCGCATCGAGGTGGAGATGGAAGAGGATCTCTTCGTGCAGGCCGATCCCTCTCTGCTGCAGATCGTCTACGACAACCTCATCAACAATGCAATCAAGTACGGCCGGGAAGGGGGCCGGGTGAGGATCACGGGCGCCCGCCACGGGGGCCGGGCCAAACTGCACGTTTGGAACGACGGACCCGGGGTGCCCGCGGATCAGGCGGACAAGCTCTTCGGAAAATTCTATCGGCTCCAGAACCCGAAGGAGAAGGAGCGAGGGACCGGACTGGGCCTCTTCATCGCCCGGGAGATCGTGCAGCGTCACGGAGGGACCATCCGCGCCGTGACCGCGCCCGGAGACTGGATCGACTTCGTGTTTGTCCTGCCCGTTCCGGACGCCCTGCTCCCGGCCGAAGAGGCGGACCGTCCCCGGGCCTCGGAAAGGACGGGTGGCGCATGACCACGCCCAAGGCGGACAGCCAGAAGATTCTGGTCGTGGATGACGAGGCGGGTATCCGCAGGGGTTGCGACCGCGTGCTACGATCCGAGGGGTATCGGGTATTGCTGGCCGAGGCCGCCGAACAGGGCATCGAGATCCTCGGGCAGGATCCGGACATCGATCTGGCCCTGGTGGATCTGCGGATGCCCGGAATGAGCGGCTTCGACTTTCTCCAGCGAGCGCGCGCCATCGCCCCGGAAACCGTCTTCGTGGTGATCACCGCCTACGCCACCCTCGAGGCCGCGGTGGAGGCGACGAAACGGGGGGCCTACGACTTCATCGCCAAGCCCTTCGCCCCGGACGATCTCCTGCGCATCGTCAACCGGGCCCTGGAGCGGGTCAACCTGATCCGGCAGAGAAACCGCCTCGAGGCGGAGCGCAGACAGCGGATGCTGGAGCTCTCGACCGAGCAGACACGGCTCCGGACGGTCGTGGACTGCATGACGGACGGCGTGCTCGTCTGCAATGCGGAGCAAATCCTCGTTCTCTACAATCCGGCGGCCCTGCGGCTGCTCGACCCGGCGCCGGCCGGCCCGGAGCCGGTCCCGGTTCGGCGCGCCGTGGTATCCGGGGAGCTGATCGAGATGATCGAGGCCGCATCGGAGAAGAAGACGCGGCTGTCCAACGAGCTCCGACTCGCCCGGCCTTCCGGTGAGGAGTGGGTCCTGGCGAACGTCGCGCCCGTCGTCGAACCGGACGGCACCCGCCTCCTGGGCACGGTCACGGTCGTCCGGGACATCACCGCGCTGAAACAGATCGAACGGGTGAAGGCGCAGTTCGTCAACATGGTGGCCCACGAACTCCGCGCGCCGCTGGCCGCCGTGGACGGCTTTCTTTCCGTGCTCCAGGAAGGCTATGCACAGGACCCGGGCAAGCAGCAGGAGATCCTCGGCCGCTCCCGGCGCCGGATTCGCGCCCTGGTCGAGCTGGTCGGGGATCTGCTCGAGGTCTCCCGCATGGAGGCGGGCACGGTGAGGCGGGAGGTCGCGCCTCAGCGCATCGCGGAGATCCTGGAGGAGGTCGCCGGCCTGATGCGGCCCCTCGCCGAACAGAACGGCATCTCGGTCGAGACGAGAATCGAGGAGGAACTCCCTTCCATCGAGGCGGACCGCGAGGATTTGATCCGACTCGCGAGCAACCTGCTGAGCAACGCCATCAAATACAACAAGCCAGAGGGCCGGGTCGAAGTGGGTGCGGAACAGGAGGGCCCCTTCGTCAGGCTCCGGTTCGCCGACACGGGAATCGGCATCGGTGAAGAGGGGCGGAAACGCCTGTTCAGCGAATTCTTCCGGGAGAAGAGGCCCGAGGCAAGGCAAGTCACCGGTACGGGCCTTGGGCTCAGCATCGTCAAGTCCATCGTCGACTTCTACCAGGGTCGGATCGAGGTCGAGAGCGAAATCGGCAAAGGGTCGGTCTTCACCGTGTACCTCCCCTTCCGCCACTCCGTCGCCCTGCCCGAGGGTGACAAGAGCTGAGAGCGGCCCCGGGACAGGAAGAACCCTGGCCGCCGCGGACGTTCGCCGGCTTTACGAAGTGTAAAGAGTCAGGACAGCCGGCCCTGTCTTCGGGTCGGATCCCTTCGTTTCAACCCTTCTGTTTTTCATCGCTTTTTGTGCCTTCCTTCCCGGGCGGACCCCGCAGACCTGTTGGTACGGCAATTGCTTTTGCGAAAGAGAGCGAGGGGCGGCGGCGAGGGAATGCAGAAACGAAAACACCCGGGCAGGGCTCTTCGCACGTGGCCGGGACGGGAATAAGGAGGGTTGTCATGAAGGGAGGCATCTTCTTCACCGGCTCCGGGCCCATCGTCATCGTCACATCGTACGACTCCTTCACCACACCCGAATTTCTGGAGAAGCTGACTGCAAAGGGCCTCAAGAAGTTCATTGCGTATGAAGTCCCCGTGGAGGTTCTCAGGAAGAAATACGGGAAGCACTTCGACGTGATCATGAACGACCTGCATCAGACCGACGACCTGCGGGTCCTGGACTACGACGGGCACCGTGTCTTCAACAACTTCACCCTGAGCCAGCTCAAGCAGCCTGTCTACTACGAGCCCTGATCCTCGGTCAGCCAAGGAGAGAAGGAAATGATCGCACCTCAGACGGGAAACAGCGTGCCGTTCTTCGAGGAGAACGTGGTGGATAGGCCCGCTCCGCCCGAACTGTTGGCACTCCAACGGCAGTTGCACTTCCACGCCTTTCTCCGCGAGGAGATGGAGGCCTGCAGGACCGAAACCGAAAAGGAGGTCGTTCTGTCGGCCCTCGCGGCAACCCGGGTCCGGATGGCGCGCCTCCTGAGGAGAATCAAGCTCCTGTCGGAGGAAAGCCAGTAGGCGATTTCAGGAAGAATCACGCTTTCTTTCATCTCCTGGACGAAACAGGAGGGAAAGACCCATGGTGTGCAGGACTCCTGAAGACAAACGATCCGTTCCCCCGGACGCGATACGTCCGTGCCATCCCAAACCGGTCGTTTCCAAACGATGCGACTTTGAGATCTCCTATGAATGGCGGGAGGACTGCGTCCGCCTGAGCCTGTCCGGGGAGTTCACCGAGGAGTCGGCGCACGCCCTGATCGAGGACCTCCGAAAGAATTGTCAAGGCGCAAAGGTCGTCCTCATTCAGGGCGACGGCCTGAAGAGGATGCGTCCTTCGGGCTGTGAGGCCTTCCGCAGGAATATCCAGGTGCTCAAGGACTTCTGTTACCGCCTCGTCTTCGCGGACGCGAATGCGTCCCGACTGGCCCCGCAGTGGACGCAGCCCTTCTGACAAACGGGCGGATGCACGCCGGAAGGGCAGCGATGCGAGGCAAGCCGAGCTCTAAAAATAGAACTTTCCGTAGACCTGGAGCCCGGAATAGTTGAACTCCAGGTCCCCTTCCCAGCCGCCGCCCAGGAAGCTGTCGTCCGCGTCGCCGCTGATGTCCACGCGAAGCAAGTCGAATCCCAGGCCGAGTCCGAAGTACTTGAAGAGGTCGTATTCGAGTGCCACGTTCGCATCCAGGAGCATGCCTTCGAATCCGGACACCTCGACGTAAAAGAAATCGAGCGAGTTCTTGAGGAAAAGCTTCGGCAGAATCGCCACGTCCATGCCCAAATTGAACACGGGAAGGGGCAGGGTGGTCTCCTGTGCAAACGCTTCTGCGAGCGTACCGCCGTCTCCCGAGGTTTGAGCCTTCAGGCCGAGCCCGATGTCCATGATGAAGAAGCCCATGCCCCCGTGGATGTCGAGGCGATCGTCCTGAAAGAACGAATAGGTGTAGGAGACCTTGTAGATCCTCAGATCGAACTCCGTCTCCACGAGGGCGCCCACGTCGATGGGGGGGTCTGTGGGGATTGCGGTGTCGAGTGTCTTGCTCGCCTCCCTGGAGAGGTCGTAATAGGAGAAATAGAAGCGGTGCTTGCGCCACAGTCGACCCATTGCCTGGATCCTGAATTGATGGGTCACATCATCCAGGCCGAGGACTTCCTCGAGGTTGACGATGGCGCCCACTCCCCCCGTTTCTACCTTAGCATCGCTGGCGAAGCTCGTGAAAAAATACCCCACGGAGAGGCTCGCACGTTCCCAGGGAAACTCCGTTCTGTCCCTCTCCGCCGAGGCCGGTTGCGCGATCGACAGTCCGGCAAGGGTCAGAATCAGGGCAGGCAGGGTTTTTCTCATTTGGCTTCCCCCCCTCTTACGTCCTCTTCAAGGTTCTACGAGCGTTGAGAAGTCCCCAAGGCACTGCCCTGATGGCTCCTGCTTCCCCGAGACGCCTGGAAATGACCGCCACGCCTGCTCCGACTTGACGGAGGCAGGGCGCAAAAACTTGCCCTTTCTTGCACCTAAGTACTCTGGGTCATAAATTCGGTGACGTATTTTCAGGCGGCCCTTTTCTTC
>CAYLMK010000009.1:0-223702 GCA_964384945.1 uncultured Thermodesulfobacteriota bacterium | reverse complement strand
CGCTGATGCTTTGCGCGATCCGCCCGAAGTTCATCACCCGGCGGGCCGAGAAGGAAGCCTGAGCGTTGGTGTCATGTTTCAACCCAAAACGATTCAAGGGGGGAGCGATGCGAAGATCGACTCTGTGTGTCGTGTTGGTTTTGGTCTTCCTGGCGGGGATCTCGCTCCGGCCGGCCGCGGCCAAACAACTCACCGTCTGGGGGAAGCCCCTGAACGTGTTCGGGTTTGCCTCCCAGTCGGCACAGTTCAGCCTCAAGGGGGATCAGTACCACGTCGAAGAAGGGCTGCAACAGGCCCTGCTCACCGTGTTCGCCGAGGCGGACTACCGCCCGCGCCACGATTTCACGTTTTACATCTCCGGCATCCTGACCATGGACCTGATCTACGACCTGAAGCACGACGACCGGACCTGGAACGAGAAACTCTTCAGCCAGTCCCGGGGCCGCATGTACCTCGATGACGAATCGTGGCAGTTCCTCAAGGAGTGCCACGCGACCTGGACGCCCTCGACGTTCCTGTTCCGGGTCGGAAAGCAGATCGTCTCCTGGGGCGAGATGGACTTCTTCCGGATCATGGACCAGATCAACCCGACCGACGACCGGCGGGGCTTCTCGGACGTGGAGTTCGAGACCACGATCATCCCGATCTGGCTGGTCCGGGCCGAGTTGTGGCCCGAGCTCAACATGGGCTGGCTCAACGAGTTCGGGGTCCAGTTCATCTTCAACCCCAACGCCCAGTTCATCCCGAACCAGCGGCTGGAGACCGGGAACGATTTCGGGGGCATCTGGTCGGCGGCGCCCGAGCTGGACAACCCGCTGTATGACGCCCTGGGTGTCGGAACGCCGAACCTCTACATAGGCCATCCGGACCTGAATCAGGTGACCGACTTCGAAAGCTGGGACGAGGAGGCCTTCGAATACGCGTTGCGCCTGAGCCTCATGATCAAGGGCAGCATCCTGACCCTGAACGGATTCTACGGGCGGGAGAATTCGCCCCAGCTCCTGTTCGCGGATCCGATGTTTGTAACGGATCCCTTCCTGACGTCCATTGCCGGGGAGCCGGTTCCGGCCCTGGGCACCGCCTCGGACGGAACGTCGGTCCTTTACCCGATCTACACGGGCTACCACCCGCGCCAGAAGTTTGCGGGGGTGACCTGGACCGGGGATCTCCCGATCGTGATCACGGCCCTGGGCGGGGTGAACCCGCTGATACGCCTGGAGGCCCGGTACCAGTGGGACAAGGTGTATGCGGACGCGGACCAGACCCGGTATATCGAGTCGGACTACCTTGACACGGGAATCGGAATCGACTGGAAGGTGAAGTGGAACCTTCTGAACGAGCGGGCCTACTTCACGGTGATGCCCCAGTTCTTCTACAGCCGGATCATGGACTTTCCGGACGATACGAAGCTCAACGATACGGATGACAGCTTCCTGCCGGATGAGGATTACTACACGGTCTCGCTGGTGCTGAGCACCTCCTACATCAACGGGAAGCTGGTGCCTCAGGTCGCCGGCGGCTACCTGTTCAACAACGAGGCGCACCTGCTGATCCCGTCTCTCACCTACATGATGAGCAACACCTGGCATTTCACCCTGGAGTCGGGCTTCTTCGGGGGCAAAGAGCGGAACGTGCCTCTCTGGCTTTTCCGGAAGAACGACTACTTTGCCCTCAAGGTCAAGTACAATTGGGGCTAAACCGGGATTTCCGCCCCCGGGCGTTGTTGGTTCCGTCAAGGCACAGGAGACACGTCGGCAGGTACCAGCAAGGAGAAAGAGATGAGGAAAGCCGTTCATTCCGCGACCGTGTTGCTCTGCATGCTGTTCATGGCCTCCACGGCGTGGGGCATCCAGAACTACCATGCCCCGATTACGGACGTGGTCGCCGTCAAGGGGATTCTCGACGATCCGGCGCCGTTTTACACCAAGTCGCAATACTACAAGGTCTTCATCCCGGACGACGTGTGGAAGATGGTCACCTTTGACCCGGAGGCGAGCAGGGCGGCCTGGGAGAAGGCGGTGGGCCTGCGGGCGAAGGACCTGGTCGGCCAGATCGCCCCGGAGATCAAGCCCGGCAAGTACACGCTGGCCGACAAGGGAAAGTACCCCTTCAAGGAGCTGATGACTCCCTATCACTACGACCGGTTCAACGAACCCGGTGCGGAGGGCATGCCGAAACACATCGGCTATTTCACCGAATTCGAGGTGATCGAAACGCAACAGCTATGGCACGGCGAGCCCGTGGGGAAGGCGACCCTCGAGAACATGGGCAAGACACAGCTGGACCAGGACGGATACATCCGGCATGAGACCTTTGTGGCCGGCTACCCCTTTCCAAGGCCCTCCGGGGACAACAAGGGCTGGCAGATCATGTACAACTGGATGAAGAGAACCGCGGAGCCGGAGAGTTCCGCGAACTATGATCTTACGATCGGCGTGAACCGCAGCGGCAACATCGACCATCAGGGCACGGCCCACTTCTTCTGGGTGACCCTGGAGGGCCGCGTCATGTACCCGCCTTACGGGTGGTTCGACGAGCGGGCCCAGCAACAGGGCGAGACCCTGGTCATCATCTACACGATCTTCTCCCCCCGGGATCTCTTCGGGAACGTCTACCATCAGGTGCGCTATGCGGACCCGAGAAAGGATTCCAACTTTCTCGCTTACGTGAATTTCCTCCGGCGGGTCCGCAAGCTCTCGAGCACGGACCGCCAGGACCAGGCCGTGGGACAGGACATCTGCTTCGACGATGCCGCCATGTTCGCCCAGACGTTGAGACCGGATCGCTACCCCTACGAGATCCGCGTGGTCGAGGAGCGGGAGTTCCTGGTGCCGGCCTACACCTTTGACGGGGCCGATTATCTCGACAGCAAGGACGGATGGAAGTGGAAGGGGCTCAGGTTCGAGAGGCGGCCCATGTGGGTGGTCGAGATGAAGCAGCTGGACAAGAACTACATTTACAGCAAGCGGGTCTTCTATTTCGACAAGGAGACCCTGCTGCCCCATCTTCACCTGATGTACGACCAGAAGGAGAGGCTCTATCGCAACAACGACGTGCTGTGGGGGATGGTGGAACCCATGGGCTATTTCAACACCTATCACGTGAGCAACTGCGACTTCATCGACGAGCACTGCACGTGGACCTACGCGCCCTCCTACCCGGCCCTTTGGCTGGAAAGAAAGGACCTGAGCCTGCGGAGCATGATGAAACAGAAATAGGCTGCAAGAGGGGTCAAACGTCGGGCCCCGCCTTGCGCCTCGGAAGAATTGGGCTCCATGGCGGAAATTGCGAGGAGCGATAGAGACGAAGCAATCCCCGGGCTCGCTTGACTGTTCTTCACCCGCAGGCGAGAATCCCTCGGCATCGCAGCGTTCCTTCTCCCCCGGGGGAGAAGGTTAGGATGAGGGGAACAAGATGGAGAATGCCTACATCATCGGACTCGGGATGATCCGCTTCACCAAGTACCCGGATCGGACCGTGCGGGACATGGCCCACGAGGTCATCGGCCTCGCGCTGAAGGATGCGGGCCTGACCAAGGAAGATCTGCAGGCGGCCTATTTCTCCAACACCTTCTGGGGCATGTACACGAACCAGCACTCCATCCGGGGCCAGGTGGCCCTTCGGTCGATGGGGATCGGCGTCATACCGGTCGTGAACGTGGAGAACGCCTGCGCCGGCGCGAGCACCGCCCTGCACATGGCGGTGACCGGCCTGCGGGCGGGCATGTACGATGTGGCGCTCGCCGTGGGCTCGGAGAAGATCACCCACGAAAACAAGGCGGTGGCCCTCGGCGCTTACGCGTCCTGCATGGACGTGGAGAACATGCAGGCCGGTATCGATCTGTTCATGAAGTTGAACAAGGAACTCGACATGGACACGGCCGACAAGGACGGCAGGCCCGGGGAGGGGCGAAGCATCTTCATGGATGCGTATGCCATGGGCGCCAAGTGGCACATGAAGAAGTTCGGATCCACCCAGAGGCAGTTGGCCGTGATCTGCGCCAAGAACCACTGGCACGGGTCCATGAATCCCCTGGCGCAGTACCAGACGGACATGACCGTGGAGGAGGTGCTGGCGGACAAGCCCGTGGCCTACCCCTTGACCCGCGCCATGTGTGCGCCCGTGGGGGACGGCGCCGCGGCCGCGGTCGTCTGTTCCGGGAAGTACCTGAAGAAACTCCGGAACGCCCGGCCGGTGAAGATCCTGGCCTCCGTGCTCGGATCGGGCAGGGACAGGCGCCTCGACGAGGAGGACATCGGTGAGCGGCTTGTCAAACAGGCCTATGACCAGGCGGGCGTCGGGCCCAAGGACATCGACCTGGCCGAACTGCATGATGCGACCGCTTACGGGGAACTGCACCAGACCGAGGCGATGGGATTCTGCCCCCTGGGCGAAGGAGGCCCTTATGCCGAGAGCGGAGCCACCAAGCTGGGAGGCCAGAAGCCGGTCAACACGAGCGGCGGCCTCGAATGCAGGGGCCATCCGATCGGCGCCTCGGGGCTCGCCCAGATCTACGAGGTCGGCCTCCAGCTGCGGGGCGGGGCGGGCAAGCGGCAGGTGGAGGGCGCTCGAATCGGCCTGTGCGAGAACGGAGGGGGCAACATCGGCGTGGAGGAGGCCTCGATGTGCATCCACATCCTCGAGAAGGCGGGATAGAGACGGATCCTTCCCCCTCCCTTGCGAAAGAAGAAGGGAGTACATATTCCCGGGTTTGTCTTCTTCCATCTGGCGGATAGGGGCTTGACGAACACGGGTCTTTTTCCGAAAGGAGCGGGCGATGGCGATTGCGTCGGACATTCGGCCCGGGGATGATCCGGTCGAGGTCTCGGAAAAACTGGTGGGGCGGACCCGCACGCGGCTCATGCGGGAGCTTTTCGAGTATTTCCGAATTCCGGAAGACCTCTTCAAACACATCTTCGGGAATCTCTATTCCAGAGACGTCCTGACCCAGCGGGAGCGGGAACTGTGCGCCGTGGCAGGCCTTTGCGTTCTCAACCGGACCAACGAGCTCAGAAGCCACATGATCGCCGCGCTTCGGGCCGGCGCCGCGAAGGAGGAGGTGGCGGAGGTCATTCTCCAGATGTCGACGTACGGGGGCATGCCGATCTGCATCGAGGGCCTTGCCCTTCTTCGAGAGGTACTGGAGAAGTCGGCGAGAAAGTTGTAGGGTGGCCGGCTCAACCTTGCGGAGACGGGCCGGGGTTTTCGTCCGTTCTTTCCTGATCGGAGAAGAAAGAATCGAGGAGGATGCAATGAGATTGCCCGTGGCCATGGTCGTGGCGATGGTTCTTGGGTGGCTCCTGGGTTCGCAAGCGGCGGCCATTCAGCCTTACCACGCCTCCATCAAGGAAATCACCGATATCAAAGACGTGATCGACGACCCTGCGCCTTTCTACACGGACTCGCAGTACTTCAAGGTTTTCATCCCGGACGAGGCCTGGCAGCAGCTCATCCACGATCCGGAGGAGAGCAAGGCGGCCTGGGAGAAGGCGATCGGATTCCGCGCGAAGGACCTGGTCGGTAAGATCGCCCCGGAGATCAAGCCCGGGAAATACACCCTGGCCGACAAAGAGAAGTACCCTTTCAAGGAACTGATGACCGAGTACCACTACAAACGGTTCAATGCTCCCGGGACCGAGGGGTTGCCCAACCACATCGGGATGTTCACGGAGATCGAGGTCATCGAGACCCAGCAGCTCTGGTATGCCAAGCCGCTTGCCGAGGCCACGATCGAGAACATGGGCAAGACGCAGCTCGACGACGCAGGCTACATCAAGCCCGAGACGTACATCTCCGGATTCCCCTTCCCCCGGCCCTCGGGCGACCACGTGCCCATGCAACTGCTCTACAACTGGCAGAAGCGGTTCAAGGACTGCGAGAGCACGGCGAACTACGACCTGACGATCGGCGTGAACAGCAGGGGAGGCATCGACCACCGGGGTTCGGCCCACTACATGGTGCTCCGGCTCGAGGGGCGCGTCCTCATGCCGCCTTACGGATGGTTCGACGAGCGGGCCCAGAAGAACGGGGAAGAGCAGATCCGCATGTTCACGATCTTTACACCGCGGGATCTCTTCGGGAATATCTACCACATTATCGCTTACACCGACCCGAAGAAGGACCGGAATTTTCTCGCCTACGTGAACTTTCTCAGACGCATTCGGAAGCTCTCCAGCACCGACTCACAGGACCAGGCGGTCGGGCAGGACATCTCCTTCGACGATGCCGAGGGCTTTTCTCAGGCGTTGCGGCCGGACCGCTATCCTTACACATGCCGGGTGATCGCGGAACGCGAGTTCCTCGTGCCTGCCTACACCTTCGATGCGTCCGATTACCTGGACAGCAAGGACGGCTGGAAGTGGAAGGGGCTCAAGTTCGAGCGCAGGCCGATGTGGGTCATTGAAATGATCCAGCAGGACAAGAACTACATCTACAGCAAGCGGGTCGGTTACTTCGACAAAGAGACCCTGCTGGCCCAGTTGTGGGAGTTGTACGATCAGAAGGGCAGGTACTACCGGACGATCGACCGTCTGTGGGGCATGGTCGTGCCCATGGGCTACATCAACAGCGTTCACAACAACAACTGCGACTGGATCGACACCCACTGCACGCTGACCTTCGGGCCTGCCTACCCGGCCCTCTGGCTCGACCGGAACGACCTGAGCCTGAAGAGCATGATGAAGGCCAAGTAGGCTGTCAGGGGGGCCACGATTCCATCCGGTAGGCGCCGTCCCAGAAGATCCACTCTAGGCGGGACGACAGGACGAAGGCCTCGGTCATGCGTCTGCGCTTCCTGTCGGTTGTCTCCGCCGCAACCTCTTCGGTGATCTCGATGGCGCGCCGGACTGCGGCGGCGAATTCCTCGCCTGCGTACGTGTCGATCCAGAGCTGATAGGGGTTTTGCGGAGCGGACCGTCCCACGATGTGCATGCCCACCTCCCGGTAGATCCAGAAGCACGGCAGAAGCGCCGCCACCGCCTCCTCGAAGCTTCGGCCGGCGGCGGTGGCGATCAGGTAATTCGTGTAAGCGAAGCAGCCCGGCGCCTGTTCCGCGTCGGAAGGGATGTCGAAGCGCCGGAAATACTCCTCGTGAAGCGCCCGTTCCACGACCAGTCCTTCCCTGGCGAAGTCCAGGAAGTCGAGAAACCGGGCGGGGACCCGGGCCCTCGTCCCCACCATGGCCAGGGCCCTGGCGAAATCGACCAGATAGAGCGCGTCCTGCTGGACGTAGAACTTGAACCTCTCGAGGGCCAGCGTTCCTCTCGCGAGTTCGCGGTTGAAGGGATGGTCGACGATTGCCTGATAGATCCCGCCGATTCCCTTCCACAGGCTATTCGTAAACGTCATCCCTCTTCTCCTTCTCGAAGTCTTGCCGGACAACCGCCGATAGCGAACGGGTTCTCCCCGGCGAAGGAAGCGCTCTCATGTTCGGTCACCCCGGCCGAGGCCGCCGGGGCGGCCGCAAGCCGCGATCCGGCGGGCTGCCGCATGAAACCCTGCCATGGCGGGGAGCAGGGACCGGGTTCCTGCGGTCGCCCCTTTCGCGGGCTCCTCCGTGTGCCCTACCTCACATCCGCCTCGGTGGCGACGCGGTTTCTGCCGGACTTCTTCGCGAAGTAGAGGGCCTGGTCCGACCTGTCGATGAACTCCTCCAGCGGCTCGCCCGGCCGGTATTGCGCGGCGCCGACCGAGATCGTGATCGTTCCGAGATACTCGGAGGTCCTTACCCGCTTGAGCTTTCCCTCGGAGAAGGACACCCGTATGTTCTCCGCCACCGTCCTTGCGCCGCGGAGCGGCGTTCCGGGCAGGATGACGGCGAACTCCTCCCCGCCGTAACGGGCAACGAAGTCCCTTCCTCTCACGTTCTCCTTGATCTTCCGGGCCACAAGCCGCAGGACCTCGTCGCCCACGATGTGTCCGTATTCGTCGTTGAAGCGTTTGAAGTGGTCGATGTCGATCAGCAGAAGAGAGAGCGGGTAGGAACCCGTGCCGGCCTCCCGGACCGATCCCTGGAGGGCCATGTCGAAGGCCTTTCGGTTGCCGATTCCTGTGAGGAAATCCACAAGGGCCGCCGCCTTGGCCTGCTCGAATTCCTTCTTCAGAGACTCCAGTTCCTCGGTCGCCTCGTGGAGCTTTTCCTGCGTCGCCCTTCCGAAATGACCGATCTTCTTCGTCTCCACGATGAGGTCGTCGACCACCTCGCGGATGTCCTGAATCGACGTGCGTTCGGAGAGCTTTTCCACGGACCTGGATACGATCGATTCGTATTCGTCGGCCCGTTCGGAAAGCTGGGCCACCTGGCTGAAGATATCGATGAGGAGCTGCCGCAGGTTGTCCCGGAGGGCCGTCAGCGCCCCTTCGTCCACCTCGGCACAGAAGCGCTGGTAGAGCATTTCGTTGATCTCGTCCGTGAACCGCTCCGCCTTCTCCAGCATCGCATCGATCGCTTCCCGCAGCTCCTTGCTCTTTCCGGACACGTAGTCATACCAGACCGCATAGTTCCGGGGCGTGATCGGGATGCTGTACTGGGACATGAGGGGCAGGGCGAGGCGCACGTACCCGGCCGTCTCCTCGACGGGGTCTCTCTGTTCCGCGGTTTCGTCGGCCATGGGTTTGCCTTCGGGGGCGGCTTCTTCGCTCGCGCGATTTCCGGAGAAAAAAGTATAGGGAAGGAGGGCGATCCCGGTCAAGGGAATCGGGGAGTCAAGGCGGTCCTTCGGAGTCCGTGAAAGGCAACGACGTCGCGGCATGCCGTGCGCCCGCCCTTCGGGCGCTCGTCGCTCCCTGTTTCCGAGATGTGCGGGGGCGGCGGGGAGGGCAAGACAAGCCCGAAGCAAAGCATAAGGGGTACGCCGATCCGGGTCCGCGGAGATCAGGGCTGGCTTGTTTTTCGCGCATGTTCGCGCTGAATTCTGTGTGCCTCGAGGAGAAACTTGTCTGCCTGGGTTCTGTCTGCCTCAAACGGGGGATATCCCATCTTGATCATACGGGCGATGTTCTCGAAATAGTCCAGGGATTTCTTTGCGTTGACCGTAAATTCCGTCCCCCGTCCGCTGGAATCCTCGTGGGACTTGACGGCTGCCTTCGCTTCGTTGACCAGTCTGTCGAGCGTTTCAGAAACAGGCTCAGCCACGCCTTTGTCGAGAGCGTTGCGGATATTCTCGAGTGCCTGTAAGACATCTTCTTCTGCTGCGAGAACCAGGGACGGTATGAGAAGGAGCATCATAACGACAAGGAGCCTCTTCATGAAATAACCTCCGGAGTCAAGCAAAAAGACTTGGCGCGATGGAAACGATAATAGAATCTCCCGGTTCCATCGCTTATCGAGTGAACCACTTTTTTAGATTCATTCAGGATCAAGAAGGTATCAAGGCAGGCAGAGTCTTCTCTCCAAAACGCCTGTTCAAGGCAAGGGAGCGGCCCGACAAGCTGTCCTTCGGATGGGGGGGCCTGGAACGGGCGCGGTGGGATCGCGCATCGACATGGGAGACCTTTCTTTTGCGCTTTCCCTCCATGACAAATCCCGAGCCTCGACCAGCCTGAGGCTCTCCTTCATCTTTTCAAATGCCGCCAGGTCTCTCAGAAACAGGTCCGGATCGATCGCATTGAAGCGGATGCTGTAGAACCAATCCTTCTTCATGAAACCATAGTAGAGCGTCCGGAAGCGGTGCCCCTCCCTGGTCCGGTAGGTGAACACAAGCCTGAATCCGTCGTGGTCATCGATCACGTCGGGACGATTCTCGATGAGCCTGAAGTCTAGAACAGCCCGGTCGGAGGCGATTTCGTCCACGATCACTTCCGCCGCGGCCTGCGGGAGCATCCCTCTCTTCAATGTCCTGTCGGTGTGATGGAAAGACCTGTCCACGTGGATCTCCTGGACAAGAACGTACTGCCGAAAGGCTCCTTCCCTGGTGATGAGCAAAGGCCTCCCCCCCTTCACCCTTGACCATTCGCTGGGAATCTCGATGGTCGCGATCTGCGGCGGCAACGGTTGAGCATCGCAAGGCTCTGGCCGGAAACCGCCTCCCTCTTCGTTACGGCGCCTCGCGATTTCACTCAGGAGGCATTGAGCGCGTGCATCATCGGGACGGAGGGACAGATATTTCTCGAGGGAGCTTTCTGCGGAACGAAGGCGGCCGGCGTCCAGATCGAGAGATGCATTCTCCAGCAGCAAGCCTTCCACGGCTTTCAAATACACTTCACTCTTCCGCAAGGGTGCAGAGCGCGCGAGTTCCTCCCCCTCGATGACCGTGTTCAGGAGCCGGAGACGTTCCTGCAGTTCCGAATGTATCCCTGCGAGACGGCCGTCCCTTGCCTGCTGCAGCTCTTTCGCCTCCTGCTGAAGAAGGAGAAGGAGTCTTCGGGCTTCCGTGAGGTCGTACCCTGCTTCCTTGACGAGCGACATTCCGACCCGGTCGGCCTCCGCCTCGAAATCCCGGGCAGGAAAGACAAGGTCCTGCGCCGGCCCGTTCGGCGTTCTCTGTCCGGAAATCCTGCCGATCCACGAGGGCGTTCGCTTCTCCCGTCGCGGCGCATGCGCGTGCTGCAACGCGTGTCCCTGGAGACAATGGGCCAGTTCGTGGGCGATGACCATGGCAAGCTGGGCCTCGTTCTCCAGCCGGGCCAGGAGCCCTGTCGTGACATAGACCCCGCCGTCCGGCAGGGAAAAGGCGTCCAGACAGGGGTCTTTCAGGATGAAGACGGAGAAGGAGACTCTCGGGTCAGTCTGCAGGCGATCCGGCAGCAGATTCCCCATCACTTGATGGAGATATCGATGAAGGGCGGGATCTTCATGAATTCGACCGCGCTCCTCCATGATGCGCCTCTCCGCAGCCGACCGCTCGTAGAGCTGTTCCTCCGGGGCGATTTGAACGGAATCCCGGCCCCGGTGCGAGAAACGCAGGCCTGCAGAGCAGGCGCACAATCCAAGGCAATAGGACACGAGGAGACCATGAAGGAGCGGCCTCCCGGATCGCCTTATCCGCTCAAATCTCGTTGCCATCGCAGGGTACGCCCGCCATCCGCGTGACCGGAAAACCTTCGGGATCTTGCGGCCCGACAGAGGGGGGAGGCAAAAGGTATGCCGGCCGGACCCGGTCTTTTTTTTCAATTAATCCAGGCTGTTGAGGATCCGAAGGAATCGGCAGGCATCTGCGCCTGGCAGGATCGTGACGGAAGAGGTGTCAAGAATCGGCAGGGACCGGTCTGCGCGCGGCAACCTTCTTGGCTCGGTTCTCATCTGAATAAGATTTGCGTTGTGCAAAGGCGCCGCCCCGACCGAGGCTTGATCGAAGGGCGGTCGGCCGCCGCAGTCTGGAGCTCTTCCGGAGCAAAACACCAAAACACAGAGGAAAAACAGAAATGAAAAGGTCTATTCTTGTCGTCTTGGCATTGCTCTTTCTTTTCGGATGCGCGGGAGCAAAAAAATCGGAGTTCATGCAGCATGATTCGCAATTCAAGAACTGGGATCACATGAAATTCAGCCTTTGGGGCTATCGGAACCCAACGGAAGAGGAAGCGAAGAAGTCCCAGGAGCAGGGATGGTGGGGTACCGAGGTGCCCACAATCCCGGCTCAGTAGCTCAGGACGACGGGAAGCGCGAAAAGAGGTGTGTCGGATCGAAGATGGCGGGCTACGACCGCCGCTTCCACGGCCCGGTTCCGTATGTCGATGTTCACCCTCTCCCCGACGAGAATGCAGCTGTCGATGAGGGCCAGGCAGATGGATCGCATTTCGTGCCGGTCCGTGGGCCGGCAGGACGACCCTTGCCCTTCGAACAGCCAGTAGGGAACCATGGTTCCGCTCGTGACCGTGCCCGCGCGACGGCCCCCCTTGAAAACCCCTGCACCGGCTCGTGCGATGCCGCGGCCCAGGAGGGCAACGGGCCTAACTAAACGGGGGAGGTCCGAAACGGACGAGAGGTCCTTGCAGAGGATTCTCTCCAGTGCATCAAACTGCCTTTTGAGGGCCTTGCGGCCCACGAAGTCCTTCTTCGCGGGGGAGAAGCTCACGGCAAACCTCGTCAACGGCACCGCGAGCACGGGGATCTCTTTTCCCTCGTAGTCCAGTCCGAATTCGTGCCCATACAGGGGCAGGCCCGCTTCCAGGCGCAGCGTGTCCCGCGCACCGAGCCCCACAGGCGTCGCCCCGTTCTCCACGAGAAGATCCCAGAGGGCGAGCCCGTTTTCTTTCCGGGTGAAAAGCTCGAAAGACAACGGTTCCCCCGTGTATCCCGTGCGGCTTACCCTGACCTGGGCCCCGCAAAGGGTCACTACGCCGACTGCGTTCCGAACAGGCTCGGGCAGCCAGCCGGAATCGACGACCTGCTCCAGGATCCCCGACGAGGCCGGGCCCTGCAGGGCGAGCATGACCATTTCCTCGGTGATGTCGATCAGGTCCACTCCCTGGAACGCACCGGTCGCCAGGGCCTGCAGGTGCTCCCAGTCCGTCCTTCGGTTGGCGGCGTTGACGACGAGCAGGTATTCGTTCGCGTCCAGGCGCATGAGATACGCGTCGTCGATCGCGCCGCCGGTCTCGTTCGCGATGATCGTGTACTGTGCCGCGGCCGGCCTTCCGTCCAGGGCCTCCGCATCGTTCGTCAAGGCATGCTGGAGAAAGGCGACCGCCTCGGGCCCGCGGATGAGGAACCGGCCCATGTGGGAGACGTCGAAGAGGCCCGCACCCCTGCGGGTGGCCAGGTGCTCCTGCACGATGCCGGAAGGGTAGTGGAGCGGCATGTCCCAGCCGCCGAACTCGACGATCCTGGCGCCCAGCGCCTTGTGCCTATCGTAAAAAAGGGTTCGCTTCAGACGGCTCATTCTCCGTCCCCCTGTGGCGTGTACACCGGCAGGCCGAGCGCTTCGGCATTCACGATACTCGGCGCGGCCTTGGGTGCGTTGCCCTCCAGAAAGGGTGCAATCTCCGGGTCCTTCCACACAGGGTATCCCTTGAGGATTCCGGCCACGTTGCCGGCCGCCAGGACCGCCATTCCCTCCCTCGTCCAGACGGTCGCCGAGCCGATGTGGGGCACCACCACCACGTTTGCGAGTTCCTTCAGGCCCGGCTTCAGGGCCGGCTCGTCCTCGAACACGTCCAGGCCGGCCCGGAAGTTCGGGTGTTTGCGGCAATGAGCGACCAGGGCCGCCTCGTCGATCACCGGGCCCCGGCAGGTATTGATCAGAATCGCGTTCTCTTTCATCAAGGCCAGGCGGTCCGCATCGATCAGGTGGCGCGTGGTTTCGTCCAGAACCGTGTGCAGGCTGACCACGTCCGCCTCCCGGAGCAGGTCCTCCACCGTTTCCGCGCGCCTGCAAGACAGCGGGGCCTCTCCGCGGGACTTGAGGAACTCCCCGTAAGCAGCGATTCGCTCTTCGAGCGCCCGGCTCGGGGCGAGGTCGTAATAGAGAACGTTCATCCTGTGCCCCTCGGCCATCATGCGGGCATAGGCGGCGCCGATGCGCCCTGCGCCGATCACCCCCACGGTCTTGCCCTGAAGAAGCTCCCCGAGGAAAAGGTTCGGGAGCCATCCCTTGTACCGCCCCGCCCGCAGGAAGGCGTCGCTCTCGACGATCCGCCGCGCCGCGGCAAAGGTCAGGGCGACGGCCATCTCGGCCGTGGTCTCGGTCAGCACGCCCGGCGTATTGCCGACGGGGATGCCCAGGGAAGTGGCCGCGGCCACGTCCACATTGTTGTACCCCACGGCGTAGTTGCTGTAGACCCTGCCCCCCGCGGCCTTGAGCGCCCGAAACAGGCTCTCCCCCCAGGGCTCGGTCAACTGCCCGATGCACCCGTCGCAACGCCCTCCGATACCCGAGGCGATTTGGTCGGCCGTCAGGACCTCTGTGGAGGTGCAGACCTCAACCCTGCAATCCGCCCGGACAAGGATTTCGATCCAGCGTTTACCGGGAAGATCCTTGGTTACGACCACTCTCTTGCCGCCTTCCGGGTTGTGTATCCTCCACGCTTGATCATGCAACGTATGCCCTCCCTCTGGCCGGGTTGCGTGGAAGCATTGTAAGCCATCGCGCGATTCTTTGGTAGCCGTGGCTCCGAAGCCCTTGACGGAAGCCGCGGCTTCTGTCAACATGGAGAGCGACCATTCACTCTCTACCAGGCGAACCCGCCCGTCGGACACCCGACGCCGGCCCGGGCCGTGGGCGGGGCGACGCCCGGCTTTGCGCCCGAAGGGATCTTCCCGGTGCTGGAGACCTTCAAAAAGCTGCCCGAAAAGAGACAGACCGCCATTCTCAACGCCGCGGCCCACGTCTTTGCAAAAAAGGGCTACTACCGGGCGAACGTCAGCGATATCTGCCGGAGGGCCCGGATATCGAACGGGGCCCTCTACAAGTACTTCAAGAACAAGGAAGATGTTTTTCTCGCCACGCTTCATCGCACGATGGATCTGGTTGCCAAGGGCGAAGCAAGATACCTGCCGGTGTCGAAGCCCGTCTTCGATCTGGTTTACGATCTGCTGGAAGAGGTGGAGGCCTTCGCCAAGGAGCATGCCGACTACATCATCATCTATCTGGATCTCGCCTCGCCTTCCATGAAGGCGTTCTCGGACCGTGTTTCGGAGCGAATGGAGAGCTCGTCGAGAGACTTCTGGATGAAGATCATCGAAGAGGGCAAGCGAAGAGGAGAGATCGACAGGGGACTGAGCAGCAGGATCGCGGCCTACGCGCTGGACAATCACGTCATGCTGTTCATGTTCTCCTGCGTCTCCCCCCACTATGCCAGGCGGTTCGACAGCTACTTTGCCGAAGAAGGGAAGGAACTGAAGAGAGAAGAGAGGAAGCGGCAGCTCGTGGAATCCGTCCGAAGGCTGTTGACGTGAAGACCTCTCCGGGCACGCCGAGGAGACCGGGCCGATGAAAAGGAGAAAGCCATGCTCAAGATGGACGAGAACAAGAGACTGACCGAGAGGTTCAATCAGCTCTTTCCCGGCGGGCACAGCAATTTCCGGGTGCCCCTGGAGGCGATCGAGAACCGGGTGTTCGTGGCCCGCGCCGAGGGAAGCCGGCTGTGGGATGTGGACGGGAACGAATACATCGACTACCAGGGAGCCATGGGCCCGAACCTCCTCGGCCATCGGCATCCGGAATACATCCAGGGCCTGAAGGACCTGATGGATGCCTCCACGGTCTGCTGCGGTTCCGGGATCCTGCACACCCCGGACGATATCAAGGTGGCCGAGAAGCTTGTCCAACACATACCGTGTGCCGAGCGGGTCAAGTTCTGCCTTTCCGGGAGCGAAGCGGTTCAGATGGCCATCCGCCTGGCGCGCGCCCGCACGGGCAGGCCCTATTTCGTGCGGTTCGGCGGACACTATCACGGATGGTTCGACAATATCCTGGGCGGGATGTTGGACCCGAAGCCTGCGGGCCGGCCCTTCCCGGTCTACGACCCGAATTCGGAGGTCTGGGACGATCTGGCCTTTACCATGGGACGGGGACCGACCGCGGACAAGGAGGGCTTCCTGCTGCCCTGGAGCGACCTCGATGCACTGGAAGAGACGATCGAGAAGTACGGCGACGAGATCGCGATCATTCATTTCGAGGGCATCGTCTGCAACCACTTCAACCTGATGCCCCGCCCCGGCTATCTGGAGAGGATGCGGGAGCTTTGCACGAAACACGGCATCGTGATGAGCATGGACGAGGTCATCACCGGCTTCCGGCTCGGGCTGAGCGGCGCACAGGGCGCCCTCGGAGTGACCCCGGACCTGGCCACCTTCGGCAAGGCCCTGGCCGGCGGCCTCCCCTTCTCTGCGGTCGTGGGCAGGGCCGAGATCATGGAGCAGCTTCGGGACCGAAAGGTGCTCGGCCCGGGTACGTTCAACGGATACCCCCTCGGGGTCCGCGCCGCCGTGACGACCCTGGGTATCCTCGAGAGGGACGGCGGGGCCGTCTACCGGGAGATGGACCGGGTCCAGCAGAGGCTGGAGGAAGGCCTCCGCGAACTCGCCAGGAAGCACGGGGTCCGTATGCGTATTCAGAGCGCAAGGGGGGTGTTTTTCACGGTTTTCGGGGTCGATGAAAACGCTGTGCTCTACTCCGACGAGGATCTTGCTACCCTGGATCTGGGGGCGATGCTGACCTTCTGGACAGGGATGTACCAGGAAGGGATCTGCGTGCTGGCGGGGGGAAGATGGTACATGACGATCAAGCACACGGACGCGGATGTGGAGAGGACCCTGCAGGCGGCGGACAAGGTCTTCGAGGCCATGTAGAGGAACGGGCCGGAACCCCCTCGACCGAGACCGAGGGGATCCGCGCGGGTGCGGCGGCTGCCCTCCGCGCGCCCCGATCGCAGGAGGATTTTGCAGAGTGGCAACCGAAATCAAGATGCCCAGATTCGGCATGACCATGAAACAGGGCAAGGTCGCCAAATGGCTCCGGCAGGAGGGCGACGCGGTCCGCAAAGGGGAGGCCCTCTTCGAGGTGGAAACCGAGAAAATCACCAACACGGTCCAGTCCGTTGCCTCCGGGGTTCTGTTTCAGATCGTGGTACAGGCGGGGCGGACCGTGCCCGTGGGCGCGGTGCTCGCAATCGTTGCGGAAGAGGGGGAGAGGCCCGAGCGGATCGAGGGGATCAGGATCGGAGAGGTGGAGGACGTGAAGGGGGCGCCTGCGGGAAAGGCCGCTCCCGACAGGGGGCCGGCTGCGCCGGCAGCCGGGGACTACGTGGCTGCAAGCCCCGCCGCCAAGCGCCTGGCAAAGGATCTGGGCGTGGACATCGCCCTCGTTCCCGGCACGGGAAAGGAAGGACGGGTGACCGAGGAAGACGTGAAGCGGTTCCACGCGCAGGGCTCCGCGTTTCCCCGGATCACGCCCGTGGCCTTGGAGATGGCGAAACAGGCAGGCCTGGACCTCTCGGCCCTGTCCGGAACCGGGGAAGGAGGCAAGATCACCAAGCAGGACGTGGAGCGTGCCGTCGCTTCCCGTGCGGCGGGCCCCGGGGCCGCGCCTGCCCCTGCCCGGTCGATCCCCCTGACCGGTATGCGCAGGGCCATCGCGGACAACATGCACGCCAGCCTGCAAAACGCGGCCCAACTTACCCTCATGACCGAGGTGGATGTGACGGAGATGGTCCGGTTTCGGGACTTGCTGCGTGAAGAGTACAAAGGGGACGAATCGGTACGCATATCCTATAATGATATAATCATCTACACGGTCGCGCGGGTCCTGAAGCGCTTCCCGTACATGAACTCCACCCTGGCGGGCGATGAGATCCTCCTCCACGACCGCGTGGATGTCGGCATGGCGGTGGCCCTGCCCGGCGGCCTGATCGTACCCAAGATCCGCAACGCGGACCGCAAAGGGATCCTCGAGATCGGCCGGGAGGCCCGGGAGATTGCCGGCAGGGCCAGGGAAGGATCCCTGTCCATGGACGAGGTGACCGACGGCACCTTCACGATTTCGAACATGAGCATGCTCGGGATCGACGGATTCACGCCGATCCTCAACCCTCCGGAAACGGCTATCCTGGGAGTGGGAAGGATCGTCGAAAAACCGGGGGTGAAAAACGGACGGATCGAGATCCGCTCGTTCATGACCCTGTCTCTGACCATCGACCACAGGATCGTGGACGGCGCTCCGGCCGCCGAATTCCTGCAATCCCTGGCACGGCACCTGGAACAGCCGGCCCTGCTGAACGCTTGATGCATGATGCAGGGATCAGGGCCCAGGGGCCAGGGGCCAGAGCAGGGGAAAGGGCAAAGGCGAAAGGGACGTGGGCTGGTGGCGATCAGGCGTTGGCTATTCGCTGTAAGCCCGCCCCGTCTCTGCTTCGGGATGAATACCGGGGATGGTCGTCAGGGGCGTGGCTGGGAGCCAAGGGCGAAAAGCAAATAGCTGAATGCTGAAGGAGAGGGAGGAGCAGGATCGATGCACGACCTGATCGTGATCGGTTGTGGACCCGGTGGTTATGCGGCTGCAATTCGCGCTTCCCAGCTGGGGGGAAAGGCGGTGGTGATCGAGGAGTCGGACGTCGGAGGCACGTGCGTCAACCGCGGCTGCATACCCGCCAAGGTATGGCACAGGGCGGCTTCGATTCTCCATTCGATCCGAAAAGGGGCGGACTTCGGCGTCGAGGCGGCGGAACCGAGGCTCAACCTGAAGACTACCGTGGAGCGCAAGAACGGGGTTTCGGCCGAGATTCGTATGGGAATGGAGGGACTGCTCGCCCACAACGGCGTCGAGCTCGTCCGGGGCCGGGCCGCGTTCAAGGGGCCGAAAGCGGTGGAGGTGGGAGGCAGGGTGCTCGAGGCCGGCAAGTTCATCATCGCCAGCGGCAGCTCTCTGGCCTTTCCGGAGATCCCGGGGCTGAAAGAGGCGGCCATGACGACCGACGACGTGCTCGAGATGACCCGGGTCCCCGCGTCGGTCCTGATCTGCCGGGCCGACTTCATCGAGGTGGAGATGGCGAATCTCCTCAACACGTTCGGCTGCAAGGTGGTCCTGGCGACCGAGGCCCCGAGGATCCTGCCGAGGGAAGACCACGACACGAGCCAGCGGCTGGCGCAGGCCCTGCGAGAGCAGGGCGTGGAAATCGTCACCCGCGCCGCCCTCGAGGCGGTGACCAGGAAAAAGGGCGGCTTTGCGTGCAAGCTCGCCGGCCCGAAGGAGCGGACCGTGGAGGTGGCCAGGGTCCTGGTCTCCTCCCGGAAGCCGAACACGGCCGGCATGGGGCTGGAGAAGCTCGGCGTCAAGCGGGACGATGCGGGCCACATCGCAGTGAACGAAAGGCTCGAAACGTCGGTTCAAGGGATCTATGCGATCGGGGATTGCACGGGCGGGTGGATGCTGAGCCACGCTTCGTCTTCCATGGCGGTCACGGCTGCCGAGAACGCCATGGGCCGCAGCGAAAAGTTCCCGTTTCACCTGGTGCCGAGGGGAAGCTGGACCACGCCGGAGGTCGGCGCGGTAGGGCTCTCCGAGGAAGAGGCAGAGAAAAAGGGCCTGGAGATCGAAACCGGGATCTTCCCTTACTCGATCAATGGTTTGGCCGCCTGCCGGAACGAAGTGGACGGAGCGGTGAAGATCGTCTCCGATGCCAAGTATGGGGAAATACTGGGCGTGCACATCGTCGGGGGCGGGGCCACCGAGCTCGTGGGCGAGGCGGTGCTGGCAATGCAGCTCGAGTGCACGGCCCGGGAGTTCGCCCGAAGCATACGGGTCCATCCCACATTCTCCGAGGCCCTGGTGGACGCGGCACGGGACGCGGAGAAGTGGGCGCTCTACCTGCCGAGAAAATGACCGGGGAGAATCCGTGACAGACGTCTCGAATCCGGCCCCTGGCGTCCTGGAGGTTCAGGACTGGGGGAATCTGGCATACGACGAGGCCCTGGGCCGACAGCGGGCCATGGCCGAGGAGCGGATTGCGGACAGGGTTCCGGACCGGCTCGTCCTTGTCGAGCACCCCCCTGTCGTCACGATCGGCCGCAGCGGCAGCGAGGCGGACCTGCGGCTTCCCGAGGAGGCGCTGCACGAAAAGGGAATCGGCGTGAGCCGGGTGGAACGGGGCGGCATGGCCACCTTTCACGGGCCGGGCCAGCTTGTGGCCTACCCGATCGTGAAGCTCCACGAGCAGGACCTGCACCGGTTCCTCGCGGGCCTGCTCGGCGCGATGGAGACGGTCCTGCAATCCTACGGGCTTCGGCCGGAGCGAAAGAAGGGGCAGCCCGGCCTGTGGGTGGGCGGCGCCAAGGTCGCGAGCGTCGGGGTCGCGGTGCGCAAATGGGTGACGTTTCACGGTATCGCCGTGAACGTGAACACAGACCCCCGGTGGTTCGACTGCATCGTCCCGTGCGGACACCCGGGTGAGCGGATTACCTCGATCGAGCGGGAGCTGGGCCGTCAAATCGATATGGCCGAGGTGAAGGAGCGATTCGTCGAGGCCTTTGCAGAATATTTCGCCTACGCGCGCGTCCTGCGGGCCGGCAAGAGGCCCTCCAGGCATCCCCCCTGGCTGCACCTGCGGGCGGCAAGCCCGGAGGCGGTGGGCGGCATGGAAGAGAGGCTGCGCGGGTGGGGCCTGGGAACCGTCTGCCAGAGCGCCCACTGCCCGAACCTCGGGGAATGCTTCTCCCGGGGCACGGCCACCTTCATGATCCTCGGGACCGTGTGCAGCCGGCGCTGCCGCTTCTGCGCGGTCGACAAGGGAATTCCGAAGGCGCCGGACCCCGGTGAGCCCGAACGGGTGGCCCTTGCGGCCAAGGCGATGGGCCTCGCCTACGTGGTCGTCACCTCGGTGACCCGCGACGACCTGCCGGACGGAGGGGCCCGGCACTTTGCCGACACGATCCGATCGATCCGGCAGCACTGCCCCGGGGCAAAGGTGGAGGTGCTGGTGCCCGATTTCCAGGGCTGCGAGGCGGACCTGGGGGCGGTCTGCGACGCCCGGCCGGACGTGTTTAACCACAACGTGGAGACCGTGCCCAGGCTGTACGAATCGGTGCGGCCCCAGGCAGACTACCGGAGGTCCCTGGACGTGCTGGCCTATGCCGCCAAGAAGGGGCTCCCGACCAAGTCGGGGCTGATGCTCGGGCTCGGGGAGGCCTCCCGGGAGATCTGGGAGACCCTGGGCGACCTGCGGCGCGCGGGCTGCGACTATCTGACCCTGGGGCAATACCTGGCCCCTTCCGCCAGGCACGTGCCGGTGCACAGGTACGTCGCGCCGGAGGAGTTCGCGCGATGGGGGGAGACGGCCCGGGCATTGGGGTTCCGGGAAGTGGCGTCCGGGCCGTTGGTGAGAAGCTCCTACCGCGCAGAAGAGTTTTTCGCCGGGCAGAAGCCGAACGAAACCTGCCTTACCGAGAGGGAAAAGAGGAGGGCCCAAGGCGATGAGTCTCACGAGTAAGAGGATGATCGACCTGTACACGGTCATGCTGCGGATTCGGTTCTTCGAGGAGAAGATCGAAGAGCTGGTCATGACCGCAACGATCGGCGGCTTCGTTCATTTGAGCGTCGGACAGGAGGCGGTGGCGGCCGGCGTTTGCGCCGCGCTGAGGGATGCGGACTATATCACGAGCACCCACCGCGGCCACGGGCATATGATCGCCAAGGGCGGGGACGTGAAGTTCATGATGGCCGAGCTCTTTGCGAGGAGCACGGGCTATTGCAAGGGCAAGGGCGGGTCCATGCACATCGCGGACCTGGACCTCGGCATCCTGGGCGCGAACGGGATCGTGGGCGGAGGACCGCCGATCGCGGTCGGCGCGGCCCTGGCGGCCCGGTACAAGGGAACCGACAACGTATGTGTCTCCTTCTTCGGGGACGGGGCCTCCAACCAGGGCACCACCCATGAGGCCATGAACCTCGCGGCCGTCTGGAAGGCGCCGGTGGTCTTCGTGGCGGAGAACAACCACTACGGCGAGTTCACCTCCCAGGCGAGGCACCAGTGCATCGAGTCGGTGACGGAGCGGGCGGCCGGATACGGCATGCCCGGCGTCATCGTGGACGGAAACGATCTGGTGGCCGTATACGAGGCCGCGGCCGCGGCCGTGGACAGGGCACGGAAGGGCAAGGGCCCGACCCTGCTCGAGTGCAAGACCTACCGTATCAAGGGTCATTTCGTGGGCGACCCCGAGGTCTACCGCGGCAGGGAAGAGATCGAGGGCTGGCAGAAACCGGACAAGGACCCCATCCTGCGGCTCGAGAACAAGCTCCTCAAGACAAAGGCGCTGACCAAGGAGAAGGTGAAGAAGATCCGCGAGTCGGTCCGGAAAGAGATCGAGGAGGCGGTCCGGTTCGCGCAGGAGAGCCCGGAGCCGGATGCCGGGGAGTTGCTGGCGGATGTGTACGCCTAGCTACCTCCCCTGGCTACGAGAAGGAGATCCGTATGACCATGATGAACATGGGGATGGCCATCAACAACGCCCTCTGTCTCGAGATGGAGCGGGATCCGAACGTCTTCGTGCTCGGAGAGGATGTCGGTTCCCCCGGCGGCGTCCTGGGGGTGACAGCCGGCCTGCAGGCCCGATTCGGCGAGAAGAGGGTCCTGGACACCCCGATCTCGGAGAGTGCGATCATCGGGGCCGCGGTCGGTGCGGCGGCCGCCGGCCTTCGGCCCGTGGCGGAGCTGATGTTCGTGGATTTCATCGGCGTCTGTCTGGACCAGCTTTTCAACCAGGCTGCCAAGATGCGGTACATGTTCGGCGGCAAGGCCAAGATCCCGATGGTTCTCCGGACCTGCTGCGGCGCGGGCATAGGGGCCGCCGCCCAGCATTCCCAGTCTCTGGAGGCCTGGTTCATGCACATCCCCGGCCTGAAGGTGGTCATGCCCAGCACCCCTTACGATGCCAAGGGGCTGCTCATCTCCGCCATCCGGGACGACAATCCGGTCGTCTTCCTCGAGAACAAGGTCCTCTACCAGGTAATGGGGGAGGTGCCGGAGGAGGCCTACACGGTTCCGATCGGCAAGGCCGATGTGAAGCGGGAGGGCAAGGACGTGACCGTGGTCGCCACGGGCCAGATGGTGATGCGGGCCCTGGCCGCGGCCGAGAAGATGGCCGCGGCCGGCGTGAGCGTGGAGGTCCTGGACCCGCGCAGCCTCTCGCCCCTGGACGAGGATGCGATCCTGGCCTCGGTGAAGAAGACGCACCGCCTGGTGATCGTCCACGAGGAGGTCAAGTTCGCAGGCTCCGGCGCGGAGATCGCGGCCACGGTCGCGGAGAAGGCCTTCGATTACCTGGACGCCCCGATCCTGCGCGTGGCCGCGCCGTTCTGCCCGGTTCCCTTCTCCGGCAAGCTCGAAGCGGAGTTTCTGCCCAGCGAGCAGAAGATCGCGGATGCGGTCCGTGCGGTGATGGAAGGCTGAGGAAGGGGATCGGGTGTCAGACCCGGCAACCGCGGATATTGCGAGGAGCGCCGGCGACGTGGCGATCCCCCGGCTACCCGGAGTGAAGCGACATGCCATCCGCAGACTCCCCGACCTCCTCCTTCAGGTCGTCATCTTCTCTGTCTTCGTGTGCCGCGCACCCGCGGCGCAAGCCTCCTGGCTGATCGACGCGGAGCGGTTCCACGCGTCGGCACACGGCCGGACCCCCTGCCGGGAGTGCCATGAAGGTGTCTTCGGTAAGCGGTCCCATCCGAACCCGGGAAACGTGAACAGGACCCTGGAGGATCTTTTCCGCTTCGAGACTTGCGAAGGCTGCCACGCAGACGTCTTCGATGAAATCGATGCCGGAACCCACGGCGGCACGTCGGACAAGGCGCGCGAAGAACTGACCCGCTGCATCCGCTGCCATGATCCCCACTATGCGATGACGGCTGCGGCCCGCGAGAGCGGGATCGACCTCGCCGGGCCGGCCGAAAAGAAGTGTGCCTCCTGCCACGATTACCGGGACGTGCTGCCGGGCCCCTCCCGGGAGGAGCGGGGCTGCATGAGGTGCCACCTCGCGCCGACCGCCGGAGATCCCGAGTCTGCGAAGAGGATCGCAGGGCTCTGCTTCCATTGCCATGGGACGAGCCAGGGCGGGGAGAGGCCGCACGAGCTTCCTTCCGGGCTCGCGCGGATCGACGTCCGGGCCTATGCCTCGACGCCGCACGCCCAACTCTCCTGCCTCTCTTGTCACCCGGACTCCGCCCAGTACCGGCACGCGGATCAGGTGCCGGTGGACTGTCTCGGCTGTCACCTCCGGCACGACGAGAAGGTCGCGCACGACGCCCACCTGCGCGTGTCCTGCCAGGCGTGCCACCTCGGGGGAGTGAGCCCGGTGCGGGACGCAACCTCGGGAGAGATCCTCGGGAGGGTGGCGCCCGATCCCGACCGGGCGATCCGCGTTCACCACATGGGTGGGACGAGGAAGAAGGATAGCTGCCGACGCTGTCACGTCCGAGGCAATTCGGTCGGTGCTTCGGCCATGGTTCTTCCGGCCAAGGGCGTGCTGTGTATGCCCTGTCACCCGGCGACGCTCTCGGCGGGCGACGCGACGACGATCATCGCTCTGCTGATCTTCCTGGCCGGATTTGCGGGCCTCGGATCGGTGTGGCTGTCGGGAAGCCTCGATTCCGGAATCGAGCGAAGAGAGGAGAAGAAGTTCCTGGATGTCGCCGGTGGACTTTTCCGTGCGCTTTTCTCCCTGCGGCTCTTCGCCATCCTTGAGTCGCTGATCCTGGACGGGCTCCTGCAGCGCCGGCTCTTCAGGCATTCGAAAATGCGCTGGGCGATCCACGCCCTGATCGTTCTGCCCTTTGTCTTCCGGTCCGCCTGGGGCATGGTCGGCCTGGCGGCCTCACTCCTTGTTCCTGAGTCGGATTGCGCCTGGATCCTCCTCGACAAGAACCATCCGGCCAACGCACTGTTCTTCGACCTGACCGGTGTGATGGTGGTCGTTGGAGTCGGCTGCGCGGTCCTGAGGAGGGCGAGGAGGCCTTCGAGGGAGCCCCTTGCCGGCCTGCCCGGGCCGGATTGGGCGGCCGGAGGCCTGCTGGCCGGCATCGTCCTCGTGGGCTTTCTGCTCGAGGCCATGCGGATCGCCATGACCGGAAGCCCGTCCGGCGCCCGGTTCGCCTTTGCGGGCTACGGGCTGAGCCGGCTCTTCACGGGCCTTGATCTGACAGGCTCTTACGGGTACGTGTGGTATGCTCACGCCGTCCTGACCGGGGCCTTCGCGGCGTACTTGCCTTTCAGCAGGATGATCCACATGATTACGGCTCCCATCGCCCTGGCGATGAGCGCGGGGTCTGCTTGCAGGGACAGGTGACAGCGTGAGGGCGTTCGCGGGGGATTGGCTGACAGCTACTAGCTGTTAGCCCTTAGCTATTAGCCAATACGGCAAATGAGAGCGGGCACGGGCACGCGCACGGGAAAGGAGGCAGAGGATGGAAATCCAGGGATACAATATGCCGGATGACCTGTATTACGAGGAAAACCACTTCTGGGTGCGGCCGGAGGGGGACACGATCGTGATGGGCATGGACGACTTCGCCCAGGACCTTGCCGGGGACATCGTTTACGTGCAGCTCCCCTTTGAAGGCAAGAAGGTGAGCAAGGGCAAGAGCTTCGCCCGCGTGGAGTCCGGCAAGTGGGTCGGCAAGGTCTATGCGCCGGTGAGCGGCGCGGTGGCAGAGAGCAACGCGGAACTGGAGAGCAGCCCCTCCCTGATCAACGAGGACTGTTACGGCAAGGGGTGGATGTACCGGATCCGGCCCGACGACATGGGTGAACTGGAGGGCCTGATCAGGGGACGCGAAGCCGTGGAGAAGTGGCTCCGGGCGGATATCGAGAAATACAAGCAGGAATAGAAATCCTCAATTCGAAGTACACTTGCCAGCGCTGTCCGAGTGGGAAAGGGCCCAGCACGAGAAGATCGACGAGGAGACCGTGCGTTCGCTGCGTATGCGGACCGGGCGAAGGCATGCAAGATGCGGGGGGATTTGGGAGGCATTCGCGACCAGCGATTAGCTATTGCCTCTAAGCCGAGCACCCTTCACCATGGGACTCATAGAATGGGATGGAAGGGTTGGGGGCTGAGAGCGTAATGCTGACAGTTAACAGCTGAAGGTTGGAGAAAAGAGCCCAGGTATCAAAGGTAGCACTTGTGTCCACCCGCGATTACAGCATCAAGGAACTGATCCAGGCGCAGGCGTGCACGTCCTGCTGCCTGTGCGCGGACGTCTGCCCCGCGGTCGCGGCGAGCAGGGACGGGCACCTGTCCGGCGTGTACCGGCTCGACCGGCTCAACCGGATCAATCGCTCGCGAATCGGGCTCCTGCGCCGGATCTTCCGGAACCGTGCGCCCACCCCGGAGCAACTGAAGACATTCAGCGACACGGTCTACCGCTGCACCCTCTGCGGCCGGTGCCAGGAGGTGTGCCCGGCAGGGATCTCGCTCAAGGACATCTGGGTCTCTCTCCGCCAGGACCTCGTTCACTCCAAGGCCTACCCGAAAAAGGTGGACAGGATCCGCGAGAACCTGGAGGAAAGCCACAACGTTTTTGCCGAGGACAACGACGAGCGGGCCGGCTGGGTGGAGGACATGCCCGAGGCTCCGGTGCACGGCTTCCTCAAGGAACGCGCCGAGGTCGTCTACTTCACCGGATGCGTCTCTGCCTATTTCCCCATGGCACAGACCATACCGGTCGCCCTGGCCGAGACCCTGGAGGCGGCGGGGGTGGACTTCACCCTGCTGGGCGGAGACGAGTGGTGCTGCGGCTTTCCCCTGCTCGGGGCAGGCCTCAGGGAGAGGGCCAAGGAGTACATCGAGCACAACCTGGAGGCGGTCCGTCGGAAGGGCGCAAGCCGGGTCGTGTTCGCGTGCCCCTCCTGCTACCGGATGTGGCAGGAGCATTATCCCCGGGAGTTCCCCATCTCCCACGTGACCGAGTTTCTCAAAGAACTTATCTCAGCGGAGCGCATACCCCTGGGGGATCTTCCCATGACCGTGACCTATCACGACCCGTGCGATCTGGGGCGCGCGGCGCGTGTGTTCGATGCGCCGAGGGACATCCTGCGCGCCATTGCGGGTGTCAAGCTCGTGGAACTGGCCGAAAACCGGGAGAACTGTCCGTGCTGCGGCGGGGGCGGCAACCTGGAGATGATCGATGCGGACCTCTCCGCGGAGATCGCGCGCCGGAAGGTGGAAGAGATCGTGAAGACCGGCGCGGAGGCGGTCGTCACGGCCTGCCAGCAGTGCGTGCGGACGATCGGCACGTACGCCCGGCGAAACAAGATTCCGATCAAGGTCCTGGATGTCGTCCAGATCGTGCGGACGGCCATGAAGGAATAGCCCGTGGACACGTTTCGACTCCTCGACACGCCGCCCATGACCGCGGCGGAGAACATGGCCCTGGACGAGGCGCTCCTGGAGATGAGGGGCAGGGGACGCACGCCGAATACGATCCGTCTCCTGCAGTTCTCCCCCCGGGCCGTCCTGGTCGGTTTTCACCAGTCCGTGGCCGAAGAGGTGAGGACCGGTTACTGCGCGGCCCACGGCATTCAGATCAACCGCCGTATCACGGGCGGCGGGGCGATCTTCTTCGACGAGAGCCAGCTCGGCTGGGAGGTGATCTGCGACAAGGCCTTCTTTGGCCGCGGCTTCGTGAACGACAAACTCTTCAGAACGTTGTGCGATCCGGTGGTCACGGCACTGGGTCGATGGGGCCTCGAGGCCGCCTTTCGTCCGCGCAACGACATCGAGATCCGCGGCCGGAAGATCTCGGGCACGGGCGGAACCGAGTCCGAGGGCGCCTTCCTGTTCCAGGGAACGATGCTCGTCGATTTCGATGTGGACACGATGCTCAAGGCCCTCCGCATCCCGGTGGAGAAGCTCAAGGCAAAGGAGATCGATTCGGTCCGGCAGCGGGTGACCTGCCTTTCCTGGGAGCTGGGGCGGGTCCCGTGCCTGGAAGAGATCAAAGAGGCGATCCGGTGCGGGTTCGAGAAGAGCCTGCGGATCCGGCTCGATCCGGGCGGATTGACACGGGAGGAAGAGGGCCTCTTCCGGGAGAAGCTCCCGTACTTCGAATCCGGCGAGTGGGTCGACATGGCCAGACCGCGCCCGCAAAGGAGCCGGACCGTGCAGGCCGCCTGCAAGGCCGAGGCAGGCATGGTCCGCTTCACCCTGGTGGTCCATCCGGGACGGAGGCGGCTCAAGGACATTTACATCACCGGGGACTTCCTCTCCTTCCCGACCCGTGCTCTCCGCGATCTTGAGTCGGCCCTGCGCGGGGCCCCTCTCGATCGGGAAGCGCTGCGGCTTCGCGTGACGGAGTTCTTCGATCAGGGCAGGATCCGGATCCCCGGGATGTCCTGTGAGGATTTCCTCAAGCCCCTGGATCAGGCCTTCGAGAAGATCGGGATCGCGAGGTTCGGGATCCCGATCGAGTACTGCAATCAGATAACCGTGGTCAACGGGCCCTTCGAAGAGGTCCTCCGGAGAAGACCCTCGGTGCTTCTTCTGCCCTACTGCGCCAAGCTCACGGGCTGCGCGCTGCGCTACGAAAAGGGCTGTGACCTCTGCGGGGATTGTTCGATCGGCGACGCATGGGCCATGGGGCTGGCGGAGAGGATGGAGGTCGTCTCGGTCGTGAGCTTCGAAGACCTCCGGGCCGAACTCGAGCGAATGAAGGCCGCCGGCGTGCAGGCCTTCATCGGCTGTTGCTGCGAGCCTTTCTTCACCAAGCACGCGGACGATTTCGCTCAAGCCGGCATCCCCGGAATCCTGCTGGACATCGAGAACACCACCTGCTACGAGCTCGACAAGGCCCGCGAAGCCTACGCAGGCCGATTCGAGAGCCAGACGCGGGTCAACCTGGATCTGCTGAACGCCGTCCTGAGGGCCTGTGATGGAATCCCTGCGATGTGACGTCCTCGTTGTGGGCGCCGGCCCTGCCGGATCCTCGGCCGCCCGTGCCGCGGCCGGCAACGGGATGGAGGTCCTCGTGATCGAGCGTCGGGCAACGATCGGCGTACCGGTTCAGTGCGCGGAGTTCATCCCGGCGCCCCTCCTCGGAGAGGCCGGGCTCGCGGCCGCGGACGACTTCGTCGTCCAGTCGGTGAGCCGCATGCACACGATTCTGCCCGGAGGCGAGGTGAAGGTCCTGCGGTCGCCCGGCCGGATGATCCGGCGGGACCGCTTCGACCGGGCCCTGGCGCGGGCCGCCGAGCAGGCCGGGGCGCGGATCCTCTGCGCGACCCGCGCCGTGCGCCGGGAAGAGGGCCGCGTGATCCTGCGAAGGCGGGGGGAGCCCGGCGAGAAACGCGTCGCCGCGAAGGTAATCATCGGTGCCGACGGGCCCGGCTCCGCGGTGGGCAGGTGGATCGGGTCGGAAAACGCGAACCGGATCCCGGCCGTGCAGTGGACCGTGCCTCTGCGGGTTCCCATGGAGCACACCGAGGTCTATTTCGACGAGGCCTTCTACGGGGGATACGGATGGCTCTTCCCGCTGGGCCGCGAAGCGAATGTCGGGGTGGGAAGAAAGAAAAGGGGGCACGCCGGGCAAGAGGAGGCGATCGGAAAGGTTCTTGAGCGCTTCGTCACGCGGCTCGCAGGCGAGGGCAAGGTGGGGCGCCAGCCCCTCCGGACCACGGCAGGCTGGATTCCCGCCGAGCCGGTACGCAGGGTGGCCTGCGGCAACGTCCTCCTTGCCGGGGATGCCGCAGGGCACACCCACCCGGTCACGGGCGCCGGCGTCTCCCAGGCCGTCCTCGGGGGGCGGATGGCCGGCGAGTGGGCCGCCCGCGCGGCCAGGGCGGGAAACCTGAGCCTGCTCAGGGGCTACGAAGAGGAATGGCGCGAGAGGTTCGGCGAGGCGCACGAAAGGGCCTACGGGCGGCGCCGGCTTCTCGAAGAGAACTGGGAGCGCCTGGAGGAGGCGGTGAAGACCTCATGGATCGCCTTCCGGGAATACTACGTTCAAAATGACGGGCATTGGATCGGAGAAGCGAAGAGATCCGCCCACAAAGACTGCAGGAAGCCGCAAGAGAAAGGGGTTCGCCGGGGGTGAGTATCGACAGATGGAGGGCGGCGCGTGAAAGGTCCTGGGAGGCCTTCGGAAAGAGGCTCACCTTCTACGTTCCGGGTATGATCCGCTGTGACGGCGTTTCGGGCAGGTACCGGGCCCTTTCCATCACGGGAGGAGCCTGCGCCCTTCAGTGCGAGCACTGCAAGGGCGGGCTTCTCCGGTCGATGATCCCGGCCGCGACCCCGGAGGCGCTCCTTCGGCATTGCCTCCGGCTCGCCGAGGCGGGAGACCTGGGCGTTCTGATCAGCGGGGGCTGCGACCGACAAGGGCGCCTTCCCTGGGACCCCTTTCTCCCTGCCATCCGGCAGATCAAGGACCGGACCGGACTCCTCGTCTCCGTGCACAGCGGTCTGGTGGATCAGGCCACTGCCCGAGGTTTGAAAGAGGCGGGAGTTGACCAGGCCCTGATCGACGTGGTGGGGGACGACGAGACGTACCGGCAGGTCTGTCACGTTCCATTCGGTGTCTCCGAGATCGCGTCGAGCCTGGACGCCCTGGAATGCGCCGGGCTCGAGATCGTTTCCCACGTGGTGTGCGGGCTCGACTTCGGAGAGATCCGGGGAGAGCCAAAGGCGCTGGAAACGATCTCACGGTTCCGGGTGCGCACGCTCGTATTCGTTTCGGTCATGAACCTGCCCGGAAAGACGAGCGACCGTTTCCGCCCTGTCCGGCCGGAGGCCGTCGCTGAGCTGATCGCAGAGGCCCGGCTCATGATGCCCGACGTGATGATCAGCCTGGGCTGCGCCCGCGAGAGGGGGAACCGAAGGCTCGAGCGGCTCGCGATCGACGCGGGAGTGAACCGCATGGCCCTGCCGTCGGAGGAAGCCGTGGAGCACGCGCGGAGCTACGGCCTCGAGATCCGTCTTCAGGCCGCCTGCTGCTCGGTGTCGGAGGAGGTGCCTGGAATTCCTCTTCCCCTTTGGGGAGACGGTCAGGACGAGGGGGAGCTTCTGTGCCGCTTTCCCCCTGACCCCTCTGCCTCGAGCGAGAGGGTCAGGCACGACCCGAACAGGACGGGCAGGAGATGAAGGAAGGATCCGACATAGGAATCGCCCGGAGCCCTGCCTACGTGCGGATGAGCCTGGCCGCGGCCATGACCCTCGGATTCAAGCGGGGGCTCTTTTACAGGAATGCGCGCCTTCACTGCATCAACCTGCTCCTCACGTACCCGCAGGGCTGTGCCGGCAGATGCGCCTACTGCGGGCTCTCCGGAACACGCTCGGGCGATTACGGCCGCAAGAGCTTCATCCGTGTCTCGTGGCCGACCCTCCCGCTCGAAGAGACGGTCCGGGCGATCGCGGAACGCAGGGGCCGGGTGAAACGGATCTGCATCTCCATGATCACCCGGAGGCAGGCCGTGGAGGACACGCGGGAGATCTGCCGCCGGCTGCGATCGAGCTTCGACATCCCGGTGAGTCTGCTGGTCTGCCCCACCCTCCTCGCTCGCCGGGACCTGCTCGACTTCCGGGCGGCAGGCGCGGACAAGATCGGCGTGGCCGTCGACCTGGCAACCCCGGCCCTCTTCGATCGCTTCCGGGGCCGGGGCGTGGGCGGCCCGCACCGGTGGGAAACCTACTGGGCCTGCCTATCCGACTCCCTGGACATCTTCGGGGCCGGGAACGCGGGGGCGCATTTCATGGTGGGGATGGGCGAGACCGAGTCGGAGATGTGCGAGTCCATCCAGCGCGTGAAAGACATGGGCGGCGGAACCCACCTGTTCTCCTTCTACCCGGAGGCGAACTCCCTCTTGGCCGACCGTCCGCCTCCGCGGCTGGATACCTACAGGCGGATACAACTGGCCCGCTACCTGATCGACCAGGATATCAGCCGCGCGGATCGTTTTGTGTACAACGGGGACGGGACGATAAAGGATTTTGGTATTCATGCGGACGCGCTGGACCGGATCATCGATGCCGGGGAGCCGTTTCGGACGAGCGGCTGCGTCGGGCGGGACGGCCAGGTCGCATGCAACCGGCCCTTCGGGAACTCCCCTCCCGGCCCGGATATCCGCAACTATCCTTTCCCGCCCGCGGCAGAGGATATTGCCCGAATTCGGTCGCAGATGGTACGGTGTGGAGATTGCCGGGATGCCGCAATCGCATCTCCCCCGTGAGGGGAACACCCCTCGCAAGGGAGAGGGGGGAGCAGGAAATCGACCAGGGGGGAGAACATGACCGGAAGAGAAGTCAGCTCGCGACAAAGGGTGATCGATGCGGTCAACCACAGGGAACCGGATCGCGTTCCCTTTGCACTCGGCTGTTCGCTGGAAACCGCGATTACGCATCAGGCCTATGAGCGCTGGCTCGATCTGCTCGGCCTGAAGGAAGAGCCTGACGGGACGCTTCCCAACCTGTTCGTCGACGGAGCGGGATTCAAGCAGATCCCGGAGAACGTCCTGCGGCACCTGAAGGTGGATACCCGCGGATTCCTGCTCCAGCAGCCTTCCGAGCCGGAGCCCGAGATCAAGATGGAGGGGACCACCCTGGTCTTCGTCGATGACTGGGGGATCAAGTGGGGCCGGCCCGAGACGAGCCTGTACATGGATCCTATCGGCCATCCGTTCCAGGCGGGGCTCACGGAGGAGGTCCTCGCGAGGCACCCATGGCCGGATCCTCTCGAAAAGGGCCGGTTCGCCGGGATTGCGGCGGAGGCGAGGCGGTTGCGCCAGACCGGGGCCGCCGTCATCATGAGCGCTTACGGCCTCGGCCAATGGGACTATGCGCACATGCTTTGCGGCATGGAGCAGGCCCTGATGAACCTCGTGCTGAAGCCCCGGGAGATGGAAGGGCTTCTCCGCAGGATTCACGAGGTCCAGATGGGCTACTGGCAGAAGGCCCTGGAGATCGTGGGAGACGACATCGACATCGCCATGCACAGCGACGACCTCGGCATGCAGACGAGCCCGATGATGTCGCCCGACATGTACCGGCGGTTCATCAAGCCCCTTCACCGGGAACTGATCGGAATGATCAAGAAGAAGGCAAAGGGGGAGGTGAAGTTCCTTCTCCACAGTTGCGGAAGCGTGAGGGCCCTCATCCCGGACTTCATCGAGGTGGGCGTGGACATCCTGAACCCCATTCAGGTGAGCGCGGCCCACATGGACACGGCGGAATTGAAGAGGGAATTCGGCAGGGATCTGTGCTTCTGCGGGGGCGGGGCGGACACCCAGGAGATCCTTCCCCGCGGGACGCCGGATCAGGTCCGCGACGAGGTGAAGCGCCGGCTCGACGACCTCGCGCCGGGCGGCGGCTACATCTTCGCCGCGGTCCACAACATCCAGGCGGACGTGCCGGCGGCGAACCTGCAGGCCATGGTCGAAACCCTTCAAGAGTTCGGAAAATACTAGGACGGAGCGGGCGGGCCATTGAGCGGAAGGAAAGAAACCGAAACCGGCCGGTTCCCGGACGACCGAAGGCACCGTACCGGAAGAACCGGCCTGGGCGTCGATGCGGGCGGCACTTACACGGATGCCGTGATCTATGATTTTGCAGCCGCAAGACTCATCGACAAGAACAAGGCGCCCACCACCCGTTGGGACTTCACGGTCGGCATCCGCGAGGCCCTGGCAGGGCTCGACCCGGGCCTGCTCGGCTCCGTGGAGCTTGCGGCCCTGTCCACGACCCTGGCCACGAATGCGATCGTGGAAGGAAAGGGGCAGAAGGTCGGCCTGCTCTTCATGCCCCCGTACGGCCTCTTCAAGCCGGAGGACATCCCCTACGAACCCAAGGCCCTCATCTCAGGCCGCCTCGAAATCACGGGCGAAGAGATCGAGCCCGTGGACGAGCAGGAGGTGCGGCGGGTCGCCAGGCAGATGGTCGACCGGTTCGAGGTGAAGGCGTTTGCCGTCTCCGGGTTCGCAGGGGCGATCAATCCGGAGCACGAACTCAGGGTGAAAGAGTGCCTGCGCGACGAGACCGGCCTCTTCGTGACCTGCGGCCACGAGCTTTCCGACATCCTGGATTTCCGGACCCGGGCCCGTACGGCGGTCATGAACGGCAGGATCGTTCCCCTCCTGGCCAAGCTGCTTCAGGATCTGGAACAGGTCCTGCGGGACCGGGGAGTCCGCGCCCCCCTCGTGGTCGTGAAGGGGGACGGAACCCTGATGAGCAAGGAGACCGCTCTGGAGAGGCCCGTGGAGACCATCCTTTCCGGTCCGGCGGCCAGCGTGGCCGGGGCCCACCACCTGACCGGAAGACGGGACGCCATCGTCGTGGACATGGGGGGCACCACGACGGACACCGCCATGCTCCGGGACGGCGAAGTCGGCGTTTGCGAAAGCGGGTCCCATGTGGGCGGCATGAAGACCCACGTCAAGGCCCTGCGGATCCGCACCGTCGGGCTCGGCGGAGACAGTCTGATCGCGTGGGCCAAAGGCGCATTCCAGATCGGCCCGCAGCGGGTCGCCCCCATGGCATGGCTGGGAGCCCGAGGGCCCGGAGCGGCCCGGGCCGTGGACTTCCTCGCACGGCACGTCGACGACTACAAGGGCTCCACGGACAAGATGCAGGTCCTTGTCCGGCAGGGCCGTTCGGACGGACTGCCGCTGACCTCACGCGAGGCGGAGATCGTGAGGCTGCTCGAGGAGAGGCCCTTCTCACTCCAGGAACTGGCCGACCGGGCGGGCCTTTCCCACTGGAGCTTCGTACCGATCGCGCGCCTCGAGGAGCACTTCATCGTGCAGCGGTGCGGTCTGACGCCCACGGATCTGCTGAACGCGCGCGAGGCAATCTCGCTGTGGGACACGAGGACCTCGGTACGGATGTGTGAGATCCTGGGCGAAATTACGGGAACGAAGGCCGAGGAGATGATCCGGGTCCTTCTGGATGAAATGGTGAAGAAGCTCGCCCTCGAGATCCTGAAGAGGCAGCTCGACGAGGAGACCGATCCCGACCGCATGGAGGACTGCGAGGTCTGCCGGGTGCTCGTCGGAAACATCCTCGGCCGGGAGAACCCGGACTACCGTCTTCGGATGGCGATGAGCAGGCCGGTCGTAGGCATCGGCGCGCCGGTCCATCTGTTTCTCGGCCGGGCCGCCTCGCTTCTGGGCGCCGAGGCGATCCTCCCCGAACATGCGGACGTGGCGAATGCGATCGGGGCGGTCACGAGCCGGGTGAAGGTCAGGCGTCAGGTGAGGATCCGGCCGGGCCAGGCGGGAGGCTTTGTGATCGAGGGGCTGCCGGGCGCAAGGCATTTCACCGATCTGGAGGAGGCGACCGGCCGGGCGGAGCAAGGGCTCGTAAGGATGGTCCGCGAGAGCGCCCTCGCATCCGGAACCCTGGAGACCTCGGTGCGGATCGATCGGGACGACCACATCCACACAACCGCGAGCGGAAGCCCGGTCTTCCTCAGCCGCACGCTCTCCGGCGAGATCACCGGTGAGCCGGACCAGGGGCTCCCGGAACGGGGCAGGGGTCTCAAGGCAAACAGCCCATGAAGGTGAACCGCAAGGAGGGAAGAATGGTGGATCTCGTGCAGCTCTCAGAGGCCCTTCAGAAGATGGACATCGACGGAGTGAAGAGACTCACCCGGGAGGCGATTGCCGCGGGCATCCATCCCCAAAGGATCCTCGCCGAAGGCCTGATTGCCGGCATGGATGTGGCAGGCGGAAAGTTCAAGCGGAACGAGATTTTCATCCCGGAGATGCTGGTCATCGCCAAGGCGATGAACGAGGCCCTGGCGATCCTCAAGCCCAGGCTGATCGAAGTGGGCGCCGAACCTCTCGGCAGGGCGGTCATCGGAACGGTGAAGGGCGACGTGCACGACATCGGAAAGAACATGCTCGGCATGATGCTCGAGGGAGCCGGGTTTGCGGTTACGGACCTGGGCTACGACGTTCCGCCGCAGAGGTTCGTCGAGGCGGTGAAGAACGAGTCCCCCCACGTGCTCGGACTCTCCGCGCTTCTCTCCACCACCATGGTCGAGCTGCCGGTCGTGATCGACGCCCTGAAGGAGGCCGGAATCCGCGATCAGGTGAAGGTGATCGTCGGCGGCGCGCCGGTTACGCAGAAGTATGCGGACGACATCGGGGCGGACGGCTACGGCGACGACGCCGCCACCGGCGCCGAGCTCGCCCGGAGGTTCATCTGACAAGCCCCGATTTCTTGACTCAAAACCCGCCGCCCGGGTCCCGGTTTGACACGAGCAAGGCCTGTCTTCTATAAGATTTCCTCAAGCGGCCTTCGCCGCAAGCGCTCAGGGATCGGGGGGTCAGTGGTCGGCCCCGCCCCCAGCGTCTCAAAAGGTTTTTTCCAACCTCTACGCGAAGCACGCGGGCGTTCCCGTTGGGTCGAAGAGGTTGACGGTTCTCACCCGTACGTGCCGGAAGGAGGTATCCGTGAAGAAGTTTGTTTTCGTCGTTCTTGTCGGATCGATGGGTTGCTGCATGAGTTGCGGCGGAGATGATGAGCAGTCAGGGTCCGGGGGCCCATCCGGTTCTCCACCTGTGATTTCGGACCTGCAGTGTCCCCAGACCTCTTTCAATAGACGGCAAGGGGGAGGCGTTTTCACCGTGCAGGACTGTTCGGTTGAATTCATAGACGAGGACGAAGATCTTGATACGATTATCGAGACGCCACTGTACGGCACCCAGGAATGTGGGGAAGATCCCTTGAGCGAGATTTCCATTGACGTACGTTCCTACACGGTCGGACAGAGCCAGGGAACGATACTTTTCGATGCGCGTGTCCAGACCAACTGTGTGGCAGGCACCTATACGTACGAGTTTACCGCCGTGGACAGTAGACGTAACGACTCAACCCCCCCTCTGGTTCTTCAGTTCGTCCTGGTCGAGCCCGCTCCTTAGCCCGCTGTACCTGGATAAAGAACGGGGACGGATAAAGAACGGCCCTTAGCCCCGGCTGGCCTTGATCGCCTCTCTCAGGGCCTTCTGGTCGATGGGGGGCACGGGTATGCCAGGTCTTTCTTCCAGCCGGATGGCTTCTTCAGGGCAGCCTGTTGCGCACACCCCGCAGCCGATGCATCGGTCCAGGTTCACTGCGGGTACGTACTCGGCCCCCATGGAGACCGCGGAGGTCGGACAACGCTCGATACATGTCTCGCAGGCGGTGCAGAGATCCGTGTCCCAGACGGGCATGAACCCTGAATTCAAGGCGAGCGCGGGCCTGGGCTGGGCCAGGGCCGTCTTCAGGATCATGCAGTGGCAGGGGCAGCAGTTGCACAGGAAGTCGATCTCCTGCCGGTTGACCGTAGCGTGAACCAGCCCCGCCTCCTCTGATTTCTTCAGGATCTCCAGGGCCTCCTCCTTGGTGACCTTCCTGCCCATGCCCCTGTCGATCACGAACTGGGCCCCTGCACCGAATTGCATGCACACGTCATCCGGCTTCCCGCAGTGGTCGCCCTCATCGATCAGCCTGGCCTGGTGCCGGCAGAAGCAGGTTCCCACGGCGAGCGGTTCGTACCTGTCGATGTAGGAGGCCACCTGGTGGTACGTGTGGACGGTGTTCTCTGCCTTGATCACCCGATCGACCGGGATACCCGTTCTCCGGGAAAGGTGATCCTGGGCGGCCCCTCACGGGCGTCGAAGGCCTCCTTGTAGTCACGGATCAGCTTGGCCAGCCTCCTGTCCCTTTCCGTGTTCGTTCCGCGAAGAAACTGGAACTCGAAGATGCCGGGCACGAAGGGCAGCCCCCCGTAGAAGCGGGTTCCCTGCAGCTCCCCGGCACTGCAAAGCCCCTTGTCGGCCATGGACTCGAGTATCGGCGCCACCTCTTCTGCGGTCCTTCCCATGGCCTCGGCGATGGCGGCCGCAGTGTTGAAGCCCCTGGGCATCGCGTTCGACACCGCGGCCTCCTCTTCGGTGAAAAGGACACGGGCCATGGCATAGAACTGCGGCATGTCCCTTCCCGGATACCGGCCGCCTCTCTTGGACATCGTATCACAGAGTCTTCGGTACACGTCTTCCGTCATGATGCGGCGCCTCCTTCCCCTGACCCTTTGTCCGCGGGCGATTCGCCTCCGTGACCTTCACCTTCAGGACCTTGCCCCCGAGCTACTTGAATCAGCCTCTCCAGCGCCTCGTACGGCTGGGCCCCGACCACGGCCCGGCCCCCGGCGAGAAAGGTCGGCACGGCCGTGACCCCGAGCCTGCGGGAGTAATCCCAGTCCGCGTCGACCTCGCCGCGGCACGTGCCCTCGGCCACGACCCGCTCCGCCTCGTCCGGGTCCAGGCCCAGAGAGGCGCAGATTTCCCTGAGAACCGCCACCTCGGAGATGTTCCGCCCTTCCGCGAAATAGGCGCGAAAGACAGCATCGTGGAACGCGTCTCCCCGGCCCTGGGCCTCGGCCCACTTGCCCAGTTCCGTGGCCCGCCTGCTGTTGTAGACGCGGGTTCGCTCCCGCACCGGAAGGCCGAGTTCGTCCGCGACCTGTCTCAACCGGCCCAGCATGGCCGGGATGTCCACCGGCTGCCCGCCGAAGAGCTCTTCCAGGCTCCAGCCTTCCTCCGGCGTCTCGGGGTGCAGGGGAAAGGCGATCCATTTGACCCGGACCCCGTACTCCTGTTTCAGTCTTTCAATACGCCCGGTACTGAAGTAGCACCAGGGTCAGATGTAGTCGGAGAAGACCTCGAGCACCAGCGGTTCTTCCATGGCGCTTACCTCCAGGTGATCTTGGGCGGTTTGCGTTCCGGCAGGCGGTGGTAGCCGAACTTGGGATAGCCGATCATCATCGGGTAGAAATGGGGATAGCCATCAGGAATCCCCACGGCCTCCCTGAGCTCCGGCGAGTGGAGGAGTCCCCGCCGCAGCATCCCTGCCCAGCATGTGCCCAGGCCGAACTTCGGGGCGGCGAGCTCCAGGTAACAGAGGGCAAGGCTCAGGTCCACCAGGCCGTTCAACGCCTCCTCCGGGGCGACGGCCACAACCAGGGCCGGCGCGCTTCTCAGGACCGCGTCGATGCCCGCATCCCAGGCGGCAATGATCAGCGGTGCGTAGGCAAAGGGCACGGATTGAGGATTTGCTTCGAGCAGATGGCGCATCCAGTCCACGGTCAGTCCGGCCAGCGACTTGATCTTCTCCTTGTCGGTGAATGCGATCCACTCGACCCGCTGGGTGTTGCTTCCGGTCGGCGCATAGCGACCGATCTCGATCAGTCTTCGGATCTTCTCCTTCTCGACCGGCTTGTCCCGGAAGATCCGGATGGACCTTCGGGACCGGAGGAACTGCACGGCCTGTTCCGAGCCGATCTCGAGATCTTTCTTGATGGGCGGGCAAGCCTCGAGGGGCATGCGTTCGTGGTCCAGGGCGCCGTGGGGGCAGACGGCCACGCAATGGCCGCAGACCAGGCACATCGGATCGCCGCCCGGGACCATTTCCGGGAAGCCGTTCCCGTCCCGGAGCCGGATGATGCCCGTGGGGCAGGAAGCCGCACAGATTCCGTCCTTCTGACACTTGCTCTCGTCGATTTTCAAGAGCCCCATGGGGTTTCCTCCAGATTGCGGGTGAGTGCCTGCCGGCATTCCTTTCAGGCGGATGCATCGTCCAGTATAGAGGCAGCCGCGGTCTTGGGTCAAAGGCGGGAGGGCACCCGGGAAACCGTGGCACTCGGATTCCCCGAGGAAGCAGGCGAATCTGGAACGAACCGGGAGGAAGTGATATCTAAGGAAGAGCAGGGAGCCGTTCCCCGGCTCCCTTTCACAAAGGACCCGCTCCCCGCAGGAGGTACGACATGTACACCCCTATCCAACGATTCGCTTCCGTGTTGTTCTGCATTCTGCTCTTCTCCTGCACGCCCGGGCCGGATCCGGTCGGACAGATTGAGATCGAGTATGCGGCACGCGGCCCGTTCGAGACGAGCCGGTCATCGATTCCGGGTTTCGAGCTGTTCCATCCCTCGGAGATGGCGGACGATGAGCACCCGATCATCACCTGGGGGAACGGCACCTTTGCCGTCCCCGCCTTCTACCAGGAATTCCTCGATCATCTCGCTTCCCATGGCTTTGTCGTCATTGCATCGACCAGCACCATGACCGGCTCGGGCCGGGAAATGCTGGAAGGCGTGGACTGGCTGATCGAGGAGAACGGCCGGGAGGGCAGTATCTTCTTTGGCAAGCTCGATATCGACCACATCGGTGCCACGGGACACTCCCAGGGCGGCGGGGGCACGATCAACGCAGGAACGGATCCGAGGATCACCTGCACGGCCCCGATCGAGCCCACGCCGGGAAAGGTGCTGGAGCTCAAAGGACCCATGTTTCTCGTCGCAGGCTCCGAGGACTGGATCGTTCCCGCATCGTGGGTGACCGCATCGACGTACGACCCTGCCCTGGTGCCCACCATCTACGGGATTGCCCAGGGGGCGGACCATCTGACCCCGCTCATGGATGCCGGGATGATGCGCGGGTATCTCACAGCCTGGTTCTGCGGCGAGCTCTTCGGCCGCGAGGAGGCACGCGAGGCGTTTTTCGGCGACGGGCCGGACTGCGAGATCTGCAACAATCCGAACTGGTCCGTGATGCGCAAGAATCTGTAGAGGAAAGAAGTTCTTTCCGTGTACGAGAGGAGGGGCTCCCCATGGCCAGGACCGGCGTCATGCTCCTGCTTACCTACACCCCCCGCGAAGACACGGATCTGCAGGCATACCATCGGTGGCTCCGGGAGGTGGACAATCCATTCTTCAACAGCAGGGCCGCCGTGAAGCATTACGCGAACTGGCGCGTCGTGGAGCCGAAGGTGGGCGCTCCCTCGTTCACCCACTTCGATCTGCTCTATGTCGAAGACCTAAAGGGCTTCGAGGCGGTGTTCGGCGACGAGGCCGTGGAGAAATTCGCCAAGGAGTGGGTCCGGAAATGGGGCAAGGTGCCGGACCCCGAGCTTCCGGACCAGAGCGTGAACTACCACGCCTATCTGTGCGAGCGGATCGCGGGCCCCGACGAGGGGTAGCAGGTCAGGGAATCAGGTCTGCCGCGATCAGGCCGGACTGCATGGCGCTCCCGGTGCCCGGCCCGGGAACGGTCCAGTGGCCCGCCAGGAAGAGCCCGTCCACGGGTGTCCGGTTGGCAGGCCGCAGGGCGTCCGCCTCCGGGCTGCACTCCCATCCCGCAACGGCGCCTTCGCTGTTCCCCGTGTAGCGGACGAGCGTCTCCGGAGAGGCGGCGTCCGTCATCACGATGTTCCGCTTGAGGCCGGGGATCGCCTTTTCCGCCAGGTCGATCACACGGCGGGTGAACGCCTCCTTGTCCTCCTCCCAGGAGATTCCGGCAGGCCGGTACGGAACCGTTGCGTAGAGGACGACCAAGTGGTGTCCCTCGGGCGCCAGGAAGGGGTTGGTGAGGGTGGGCAGGCCGATCCAGAAGTTGTTCGCCTCGATCTCCCCTCTCCGCATGGCCTCGTACTGGCCGTCGAGATCGTAGTTCGGCAGACAGCAAACGGCCGGGGCCATGGCCTCCAGGCCCAGGCCCTCCGCCTTCACGCCCAGGAATACGTTGAAGGAGGAGCACATGGGCCGGATCGCCCGGAGGCGCTCGACGAAGGAGGCCGCCAAATGCTCCTCTCCGACCAGGGAGAAGAAGGTGGTGCGGGCGTCCGCGTTCGAAACAACGGCCTTTGCCGCGATCTCCTCCCCGCTCTCCAGGATGACGCCCTCGGCCCGGCCTTGCCGAACGCAGACCGCCTTCACGGGGGCCTTCTTTCGAATCTCCCCGCCCCTTTCTACGATCGCCTGTTCGAGGCTGTCGACGAGCCTCCGGATGCCCCCCGCGGGCAGATATCCGCCGCCGAAGACGATGGAGGCCGTGAAGGCGGCCACGAGAAGGCTCGAGATCCGGGAAGGGGGAAGCCCGAAATAGGTACCGTACCCGGCTAGAAGGGCCCGGAGCCTGACGTCGCCGGCGAATTCATCGAGCAGATCCCGAAAGACCTTGCCCCCGTAACGCGCCACCAGCGGGTCCGCGGCCGGCGCATCGCCCAGGCCTCGGGCGATCCGGAGCATGCGGTCGAAGATGCCGTCGATCCCGGCGGCCTCGCCCGGGAAGAGGCCTTTGAGCGTCTCGATGTACCCTTTTCCGTCGGCAGGAACCGTGACCCTCCGGTCCGGGAAGACGAACTGGCTCGTCGGGCTGAACCTGGAGAAGGCGACCCGCTCCCCGAGCCCCAGCCGGTCGAGCAGTTTCGTCAGTGCGCCGTCCGGGCCTGCCTCCACCATGACGTGCAGGCAGGGCTCGATCACGAATGCCCCCCGCTTGTAGGTCGCCTGGGTTCCGCCCAGGACCGGATTCTTCTCCACGAGGAGGATCCGCTTGCCCTTTCGGGCCAGGGCGGCCGCGCAGGTGAGCCCCCCGAGCCCGCCGCCGATGATGACCGTATCCAATGGCTGCATGCTGTCGCTCCTTCCCCCGCCAGCGGATCGCCTCTTTTCGCCCGCGAACGCAAATCCTAACACACGGCGAATCCTGCCGCCAATCGCAGCCGGCAGGGAGGAGGGCCTCGACCGAAGGGCGGGGCATGGGCATTTCCTTTCCCAATCGCGATCCCGGACTTCCAATTCCCCTCGGTCGATCGGCATCCGGATTAGGCGACAAGCATCTGATTATGAACAAGAAAGTGTCTCAAACCCTGTTTCGCACGGATCTTGCATTCCGTTGCCCTTCAGGCCGCAGTTCGGCGGCCACCCTTCCGAAGAGGAGTGGGACCATGAGGATCTGGGTGATCGAGCCTGAGCAGATGTCGTTTGCAGCCCGCCTCAAAGATTTGATGGGCCGCATGGGCGGCCAGACGGAAGATTCTCCTCCCACCGCGCCCGAGGAACGTATTCGTCACGAGAGAAGGCTCTTTCCCAGGATACCCTGCTTCCTGCTCGTGGACTTTGTCATGCAGGGCTGCGCCTTCCGGTCGTTCATCAAGAACATCAGCGCGCAAGGCGCCTTCATCGAGAACGCGCGGGCCGTGCCCGCCGGTCCGGACGTATCCCTCGTCATCTCGTTCCCCGAGCATCCAAGCCCGGTCAAGATCAAGGGCGAGGTTGCCTGGACCGGCGAGCGGGGCATCGGCGTCAGGCTCATCCCCACCGCAGAGACGCTGCTCGAATAGCCGGGGAAAACCCGACCAACCGTTCCCGGCTCACCCTCCGGGGCCGGCCCCTGACCGCAGCGTGCAGGAAGGCTCGATGAAGCGGGTCTTTCCTGATAGAATCCGCATCCAGGGGCCAGAGGGCATCTTGCCGCAAAGGGGGTTGCGGGCGTGGACCGGACCGGCGCCTTGACCGTGAAGAACATCCGGGTGCGACCGGAGCGCGTGCCGAACAACGGGAAGGGCCGGGTGCGTGTGGAGGCCCTGGTCTTCTCGCCCGCTCACGATGTGGGCATCGAGAGTGTCACGATCGATCTCTCCTCCCTGGGCGGCAGCCCGGAAGAACCGATGCGGTTCGTCAAGAAAGAAGGAATCGCCGGCACCCGCGAAGGGCTTTACGCAGTCTCGTTTCGGGTGCCGCCCCTTGCCGACCCCGGTCGGCACGCCCTCTGGATCCTGGCCAAGGATTCCCGCGGGAACTCCGGCGCCGGGACGGCTCCGCTGAGCGTCTTCTACAAACGTTCCCCCGGGAGGGGCTCCATCCTCTCCCCATCGTCCCGGACCGTTCTGGATCGGGTGAGCGGGTCCCGGGCCGTCCCCGGCAACCGCGTGGAGGCCCTCTCCTCCGGAGCCGCAGCCATGGAGGCGAGAATGCGGCTCGTCGAGTCGGCAAGGCGGCAGATCAACCTGCAGATCTATACCATGGCCATGGAAGGGCTCTGCGGGCGATTCCTGGAGGCCGTGCTCGAGAAGGCCGCGCAAGGGGTGGAGGTGAACGCCCTGGTCAACCTGAACTCCCAGCTCGCGGTCTCCCCCCTCACGCTCGTGCGTCTCGGGCTCCACAGGGTCGGAAGGGAGTTTCAGGGCTTCACGGAGAGGGTGGAAGAGATGCTGGAGGGGAGACAGGGGCTCGGGGAGATCCTCCGGGAATTGCAGGGCGTCTTCGAGCGAGTGGTCCGTGGAGACACGGGGGTGAACGTGATCCTTGTGGGGGAGGACGCGCTTCTCGGCAGGGACAAACGGCAGGTCCCGTCGGTCGGCCAGCGCTCCCGGAAGTGGCTGGATCGAATCGAGCGGGACCATGTGCGCCTGTCCCAGAGCGAAACGCGCCTTGCCGCCAGAGGGCAGGTCGGCGTTCGGCGGTACACCGACCTGCCCTCTCTGCCCGGGCTCACCTACGCCGCCCACGAAAAGGTCCTCGTGGCGGACGGCGCGCGGGCCGTCGTGGGAGGCCGAAACCTCGAAGACCGGTATTTCACGCACTGGATCGATCTGGATCTGCTGCTCGAAGGGCCGGTGGTGGCGGATGTTCAAGCCGGATTCCTGCGGAACTGGGAGTTCTTCGCCCGGAACCTCGGGGAGGATGCATCCCCTGCGAGGATCCGCGGACGCCGCCGCCGCTGCGGGAACCTCAATCTGCGGTTCGTGCAGTCCCGCCCGTGGCTGGGCGAGTATCAAACGATGGAGACGATCGTCACGGCCATCCAGCTCGCGCGCAAGCGCGTGTTCATCAGTTCGCAGTACCTGGTGCTTCCGGAGAGCCTTCTTCGCGAGGCCTTGATTGAGGCGGCGGGGAGGGGTGTCGATGTCCGGATCCTGACCAATTCCCGTCGTACCGGCCAGGAGGTCGGCTTCTCCGCCGGCCACTCGATCACGCTGCGCTACTGCGAGCCGCTCCTCGATGCGGGGGTTCGGATCTTTGAGATGCGCGGTCCAAAGGACGAGAAGGACCCGAGGCCCTACCTGCATGCCAAGGAGTTCCTGATCGACGGACGATGGGCCGCAGTCGGCTCTTTCAACCTGTCGATGCGGAGCTGTTTCATCGAGAGCGAGAATCTGGTTGTGGTCGAGGATGCGGATTTTGCTCGGGGGTTCGAACGGGCGTTTCTCGAGCGGCTGGAACGCCATGCCTCCGAAATGACCCGTAAGAGCCTCAAGGAGCAGAAGGAGCGTTCCCGGGCCTTGATGGCCGTGACCGACTACCTCGACCTGTTCTTCTGAGCCTCATCCGGCCGCGATCACCCACCGGACAAGACGCGCCAGGAGCGCAGCGGACGCCAGCCCGGAGCACCACAGGGCGGCGAACCAGAGCCACTGCCTCTGTCTCTCAGTAGGCGCTCTCATGGGAGACCTTTCCCCGGAAGAGGTAGTAGCAGAATCCGGTGTAGGTGAGCACGACCGGGAGCATGACGGCGGTGCCGACAAGCAGGAGCGATTGGGAGGTGGCCGTCGCCGCCGCCTGCCGGAAGCTGACCTCGAAGGGCACGAGCCACGGCCACAGGCTGATCGCAAGGCCGAAGTATCCCATCAGGAACACGCCGACGCTCAGAAAGAAAGGCCGGTATTCCCTTCCCCGGTGCAGGTCCCGCCAGATCGCGACGAAGAGGGAGGCGGTGATCAGGGGCACGGGAAGGAGGTAGAGCAGGTTCGGCAGGCTGAACCACAAGGCCCTCACGTCCGCATTCATCATGGGCATGCTCACGCTGACGATTCCCAGGAAGACGCCCACATAGCCCAGCACGTAGGAGGCGCTCTTGCGCGCCCAGTCCTGCGTGATCTTGTCGGTCTTCATGACCAGCCAGGTGGCCCCCAGAAGGGCGTAGCCGAAGACCACGGCCGCACCCGTCATCACGCTGTAGGCGTTGAGAAAATCGAAGGGGCCGCCGGCAAAGCTTCGTCCTTCCACCTCGATGCCTCGCACGAAGGCCCCGAGGATCATGCCCTGCATGAAGGCCGCCGCGAGGGATCCGAAATGGAAGGCATAGTCCCAGACCCGCCTCGACTTGCCGGTCGCCTTGAACCGGAACTCGAAGGCCACGCCGCGGAAGATGAGCCCCAGCAGCATCAGGATGACCGGTATGTAGAGGGCGGGCATGAGAATCGAGTAGGCGAGCGGAAAGGCGGCGAACAGACCGCCGCCGCCCAGCACGAGCCAGGTCTCGTTTCCGTCCCAAAAGGGCGCGATGGAGTTCATCATTCGATCCCGGCATTCCTCCGAGGGAGCGAAAGGAAACAGGATCCCCACCCCGAGATCGAAGCCGTCGAGCAGGACGTAAAGAAACAGGGCCGTTCCGATCAGCCCGTACCAGATGAGCGGGAGGTCCAGAAAACCCTCGAAGCTAAACATTCCGGTCTCCTTTTCTTGAAAGCAGGCCCGTGACCAGGGGCGGCTTCTTTACCCCGTGGGCGCCGTAAGGTTCCTCCCCCGTACCGGGCCCCTTGCCGATAAGCCGCAGGATGTAATAGGTCCCGGCGCCGAACACGAAGCCGTACGTGAGGACGAATGCGGCGAGGGACAGGACGATGGGCGGGCCCGTCACCGGAGAGCCGGCCTCCTGGGTTCGCAGGAAGTTGTAGACGACATACGGCTGCCTTCCGATTTCGGTGACAAACCATCCCGCCAGGACCGCCACGAAGCCGGCAGGCGTCAGGGCCATGCACCAAAACTGAAACCAGCGCGTGTCGAACAGGCGCTTTCGCAGGTAGAGCACCAGGGCGGCCACTCCCGTCAGGATCATCAGCATCCCGAGGCCCACCATCACGCGGAAAGACCAGAAGACCCAGGCCACCGGCGGGCGCTCCTCCGGGGGCCAGTCCTTGAGCCCCTTGACCTCGCCGTCCAGGCTGTGGGTGAGGATCAGGCTCGAGAGCTTGGGGATTTCAACGGAATACCGGGTGGTCTCCCCCTGCTGATCGGGCCAGCCGAAGAGTTTGAGCGGCGCCCCCCGCTGGGTCTCCCAGAGGCCTTCCATGGCCGATACCTTGGCCGGCTGGTGCTCGAGGGTGTTCAGTCCGTGCAGGTCCCCGAGCAGGAGCTGCGCGGGTGCGACCAGGACCGCCATGATCATGGCCATTCCGAGCATCACGCGGGCGTGACTCGTGTGGCGACCCCGCCACAGGTAGAAGGCGCCGATGCCGCCGACCACGAATGCGGTGGTCAGGTACGCGGCCGTCACCATGTGCACGAACCGGTTCGGAAACGAGGGGTTGAAGATGACCTCCAGCCAGCTTGTCGGGTGATAGAGGCCGTCTTCCGCCACGCGGAAGCCGGCAGGCGTCTGCATCCAGCTGTCCGCCGAGAGGATCCAGAAGGCGGAGACCAGGGTTCCCGTGGCCACGATCAGGGTCGATGCGAAATGCATCCGGGGGCTGACCCGGTTCCAGCCGAAGAGCATGACGCCCAGGAACGACGCTTCCAGGAAGAAGGCCGTCAGGACCTCGTAGCCCAGCAGGGGGCCCAGCACGTTGCCGACCCGGTCCGAAAAGACGGCCCAGTTGGTGCCGAATTGAAAGGACATGACCACGCCGGAAACCACCCCCATGCCGAAGGTGACCGCAAAGATCTTCACCCACATGCGGTACACCTCCGCATAGACGGCGTTGCCGGTTCGCAGCCACCTCCACTCGAGCACGGCCAGCCAGCTGGCGAGCCCGATCGTGAATGCGGGAAACAGGATGTGAAAGGATACTGTAAAGGCGAACTGGATGCGTGAAAGCAGGACCGGATCGAGTCCTTCGATCATCTCTACCATAGCGTTTCCTGTATGCTGAAGCGTTTGCGTTGGGGGAAGGTTTGCCGCCGGAATCCGGGTGTCAACAATCTAAGATGCTCGTAAAAGAAGGGGAGTTTCAGATTCCCCGGCCCGAGGGGGGAGGGCGCTCCCCGGGCTTTTTAGCATCCAAACCGGGCCCTGGGTCATCCATCTCAGTGGCGGCCGGGTCGTCGTGGGGCTGGAGCCTGGGCCCGGCCGGTGCGGATCGAACGAAACCGGGACGGAAAAAGAAGAGGAGACCCGAGGATGGCGGATCTATCGACGAGATTCATGGGATTGGATCTCAGGAACCCCGTGATTGCGGGCAGCTCCGGGCTGAGCGCGTCCGCGAAGGCGGTGAAGGAACTGGAAGAGGCGGGTGCCGGAGCGGTCGTGCTCAAGTCCATCTTCGAGGAGGAGATCGTTTACGAAATGGACGACGTCCTGAAGGAGGCCGCTTCCAAGGGCCTGAACATGGATCAGTTCGATTACTACGACTACGAGATCAAAGGAGCCAAGATCGACAAGTACACGGACCTCATCCGGGAGGCCAAACGCACGGTATCGATTCCTGTGATCGCGAGCATCAACTGCACCTACTCTCACGAGTGGACCTACTATGCCAAGAACATCGCAGAGGCGGGCGCGGACGCCCTCGAACTGAACATGTTCTTCCTTCCGACCGACCTGACCCGCAGCGCGGAGGAGATGGAAAGGACCTATTTCGAGATCGTGCGGAAGGTGCAGAAAGAAGTATCCATCCCGGTTGCGCTCAAGATCAGCCACTATTTCACTTCCCTGGGATCCGTGATCCGGAGGCTCTCCGGAACCGGGATCAAGGGGCTCGTGCTGTTCAACCGTTTCTACAGCCCGGACTTCGACATCGACAAGCTCACGGTGGTCCCCAAGAACGTTTTCAGCACCGCGGGCGAACTGCACCTTTCGCTGCGGTGGATCGCCCTGATGTCCCAGAAGGTCGACTGCGACCTGGCCGCGTCGACGGGCGTGCACGACGGTCAGGCCCTGATCAAGCAACTGCTGGCCGGCGCAAAGGCCGTGCAGGTCGTCTCGGCCCTGTACCGGAATGGAAAGAAGCACATCGGGACGATGCTTCAGGATCTCCAGGCCTGGATGAACCGGAAGGGCTACGGCAAGATCGAGGATTTCCGCGGAAAGATGAGCCAGGAGAAGAGCGCCAATCCCGCGGTTTACGAGCGCGTCCAGTTCATGAAGTACTTCGGCGGGGACAGGGAGATCTCCTGATCGGGCCGGCCCATTTGTCCCACAAGTGCGCTGCGCCCGAACCCCCTTACGTCGCTTGTCATTCCGGGCTTGACCCGGAATGGAGTCTCTTTGCCTTTCTGGATTCCTGCCGGCGCAGCCTTTTTGGCGGCTTTCAGGGTCGCAAGATACGCCAGGTAGCGCCAGACGCACGACACTATGCAGCACGCCGCCAGTCGGAGAGCCTTTCCAGTTCCTCCCAGAGCCGCTTTCGCTCCGCCTCCGTCTCCCGCGTGCCCGGAAACACGTGGGTCGTGTGGGGCTGGCGGTCCAGCCAGAATCTGCCCGTCGAGAGCGCGGCCTCCCGGGACGCGGCCAGCCACACGATCGTATCGGCCCCCTCCTCGGGCGTGCGAAGGATCTTCTTCGTAGCCTTGTAGAAGGCCGGAAGCGAGGAGGATACGCCCGGTGTGTCGGCCCAGCCCGGGTGCATGGAGTGGACGACCACGCCCTTGCCCTGGAGATCCCCGGCCCACATTTCGGTCAGGATCACCAGGCCCCGCTTGGCGCGGGCATAGGCGACGCTCCCGCTGTACCTGCCCTTCTCGTACTGCAGATCGTCGACCCGGATCCTCTGCGTGTACATCCCGCCGGAAGACACGTTGACGATCCGGGCAGGCCGCGACTCGGTCATTCGGGGCAGGAGCAGATTCGTCAGCAGGAACGGGCTGAGCAGGTCCAGCGCCAGGGTCCGCTCGATCCCTTCCCGGGTCCGCGCCCTGTCCGGAAAGAGGGCGCCCGCGTTGTTGACCAGAACATGAATCGCAGGCTCCTCTGCAAGCAGCCTTTCTGCAAGCCCGCGCACCTCGTCCATGAGGGAAAGGTCGGCGATCTGGAAGCCGACCTCCGGGTTGCCGGTCTCCTCCGCGATCTGCCGCCGCGCCTCCTCGGTCTTCTCCGCATTGCGCCCGACCAGGATGACCCGGGCGCCCTTTCTTGCCAGGCCCAGGGCCGCGGCCCGGCCGAGGCCGGACGTTGCGCCCGTGACCACGGCCGACCTGCCTTCCAGCGAGGCCGAGGCCGGGGCCCAGCGGCGGCTCTGCCATTTGTAGCCGAGGCGCGAGAAACGCACCAGCCCGGGCAGGACCGCCCGGTCCAGGAGGAGATTGAGCGCCTTCTGATCGGGCGTTCTCCCGCGTTCGTTCAGGGCCGCCTCGAGCCCCCGGACCGCCCTTTTCCCCACCCGGTCGAGCGTCCCCCGCATCAGGGGTTCGGCCGAGGCGAGCCACCCCGAAAAGGACAGGTCCGCCACGTAGCGGATCCGGGTTCCGGAGCCCGTGGGCTCGAAGGTGATGGAATCGACAGCCCGGATCCTGGCGCCCTCCCCCTCGAGGACGACCCGGTCCGGGGGCGCGTACTCGGTCACCACGTAGCGCATCGGGATTCGCGACGGACCGGACTTGACCACCACCCGGTACTCCGTCCCCTTCCCGGGCGGTCCCGGAGTGAGCTTCTTCGAGTGCGAGACGCCCGGGTCCCACTGCTCGAGGTTCTGGAAATCCGCTGTATAGCGGAACGCCTCCTTGATGGGCCGGCCGACCTCGATGGTCTCCTCGAGACGAATCATTCGCGTACCTCCCTGCGGCCGCAGCAGACCTCTCCGCGGGAGAACTCGCACGCCGCACAGGCGGGTGAGCCGTCCCTGGGCAGTGTGCGGCGCTCCTCGGCAAGATACGGATCCAGGAGGCGCCGGGCCTTCTTCAACCGATCCGGGTTTACACCCACCGCCTCCCCGATACCCCGCAGCGCCTCCACCACGGCTTCCGTGGCCACATTGCCCGTGGCCCCGGGCGCGTAAGGGCAGCCGCCCAGGCCTCCGGCGCTCGCGTCGAAGATCCGGATCCCGCACGACCAGGAGGCCAGCACGTTCTCCACGCCTCGGCCGTAGGTGTCGTGGAAGTGCATGGCGACCCGGTCGGGCGGGAGCCTTGGCAGAAGCAGGTCGAGAAGCCCCCTGACCTCGTCCGGGGAGGCCTTGCCGACGGTGTCGGATATCGAGACCTCGCTGACGCCCACGTCCGTGAGCCTCTCCACCACGCCGACCACGGCCTCCGGCGCGATGCGGCCCTCAAAGGCGCACCAGAAGGCGGTGGAGACGTACCCCCGAACCGGCAGCCCGCAGGCTCGGGCGCGCTCCACCACCGGCCGGAACCGCTGAAGCGACCCCTCGATCGAGGCATTGATGTTCTTGCGGTTGAAGGTCTCGCTTGCGGCCGTGAAGACCGATATCCTGTCGACCCTTGCCTCGAGGGCCCGGTCGAGCCCCCGCTCGTTCGGAACGAGCGCGGAATAGGTCACGCCCCGCCTCCGGGAGATCCGGCGGAAGACCTCCTCCGCATCCCCGAGTTGGGGCACCCAGCGGGGAGAGACGAACGCGCTCGCCTCGATCTCGTCTACCCCGGTCGCGGACAGGGCATCCACGAACGCGACCTTTGCCCCGGTCGGAACCGGTGCGGTCTCGTTCTGCAGCCCGTCCCTGGGTCCGACCTCCACGATCCGGATCATCCCGAACCCCTCTCACAGAGGAAGATGCCTCCTTGGGATGCTAGGATTCCCCGGATCGAAGACGGGAACTCGATGAAGGAGGATCCTTGCCCAAGTTTCCTTGATCCCCCCGGGCGCTTCTGGCAGACTGCGGGTCATCCGGGCGGTCAGGGCCTCGCCCGTGTTTCCGGCAGAGTTCTTTTGCGCGAAACGGGCTTTCTTCTTCAGGGGAGGGGCAAATGGCAAGGAGGGTGGGATGGGCGATGCTTGCCGCAGCAGCGATGCTGGCCGCTTGCGGAGGCGAGGACGGCCCGCAGTCCGCGCAGCCGGCGGCGGACTACCAGGTCACGGTCACACGGACGCGTTACGGGATCCCCCACGTCAACGCGCCCGACCTCGGGAGCCTCGGGTACGGGTACGGATACGCCTTTGCCCAGGACAACCTGTGCACCATGATGGAGGATTTTGTCGCCATCCGGGGGGAGCGCTCCAGGTACTGGGGCGGCGACGGCACCTACGTGATCCCGGCTGTGGAGGTGGCTCCCAACAACGTGGACAGCGATTTCTTCTGGAAATTCATGGCCGATGCGGCAGCGGTCCGGCGTTTTCGCGACGCGGCTTCCCCGGAGGTCCGGCGGGTGGTGCACGGATTCGTGGACGGGTTCAACCGCTATATCGAGGAACTGCAGGCGGGCGAACACCCCGGTGAACAGGCCGCCTGCGCGGAGGCCCCCTATCTCGCGCCGATCACGGACGAGGACATGTACAGGCGTTTCATCCGCCTCGCCATAGTGGCCGGCTCGGAGGCCCTGATCACGGAGATCGCGACGGCCGCGCCGCCGGGCTTCGGCGCGGCCGTGTCCCCGGAGGATCCGGCCCGGCAGATCGAGGCGTTCCGACAAATGGCCCCGGAGGAGCGCCCCTTCGGGCGCCTTCGCCGCAAGGGCCTGGGCAGCAACATGTACGCCCTGGGCCCCGAGGCAACGGGCGGCGAGCCGATCCTCTTCGGGAACCCCCACTTCCCCTGGGTGGGAACCGAGCGGTTCTATCTCGCGCATTTGACCCTGCCGGGAACGATCGACATTGCGGGCGTCTCCCTGTTCGGGGCGCCGGTCGTGATGATCGGTTTTAACGATCGCCTGGCGTGGAGCCACACGGTTTCGACGGCTTACCGGTTCACGATGTACAGGCTATCGCTCAGCCAGGGGAATCCGACGCGGTATGTGTACGAGGGCCGCGCCGAGGACATGAAGGCCGTGCCTCTCTCCGTGGAGGTGCTCAACCCGGACGGATCGACCGGCACCCGGCGGCGGACGCTTTACCGCTCCCGGTACGGCCCGATGTTCGTGCTCAAGTTAGGAAAGCTACCCGTCCTGGGCTGGAGCCGGTCGACCGCGTTCACGCTGCGGGACGCCAATTTCGAGAACGATCGGGTCCTGACCCAGTTCTTCGCATGGAACAAGGCACAGGGCCTGGATGAGTTCAAGAGGCTCCATGCCAGCGTGCTCGGGGTCCCGTGGGTCAACACCGTCGCCTCGGGGCCGGGAGGCGATGCCTACTACGGGGACGTGAGCGTCGTGCCCAACGTGACGGACGAACAGGCGAGGCGGTGCGCGGTGCCGCTCTACAGCGAGCTCGTGGGTCTGCTCGTGCCGGGCCTGCCGCTGCTGGACGGAAGCCGCGAAGAGTGTCAGTGGGGCACCGACCCGGACGCGCCGGCGCCGGGCATCTTCGGGCCGGGCCGCCTGCCCACGCTGGAGCGCGAGGACTGGGTCGCCAACATGAACGACAGTTACTGGCTCACCAACCCGGCCGAGCCGGTGACCGGCTACAGCCGCATCATTGGCGCCGAAGGCACCGCGCGGTCGCTGCGCACGCGCAAGGGTATTCTCCAGATTCAGAGGCGGCTCGACGGCTCCGACGGCCTGGGCGGCCCGAACCGATTCGACCCGGAGAAGCTGAAGGAGATCGTGCTTTCGGCGCAAATCTACAGCGGGGAGCTTGCGCAGGCCTCCGTTTTGAGCGACCTCTGCCCCCGGGCCGGGGGCTATGACACCGAGGCCGCCTGCCGCGCGATCTCGCAATGGGACGGCGCGGCGAAGCTCACCTCGGTGGGCTTTCCTGTCTGGAAGGAATTCTGGGCCAACCTGCTCACCCTCTCGTCCGACTATTGGACCGTGCCGTTCGACATCCAGGATCCGGTCAATACGCCGAGGGGCCTGAATACCTCGCGGCCTGATGTGCGGGAGGCGCTCTTTGATGCGCAGACCCGGATCGAGGGGGCGGGGATTCCCTTTGAAGCGCCCCTGGGCGAGGTGCAGCACGCGGGCGTCAACGACCCGGCGATCCCGATCTTCGGCGCGGGAGGCTCGATCGGCGCGTTCACGATCGCAGAGGATACGGAACGCGAGATCAACCCGGACACGCTGGGGCCGGAGGGCTACCGGATCGACTTCGGCAACAGCTATATCCAGGTCGTGACCTGGGACGGCGGCGGCGTGCGCGCGGAAATCTTTCTCACCTATTCCCTGTCCACGGATCCGGCCAGCCCGCACTACGCCGATTTCACCGAGGCGTATTCCCAGGGTCGCTGGCACCGGTTCCCGTTCCACCCGGACGAAATCGCCGCGGAAAAGGAAAGCGAGATCACGCTGACCGGCGCCCCGACCCCGCTTCGGTGAATGAGGCAGGCAACGGGGCCGATCGCCCCTGAAACGAGGAGGCCAGACGATGGACGTAAAGACCCTGAACAACACCCCGCCCTGGGAATGGCCCGAGGATGCGGGCACGACGATCCTCGAGGTTCTCACGGACCCGGACGCCGAGAGATCCGATCGGCTCCTTGCAGCCGAGCTGGCCGGCGATACGGTCGTCGTGAACGACGAGCTGGCCGATGCCCTGCTGGCGCTCGTGGAGAATCCGGACGAACCCGAAGAGCTGCGTGAAAACGCGGCCGTTTCCCTGGGGCCGGCCCTCGAACACGCGGACACGTTCGGCTTCGAGGATGAGGAGGATCTGCTGATCTCGGAGGCGGCCTTCGACCGGATCCGACGGTCGCTCCGGGACCTGTACCTCCGGGGCCGCGTGCCGGAGGGGGTGCGCAGGAGCCTGCTCGAGGCATCGGTACATGCCCCGCAGGAATGGCACGCGGACGCGGTCCGCGAGGCGTACTGCGGCCGGGAGGCCGCCTGGAGGCTCACGGCGGTCTTCTGCATGCAGTTCCTTCCCGGATTCGATGAGCAGATCCTCGAGTCCCTGGAAAGCCGGGATCCGCAGATCCGCTACCAGGCCGTCTGCGCTGCGGGAAGCTGGGGGGTGGACGCCGCCTGGGACCACGTGGCGGCGCTCGCCGCCGCGGCCGGCGCGGACAAGGAACTCCGGCTTGCCGCCATCGACGCGGTCGCCGCGATCCGCCCGTCCGAGGCGGAAGAGATTCTCGGCCCGCTCACGCGCTCGGACGACGAGGACATCGTGGATGCCGCCCACGAGGCCCTGGCGATGGCGGAGGGCGAATCGGAGTGGCTGGATGCGGACGAGGAGAACGGCGACGACGAAGAGGAATGAGAAGGGGAACGGAAGGGGTCAGGCCTGCGGGGAAAATCTGTCGCCGACGTTGATGCCCAGCTCAGCCGCCAACTCCGCTGCTGCCGACTTGTTGCCTGTCTCGGTCTTCATCCGGGCGACGACGAGCCTGCCCCCGGAGACCGCAACATGGACGCCTTGCTCGTCGATCCCGAGGATTGTGCCCGGCGCCGGCGCCGCTGCAACATCTCTTATGAGCCTGGAGCCGAAGAAGCGAACCTTGCGGCCTCGAAAGTGGGTAAAGGCGCCCGGCTGGGGATCACATCCCCGAACGAGATTGTGAACCTCCTCACCGGATTTCATCCAATCGATGCCGGCCACGCGGTCGTTGCAAAGAGGCTCGTAGGTGGCCGCGGCTTCGTCTTGCGGTATTCTCGGCGCGTTGCCGGCCTTGATCCGTTCAAGCGACTCCAGGATGGCCTCGACCCCCATGGGGAAGAGCCGGTTGAAGTAGAGCGTCCCGGTCGTGTCCTCAGGTCCGATCTCAATTTCCTTCTGAAGAAGAATGGGCCCGGTATCGATCCCGCCGTCCGGCCAGAAGATCGTCAGTCCCGTCCTTTTGTCTCCCATGATCACGGCCCAGTTGATCGCGCTCCCTCCGCGGTGCCGCGGCAGAAGAGAGGGATGATAGTTGATGGTTCCGAATCTCGGAACGCTGAAGTAGCGCTCCGGCAGGATGGCCGTGACGAAGGCCATGACCGTCAACTCGGGGCTGAACGTCCTGTACTCGGAAAAAACGGCGTCGTCCTTGTACGTTCGCGGCTGAATGACCCGGATTCCTCTGGCCATGGCCGCCTCCTTGAGCGGGTCCGGCGGCCGGCCCGGTTGGTCCGGTATCGCATAAACCGCCGCCAGCTCCTCATTCCTCTCCAGCAGGCTTTCCAGGACCTTTGCGCCGAATGCAGCCTGTCCGATCAGCACGATTCGCATCTTCGACCCCTCGCCATGTCCGGTCAGAAGTCCGGATGATCCTATTCAATCAAATACAGGAAGACATTTCCATATACCTCCGGCGGCGGGCCAGGAGGGATAAGACCTCGAAGGGTTCCTCGATCCGGGGAAACGTGGGAACCCCCCGGGGTTCGAGGAAGGCCTTCCCGGCGTCCATATGTTTCTTCTCGCCGCTGAAGGTTACATAGATCGGCTTTTCCCGGTATTTCTTGGCCAGATCGACCACAAAGTCCAGAGGCGGCACGCCGGTGTCATCGGTGAGCTGCAGGATGGGGACCACGGCGTCGATATTGGGGTCCTTCAAGGCGGCCTCCATCCCTTCGCGATAGGCGAACTCGACTCCGTGAATCCCTGCGGCGAACCAGATATCCACCGGGTTCCGCATGCGCACGATCGGCGGGCTGATGCCCTGGAGAAACTCTCGGGTGGACTCCTCGAAGGGGGGGACTGTCAGGCCCAGGGACTGGCAAAGATCGGTCAGGACTACGAGCATGGCCCCGGAGGGGGCGAGAAAGCTTACCCGGTTTCCTTTCGGAAGGGGCATGGAGGCCAGGGCCTTGGCGGCGAGAATGAGGTGGGAATACCGGTAGATACGGACGATCCCGGCTTGTTTCAAGAATCCGTCGATGATCCGGTCCTCGGCGGCCATGGCCGCGGTGTGGGCAACCGCCGCCTTGGCACCCTCCGCGGTGGCGCCTCCCTTGAGGAGAAAGACGGGTTTTTCCCGGCTCACTTCCCTTGCGATGGAAAGAAACCGGCGGGGGTTCTTGAAGGATTCGAGGTAGATGAAGACCGCCTTGGTTTCCGGGTCGGTTCGGTAGTATTCCAGGACATCGCTCTCTTCGATGTCCACCTTGTTTCCCAGCCCCACCACGCGGGCGACGCCGAAATTCTCGCCCGTGGCGATGTAGCGCATGGTGTGGGTGGCAAAGTTTCCGGTCTGTGCAATGTAGGAAATGGGGCCGCCGGGAATCTTCCCCTGGGGAAAGAAGGTGGAAGTGAAACGGTGAGGAGTGGAGGTGTGGCCGGAGGTGTTGGGGCCGATGACCCGAACCCCGGTTTCCCGCACCGCGCGGGTCAGCTCTTCCTGCAGCTCCTCTCCTTTCTCATCCACCTCGGAAAACCCGCCGGCGGCGAGCACGATCGCCTTGATCCCCCTGGCGGCGCAATCGCGGACGGCCCCGGGGTTCAAGGCGGCGGGAAGAATGACCACCGCGAGGTCGATTCCCTCGGGCAGGTCCTGGATGGATGAATACGCCTTCATGCCCAGAATGTCCTCTCCCTTGGGATTGACCAGGTAGAGCGCTCCTTCGTACCCGTTGGCCAGAATGTTGCGGATCACGTCGTTGCCGGGCTTGTGGGGGACCGCCGAAGCCCCGATCACGGCGACGCTTCGGGGATGGAAGAAGGTGTGAAGGTCGGCCGCCATATCTTCTCCTTTGTCCCGCCTGAATGGGGAAAAGAATCGCCCGAAGGGGCGGGAAAGTGCTTTGCGATCCTATGGTTGGGAGTCAGACGCCCGGAGCAGCCATCTCGCTTTGGATGGTCATGAGGTGGACTCCCCCTCCCCCACGCTGAGGTCCGTGAATGAGTGCCGCAGGGGTGTCGGCCAGGGCCTCCACGACGCGCTTTTCGGCGTGGCGAGGGTAGAGTGTATCCAGGTCCATGGCGTCCAATCGTAAGCCAGGCGATCGGCTGATTGCAAGGTCTGTGGCCGGTGTCTGAAAGTCTTGCCTCCGGCTATCTGAAGACTTACGAGAGCTGGTCCTGGCTTTCAGGCGGATGGGCGGTCCTCTTCTTCCCGCCCTTGCCGCCTTGCTTCGTCGTCGCTGCCGATACAACACGGTGACGGAGGCGTAGTGGAAGGGTACCAAGTGGCATGATGGGGCCGTTCCTACTGGAACGGCGCCCACCTATAAGCCCACCACGAATAAAAAAGGGGTCACGCAAGATGCCTAACCCCTTGATTTCATTGGTGCGCCCAGGGTGATTCGAACACCCGACCTTCGGATTCGTAGTCCGGCGCTCTATCCAGCTGAGCTATGGGCGCTCGTGATTCACGCTTGCCCGGTCGGTTCAGATATGGCCGCCGCAGTTGTATACGGCCGCTCTCCGGGCCGAATTTCGTTTATATCACTCCCAGGAGTTGGTTTCAAATCTCTCGGGAGTCAGGGACATTCTCACGGAAGAGACATTGGCCTTTCACCACCCCGGGCAACGCCACGGTCGAGGTGCTAGGCGCTTTGCTTCCTCCCTCTCGTTCTGCTCCTCTCTTTTCGTAAGATCGAAACCAATTCTTGCGTGGAGATGTCCGCTCGGATAGAGGGCACGTCCAGCGGCGACTTCTTGGTTCGCTCGGGCGTCAAGGCAAAGGCGGACCCGTCCCGGCGGCGGATCAGAACCTTTCCGGTTGCCTCGGCCTTGTCAAGAAGACTGGCGAGACGCTGTCTTGCCTCAGAATGCGTATATACGTCCATGCTAAGCCCCCAGTGACGAAATGCCGAGTCTCTGTGCGGACCGGCTCAATCGGCGGTCGAGCGTCAGCAGAGGTGCCGCGTGGGGATATCCACAATCCGGTCGACCTCACCTCATCCGGGCCGCGAGGGAGGAGGCCAGACCGAGGAGTTCTTCTTTTCCGCCCTCCTTCTCGAAGACGAGTTCGCAGGAGAGGGCGGCCTGCCGGAAGAGGATCCCCCGGGAGAATTCGCCCCGATCCCAGGTGACGGCCTTCTCTCCGACGGAGACGGGTTGCGTGTCGCCCGCCACGTTCTGGTCGAAGATGGCGATGGCCTCTCTCGGGGACTTCATCTCGTGCACGGTCAGCCGTAGACGGCGCCCCTCCCGCGTGAGCACGCCGTAAACCGAGCGCTTCCAGCCCAGGTCGATGATGGGCTGGGCCGCGCCGTTCACGTAATCGTAAAAGGCCTGTTCGCTTCGAATCTCGTCCGGCCCCTCGATCCACGCGTAGCCCGCGGTCTCGGCCCATTGCCGGATCGACTCCACCTCCAGCGGGCCCGACCGCTCGCAGGCGGCGTTTGCGCCGACCAGCACGAGGAGCGCGAAGACCCGAAGGAGACTTGTTCGAGGCACTGCGGCTCTTCCTCACTTGAGCAGATTGGATGGCGTCTTGAAGTCTTCCGTCCTTCTCATCGGTCGGATCTCCTCGGCGGAACGCCTCTCCGCATCAGATGGCCAACTCCCGGGTGTTCGCCTCGTCGGCCAGCCCCCGCGGGTCCAGCATCACGTCTACCACGGCAGGCCTGCCGGAATCCAGGGCCCGCAGGATGGCGGGCCTGATCCGGTCCGGCTCGGTGACCCGTTCGCCGTGGCCGCCCAGGGACTCGGCCAGAAGGTCGTACCGGGCCGCGGGGCTCAGGTCGGTGCCCACGCTTCGGTCCTGGCCGAAGAGCATGAGCTGCGGGGTTCGCATCTGCCCCCAGCCCGCGTCGTTCCCGATCACCAGGACCACGGGCACGTTGAAGCGCACCAGGGTGTCGAAGTCCACGGCCGTGATGCCGAAGGCGCCGTCGCCGTTCAGGACGAGCACTTTCTTTTCGGGCCTGGCCAGCTTGGCGGCCATGGCGAAGGGGAGCCCCACGCCAAGCACGCCCATGGGCCCGGGGTCCATCCAGTGGCCGTGGCCGTGGACCCGGACGATCCGGCCCGCCAGTACGACGATGTCCCCGCCGTCGCCGATCAAGATCGTATCTTCGTCCAGGATGTCGTTTACCTCCTTTACGAGCCTGTAATGGTTGATCGGGATCCCGTCGCGGCCGCATTTCCTCTCGATTTCGGCCGCCTGTTTCCTCTCCAGGCCGCGCAACTCCTCGATCCAGGGGAGTTCCTTGCGGGGGCCCAGTTGCTCTGTCAACTGCTCGAGGACGGCGGCCATGTCCCCGACGATCGCGATCTGCGGGTTGCGGTTCTGCCCGATCAGGCCGGCGTCGGTTTCGACCTGGATCCAGGCGGCCTGCGCGCTGATCGCCCTGCCGTAGCGCATGCGGAAGTCCTGCGGGACGCCCAGGGTGAGCACCGCGTCCGCCTCGGCCAGGGCATGGCGGCGGGCGTACGAGAAGTGGTACGGGTGGCTCGGGGGCAGGGCCCCCCGGCCCATGGCGTTCAGGAACACGGGGAACCGGGTCGTCTCGGCGAACTGGCGGAGAAGCGGCGCCGCGCCCGCCCACCACAGCGGGCTTCCGCCCATGACGACCGGCCTCTTCGCCCTGGCCAAGACGCCCGCCGCCTCGCGGACCGCGGCCGGATCCCCCCAGGGACGCGCCCGGGTATCCGACCGGTCCGGCCAGGCGATCTTCTCTTCGCTCACCACCTCGAGCAGGATGTCCACCGGGATCTCGAGGAAGACAGGCCCCGGCCTGCCCGAGGATGCCGTCCGGAAGGCGATCTCCACGTACTCCGGGATGCGCTCGGCGGAGGGCACGCAACGGGCCCACTTGGTGATCGGCCGCAGGAGTTCGGCGTGGTCCATCTCCTGGAGAGAGCCCTTCTCAAAGTCCTTTTTCGGGCTCCGGCCTCCGATGACCACGATCGGAGATTCGGCCCGGTGGGCGTTCGCAATCGCGGTGACCGCGTTGGTCACGCCCGGCCCTGCCGTGACCATGGCCACGCCGGGCTTCCTCGTCACCCTCGCCCAGCCGTCGGCCGCGTAGCCCGCGGTCTGTTCGTGGCGGACGTCGACGAGCCGGATGCCCTCCTCGTGGCATCCCATGTAGATCGGGGTGATATGCCCGCCGCAGAGCATGAAGATGCACTCCACGCCCTGCCGCTTCAGTGCCTTGGCCACCAGGTAGCCGCCCAACAGGTCCGCCATGCCTTCCTCCTTCTTCCGAGCCGTCCCGGAGGGGTGAGCTTGATCGAATAGAGCCGTTTCCCCTATGATACGTGCGCCGGCATCACGCCGGATTCTCCTTAGATGCCGTTCCGAGGCGTTCCGAATGACGCGCGAGTCGCTCGCAGCCGGGGGTAGCGGAATGAAGAACATTCAGTGCATCATGAACCCGCAGTCCATCGCGGTCGTGGGGGCCACGGACCGGCCCGGCAGCGTGGGACTTTCGGTCTTCCGGAACATCCTGAACGCAGGCTACCGGGGAATCCTCTATCCGGTCAACCCGAGGTTGAAGTCCGTCCAGAGCGTGAAGACCTACCCGCGGCTCGCCGACATCCCGGACGAGGTGGACATGGCCGTGCTCATCGTGCCGGCCGAGAAGGTGCCCTCCATGATGGAGGAGGCGGCCGCCAAGCAGGTCAAGGGAGTGATCGTGGTCAGCGCCGGGTTCAAGGAGGTGGGCGGCAAGGGGGTGGAGCTGGAGAAGCGGGTCAAGCAGATCGTCAAGGAGCACAAGATCCGCCTCGTGGGGCCGAACTGCCTGGGCATCATCAACACGGACCAAAAGGTCATGATGAACGCGAGCTTCGCCACCAAGATGCCCAAGGCGGGCAACATCGCCTTCATCTCCCAGTCGGGCGCCCTCTGTACGGCCGTCCTGGACTTCGCCGCGGGCCGCGACATCGGCTTCTCCAAGTTCATCAGCTTCGGCAACAAGGCCGACATCAACGAGATCGACCTGCTCCGATTCCTCAAGGAGGACCCGGACACCCACGTCATTCTCATGTACCTGGAGGACATCACGAACGGCCGCGAGTTCCTCGAGACGGCCCGCGAGATCACCTGGGACGCCCGCAAGCCCATGCTCGCCATCAAGTCCGGCCGGTCTCCGGAGGGGGCCCGGGCCGCCGCCTCGCACACGGGCTCTCTGGCCGGATCGGACCTGTCCTACGACGCGATCTTTCGCCAGAGCGGGATCCAGCGGGTGGAGGGCGTCTCGGAGCTTTTCAATTACGCCAGGGCCTTTTCCAGCCAGCCCATCCCCAAGGGCAGGAAGATCGCCATCGTGACCAACGCCGGCGGGCCCGGGATCATGACCACGGACGCGGTCGTCCGCCACGGCCTGGAACTGGCCAAGTTTTCCGGGAACACCCTGGAGGCGCTCAAGAAGGACCTGCCGCCCACGGCCAACATCCACAACCCGGTCGACGTCATCGGAGACGCGACGCACGAGCGTTACGAGGCCGCGATCCGGCATGTGCTGGAGGACGAAAACGTGGACGGGGCGATCGTGATCCTGACCCCGCAGGCCATGACCGATGTGCTGCAGACGGCGGAGATCGTCCCACGGGTCCGGCAGGGGATCGACAAGCCGGTCCTCTGCTCCTTCATGGGGATCGTGGACGTCTCCGAGGGGGTCAAGCACCTGGAGAAGCACGGGATCCCGAACTACCCCTTTCCGGAGTCCGCGGTCCGGGCGATGTCCGGCATGGTGACCTTCGGGGGCCTCCTCAGCCTCGAGCGCAGGCAGGTGCGCCGCGTGGCGGCCGACCGGGAGACGGCCGGGCAGATCATCCGCAGGAAGCTCGGGGAGAGGGACCGGTACCTGATGCACGAGAAGGAGGCGAACGAGATCCTCCAGTGCTACGGCTTTCCGGTCCTGAAGAGCCGCCTTCTGCGGGAAGCCGACGAGATCGAGGCCGCGGCCGAGGAAATCGGCTTCCCGGTGGCCATGAAGATCGCCTCTCCGGACATCGCCCACAAGTTCGATGCCGGAGGGGTGGAACTCAAGATCAAGACGGTCGAGCAAGCGCGCAAGGCCTTCGCGTCCATCCTGGCCAACGCCAAGGCATTCAACCCCTCGGCCGACATTCACGGTGTGCTCATGGAGAAGATGGCCCGGGGCGGCGTGGAGGTGATCCTCGGGGCCACCCGGGACCCCACGTTCGGGCCTGTCTGCATGTTCGGGCTGGGCGGCACCTTTGTGGAGACCCTGCAGGACGTGACCTTCCGCCTGGCCCCGATGTGGGAGGTGAGCGCCGAGATCATGATCCGGAGCATCAAGGCCTACAAGGTGCTCCGGGGCACCCGCGGGATGCCCCCGTCGGACGTGGATGCGATCAAGGACTGCATCCTGCGGCTCTCCCAGATGGTCAGCGACCACCCCGAGATCGCCGAGCTGGACGTGAACCCGATGATCGTCTACCCGGAAGGGGAGGGCTGTGTGGTGGCGGACAGCCGGATCCTGCTCACCCGACCCGGTTCCTAGCCCTGCCCTCCTCTACCCACGAGTCCTGTCTCGGGCGCGGGCGGTTCGGCCTTTCTTGTCATTCCGGGCCTGACGCCGCCCATGCGGCCCGGAGGAATGCACCGATCCCCTCGATGGCGCGGCGGGCCTCGGGGACCAGCCGGGCATAGGCCTGCCAGACATGGATCATCCCCTCCCAGATGTCGAGCCGTACATGAACTGCCGCCTCCCGGGCCCGCTCCGCAAAGCGGCGTGAATCGTCGAGCAGGATTTCATCGGTACCTACCTGGATCAGGATCGGCGGCAGGCCCGCGAGGTCTCCGTAAAGCGGGGATGCGGTCGGCGTCCTGGGATCGGCCTTGCCGAGGTAGCAGTTGGCCACAAAGGGCAGGTCCGAGGGGCGAATGATCGGATCCGCGGAGGCGCGGGTCCGGAGCGACTCTCCCGTCATGGCGAGATCGAACCAGGGCGAGAGACAGACGCCCGCCGCAGGGAGCGGCTCCCCCGAGGCCTTGATCTCGAGCATCGCTGCAACCGCGAGCCCCCCGCCCGCCGAGTCCCCGGCAACCGCGAGCCGCCCGGCGGAGAACCCGTTGCGCAGCAGCCAGCGGTATGCGCGGGCAGCGTCCTGGACGGCCGCCGGAAAGGGGTTTTCGGGCGCAAGCCGGTAGTCCGCGAGCAGGACAGGGGCGGCGGCCTCCAGGGAGATCCTCGCGGCGAGCCCCCGGTGGGTCTTCAGGGAGCCCGCATAGTATCCCCCGCCGTGCAGGTAGAGAACGGCGTGGTCCCGGCGCGCAGCCGGGCCTGAAACCCACTCGGCGCGGACGCCGTCCGCATCCGCGGGCTCGAAGCGGGCTTCCGGAGGGGGCGGGCTGAGTTTGGCCATGCGCTCCATCCGGGCCCTTCGTTCCGCGATGATGCGCTTGTGATCCTCCGTGAGTCCGGCGGCCAGCTCCTCGGCCGGAGGGAATCGAGGCTTGGCCGCTCCCGGCAGCCTGGCGCTCAGCTCGAGAAGCCTCCAGGCCAGCCTGGCCCGTGCGCTCGCCATGCCTTGCCCCTCCTATTGCCAGATCGTGAGCTTCTGTCCGTTTTGAATCGCGGAGTCGTCGGTGAGGTTGTTCCATTTCGCGATGGCCTCGACCGGCACCTTGTAGTTCGAGGCGATGGTGGAGATGCTCTCGCCCGGTTCGACGGTGTGAACGATCTTCTTCCTTCCGGCCAGGCGTTGCGCCACCCGCTCCGCGTATCCCTCCGCCTCCTCCGCGGGCACGGCGATCAGGTACTTGCCCGCGGGCAGGACGTTCTGCCGCATCCACGGGTTCAGCACGCGGATCGTCCGCGCGCCGACGTTCGCCGAGGAGGCGAGGATCTCGACGGTCAGGGGCAGCGCGTTCCGGATCTCGACCTCCCTCACCTTGGGCAGGACATAGAGTTCCTCCTCCGGGACATCAATCGAATGGATCCTCGGATCCTCCATGAAGAGCTTCAGGGCCAGGATGCGGAACACGTATCGTTCCGTCTCCTCGGGCAGGTACAGGTCATAGTAGTATTTCGTGCCCTGCTCCCTGGCCGCGCGGCTCACGTTCCCCTCGCCCCAATTGTACGCCGCGAGCGCCGTCGCCCAGGATCCGAACATTTCGTGCAGATGCTTCAGATAGGCGGCGCCCGCCAGGGTGGAGCGCGTCAGATCGCGCCTCTCGTCGACGTAGGGGTCGATCTTGAGCCCGTAACGCCTGGCCGTGTACTCCATGAACTGCCAGTATCCGACCGCCTTGGCCGAGCTGGTCGCCCGGAAGGCGAGGCCGCTTTCCGCAACCGGCACGTACTTCAGGTCGTTGGGCAGCCCCTCCATCTCGAGGATCACCTCGACGATCGGGTTGGTTCGGGCGGCCCGCTTGATGTACATGATGAGGAGCCCCTGCCGGTCCAGGATGTAGTAGGCCTCCATCTCGAGCCTCTCCCGGACATCCGTCCTTTCCAGGGGGACCGGCTCGCCGCACAGGCTCATCTCCCCGGGAATCCGGAACCGCGAGACCATGGGCCAAGGGGCGGAAACGCCGCCCGGCGCGTTGCGCATCTCCGACTCGTCGCCGGCCGTCGGGGCTTCCCCGCCCTTCGCGTCCTCGCCGGCCGCCGTGAGCGGCAGGACCAGGAGCACCGCCGCCATACCGATCAACGCAAGATGCTTCACAGCCGTCCCCCCCGCGTGTCCTGGAGAAGCTAGAGAAAGGCCTTGCCCTCGCCCCGGTAGGTCCGGACCCGGCCGACGATTCGATCCCCTTCGACCAGGGAGAATTCGTTGAACCGTTCCGCGATCTCGCCCGCCTTGGCATGCTGAAAGAAGACCGGATCGCCCAGGGCAAGCTCCGGCGAATCCGGAGGCAGCCGCAAGGGGGTCTGGACCTCGCCGGCGCCCTCGAACGGAAGGAATCTGCACCCGCGCGGGAGAAACGGCACGGGAAGCTTGTCTTCCCCCGGAGGGCCCGAGGCCACGTACCCGCCGCCGTGGCAGGTGACGATGCCCTTTGCCGGCCGCCGGACGACCTGCAGGGCGAAGAAGGCGGCCGGCTCGAATGAGACGTCCCTGAAGTGGTGGAAGAGCCCGGGCGCGTAAAAGGCCGATCCCGCCGTGACCTCGGTGACGGATGGGTCCCGGCCGGTGGAGACAAGGCTCCCGCTCCCCCCGCCGTTGACCACGCGCAGCTTCAGTCCCTCCTGCCGGAGCCGCTCCACGATGTTGCCCCGCCGTCCGGTCAGTTCCCGCACCGAGGCCCGCTTCAAGGCCCTGAGCATCCGGCTCTTGAGCCGGGCCTCCGGCAGGTCGTCGTTCAGCCCCGCGATGTGCGCCTCGTAACCCATGACCGAGTCGATGCGCACGCCCGGGAGGCCTTCGGCCTTCCGCGCGAGCGACAGGGAGTCCTCGATCGAACGCACCGGGCTGCGCCGGACACCGACGTGAAAAGATGTGCGCAGCGGCCGGTAGGACATGTCCACATCCAGGCAGGCGCCCAGCACGACGCCCGCCCGCTCTCCGGCCCGGGAGAGCGCTTCGAGATGATCCGCCGAGTCGACGACCAGGGACACGGTGCTTCCCGCCCGGGCCAGGCCGGCGAAGAGGTCAAGATCCGTGGGCTGAACCGTGGGGTAGGAGACAATGAAGTCATCGAACCCGTTGTCCGCGAGAAAGGCGGTCTCCTCCATCGTGAAGGTCATCACGCCCTGAAACGCAGGGCCTCCCCGTTCGAGGATCCTCCGGAGGAGGGCAACGGACCGGACCGATTTCGAGTGGACGCGGATCGTCTTGCCCGTCCTCGCCTGGGTCGAGGCGACGTAGGCGACGTTCCGGTCGAACTTCTCGAGGTCGACGAAGGCCAGGGGAAGCCGCTCGCCCCGGAAGATCCGGCGGTACCGTTCGTATTCTTCGAGGTCGTGCTGATTCATGCCGGCGGCCCTCTTTCAGTCCCGCAGCTTGATCGTGTGGATCCTGAGCGAGTCCTTCCTCGGCATGACCACGGTCCCCGCCGGGTAATGTGCGGCAGGCACCGAAACCCCCGGGTAGACGATCGAGCGGGGTCCCAGGAGCGTGCCGGGAGAGGTGACCGAGTTGCAGCCGGTCTCGGTGCCGTCCCCGAGGATGGCCCCGATCTTTCTCCGCCCCGTGTCCACCAGGGCCTTTCCGGACCGGATCGAGACCGTGCCGGGGATCATCTTGAGATTGGCGAGCTTCGTGCCTGCGCCCAGGTTCACGTCCCTGCCCAGGATGCTGTCCCCGATGTAGGCGAAATGGCCCGCCTTGGCTCCGTCGAGCAGGACGGATCCCTTGACCTCGGTCGTGTGGCCGACCACGCACCCCTTGCCGATGATACAGTTCCCCCGCACATAGGCGCCCTGGCGAATCTCGGTACCGCTGCCGATCACGACCGGCCCCTTGACGAGCGCGCCCGGCTCGATGACCGTGCCGCGCCCGAGCCGGATCCTGTCGTCGTAAAGATAGGCGCCGGGCAGGATGATCGAGGCGCCCTCCAGCAGGGCCCCTCTCCGGAAGGCCTGAAGCGGACCCATGGGGCCTGTGGCCCTGACCTCGAGATCGTCCCTGGCCTCCCCCTCGAAGATCACCAGGGCCCGCTCCACCTGGCCCGTGAAGCCGGCGAGACACCCGGGTTCCCTGAGGAGCTCCTCCAGGTAATCCCGGAGGCGGTCCAGGGCCGCCCAGACAGGCTCGTCCTCGCCGAAGATCCCGCAGTGCTCGAATCCCTGCAGGGCGAAGAACTCCTTCGGTTCCAGCATGGGTCTAGTCTCCCTCCTGCGGATGCGCGGAACGGCGCTTCATCCGCTCCTCCAGGCCCCTTTTCAGCATCTCTTTCATGGTCCTGACGACCCTGCCGTGCAGGCGGTCCACCTTTTTCGGATCGTCGGCGTCCTCGGGCCGGTAACGGAAGCGTATGGGCTTGCCCACGTAGTGCGTGAGCTTGACCGGCAGGGGAAGGGGACCCAGGCCCAGAGGCAGGCTGATGGGCAGGAGAGCCTCCTTCCCGTAGATGCGCTCCGAGAGCCTGTATCCGTCCAGGAACACGCGGTACATCTCGTCGTTTCCGATGCAGACCGCCGGGACGATCGGCGCCCCGGTCTGGATGGCCAGCCGCACGAATCCCTTTCTTCGCTTCCACATGAGCTGGTATCTCTCCCGGCTCGGTTTGAAGGCCTCCCGGGAGCCTCCGGGCATGATGGTGACGATCTCCTCCTGTTCCAGGAGGGCCCGGCCGGTCTGCGGATGCGCCACCACGATTCCGAGGTCCAGGAAGCCCTGCCTGAGAAGCGGGATCCGGAAGATCCGCCGGTCCGTCAGCCCGCGGGGCCATCTCCCGAGCGCCTCTTTGATCGCATAGTGCAGCAGGAGGGCATCGACCGGCAGGATCCCGTGGTTGCCCACGAGCACCGCGCGGCCGGAGGCGGGCACGTTCTCCAGGCCGATCACTTCGTAGCGGAAGTACCCTCGGATGATCGGCAGGAGCCTCTCGATAAGGAGGTAGGAGAAACCGGTCCCGTTGTTCAGCCGGAACTCGTCCCCCGGCGAGTACTGATCGTAGCTGACCGCCGCCGTCCACAGGCGCCGCGCGAGGCCGGCGGCGGATTCCAGGCCTCTCCTCAGGCCCGATCTCTTCGCAGGCACGGAACCTGTCGCGGTTTCCCTTGGGTCATCCATGTTGTCGGTCGTCCATCGCGAGCCCCGCCGCGCCCTGCCGGCCTGGCCGGCGGGAACCCTGGCGGGTCCCCCGCCTCTCCATCTCGGCCTGGATCCCGGCCAGGATCCTCTCCTTGTCTTCGCCCCACTGCGGTGCCAGCAGGAGATCCCGGGGGGCTTCGCCCAGGAGCCTCTGGATCGTGATCGGCCAGGGCAGGTGCTCGAGAAAATCGCAGACCCAGCCGAGGTACTCCGAAAGGCCCGGGGGCGCGTACTGGCCGCGCAGATAGGCCTCTGCCAGCGGGGTGCCCCGAATCACATGGCAGTGGTGGATCTTCACGCCATGGATGGGCAGCCCGGCCAGGAGCCGCGCGGTGCGCATCATGTCGGCATGGGTTTCGCCCGGAAGCCCCAGGATCACGTGCACGCAGAGCCGGATCGGTCTGCGCGCGGTCCGCTCCACCGCGTCCAGGAAGTCCTCCACCGTATGGCCGCGCCGGACGTGATCCAGGGTCCGGTTGTTTCCGCTCTGGAGCCCGTATTCCATCCAGACCTCGTAATCCTGACAGAAGGATTCGAGCAGGTCCAGGACCGCATCCCCCGCGCAGTCGGGCCGCGTGCCCACGGCCAGGCCGACGATCTCGGGAAATCTGCGTATGACCCCGTAGCGCTCCGCCAGGAGTTCCACGGGGCCGTACGTGTTTGTGTAAGCCTGGAAGTAGGCGAAGAAGCCGCAAGCCCCGTATCGCTTGCGGCCGAAGCGGATGCCCCGGGCGATCTGCTCTTCCAGGGGCGGAGGAGGGCTCCCGGTGCGGGCCTGCGCCGGGCTGAAGGCCATGTTCTCGCAGTAGACGCAGCCCGGGCCCTGCCGGTGGTCCGCACCCGTGCGATGGGGGCACCCGAAGCCCGCATCGAGCGAAACCTTCTGGATCCGTCGGCCGTACCTCTTCCGGAGATCGTCGCGAAAGCGGTGGTAGCGAATGCCTGCGGGCTCAGCCTCCTGCGGAACCGGGACGGGCGAAGGCCCCGATCTTCTCACGGCGGCTCAGTTCCTCTCTAACTATTCAGGATAAATAGGTTTTTATCGCACCGGACAACCCTCCATCTATCCAAACGGAAACGCCCTCGTTTGTCAAGGAAGCCCTCGGAGGGATTGACCGGGAAGTCCCAAAGCCATTATGTTGTTGCGCCGCTGGCCGGAGGTACCTCAAGTTGCGCGACACGTAGACGGATGAGGAGGGCGAACCTTTGAGCCGAGACAATCCCCTTTGGACCATCATGCACCCCCGGTCGATCGCCTGGGTGGGGGCCTCGAACAACCCGACCAAGATGGGCACGATCCAATTGAGCAACCTCCTCGGCGGGGGGTATGCCGGAACGGTCTATCCGATTCACCCGACGGAGAAGACCGTCCTTGGGCTCAAAGCGTATCCGGACGCCTCCGCCCTTCCCGAGGCGCCCGACCTGGCCTTTGTCGTCGTGCCGACCCGCGTGGCCGTCCAGATCATCGATGAACTGGGAAGGCGCGGGGTGAAACGCGCCGTGATCGTCACGGGAGGGTTCAAGGAGGCGGGAGAGGAGGGGCGCAGGCGCGAGGCCGATCTCGCAGCCGCGGCGGCCAGGCACGGCATGCGCTTCCTCGGGCCGAACTGCATCGGGGTCATGCACACCCGCGCGTCCCTGAACCCCACGATGTTTCCGATGTCCGTCCTGCCCGGCCCCGTGGGCCTCGTGTCGCAGAGCGGCTCCTACGTGACCCAAGTGCAGCTTTACCTCGGCCGGCGCGGGATCCACATCAGCCAGGCCATCAGCGTGGGCAACGAGGCGAGCATCGATGTGGTCGACTGCCTCGAGTATCTTGCCGACGAGGAGGACACCAAGGCGATCATCCTCTACATCGAGATCCTTCGGCGCCCCCAACGGTTCCTCGAGGTCGCCCGGAGGGTCACCCGCAACAAGCCCGTCGCGGCCCTGTACGTGGGGGGGACCGGCGCAGGGGGCCGCGCAGGAGGGACCCATACGGGCGCCCTGACGGGGAACGATCGCCTGCACGACGCCCTCTTCCGCCAGTCCGGTGTGCTTCGGGTCTTCTCCGTGGGCGATCTTTACGCGGCCGGGATTGCGCTCGCCTGCCAGCCGCCCCTTCGGGGCAGGCGCATCGGCATCGTGAGCCACTCGGGCGGGCCGGTCACCTCCATGGCAGACGCCTGTGAGCGGTGCGGGCTGGAGGTCCCGGTCTTCTCCCGGTCCCTTCAGGAATCGTTGCGGCCGTTTCTGCCAGGGACCGCATCTTCCGCGAATCCGGTGGATGCGACCTTCGGCTTCGGTCAGGCGGAACTGGTCACCACCGTCCCGAGACGGATCCTGGAGAGCGGGGAGGTGGATGGAGTCCTGCTTCACGGGATCATGGGATCCTCCTACATGAAGGCCTGGTTCGGCTTCTTCAAGGAGCAGCTCGGGTTTTCCCCGGAGCAGGTCGAAAGGCAACAGGCCAAGGGGCTGGAGGTGCTTGCTCGCATTCCGCGGGAGACGGGAAAGCCCGTGATCTGTTCCTCCTTCATGGACCGCGATCACGACAACTGCACCAGGATTCTTCAGGACCTGGGAATCCCCGTGATGGAAACCCCGGAGAAGGCGGCCGAGGCCATGGCCTGGCTGGGTCGGAGCGCGGCTCTGCGCAGGCTGTAATCCCTTTGGGAAGTGTGTCGCAGGAAGCATGCGTGCGATCCGGCGCGCTTCGCTCGCAGCCGGCGCCGCAGGGAATCCTCGCTTGAAGGATTGCGGGACTCAGCAGCCCTTGGTCTTGAGATCCGGATTGACGCGCCGGATCCTCGCGATCAGATCGTGAAGGCCGTCCACGTGATTGAGCAAGGGAATCGTCTTCTTCCGCGAGGTCACGATCCGGAGGTAGCTCTGGTAGAAGGGCGAGACACGCACGGCGGCGATCTCGCTCAAGAGGATCTTTCTCTTCCTGAACAGCGAGTGAAGAACGAGGCGTTCCTTTCCCTCCGCGCAGATCCGGTAGGGCATGGAGATCAGAAAGTACCAGTACCGGACAAGGGCCAGGGCCCAGACGGCGAGGAGCGCGCCGACCAGGTAGTCCCGGTCTGCGACGGCCATGGGAACCAACAAGTAGAGGAGGAGAATGCCGACGATCGTCAAGGCCAGCAGAAGGATGTATCGGTAGACAAGCGAGGTCCGTGAGACCTCGTAGCATGCGAGCTGCCGGGAATCGGGCGGCTCGTCCTGGAGGCCCGCGGCAGGGGCCGGTTCGGCCGGATCCGTCTCACGGTTGGGCATCGTGGGTTCCTCTGCGGCCAACCTACCAGAACCCGGGTGAGGAGAGCAAGCGGGTCTCAGGGGTCGACCCCGGCAATGACGGGGCGGAAGCTGTCAATCGGTTTGAGACACCTTTCTTCGGAATGCAAGCGATATCCTCCTGCTCCCATGCGCCATCAACGACTTCCCCCGGCATCCGGACGCCCCTGGTTGGCGGGTTGATCCAGACGGCCTCTGGCAGGGTGACGACATGGCCGCTTCGGAGGCCCTGCCATGTTTCGTCATCCCGGCCCGCTGAGCGGGCTCCCCCGCAATGACAAGCAAGACCCGGCCTTCCACTTGGCAACCCCGGGCCTTGTTTTTTTCTCGGCCCGCGCGGTACCCTGAGTGCGCGGGAGAAGCGAAGCGAGCAAGAGGGTCTCCGTGATGCGAAATCTGAATGAATGGCTCCAACTCCTGCTGCCGCTCGCCGTGTTCGGCGTCCTGTTCCTGCTTCGTTACGCAAGCCAGTTCGCGAAGGGAAGACGGCTCAAAGAGATCGCGCCTCACATCAACGGAGAGGCCGCGGTCCTGCCCTTTTCCCCTCCCCGGATACGGGGAACGTACATGGGCGTCCCCTACCAGATGAGCTTCTTTCCGGCCGGCCGCAATCTCCCGGCCCGGATCCAGATCCAATTCTCTTTTTCCTTCCCCTTCGCCCTGGAGGTCCGCAGGCCGGGAGGCGTGCCGGCCCTGGAGCAGGTCTTCCAGAGGGGCCGGCAGATCCAGACCGGGGACGAGGCCTTTGACGGGGCCGTGGCCGCGAGGGCGGACAGGGAGCGAGAAAAGGCGGAACTCTACCTGGACAACCCCGTCAACCGAAGATCGATCCTGGCCGTCCTCGCGGAGGGCTTCGAGAGCATCCGCTTCAGCCAAAAGGATCTCACCCTTTCGAAACCGGGGGATTTCCTTGGAGGGGATCTGACCCCCGAGCGCGCCCTGCACGACCTCGCTCTCGCCGCCGGTTTGCTCCAGCGGCTCTGATGTGGGAGGAAGCAGAGAGGAATTTGCTTTCGGACGGGAAGAGATCAGCGGGTATCGTGATTGCGGGTCAAGAAGAGCACGCAAGCTGTTGTGGAGTCATGCGCAGCAGACGAAACCTGGAAAGGAAGAGAAAGGAAGAGGCGCCGGAAGGGACTGCGGTTGGAGTCCGGCGGGCACGAGACGCCGGGAGGGGAAGGAAGTAAAGCGAAATCGGCGCAGGCGGATCCGCCAGCCGGAAGGCCGATGGAGGCAGGGGCCGCCTCAGCACTTCCACTGGGCAGGGGGGAGTTGAGAAAAGTCTTCCTCCTGGCACGCAGGCAACCGGGAAAAGGAATGATCGGAGGGGGTATGGGGAACGCTTGGTGAATGCGCTCCGGGGATCGGCCCGTCATTGGCCAACCATAAACCCAGGTTAAGAAATCCGCCAAGAAGGGGAACTATCTCAAGCTGAGGCGATTTCAGCACGGATCAAATCCGGTGAGCCCGCGACGCATCCCGAGGAGGTGGCTCGGGGCTGTGCCGAGATGTCCGCGCAGATGCCTCGCAACCAAGCGCCCGACTTGGCGGACAGGATCCTATATTCGGTTTCGTGCTCTTCATGATGGCAGTGACCGCCATGGTCGTCTGGCTGACCTGGCGGCCTAATCTCTGCCGGCGGGGAAGAGGTCGAAATTCCCGGCAAAGACCTTGTCCCAGCGGCCCGTTTTCCAACCCCGGACGCTGTCGCGCACGAGGGGTGAGGGTTCCTTGCGGTACCGCCGCACAACAACCATTTCCGCCGGAGGCTGGGCGCCGAAAGCCGCCTGCGCCTGCTCGAGGGCCGTCTTGTGCACAACGCCCACGGGCTCGTCCGGCTGGGGGACCACCCGGACGCGGATCTTCACCCTTTCGAAGTGGGATTTGCCCTTGTCTGCCGGGCTCTCCAGGACGTGCAACCCATTCTCGGTTGCCAGGATCGGGTAGGCGCCGAACCCGGAAATGGCGATCATCAGCCTGGAGACCCTCAGGGCCCCGCTGCTTCTCTTCTCGAGCACTTCCACCTTCATACCCCGCCTCGCGGCCCATTCCTGGTACATCGAGGCGAGCTGATGAGCGAATTCCTCTGCTGCAATATCCTCTCGTGCCGTGTCCGCACCCGGATCGACGACGAGGAATGCGTCCTGTGAATGGTCGTTCCGCAGCCCGCTGCACGCCCTGTCGAGAAGGAAGAGCCGTTCCGCAAGCCTGCGGACGAGATCCACGGGGAAGCGGTTGCGCCGGCCCGGTCTGCTGCCGTCCAGCCGGTCCAGCAGAGACTGGGCTGTGGTGAACCCGGTCTCGATACGGTCCAGGACCTCGATTCGGCCCAGCACGGAGAAGCGGTTCGGGGCGTCCCAGAAACCGCGCTCAGAGGTCATGGCAAGACACTTCGCCTTGTCCCCCTTCCAGTCCTCAGCCTCGATCTCTTTGGCGAGGCGCTCAAAGGTGGACCGCAACAGGGCAATCTCCTCGGGTGTCCCGGCGGGGTCCAGTGCGATTTCCTCCAGCCGGCTGGGGCCCGCAGCGGGACGGACGGCCGTCGGTGGGGACTCGGCCGTCACCTTGTCCGGGGCGTCGGGGTCCACGAACTCGACCAGGATGGAGCGGCCGTCGGAGCGGACGAAAAGGAATTGGTCCCCTTGCGGGTATGCACGGTCCACAATGGTCGTGGCGAGCCGGGTCAAGACGTGGTCTTCGATGGCCCGCTTCAGAGGGCGCGCCCCCATGTCCTGGGTGAACCCCTTCTCGAGCAGAAACTCGATGGCGCTGTCGTCCCACTCCACGGCCCATGACCTTCTGCGCAGGCCTCGACGTCTCAGGACCGTATTCAGTTCCTTGAGGAGGATGTTCCGCATCGTCTCCCGGGCCAGGGGCTGAAACACGACAATCCGGTCGATCCTGTTGAGGAACTCCTTTCGAAAGGACCGCTGGATGGCACGCTCCACATCCCTGGGGTTGAACTGGCCCGTCTCCGGGGTGAAGCCGAGGCTTGCGCCCGTGGGTATGACGGCACCGAGGTTGGAGGTCATGATGACGATGGCATGCCTGAAATCGGCCGTGTTGCCTCGCCGGTCGGTCAGCCTTCCGTCATCGAACACCTGGAGAAACAGATCCCAGACGTTCGGGCTGGCCTTCTCGAACTCGTCGAGCAAGACCACGGAGAAGGGCTGCCTGCGGATTTGGCCCACAAGGGCCCCTTCGGTCTTGCCGGCCGCGTCCCCCTGCAGCAGTTGAAGACTCTCGGGCGACTGGAATTCGCTCATGTCGAGCCGGATGAGCCGGTCGGGAGAGCCGAAAAGGTACTCGGCCAGGGCCTTGGCGATCTCGGTCTTGCCCGTACCCGTCGGGCCTGCAAAGAGAAACACGCCCTGCGGGCGGGTGGGGTCCGTCAGCCCCGCCTTGACCATGGCGACCCGTTCCACGAGACAGTCCACGGCCTCCTTCTGCCCGATCACTCGGGAGAGGAAGAAGGAGCGAAGCCCGTCCAGGTCGAGCGGAAGCCTCTCGTCGAGGATACTGCTGGGCAGCCCTGTGAGCCGAGCGAGTGTCTGGACCAGGTCCTCGATGCGCAGGGCTGCGGGTCCTCCCGCTCCTCCGCCCTCTGCCTTGTCCGACAACCTCTGCCAGGTGAGCTGCAGGAGCCGGAGCAGGTTGCCCGGTGCCGCCCGGTCCTTGAAATAGTGCTCGCTCAACTGCCAGGCCTCCTCGATGACTTCGTCGCTTGCTGCGGACCGGCTGCCTGCAACGCGGGCCATCCAGCTTTTTGCGAGTTCGAGCGTGATGTGCTGAGACAGAGGCTGCACCCGAAGGATGTCCATGGCTCTCACGACCTGGGGTTTGGAGAGCAAGAGGTGTTCGAAGGGACTGGGCTGAACTTCCCCGATCGCGGTCACGTTTCCCCTCTCCATCTCGGGGATCAGGAAGTCCAGAATGCCGTAGTCGCTCTTGCTGTGCCGGCCCGCCCACTCGAGGGCGTGGAAATCCGGGATGACCCAAAGAACCTTCTTTCTTCCTCCTATCCGCTGCACGATATCCCGGAGTCTCTCCTCCAAGGAGCCGATGTGCGACTGGCCGGCGAGCAACTCGTTGTATCCGGCCTCGAAGACGGTCCAGCCCTTTTCCATCGCTCGCTTCGCGAGGAGTCGTATGATTGCAGTCTTTCCGACCCCCGACTCTCCCACAACGAGCATGGAGAGTGGGGGTTCGCTCTCGAGTGCTGTCTCCAGTTTCTGTACATCGCGAAGGAAGGAGTCGTGCTCGATGAGGAAGGGATTCTTCGCCTCGTCGGGCTTCCACACAGCGCCGACGGAGGCGAGAAAGTCGACGTCTACCCGGATCTCCCGAAATGCCCGAAGCTGACCCAGGAGAGTTCCGGTGAGCCCTTCCCCAAAGTCCGCGAGCATTTTGTCGAGGGAGTCAACCAAATACTCGGGAATCTTTTCCAGCAGTTCCTCGCTGAAGGCAGGCTTGTCTCCCTTCTTGAGCCTCTCTTCGATGAACCTCCTCATCATCGTCCGGTAGAAGCGGACCGGGTGGTCATCATCGTACCAAGTCGGGTCCAGATGAACCAGAACGGTCGGTATAAGCTTCTCCGTTGGCGGACACACGATGTCCAGAGCGCGCAGGACGAAGAACCGAGCCCAGGGGTGTGCGTTGATCAGAGAAAACAGGAGACGGGGCAGACCGGGTCCGGGCTCTCGCCTCGTGAGGGCCGTGAGCGCCGCGCAGGAAAGACCCGGTTCGTACCCGGCAGCATACTCGTAGAGCGCCTGGTCGGAGAACGCGTCCTGGGTAAGGAACCGGACGCCTCGCTCAAAGTCCGGGTCTTGCAGGAGCCTTTCGGGGGTCAGCGCCTGATCGAATGCCTTCTTCAACACGGGAACGAGATCATCGATCGAGGTTGGCTCGGCGGCGGGTTCCTCCAGTCCCTTGATGACGATCGGTATCGGGCTGGTTGAGTCCGGAGTATCCTGTGTTTCACCGGGGGGCTTTCGTGTGGCCCCCAGCAGTCTTTCCAACGGGACCCGCATGCGCAGCGCGAGCCAGGCCCCGACGCAGGCCCCGATGGCAAGGAGTAAGAGACCCCAGAGGATGTTGCTCACAATGTGGACCCTCCCCCCGGAAACCCGTTCGATATAGCTTCATTTCCTGATGATGCGGGTCATTTCCCGGCGATTGACTTGTCGGATCATCGCTTCGAGCAACTATCCGATATCCCCGTCAGACTTTCAACTGCCGAACCCTCTTCTCCGGAAAATTCGAGTAGAACTGGATATCATTTCTCTCACATCTTTGCACTGTCTCGTAGGCCGGGCGATAGCCCGCAGGTCGCATCGAAAACGGCGAGAAAGTCTTCAGGACATTGGCCTCACGACGAATGCGCCCACGAGCGGAGCGCACAGGCAACAAGGCTTCTCGAACCGGCACAGAAACCCCGCAACTCGGTCCACCGTCTTCTGATCGAAAAGATACTGTTCCCGCTCCTGGATCTCGTACATCGCAGAGTTTCTGAGAGTGGCAGCCGGTGCTGCAGGGGTTAAAGCGGGGTTCTACGTGGATCCGAACCATGGCGCGTGTGGCCGTGTTTCTTTCCGAGATAGCCGAATTGTGCCGGCCGAGAGAGAGGATCGCCGTGTTGAAGGATGAGCCGGACAACCGGATCCTGGAGTGCGCGATGGCGGGAAAGGCCGAGGCCGTCGTAACCGGGGACCGGGCCCTGCCGGCATTGCGACGGTACCAGGGGATCCGGATCTTCTCCCTGAAGGAATACCTGGCGTCTTCTCGGTCCAAAACCAACTGAGTCTCTACACCGTTGCGGATCTCCTGCCGGGCTCGGCGATGACGACCGTCTCTGCCTTCTCAACCACCTCGGCCAGGTCCACCCGGTGTACGGGGATCACGACCATGCCGTCTCGGTCGCGACGACCACATCGTCCGGCTCGACCCTGATGCCGCCGCAGGTGAGGGGCCGGCCCACGCCGACCAGGTCCACCCTGCCCGCAGAGTCCGCAGGCATGTTGCCCCGGGCCCAAACCAGAAAGCCGATTTCCAGGATCCGCCGGACGGCCCGGATGGGGGCGTCCACCACGGCGCCCTTGACCCCTCGATGGTACCTGGAAGCGGTACTCGAGTTGACCCCGATGCAAGTAAATGATGTACATTTGGAAAATGTATATTTAGGAGGATCCATCATGCGGGTCTCGAAATGGGGAAACAGCCTGGCCGTTCGGCTGCCCGCCTCGGTGGTTGAAGCATTGAAACTGCGCGAAGGTGATGACATCGAAGTGGTCATTGCAGATGAGCGCGTCTTTCAGGTGAGGAAAAAACCGGGCAGAGAAGCTGTGCTTGCACGGCTGCCGTCCCGCACAGGCATTGGGTGATTCGGCGATTGGGTCATTCCGGGGGCCCATGGGCCCTGCTCGCGGGTCACCGCCAGAACGCCAGGCTGCAGTGAGCGCGGATGTTCTCATCGAATGTGAGAAGGGGCAGGTTTTCGACGAGCGCATTGGCGACGATGAGGCGGTCGAACGGGTCCCGGGTCCAGCTCTGGCGAACGGCCTCCCGGGCAACCCGCGCAAAGGGGGCCTCGGACATGCGCAGGCCGAGCCGGCCCACCAGGTCGGAGATGACCGTCTCGGCCGGTTCCGTGGCCCTTCCGATCTCGAAAAGGTACTGCAGTTCCAAGGGCACGATGCAGGAGATTGCCAGGTCCGAGCCTTCCAGCGTCTTCGAGACCGGTTGAAGCCTCTTTCGGTCTCCCATAAAAAGCCAGGCCACGACGTGTGTGTCGAGGTGGATCAGGGTTTCCATTGATCGGTCCAGTCCATGTGGACGATCTCGTCGGGATCACCCTTCAGATAATCCTTCCGAGAAACCAGCCGCTTCATCTTCTTCCGGGGAGAGGCGACGGCGATCCTCAACACTTTGTCTCCCCGCACGATTTCGACCGTCTCGCCTGTTTCGGCGACACGGTCGAGAATGCGGTAAAGATTCTGCCGAAGTTTCGTGGCTGTGACCTTCATCCGAGCACCTCCTGCTACGTACGTACGTCGATGCCGTACGCTTCTATCCTGACAGTCGCTGTCCGGGATGTCAAGGGTTTTCGGCGGGCCTGAGTCTATCCTCCTGACGAGGCAATGGGATCGGGATCAGGTCCTGACCCTATTGCCAGGCCCCTCGCATGATGCACTCGACTTTTCCGTTCTCAGGCGCAAGATGGCGGACCTTGACAGGAAGAACCTTTCGTCTTACTATTTTATTACAATCTAACAAGTAAGTAAGAAAAGCAAGAGGGATGCGTTCATGCCGACTTCCACGATGAGCAGCAAGGGACAGACCGTGATTCCAAAAGCGATCCGGGAGCGCCTGGGCCTTCAGCCCGGCGATGCGGTGGATTTCGTCGTGCAGGATGACGGAGACGTCGTGCTCCGGCCCGCGCTCGAAGACGTTCGGAGGCTGAAGGGCATCTTGAAGCGCGCCGGTCGTGCGCCGGTACCCGTGCAGGCGATGAACCGCGCAATCCGGGAGCGCGGAGGCCGGCCATGAAGGCCCTGGATACCAACGTCCTGGTCCGTTACCTCGCGCAGGATGAACCGAAGCAGGCGGCGATCGCGGCCGAGGAGATCGAAGGAGAGGCGGCGAAGGGCGAGAAGTTGCTCATCCAGCCGCTGGTCCTGTGCGAGCTTGTGTGGGTTCTGGAGACCGCCTACGGTTTCGGCAAGGCCGAGATCCTCGCGGTTCTCGAACAGATCGTCCGGACGCGCCAGTTCGAGGTGGCCGACAAAGACACCGTATGGCATGCCCTCGGGGAGTATCGCCGCGGGAAGGCGGACTTCTCGGATTACTACCTCGGGCGGGCCAACGAGCGAGACGGGGCGTCGCAGACGTTGACCTTCGACAAGGTCCTGAAGGGCAGCCCGCGCTTCCGCGTGCTCTCCGCATAGGATTTCGGCCCGCCCCGGTTTTGGTCTCCTTCGGTCCGCCCCGGACTTGCTCGGCACTCCCCCCCTTTTTCTGTTGACCCCTGCCGCCCGCGAGCGGCCCGAAAATCCCTGCCGTCGGGTTGGGCTCAGGTCGAACCGGGCCGCCGCGGAGTGTTTGAGCAGGAGGTTCAGCACGGCCGGCACCAGGAGGGTGTACTGTATCTTCTCCTCCGCTGCGGCAATTCACAGGCAGGGTTTGCCCGTTCCATGGCTGTTCGGGTCGGGAGGCGGCAGGCTTAGGTCGTAATTGTACACGAAAACAGCCAGTGGCGTGCCCTGAAGCACGCCGGCAGAGTTGATAATCAAGACCTGACCCCCCCCATTCAATCACTCTTTGCATGAAGGCCCGGCTCTCGTCCTCCGGGGTTGTCTGGGCCTTGCCGACCACGAACTCGCCCGTGGCGTCGATGAGAAACGTGTCGGTCATGGTGCCGCCCGCATCGATGGCCAGCACCCGGGGCTTGTGCGGCATGTGATCCCCTGTTCCGGGCTAAACCCAAGCACCGACCGCGCCCCGATGGCTCCGAAGGGCTTACTTCGTGATCCAGCCCCTCGGATTCTGTTCCAGTCCTTGTTCCCATTCCTCCATCTGCCCGCGAAGCTGCCGACCGACCTGAGGATGATTGTCGATCAGGTTGTAGCTCTCGGCCGGATCGATCTCAAGATCGTACAGTATGGGCCAGCGGCCCAGAGTTCCGCGCCCCATCTTGCCGGCCGGCTTGGTTTCCTTGTCCACGGGGAGCGGGTAGACATAGTGATGGATGTTTCGAATGTACTTCCACTTGCCCACACGAACCGCCTCCAACTCCTCCACGTGATAGAAACAGAGTATATCATGGGGCGTTTCCTTCGCCTCTCCGGTCATCAGGCCGAGGATGTCCCTGCCGTCGATGATCCGGTCCCTGGGAAGCTCCAGGCCCGCAAGGGCCAGGCTGGTCGGGAAAAAGTCGATGTTCATGGCAGGCTCGCGGCAGACCCGTCCTGCCGGGATCACAGCCGGATACCTGGCAATCATCGGAACCCTGAAACCGCCCTCATAGCTCTGGCCCTTTCTGCCTCGGTGATGCCCCGGATCCCCTTCAAACCAGGGCCCGTTGTCGCTCGTGAACAGGACCAGGGTCTTCTCCTCCAGACGGTTTCGTTCGAGGCAGTCCATGATCCGGCCGACACTCCAGTCGATTTCTTCCACCGTGTCGCCATAGATACCCCCCTTCGATCTTCCGCGGAAACGTTCCGAGGCAAACAGGGGCTGATGGGGGAAGGTGTGGGCCAGATAGAGGAAGAACGGCTCTTCCCTGTTCTCCTCGATGAAAGCGATCGCCTCTTTCGTGTACAGGCCGGTCAGTTTGGCCTGGTCCTCCACATGTGCCTCGATCTCCTGTTCATTCCGGTACAGGGGGAACGGCAGCAAGTCATTGCTGTGCGGCACCCCGCAGAAGAAGTCAAAGCCGTGCTTCACGGGGTTGTGATCCGGGTTGCTGGCGAAATCCCCCAGGTGCCACTTGCCCACCATGCCGGTCCGGTATCCGCCCATCTTCAGTGCCTCTGCAAGGGTGATCTCGCTCCGGGGCAAGCCCGTCGTCCCGCTATTGGATCCGAGATCCAGGAGTCCCAGATTCCCCAGCATCCGGCCCGCGTTATTCGCCACTCGAAGGCGGGCCGGCTCGTCTTCCGGGAGCAGGACCCAGGTCATTCCCGACCGCTGGGAGTATCTGCCGGTCAGAAGCCCTGCACGGGAGGGTGTGCAGATGGAATTCGAGGCGTAGAAGTTCGTGAAACGTGCCCCCTGGCGAGCGAGCCGGTCGATGTTCGGCGTCTTGATGATGTCCGTTCCGTAACAGCCCAGATCCCCGTACCCCAGATCATCGCAGAGAATGATGACAATGTTCGGCCTGGGAGCATCCGGATTCACGGTTCTCAGGGGAGTTGGGTCGTAGTTTGGAGGATTCTCCTCGTAGATGGGATCGCAGGGAGGAACTTCGAGCAGCCTGTAAGCACCCAGACCCAACAGTGCGGCCACGCCCAGAACGGCGGCGAGGAAGATGATCTTCCAGATGTTCCCTCCGGTCAACCTTTTTGCCTCACCCATTCGATCTCCCCTCCGAGTCGTTGGACACGAACATCGTTCCGGACATCCTGAGCGGGTCCATGTCCTGGGTGATTCTCTTGTGGTTGCCCCTTCTCTTGTCCACGCAGAGTGCACATTATCGCGGGATCCCTGCGTTTACAAGACCGACTTCGAAGACCTCGAGGTGTTCGGCTCTGTGGTGTGAATGGAAACTTGGCACGGGGGACGTGACGATGCGGACGCGTTTTTCAGCGGGAGAGAATGTGCTCCGATACGCGACACAGACAACAGGCGACGCAAGAGCATGGCGGGAAGCACGAGAGGCAACATCTCGTGGAGTATCGATGAAAGAGGGAATCACGAAGGGAACGAGGTCAGGCGCAGGTTCTCTGTTCCTGTCCGCAGAGACCCACGTCAGGGCTGCCTTGTGCATGGTCGTTTTGTTCTCTGTCGCCCTGACGGGCCGTTTGGCCGGTGCGGATAGCCCGGGGTTCGTGGCCGAGGGGCAGCGCGCGCCAGGAGCGGAACTACCGCTGGGTCAGCCTGCAACCCCCGGTAGGCCTTCGCAGTGACGCTTGGGTGGACGGGGACAACGGCAGCTCCGGCGGGAGCCTGATCGCGAGCGGCAAGCTGACGCTGAAGGGGGAGAGGAGCCTCGACCAGCTCGGCCCCGGCTTTGGTTACGTCACCGAAGCCATGGTGCCAGTCGAGGTCAAAGTGGCCTGGAATCTGACACGGCTCTAGTGCCGCCGGGGCATCCCGATGTCGGTGATCCCGCCCGCCGCACGTTGCCTGCTTCATGCCTGGAGCAGATCGAGCAGGTCCTGCCAGCAGGATATCCGCGGCACGTCCGCAGGGTAGTCGGTCCGTTCCGGGGAGAGGAGGGTGCGGGCCGCGGGAAGGTTCGCGTCCTGCACGAAGGTGGCGAGGACCGGCTGAAGGCCCGCGGCCTTCGCCCCCTGAACGTCCGCCTCCAGGTCGTCCCCGACGAAGAGGATCTGTTCGGGCGGCACACCCATCGCATCCACGAACCTGTCAAACACGTAAGAGTGGGGCTTCCGGTAGCCGAGCTCACCCGAGACGAGGATGTCCTGGAAGAAGGGGTCGAGGCCCAGTACATCGATGATCTTTCGCGCCGCGGGTCCGTCGGTGAAGTTGGTGATCATGCCGAGGGGGAAACGCCCCCCGAGCTCGCCCAGGAGTTCCCGGGTGCCGGGGATGAGTTCGCAGTTCGGGTAGAAGGCGGAGAAGTAGGCATCGACGGCCTTTCCGATCCGCGGGTCTCCGGGCGGAAGGGTGTGGCCCAAACTTGCCAGGGCCTCGGCCACCCATAGGCTGTTGTGCGTCTCTCTCCCGTCCTTCCGGGCCGCGCGGATGAACTTCACGGCGGCCTCCACATAGGCCTTGCCGAAGGCCTCGGCCTCCACAGGGATTCGCTCCTCGTGAAGAACCTGGAGCTGCTTTTCGTGCGCCTGCCGCATGGCGTCGGGATGGACGGTCATGAGCGTGTTGAACAGATCGAAGCCGATCGCCTTCAGGTGGCCCATGAGATTCCCTCCAGGAACCCGGACATCATACAGGTTCGGGAGGCAGAAAGGAAAAGAGAGCGGGCGGGAAAGGGAGGAGAAAGGGCCGCGAGACCTCTACTGGGCGCACCCCTCGTCACGGAACTTGAACAGGGTGCGCACCTTCAGCAGCTCGTTGAGGACCTCGTATACGATCCTGTCCAGGACGCCGAGCTGCAGCCTGAGCCGCTGCAAGGCCAGGCTCGAGGGCCGGTAGCCGAGGGCGTCGATGCTCGCGCCCACCCCGGCCATCAGGCAGACCACGTCCGCGACGTGCACGAGATTCACGATCAGGGGATGCTCGAGAGACAGCTCCGGCTGATGGTGGAGTCGGACGGCGTCCACGATGCTGCCGGGAAGGCCCCAATGTTCGGCGAGAAAGGCCCCCACCTCGGCATGATCGATCCCGAGGACCGTGCGCTCGGCTTCCTCGAAGGATATCCTGTCTCGGAGGGCCAGCGCGATGATTCCGTACGCGTCGATCTCCGGGAATGTTCCAAGCACCACCTTCCCGATATCGTGGGTCAAGGCCGCTGTGAACAGGTGCTCCGGGGGGCTCAGCCGGAGCACCTGCGCGAGGCGGGTGGAAGCGATGGCACTTCCGATGAGATGATCCCACAGATCCTCTCCCTTGACGTCGTATCCGGTCATGGGGCTCTCGGTGATCTTGCCGAAGGCCTCGGCCAGGACGGACTCGAAGCCGTTGTCAGGGACAAGCCTCGAGAAGGCCTCTCGCACCGTACCGACCGATTGCGGGGCGCCGAACGGGGCGGTGTTCGCGATGCGCAGCACGTTCGTGGTCAGCGCAGGATCGTATTCGATCACCCTTGCGACCTCGGCGCTGGGCGAACGCGGGTCGCGGACGAGCCGCACGACCTCTGTCGACGCACTGGGCAGGGTCGGAACCGACGCGATTCGGCCGATGATTTCCGCTCGAATACTCATGAACTTTCTCGTACTAGCATAACTCATGCCAGTCACGAGTTTCGTGCCGTCATATTTTTTCCATGAATTTCTTGTAGTTAGAAGGAAGAGAGCGACGCCTGCAAGACGACAAGGGTTACGAAAAGGTTCGCAAGCGGCCCTTCGTGCCGAAAAACGTCACTCCTCCGCACAGCCCTTCATCCTGTCCCTCCTCCCCCGCGGGGCGGTGGAGAGGCAGTGATCATTTGCCACCCACCCGGCATTTGCTCGATGAGCTTTCTCCTCTCCCCTTCGGGGGGAGAGGAGAAAGGTGAGGGGGAAATCCCCAATCGAAGCAGCCGATACATTCCTGTCAAGCTGCACGCAGTCGTCTGGTCATTTCCTCGGTTTCGCCCGCGTGCTCCATGAACCACTCGTAGCGCTTGCCGACCTCCTCCCAGTTCACGACGTTCCACCAGGCATCCACGTAGTCGGCCCTCCTGAACTGGTACTTCAGGTAATAGGCATGCTCCCACACATCCAGTCCCATGAGGATCCGGCGGTTCTTCTCCAAGAGCGGCGAGTCCTGGTTGGGTGTCGTCACGATGGACAGATTGTGCTTCGGGTCCGTCACCAGCCAGACCCAGCCGCTTCCGAAGCGTCCGAGGGCCGCCTTTTTGAAGGATGCCTTGAATTCGGTGAAATCATGGAAGTGCCTGTGAATCGCCTCGGCGATCCTTCCCTTCGGCTCCCCGCCCTCTCCGGGGTGCAGAATCGACCAGAAGAGGGTGTGATTGTAGTGCCCGCCTCCGTTGTTCTGTACAGCGGTCCTGATTTGCTCCGGAACCTGCTTCAGGTTCATGAGGATCTCCTCGATGTCCTTTCCCTCCAGGTCCGTATGGCCCTCGATGGCCGCGTTCAGATTCTTGATGTAGGTGCCGTGGTGGTTCTGGTGGTGGATTTCCATGGTTCGAGCATCGATATAAGGCTCGAGGCTCTCGTAGCTGTATGTGAGATCCGGTAGCTTGAAAGCCATTGTGTGTCCTCCTCTACTTGGAAGGAAGGCGCAAAACCCAGCCTTCGATTTGTTCTTGATTTGCCTGCCCGGGGTTCGCAATACCCTCCTCCCGGGCCTTGCCCGTTAGATGAGACCCCGGGCGGGAAGGATCCGGACGGAAGCGGTGCAAGGATGCGCGCCCGTTTGCCGATTCAAACGAGTTGATCTATGATTCCTCTGTGACGACCGGGGAGGCGGAGGATTCTCTCTCGAGACGGCAAAGGGAGGGGGGAAGATGCTGGACGCGCGGCGCGCAGTTGCGGTTGCAGAGAGACTCGCCGCGGAGATCCGGGCCGGGAGCAGGGATCTGCTGGCGAGCTTCCCGGTGGAGAGATACCTGGAACTCCTCGATCAAGTCCCGGAACTCGCGAATTACCGGTACCTGAGCCCGGAACTCGAAGAATATTGTGCGGCCCTGGAGGCGAAAAGCACCGCGCAACTGGCCGAGTCGTATCACCGGCTTGTTCTCGGACGACTTATCCCGCCCGCCCTGGAGAGACTCCCGCGCAAGAGGCTGCCCGATGAAGTGAAGGCCTCCTACGAGGAGCAATTCGAGAGAATCCTGCACGAGATCGAGACAAATGCACGCCCTCCGGGGTACTACAGGCATTCTTCGGAAGACGGCTTCAGCAAGGACCTCGGCGTATGCACCCTGAGGCTGATCCCGATCCATGGACGGATGTGCGAACGGGTTGTCTTCCCCGCCAGGAGTCTGTTCGAGGGGGGGTGGCGTCAGTTCCTCTCGGGCATCGCCTTTCTATTTCTCGAATGCGGGGGCAGGGCCCCGTTCCTGCAATCCCACTGGGCGACCCATGTTCCCGGATTCAAGGAAAAGATCACCCTGGAAGGGGTGATCCTCTTTCACCGTCTCGTTGCAAAGGTCATGAGGCTCGACGAAGGGATCAGGGGACTCTTCGGGACGGGATGGATGAACGACCCGCACATGGAAAGGGTGAGCCCGAGGCTCGCCTCTTTCCGGTATTTCCATTTGGCCAATGGGGCCAGGATGTTCCGCACGGGCCGGTGCGAGAACGCGACGCGTGCCGCAACCGCGACCTCCGCCACCCGGAGAAGGCTCTACGAGGAAGGGAAGTACGCGCCCACCAATTACACAAACGTATGGTCCCGGAAAAGGCTTCTCCGCTGGGCGGACGAGATGGAGTGGCATTGGTAGTATACTCACCCAAAGCGCCGCAGCAGCTCCTCCCGGATCCTCACCATGGCCAGGGTGTCGTATCCGCAATAGGTCAGCAGTGCAACCTTGATCCCGGCCCGCTCCTCCGGCGAGGTCGAAGGGTCCATCATGCGCAGGTACTCGAGGGAGGCCTGGTTCCCTTCCTGGATAGCAAGTTCGTCGTAGGCCATGGACGGAACCACGGCGGGCAGAACCGACTTGAGTGAGAACGATCCCCGGAAGGCTGGATGGTAGTAATGGGCCCTGACGATGGCGCAGAGGTCCTTCATCCGGCCCAGGCTGGAGAGCAGCCGGTCCCTGTACCAGGGGAAGTCTTCCGCCAGGGAGGTCATGATCCGCGCCTCGTATTCCGTATAAACAAAGATGGATCCCTCCCCGCCGAGGGCGTTTACCAGGGTCCGGCAGAAATCCTGCCGGGGGTCGCCCGCCTGCTCGTGGAGGAATTCCCGGTGTTCCAGGGTGCCGTTGGCGTGCAGAATGTGATCCGACCACTGGAAGGGGATCGCCTGAAAGGGGCGCGTGCCGGCGTAAAGGGGGACGGCCGGGCCGACCGTCTCGAAATCGAGGAAGTGGATCGGATAGTCGACATCCGCAAGCTCGGCCGCAAGCTCCGGGGCCGCGAATTCCTCGCCGCTCGCCGCGCAGGCCTTCATTCGATCCTGTACGGCCGTGAGCGGAAAACCCTCCGGGATGTCCCGGATGTCATCGACACCGAGGGCCGCCAGTTCCTCGAGTCTGTCCTGCCGGATCCCGCTCAGGTTCATGACCCAGGAAGCGGGCTTCTCCCTCGTGCAGTGCTCCCAGAACTCGCACCGGTGGGGCCTCATGCAGCGCCGGCCCGGCTCGATCCGGGGCGGGTCCTCGCCCGCAAGCATTTCCTTGAATTCCCGAACGCTTCCCTCGACCATCCAGAGCTGGGCCCGGGCCTCCTCGGTGAGATCGGAAAAGACGAACAGCCGTTCCAGGTCCAGCCGGGTCCCGTCATAGACGTACTCGCTGTTCAGGTGCAGGACCCCGGCCCGCGCGATTTCCAGGCCCGACCCGCTGAGCACATAACATTGGACCGCGACGTCGGGCTCGTGCACCTGCTTGGCCGACGTGGAGGACTTCACCTCGACGAGGCTCCACCTGCCGCCCCGCAGCCTCTGTAAGACGTCCACCCGGACCCTCACCGAGTCGTAAACGAAGCCTGCCTCGAAGATGGCGGGCACGGCCGGATCCGCCAGGACCGCCCGCGTCGATTCCACGGCCTCCTCGTGATGCAGTTGGTCTTCCTCGATGAGGACGCCTCCGGGGTAGATTCTCGTCGCGAGCCTTCCCACCTGGTTTCCCTGGTCGAACAGGGCCTGCTGGCTCGGCGAGACCGGCGTCGCCAACTCACGGTTGTAGCACTGGAACCACAGGCGCAGCGGGCACTGGAGCCCGGCCAGGAACCGTGACTTGGACAGCATCGGCGCCTTCCTGCGGGTCATGGCCTCTTCCCTCCCCATTCGCTTCATACAATATCCCTCCGCAGAATCAAAACGGGTCCCACCGCATGCCCCAATTCTACCCGGCCGGTTTGACAGATCCGGTCACGCTCGACCCACGCCCCCGATCGAGCATCTTGACGGCCCAAGGAAAGGCCTCGGACCTTCTCCGAGGCCAGGGATTTCATGGACGGGGCCCTTCGAGCTATCCTGCCCGAGTCGCCCCTCTCGATGGCGAGCTTCACGGCGCCGTCCGTCAACGCGATCCGCTGGGAGCGGCAGGACGGGAAATGCTTTGCCTGGGAAGGAATGAAACGGCTCCGGATTGCGGATCGGTATGTGTGCGGGGTGATCCACCGGATCGAGTGCCGGCTCGACGTCCTGGAGGTCCCCTCCACGGTCCCCTACACGGTCAACCCCAAGCTCGAGGCCTGGGCCTGCATCATGGCCGGGACCGGAAGCTGCGGCGGGCATTTTCGCTTCCGGTTGTGAAGGCTTCGGGACAGGCCCCTTACCCGGAAGGGTCGGGCTTCTCCTTGGCCGCGGCCATGCTGTGCTCCCAGGCCAGATGATCCCTGACCGCCTCGTGCTTGAGACCCTCCAGTTCTTCGAGGATCCCCTCGACCTGGCGCATGGGAACCATGAGCAGGCCCATGCAGGGGCCGCCGGCCTCGTCCCGCATGAGCCACATGATCATCACCAGCGGAAGCGGTTCGAAGCGACTCGTGTGCGCTTCGACCTGGCCGGCCCAGTAACCCCTCGTGAGCAAGGACTCGATCTGTTGGGGGACGACCTTCTCAAGGGCCGTCTTTCCGAAGCGCATGCTGGAATGGCCCACGACCGCCTGCGCCGTGGTCTTGAAGAGCCTGCACGCGCCGGGCGAGGCGTACCGGATCACGGACATCATGTCGATCACGGCGAAGGGGATGTCCCGCAGGAAAGGATGGAGGGAGAGAGCCTCCGGGCCTTCGCCGCCGACAGCCCTGCGCTGCAGAAGCTCGCGCAGCACCTCGGTGCTCCGGGCGATGTGCTCGGTGATCCTCTCGTCGATGTTTCCGGCCTCCTCGGGCGCGGGTTTCGCCGGCAAGGGCGGCGCAACGGAGGACTCCCCGTCTGGGTTCGCGCCTCTCGGTGTCGGTTCCGAGGCGGAAAGGCCGGCCCGCCCGGCCGGGTCGCCCTGGCCTCCATGAGGCCCTTCGCCCACGCCGCTCAGGAGCCAGTCCAGCGTGAACCGGACTCCGAGTTGCTCTTTGCACACACTGTGAAAGTGGATCACGAAATCGAGCGGCACCGACCGGCCTGCCTCGTAGTTCCCGTATGTGCTCTGATTCTTGATTCCGAGCAGCCGCGACATCCTGCCCTGAGGAATCCCGGTCAACTCGCGCACGCGACGCATCCGCCGGCCGATCTCTCCCAGGTCCTGTCGAAAATCGAGCCGTTTCATGCCATCCGTCTCCGAGGAAAGCGGCCGGGCGCGAACTGCCTTCGATGGCCAGTCGGCAAGGGAACGGGTTTTCGTTCTATTCCGTTGTCATAGTATACTATTGCCAAACGATAGGTAATATGATATGTAATAATTGACTTTACATCAAGTGAATTTTCACATATGGTGATAACCTTGACTGAAAAAATTCACTGAACGATGCACCCAGCCTCTGGCAGGTTTCAGGGGCTCGGGCAGAGAGTGCAATGACCCCTGCAATCGAGGCACTCCCGCATCACCCCGCACGCGGAGCAAGACCTTGTCATGGGTGACATGCTGAACGCGAAAGAGGTTGCCGAAATCCTGGGCTGCTCCCCGGACGATGTGCTCTACCTCCGCCAGAAGGGCGAGCTCAGGGGCTACCGGCACAAGAGCAGGCTGTGGCGGTTCCGGAGGGCGGACGTGGAACGGCTGGCAGAAAAACGGAGCGCCTCTCCGGACCCGAAAGAAGAGGGGGCGTGGAAGGCCACGGTGACCAGCACCGCCTGCGTTCACGAAGGCCCCGGAGAGTCCCATCCGTACGTGGGGCTCCTGGCAAAGGGGACGAGTGTCTACGTGATCGAAGAGCGGAACGGCTGGTGCCGCTTCTCCAAGGATCCCCGCGAAAAGGCCTGGGTGAAGAAGTCGACTCTGTCCAAGAAGGGGTTGTTCGGCTGAGGATAGGCCGAACACGCCTCGCTCTTGGGTCCGTTCCGAACCTCCGGGGGGCTTGATGGCCAGGGGGGACCAGCTCGCACGGCAGTGGAGGGTGCTCCAGACCCTGATTGCCTCCAGGCGGGGGAAGTCCGCGGCCGAGCTGGCGGACGAACTCGAGTGCCACCCGCGCACCGTCTACCGGGACCTGGAGGCGCTGCAGGCGGCCGGGTTCCCGATCTACACCGACCGGGAGGACGGAAGGAACCTCTGGTCGCTCCTCGACACGGTCAAGCACCAGATCCCGGTCCCTTTCACCCTGACCGAGCTCATGGCCCTCTACTTCAGCCGGGACATGCTCAAGGTCTTCAAGGACACCCACTTCTACGACTCCCTGGAGTCGCTCTTCAAGAAGGTCAAGACCACCCTCCCGAAGGCCTCCCTCTCCTACCTGGACGAACTCCAGCAGATCCTCCACGTGGGCATCAAGCCCTACAAGGAGTACGGCAAGTTCCGGGAGATCATCCACCAGGTGAACGAGGCGGCCCTCGACCGGGAGACCCTCGAGATCGTCTACTTTGCCATGAGCAAGGGGAGGCAGACCAAGCGAAGGGTGGACCCGTACCGGGTCTGGTTCTTCAACGGCACCTTTTACCTCATCGGCTTCTGCCACCTGCGGAAGGCGGTGCGGGTGTTTGCCCTGGACCGCATCAAGATGCTCAGCCGCACCGGCGAGTCCTTCGCCGTGCCCAGGGATTTCCGGCTGGAGGATTTCCTCAAGTCCAGCTTCGGCGTCTACCAGGGGGAACCCGTGAGGGTGAGGATCCGTTTCGCCCCCGAGGTGGCGGGCTACATCGAGGAGAAGATCTGGCACGAGAGCCAGAAGATCCGCCGCGACAAGGACGGCTCTCTCCTCTTCGAGGCCGAGGTGGCCGGTACGGACGAGATCCGCTACTGGATCCTCACGTGGGGGGCGAAGGCCCAGGTCCTCGAGCCCGCCTCCCTGCGCGAGGAGATCCGCCGGGAGGCGACCGGGATCCTCGAGCGCTATGAAGCGAAGAGGCCCGGCAAGGACAGCTCAAGGACTCGATAGGGTGTTCGCCGGTTCGAACCGCTCCATCTGACGGAGGATCTCCGCCTGCCGCCGCAGCAGGTACGACGTGGGATGGGCGGGAGACCACCTGCGCGGGTTCGGGAGGGCCGCGGCCAGCAAGGCCGCCTCGGATCTCGACAGGCGGGACGCCGGGCGGCCGAAGGAGTGAAGGGCCGCTGCCTCGGCGCCGAAGATGCCCCGGCCCATCTCGGCGACGTTGAGGTACACCTCCAGGATGCGCTCCTTCGGCCAGAGCAGCTCGATCAGGACCGTGTAGTAGGCCTCGAGCCCTTTCCGGAGCCAGCTTCTCCCCTGCCACAAATACAAATTCCTGGCCACCTGCATCGTGATCGTGCTCGCGCCCCGAAGCCGGCGCCCTTCGCCGTGCGCCTCGATCGCCTGCTCGATCTGCCGCCAGTCGAATCCGCGATGACGGAAGAAGTTCTGGTCCTCCGAGGCGAGGACGGCCTGCTGGAGGAAGGGCGAAATCCGCGACAGGGGGCTCCACTCAAACCGCACGCCGTCTCCCCGCAACCAGGAATAGACCATGGTGGGCGTGATCGGCGGGTCGATCCATTTGACTCCGATAACCTGAACGAAAGAGAGGGCAACGCACCCCGCGACGAGCGTGAGACAGCCGCGGAAAAGCCTGCGGCGGAAGGCGGTCTTTCGCTTCTTCCCCATGACGGCCCTTGCGCAGTTTCCCGGATGCGAGCGATCATACCTGCCGCGGACCTCTTCGGCAACGCAGGCCCGACAGTCTCCGCAGATCGTAGAGGAAGAAGAGGCGCGATACGGAGAGGAATTCGTCATGCGCGCGCAACTTGCGCAGGGAGCGTTTCGGGTTCTTGTGACCGAAGCCTATACCCGCAGGTATGCCGTAACCGGCGAAAGAACCCTGCCTGTTCTTCAGGCGGCGCACATCAAGCCATTCGCCAAGAGCGGGCCTCATCGCGTCGACAATGGGCTGCTCTTACGGTCCGGCCTTCATACCCTGTTTGACAGAGGCTATGTCACGGTCACCCCCGAGCACCGTGTCGAAGTCAGCCGCCGGATTCGGGAGGAGTTCGAAAACGGCCGCGACTGCCTCCTTTCCCCAATTACATCGGAAAGTCAGGCAGTTCTATGACCGCTCGTCGTTATTATTCTTCGATCATTTTGTTAGAGCAAGGTATCTAGAAATCGTGGGAGCAGGCCCCGAGGAGACGATATCAGATGGAAATGTTCGGACGGAGCGCAGTTCATCCGGAAAACAATGGGAGTGTTGTTTTAGTCCCTGGGCTTGAGGGGCGCGCGATCTATTGTGATCAATTCTGTTGACTCGAAGAGATTGGCCAGAAGCATCAATGTATTCTCAAGGGACAATGAGGCGGAAGAAGGGCCCCTCTGGAGATCGAGGCGATTGTTATATTGAAAACTCTGCTGAATTTTGCGGGTCAAGCAAACAGCCCTAACTCGGAATAGACTTGCTCAAAAAGGAACAAGGGGTTAGGCCCCCGGAAAACGCCCATTCAGGAAAATTTCGGAAAATCACGAAAAAAAGTCTTGACAAAGAAGATACCGATCAGTATATTTTGCTCAGAAAGGTCAACAAACCATGAGCAAGGCCGACGAAACAAGACGGTACATCATCGAGAAAGCCGCCCCCATATTCAACATGCATGGGTATGCGGGCACTTCGATATCTCAGTTGACGGAGGCCATCGGGATGACCAAAGGGGCGATCTATGGGAATTTCAAGGACAAGGACGAGATCGCCTGCGAAGCGTTCGAATATAACCTGTCCAGTATTCGGAGCCAAATTGCGGCTGTTGTGCGCTCGAGGAAGAACGCCTGTGACCAGTTGATAGCTTTCGCAACATTCTATATTGACAATTTCCACGCCGTTTCAAAGAAAGGCGGCTGCCCTATCTTGAACGCGGCGGTTGACTCGGACAACAGTGATCTCCCGATCCGTTCAAATGTCTTACGGGCCATAGAGAACTGGTTGGACTCGGTCGTCCAGATTATTGAAGGCGGTAAAAAGAAAGGTGAGATCAAGGCTGATGTGGACGCCGGCGAATTTGCATCGCTGTTCGTCTCGTCCATCGAGGGCGGTATTATGCTCTCAAAAGTGACCGGTGACCCGGCCTCACTGGAAAGGGTAGTCAACCACATCATCGACCTGGTGAACAGGGATCTGCGGGTCTAATTTTTTTGCACATAATCATACCATTCGGTATTTTTTAACCCTTGCTGAAAGGAGGTTCGAAAATGAGAGCCAACACAGAGTGTCTCGCAGCGAAAGTCCAGACCGTTCAAGTAGGCTGGGGAGATCTTCGAGCATGGGCCAAGAGGGTATTCACGAGCGAGGCCACGGAATGCCTCCTCCTTACCTCAGCCATTGTCGCAATGTTTGGCACGATCGTTTTCTCATTTCACAAGGCGATGCAGGTCTCGGCTTCTACGGGCTTGGGCATCACGTCATTTGGCGTTTTCTAGGACAGGAACGATCCCTGAACCAAATACTGGGTGGAAGCGAGAAGAAATCATGAGTGACGTTTATCAAAGACTGGCTGAGCACCTGGATACGCTGCCTCAGAGATACACCACGATGCCGATTTCTCTGAATGAAGCGACCAGTGAAGGCTGGCCCGAACGGAAAGGAGGCCGCGATACCAACTCAAAATCGGTGAGTCGCCCAGTGGGTGCGAACCCCACCGGGCCAACGCTGAGCCGGGCAAACCGGTAGTGAGGATGCCGGCATGGACACTTAAACGGTTGACTGAGGAAGGAGGGAACCACACATGGAAAACGAAAAGCAATATCAGGCATTCATGGAGTGGATGGAGCAGGCCCATGTCCTGCCGATGGACCGGCTTTTCATAAAGATGACGGCTGACAAGAAGCGCGAATTCAAGTTTTGAAAGGGAGAGATCATGAGAGAGGAAATCTACAGCAAGCTTCGCGAGTTCCTGGACAAGACGCCTGGAGGGTTCCCCACAACCGAGAGCGGTGTGGAGATAAAGATCCTGAAGAAGCTCTTCACTCCCGAGCAGGCAAAGATCACCCTGAACCTGACGCTCATGCCGGAGCCGGTCTCTCAAATAGCACAGAAGCTCGGGATGAACGAAGCCGAGGCTGCTGAGAAGCTGGAAGGGATGGCCAAGGAGGGCCTGATCATGCGAGTGCGGGACGGCGACCAGGTGTACTACTCCGCAATCTCGTTTGTCGTGGGCATCTGGGAGTTCCATCTGAACACGTTGGATCGTGAACTGGCGGAGCTCACGGAGGCGTACATGCCCCATCTGGCAGAGAGCTGGAAGTCGATCAAGACGAGGCCCCTTCGGGTCGTGCCGATCCACGCATCGTTGCAGGACGGCAAGGCAGTATCGACGTACGCCCAGATCCGCGAACTCGCAAAGGAGAAGAAGCTGATCTCCGTGGCCCCGTGCGTTTGTACAAAGCAGCAAGATCTTCTCGGAAATCCCTGCGATCGGCCGAAGGAGCGATGCATTCAGTTTGACATGGCGGCCCAATACTACCTCGAGAACGGCATGAGCAGGGAGATCTCCAGCGATGAGCTGGGTGATCTCCTGAAGATGGGCGAGGAGGAGGCCCTGGTCCTCTGTCCGACGAATTCGAAAGACATCACCAACATCTGCATGTGCTGCGGATGCTGCTGCGAGAACCTGAAGACCCTCAAGCGGTATGAGCGACCGGCGGACCACTGCCTGAGCCCGTACCTGGCCAAGATCGACCCGGAGAGCTGCGTGATGTGCGGTGTTTGCGTGGACAGGTGCCAGATGGATGCCATCCGGGAGGGCGGCGAGGCACATGAAGTAGACACGGCGCGTTGCATCGGGTGCGGCCTCTGCGTTCCGACGTGCCCGGAACAGGCAATCTCTCTGGTCGCTAAACCCGACGTCGCGGAGATACCCGAGAACCTGGTCGACATGAACTTGAGACTCGCGCAGGAACGCGGGATCCTCTGAAAATCGTCCGGGACGGCCGTCTATTGACTGCCTTGCGACCCGGTTGTTCGGGTTGAATCATAGAGAAGGAAAGACATGGGCAACTTGCCTAACTGGGGTCGGTGTCAGGCTGGGACGCCTGACGCGAATGGAAGGAGGATAGACCAATGGGTGAATGGAAGAAGACGTGCTGCATGCTCTGTGGACAGAATTGCGGGCTGGAGGCCCTGGTCGAGGAAAATCGCATCGTCAAGGTGCGGCCGGACAAGGCAAATCCGAGGAGCGAGGGGTACATTTGCCGCAAGGGGATGAACGTAGCGAACTACCAACACCATGCCCAGCGGCTTACCCACCCCCTGAAGCGTGTGGGAAACTCCTTCGAGAAGATCTCATGGGATCAGGCCCTGGATGAGATCGCAGCAAAGCTCAGGGGCATCATCGATGAGCACGGACCACGCGCCTTTGCCTATATGGGCGGTGGAGGCCAGGGCTGCCATTTCGAGGCGCCCTTCGGAGTCGCTTTCATGCAGGGCCTGGGCTCGCAGTACCATTACTCTGCCTTGGCCCAGGAGTTGACCGGCCTCTTCTGGGTGATGGGTCGGGGCCTGGGGAAGCAATACATGTGGACGGTTCCGGACGACCACGAGACCGATTTGCTCCTGGCCATCGGGTGGAACGGCTGGATGAGCCACCAGATGCCCCAGGCGCGCAGGCACCTTACACGTATCTCAAAGGACCCGGACAAACTGCTCGTGGTTATCGATCCGAGGAAGAGCGACATCGCCCAGAGGGCCGACATCCACCTTCCGATTCGACCTGGCACGGACGCACTCCTGACGCGCGCCATGATTGCGATCATTCTTCAGGAAGGATGGGAGAACTCCAAGTACATCGCAAACCATGTGAGCGGTTTCGATCAGATCCGGGCGTGGTTCACGGACTTCGACGCCAAGGCCGCGGTTGAGGTCTGCGAACTCGACTATGAACAGGTCCGCGAGGTGTGTCGGCTCATCGCCACGCGCAAGTCCTCGATGCACGCCGACCTCGGCATCCTGATGAACCGACACAGCACCGTCACGTCCTACCTGGAGTTCATCCTCTTCGCCATCTGTGGCCGGATCGGGGTACGTGGCGGTAACGTGATTTCCGGACTCATCATGCCGATCGGCGCCCACTCGGATGAGCGCCTCCCGGAAACGTGGAGAACCGTGGCCACGGACTTTCCCGCCATTATGGGGTACTTCCCGCCGAATGCGATGCCTGAAGAGATCCTGTCCGACCACCCGGACCGTCTGAGGGCCGTCGTAGTCGGCAACGCGAACCCGCTGAGGTCCTACGCAGACACCACGGCCTATGAAAAGGCCTTCGCAAAGCTCGACCTTCTCGTGACTGTGGAAATCAACATGTCCGAGACCGCTGCCTTGTCTCACTACGTTCTGCCGGCACCTTCCGGTTTCGAGAAGTGGGACGGCACCTTTTTCCCATGGACCTGGCCTGGAATCTATCTGCAATTCCGTCCTCCCGTTCTCGAACCCGAGGGTGAACCCCTGGAGGAGGGCGAAATCTACACGAGGCTCGCCGAGAGGCTCGGGTTGATGCCCGAGATCCCCGGTTCCCTCTACGAAGCGGCGAAAGGGGACCGATCCCTGTTCTTGATGGCCCTGATGGGATTCATCCAGGAGAACCCTCAGGCCATGACGTCGGTGCCCTTTCTCCTCGCCAAGCTGCTGGGCCCTGTTCTGGGGTCCGCTCACAAAGCGGCCCTGTGGGGGCTCCTCCAGACCGCCCCACCCGACTTCCGGAAGAACGCGGTTCGTGCCGGCTTCGAGGAGGGACCCGCCCTCGCCGAGCAGATCTTTCAGGCATGTCTGGACCATCCTGAGGGTCTCTGGGTCGGCAAGTGCGACGAGGAAAACAATCTCGGCATGCTCCAGACCCAGGATGGGAAGGTGAACGTCCACATCCCGGAACTGGCCGAATGGCTTCAGAGCATTCAGCCTGCAAGCGAGGCGAACGCCCTGCAGATGGGCGACGAGTTCCCTTTCATCCTGATGGCGGGCCGTCACACGGACATGAACGCCAACACCCTGATGAGGAACCCTGCCTGGAACGAAGGCCGGCGGGCTTGCACCCTGGCCATGCATCCGGAAGATGCACAAGCCCTCGGCCTGGAGGACGGGCAGATGGTCCGGGCCACCACCGAGGCAGGCGCGGTGGAGGTGGAACTCGAGGTGACAGAGGAGATGAGGAAGGGTCAACTGGCCATTCCTCACGGATTCGGACTCGACTACGAGGGGAAGCCCTACGGTGTGAACGTGAACCGGCTGGCAAAGAATACCTACCGGGACGACTTTGCGGGCACGCCGTTGCATCGGTACGTGCCTTGTCGTGTGGAGGCGGTTTAACCTGGCCCCTGTGTTCCGCCTGCTTTCGCAGGTGAGAGGGGCCTCGAGGCATTCCCGCTACCCGCCTGGAGTGCTCGAAGCGATACATATATCACCATGCGTATTTACGCATGAATGGCAAACGGCAATTTCATGTAATACTATGAGATTCTCTGCCTGAATCACCAAGGCCCGTTTTGGTATTTCTCTTATACACGCGAAAGAAGCCGCCGCCTTTCCGACGATCAAGGTATCGTCCCTCTCGATTGCCAGTTGAGAAGTAAGATTGCGATTGAATACCTCAATCTGAATTGACCAAACGGGGAGTCACGATACTGCTATGCAATCCAAAGGCTCAAATTTTATTGTGCACATACAAGACAAGCATCGGAAACGGCTAAGGTCCCACGAATCCATGGTCGACGGCAACAGGTCTGGTGAGGCTCCATTTGAACAAGAACCGCTCTGCAGGACATGGGGAGAGCATTCATCTCGTTTTCTTCGAGGCCAAGCACTTCTCGAATCCCGAGCTGCGCGCGAACGGGACAGGGACCCCGCGCGTGATCAGACAGATTGAACGATACGAGAGACTCATTGAGCGGCACCGGGGCACGATCGAGCCTTCCTACCGAAGGATCTGCGAGAATATCGTCAGCCTGGAAGGACTCCGGACCCCCAAGATCGTGAGGAAGGCGGGCGAGGGAAGGAAGCCCCTCGATGTGTCCGGCCGGCCCAGGCTCGTCTTCTTCGGCTTCGACGAGGACCAGAGGGTCGGAAAGGTCTGGACCCGGCACCGGGACAAGCTGTTCGACATGCTCGGGAGAGAAAGGGTCCTGTTGCGAGGAAACGCCCGGGGATTCACGATCGGGATCAGCGGGGCCATTCCCCGTATGAGCGCTCGCCGTATGGCAGCCTGACGGCTCGACGGGAATTGCTTGGCTGGTGACGAAACCCGGAGAGCTTCACTACAGGGCTGCCCTGTCACGGCCGAATCATTTCTCATCATCTGAGTTATGGCGTTCGCAGTCGAGCAGGCCCTCGACTGCCATGTGGTAATCCATGGCCCCTCCGTCCCAGAAGCGGTCGACCGTATTGGCCGAGAGCTCGAGTCCGTGCTTCCGGTTCACCTCTTTCAGGGTTTCGCCGGCCGCTCCCCGGATGGGAAGTCGCGGAGGAGAGACCGGAAGAACGCTTCCGTCCTCCCGATAGAAGACAAGCCCGTAGGGCGCCCGGCCATCGACCCGAAGGCCGCCATCGTGCACCGCCCAGTGGTGCGCCCTGCAGAGCAGAATGAGATTGGTCGGGCTCGTCTCGCCCCCTTTGGCCCAGTGCTCGATGTGATGGGCCTGCAGGTGGCGGGTTCTCGGGCAGCCTGGGAACTGACACGTCCGGTCCCGGCTCATCAGGGCCCGCCACAGGGGCGTGGAAATCTTCCGGGCCTTGCGGCCGACGTCAAGCAGATTCCCCTGGTCGTCCCGGATCACGGTCACTGTTGGGGCGTCGCATGCGATGCGCCGGCACGCTTCGCCTGAAATCCCGTCTCCGTTCTCCAGTTCACAGACGCCGTCATCGGCTTCGTCGGCAAGAATTGCCGAATCCACGTGAATGGTGACCTGATATGGTTCCCCCCGGCCGGTCCGGCCCAGCCCCCGCCGGGCGAAAGGGCGAAGCGGGCGGCTCGCTCCGGGCAGGCGGGATCGGCAGGGCCCGAGGACGCAGACGATTCCGCGGAATCGTCTGCCGGTCGGGCTACGGGCCGTGTCCGCGATGCCAGAAAACTCTTGGGAAGTTGGAGATCGATCTGGTGCTCCCGGATTCCCGCCTCCGCGGGAACGACGCCGGGTGTACACGATTCCGCGGAATCGTGAGTCCCGGTGCCTCTGCTCTGGTTGCGCGACTTCGCGATGGCCTCCGGTGCGGCACCTGAACATGGGTTGTGCAATTCCGCGGGATCGGGAGTACCGCTCTGGTGCTGGGGGATTCCCGACTGCGTGGGAATGACGGGGCCCGGCTCTTCTTGGTTCAGGGCATCCATCGCCGCCTCCAGGGCCTTCTCGAGAAGCGCAGCCACCTCCCTCGGGAGCCGGCCCCGGATGATGACCATCCCGTCGTCATCCGGGTAGATCTCCAGGTAACGGTCTTCCCGTTGGCGCCTGGCCTCCTCTGGGTCCTCGGCTCTCGATACGCGCTGGTAGGAACGGACCAGCCTCTCCATGTGGCAGGCCGTGCCGTTCTCGGCGATGTACAGCAGGTACGATTCGGTCTCAGGGGTCGCGATCCGGGACATGGCCCGGCCCTTCGAGTAACTCAACTTGCCCTGACGGAAAGCCTCGCGGATCCGAGGCAGGTTCTCGAGTGCCCGGGCTACGCGCACCTTCTGCCTGGCCGTGACCAGGTCGATGCCGACCCGCCAGCTCAGCCAGTGGGCCACGGACTGGAAACCGGGCGCCCAGGCCTCCCGCCGGTCCAACTCGCCTATGGCTCGAAGGAGCCGGTACGTGGCCGCGTCGATGTGAACACAGAGTTCGGCGATCTCCTCCTCGAGTTCCTCGGGGGAGAGCAGCCCCACATCCGGCTCCAGGGGGCCGTTGCCCTCCGCGGGTTCATTCGACGAGGAAGCAGTGTTGGTCAGCATGAGACCTCCCCGGACTTGCCGGACGTTCATGATGAAGCCGGACGGCTACACATAAAAGTAGTGATGTTATATGATTGTGGTGGCTGAAAATCTCAGTGGGGAGTTACAAGTACAAGTATAGTAAAATGTGGCTGAAATGTCAAGTGAACACTAGTGTTTTATTGACTTTGTAGGGCTGTTCATGGCCCTGCCAGCGCTCCGGGAGGCAGTTGAGGATGAAGCGTCACTGGCTGTGGGCGACATTCGCAGGCAAGAATGTTGCCCGGTCAAGACCACGTCTTTACTTGCCCAGAAGGTCCCGGATCACCGCGGACAGTTCGAGGATCGCCCTCTCGCCGTCGCCGCGGTAGGAAGAGCCGTGCATGGTCGCCAGGGTCCCTGGTTTCAGGGCAGCGAGCCGTTGAAGGGTGCTGTCGGTGTACGGGGTGTAAGGCATGTCCTTTCCGAGCGGGCTGGTGAGCCCGCGACGGATCGGTTCTCTCGCAGCCTCGACGATTCCGGACTCGATGAGCGGCTCGGGATCTCCCGGCTGAAAGAACAGATCCGAACACAGAAGCGTCCTTTCCGTCTCGTCGAAGAAGAGACCTGCATCCCATGCATGGGGAACATGCGGGGTTGAAAGAAAGCGCAGGCGGTGCCGCCCGATTTCAAGTACTTCGTGGTCCTGGAGCGGGCGGGGCGGCCGGTCCGCGAAATCGTTGACATTGACCGTCACACCGACAAAGCTGCAGACCGCCTGCGCCTTCGGCGCGATCCCGAGCCACCGGTTCAATGCCCCACACTCGTCGGATTCAAAGTGGCTGAACCCGATCCATCGGAGCTTGGCGGGATCGAGGACCGACTCGAGGCCGTCCAGCGTGGTCCGAAACATGCCCTTGAAGCCCGTGTGCATGAGGAACGGCTCATCATCCTTGATCAGGATCTGGTTGAACTGGATCCCGAAATCAGGGTGAAACGTGGAGAGACGGTACGTGTCCGGTCCGATTTCGGTGACCTTGCATTGCATGGCATACCTCCTGATTCGAATTTGTTGCACGCTTCAACTTACACAGGGCGTCGACAGGGATTGCCCCGAAAACCATATGAGACCGGAGAGTCTTTGCGGGAGATATTCTCGCATAGGTGGGGTAAGGATTCGCCAGGCGGGTTCGGGTTCATATACAATAGATTCGCCGGGCAAGTTGATCGATTCAACAAAGGGGCGTTCGCATGGCGTCAGTCTCCGTGCCGCATGGACGGCCTCTTCCAGGATTCGGTCTTTCAGGGCCTTGTGAAGTGCATCTATGAATCACAGAAATGCGCGGCGGCGGGGCCGCGGCAGCGCTCCGGGCGGCAGGTGAGGATGAGTAGATTGAGTTTTGAAGTGAATGGCCGGTCCGGGTGATAATAGGAGAAGGGCAAGGCAGACTTTTGTAAAGAGGCGAAATCATGAGGGAAATCGAGAGGTTGGGGGGAGCTCGGTGTGACTGAACGAAGGGGCTGCCGGCCATGAAGCCAAGGATAAGCATGATCACTCTTGGTGTCCGCGACCTGGCGGCGGCGGTTGAGTTCTACGAGAAGGGGCTCGGTTTTCCTCGAATGGAATCACCGCCGGAAGTCGCGCTCTTCACGCTCAACGGCACCTGGCTGGGATTGTATGGACGAGAAGCCTTGGCCAAAGATGCTGCGGTATCTCCGGAAGGAAGGGGTTTCGAGTCTTTTTCACTTTCCCACAATGTCAGCTCGGAACAGGAAGTTGATGAGGTCGTATCACAAGCGGTCGAGGCCGGTGCGACCCTGGTCAGGAAGCCCGAGAGGGTTTTCTGGGGCGGCTACCGTGGTTACTTCAAGGATCTCGATGGTCATCTGTGGGAGGTGGCTCATAATCCTTTGTTCTGGGTGGGCCCCAAGGATGAAGACGCATAGATCATGCGCGCCGTTGGATGGAGGACGATTTGAGATGAAGCGGAGATCGGAGGACGGGGATTGCACGGGGATCGCGGACGGTGAGAAGCGTTCCGCACAGGAACATCAACACCGGGGGAAGTCCTCGGAAGGCCTTCTGAACAAGGAGGCCATTCTTGCGGCGCTCGGGATAGCGCCGGGGCAGACGGTGCTCGACGCGGGCTGCGGGAACGGTTACATGTCCAAGGAGTTTTCGAAACGGGTTGGAAGCGGAGGAAGAGTGTACGCTCTCGACCCCGACGAGACGAGCATTGCGGCGCTCCGCGAGGAAACCGCCGGAACGAACATCGTGGCGGTGGCAGGGGACATCACGAAGGCAACGGACTTACCGGCATCCGCCTTCGACCTTGTCTATCTCTCGACGGTGGTCCACGGCTTTTCCCCGGAGCAGTTCAAGAGATTCGAGGCCGAAGTCACACGCCTTCTTGCGCCTCATGGCAGGCTGGCCATCGTCGAGATCGTGAAGCGGGAAACCCCCTTCGGCCCGCCGCTGCACATACGGTTTTCTCCTGAAGAACTGAGGGCCGCTCTAAGGCTGCCTGCACAGGCGACCGTGGAGGCCGGAGAGCACTTTTACATGGAGCTTTTTGAGAACAGGTCTGGCGCATAGCGTGAAACCCCGGCACATCGCCGGAGGTGCATACAATAAGCCCCTTCCTCGCGAGGGCATGCAGGCGCGCGGGAACGGCGGCCGTGGGCGGCGTCATGTGTAGCCGCCGGTCCTCGTCGGCTCTCTTCCTCATTGCCCTGTCACGTAGCCCCATTCGACCAGCCGGCGGTAGGCGTACTGGGCCTTGTCGCCCTCTTTGACCGACTTGAGGAATTGCACGTATTGCTGCGCGGCCGGTTCCTTGCGGTTCGAGCCTTCGTAGGCCAGGCCCTTGAAGAAGGCGACGTAGGGATTGCCGGGAAGGCGCTTGTTGTAAGCGTCGAAGGCGCCGATCGCCTCGTCGTACTGCTTTTGCTGAAGGTGCGCATAGCCCCCCAGGTAGTGGGCCTGGGCCTCCTCGGGATACACCTGGCGCGCCTTGGCCAGGTAGGGCGCGGCTGCCTTGACCTTCTTCTGAGCGAGCTGGCACTTGGCCATCAGCAGCAGGCCGGTGTAGTCGTCAGGCGCCTGCTTCAGGGCCAGGCCCAGTTGCTCCTCCGCGGTCGCATACTTCTCTGCGGCCATGGCGGACTCCCCCTTCTGCATGGCCTCGATGGCGCCCTTGATGCGGCGAAGGCCGGCGGTCTGATCCATGTAGCGCTCCGGGTACAGGGGCTGGCCCTTGGCGGCGGCATAGGAAGTGTTCGCCTCTCTCACGGCCGTCTGATACCGTTCGTCGCTCATGGGGTGGGTGGCGAACAACAAATCGGCAGCTCTGTGATGCCCCTTGGACATGGAATTGAGCATCTCCATCAACCCCACCATGCCCTCCGGGCCATAGCCTGCCTTTACCATGTAGGCCAGGCCCAGGGAGTCGGCCTGGCGTTCGTTGTCCCTGCTGTAGGCGGCCAGGAGCGCGCCCGAACCCAGCATGCCGAGTTGAGCGGCCAGGCCGCCGTAGCCGGTCCGGGCCTGAACCGCACCGGCCAGCCCTCCGATCACTGCGGTGGCCAGCATGCTCTTGGACATGATCTGGGCCGTGTGGCGGGCGTTCACGTGCCCCAGCTCGTGACCCAGCAGGGCGGCCAGCTCGGCTTCGTTCTTCAGTTGAAGCAGGATCGCCCGCGTGGCGGCGATGCTGCCCCCGGGAAAGGCGTACGCATTGACATAGGTGGCGTTCACCACGTGAAAGGCATAGGGCATGCCGGGGCGATGGGTGTTCGCGGCCAGATGACTCCCTGTGCGGCTGAGATAGGCGGCAAGCTGCGGATCCTGGGTCACGCCGTAGTCGGCCGAGAGCTGGTAAGGCGAATTCTGCTTGTCGAGCTGGATCTCCTGATCCTCGCTGACCAGCATCAACTGCCTTCGGCCTGTGACCGGATTGGCGGCACAGCCGGCCGCCCAGGCAGCGGCGGTCATGGCCGACAGAGACAAGAAATCTCGCCGGGTCATCGCGGGGGAGAACAGGCCGTCCATGCTGCATCCTCCCTTGTCGGTTATCGGGGGGGGGCGATCGGGAACTGAAGGATTTTATGATCCAGGATCGCCGCGCGTGTCAATAGCCGGGGCCGTTCTCTGCATCAACCCGTTGTTCGCACCCCCCGCGGAGGACTGTCCGGCGATCGTAATGGCCGTTTCACCCTACCCACGCACAATTCCTTCCACGTCGAAGAATTCCGCGTCGGCGAGGCCGCGGTAACGCTCCGGGTGGCAGGTGAGGATGAAGAGCTGGAGTCGCTGGGCGGCCTCTTCCAGGATGGAGAGGATGCGGGCGAGGCGGCCCGTGTCGGTTGCGGTGAGCGCGTCGTCGAGGACGACGAATCTGCGCTCGTCGCCGGCTGCGAGGACCTCGGCCAGGGCGAGCCGGACCGCGAGATGAACCTGCTCTTTCTCGCCACCCGAGAGTTCGCTGAGGCCCACCTCGACGTCCGCGATCCGCGGCCGGACGGCCTGCGGCTGGAAGCGGTCGGCGAGTTGGACAGTGCCGAGCCGGGCACCCGCGATCCGTTGTAGCATCCGGGTCGCGGACTCCTCGACCGGCCTTCTCAGGTCCGCGAGGATCCTCGCCCTGCATTGATGGATCGTGTCGCGGAGGAGCCGGATCGCATCGATGCGGAGTTCTTCGGCGTCGATGCGGGTCTTGAGATCCGCGATCTGTTCCTCCGACCGGGAGAGGGCCGAGTAGGGGCCTTCTGCGGCGATCTGCACCAGCCGCCCCTCCTCCGTCTTGAGGATCTCGAGCGCATTCGAGGCCTGCTCCTGCAGGGCGCTGCGTTGTCTCTCGAGCCTGTCCACGACGAGGGCGGGGTCGTCGAGGAAGCGGGCGAGCTCGGTCTCGAGCCCTTCGAGCGCGCTCCGCGCCGCTTCCCACTCGAGCGAGAGCCGCTTCAGGGCCTCCGCGCGCTCCCGGTCGTCCATCCCGTCTTTCTGCATCTCCGCGAGCCTGTCCGAAGCGGAGGTTGCCCTGCGGTGCGCCATGTCGTGCTCCACCTGGAGCTTGGCGATCCCCACGTTTGCGGCCTGAAAGGCTTGCTCCGCCTTCTCCTTCTTGAGCTCCGCCTCCTCGACGCGGGAGATGAAGGCCTCCTTGATCTTCTTGGCGCTCTCGCGGAGGGAGTCGGCATCCGGCGGAGCGTCGGCCCAGCCGGGGTGCTCCCGGCAGAGGCCCTCGATGATCTTCTCCTGCTTGCGCCGTTCCTGCTCGAAGGCCTCCCGGGAGCTGCCGGAGAGAAGGGTCTCGAGCCGGGTCCGGGCGGCCGAGACCTTCTGCTGGACGGCCCGCGCCTGCTCGCTCAAGGCCTCGAGTCGGTCGATGTCGGCGGTGCCGAAGCCCTCGGTGAGTTTCCTCACCCTTTCGGTTTCCCGGGCCACCTCTTCCCGAAGCTCCTCCACGGTGCCGGCGGGGCCGCGGGCGCGGATGCGGGCCACGCCCTCCAGGTCCACGACCACCTCGGGCGCGCCCTTGACGAGCACCGGGGCGCCTGGGGTCAACCCCTTGTTTCCGGTCTCCTCGGCAGCGAGGATCTCGATCCGGCCCGTCACCTGCGGGACAATCTCGAGCGTGATGAGTGCGGCGTCGAGCCGGACCTGGGCCTCGTCGCGGGCGCTGAGCGCCTTTCGTATGGCCTTGAGCGTCTTGGGGTCGGGCGCGACGGCCCGGGCCAGTTCCTTCTTGGCGGCCTCCAGCTCGTCGGCTGCCCCCCGGACCTTCCCGAGGAGCCCCTCCAGCCGGCAGAGGCCCTGCCCGGCCTCGACGAACCGGCGGGCGTACTCGGCCTCGGCCTCCGCCCTGTCCACCGCGATGCGCCCCTTGCGCACCTCCTCCAGGTCGGCCTTTGCCTTCTCCGCCTGGGCGCCGAGCTTCTTGAGATCCTCGGCCCTCTCGGATATGTCGACCTTGAGCCGCTCGAGGTCCTCGCGGGCCGCAGCCAGCTCCTTGCGCGCGGCATCGATCCCGTCGATGCGCTGCTTGAGCTCCGAGTACCGTGCCGATGCGGATTTCACCTGTTCCTGCCGCCTGTCCCGTTCGGCTGCCTGGCTTCGGTACGACTGGGCGAGGTGGCGGGCCTTGCGCAGCTCTTCCTCCAGGCCTTCGGCATCCCGCTTTGCCTGCGCCCTGCCGGCGCGCAGGTCCTCGACCCGGCGGCTCAGCCGTTCGAAGCCATCCAGAAGATCGAGGAGGCTGCGCCGTTTGCCCTCGATCTCTTCCAAGCGTGACCGCATCTCGACGATCGCCGGCGCCTCCTTGCCCGCCTTGATCTTGCCGGTGGGCGTGAAGAAGCTGAGGTAGAGCGCCTCGATCCTCTGCTCGAGGGGGCCGGTGCCCGGGCCGCAGACCTGCGCGCCCAGAGACTGCTGGATGTCGGTGACGAGATTGCCGGAGAGTTCGGGCACCGCAAGCTCGCCCTGCGGAACCAGCAGGACCTGGGCTAGTCCCCAGTGGGCGGGCTTGGAGAGGCCGCGGCCCGGCGAGCCGGCCGCGAAGAGATTGCGCACGAACTCGTCCGCCTTCTCCCCCTCGGCGAGTCGGACGAACTTCGTGCCCTCCCTTCTCAGCAGTTCCGAGGAGGCGTTGACCAGGAACCGCTTCCTGAGCCGGTAGTCGGCCCCGGCATCGGAGAATTCCAGGGTCACCTCGGGGGAAAGGTCGCGGCCCCAGGGCCGTATCATCTCCGCTTCGCGGCCTCCCACGCGGTGGCCGTCGAAGAACCCCCGGAACAGGGCCTCGAGCAGCGTGGACTTGCCCATGGCGTTGGGTGCGTGGATGACGTTGATCCGTTCCCCGAAGGGTCCGACCGTCATGGGGTCGGCGAAACACCTCCAGCCCTGCACCCCGATCGTGTGCAGAATCATCGTCCCGCCTCCTGTGCAAGGGCATAGAGTTCGAGCAGGGCTTGCGCCGCAACCCTCGGCGAGACGCCGGCGGAGGCCCGGCCGGCGGCCGCGGCCCGGTCGAAGTCTGCCATCTCCCGCAGTTGAAGGGCTGCCTCCCGCAAGGCCCCGTGGGGGAGGCCTTCGAGCCAGTTATCGTCCTCGGGCGCGGGGTGCAGCCCTTCGGTGTCCAGGCGCTGATAGAGAAAGCGCGACTCGAGCACCTGCGCGAGGCGGCCGAGTTCGGCGCCGTCGGAGGCGGGAAGGAGCCCGAGAAGCCGGACCTCGATCAGGGCGGTCTGCGGGTTCTCCACGCCTTCCACCAGGGCGCGGATCCGGGCGAGATCCCCTTGGCGGCCGATTTGTCCGGTGTGCGTGATCCACTGCAGGCCGCCGGTCCTGAGAGGTGTGACGCGAGGCGCGGCGCTCGGACGGCCGCCCCTTCCGTCCGCACGGGTGGCCGCGGGCGGGGCGATCTCGACCAGGAGCACGTTTCCGCTGTCCCTCTCGCCGAACCGCGTAGTCTCGTGCGTGCCGGAATAGGCCATGCGGACCGGCCCGCCGGCCGCCTCCTCGTACAGGGTCGTCGAGTGCCAGTGGCCGAGCGCGAGGTAATCCAGGCCGGCGCGAGCGGCCGCGTCCCTGGGGATGGGGTGATCGGGGTCCGCCTGCGGCATGCCCTCGACCGTCCCGTGCGCGATCCCGATCCGGAGCCCGTTTGCGCCTGCCGGGCCGGCGGCAGGGATCCAGGCCGTGGGGTCCTTCCTCGAGTGCTTCTCCAGGACCGGGCAGGGGTAGAGCGTACCCCCGGGCAGCGCCAGCGGTTCGGCCTTCCGGAGGACGACCACCTTTGCCTGTTCTCCCCACACCGGGTGGTCCCAGACCGAGCCCGGGACCAGCGGGTCGTGGTTCCCCGGGATCACGTAGACCGGCACGCCGGATCCTCCCAGGATGTCGGCCACCTTCTGCACGAGCACGCGGTCCACCCCGTTGTCTTCAAAGGTGTCCCCGGCCAACAGGAGGAACTCTGCGCCTCGCCTTGCGGCCTCTTCCACGACCCTGCGCGCGGCCGCCAGCCGCGCCTCGCGAAGCCTGGTCCCCGCGGCGCCGGCGTGCACCGCCTTCATCCCGATCTGCCAGTCCGCCGTGTGGATGAACTTCATCGGTTCCCCTCCTTTCAGGCTCCAGTATATTAGGGGTGTTTGACAGATCCGGTCAAAGCTCCTGAGAAAAGTGAGGCGAAAGGTTCCTTTGCGCTGGCGATCCAGGGGGCGATCCTGCGGTTGACAGTTCCCTGGCTTTGTTGCATTCTCCGATCTTTGCCCGAGGCGGAAGTTCCAGGGCCTGTCGGGCGGCAGGCGGCTTGTCGAGATATCCGAGAATCTGACGAAAGAAGGGGGATTCATCCATGAAGACGAGGCTTTTCGTCCTGATCCTTGTTACCCTGTGTGCCGGCGGTACGGCCTTTGCCGGGCCGCCGTCCCTGCTCGGCGGAAAACCGATGGCCGGGGGCACGGCACACCTGGTCGGAGTGGGGTGGCCCAGCCTTGCTTACGAGTGGTGGCACTCGGGCTCGCCCGAGTGGGCGATCGGAGCGGAGTTGGTCTATGGGGACTGGTCCGGTGAATTCTCGGATGTGGAGATCGGCGGGGCAATCAATGTGCCTCTGCAATGGCATCTCCTGAGGAGCGGGGCGACGAACGTCGCCTTCCGCGTGACCCCCGGATTCCTGTTCGGAAGCGCCGAGGCGGGGCGATGGGACGATCGCTTTGTCTTCGGACTCCGCAGCGAATTGGGCGTTCCCGTGACCATCGACCTGACCCCGAAGGTCAACCTGATCACCGGGGGAACGATCCCCTTGTCTTTCCTCTTTGTGGAAGATGCCGACGACCTGGTCGTGCTGCCGATCCTGGCCCGAATCGGGGCGGAATTCCAGGCCACGAATTCGATCACGCCGTGGCTCCTGTTCGAGCTCGGGCCGGGATTCGCATTCGGGGACTTCGGGACCGAGACGGAGTTCGCCTTCCGTATCAGGGTCGGAAGCGCCTTCTGGTGAGGGATGGGAGAAGGCTTTCCTTTGAGGGGGCCCGCTGAGTCCTCTAGCTTATCATAGCAGAGGCGGGCCTCGGTCAGGCGTTCCGCTTGGCTTACTCGGTCCGTTTCCTGCCCAGGAGCTCGATCCGGTATCCGTCCGGGTCCTCGAGAAAGGCCAGAATCGTGCCGCTTTCTTTCATCGGGCCGGCCTCCCGGACGACCCGGCCGCCCCGGGCCTTGATCTTGTCGCACGCCTCGTAGACGTCGTCCACTTCGATAGCAATGTGGCCGTAAGCATTGCCCAGCTCGTAATGATCAATGTCCCAATTGTGGGTCAGTTCGAGGGCGGCCTCCTCGGATTCTTTGCCGTAGCCCACGAAGGCGAGGGTGAACTTGCCGGTCGGGAAATCCTTCCTGCGCAGGAGCTTCATACCGAGGACCTCGGTGTAGAACTTGAGCGATTCCTCCAGGTCGGCGACGCGGATCATGGTGTGCAGGATGCGCATGGGTCTTTCCTTGCATGGTGATTGGGCTTATGTACTCTATCACGGAGATGGGGTCAGGTCTATAATGTTTGCCTTTGCTCTCGAAGAGGCTCCACAGGCCGTCATCCTCGCGGACGCGGGGATCTCTTGCGTTCCGAGGCTTCCCTCATCCTCACCTTCTCCCAAAAGGAGAGGGATCGCCACGGTGAGCGCGGGCACGCATCCGACCTGAAAGGATGTTACCCCGGGATGCGGGGGATGGTGTCGCGGGGCCGCGGGTAGCATTCGAACAGGGTGTGGCCGCCGTGCCGCGCGAGCACCTCGTTGTTGCCGTCTTCGATCAGAGTGGCGCGCACGTCCCGGAAGAGCTTCTCGGGCAGGTACTCCTTGGACAGGCCGTTGCCGCCGAGAAGCTGGATCGCGTCGCTCGCGTTCTCCAGGCAGAGCCTGGTGGCCGTGATCTTGGCGGCCATTGAATACTCGGGGAAGCCCGGGGCGATGTTCAGGTCGAGGTTCACGTCGAAGTAGTCGATGGATATGCCTCCTTGCGTACGGCCGCCTTTCATCTCGCGTACTTGTGGGTCATGTAGGATACGAACCGCGTGGCGCCTTCCGGAAAGAGCCGGGTCAGCCGGTCGAGCAGCTTGGCGTCGCCGCCCACGAGGACCCGCTGTCTGTTCTTTTGGATGCCTGCGATGATTTCTCGGGCCGCGTAATCCGCGGTGTTACGAACGACGTTTGCGTCAAAATCCGCAGCCAATTGTTCCGGTGTCTTGTTCGGATTGATGTGTCGCCGGACGCGGGCGTTGTGGGCGATCTTAGTGCCGATGCCGCCCGGGTGGACGACCGTCACGCCCACGGAGGTGCCGTGCAACTCCTGGCGCAAGGTTTCGGTGAAGCCCCGCACCGCGAACTTGGTGGAGCAGTAGGGGCCGTTCAGGGGGTTCGGCACGATGCCGTTGATGCTGGAGATGTTCACGATGTGCCCCTCGGGTTGCTTCTTCAGATGCGGCAGGAAGGCCTTGGTGCCGTACACCACTCCCCAGAAGTTGATGTTCACGATCCACTCGAAGTCTTCGTAGGAGACCTCTTCGATGGTGTCGCCGACCGCGACCCCTGCGTTGTTGATGATGATGTGTACCCGGCCGTGTTGGGCTACGACGTCGTCGGCGTACCTGTAGACCTGTTCCCGGTCGGCTACGTCGACGACGTGGGTGGTGACCTTGACGTTCGGGTTGGGGATGAGGCTCGCGGTTTCCCGGAGTCCGGCCTCGTCGATGTCCGAGATCGCCAGGTGGCATCCCTTGGCCGCCAGGTTCGTGGCCAGGGCGCGGCCGATGCCCGAGGCCGCGCCCGTGACGGCCGCGACTCTGTTGCTGAGGGTCTTCAAAGGGTTTCTCCTTGTATGGGTTTACTCAGTAGGCTAGCAGATCCGAGGCCTCCGGGGAAGCCACAAAGAGAGGGGGACGATGCTCCTCTCGGGACCGGGCCCTGATCCCCGACCCCCTGTCCCTCACTGCGGGCCCTGGTAGACCTCGAAGAAGCGCATCATGAGGTCTTCCGGGACGGCCAGGTTCGCCTGGAGGTCGGTCCTGAGGCAGACCACGGTCGGCCCCGGGGTCTCCCGGGCCGCCTTGAGCGCGGGGCCCACCTCTTCCGGCTTCTCTGCGTAGAAGCCGGTGCAGCCCAGGCCCTCACCTACCTTGTCCCAGCGGACCGTGCCCATGTCCGTGCCGAAGGTCTTGCCCCAGAGCATCATCTCGTTGGGCACCTCCATGGTCCATGCGCCCTCGGCAAAGACGATGGTCGTGACGTTCAGCTTCTCCCGGGCGGCGGACTGCATCTCCATGAAGTTGAAGCCTGCGGCGCCGTCCCCGGTCACGCAGACGACCTGCCGGTCCGGGTTGGCGAGCTTGGCGCCCACCGCGTAGGGCACGCCCACGCCCAGCATGCCGAGTTCGAGGATGCTCTGGTAGGAACGGGGCCAGGTGGCGGGCAAGAACAAGTGCGCCCACAGCCCGGTCATGCCGCCGTCAGCGAGGTAGATCGCATTCTTCCCAAAGGTCTCGGCCACGGCCTGCATGGCGCGGGCAGGGTGGATGCCGGGCCCCGGCCAGGCCTCGAGCATCTTGAAGGCCTCGTTCCACGAGTCCTGGGCCGCCTTGCGGTAGCGGGCCAGGTCTTTGCCGTCCCTGGGCTTTGCCTTCGCTGTCTTGAGGGCCTTGACCAGTCCCTCCAGGGTAGGCCTCGCGTCGGCCACGATGCCGAGCGTGATCGGCCGGGTCACACCCATGTTGCGGGGGTCGATGTCGATCTGGATGAACTTGTGACCGCCCGGGTCCCCCCAATACTTGTCGTAGGGGAGATCGAGGTTGCCGAGCCTCGATCCCGCCACGAGCACCACGTCCGCCTCCTTCTTGACCAGGTCGCCGCCCGGACCGAAGCTGTAGATGTGGTTCGGGTGATCGATGGGCACCGTGGAGCGGCCCGCCATGGTGCTGAAGACCGGGCAGTTGAGCATCTCCACGATCTCCATGAGCGCCGCATTCGCGCCCGAGCGGTCCACACCCGTCCCGGAAATGATGAGCGGCCGTCCGGCCGCGGCGAGCATCCCGGCCGCCTCTTCGATCTGCCTTTCGGAGGGCTGGGGCAGCCCGCAGCGGTACTGCTCGGGAGGGAAGACCGGGGCCTTGGCGTCGTCTCCGGTCTGGTACATGACCGGCATGGGCGCCTCGATGTGCACCGGGCCAGGCCGGCCCATCCACATCTCGCGGGAGGCCATGCGCACGATTTCCGGGATGCGGGTCCACGAGAAGATCGGCCCGCCCCACTTGACGACCGGCTTGAATACGTCGAGCTGATCCTGGCCCTGGAAGGTGGAGGGCGACGACGGGTAGACGATCTCGGGCCGGTGCTGGGACGTGATCACGAAGACGGGCACGCCCTCGTGGCGGGCCGTGATCACGCCGGGCAGGAGGTTGGCCGAGCCCGGGCCCGGGTTGCCGAGCACGGCTGCGACCTGACCGCTTGTCTTGTACACGCCCTCTGCCATGTGCACGGCCGCCGCCTCGTGCCGGATCGGCACGAACCGAACATTGTATTTGTCCAGCGCCGCCAGGAGCGGGTCGATTTCCGGGCAGGGGAGCCCGAAGATGAATCTTACGCCTTCGTTGGCGAGCGAGCGCGCGAGCAGCTCGCCTCCGGTGATTTCCGCCATGGTGTTCCTCCGTGGTTCGTGTCTATTCTTGAGCCGCAATCGCTTCGGCCAGTCATCGGGATGATTGGGATAAGATACTACAAACCCGGGAAGCGCGCGATCTGTTCATTGACCTCAGGGGCCGCCTCCTGGGGGAGCCCGAAGACGAATTTCACGTCTTCAGGGAACGGGGACCTCACTTCTGGGTGAGCCTGCTCCTGCGTGGCACGACTCAGGCGGCAGCCCTGACTTTGCCCAGAAGCAGTGCTTTCATATCTCCCTTGGCGCTCACACTTGCAAGAAAGAGATAAGCGCTGAGAAAGAGTCCTCCACCGAAAAAGCCCAGCAGACCCAGCACGATTCCGACGGGTGAAAAATGGTGGCGCCATGCCAGCCAGAGCCCCGATAGCGTCAGGAGGCTCATGAAGTCAACATTGAACTGGCCCGGCCATCCCATCTTGGCGATATCGCTGAAGAAGACTTCAAGGAGGCCAAGGCCGTGGTTGCCAGCTACGATGGCCGTGTAGCCCAGAATACCGGCAAAAATCGCCACCAGCAGGATCCGAAATGCTCCCATGGTTTCTTCTCCTCAAGTCGATTTTGCGATCCGATGGGAGGTGGAACCTCGCGCCGACTCGGTCTCCCGCACCAGCGTAATTTACGTGTAACAACCGTAAAGGATAACAAGGGTATTTTGATAAGTCGATTGAATTTTCTTCATCATTTTGATAACAATTAGAAATCATGCCGGAACTCGCTCGACTGCAACACCTCCTCGCAGTGGTAGATCACGGCGGGTTCCGCCGGGCCGCCGAGGCCGTCCATCTGAGCCAGCCGGCCCTGACCAAGAGCATCAAGAACCTGGAGGATGCCTTCGGCACGCAGCTCCTGGACCGACGTCCCCGGGCGGTGGTTCCCACACCCTTCGGCGAGATCGTGATCGAAAGGGCGCGGAAGATCCTGGCCGACCTCGACCAGATGAAGCGGGAGGTCGATCTGCTCAAGGGCTTTGAGTCCGGCATGCTCATGGTGGGGTGCGACCCGTACGTGGCCAAGGGGGTGATGGCGCCCGCCCTCGCGAATCTCGTGACGGCCCACCCCAAGCTTCGCTACGAGGTAGAGGTGCAGGGCTGGCCCATTCTGCGGGAGCGGCTCCTGAACCGCCGGATCGACCTGCACGTCGGCGCGGCCCCGGAGATCTACGGTGGCGAGGCACAAACGATCGAGTTCGCCATGCCGCCGCCGGTCTACTTCTGCCGTGCCGGTCATCCCCTCGCGCGCAAGAAGGGCTTTCCCGTGGAGGATCTGCTCGGTTACCCGCGTATCGGCAATGAGGCGCCGCCGGCGTGGACGCGGATGTACGCCGAGGTGTTCGGGTTCGATCCGCACAGCGACGAGGCCCTCCACTTCCGGTTCGCCAAGTCGAATGACTGGGAGACGCTGAAGGCGATCATCAAGCGCACCGACTCGATCTCGGCCGGGCCGAGGGAGGTCGTTCAAGACGATCTGGAGGCCGGCGTGCTGGTGGAACTGGACCTGGATTTGCCCCAGATCGAGCTTCGGGTAGCGGTCGCCTATCTGAAGGACCGGGCGATTCCCCCTGCCGCGGAGGCGCTGATCCAGGAGATCCGGAAGATGGTTCCCGCGGACAAGGCCTGAGCAAGGCGGGGATGACAGGCCTCTTATCGCAATCTCCCAAACCCGTGGATGCTGCGAACGTGGCGCGCCAGCCTCCCGGCACACCTTCTCACTTCATGGGCCACTCCCCCTTTCCACTCCTCTTCTCTTCCCTACCGTCCGGCTGCGGTGGGCTCTCCTTCTTCGAGGCCCTGCAGCCAGGTGGGCACCGCTCCGGTTGTGCACACATTGAGCCCGCATCGATTGAGACCGTCGGTACAGCAGTTCTGGGTGATGCAGACCATGCCGGAGGGGCAGTCATCGGTGGTGCCGCAGGTTGGGGCCGAACCGCAGCCGAAGTCATTGATGCAAGCCCCGGTGCCCTCGGTCGTCAAGAAGCAGATGCACGACGCTCCCGGAGTGCAGTCGAAGGTGTACCCCCCGCAGGTCTCGCCTACGCACTCGGTCGTTTCGTTCTTGGTAAAGGTCTGTACCAGGCTGCGGTCATTCGCCCCGGTGGCTTGCTCGACGCCCAGGACGAACCAGTAGTTCAGTTCGCCCGCGCCGATCTTGTCCCACCAGTCGCCCGGCATGGGGAAGCCGTTCGCCAGAAGCCAGAAATGGACCGGGTAGTACCCTGTGTACGTGCCTGCGATGTCATAGTAGAACACGGATATGAACAGCCAGGCATCATAGGGCCCGGACCATGAGAAGGTGGGCGGCGGGGTTGAAATGTCCGCCCCGTCCGGGGGTGAATTCAATGCGACCTGCCCGTGAACCGCCAGAGGGACCACTGCCAGAACAAGCAGGCATGCAACGGATATCTTGAATGAAGTCTCCATTTGGGCACCTCCGCTCTCTTTGCGAAACGCCGGTACGAGTCTGAGCCGCCTCTTCTTTTCATCCCTGTGATGCGCAAATCACGAGGGACGGTTCCTGTGGGGACTGCTTCTTGACCCGGCTTCCTGTATGATTGAGCACCGTGTTCGATCGAGGCGGGGGGATAAATTGAAACGGACCAGGGGGGGAAAGGAGGCGGGAAATACCCAGGAGGATTCTGCCTCGAAAAAGGAAGGAAAACTCGATCGCGGGTGGGGTGTCGTTGCGGCCGCCTTCTGGGTGATCGCCATCACCTCGGGCTCGTTCTACAGCTACGGGGTTTTCTTCAAGCCCATGGCGGCGGAGTTCGGTTGGAGCCGGCAGTTGACCTCCGGCGTCATGGGACTCGCCTGCCTGATCTACGTCGTGGCGCTGCCCTTCGTGGGGCACCTGGCCGATCGGAAGGGGCCGCGGCTCGTGATGGCCGCGAGCACGGGCCTGCTCGGCCTGGGCTATGTCCTCGGCGCTTATGTCGAGTCCGCCCTTCAGCTCTATCTCTTCGTGGGCGTGCTGGGGGGCCTGAGCTACCCGGGACTGCTGCCCGTGCCGGTGGCGGTCGTCTCGCGCTGGTTCGAGGCGAGCCGGGGCCTGGCCCTCGGCATCGCCCTGGCCGGCGTGGGCGTGGGTACGCTCGTCATGCCCGCCCTGATTGCGTTGCTGGTCGATGCGCATGGGTGGCGGGTTGCGTTTCTGGTGCTGGGATTTGCGGTCTGCCTCACCTGCGTGCCTCCGTGCGTGCTCGCCATGCGCGATCCGGAGGCGGGGTCGGCTCCGCCCCTCGGGAAGCGGGAAACCGGGGCGCCGGAGACAGCGCCTCGGACCGGAATCGTGGCCGACTTGTCGATCCGCGAGGCGCTCGAGACCCGCGTGTTCTGGCTCCTGTTCGCCCAGTACGGCCTCTGCATCACCGTGCTCGGCATGGTGATGATTCACATCGTGCCCTATCTCACCGACATGGGGATGTCTGCGCCGGTAGCGGCCAATGTCCTGGGCGCGATCGGGCTTGGAAGCCTCTTCGGGAGAATCCTGGCGGGCGTGGCCTCGGACCGGTTCGGGGTCAGGCGGGTTCTCATGACCTGCCTCACCGTCAAGGTGTTGGTCCTGTTCGGCCTTGCGAGGGCGGGCGGATTTGCCGTTTTCTATGCCCTCGGATTCCTCTATGGGGTTTCATATGGCGGCTTCATGGTCGTCATTCCGGCCCTGACTTCGTTCCTGTTCGGCCTGCGGGCCATGGGAGCGATTTTCGCGACGATCTCGATCGCGGAGGGAATCGGCTTCGGTCTGGGCTCGTTCCTGGCCGGCTACATCTGGGACGTGACGGGCGGCTATGCGCTGATGTTCCGCCTCGGAGGGGTGCTCATCCTGGCTGCCATGGCCCTGCCCCTGTTCGTCAAGGTGCCGCAAGAGGATTTCTGATACCCTTCCCTGGGGTGTGGACATCGAGCGTCCGAGAGGCTAGTCTCTTGCGTGACCCCAGGCCCGGCCCGGGACCGCTTGTCTGTTTTGTCTTTCAGACAAAGAAAGGAGGGCGCCATGGTCGAACTGAAATCAGGCTGGCAGGTAAAGGGGACCTACAACGAGGCATGCGCCGCCGAAGGGCACTGTCCCTACTACTTCGGCAGGGACGTCGAGGGAGGCTGCAGGTATTACATGGTCTTCCGGATCGAGAAAGGCAAGGTCAACGGCGTGGACCTCAGCGGCGTCACGGTGATTTACAACGGGGACATCCTCCACCCGAAATTCGCCGACTTCATGCAGCACGGCTCCGAGGGCGGCATATACATAAGCGACAATGCCGCCAAGGAGCAGCGCGAGGTTCTCGATACGCTGGCGACCACAAACATGGGCGCCGCTTTCATGAAGAAGAACTTCGGAGTCAAGTACGTGAAGATCGATGTCACCGAAGAGAACGGCACGATTCATTTCCGCATGCCCTACGGAGAGATGAAGCAGACCCTCATGAAAGGCCTGGACGGAAGGCCCATCCGTATCGAGAACTGCCCGATTCCGGTTCTTTCCAACTTGAAACACTGCCACACGCACTTCTGGAACTACCATGACCACGGGAAGAACTTCGATTACAGGAACCGTTGCGGCACGTGGGCGGACTTCACCTTCGAGGGATAGCCGCTTTCTCGCCGAAGCGCAGCTCGGTCCTCCCGATGGCCGGAAAAGGGGCGCAGCTCTCTTTCGAGCCCAGGGGATTCCTTGATGGCACGAACGCGTCGCGCCGCGGCGGACAGGGGCACACCATGGAAGTATGTTCGTTTCGGCGGTGAATCGGCAGGTGGGTGAAGCCCAAAAGGGATGGTCGACGTGGACGGAGTCGTGAGGCTGGAGCGAGCGCGGACGCGGCAGGCGGCCCGGGTGCTGGCGCGGGCCTTTCACGACGACCCTTTTTACGCCGCCTTGCTGCCCGACGAGGCGGGGCGGCCGAGGCGGCTCGCGTGGCTCATGGAGCGGATGCTTCGGTACGGCCTCCTGTACGGCCATGTGTATGGGACGCCGGCCATGGAGGGCGCGGCCTGCTGGTTTCCCCCGGGGCATCTGCACCCGACGCCGACGGACATCGTCCGGAGCGGGCTGTACGCCCTTCCGGTTCGCCTGGGGCTTGACGCCTACCGCAGGTTTACAGACTTCATCCGGTTTGCAGAGGCCATGCGTGCGCGCTGCGTGACCGGGCCCCACTGGTATCTTCTGCTGCTCGGGGTGGATCCCGCGTACCGGGGCCGGGGGCTTGGGGGGAGACTGATGCAGCCGATCCTGGCGTGGGCGAGTCGGGACGGGGTGCCCTGCTACCTGGAGACCGAGAACGAAAGGAACCTGGACTTCTACGCACGACACGGTTTCCGCCTGGCCGAGGCGGGACGAGAGCCCCGGCGCGGCGTGCGGACCTGGGGGCTCCTGCGCCCGGGAACGTGACAGACCCTCAGTTCCTCGGGAGGTTCCTGATCAAGCCCAGAATGTCGCGGCCGAGGCGGTCTGCGGGATGCTTTTCGACCAGGGTCACGGCCATGCGTTCGGCCTCCGCGAGCCTTCCCCGCTTGAGGTAATAGTCTGCGGCCGCATAAAGAAAGTCCCGGTTGTTCGGCTCGATCTCGAGCGCGGCGAGCAGTTCGTTCTCGGCCTCGCGGTCCTTTCCCAGGGTTTGGAGCAGCAGCCCCAGGTTGTAGCGGATCCGGGCCCGCTGCGGCATGCCACGGGCGGCCCGCTCGAGATAGACGGCCGCCTCCTCGTAGCGCTTTTCCTCGGCGAGGAGAAGCCCCAGGGAGTAAGCCACCTCGTGCAGGTCCGACCGGGCCTCCAGGGCCTCCCGCAGCAACGCCTCGGCCTTCTTCTTCTCACCTTGCTGGTTGTAGAGCATGGCCAGGTTCACCTTGGCCGGATAGAAAAGGTCGTCGATCTTGATGGCCGCCAGGTAGGACCGCACCGCCTGCTCCGGCCTGCCCAGCGCCACGTACAGGTTGGCCAGGTTGTAGCGGGCAAAGGCAAAGTCGGCCGAGTATTCCATCGAGGCCTTGTATTCCTCCAGGACCGACCGGTAGACCTCCTCGACGTCCGGCCGCAGCTCCCGTGAGGGTTGCTCGGCCAGCAGCCGCGCCGCCTCGATGCGCACCGCCTTGACCGGATCGTAGAGCATGGGCGAGATGAGCCTCTGCCTCGCCATCGGGTCGGAGACATTCAGGCTGTCGAGAGCGGTCCTTCGAATGAGCGCCTCGCCGTCCGCGAGGGCGCGCTCGAGGGCCGCCCCTGTTTCCGCTCCCGGATAGGCGGCCAGCAGAGACAGGGCGGTGGCCCGGACGATGACCGGGTAGAGCGGGTCGCCCGCCAGCCGGATGAGCTGGTCCCGGGCCCCTGCCTCTCCCTTCCTTCCCCCGGCGAGGATCAAGCCGTAGTGGGAGCGCCGGCCCGGGCCGTACCACTTGGTGATCGTCTCGTCGGACCACTGCGCGTTCTTGTCCGCGTGGCAGCGGTTGCAGGCGTTCGGCACGCCCAGGGCGACGCTCAGGTCCGGCCGGGGCAGGCGGAAGCTGTGGTCCAGCCGGTAGTCGATCCCCATGTAGAGGCGGCCCGGCATGTGGCACTGGGCGCACTCGGCGCCGGTGCCTACCTCGAAGAGCACGGTTCCGTCCGCGGACCGGATCGCCTCGCCCTCTTCGCCCTTCTTCTTGTGGAAGTGATGCTGCCGGGTGTCATAGTCCTGCGCCCGGTGGCACTGCAGGCACAGGTCGTTTCCCTCCCGGACCGGCCGGATGCTGTGCACCTCGTGGCAGTCGCTGCAGCGCACGTCCCGGTGGTACATCTTGCTCTGGGTGAACGAGCCGTATACGTAGACCTCTTCCAGGATCTGGCCGTCCGCGAAATAGAGGTTCTCGTCGAGGGTCTGGGGCAGCATGCTTTCGAGCAGGTCGGCCTCGGTATGGGTGTAGTCGCCCAGGGCCGCGCGCCGCGAGTGGCAAGGGGCGCACAATTCCACCAGGCTGCGGGAGGTCAGGCCGGAGGTGCGCACCACCAGATCCGCGCTCCGGACCGGCGGCCGGGCCATGTCCGGCATCTCGGCCCACTCCACGTGGCGGGATCCGGGCCCGTGGCAGGCCTCGCAGCCCACGTCGATGTCCGACCAGGTCGTCCGGTAGGCGTCGGCTTCGACATCGTAGTTCTTCTTCAGGTTCGTGGAATGGCACTCGGCGCACATGCCGTTCCAGTTCTGGCCGGCGTTCGTCCAGTAAAGCCAGTCCCCCGGGTCGACGGGCGGGTCCGGGTAGAGATGGTACCAGCGCGCCTTGTCCACATCCCATGCGATGGGAAGGCACTGCAGGCGGCCTCCGGGAAAGGGCACCAGGTACTGCTGCAGGGGATACCAGCCGAAGGTGTGGGTCACCTCGAACTCGCCCGTCTCACCGTCCGGCCCGGGCGTCCGCACAAAGAACCGCCCGTTCCTGCGGGTAAAGCGGGAGACCACGCCGTGGTGCTCGAAGGCGCGGTCGTTGAAGTCGCCGAGCACCGTCTCCTCCGTTGCGACATCCATGGCGCGGTCGTGGTGGGAGCCCTTCCAGAGGTCGTACTCGCGCTTGTGGCAGGTCTTGCATTTCTCGCTGCCCACGAAGCCGGCCGGGCGCACCGGCGCCACCGTTGCCGAGGGCCCGCCCAGGAGGCGGACCCTCGCCAGATAGAGCGGAATCGCGAGGGCGATCACGACAGTTGCGATGAGTCCGGTGATCTTCCAGCTTGTCATTTCGGGTACGTGACCTGCGAGACGCGGAACTCGCTGCGCCGGATCTTCTTGGCCGTGTTCACCTTGACGACATTGTTTTCGATCCTGACCGGGTAGAGGTCCAACGCCCGCGGGGCCGGCGCGTGCATGACGCTGCCTGTGATGTCGAACGCGGAGCCGTGGCACGGACAGGCAAACCGCTTGTCGCCCTCCACCCAGGGGACCGTGCATCCGAGGTGGGTGCATGTCCGCGAGATCGCCAGGAACCCGCCGTCCTTCAGCCTTGCGAGATAGAACTGCCCCATGGGAAAGGCGGTCACGGTGTCGGGGGCAAAGGTCTCGACCGGGCCCGCCGGGACCACGGCTCCGAGCTCGCCCCGCTCCGTGCGCCGGCCGCCGGGCCGGAGGTAGGAGACGGCCAGCCACGCGAATTCGGCCGCCGCCACAATCCCCAAGGCGACCCAGAGCCGGTTCAGAAAGCTGCGGCGCGGCTCACCCGTTGCCTCGCTCTGCTCGGTTTTCCGCTCGGTCATCGAACCCGACCTTCTTTCTTGAGCCCCTTTATAGAGGCCGGATCAGTTTCATGCCCTGGCCCCTGAACCAGACACAGGCCAGGGTCAGGAAGACAAAGGAGACCGCAAGCAAGACGAACACGGACTGGATCGCCTCGGCCCTCGTCGCGGACAATCGGCGGGCCACCCATCCGTACCACCCGGCGGCGACGGCCAGGCAGAGCGCACCCGGGATCAGTCCGTTGCTCACCGCCGGGGGAAGGCCGGGCAGCCAGGCCGCGAAATCGATCACGTATTCATCCAGTACGATCATCGCGGGCGTGAGCAGCGCGGCCGCCGCCGCGGCCATGGCGGCCGTCCGGCGCCCCTTCGCGGAGACGAACCAGACACCGCCTGCCTCGGTTCCGTAATCGAGGTAAGGCAGAAGCAGGAATGCGCCCGCAAGCAGAACCGGCAGCAGGAAGACGGCAAAGGCGGGATGGAAGTGCAGGAGCATCTCCTGGAGGCCGGCGAAATACCACGGGGCCTTGGTCGGGTTCGGGCTCAGGCCCGGGTTGGCCCGGTCGCCCAGGGGGGCGTCCAGCAGGGCCGCGAGCGTGAACACGCATGCGGCCGCCGCGAGGGCGACCGCTGCCTCGCGAAGCAGGAGATGGGGCATCGTGCTCACCCGTTCCGCCTCCGCGAAGGCCCCTCCGCTCTTCCCGGAAGGCGAAAGGACGAGTCCGCCCGCCTTCCGGACCCTCCAGAAGTGAAACGCCATCAGGGTGACCAGCAGAACCGGAAGCACGGTCGTGTGCGTGGCGAAGAAGATGCGAAGGGTGTCCGGGCCGATCTCGGGGCCGCCGCGGACCATGTTCTGAAGCCACGGGCCGGCCGCCGGCACGTACTCCAGCATGCCGATGCAGATGGTGGTGCCCCAGTAGGCGAGCTGGTCCCAGGGAAGCAGGTAGCCGGTGAAGTTGGAGGCGAGCACCAGGAAGAAGAGGCCGAGCCCGATGACCCAGTTGAACTGGCGGGGCGGGTGGAAGGCGCCGGTGAAAAAGACCCGGAGCAGGTGAAGGAAGATTACCGGCACCAGGGAGTTTGCGCTCCAGTGATGGATGTTCCGGACGAACGGGCCGAACGGGACCTCTTCCTGCAGGCGCAGGACGGACGCATAGGCCTCGGCCGGAACCGGCACGTAGGCGAACTTGAGCAGGATTCCGGTTGCGAGCTGCAGCAGGATCAGCACGGCGGCCGTGCCGCCCAACCCCCAGCTCAGGGTGAACCGGAGGGTTTCCGCGGGGACCGTTGCCGGCCGCAGGTGCAGCAGGAGGTACCGGAGAGGGAAGCGCCTTCGCTCCGACTCGGTCCGCGGGCAGACGGGCCCGCTGAAAACGGAAAGGAGGATGCGTCGCGCGAATCCGGGGCTTCTTTCGGTCATGTCCAGCTTGCGTGGCTCGTTCTTGCCTGTGTGAGGTCCTCCATTCTATGCGCTCGCGCCTTTCAAGTCGAATCGCGAGGCCCGGCTCGGGATACTAGGAATGTGGTCATGGATGCGCTAAACTAGGCCCTCGAACAGGCCCATTTCACGGAAGGAGACCCGCCGATGATCCAGACATTCGACAACGTCCCGGTCAGGCCGGACGGCCCGAACATGGGGAACTACGAGAAGGTGGCCGCCTCCTATGCGATCGAGGTGCCGGAATTCTTCAATTTCGGGTTCGACGTGGTCGATGCCTGGAGCGCGGACCGATCGAAGCTCGCTCTGGTGTGGGCCGACAGGACCGGCCGGGACATCCGCAAATACTCCTTCTTCGACCTCAAGTGCCTCTCGAACCGTTTTGCGAACGCACTCCTCGGGTTGGGCGTGCGGAAGGGGGAGCGCCTGTTCGTCATGGTGCCCCGGGTGGTCGATTGGTACGCGGTCATGCTGGGCTGCTGCAAGCTCGGGGTCATCCCCATGCCGGCCCCGAACATCCTGACGCCCAAAGATGTGGCCTACCGGATCAACGAGGCCGAGGCCGTCGGGGCCGTGGTCTGGCACGAGCACCTCGCCGCGGTCAAGGATGTCAGGGACGCCTGTCCTTCGCTCAGGCACCTGATCTCAATGGGAGACGAAAAAAGGGCGCATACGGAAGGATGGGTGCCTTACGAGTCGCTGATGGACGGCGCATCGAGGTACCTCGACCGCGACAGCGTCCCTCCCACCCGTTCCGACGACGTCATGCTCATCTATTTCACGTCGGGCACCACCAAGTTTCCCAAGATGGTCCCCCACACGCAGGCCTCTTACGGGCTCGGCCACCTGGTGACGGCCAAGTTCTGGCACGACCTGAAGCCCTCGGATCTCCACTGGACCCTGGCCGACACGGGTTGGGCGAAGGCGGCCTGGGGCAAGCTCTACGGGCAGTGGCTTGTCGGTGCGGCCGTGATGGCCCACGACGCGAGCGGGAAATTCGATGCGAAGTCGCACCTGAAACTTCTCGAAAAGTGCGGGGTGACCACGCTGTGCGCCCCGCCGACCGCCTTCCGCATGTTTGTCCTGGAGGATCTCGGGCAGTACGACTTCCGCGAGCTCCGGCACTGCTGCTCGGCCGGCGAGCCCCTGAACCCGGAGGTGATCAAGGTCTGGAAGAAGTACACGGGCGTGACGATCTACGACGGCTTCGGGCAGACCGAGACCGTCAACATCATCGCCAACTATCCCTGCATGCCCGTGAAACTCGGCTCCATGGGAAGACCGGCCCCCGGCTTCACGGTCGAGATCGTCGACGACGACGGCAAGGTCCTCCCGTCCGGAGAGGAGGGCCACATCGCGATCCGGGTCAAGCCCAGGCCGCCGGTCGGCCTGTTCGCCGGATACTGGAGGAACCCGGAGGCGACGGCCGAGTCGTTCCGGGGGGACTGGTACTACACCGGCGACAAGGGCCTGAAGGACAAGGACGGCTATTTCTGGTTTGTGGGGCGTGCCGACGACGTGATCAAGTCGTCCGGCTACCGGATCGGACCGTTCGAGGTCGAGAGCGCGCTTCAGAGCCATCCGGCGGTCGCGGAGAGCGCGGTGGTCGCTTCCCCGGATCCCTTGCGGGGGGCGATCGTCAAGGCCTTTGTCGTGCTGGCGCCGGGCCACGAGCCGTCGGAACAGCTCGTCAAGGAGATTCAGGAGCACGTCAAGAAAGAGACGGCCCCGTACAAGTACCCCAGGGAAATCGAGTTCGTTCCGGATCTGCCCAAGACACTGTCCGGGAAGATCCGAAGGGTGGAGCTCCGGAAGCTCGAAGAGCGACGGAAGGGCGGATAGAAAACCGCCCGCTTTCAGACGCCGGGAGGCGTCGGGGATCGGGGTGAGGCCGCGGCGGGCGACTGTCTCACGCGGCCGTTCGCGCCCGGGGGGCTGCTACGCGCGGAAGCCCGCGGCAGCAAAGCCAAGGGCTCTATCCCGGCAGATGGGCTCTTCAGCGCCTGCGGCGGCCGGTCTCTCTCGGCTTCGCCTCGTCGACCCGGATCTTGCGTCCTTTGACCACGGTGTCGTTCAGCTCTTTCTTCGCGGCCTCCGCCTCCGCCTGGCTCGACATTTCGATGAACCCGAACCCCTTTCCCTCGATGACGCTCACCTCCCGAACCTCTCCGAAGGCGGAGAACAATTGTGCGAGATCGTCCCTCGTGACGGTGTAATCGAGGTTGCCGATGAACAGCTTCTTGCCTTGCATGAAAGCCTCCTCTTGTCTTCTCGGAGGCCTTCAGCAGCCTCTGAGACCCTATGGTCACAGCATACCCCCGGGCGGTGAGAAGTCAACACCCGGCCGGGCTCTCCTCCACGGCGGGCCGCGCAGGCCCGCGGAGCCGGAACCGATCGGTTTTCTCGAGGTGTCCCGGAGAGGAAAAGAGCGGCGGCCCCTCAGAGACGCCGGCGCCGGAACCAGGCGACGAGCCCGAGGATGAGGATCGCCTCGGGAATCAAGAGCGCGATGGAATGGAAGGCCGCGAAGGTCTTCTCCGGGATGAGGGGCGCCTGGTAGAGGTCCTCGGCCTTGGGCCGGATCACGACCTCGTCCTCACGGTTTGCGAGATAGTAGACGGAGTTCATCAGGAGGTCTTCGTTGTACAGGGCGCCGAGCAGTCGGTTCGTGGCGAAATCGAGGTCGCCGAACACAACGACTCGCGCTTCCTTTTCGCCTTCGACCTGCCAGTCACGCGAGGCGGCCAGGGGGTAGGAGCCCGAGTCGCTCCTCATCCACGAGTACTGCATGTCCGGCCCCAGGGTCCCTTCCCCCAGGCCCTCCCCGCCGGTCGTCTCGTATCGGCTCGTTCGGCCCGAGTACACGAAGCCCTTCGGGTCCGGCCCCCGCAGAAGGAGAGGCCGGGCCCCGGAGAACACGACCCCTGTCCGCTCCGTCAGGCCCTGCGCGATCGGGTGATGGGTCGTGAACCGGTTGACGATCGGCTCGGTGCCCCTGGCCTCGCTGCCGAACAGGGAGGCCGCCTCGTCGACGACCACGGCCCGGAGGGCCGAAATGCCCAGCCCTTGGAGCATCTCCCCCGGCTCGAGGGGACGGTCGGGCTCCGAGAAGACCAGGAGCCGGCCGCCGCGGTTCACGAAGGATCTCAGTCGGTCCCGCTCCGCCGGGAGGAATTCCCGCTCCGGGGCGGCGATCACCACGATATCGCACTCCTTGGGCACATCGGGCTGGGAGGCCAGCAGGAGTTCCGTGGCCTGAAAGCCTTCGTAGGCGAGCAGGTTCCGAAAGGAAGACAGGCCGCCGGGGCCGTTTTCCTCCAGGGAAGGTTCTCCGTGAGCCGAAAGGAAGCAGAGCTGCGTGGTCGCCCGCATGGTAAAGGCGAGGACGGTCTGGATAATGGCGCGCTCCGAGATGGCGGGCACCTTTCTGGCCCTTCCGGCTCCGTACAGGACGAGCTGTGATCCGCCCTGCTCGAGCTGTCTTACGATTTCGGGAGCGAGTTCCTGGGGCGCCACGATCTTCAGGCGGAAACGCTCGGAGGCCTGGGCGAACCGCTCGATCAGGATCCGCTCCTGCCCGGAGGCGGCAGGGTTGCCTGCGTAAAGGGCGTCGATATCCAGGGGAAGATCCTGCATCACGCGCTGCGAGTACTCGGAGAGCGTGTAGAGCCGGGGCTCCGTGAGGTCCCACTCGTGCGTGATCCTCGATGCTGCCAGCAGGACACCCGCCGTAACGGCGACCGCGATCCCGGCCTGCAGCAAGGCCCGCGCCAGGGCCCTGCGCGACAGGCCGACGCGGCTTCTCTGCACGGAAACCACGGACAGCACGGCCGCCGTCACGATCAGGATGCCTGCCAGGATCAGGTTGGCCACCGCCGCCGGCCCGGTCTCCTTGCTCAGGTAGGCACCGGCCAGGCCGAATGCCAGGGCGACGCACGCGAGAGAGAAGAGAAAGCCGGCCATGGCGCCTCCTAGTTGATCCGCTCGAGTTTCAGGCTCACCCGTACGAGAAGGAAACCGCCCAGGCCCAGGCCCGCGAAGTAAACGATGTCGGAAAGGGGGATCACGCCCCGGGGAAAGCTCGAAATGTGGGTCATCAGGGACAGGTACGACAGCACCCGGTCCGCGGCGTCGCCCGTGAACTCCATGAGCCAGCTGAAGTCCAGGATGGCCATGGAGAATGCGTAGGCGCTCAGGGCAGCGACGAGCTGGTTCGGGGCCAGGGAGGAGCAGAGCAGGCCGATGGCCGCCAGGGCGAACGAGAGCAGGAGCAGACCCGCGAGGGAGGCCAGGATCGGGCCCGTGTCGAGGTCCGTGTGGATGGCCGATATGGCCGGAAGCAGTGACGCGATCGCAACGACCGCGACGAGAAAGACGAAGGTGGCGAGAAACTTGCCGGCCGCGATCTGGGTGTCGCTCAGGGGAAGGGTCAGGAGAAGCTCGTCGGTCCTGCGGGTCCGCTCTTCGCAGAACACGCCCATGGTGATCAGGGGGATCACGGCCAGGAGCACGAGCGCGGTTTCCGTAACGGTGGGCAACAGGACCTGTTCGAACAGGTTCAGCCCCGGGGGCAGCATGCCTGCGGTGATCTGGTTGAAGGCCGACCGGGTCTGCAGGAGCATGATCTGGGTGTTGAAGGCCTTCAGGTTGTCGAGGAAGAACAGGCTCATGGAGAGGGCCATTGCGGTGAGTGCGATGTAGGCGATCGGAGAGGCGAACAGCCCGGTAAGTTCCTTGCGAAGGACGGTCAGCACGGCCCTCATGGCTCCTCTCCCCTGTCCCGCTCGCGGGTCTGACGGAACACCTCCGAAATACCGGCGACGCCCCCCAGATCCTCGATCGTTCCGAGCCGGGCGACACGGCCCCGGTCGAGCACCAGCGCGCGGGAACAGAGCCCGCTCACCTCGTCGAGATCGTGGCTGCTCAGGACCACGGTGCTCTCCCGGGCGAGCTGCCGGATGAGCTCGTGGGTCTGATGCCGCTGCTCCGGGTCGAGACCGTCGGTCGGCTCGTCGAGAAACACAACGGCCGGTTCGTGGAGCACCGAGGCCGCCAGAGAGATGCGGGCCCGGTAGCCTTTGGAGCAGTGCCCGGCGAGGCGGTCGATCACGGCACCGAGCCCGAAGTGGGAGCTGAGCTCTTCAATGCGCGCTTCCCGCTTCGGCCGCGGCAGGCCGTGCACGTTGGCAACGAACCGCAGGAGGCCCCGCACGGTCAGGTCCGCGTAGAGCTGCGGGTGTTCGGGCATGTAGCCGATCCGGCGGCGGGCGGCGAGCGAATGCCGGACGAGATCGGAGCCGGCGACCCGAACCGAGCCGGCCGTGGGCAGCCGGTAGCCGGTCAGGATCCGCAGAAGCGTTGTCTTGCCCGACCCGTTCCTCCCCAGCAGACCGAACACCTCGCCCTCGCCGATCTCGAAACTCACGTCGGCCAGCGCGTGGAGCGGCCCGTAGTCCTTCCACAGGCCTTTTACCTGAACGACGCTGCCATTGTTCATCGATCGGGGTCCCCTCGCGTGACGTTCCGGTCAAAGCGGACAACCGTAAGTTTGAAAGTATAGCCTGCCCGGCCGCGAAAGGGAATGCCCGGGGCGCCTGAGAGGGGTGATTCAGGAAGCCGAACGCCCCGGAACCGGGCCGCAGCCCCGACGGCCTTGAATCGGCTCTCCGAAACAGGTATCAAGGATACTCGCGCGATGGGGCATGCCGGATCCGGGGATACACCCGACAGGGGAGGGTAGGGCATGAGCGAAGAGCTGGCTGCGGCCCTGGTGGAGTTGAGGAGGCAGGAGGTTCTGAAAGCGGTCAAGGAGCGGGCGCAGAGAGGGGGCGATCCGCTCAAGATCCTGGAGGAATGCCGCCGGGGAATGTCCATCGTGGGGGACCGGTTCCAGTCCGGCGAGTTCTACCTGGCGGAGATGATGCTGGCCGCGGAGATCTTCAAGGGGGCGGTCTCGATCCTCGATCCGCACATGGAGAAGGTTCGGCCGCCCAAGCCGCTGGGCAAGGTGGTGCTGGCAACCATGAAGGGGGACATCCACGACCTGGGCAAGGACATCGTCGCAACCCTCCTGCGCGCACAGGGCTTCGAGGTGCACGACCTGGGCGTGGATGTGCTGCCGGCCGTGTTCGTGGACAAGGTCAAGGAGGTGAAGCCAGAGTTCGCCGGTTTTTCCGCCTTGATCACCTCCGCCTTCGCCTCGATGAAAGAGGCCTCGGAACTTCTCGTCGAGTCGGGCCTGAGGGATCGGTTGAAGCTGATGGTCGGAGGCGGCGTGACCACCCCCACGGTCAAGGAGCACATCGGCGCCGACTTCCAGACCCTGGATGCCATGGAGGGCGTCAATTACTGCCTGAAAGAAATCGGGGCGGGGAGCGCAAAAGCCCTCTGACACCATCTTTCTGTCGCATCCGCAAAGAGGCCTCCTCCGTGAGACTCCTGCTCATCAGCGGCTTTCTCGGTTCCGGCAAGACCACCCTGTTGTTGGAGATCGCCAGGCGCCTGGCAGCCCGGCCCGAGAAAATCGCAATCATCGAAAACGAGGTGGGCGAGGTCGGCATCGACGGGCAGTACCTGCGCAGGGAGGGCCTGGAGGTGCAGGAGATCTTCGGGGGATGTGTCTGCTGCACCCTCTCCGTGGACCTCGTCACGACGCTGAAAAGACTCGATCAATCCATCCGGCCGGAGCGGGTCATCCTGGAGGCCACCGGGGTCGCCCGGCCCGGCGATATCGTGCCGACCGTGCGTCGGTATGCCCCGATGGTAGAGAAGATTCAGGTCCTTTCCCTCGTCGACGCCCTCCGGTACGAAATGCTTCTGGAGGTGATGAACCCCATGGTGACCGCCCAGATCGGAGCGGCCGACATCGTGGTCGTCAACAAGATCGACGCGGTCGGCGAGGAGGCGCTCGAGCGCATCCGGCAGAGCGTGCGGGGCCTGAACGGCGCGGCGGCCGTGCTGGCCGTCTCCGCGGAGCGAAAGTTGAACCTCGATCCTCTGATGGCAGCGATACGATGAGCCGGGATGAACCCCTGCATCCCTCTGCCGACAGGGACCCCCGGCCCACGGCCTACGCGCTGCACGCTGCGCTGGCCGCGCCCGTGCCCTGGCCGGAAGCGGAGTTGCGGGTGCGTGTCGACGCATTCCTGGCCGGGCTCACGCGCTCCCTGCGGGAGCGCGGCTGCAGATTGATCGGCCACATCAAAGGATCGCTCGATGCGGAGGCGGCGGGCCATCTGTTCTTCAGCGTGACCTCCTTCGAGGAGGGGCCCCGTTACAAGGGGGGGATCTCGGGCAGGCCGGGAAGGCTGAGCCTCGCGCTCAACGTGATCGTGTACGGAGTGGGCATGGAGGAGATCGAGCCTCTCGTCCGGGACGGACTGCAAAGGCATCTGGGAGAGCTTGATCCGGGGGGGATGGCGGGGCGGGCTAACAGCTAAGAGCTAACAGCTAACAGCTTCTTTCGGGCACGGGCACGCACGCGGGCACGGGCGCGAAGCGTGAAGAGAAGATGGGTATGGCTGTTTTTCTGGGAATCGATACGGGCGGGACCTACACGGACGCCGTCCTGCTGGACGACGAGGGGGGCGTGCTGGCAGGGGCCAAGGCCCTGACCACCCGGCACGATCTGGCCGAAGGAATCCGCGGGGCCGTGGAGGCGGTGCTGCCCGCGGCCGCCGGGGAGATCAGCATGGTCTCCCTTTCCACCACGCTGGCGACGAACGCGGTCGTGGAGGGGCAGGGCAGCCCGGTCGGCGCGCTCCTGATCGGGTACGAGACCGAGATGATGCGTGACGTGGGGATGGAGCGCATCGTGGCCCGGGACCACATCGTCTTCCTGCAGGGAGGGCACTCGGGGGACGGCCGGGAGATCGCGCCCTTGGACCTCGATGCCGCCGCGGAGGCGATTCGGCGGCTGGCCCCGCGCGTGTCCGCCTTTGCCGTCTCCGGGTTCTTCGGGGTGCGCAACCCGACACACGAATTGCAGGTGAGACAGCTTGCCCGGGACCTGACCGGGTTGCCCGTCACCTGCGGGCACGAGCTGACGACGAACCTGAACGCGCCGCGCCGGGCCGTGACGGTCGCCATGAATGCCCGGCTCATTTCCCTGCTGTCGGACCTGGTGCAGACCGTGCGCAGGATGCTGCGCGGCCGGGGCATCCGGGCCCCCCTGATGGTGGTCAAGGGGGACGGCTCCCTGATGCATGCGGATATGGCCCTGGAGCGGCCTGTGGAGACCATCCTGTCCGGGCCGGCGGCGAGCGTGGTCGGGGCCTGCTTCCTCACGGAGACAGAGGACTCCATCGTGATCGACATGGGAGGGACCACGACCGACATCGCCGCGGTGCGGCAGGGGCGACCCGTGCTGAACGAGGGGGGTGTGCGCGTCGGGAGGTGGGACATCATGGTGGAGGCCATCGATGTTCGCACGACCGGTCTGGGCGGAGACAGCGAGGTGGTGCAGGAAAGGGCGGACGGGCTGGCCGTGGGACCGAGAAGGGTCATTCCCCTGAGCCTGCTTGCCGAGGAGGACCCGGGAACGCTGGAGGTGCTGCGGCGGCAGGCCGGGCGCGCGCCGGGGCGCGGAGGAGGAGGCTCCGCGGATCCGGACCTCGGCCGCTTCGTCCGCAGGCAGAGGGAGATTACCGGAGCGAGCAGGGCCCTTTCGGACGGGCAGCAGGAGGTGTGGGATCTCATCGGCCGGGGTCCGGTCGCGCTTCAGGACCTGCTCGCACGGGTGAAAATCCCGGCGCTCTGCCGGCGGAACGTGGATGAGCTGGTGGGGCGGGGCCTCCTGGCGATGAGCGCCTTCACGCCGACCGACGCGCTCCACGTACTCGGCCGGTACCGTTGCTGGTCTGTGGAGGCGGCGGAACTTGGCGCAGCCCTCTGGGCCGCTTGGCTCGAGGAGACCCCGGAATCCTTTTCCGAGCGCGTGGTGCGGCAGGTCGAGGTGCAGGCAGGCCGGGCGATCCTGGAGTGCGCGCTCGCCCAGGAGGGGATCGAGGTGGCCGGCTGCCGGGACGGGCTCGGTCCGATGCTGATCGATCGCGCCCTGGGAGCGGACCGGGGGGGCGGGTCTTTTTCGCTTACCCTTGGCCTTCGCCGTCCCCTGGTGGCGATCGGAGCACCGGTCGCGGCCTATCTGCCTGCGGTCGCCTCCCGGATCGGCGCCAAGTTGCGCGTTCCCGAGCACGCGGCCGTGGCGAACGCCGTGGGTACGGTGGCCGGAGGCGTGGCGCAGACGGTTCGGATCCTGATCCGGCCTGCGGAGGCCGACGCGGCGTACCGTGTGCATCTGCCCCACGGTACGAGAGCGTTTCCGGATCTGGAAGAGGCCGTGGCCTGCGCTCGTTGGGAGGCCGGGGAGGCGGCGCGGTCCCTGGCGCTGCGCGCCGGGGCCGACCGGCCCCGGGTCAAGATCGAACGGAACGACCGCATTGCCCGCGGGGGCGCGGGAAGGCTCGAGGAAATATACATGGAGACCGAGGTGATCGCCCGCGCGGTGGGGCGACCCCGCGTCGGCACAGCGAAGGAGACCTCATGAACCAGAGGCAGGTTGGCGAAAGGCTTGGAGGATTGGGGAGATGGCGCACGAAACGATGACCCCGGAAGAGAGAATGTCGGCCGCCATCCGGCTGGAAAAACCGGACCGCGTGCCGATCGCCCCCCTGATGTGTACGCCCGCTGCGGGCAGGCTCCTGGATCTGAAGGCGTCCGAGGTCCTGGCCGGGGGCTTCGACGGCCAACTCCAGGCCGAGATGAGGGTGTTCGAGGCCTTCGGGGGCTGGGACGCCACCACCCCGATCAACAGCCCGGACACGGCCTGCCTGATGGGGCTGAGGATCAGACTGCCTGCGGAGGGCGAGGTCGAGGCCCAGGTGATCGAGGGGGAGAACTGGACCGTCGAGGAGTACGATTTGCTGTTCGAGAAGGGCTGGCTCAATTTCTACTCGCAGGTCCTGGTGCCGCGGGTCTCGGACAGAAGGCCGGAGGATGTGCCGCTGCTGCAGATGTCCGTGCTGGAGAACGCGGTGAAGTTCTGCAGCGAGTGCAGGCGAAGGGGCATCGTACCCACGTACCCGGCCTGGACGCTGCACCCCTTCTTTTCCCTTTCGCTGACCCGGTCCATGGTGAAGTTCACCGAGGATTTGTACTACCGGCCTGATTTGGTCGAACGGGCGATGGAGGTTGCCGTTCCCGAGCACATCGAGTTCCTGATCGGCCTGAGCAGGGTCACGGGGGTAAAGGTCGTGAACGTAACCGAGGAGCGGGCCGGCGCCTTCTTCTATCCCCTGCGGGTCTTCGAGCGGTTCTGGTGGCCTTACACGGTCCGGATCGTCGATGCCCTGTGGTCGGAGGGGATCGTGACCTGGTTCCACCTCGACACCTGCTGGGACAAGAATCTGCCTTATTTCAAACAACTGCCCCGGGGGTCGGCCATCATCGACCTGGACGGCACCACGAACATCTTCGCGGCCAAGGATCTGCTGCGGAACCACATGTGCCTCGTGGGCGATGTGAGTGCGGCCGACCTGAGCCTCGGGACGCCGGAGCAGGTGGAGGCGTATGTACGGCGACTGATCGACGAGGTGGGCGCAGACGGGGGACTCATCCTAAGCAGCGCCTGCACGCTTCCCGGCGCGATCAAGCCGGAGAACTTCCGGGCCATGCTCGAGACGGGCAGGACCTACGAGCTGGGGAGGCGGTGAGGGCCGAACCGGGTCGGGCATGAGGTTCCACCCCGGTCGGCCCAATCTGCCTGCACGCTGCAGGGCTCAGTTCCCTCCGCTCGCATCCACCGGGCACTTCCCTGTGCCTGTGAGCCCCAGGACCCTGTCGACGCGGAAGGAGACGAGGTAGAGATCCTGGCCTTCGTCTTCCGTGTACTTCTTCCTGCGGATGAGCGACTTGAGGCGTTCGCTGTTCTTTTCCTCTTCCGTCTTGGTCATATACAGCCTGACCCCTGCGTACCCGTTACCATTCTCTTTGAAGAGATAGGCGGCATGCGGGTTGGACTGAAGGTTGTGGTGGGACTTCCGGTCCGCCATGATGAAGGCCACGGTCTTGTCGTCCATTACGTGGGGTCTCGCATAGATCGCGGTATCCACGTGTCCGGATGCATCCGCGGTGGAAAGTACGCCCAGTCCTTCCCTGTTCTCGAAATATTCATGCAGATTCATTGGTTTCTCCTTGTTCGCATGATCGGAGGACCGCCCGGGGTCAATGAGCGTCCGCAGGTGGCTCCCTTTACGTTTTTTCCGCTTTCGATGCACGAAAAGGGACGGACGATCCGTCGAATGGGCGGTTTTTCGGCTTTCGTACGCCGTTGCCCGGCTCTTGCGGTGTCCGCCTCTACCTCTCGGAGGCGGCGCACGCGCCGGAAGGGGGCGGCGCCCCGGTGCCGCCGCGCAGCGAGACGGTCACGATGCTCAGGCTGCTGTCGATGCTGTGGATCCGCAGGTCGGCCAGCGCGAGGCCCGGCCCGGACGGGGAGAAGACGATTTCCAGTTCGAGGCGGTCCAGGGACGCGAGCGTCATCGGGAGATCCAGGCTCGTGGCGAGGGAGAAGTCCGGGCTGCTTCCCTTTGAGAACGCAACCGTCGTGATGGTGTGCGGATGTCCCGTGTAATTCGAGATGGTGATTACCGTGCTGTTCGATTCTCCGACCTCGATCTCCCCAAAGTCGTGTTCCAGGGGCGCGACCTCGATGGCATGGACAGGGCCCGAGGCGAAGAGGACGGAAAAGAATGCGGCCGTGAGAAGGAAATCTGCGAAGCGCCGCGCGAGTCCGGGCATCTTCATGCCAGCCCCCTGGTCCTTCCCGGCCCGTTCGTTCAGAATCCGTTCCCGCAGCTTGTTCTTCTCGACCTGCCAGGAAGAGACATTCTCGCCGCGTGTCCGGATGAAGCCGCCCATGCGGTCGACAAAATAGTAATCGCCTTCCTCGCTGCGGCAGGCGCCGTCCCCGGTGTGAAACCAGCCGTTCCGGAAAGCCTCCTCGGTGGGCTCCGGTTTTTTGAAATACTCTTCCATTTCGGATTCTCTCCCGGCCGGAGACGATCGGGAGGCCCTCTGCGAACCGGCCGAGCCTCCGGCCCTTGCGCCCCCGCCCTCGAGAAGATAGACCGGCGCCGCCCGCTCCCGCGCCGTGAGCTTGCCCCGCCGGTGCTGCCGCTCGATCTTCTCCGGCCCGCCCATGGCCAGCGATTCCCGCCTTCGCTCCTCGGGCTGCTTCAGCGCCTCGCGCATCTTGTTCATCTCATGCCTCCGCGAGTCAGACGGCAGTACGTTATGCCAGGTGCGCAAGGCAGGTCAACAGAAGGTACGGCAGAAGCTCGGCTCCTTTGTCATTGGACCCTGAAGCGGCTAAGATCGAGACGTAGCACACGGGAGAAAGAAGGTGTTCGCGGTTCGCCATTGGGTGTGAGCCCGCAGCTCTTGCCCGGTCCACCCATTGCGGGTGGGGCTTGGAGCCGACAGCTAAGAGCGAACGGCTGATGGCTGCTTGCAGAGAAGCTCAAGGAGGTGAATACCGTGGGGGGACCCCTCGAAGGAACGAAGGTGCTCAGTTTCGGCAGAATGCTCTCCGGTCCCTTTGCAACGATGCTCCTGGCCGATCTCGGCGCAGAGGTGGTGAAGATCGAGGCCCCGAAGATCGGCGACCTGGCCCGCTTCGCCGGCCCCTTCGTCGGCCAGGTGAGCTCCTACTTCCTCAGCATCAACCGCGGGAAGAAGAGCCTCACCCTGGATCTCAAGAAGGAGCGGGCCAAGGAGATCGTGTTCGCACTTGCCAAGGGAGCGGATATCCTGCTCGAAAACTTCCGTCCCGGCGTGATGGATCGACTCGGCCTCGGTTATGAATCTGTCCGCGAGATCAACCCGCGGATCATCTATGCGTCGCTCTCCGGTTTCGGCCGGCAGGGGCCGTACGCGCAGCGGCCCGCCTTCGACATGATCGCCCAGGGCATGGGGGGCGTGATGAGCATCACCGGGGAGCCGGGCAGGCCGCCGGTTCGCGTGGGCTACTCGATGGGGGACATCGGGGCTTCCCTGTTCACCTGCATCGCCGTCCTTGCTGCCTTGCAAGAGCGGGAGAGGAGCGGCCGGGGGCAGTTTGTCGACGTGGCCATGCTGGACGCGCAGGTGGCCCTGTGCGAGAACGCCTGCGCAAGGTACTTCGCCACCGGCGAGATCCCAGGGCCCCTGGGGTCCAGGCACCCCTTGTTCACGCCGTTTCAGGCCTTCCCCACCCGGGACGGCTACGTGGTCGTGGTCGCCCAATTGCCCGAAGACTGGAAGCGGTTCTGCGAGGCGGCGGGAAAAGAGGAGTGGGTGACGGACGACAAATACGGCACCATGAAAGGCAGGCTCGAACACTACGAAGAGTTCGTCAAAGAGATGGATGCCCTGATGCGGACGCGGTCTACAGAGGAATGGATCACGCTGCTGGATGCCCACCGCGTGATGTGCGGGCCGGTCAACAACATCGAGCAGGTCGTCCGCGACCCGCACATCAACGAGCGGGGGATGTTCGTCGAGGTGCACCACTCGCAGGCAGGAAAGCTCAAGGTCGTCGGGACGCCTATGAAGTTCTCCAGGACCCCCTGCCGCATCGAGAAGGCGAGCCCGGAACTCGGCGAGCACACCGACGAGGTCCTCTCGGCCTGGGCAGGCCTCACGAAGGAGGAAATCGAGGAACTCAGGGAATCCGGGGTCCTGTGAGCCTCTCTTCGGGACCCCCCGCCGTCGGTACGTACCGTTTTGCGGATCTACTTGCCTGAATTTCCAGGTTGCACGACTCGGCACGACGGGCACACGACCGTCGCGCAGCAGGCATCCGGCCGGGCGCGAATGGGAGAGAGTGCGACCGAACCAAATAGGTTGACAAGCCGCTTCGGGCAGGCTAGAATAGCAAAGATATGTAGCATATCAATGATATGCTATTTCCCTGAACACCCGAGGAAGCAAACCCATGGGACAGGAAGAATCCACCGTTTCTCTCGACGAGGTCCTGGGAGCGGAGAGGTCCGATACGCGTGAACTCCACCGGGAAGCGGCCCGACTCACCCGGCTGAAACTGCTCCGGGCCGCTTCCGAATGTTTTGCCGCGAAGGGGTACCACGGAACCACGATACGCGAGGTCGCCTCCAAGGCCGGCGTGACCCTGGGCGCCCTGTATCATCACTTCAAGGACAAGAAGGCCCTGCTGATGTGGCTCAACCGGGCCCGCCAGATCAAGTCCTGGGAGATCCTGCGCACCGCGATGGCCGAGGAGGAGGACTTCTTTGCGGCCCTGCGCAAGGGACTTCGGGGCCAATTCCTGCTTCTCGCCGAGAATCCGTCGCTGCGCGGAATCACGCGCGAGTACATGGGAATGGCCATGACGGACCCGGATTTCAACCGGATGCACAGCCGGAACGATCTGGAGTTCTACGAGATCTTTTCGGGCGAACTGGAGCGCCGCTATCCGGCCCTGGATCTCGAGGCCAGAGACGCCTTCGTGAGGATGCTGATGGTGGCCCTGGAGGGACTGATCATCGATGTCGTCGTCGGGTCTCCGATGGCGCTGGAGCCGGATCAGATCCTGAATACGTTCATCGATACCTTTGAAACGGCCGTCCGGAGGGGCCGTCCAAGCGCCCGGCCGCGATGACCGGTCGTCGGCGGAGCGGAGGGCAGGCTCATGTGGGCAACCGCTCGAGCAGGAAAGGAGGGCATCGTGCTGGCAGATTCGAGCGCAGACGTGGGCAGGCCGGGGAAGATGCCGGCGGAAACAGGCGAGGAAGTGGTCCGGGACATCGAGGCCAGGTACCTGGCGAGAACAAGGAAGTCCGGAGAATACTTCCGGAAGGCCCGGGAATACCTTCCGGGCGGCGAGACCCGGGAGTCGGTTTCCTACAAACCCTACACGACGTGCATGGATCATGGGAGGGGGTGCAGAATTTGGGACATCGACGGGAACGAGTACATCGACTTCCTGGGCAACTTCACATCCCTGGTCCACGGACATTGCGACCCGGACATCACGGAGGCCGTGCGGGTACAGATCGAGAAGGGCTGTGCTCTGGGCTCCACGTCCGTCCTTCAGGCCGAGCACGCCCGGATCCTCTGCGAACGGACGCCTTCCGTGGACATGGTCCGCTACGGAAACTCGGGGACCGAGGCGACCCAGTGGGCGATCCGGGCCGCCCGGGCCGTGACGGGCAAGGACAGGATCCTGAAATTTGAAGGCTGCTACCACGGCACGCACGACGACGCCAAGGTGTCCGTTGTGCCGGATCTCGCCCCGGGGGACCTGCCCGAGCCGAAGCTCGAGGGCCTGGGGATTCCGCGGAGCACCCTGCAGGACGTGGTGGTCGCCCCGTTCAACGACCTCGATGCGGCCGAAAGGGTGCTGAAAAGGCACCAGGGGGAAATCGCGGCCATCCTCACCGAGCCCTTCCTCGGCAGCCTGGGCGTGATTCCCGCCGCGCCCGGGTACCTGAGGGGCCTGAGAGAACTGGCGGACAGGTACGGCGTGCTGCTCATTTTCGACGAAGTCCAGTCGTTCCGCGTAAGCACGGGAGGCTACCAGAAATACGAGAACGTGATGCCGGACCTGACCGCCTTTGGAAAGCTCATCGGCGGCGGCTATCCCGTGGGCGCCTTCGGCGGCAGCAGGGAACTCATGGACCGGTTCGATTACGACCCCACCCGGCCGGGTGCCATCAACCACTCGGGGACCTTCAATGGCAACGAGGTGACCATGGCGGCCGGGATCGTGTCGATGAAGAAATTCGACGAGGACGCGGTCCGCCGCATCAACGGGCTCGGCGAGAGGCTGCGGCGAGGCTGCAACGCCGCGCTGCGGGCACTCGGCCTGAAGGTTCAGGTCATCGGGGTCGGCTCCCTGAGCAACCTCATCTACACCGACCGGGAGGTCCGCAATGCCCTCGACTTCGCCATGGCCTACATCGGCGCCATGGAACTGCAGAAGTGGGTGCACCTGGAGCTGATGAACCGGGGCATCTTTACCGCCAAGCGGGGGGAGTTCGTCATCTCGACCCCCATGTCGGAGAGAGAGGTCGACGTCTGCATAGAAGAGGTCAAGGGCACCTTCCTGCGGATGCTGCCCTACATCGCGGAAAAGTCCCCCTATCTGCTGGCGTAACGGGGACCCTTCCGCGCAAGAGAAGGCGATACGAACCGGCATGTGCCCACACACCCGACCGGAAGGAGCCTGCAAAGTTCGGCGAGCAGATGCGCGAGGTGCTGGAGAGGACAGGACCCCGGGCGTGAGACTCGGGCGCTGTGGCCTGGAGTAGGACTCAGGTTGTTGAGGACATACTCCGGATCGCAGGAGCTTCGGGAAACCCGGATCAGTATGGATCCGGGGCAACGAAGAGAAAAGGAGTTGGGGAAATGAAGTCCTTTCGGTTTCCGCTCTGCCGTTTCCTCCTGGTACTCGTCGCTTTCTCTCCGGGTCTCCTGGGCTGTGAGTATTTCGAATTCCCGGGAACGGTCGTCGATCCGGGGCTCACCTACGAGACGGACCCCGATGGGATCCGCTCCTTTTTCCGCGAGGGGGAGGTCTATCGGCATCCCGGCATCATGCCCATGTTGCGGGTGGCCGGGGGCCACTATGAGATGGGCTTACAGTACGGCGTGCTCCTGCGGCCCGAGATCCTGGATTCGCTGGATGCCTATGAACAGCTCCTCTACCATTTCGCCGAGGAAGAGGGGATCCCCTTTCCTGCGTTCACGGCCTTTGTGAAGTTCATGTCGGCCCACATCGCCAAGAAGCTGCCCGCGCGCTTCCGGGACGAGATCCGGGGGGTTTCGAACGGGTCCGGCGTGCCGTACACGTCGGTTCTTGCGGTGAGCCTGATCTACGATGTGCTGGAGGCGGCCGGCTGCACGGGGATTCTCATGAAAGGGGAGGGGGGCACCATCATTCACGGCCGGAACCAGGACTGGTTCGCCCTGGAGGCCCTGGCCGACGTGACCGTGATCGTGGAGCACAACGCGGAGGGGTTCCACTCGGTCACGCACATGGACTGGATTCTGGGCATGGGAGTGGAGACCGGATACAACGACCAGGGCCTGGCCTTTTCCGAGGAAACCATCAGCGTGAAACAGCCGAACGCGAGCGGGTTTTCGCTGGTATACCTGAGCCGAATGGCGCTCGAGGAGTCCGCCAACCTGGAGGAGGTCAAGGCGGTGTTCGACCGGTGTCCGGTCATCGGCGGGTACGGAACGGTCTGGAGCGATCGAGACACCGGAGAGGGGATGGTGATCGAGGCCTCGCCCACCCGGTGGGCGGCCCATGCCATGGAGGGCTCGATCCTGTCGAACTTCAACCACTATTACGACGGGTCGCTCACGGCCGAACATCAGCCGGTCTGGAAGTACCTCAGCGGCGCCGACTGGGACCGCGAGTACATCGCCTCGGGATTCCCTTACAAGAGCGTATATACGGTCGCGGACGCCGTGGATTTCATGAGAGGCCAGGTTGCCCCGGACGGGAGCAACTTCGCCTGGCACGGCTCGACCAACCCGGTCTGCAACGACAGCGGCTGGCAGATGATCGTCTTCGATCCGGCCGGAGACGGCTTCTACTATGCGTGGGGCCGAAGCTACGCCTGCAACCGGGACTGTTACCGCTTCTATCAGGATTTCTCCATCCGGCCCACTCTTTACGCTGCGGGCGTTCCGATCGAGCCCGAGATGGAGGATGCGGCGAGGATCGTGAACAGCCTGTATACCGAGGAACAGAGGCTGGCGGCCTACGTCGATCTGGCGGCGGCCTACCCGGAGGATGCGAATGCACGATTCTGGGTTGCCCACGAGAGTTTCGAGCAGAAGAGGCTCAACGAATACGGGGGCTATGCGATCGACGCCTTCAGCATGGACCCCTCCGTTCCCGAATACGGGCTGTACGCGGGTATGGCCCGCTACGGGCAGGGCGACCCGGCTTCCGCCATCACTGTGCTGGAAGGGATCGACACGTCTCTGTTCACTCCCCTGCAAAGGATTTACAGGGCCTGCGTTCTGGAGCGGTCCTATGCGCCGACGAACCCGGCGATGGCAGAGCAGTACCGGCTCGAGAGGGAGTCCATCCTTTCCCTGTACGACGCAAACGAATACTTCCAGGAGACGATCCTCCCGAAGATCAATGCCCTGGACGGGACCGGCTAGCATTCTGCCCAACCGGCCCGCTCCGGGAAAAGGCCCAAAGGGTCCACCAAAAGCCGAAAGAGAAAACCGTCAAGCCGCAAAAAGGTTCCTGACTTTTTTTTACACCGCAAGACCGCTCGAAAGGGGTCGCGGGGGATCGGTGCGCCTGATTTGCCAAACCGTCCCCTTGGGTCCATGATAGAGAGCCTGCGCCTGCACCCCGGCCCCGGGCCGCCCGAGGAGAGGAGCACCCATGATCGAGCCCATCCGAGAGAACCTGTGGCGAATCGAAGTCCCCTTGCCCGAAAACCCCTTGCGATCGATCAACTCCTACCTGATCCGGTCCCAGGACCGGAACCTGGTCATCGACACCGGGCTGGACCGGAAGGAATGCCTGGAGGCGATTCTCGCGGGCCTCGAGGAGGCGGGCGCGGACCTGGACAGGACCGACTTCTTCGTCACCCACATGCACGCGGATCACTCCGCCCTGGTTCCCAAGCTGGTCCGGGAGGGGAGCAAGGTCTACTTCAACCGGCCCGACGCCGAGGTTTTCGAGGGGGTGAACCCCTGGGAGGCGATCCTCGAATACGCCGGCAGAAACGGATTCCCGCAGGATGCGCTTCGCGCGGCCCTGAAGAATCATCCGGGCTACAAGCACGGCGTGACGAGGCTGCCGGACTTCACCTTCCTCGAGGACGGCGACCGGCTCGAGGCGGGGGAGTACCGCTTCCGCTGCGTGCAGACCCCGGGCCACACCAGGGGCCACACCTGCCTGTACGAGCCCGACAAGAAGATCTTCGTCTCCGGAGACCACATCCTCATCGACATCACCCCCAACATCCAGTGCTGGCGTGACGGCATGAACCCCCTCGGCGAATACCTGGCCAGCCTGGAGAAGGTCCGTGACTTGGACGTGGAGATCGTTCTGCCCGGCCACAGGCGGCTCTTCCCGAACCTCGCGGAACGGATCGACGAATTGAAGCGGCATCACGAGAGGAGGGCGGAGGAGACGCTTTCCATCCTGCGTGCGGGGTCGCAGCATGCCTACCAGGTCGCCTCGGGGATGACCTGGGACCTCGACTATGCCTCCTGGGATCTCTTCCCGGCGGCCCAGAAGTGGTTCGCCACAGGGGAGGCGATCGCTCACTTGCGGTACCTGGAAGAGAGGGGGGAGGTCTTCAGCGAGATCCGGGGGAAGACGGTCCTGTTTTCCAGAGAGCATTGAGGGGGAAGGCCATGAAGACGAAGATCGCGATCGTCCTGCAGTTCCTCGTGATCCTGTTGCTTGGCCTGGCGCTTCTCTCGCGGTACGTTTCGATCAAACGGACCGGGCCCGTGGTGCGGGAGCCGGCCGCGCCCGGGGAGTCGACCCTGGCCTACACGCCGCTCCCCCCGCCCAGGATCCCGCTCGGGAGCATCCTGGGGGCTGTGGAGCTTCGGGAACTCATGACGCCCAGGGTGGAGAAGATCACCGAGGACATCTACCTGGCCAGGGGGTTCGCCCTCGGCAGCGTGCAGATGGTCATCACCGAGGAAGGGGTCGTGATCATCGACACCACGGAAAGCCAAGAATCTGCCAGGGAGATCTTCGACAGGTTCCGCGAGATCACGGCGAAACCGGTCCGGTACGTCATCTACACCCACGGCCACCTGGATCACGTTTGCGGAACCCCCGTGTTTCTCCAGGAAGGCACGGAGGTGATCGCCACAAAGGATCTCGTCGACTTCATGGAGAGAGATTTCAAGGAACTCCGGGACTTCCACGTGCGATGCCGTATGAACCAGGCCGGAGACCACGCGGCGGACGATTCCCGCAAGCTGCCCGCGAGGCCCCTGTTTCGAGGGATCGGCGCGTTCGACGACCTGGTGTGGCCCACGATCACCTTCGACAGGGACTACTCGTTCGAGCTGGGAGGAAAGACCTTCGAGCTCTACCACACCCGCGGGGAGACCCCGGATCACCTGATGGTCTGGCTGCCGGACGAGAAGGCCCTGTTCTGCGGGGATCTCTACTATGCCAGCTTCCCGAACCTCTCGACGCCCATGCTTGAGCCCCGCCCCGTCAAGGGATGGATCGAGTCCCTGGAAGCGATGATCGAAATGGGGCCCGAGCACCTCATTCCGGGCCACACGGCGGCCGTTGCGGGCAAGACCAGGGTCCGCGAGGTGCTCACGAGTTACAGGGAGGCGATTCGCACCGTCTACGAGCAGACCGTGCGGTGCATCAACGAGGGCAAGACCGTGGAGCAGGCGGTCGAGTCGGTGCGGCTTCCCGACGCCCTGGCAGGCCTCCCCTTTCTGCAGGAGTACTACGGCCGGGTGGACTGGTCGGTCCGCGGCATCTATCAGGGCCTGACCGGATGGTACGACGGCCGCGGCACGGGGTTGGCGCCGCTGCCGCCCGCGCACCGGGCCCGCGAGGCGGTGGCGCTGGCCGGCGGCGCGGACAAGATCCTGGCCCGGGCCATCGAGCTGCAGAAGAACGGCGAACACCAGCTTGCCTGCGAACTCTGCGATATCGTGATCGAGGCCAACCCGGAAGACAAGCTCGCGCGGATCGTCAAGGCCGCCTCGCTGGATGCCCTGGCCTACACGGGCGGGAACCTGAACATGTTCGGCTTCTATCGGTCCGCCGCCGCGCTCGAGCGCCGGGCGGCCGGGGTCAAACCGTGAAGTGGGCCTCCCCGCTTGAGAGCATTTCACACTTCCGGAGGGGGTCCCTTCTGCAAGCTGCCTTCACGGGAATAGCGTGAAAAAGAGAATGCTCCCCGCAATCCGCTTGCGGTTTGCGTCGCGTGCCGTTCCGGTGACGGGCGGAGTGTCATCGTGTGCCCACGATGCCTTGGAAATGACCGATGGGGACCCGGTACGTGGTCCGGAGTCCCGAGGCGAGGAGAAAGTCCTCGATTTCCCTGAAGGAGTAGGCCCGCCCCTTTCCGGTCGTCACCAGCATGTTGACCGAAAAGAGGGCCGCCGGCGCGGGATGCGTCTTGTCGTTTTCGAGGATCATGTCCAGAACGACCACCCTTCCTCCCGGCCTGAGAGATCCTTCCACCTTCTTGAGCAGAAGGGGGATCTGGTCTTCACCGAGCAGGGAGAGGACGAAAGACAGGAGAACCAGGTCGAAATCACTGCCGATATCGTCTGTGAGAAAGTCCCCTTTTCGGATGCTTACACGGGCCTCCACCTCCTTTCCGGCTATCTCCGCTCGCGCCATCCGGAGAGCCTCCTCCTCCCGGTCGAACAGCACGACCTGTAAGCGGGGGTAGGTCACTGCAAACGTGAGGGCGTGCAAACCGCATCCGCCTCCGAGGTCCAGCATGCGCTCGGCCCCGTGGCAATTCAGCGCCCAGGCCAGTCTCTGCGAGTAATTCCGCCCCTGCTCCTTCGTCGCAAGGGCCAGAGCCGTCCGCCGCTCGGTGCCGCCTCCGACGCGGGGAGGCTTGCCCGATCTTACCGTGTCCGTCAGATGCGACCAGTTCTCCCAGAGGTTGGCCGCGTGACGGAGCATCGCGTCCCCGGTATCAGCGCCTTCCTTCAGCAGAAGGCCGGCAACCCCCTTTTCATTTGCAAAGAGATTTCCGTTTTTCGCAACCAGATTCAGCGCCGCGAGGGCGTTGAGGAGGACCTCCGTCGCCCTTGCGTCGGAATTCAGGCGCGCCGCCATCTCAGACGCGCTGACTTGCTTATCGCCCAGCTCTTCAAAGATCCCCAGTTCCAGGGAGGTGAGGAAGATTCTCGAGGGCATATAGCCACGGGCGATCGAAAGCAGCTCCTTGTGCGACGTAGGGCCAGAGCCTTTGCGGTCCGTCAATGCGGGTCTCCTTTTTCTCAGGAAGTTTGCAGGCCCCCTTTCAGCGGATTCTCAGTATTGCATCAGCGTTCCGTCCGTCTTGGCCTTCCGGACCGCGCGGGAGAATGCAACAAGGCTCACGGGCAGCAGGACGGCGGTGAAGGCGAGAAGGACCAGGAGGGTCGGCAACAGGTCACCAAGGGAGCGGCCCTGCAGCAGGGCCAGTCTCATGCCCTCGAGCGAGTAAGTGATGGGGAGAACATGAGCGACGGCCTGCAGCCATTTCGGCAGCACGGAGATGGGATAGTAGACGCCGCCCACAAGCCAGGAGAGGGAGGTAAAGGCCCAGCCCAAGGGATTTCCCTTCTTGAGGACCATGATGAAGCTGGCGGAAAGGATGCCGAAGCTGCTGAAGCAGACGACCGTAACGAGCAGGATGAGCAGGGCAGCGCCGAAGTTGCCTCCGTGGAGGTCCATGCCCAGCACGAGGACGCCGAAGAGGATGAAAACAAAGATCCGAAAGGTTGTCATCAGAAAGCTGTAAAGGGAAGAGCAGAGAATGATCGTCGGGATCCCGGTCTGGGTGACGAGCAGCGCTTCGAGCGTGCCGAGTATCTGGGCGTCCCGGATGGACTTGGAGAAGGAGGAAAGGGACACGTGCAGGTAGCCCACAAGAGCGATCCCGATGAGAACAAAGGAGAAATAGTCCCCGCCATACGGCTCGAGATAGGGGGAGACGGCCTGCCCGAAAACGCGGGACAGGAAGAAGAAGCATGTGGCCGTGAAAAAGATGCCCGCCACCTGGGTGACAAACGAAAACTTGTAGCTCGTCTCGTTCAGGAAGTCGTTGTAGAGGAACCCGCAGGCCTTCCTGAAAACCAGAGCCAGGCTACTCCCCAATGGCCGCAGCAAAGACGTCGGCAAGAGAAAGCTCCTCGCGGTGACAGGTCTCCAGCGGGATGCCGGATCGTACGATTCTCTCGATCAGCGCGGAAACGGATGATTCATCTCCCGCGGTTTCGATCCGAAGCGTGACCTTCCCGTTGCCCGCCGCCTCGATGTGCGTCGCGGCAACGATTCCGTCCAGGGCCCAGGCCGCCGCAGCTTCCCGCACCTGCTCGACGGCCGCATTCAGCCTCATCACATACCTTTCGTTGCGGCCGAGCACGGCCTTCACCTGCTCCAAAGAGCCGCAGAGCCTGAGCTTTCCCCTGTGGAAGATGGCGATCCGGTCGCACAGGGTTTCGGCCTCCTGCATGTCGTTGGTTGCGATCACCAAGGTCCTGTTTCCGTCGTCCCGAATGAGGTTCTTCAAGAAACTTCTCACGTTACGCTTGGAGATGGGGTCCAGGTTGCGCGTGGGCTCGTCGAGGAGGAGGATTTCCGGGTCCGTGAGCAGGCCCCGCGCGAGGGCCAGCTTCTGTTTCATGCCGGAGGAATAATTCTGAAAGGTTTTCTCCATGTCCCCCCCCAGCCCTGTGAGTTCCGCCAACTCGTCGATCCTCCGGTTCGCCTGGGAGAGGCTCATGTTGTTCAGGGTGGCGAAGAACTGGAGATTCCTCCTTCCCGTCAGTCTCCAATAGAAGCTTCTTTCTTCGCTCACGACATAGCCGATCATCCCCGTGATCTTCCTCTGGTGTCTGGTCACGTCCAGACCGTTGACCAAAACGGTACCCTCCGTGGGCAGGACGAGGGTGCAAAGGGTCTTTGTGAACGTTGTCTTGCCGGCGCCGTTCGGGCCGAGTATCCCGAAAAGCTCTCCCTTTCGAACGCGGAGACTGACATCCTCGATGGCTGTAACGTACTTCTTCTTCCGGAAGGGCCGGAGCAGAAGCTCGCCGTAGGATTTCGGCTGCGGAAAACGCTTGGTGAGATGAAAGGTTTCTATGACGTCAGGCAAAACGCTTCTCCCGGGAAGGGTTCCGAGGTCCGGAAAGTCAGGCGGTCCGCGAAAAGGCCCTTTTCATGATGACTTCGTTCACCCGCGTTGCGAATCGAAGGGGCAGGCGGAGGAGGCGGTGCCCCCGGTGAAGAAACGCAGTGAACCGGGAGGAGTCCCCCTGCGTCGATCCGCTTTCCGGTTGCGGCCCCGGACCGATCGCAATGCCGAAGATGGAAAGCAGCTTCTTGTGAACCGGGGCGGGACGCAGCAGTTCGGTATAGAGTTTCTCGAGGAGCCAGGGCGGAAGGAAAGAGGAGGAATCGTTCTCGAGGATTCTGTACCTCTGGATCAAGAGCTTGAGGAGGCGGTCCTCGAGGCGCCGCAGGTGGGACTGGGCCTTCAGTTCGTTCAGCGCGGACTCAGGCAGGCGGAGATCCAGGGTGCGGTCGGCGAAAAAGAGGGGATAATAGAGGTAGGCCCCGAAACGGCCCTTTCGAGCCGTCTCCAGGATCGCGCCCCAGTCGACCGATTGCCCTTGACACGGCAGAAAGGAGGCAATGTCGGTAAAGCAGCGCATCGCGCCCGTGAAGGCGTGCGCCCAGGACAGATGCAGGCAGAGATAGATGAGGGTGTCGTTTGCGGACAGGGCGCGAACCTCCCGTCCGCCGTTCTTCAAGCGGCGGGCCCTTGCCCAAAGTTGATCCGTGTCGAGCCGGAAAGGCGCGTCGACGGGGACAATACTGCGATGGATCTCGACCTTGAAATCCGTGCCCGGCCTGACGTAGGGCGCGAGATGGTGATGGTTCCGAAGGTACTGCTCCTTCGTTTTGTAACCCTCGCTCGAGACGTAACCGAGGCCCTGCAACACAGAGTCCGACCGAAGCAAGTCCTTTTCGTGGACCATCAAATCGATGTCGGCCATGCAGCGCGTCCTGCGCAGTTTCGGGATCTCCGCGAGAAGTGCCGCGCCTTTCAAGAGAAGGGTCTCGATGCCCGTCTGCTCGAGGGCAGAGAGGACTCGCTCCAATTCTTCCCGCTGCCTCGCATTGGACAATCCTGTGAGATAGTAAGTGCGGGCCAAATCCCGCAACGCCTGCTGCGGGACTCTGTCCTGCAGGGCAGAGTCCCGCAGGGCGGAGAAGAGCAGACCTGCGAATGCGCCCTGGCGGGCCGTCTTCACGATATAGCCCCAGTCCAGCTTGCTTCCGATAGCGTCCCGGGCTCGGAAGTCTTCCGCCCGATCTTCTCGCGCCTTCAGAAGATGAAGCATGAGCCTGTTTTCGTCCGTGTAGGCCAACGGCCGTCCTTTCCGAACAGGGGGGACGATTCCGCAGTTGCGCCTGTCGATGATCCGATGCTCGGTCCCGTGGGTTGTGAATCACTCGGGTCCGCATTCGATCAGGTCAAGGCGTTTCATTTCTTCCACGAAACGGGCCAGTTCTTCCTCCGCCCGCCGGGGGTGAACCTCGAAGGTGTCACAGATCTTTGTGAGGATTCTCGGGACCGGACAACCCTGATCGATCAGATTCCAGACAAATACCCCCGTTGGGTTCAACTTGTACGTCAGCATCGTTCTTGAATCAATCAATGCGCCTTCTTCGTCGTTCAGAATCGTAGCGACCACATCGGGGGCCGGCCGAAATCTTCCGTACCGCATCTCCTCCCCCCTCATCTGCCCAGCCTCGCGCCTCTATCCGCTTCTCTCTCCGGAACACCGTGGTCATGCAGATCGGCGGACCATGGGTTGCCGGCCAGGTCCGCCATCCAGCCCACCTTTTGAAAATACTTCAGGCAGTACCAGCAAGGGTAGTAGTCCAATGCGCCGAAGGTGCCCTGGGAAAAGCGCCGGATCTTGTCATTCATCTGGCCCGCAACAGCGTCAATCATTCGTTGAAGCAGTTCGTGGAGGCTGGTATCTCCCAGGTTTCCAAGTAAATCCGAGGTCCTGTCGCCTCCCCGGTAGTCGGCGAGGTGACAGCAGAAGCTGACCTCTCCCCTGGAGGTTATATAGAGCTGCCGCATCGTGAGGGACGGGCACAAAAAAAGGATGTCTCTTTCGAAGTACCCGGCGGTGAGGAAGATCTTCATCCTGTAAACCTTCTGGAGCCGAGAAACCTCCTCCACAGCCTTCCGCAGGTCCCCGGGATCCAGCAGCAGGTCCCGTTCCGCGGTTCCGGGGGTGGGCATGAGGGGCAGGACGCCAAGGAAGCCGGCGCCGACCTTGGCGGCAAGGCCTGCCGTTTCCTCCAGATATCGAAGGTTCCCTCTCATAACGGTCGTCTTCAGCCCGAAAGGGATTGCCTTGGACCTGCAAATGCTTATCGCCTGGAGGACCTTCCGATAGGAACCCTTGCCGCGGACCGTGTCGTGGAGGGTCTCGGTCGGCCCGTCGAGGCTGAAGGCGATGGTCTTGAGCATGGGCAGATAGGAGGGGAGCGTCCGGTAGAACGAGACAAAGTTCCAGCCGTTGGTTGCGATGCTGAAGGTGAAGGCGTTCCTTTTCAGGAGTTCCAGGATCTCGGGCAGCCTCGGGTGCAGGGTCGGCTCGCCGCCCGTGAACGAGATGTGGGAGCCGTGGAACTCCTTGACAAACCCGATCACTCGTTTCAGGTTTTCCAGGGAAAAATCGATCCCGGAAGGGTCGACGAAACAGTGGACGCAATCAAGATTGCACTGCGTTGTCAGCTGGATGGAAACGCTCAAAGGCATAGGGTTCACCCGCAGAGCCTGCGTTCATGCCTCATCCTGAACCAGGATCCCCTTGCCGGTGAAAGACGCGAGAACCTCTTCAACGTCTTTTCGCACGTCCCTTCCGACAGGGACCTCATAGGTTTCGCATACCCGTTCCACGATGGCATCGAGGCTGTGGGAGCCGTCGCAAAGGTTCCACACGAACTCCGCCAGGGCGTTGAGAACATGTATGGACCCCTTTCCCGTGTCATACAGAATGCACTCGTCGTCGAGTGTGCGGGAAAGAACGTCATCCTTTCGTAAGGGATTTCGAGCAGTCATTTGCGTCATGCCTCCCTCTTGCGAAACGGGGGGGTCGAGGAGCTTCCCTTGCACAGGGGGAAAATCACCTCCCGAAAAAGGAGGCCCGGGCGGAGCCGAGCCGGCAGGAGCCTTGCAGAGTGAACAAGAAGGCCGTTCAGGCACTTCCAGGCGGCCCCCCCCCCTTCGGAACATCTCCCCTGAACGTAGGATCGGACGGCCATCAGGTAGTTCACGCACCTCCAGAAGCGGCTGTCGAGATGCAAGTGCCTGTCGGGACCATGAACCTCCAGGACCTTTGCGAGGATCGCTTCTTCCGTGAGCGGGGCATGAAGGGCGGGCGAACGGTCCGCCTTCAGCAGGAAGTGCCTCTTGCCGTTCCGATTCTCTGTTTTTACGACCCGGTGGACAAGGAAGCTTCCCGGCGTCCCAAAGACGACCACATCGCCTCTCCGGAGGTTCTGATTCCCGTGTTTGAGCACCAGCCGATTCCCGTCTCGCAGGGTCGGCGACATGCAGTTGCCCTCCAACGCGCAGACACTCCTCTCGCCTCGTTCGCTCCAGATGCCGAGCAGCTCTTTCAGATGGGAGGCAGGGATCATGGCTTCCTTCTATCCGGTTGCTGTTTTCGCGCCGTCCAGCAGTCTCATCACCCGCTCCGCGGTCTCCTCCGGCGTGCCGATGACCAGATTGTAGCACTCCAGGTTCTGCACAAGCCCCGAGAACTTGAACAGAAGCGAGGCAAGGTCGCCTCTCGGCTCGATGGACGACCTGACAAGGGTGAAGAGCGCGTTGGATTTGGAAACGTATTCCAGCCTCGGCTTATCGCCAAAGCCCTGCGGGAACAGGAGAACCCCGGGCTTGCAGCGTCCGCCCAGGCTGTCGGGCCGGATTTCCTCGATGTCGAGCATCCAAAGAGGCTCCTCCTTTCCGAAAGAATGATCGGCAGCATCGGCCTTTATGGGCAACTTCAAGAGGGACTGCGCATTCTGGCGTATGTTCAACTTCCGGGGAAAAGGCTCCACCGTCTCGAGTCCGGAATCGAACCATGCGACCTCATCCGAGAGGAACCTGCATCCTTCCATGACCAGCTTGAGCACGAGAGTCGTCTTTCCCATGCCCGAAGTGGCCGGCAGGATCACGGCCGTGTCCTGCCAGGATACGACGCCGGCGTGGATCAGGTGGCACGCATCGCTCGCACTGGAAATGCTGCTGAGCACGCTCGCCTGCAGAAGTGTCAAGGGGTCGCAATAGCCGGACAAGTCTTGAGAACGGGTGTGCTGATCCTCTCGAGTGAAATGGAAATCGTCTCCGCTCCTCGAGAGCCGGTAGAGATGGCGCCCGTCGCGGACGAGGATCTGGTTGGAGACGGCAAGTTCGTCCATCACGTCGATGGTTATGTTTCCGCCGGGCCCCTCCTCGTGCCTGGGCTCCGGATCGTCCGAGTCGCTTTCAAGATAGAAGCGGTCGTACATGGACTTGAAATGCGCCGCCATGTTGGGGGAGTTGGACCGGATGGCAACCCTGCACCCCAGGAAATCATAGCGGTCTGTCGCCAGGAAGTCGGTTCTCGTGCCCTTCATGGGTTCGCTCGATTTCTTATACGCACGGGAGTTGACCTCGCCCTTCGATACAAACGTCTACACGTTAAGGGAGAACGGCCGCACAACCCTCCCGTTCTCGTGTCCTGAGCGCATGCCAGCATCCCGGGTCGGCCTCGAACGGGTCCCCTGTCAATGCGTAAGAGAGGCACCGGAGTCCCCCGCGGCACTCTTGGGCGTATCGGCACGCCTCGCAACCCTCGCTGACCCGGTCACGGACGCGCAGGGCCCTGAACAGATCGGACTCTTCGTACAACTCGACGAGGGGGGTCTCCATGACATTTCCCACGCGCACGGGCATACGGCGGCAAGGGTAGAGGTCCCCGTTCGGTTGAATCGTGACGAGCCAGTTCCCGGCACCACACTGATAGGGCCTCCCGCCGCCAACCAGGAACTGCAGGGCCCTGTGCATGGCGATCTTGGTTCTGCAGAAACCACGTGCGGCGTCGTTGTGGCTTGCATACATGATCTCGAAGAACTCGAGAGTCTCTTCGGGCGAAAGCAGTTGTTCCCTCAATTCGGAACCTCTGCCGTAAGGGATGAGCCGGTCCGCCCACACCAGGGTCACTCCGAGTTCCCTGCCCGTTTGCGCCACATCGGGGAACTCGCGGAAGTTGCCTCGATGCGCCGTGAAGGAGATAGCCGAGGGGACGCGCTCACGCACGAGGTGTTTCAATGCGAGGAGGGTTCGATCGAAGGCCCCGGGGCCCCGGATACGGTCGTTGGTCTCCCGGCCGCCTTCAAGGCTCACCTGGACCCACGCCACGCCGAGTTTCCGGAGGCGGCGCACCGTGGGTTCATCCAGGAAGGTTCCGTTGGTCAGAATGCCTACGTCGAGGTATTCTTTTTCTCGCCGGAATGCATCCAGGAGGTCCGGGAAGTCCGCGCGGACAAAGGGTTCCCCGCCCGTCACATTGATGTGGCCCCGGAGGCGAGGCCCCGTCCTCCCTCTGTTCAGGTGCTCGATCAAATCCTTGAACTGATCGAGCACGCCCAGAAGCTCCCGAAGGGGGAGTTCTTTCCCCGGGGAAGGGTCCTGGTAGCAATGGGCGCAGCGAAGGTTGCAGCGCTCCGTGACGTGCCACTGGAGCAAAAGGCGATTCGGCCTGAAAGGCACTCCGTACCCTCGATTGCGGCCTTTTCCGGACCCGGATTCCGACTCCCCGGCAACGGACCGGTTACGGTGCCGGGAAGGGGCCGCAGCCGCCGCCGCAGCCGCAGCCGCAGCCGCCGCCGCACCCGTTGCCGTAGTCAGGGACGGGGCCGTGAGGCTTGATGGCTTCCTCGAGCTCCTGCTTTTCATAGGTGGCCAGGATCTTGGGCTCCACGTAGGGCCGCTTCTCAGTGAACGTGCTCTTCTTCTCTTCCATCCTCTCCCTCCGGAATGTCGTGGTTTGCATCCACGAAATGCCTTCGCCAGATTCTGTACTGGCGCCTCCAGATTCCCTTCAGGGCCTCCAGGTTTCCTTCCCTGGCAAACCCGTGAATCTCGCGGATCACCCCCGCCACGTCCCGGTCATAACAGGACCAGAGCAGATCGACGTGGCTGCCGCTCTGTATGTGATCGTAGCGGGCAAAATGCTCTCGTCGGAAATAGGAGACTCGGTCCGAGATCACCGCATACAGGCTCGCTCCGGTGTCGTACCGGTACCAGGTTCCGTCCATTTTGAAAGAAAAGGAGAGGAATGGATGAAAATCAAAATGAGTGGCCTTTATCTTCCTTATTTCGTTGTGCAGCCTTTTCGCATCCGGGATCCAGAGAAAGGATGTGTCGATCCTCGGCATCAGCAGTGCATGGTTGAGTTCGATCTTTGCCCTGAGTTTGCCGGCCATGAGGCCTTCGAAGCGGACATCCTCCCAGGAATCCCACAGACACACGTCGGGGTCGAGGAACACCAGGGGACCCTGCAGGGAGGCACCTTCGGCCGCAGCACGGATCGTGTTCTGCAGAAAATCGTGATGTTCGATCCCGGGTGCCTGGATCTGCTCGAAAAGGCACTCGTTTTCTTTGGCCAGCGCCTCGATCTCGGCCCTTGCCTGCGGGATGCTCGCGTTGTCAACCACCTTGACCCGGGTGTTGGGAAAGCCGACCCGGAGGGTCTTGAAGACCAGGCCCGTACCGTAAAACAAATCCATGTTTCTGCAGTAGGTCAGGATGAAGACATTCATCAACGGTCCCGGATCTCCCTGGCGGGGCGGAGAAACGCCAGGAACGGCTATGGATCCCAGGTAGTTATGCAAGAATTATGCTGGACAAACCAATGTGCGGCTCGCCATTTTCCCATTTCGTTCCAGGCTGTTGGCGTGAACGGACCCCTCCCGGATGAGAAGAGGCGATTCGCTTGCCCCGAGAACAAGAAAACAATTACCACTTGTTGGAACAAAACTGCCCACGTACCCCGAAACAGGGCCGAGATCTCTCGGGTGAATCCGAACGCGCCATGCCCGGCACGGCCCGGTCCGGAACATACTCGAAAACGCTCCAACCTGATGGTAGGATCAAAAAAACATCGCCTGGGCGAGTCATTGGTGTGAAGAGGGCTTTCCTCAGGGGGTTCCGTGAATCTGCATCTTTCGAATCGGGACAAGAAATCCATCGCGATTTTGTCCCTTGTTTTCCTCCTGCTGTCGATTCTTGGATGGCAATTCTGGGGTGGGGTTGTGTCCATCGTCTCACTGGCCATCCTATTCTGTTTCCTTCTTGCACTCCAGATTGAGATGTATCGAAGACAACAAAACCGGATCCGCGAGGTGAGCAAGAGACATCTCGTTACGGACATAACGGAGGTCATTCAGAGCAGACAGAGCGTACGCAAGTTCGTAGACACACCTGTCCTGGAGAAGGACATCATGAAGATGCTCGAGTCTGCACGAATGGCGCCGAGCGGCGGAAATTCACAGCCGTGGCATTTCTTTGTGGTTCGGGACCGGGAAACGATCAAGCGGATGGAGAGGCTGATCGCGGAGAAAATCGAAGAACTGTCCGGCATACTGAAGAAATACTCTGAAACGCCCCAGGCGAATGCGGGCTCGCAGATAAAAGCGTGGAGCAGATCTTCTCTTTTCTTTGCCGAGGCCGCATTGGTTGTTGCGGTTCTCGTAAAGAATATTCCCTATCTTTACCCCAAACCCTGTGTTCGTTATGTCATGGACAAGAAGGGATTGAACGAATGCGAGGCCCGAACATACATGGGGTCCGTGGAGATGATGAGTGTGTCCGCCGCAGTTGAAAACCTCATCTTGTCCGCCCATGCCCTGGGCTACGGCTCATGCTGGCTTCGAGTGCCTTTTATGGCCAAGGATGACCTGATGCATCTCTTCGGCGTTCGACCTCCCTGGGACCTCGTTGCCCTTGTCCCCATAGGGTACCCTGATCCGCGGTATCCTCTATCAAAAGTTGGAAGGAAAGAGATCAAGGACATTGCCACCTTCGTGTAAGAAGCGGTTTCGGCACGTACTGGGACAGCCACGCAAGAGGTGCGAGAGGCTCGCAACGGGGTAGACCCTTACGTTTGGGACGATCAAGAGAAGAGGGGATGCCATTGCGGTCCGGCGCGGTGGCTGTCCCCGTCTGATACGGGCACCTCACTTTCCCAGGATGTGGACGCACATGGCGGCCTCGCCGTGGCCCAGCACCCCCCCTCCGTTCTCCACCAGCGCGAGGCGTGCGCCCTCGACCTGGCGCTTGCCGGCTTCCCCGCGCAACTGCGTGACCAGCTCGTAGATCATCGCCAGGCCCGAGGCGCCGATGGGGTGGCCGCGGGAGATCAGCCCGCCGCTCGTATTGACCGGGATCCTGCCGCCCAGGGAGGTCTGGCCCGATTCGGCAAAGGGCCCTCCTTCGCCGACCGTACAGAAGCCCATCTGCTCCACCTGGTGCAGCTCGCCGAAGGCTGTGGCGTCGTGCACCTCGGCTACGTCGATGTCCTCCGGACCCACCCCGGCCATTTCATAGGCCTGCCTGGAGGCCCGGGCCGCGCAATCGGTCGGCTTGCTTCGATTTCCGGACTGCAGGGCGGAGGCCAGGACCTTGACGGCGCGTTTTGAGGGATGCTTCTTCAAGAAACCCTCGCTGCACAGGACGGCCGCCGCCGCCCCGTCCCCGATCGGCGCACACATGGCCCGCGTCAGGGGCCAGGCGACCACGCGGTCCTCCAGGACCTGTTCGACGGTCTGGGGAAAGGTGTACTGGGCCAGCGGGTTGAGGGTGGAGTTGTTGTGGTTCTTGGCCGCAATGGCTGCGAGCTGCCGCTGGGTGGTACCGTACTCCTCCATGTGCCGGCGGGCGCCCATGGCGTACCAGTCCATGAAGACCGTGTGACCGCCCGGTTTCTCCGGCGGCAGTTCGATGCCCTTCTTCCGGGCCTCCTCTTCCCGACGTTCGCGGTCCTCCTTGGCGAAGCGGGTGATCTCGTCGACCGCGGATTCCACGTCCATGCCGGCGAGAAAGCCTTCCATCGTTTTGGCCCGGTCCTCGGTGTAGAGCTTCTCGGCGCCGATCGCCAGGACGCAGTCGTAGAGGCCCGCCTTGACGGCGGTCCAGGCCCCGTTGAAGGCTGTGCTGCCGCTGGCGCAGGCGTTCTCCACGTTGACGATCGGAATCCCCTCCAGCCCGTTGGCCGACAGGGCCACCTGGCCCCGGATGCAGTGCTGGAAGGTGTGGATGCCCCAGCCCGAGTTGGAGAACCAGGCCGCCTGGATGTCCTGCCGGCCGAGGCCGCAGTCCTTGAGGACGAGGTCGAGGGCCTCTCCCGTGAGGGACTTGATGTTTCTGTCCATGTACTTGCCGAACTTGATCATGGCCGAGCCGAGAACGTAGACGCGATCACGCATTTCCTGTCACCCCTGTCTTTCGTGAGAAACTCATTCGTGACGCCTCCCTTACCAAATCCGCGGGGAAAAGGTATCATACTCTTCCGCGATCGCGGCAGGCAAGGCGCGGCGCGAGGCATCCAAACCGACGCGGGTATGCCTTCCGTGTCAGCCACCAGCCAGGGAGGAACGGGAATGGCGGAACAGGTTCCGATTCGAGAGGGTGCGTTTCGCACGGGGCCCGAGGGAGGGGTCCTGCTGGCGAACAGGTGCACGTCCTGCGGGCAGCTCTTCTTCCCGAAGGCGAAGCTTTGCCAGGCCTGCCTGCACGAGGAGCTCGAGGAGGCCCCCCTGAGCCGAAGGGGGAAGCTCTACTCGTACACGATCGCCCACATGCCCTCTTCTTTCTTCCCGCCGCCCCATGCCATGGGCTTCGTGGATTTTCCGGAGGGGGTGCGGGTGTTTGCGCCGCTCAAGATCGTCAAGGGCAAGCCCTTCGACGTGGGCATGGAGATGGAGGTCGTGATCGAGAAGCTCTGGGAATTCGGAGAGAAGGAATTGATCGGATATGTGTTCAAGCCGGTCTAGATCGCCAGAGGGAAGGAGGACGTCATGAGGGAAGTCGCCGTTCTCGGCGTGGGCCAGAGCACGTTCGGGAAGATGCCCGAAAGAACCGCCGCCGAACTCGGCCGCGACGCCGTGCTCGCAGCGATCAAGGACGCGGGCATCAACGCCAGGGACATACAGGTCGCCTACAGTTCCAGGCTTTACGATGCCGCGATCACCAGCCAGGATGTGCTCAAGGAGGTGGGCGTCACGAGCATCGAGATGATCAATGTGGAGAACGCATGCGCCGGCGGGGCCACGGCCGTCCGGGGGGTCTGGAAGGAGATCGCGAGCGGGCACCACGACGTGGGCGTGGCCATCGGCGTGGAGTCCATGACGACGAGCCCGATCGCCCGCAAGCTGATTCCCCCGGGGAAGGACGACATCGAGGGCCAGCTCGGGCTCACCATGCCGGCCGTGTTCGCATTGCTTGCCCGGCGTCAGATGGTCGAGTCCGGGGCCACGCCGGAGGACTTCGCCCGCGTGTCGGTCAAGAACCATCGCCACGGATGCCTGAATCCGTACGCACAGTACAAGAAGGAGTTCACGGTCGAGGAGGTCCTCAACTCGCGGATGATCTGCGAGCCCATCACGCTGCTCCAGTGCTGCCCGAACACGGACGGCGCCGCGGCCGTGGTCCTATGCTCCATGGACGTTGCCAGGAAGCACACGACCCAGCCGGTCAAGATCGCCGGGTCCGCGCTGCTTTCCGCCGGGTACCGCTGGCAGCAGAAGGATCTGACCTCCTCCCCGCTCGGGGTGGAGACGGCCAGAAGGGCTTACGAGATGGCGGGCTGCGGTCCGGAGGACATCGATCTCGTGGAACTGCACGACGCCTTCTCCACCGAGGAGATCCTGCGCTATGAAGACCTCGGGCTGTGCCGCCCGGGCGAGGGCGTCGCGTTCCTGCGGTCGGGCGCGCCGGCACTCGGGGGCAGGGTTCCGGTCAACCCGAGCGGAGGGCTCCTCTCCCTGGGCCACCCTCTCAGCGCCTCCGGCGTGCGCGTGGTGGCGGAGATCACCCTGCATCTGCGGGGCCAGGCCGGCAAGAGGCAGGTCGAGGGCGCCAAGGTCGGGCTCGCCCACATGCTGGGCGGGTTCGCGACCGGCCTGGAGGCCGGGGCATGCGGGATTCACATCCTCACTCGCTGATGAAGTCCCTTTCACCTTGACCCTTCCGCCTTTCGCCCTGTGGCGAAGGGCGCAGGAGAGGGGAGCGCATGAGCTTGCCGCTGGAAGGCATACGGATCCTGGACTCGGCGCACCAGTACCCGGGCCCTTACTGCTCCATGCTCCTGGCCGACATGGGGGCCGAGGTGCTCAAGATCGAAAGGCCCGGCAGCGGGGATCCGGCCCGGCAGGTGCCCGACTTCTTCCGCACGATCAACCGGAACAAGCGGAGCCTCACCCTCGACGTGAAGCGCGCCGAAGGCAGGGAGATCCTCCTTCGCCTGGTCGAGGGGTGCGACGTCTTCACCGAGGGGTTTCGGCCCGGCGTGGTCAAAAGGCTGGGCATTGACTTCGAGGCCCTGAGCAGGATCAATCCGCGCCTGGTCTACTGCTCCATCTCCGGCTACGGGCAGTACGGACCCTTCCGTGACGTCCCGGGCCACGACATCAATTACCAGGCCATGGCCGGCATGCTCGAGGCCTTCCGGGACAGAAGCGGTGACTACATCGTTCCCAGGGTGACCATCGCGGACCTCTCTTCCGGTATGTTCGCCGCCATCGGCATCCTGGGGGCCCTGATGGACAGGGAGAGGTCCGGGAAGGGGCAGTACGTGGATGTCTCGATGTTCGACGGCGTGCTCTCCTGGATGGGCGCGAGCGTGGGCATGAGTTTTTCCTCCGGCATGTTCGATTTCGGCCAGGACGCGGGGTACGGGATCTTTCAGGGGGCGGACGGCAAGTGTTTCACCCTCGGGATCGCCCACGAGGACTGGTTCTGGCAAAGGCTCTGCTCGGTTCTGGGGCTCGAGGAACACGCGGGCCTGAATGCCCTGGAGAGAAGGGTCGAGCGTCCGCGCCTGGAAAAGGAGATGCAGGCCGTCTTTTCCCGAAGGAGCCGGCAGGAGTGGGTCGAGGCCCTGATCGAGGCGGACGTGCCCGTCGCCCCGGTCCATGACATGGCCGCGCTGGCCGGGGACCCGCACGTCAAGGCCCGAAACCTGATCCAGGACATCTTTCTGGCCTCGGGCCGGACCTCCCGGCAGGTGAGCTTTCCGATCGAGTTCTCCGCGTGCGACGCCAGGCGGATCCGGAGGCCCCCGCCGGAGCTTGGCGAGCACACGGACGAGGTGCTTTCCGAAATGGGATACTCGGACGAGGAAGTCTCGCGCCTCCGGAGGGAGGGCGTCGTCTGATCCAGGGGAAACCGGCAACGGCCATGAGAGTGGACCGAGGGCCATGAAGTTCTGGTTCAGATACGGCGTCTGGAAATCGAGGAGGGCGGTCAGGACGATCCGGAAGATTTCGCGGGACCGGATCGAGAGCATCGCCGTCATCCGGCATTCCGCCCTCGGTGACATGGTCTTGACCCGCAGCTTCCTCCTTGAGGCGCGAAAGGCCTTTCCCAACGCGCGAATCACGCTCTGCCTGGTCAGCCACTACACGCGGGGGGCCCCGGTCGACCTCGCGGACCGGGTGCACGTCGTGCACGGCAAGGACCAGCGGAACGCCTCCCTGTGGAGCCGGTTCAGGCGGATCCGGGAACTCGGCCCTCACGACCTGATCTTCGACCTGGCCGCGACCAACCGGTCGTTCTTCACCTGCTTGCTCACTCCGTCGATGATGAAGATCGGCTTTCCTTACCGGGCATGGCAGGCCCGGATGTTCTACGATGTGGCTGTCTGCAGGAGCGACCTGAACTTCGAAGTCTGCGACATGCTCAACATGCTGCACGTATTCGGCGTCAAGACCGCCTACCCGCACCGATACGACATGCCCGGCGAGCCGCTCCGGCGGGCGAGGCCTTACGTGGTTTACTTCGCCGGCGCTTCCAACCGCGCCAAATGCTGGCCCGCGGGCCACTTCAGCCGGCTGATCGCGAGGATGGCGGCCGACTACCCCGGGCACGACCACCTGGTCCTCGAGGGCATTCAGGAGTGGGAGAAAGCGGACCCGATCCTCGCCCCGCTTCGGGATATCCGGAACGCAGCCGCCGTCCGGGCGGATACGGTCGAGGAGGCCACGGCCCTGATCAAGGGGGCGACCCTGGTCGTTTCCAACGACACCGGCATCCGGCACCTCGCCATCGTCTCGGAGATCCCGACCGTGGGGCTGTTCTTCAGCAGTCCCTTCCGCTACTGGCCCCGCTACGACATCCACGACGTCGCCCTGCCCGAGACGGAAGGCATGACCGAGGTGGAGACCGCCCACGCCGCCTGCGTCCGCATGCTCGAGCGGACCGGCGTGGCCCGTGGCGCCTGACCGGCCTGCTCAATAGGGCCGGTAAGATTTTTCCTCGATGAAGTCGGACCCGAGCTTCCGGTTGATGGCCTTCTTGACCTCGAAACGCCTGTCGTTGGTGCGATAGACGGCGCGCGCGAGTTCGACGAAGGCATCGTCAAAGGCATTTCGCGACTCCCGATCCCGTAACTCGTCCTCGATCACCCAGAGCCTCTCGTTGAGGGCCCGAAGCTCGTCGACCTCTTCGCGCACGTCCTGCCGGCAGAAGGGAAGGCTTTCCAACAGCCGGTTCAGGGCCTCGAGCTCTTTCTCGACGTTCCTGAGCTTGGCCGCGTCCCGGATCCGGCTGCGCTTGATCTCCAGGATGGTCAGCTTGTCGAAGAACTCACCGATCGAGATCTCCACACGAACGTTCATGGACGCGTCTCCCTGCCGGGTCCCATGGGCCGGTCCCTCGTCCGATGGCGGGTCGAGAGTAGAGAATACGGAAATGGCGGTGGGGAGTCCACCACCGCATGGGGAAAAAGGCGATTTGGATTGTCGCCGTTTGGCACAAATTCACAAATCCAGGATCGCCCGCGTTTCCGCCTTGCTGTCGCCCACCTTGTAGGGAAGGAAGGCAATCAGGCCGAGCAGCGACGCCAGCGCGCACACCAGCCAGACGACCCGCACCCCCATCGGGTTTTCGGCGCTGAATCCGAAGAGCCGGAAGACCCCTACCAGGATCAGGGAGCAGGCTGCCCAGCCGGTCTTTCGGACGACTCCGTACAGGCCGCAGTACATGGCCTCCTTCCGGTGCCCGGTCCGTAGCTCGTCGTAATCCGCAAGATCCGCGATGAGACCCAGCGCGACGGCGAGCATTCCGCCGACGAGCGCGGCCACGAACCCGAAGACGAGCAGTGTCTGGGCCTCCAGGGAGAGCAGCGGAATCCGGCCGACGAAAAAGCCGAGCAGGAAACCGGCCGCCATGGCCAGCATGGTGAGCCGGAACACGTGCCGCTTGGGGAACCGGCTCAGCAGCCAGTACCACACCGGCATCGAGAGGGCGATCACGAGAATGACCTTGCCCATGAGCATGGACGCGGCCGATTCGTCCTGGCCGAGGATGAGCGCGGTGAAATACGGAACGTTCATCAGGAGGAGTTGATAGGTCAACTGAACGAGCAGGATCGCGACCGCGAAGGAGAGGGTCTGCCTGTCGGCAAACATCTGTTTCATCAGCCGCAGGAATCCGGAAAGGCTGACGGAGGACCGCGGCGCCGCCGAAGGCGGCTGCCGCCTCTCCCGGATGCCGAAGAGTGTGAGTTCGCTGGCGACAAAGGCGAGCGCGCCGAGGGTGAGGGCCATCCGGAAGGCCCCCCGTTCTTCGAGAAGCGGGCCGGACAGGCCTCCGCCCACCAGGGCGCCGGCCACGCCGATGGCCACGCCGACGGTGGCCACCCGGACGCGCTTTTCATTCGCTTCCCGCATCTCGGGCAGAAAGGCGAACCAGGGGATGAGGACTCCGGTGTAGGCCCAGTAATAGAAAAAGAGCACGGCGGCCAGGAAGGCTGCATTGAGGATGCTGGTTTCCTTCACCGGCGGCAGCCAGATGAGAACGAACGATGCAAACAGGAACGGGGCCGAGACAAAGATGTACGGCCTGCGCCTTCCCCAGCGGGATCGGGTGTGGTCGCTCAGGTAGCCGACCAGCGGATCCGTTACGGCGTCGAGTATCCGGCCGCCGGCCAGGAGCAGGCCCATCAAGGCCATCGGGATGTAGCGGACACGATCGGAGCCTTCCGGGGGGATGTAGAAGAACATCACCCAGGCAGCCAGGATCGTCTCGTAGATATTCAGCGAGAACCCGGCCAGGTTGTAGACGACCGTCTCCCGGAAGGACAAGGGCTCTTCGGCTAGGCTTCCCATTCCGCCGCCTGGAAGTCATCGGGTGTGCGCCTCCGGACGCGCTCGACGTAGGCGTCGAGCGCGCCCGAAAGCCCGGGGTCGATCTGTCTGGGCCGGTGCTGCGCCAGGATCCGTTCGACCTCCGCGGCAGCGTGCTCCGCAATCCCCTTCCGGCCGGATGATTTCCAGATGTCGAGGGGTTTCCGGTCCGTCACCCTGGGGATGAAATGCTCTTCCTTGAAGTACTCCAGGGTGCTGTCCTCGGTCAGGTAGTTGCCCTCCGGGCCGATGCGCCGGATTTCGTCCGCGAGGAGCTTCTCCGGGTTCACGTCGATCCCGCGCAACGCCCTTTCCGTCCGTCCGATGATCTCGTTGTCGATCACGGCCAGTTCGTGCGCTCCGAGGTTGGTGGACTCCAGCGTGCCCACGCAGGTGATGTAGTTCGCGCCCCCCATGGCTGCCAGCATCATGGACTGCGCGCGTTCGAAGCCGCTCTGGATGTCCAGGGTCTTGGCCTCGGTGGCGCCCGCCACGGCCCGGACCGGCAGGCTGTAATAGTGGCCGAGCTGGGCCGCGGCCGCGCTGATCAGGCCGGTCTCGACCGATCCGATGGCGGGCGTGCCGGTCCTCATGTCCGCGATCGTCGAGACGGAGCCGTAGAGGACCGGGCACCCCGGATTGGCGATCTGCGACATGACCACGTGCGCGATGACCTCGGCGTTGTGCTGCAGGAGAAGCCCGGCAAGGGTCGCCGGGGCCGTGGTCCCGGCCATGGCCTCGGGCGACAGGAGGGCCGGCATGTGGTGTCGGCCCAGGATCATCATGCCTTCCAGTTGAATCTGGGCGCTCGAGAGGGGCGAGTGGGTATTGACCACCCCGCAGAAGGGGCGCCTCTCCCTCAGGCGGTCCCTGCCCCCCATCACCAGGGAAACCATCTCCATCATGTCGGTCGTGGCCAGGACACCGTAGGCCCCCATGCCGATCGACTTATTGCAGTTCCGGGCCCAGGTGCGTATCGCCTCGACGTGAATGGTGTGCATGGGGATGTCCTGGGCCCAGATGTCCATCTGGTTGCAGGAGATGTTCTCGAGGTGATCGAAAAGGATCAGATGCCTTCGCACGTCCTCCTGGGTCGCCTGCCGGTGCTCGCCGCTCGCCGCATCGAGCATCCGGAAGGCCGTGCCCAGGCCGGCCCAGACCCTGGCCTGCGGGCCGACGGGGAAGCGGACCTCCGGATCGGCCCCGCAGACGACGAACTCCGAGGGCGCCCTCCGGACCCACTCCTCGACCACGGCCGGCGGGAACCGGACGATCCGGGACGCTTCGTCCACGCGGCAGCCGCACTCGGCCAGCAGGGACCGCATCTTCTTGAGCATGACGCGGATACCGGTGGTCTTCAGGGTTTCGAGCGTCTGCTCGTGGATCTTTTCGATCTCCTGGTCCCGCAGGACCTTCAGTCGTTCGAGCTTCATGACGCGCCTCTCCGCCTTGCGTGACGTCGGTGCTCAGAGCGTCTCCAGCGCCTGTTCCAAGTCGCCGATGATGTCTTCCGGGTTCTCGATGCCGACACTGAATCGGAACGTGCCCTCTCCCATGATTTGCGAGTACTTCTTCTGCCGGCGCTCGTCCAACCGGACCATGTCCTCGAAGAAAAACGGCGTCGGTATGTAGATGATGAGACTCTGGTCATGCCCCAGCGAAACGGCATGCGTGATCAACGTGAGGTTCTCGAGGAATCGGAAGTTCTCCTCCAGGCCGGCGCGGATGCTGAAATTCATCATCCCGGAGAATTGGGACATCTGCCGGGCGGCCAGACCGTGGTGGGGATGGCTCTCCAGCCCGGGGTACCTCACCCGGGCCACCTTCGGGTGGGACTCCAGAAACCGGGCGACCTCCATGGCATTGGCCGAGTGTTTCTGCATCCGCAAGGGCAGGGTGACCAGCCCGCGCATGATCAGCCAGGCGTTGAACGGGCTCGCGCAGGCGCCCAGATGGACGATGCCGCACTCGCGCACCTGAGCGAGGAGGCTCTTGCGTCCCATGACGGCGCCGCCCAGGGCGTCGCCGTGGCCGTTCAGGTACTTGGTTGCGCTGTGAACCACGACATCGGCCCCGAGGGCGATGGGCCTCTGGGTGATCAGGCCGGACCAGGTGCTGTCCACGATCAGGGTCGCCCCCACGGCATGGGCGATCTCGGCCATCTTTTCGATGTCGCTGATGAAGACGAGCGGGTTGCCCGGGGTCTCAACGAACAGGGCCTTGGTCTCCGGCCTGACGGCGGCCCGGATGGCCTCCGGGTCGGTGGTGTCCGCCAGGCTCACCTCCACGCCGAAGCGGGGCATGTGGACGCTCAGCAGCTTCTGCGTGCCTGTGTAGCAGACCTCGGAGGCCACGATGTGACCGCCGGCATGGAGAAGGGTGAAGAGTACTGCGGAGATGGCGCCCATCCCGCTGGCGGTGACGATGCAGTCTTCAGAGCCCTCGAGCGCGGCCAGGCGCTCCTCGAGATGCCGAGGCGTGGGGCTGTGCTCCCGGGTGTACTGGAACTTGTCCAGATGATCCCAGGAGAACACCTCGATGAGCCTTCCGATGTCCGTGGGCAGTTCATAAGAATTCGCCATGTGGATCGGCCGGCGCAGGGCCCGGGTCTCCGGGTCGATGCCTTCCCCGGCGTGCACGCAGAGCGTGTTGATCCCGGGCGGCTTCGGGCAGGGTTCTTTCACGGCGGCCCTCCTCGAGGTTCCATGCCTCGCTCGTGCAAAAAGGTCCCGGATCGACTACGAGAGTCTCTCGGACCTCCGAGCGCTTGTCAAGGATTACGGCGGTATTTCCCATCCCGGACCGCCTGCTTTTGGATCCCGGGAAAATGTGTTATGAATGCTGAGGGGGGCTTTCCTGCCGTCCTGTTGTCGGCTCACCGCAGGGTCCACGGAGAGGCCGCAGCATGTTTCCCAAGGCGTGCATCCCTTGCAGAGGCTGTTACAGCGCTCCCTTTGCGAGGTGGCAGGGCGCCCTGGCCAACGAGCACGCCGTTGTCCTCGGGGCGGCCATCCTGACCAAGGCAAACAACGCAGGGATGCGAATCCTGGAAGAGGAGTGAGGCGTGTCCTACCGTCCCCTTCTCAAGATCTGCGGCGTGACCAGTCCGGAAGACGCGCGCCTCGTCGGAGCCCTCGGGGCGGATTTCTGCGGCCTGGTCGTGGACGTGGGCTTCTCGGAGCGGAGGCTCTCGGTCGAGGAGGCCCGCAGGGTCGCTCTGGCTTGCGAAATCCCCGTGGTCGTTCTGCTCTGCAACCCTTCATTGGACCAGGCCCTGGAGGCCGTGGGCAGGATCGAGCCCCACGCCCTGCAGCTCCTCTGCAGCGAGCCGCCGGACCTCGTGACAGACCTCAAGGCCCGGGCCTCGTGCCGCGTCTGGAAGACCGTCCACCTGCCGCCCGCCCCGGGCCAGGCCTCCCCGGAGGCGTACGAGCAGGCCGGTGCGGACGCCCTGCTCGTGGACAGCTCGGATACGAGCCAAGGCTTCCTTCGGCTCGGAGGGACCGGGAAGGTCGGCGACTGGAGGGCCGCGGCCGCCCTGGTTGCCAGGGCCACGGTTCCGGTCTTCCTGGCAGGGGGGATCGGCCCGGAGAATGTGGAAAGGGCCCTTGTCGAGGTGCGGCCTGGCGGCATCGACCTCTCGAGCGGCGTGGAGGGGGCTCGGAAGGGAAAGAAGGACCCGGAAAGGGTGCGCGCCCTGATCGAAAACTTCAGACGGGCGGTCTCGAGGATCGAGGGGGGAAGGCCGTGAAGGCGGCCGCGGTTTGCGGAGAGAACGGCATCCGCAAGAACGCGAGCATCGAGGAAGCCCTCGCCGTCCTGGGCAACGGGTGAACGTCGCCATGGCCTTCGAACCTCGTTACAACCCTGGGCAGGCGCGATCGGAAGGGGATCTGTGGTTTCTGGTCCACGAAGACAAACTGGTCGTGAAGGAGGCCGGGGGTGCCCTCTCGATCCCCTGCCTTTCGGACCTCGAACCCGTCCGGGACGACCTGGCAGCCGGTCAATACTTCGGGGAGCGAGACGGGGTTCCTTGCTTTTGCGCGGAACTGCCGGATGCCGGCAAGCTGGGCGAGGGGTTTGCACTGAAGGGACGGTTCGAGCTTCTGGGACGGTTGGAGGATGAGCTGATCCTGGTGGGCGGATGCGCCGGGCAGCTCATCCGTTGGGGGCAGAACCACCGGTACTGCGGCCGTTGCGGCGGGGTCACGGAGGACCAGGGCGGCGAAAGGGCGAAGATCTGCAAAGGCTGCGGGCTGGTCTGCTATCCGCGGCTCTCCCCGGCCGTGATCGTGGCCGTGGTCAGGGAGGGCAAGCTCCTGCTTGCCCGGTCGGCGAGATTCCCTGTCAACTTCTGGAGCGTTCTGGCCGGCTTCGTGGAGCCGGGAGAGACCCTGGAGGCGTGCGTGGTGCGGGAGGTGCGCGAGGAGGTGGGGGTCCTCGTAAAGAATATCCGCTATTTCGGCAGCCAGCCATGGCCCTTTCCCGACTCGCTGATGCTCGGATTCACAGCCGAGTACGCCGGGGGCGAGATCCGGATCGACGGCGAGGAGGTCATCGAGGCGGCCTGGTTCTCGGCCGACAGTCTTCCGAACATTCCCCCGAGGGTGAGCATCGCCCGCCGGCTGATCGACTGGTACGCGGAAACCTATGGATGAGGCCTCTCCGTGAATCGAGGGGAACCCGGAATCATGGCGCAACGGGCTAAGATTCCGAGGAAAATCTGTCGATATACCCCCCAGGGAGGCATGGCGACACCCCGGTGCAAGAGACCTCACGGTGAAAAGTACATTCAGGATTCTTTCTCAGGTGTTTCGATCCTCTTCTCTCTCTCCGACAGGGTTGCAGGAATTCGGGTTCGAAGAGAGGCGGAAAAGGCTTCTTCTCGCCTATTTTTCCCTGGTGGGCCTTCTCCTGATGTTGAGCCTCGCCGCCTCGGATTTCCTGGGCGGCGACCTGCTGGAGGGGACCTTCGAGCTTCTGATCGGCGGCTGGCTCCTGTTTGCGCTGGGCTTGCTCAGGAACATGAAAAGGGTGGTGGCCCTCTTTCGCGTCACCGTCGCGGCCATCATTTTGCTCGTCTTCCAGGTCGTGATCCACGATGCCGGCGCACAGGGATCCAAGCTCCTCTGGTATTTCGGCCTGCCGCCCTGCATCTTCTTCCTGCTGGGCAAGAAGGAAGGCGCCGCCTGGAACGGTGCGTTCCTGATCGGTACGATCCTTCTGCTCGTCGACCCCGGCGACCGGCTGGGGATCTATCCGTACGACCCCGATACGATCGTCAGGTTCACCGGATCCTTCGTGATCGTCTCCTCCCTTGCCTACATCTTCGAGGCCCTGCGGCACAGGGGCCAGGTGACCATGGAGGAAGAGAAGGAGAAGCTGGCCAGGGCAAAAGAGGACCTGGAGATGGCGAACCGGAGGCTCCAGGAGGCATCGGAGCGCGCCCGGGACCTGGCGCAAAAGGCGGAGGCGGCGAACGTGGCCAAGAGCGAGTTCCTGGCCAACATGAGCCACGAGATCCGCACACCGATGAACGGCGTCCTGGGGATGACGAGCCTGCTGCTGGACACGGAACTCAGTTCGGAGCAGCGCGAGTACGTGGCCACGGTGCGTTCCTCTGCGGAATCCCTCATGGCCCTGATCAACGATATCCTGGATTTCTCCAAGATCGAGGCAGGCCAGCTCGACCTGGAGGTGCTCGATTTCGATGTCCGCACGACCCTGGAGGACGTGGTGGACATGCTGGCCGTCCCTGCGCAGAACCGAGGGCTCGAACTCACGTGCCTCGCCTATCCGGATGTTCCCTCGCTCGTGCGGGGCGATCCGGGCAGGCTCCGGCAGGTCCTGCTCAACCTGGGCGGCAATGCGATCAAGTTCACGGAGCGGGGAGAGGTTCAGATCCGCGCGCGGCTGGAGCGGGAGAACGACACGCAGGTGACGCTGCGCTTCGAGGTCACGGATACCGGGATCGGCATCCCCCAAGAGAGTCTGGGGCGGCTTTTTCAGTCCTTCTACCAGGTGGACGCTTCCATCACGCGAAGGTATGGGGGCACGGGGCTGGGCCTGGCCATTTCCAAGCAACTGGTCGAGAGGATGGGGGGACGGATAGGCGCAACCAGCACAGTGGGAAAGGGGTCCTCTTTCTGGTTCACGGCGGTCCTGGAAAAGCAGCCGCATGCGCGGGACACGGAGGTCATCGTGCCCGAGGATATCCGCGGCGCCCGCATCCTGGTGGTCGACGACAATCCGACCAACCGGCTGGTGCTGCGGGAAATGCTCCGTTCCTGGGAATGCCGCTTCGGGGAGGCCGAGGACGGTCCGCAGGCCCTGGAGCGCCTTCACCGGGCCGCTCAAGAGGGGGACCCTTTCCGGATCGCCCTGGTGGACATGCAAATGCCGGGCATGGACGGGAAGAGCCTGGGGGGAAAAATCAAGGCGGACCCGGATCTGACGGACACGCTCTTGGTGATGCTCACCTCGGTGGGACAGCGTGGGGATGCGCAGCAGTTCCAGGAGGTCGGTTTTTCCGCCTACATGACGAAGCCGGTCAAGGTGTCCCAGCTCTACGACTGCCTGGCGACCGTGCTGGGGATCGGGTCGGCCGGAGCCGAGAAGCCCGCCAGACCCATCGTGACCCGGCACACCCTCGTGGAGGACAAGAAGAGGAGGGTCCGCGTCCTGGTGGCCGAGGACAATGTGGTGAACCAGAAGGTGGCCGTGCGGATCCTGGAGAAGCTGGGTTATCGCGCCGATGTGGCGGCCAACGGCCTGGAGGCGGTGACCTCGCTCGAGAAGATCCCGTACGATCTCGTCCTGATGGACGTGCAGATGCCGGAAATGAACGGCTTCGAGGCGACCCGGGTCATCCGGGATCCGGCCTCGAAGGTGCTCCGGCACGACATCCCGATCGTGGCCATGACGGCCCACGCGCTCAAAGGGGATCGGGAACGATGCCTGGAGGCGGGGATGGACGATTACGTGAGCAAGCCGGTCACTCCCCTGGGCCTGACGGAAGTCCTGGACAGGTACCTCGCCGAGGGCGCCGCGCCGAGGGGCGTGATCGTCTCGAGGCCGTGCCGGACCGGCCCGCGGCCCGTCGAGACCGACCGCATCCGGGAGGTCGCCGCGGGAGACGCCGATTTCGAGCGGGAGCTCATCGAGACCTTCCTCTCGGACAGCGAGGCGCAGATCCGCGGACTCGAGCTTGCCCTCGGCCGGAAGGATCCGGACGAAGTCCGGGCCCGGGCTCACGCGATCAAGGGCTCCTCGGCGAATGCGGGTGCGGCGGGCATGCATGAACTCGCCTGCCGAATGGAAAGAATCGGGTCCGGCGGGGATTTGTCTCCGGCTGCGGGGGCCTTCCTCGAACTGACAGAGGCCTTTGACGAGGCCCGCCAGTACCTCGAAGCCCGCCTGAGATCCCTGGAGCCTTCCCCGGAGGAGGGGCTTCACGGCGGACGAAAGGGCCCATCCCCGGAGGCCTGATCCCGGAGCGAGGCGATCAGACGGTCCAGCTTCTCGGTCACGTCGCTCACGCGGATCCGGTCGATCGCGGCCGGGTTGCGCACGCGCCTCCCGAACCGGACCTGGTCGACGGTCTTGCCCAACTCCGCTTCCAGGGCCTCCGGATACTTGTTCACGACCCACGGCAGGCTGAAGTAGGGGCCCGTCCGCATCGGGTTGGACGTGACGTACAGACCGATGACCGGCGTCCGGACCGCCGTCGCCATGTGGACGGGCCCGGAGTCGGGGGCGATGAGAACATCGGCCTCGTCCAGAAGCGCGAGCAGCTCCTTCAGGCCGGTTCGTCCGATCAGATTGATGGGCTTGTGCCGGGCGAGGCTCGAGATCTCGGCGCCGTACCGCTCTTCCTCCCGGGTCGGGCCGCCCGTGAGGATGACCCGCATGCCGTGCTTTTCGACGGCATGGTCGAGGACCGCCGCGTATCCGGCCGGCCGCCAGTTGCGCCAGTTCCGGGCCCGGGAGCTCGAGCAGGGGCTGATGACGAGGGTCCGGGTGCCGGCCTGAACGTGCTTCCGTGCGAACTGCCTCGCGCTCTCCGGGATCGGGATGTCCCAGCGGGGGTCCCGTTCCTTGATACCCAGGGCCTCGGCGAAACCGAACAGGGCGTCCATGACGTGCTGATTCTTCTTCGGTTCGATCCGGTCCGTGGTAAAGGCCCACTGAAGGTTTCTGGCGCGGGCGCGGTCGAAGCCCAGCCGGACCGGGCTGGAGATCTGCCGGCTCGCCAGGCTGGAGCGCAGCGAGACCTGCATGTGCAGCAGAAGGTCAAACGACTTTCCTTTCATCTCCTCCCGGAGCTTGCCGTAGGCCTTCCAGCCCAGGGACTTGTCCAGGATCGTGAAGGCCACGCCCGGGATGTCCGCCACCAGGGTGGATTCGGGCCGCCCGATGACCCACGTGATCTGCGTGGACGGCCAGTGGTCCTGGATGGCCCGCACCACGGGAACGGTGTGGCAGACGTCCCCGATCGCCGACAGGCGGAGAACGCAGATGCTCTTGGGCGGCGAGGAAAAGGAGAGCGCCATATGTTGGTCTTGCGTGTTGTCCATTGGCGGTCAGCTATTCGCCAGTAGCTGTTAGCTCCCAACTACCCCGCAGCGGGGAGCGGGGCGGGCTAACAGCTACGTGCTGATAGCTCATAGCCATTCGTCAGTAACCAAATATGCTTCCAAGCGTCTATTCCACGGTTACGTGATCGGCTGCGATTCTACGCGAAGAAGCAGGTAGATGCCCAGGGCCGCATAGAGTACGTTGGCCGCCCACGCCGCCAGGAAGGGCGGCAGCAGGCCTGTCTGGCCGACCGAGACGGTGACGGAAAAGAGGATCCAGAAGGTGAAGCCGAGGATCAGGCTCATGCCCGCCGCCGCGGCGAGCCCCCCGACGCGAGGCAGACGCAAGGCGAAGGGGATTCCCAGGAAGGCGGTGATGATGTTCAGGACCGGGAACGAGACCTTCACCTGGAGATCGACCCGGTAGGGCGTTGCATCGTATCCCTCCGACTCGATCTTACGGATGTAGTGCCGCAGTTTCGTGAGCGGCATTTCGTCGGTTTCCGTGCGAATGACCTCGAAGTCCTCCGGCGTTTCCACGAGGTCGATTCGCCTTTGCGCGGCGCGGGTGACCTCGACCAGGTCGCCCTCTCGGAAGGTCCTCTCCACCACGTCATGAAAAACCCATCCGTCCCCCTCCCAGGCAGCCCGGGCCGCATCGATCCGCCTCGAAAGCTGGAAGGGCCGGGATACCGAGAACCATGTGACACCCTGCATCTCCTTCTTGGCGGGCAGGAAGGATGCGATCTGATAGAATCCCTCCTCCCCCCTGTACCAGATTCGGTCGCGGACCTTCAGACTGAACGGGACCTGCCCTTCGATGAGAAATCTCCGGATGTCCTCGGATCGCTGGTAGGCAGGGGACACGACGAGCTCGTTGAGAAGAAAGGCGCACAGACTCATCACGATCGACATGCCGACGAAGGGGGCTGCGATGCGAACGACCGGGATGCCGCTCGTCCGCAGGGCCAGCATTTCGTTGTGCCGGGTCATCAGACCGAGTGTGAGCAGGACGGCGACAAGCATGGTGGCCGGGGCGATCTGGTAAACCATGAGCGGGACCTTGTAGAGGAGAAAGAGCGTGACCCACCTAATCTCGGCCCCGTAGCGGATGAAGATGTTGATCCGGTCGAAAAGGTCGATGACCAGGTAGAGCGCCACGCCGCCGGAAAGGCAGAGAGAGAAAACACGCAGGAACTCCCGCATCAGGTACCGCGTCAGGAGAGACAAGAAAGGGCTCCTTTTCTTTTTCTTGCGTCAGTCCGTGCCGCGCAGTCTGCGCCGCAGGCCCTCCTGGACGTCCCGGACGAGTTGCGCGTAGGCGTCCAGGATCTTCAGCGGCTTCTCCTCCGCCTTTCTCCAGGTAAGATACACGCCCATCGTGCCCAGAATCAGATTGGGGAGCCAGGCACCGAGGAAGGCCGGGACGGCGCCGGAGAAGGTCAGTGCCGAGCCCGCCTGCATCAGGACGAAGAAGAGAAGCATCACCACGATGCTCAACGAGAACCCGGTGTACCGGACCGCCTGATGGGAAAGAAGGGCGAGAGGCACCCCCAGCGTACAGAAAACGATCGCTGCAAACGGAAAGGCGATTCGCTGGTGGTAGGTCAGCCCCAGTTGTCGCGCCTCTTCTTCCGAGCGGGACCCCTCCCGGAGGCCCCGCCGGAGTTCCGGAAGCGTGAGTTCCTCGACCTTCCGCTTGCGCTCCGAACCGGTGCGTGGCGCAAGCATCTCCCCCAGATTCATCCGAACGCGGTACCGGTCGAAGCGGGCGACCTGGTAGACCTTCTTTGTGCCCTCGGTGCGATGGAAGGTTCCGTTCTTCAGCACGAGCGTGAGGGTTCCGGACTCCGTGTCGCCGTGAATGGTTCCCTCTTCGGCGAAATAGTACATGGGCTGCCCGGTGAGTCTCTGGTCCGAGAGGAAGACGCCCTTTACGGACCTTTCCTCGGGAACGACGTTCTCGACGTAAAAGACGAATCCCGGCAGGGAGTCGAAGAAGACCCGTTCCTTGAGGCCCACGAAGAGGTTCTCCGTGGCCATGGAATAGAACATGTGCTGGAACGTGCGCGTGGTCTGCGGCCCGGCCCACCCGGTCAGCCAAAGGGAGACGCCGGATACGACGAAGCCCAGGGCGTACACCGGAGGCAGAAGCCGGTAGAGGCTCACTCCGCAAGCCTTGAGGGCGTACATCTCGTGGTCCGACTGGATCCGGCTGAAGGTCAGAAGCACGCTCAGGAGCAGGGCCGTGGGCAGGGTGAACACGAAGAAGCTGGGCAGGAGGCAGGCGAAGATCGTCAGGACGTCGGCCACCGACACGCCTTTCCGGACGATCCACTCGACGATGCGCATCACCTTTTCCATGAGAAGGACCAGGGTGAAGGCGAGCAGTCCGATGCCCAGCGAGGGGATCAGATCGCCGAGGAGATACCGGAAAAGGAGCCTGGGCATCTGCGCGCTCAACCCTCCGTTCTTTCCAGCAGTGCGAGCCTGTCCAGCAGCAGTTCGAGGCGGCGGTGGAAGACCATGTCCATGATCTGCCGATTGGTGTGACGGGTCTTCAGGTTGTAGACCTGGTCGATGAGCCGGTACCCTTGCGGGATCTCCTCATCGAGATCGATGATCCGCGCGCAGTAGGTGTGATCGATCTGATCCAGGGAGCGCTCGTTCGTGTATCCGGCCACGATCGCCCCGGGGAGCAGGAAGCGGTAGATCTCGTGCTTGATCAGGGGCGCCCTGGAGGGGAAGTAGACGGTCTTGCCCCGCAATGCCTCGCACGCCTGCGGGCTGAACTTCCGGGAAAAGGGCTCAAGGAACAGGCTCCCGGCGAGCAGGACGCCGAGGACGATGAGGGGGAGCAGAAACCTTCCGGTCCGGACGCGCACGAGGGCGGACAGGGACAGGACGAAGAAAAGGAGAGGGACAAGGTAGTTCTTCCACGTGAACAGGCTGGCGCCGAAGGCGCGCTCGACCTCGGACTGGATCCAGAACGCCGCGGCGAACAGCAAGGCCGCGACGAACAGGGTAATCCGAAACCAGACGGCGGGCAGGGCCTCCCAGCGAAGGGCCAGCAGCACCGAAAGGGCAGCGCATGTGGGAAGGATGTAGTTCTCCTGCCGTTGCGTGGGGATGGAATAAATGACCAGGAAGCCCAGCACGTAAAGCCAGAGCTGCTTTTCGTCCTCGGTGAGCCGCCTTCGACGCCGCAGGGCGTCGACGACGAGGCCCAGCAGGATGACGGCATACAGGCCGGCATTGGCAAAGCTTCCGAGCCAGAGCCTCCACAGTGCGTAAGGGCCGCTGCAGAGCCCGCTCCAGAAGTTCGTCAGGCTGAACTTGCCCACGTTCTCCTTCCAAAGGAACTGGGAGAAGATACGCTCCGGATCAGGATCGAGCGCGGGCCAGAGGCAGAAGATCCCCAGGCCGAGAAGGATCGCGCCCGCGAAGAAGAGGCCGTATCGCTTGAGAAACACGAAGGGCCGGAAGCCCGCCCGGTGGGCGAGGACGAGCCCGAGGGCGAAGGCCCCTACAAAGACCAGGAAGAAAGACTTGTAGAGAGCGGCCGCGCCGAGGGAGAGTCCGCAGAGGAGGGTGTTCCGAGCCGTCGCTGCGTCCGCTCGAAACATGACGACCAGGGGCAGGAAGAGGAAGAGCGTCTCCGGCGCGTTCGTGAGAAAGGGCCGGCCGTGCTGGATGGTCGAAAGAAACCCCAGGTAGATCAACCCGGCGACCAGGCCGGATCTTCCGTCTCCTGTGAGCCTCTTCGTGAACAGGCCGATGACGACGGCGATCAGGAGCGAGACAAGGACGATCGGCCCCCGGAGGGCCCACAGGTTCCAGTGCTTGCCCCGCCCCGTCGTAAGAATGCCCTGCCAGAAGAGCAGGGGAGGCTTCGTGTTGTTGATCCCATCTTCCCAGACGAGGGGCAGCCACCGCCCGCTTTCCGCGGTCACCCGGGCAATCTGGAGGTAGGGAGGCTCGTCGCCGATTTTCGGAATATGGATCGAATCGAGGCCGTAGAGATAGGCCGTCAGTGCGATGAGCGGGCCGGCTGCGAAAAGGGCGACGTGGGATTTGCGCATCGGAGCCTATCGGGATTGCGTGGAAGAATCGACGGCCCGTTTCTGCCGGAGTCGCGGGGCGTAGGATTCCAGGAAGCGGGCCTTGTCCGTGCCTTTTTGAAAGCTGTCGAACCCTGCCAGCAGCATGGCCTCCCATCTTGCGCGCGACCCGGACCATCCCTGAAACTCGATTCGGTAGAGGGCAGCGTGCAGGCCGGTACGGCCCACTCCGTGCTCGCAGTGGATCAGGACCGGGAGATTCTCCTCGTGGGACATGATGTCCAGGAAGGCCTCGACCACCTCGGGCGGCGGCACCTGGCCCGTGGGCAGACGGGCATGGGTCACACCGGCCGCGCGCAGGGCCTCGGCCTCTGCGTCCACGAGGGAGGAGTCTTCGCGGAAGTCCACGACCGTCCGGATTCCCAACCTTCTGCACTCTTCCACGAGCCGGGAGGGGGCCCATTCGGCGGAGCGGTAGAGGCGGCCGGGGTCCACGATCGCATAGCGGCCCATGGCGGTCCGGTACCCCAGGTATCCGCCGGTCCCGGCCACGAGAAGGAGAAACGTCAGGAGCACCGCCGAGCGCGGACCCAGCCCAGAGCCGGGCAGGCGATCGTTCGAGGCCGCTGCGGAGTTCCTCTGCCGTGCGCTGCCGTTGCGGGTCGGGTTCATGTCGTCCTGCCTGCTTCCGGCTTACGGAACCGGTTGAGGGGCTGTTTCATGCGGGCCGGCCCCGAAGCGCTCGCGAAGCTGTTCGGTCAGGGCCGGGTAACGGAGCGATAAATGGTAACGGCGGTTCATCTCCCGAAGGGCCTTCTCCAGGGGCCAACCCTGCACCTCGATCCGGTAGAGGGCCGTCACGATCCCGGTTCGATCCCCGCCGCCCCGGCAGTGAAGGAGCAGGGGAAGATTCTGCTCATCGGTCAGGATCTCACGGATCGCGTCCCACTCCTTCTCGCTGGGGCCGCTGTTCGCGCTGAACGGAACATGAAAGATCTTGACCCCGTAAAGCCCTGCAAGCTCCCTCTCGTAAGAAGGAAGGCCGTGTCGAAGAGTCAGGATCCCCTGGAGGCCGTAATCCCGAATCCAACGTTCGAGCTGGCTCTTGCCGGGCTGGCCGGACCGGTAGATCCTGCCCGGAACGACCGTATCAAAGTTCTTCCGCACCGAAAAATCCCACAGGAGTCCGGCCGCGAGCAGGGCGAGCAGCGCCGCGAACGCCGTGAGCAGGCATCGGCCGCCCGCCGTTGCCGTCCTTCCTTCTCCGGGGAAGCGAGCCGCCATGCGCAACGCCCCGTTCCAAGGCCGCACCGAGGGAACCGACCGGGCCTCCGTTCGAAATTCAGCTTGCATGGTGACCAGTCTGCGGCGCGTCGGGGGGCGGTGTCAAGGGAGGGGAAGGGAGGCCCGCAGGATATCGAACGCAGCGGAAGGTCGCAGCGATCAGCCGTTCGAGGCGATCTGCAGATGCCGCTCCGGATTCCTGCCCGCAATCCGGTTGCGCCCTCCGGCCTTCGCGTCGTAGAGGGCCTGGTCCGCGGCCTGAAGCAGGGTTTCCGGGTTTCGATCGCGGGAGGGCACCAAGGCGGCCGCCCCCACGCTCACCGTGACGAACGGGCCCGTCGGGGAGGAGGGATGGTGGAGCTTGAGTTTTTCGACCGCTTCCCGGATTCTCTCGGCCACGAGCAGGGCCCCGGAAAGGTCCGTTTCGGTCAGGATGACGGCGAACTCCTCTCCTCCGTACCGGGTCACGAAATCGCCCGGGCGGAAGATCGCATCCTGGAGACACCTGGCGACCTTCACGAGGCAGAGGTCGCCCTGGGGGTGTCCGAGCGTGTCGTTGTAAGCCTTGAAATGGTCGATGTCCGCCACGAGCAGGGCCATCGAGCGGTTCGCCCTCGCCTGCCGGAGCCACTCCCTGGCAAAGAGTTCGTCGAAGTGCCGGCGGTTCGAGATCTGGGTCAGCGTGTCGGTCTTCGCCAGTTCCTGAAGCTCGGACTCGATCTTGTGCTGCTCGGTCACGTCGCGGACGATACAGATGGCCTGGCGGTCATGGCACGAAACCAGGCGTATCTCGGCGAACACCTCCTCGCCCGTCCCAACCAGGGGAGAGCGGAGCACCTCGATGGATCCCGCCTCCAAACCCTTATCAAGAAAGGCCCTCACTGTCTCCCCGATCTCAACCGGGAGTGCAGAGGAGACGTGCCTGCCCACCATGCAGGGAGAAACCTGGATCCGGCCTGCGCGGGTGCCGGCGCTCAGGTCGAGAATCCTCCCTTCGCGGTCGACGCGGAAGATGAAATCCGGGATGGCGCAGAGGGCCTCCCGTACCTTCTTCCGGTCCTGCTGCAGGGCCTGGACGGCCTGGCGGATCCGCAACTGGTTCTCGATCCGGCTCAGGGAGATCGACGTGCTCAAGGGCCTGAGGATGTAGTCGTTCGCCCCGATCTCGAGCATTCTGACGATAAAGTTTCTGTCGGCGCGGTCCGTGACCACCACGATGGGCAAGTCCTCGAATCCGTAACGGAGCCGCAGCCTGGCCACGATCTCGAAATCTGCCGCCTTGGGCTCGCCGATGTTGAAAAGAACGAGGCCGAAGGCCTCCTCTTCGACCGCCCGGAGGGCTGCATTGGCGTTCTCAAAGGTCTTGAGCCGATGCCCTTTGCGTCGCAGGGCCTCGGAGATGACCGAATCGCCGTGTTCCTGCTCGCCGATGACAAGGATGGAAATCCCGCAGCCGCCCATGGGTGGTTTGTTCTCTCCAGCGTCGGAAAACCCGGGGAACAGGTGCGATCCCTCCCCGTTTCTCTACCCATCGGACGAACCGGGCCCATCCTTTAGATCAAAAAGGATGTTTATAAAAGAGAACAACAATGCGTTGCCCGGCCTTGCCGGTCGGAATATCCCGACGGGGTTCGGGCGCCCTTGCTATCTAGCGACGCTCCACCACCGGCTTCTTGGCAGGGTAGTCCTGGAACGTGGCCAGGTGCTCGACCCGGATTTTCCCCAGGATCGGGGCGAGCCAGGTCTTCCGGATCACCATGGGCCTCCGCTCCCGCGGGTCCACGTACAAGTGAAAGGCACAGGCCTTGTCCGCCCTCTCCACGGTCGCCTTCTCGGCGATTCCGCCGGTCTCGCGCCCGCCGAAACAACGCCGGTCGCCCCATCCCATGTCATCCATGAGGGGAGCGGAACATGCATCCGCTCGGGGGGCTGGCACGGCGCTATGGAAGGGTCAACGCCGGGCCGAGCAACAAGGTCGGGATCAGCGGCGGGATCCGGGCGAAAGGCCTTTTCATGGTCGGCTCCTTCTCGGGTGGGATGTCTTGAAATCCTCCTTGCGGATGTCGTGTTTTTTCATCAGTTTGTGGAGCTGTCGGGGGGTGATCCCCGCGGCGGTCGCGGTGGTCTTGATACGCCCCTTGTGCACGGCAAGCAGCTCTTTCAGGTACTGCCGCTCGATGTCATCCGCGCCCCGTCTTCTGACCTCCGCCAGGGGGATCGTAACATCGACCTCGACCCTCGCATGAGGGCTGGGGGAGTTCAACAACTCCATGGGCAGGCTCTCGGGGGTTATCATGGCTGTCCTCTCGAGGATGTATCCCCGCTCCAGGAGGTTCTCCAGTTCCCGGATGTTGCCCGGCCATGAATAACTCAGCAATGCCTCCATCGCCTCGGGATGGATATCGAGAATCCCCTTTCCGTAGGAGGTATTCAGCCTGTCCAGGAAGGCCTCCGCAAACAGAGGGATGTCTTCCCGCCTTTCCCGAAGGGGAGGAACCTCGATCGGAAAAACGCTGAGCCGGTAGTAGAGATCGCTCCGGAAGCTGCCTGCGCGAACCATCTTCTCGACGTCGATGTTGGTCGCCGCGATGACCCGCACATCCACTTCGACGGGCTGTTCGCCTCCGACGCGATGGAAGGTCCTGTCCTGAAGCACCCTCAGCAGCCGGATCTGGGCGGGAGGCGTGATGGTCCCGATCTCATCGAGGAAGATCGTCCCTTCGTGGGCGATCTCGAACTTCCCCAGCTTTCTCCTGTGGGCGCCGGTGAACGCCCCCTTTTCATGTCCGAAAAGCTCGCTCTCCAGCAGGGTATCCGGGATCGCGCCGCAGTGGACCGGGATAAAGGGCTTGTCCCGGCGGCGACTGTTTCGATGAAGCAGTCTGGCCAGAACGTCCTTGCCCGTTCCTGTTTCGCCCCACAACAGTACCGTGCTCCGGGTCGCCGACACGGAGGCGATCTTGTCGAAGACCTTCTGCATGAGGGGACTGCGGGTCTGCGTGATCTCGAAAGAGTCGCTCTTCCAGACCATGCTGCGCAAATAGTGGAGTTCCGACTCCATCCGCTGGGATTCGTAAAGGCTTTGCGTTACGTACTCGACCTCCGCGGGGTTGATCGGGTAGGTCAGATAGTTGTGCGCCCCGGCCTTGACCGCCATCACCGCCTCCCGGATCTTCTCCGGGCAGGACATGACGATGATGGGGGAGGTGGGAAAAGCCACCTGGAAGGGGTGGATGGCTATGCTGCACTCCTTCACGGAGAGCGTGGCTCCGAGGAGGTCCACATCGATGAACAGGAAGTCGTAGCGTCTTTTGCGAAAAAGCTCCAGACATCTCTCCCTGTCCGAAACCACGTCCACCGCATCCTCGGAGCCGAAACACTCCTGAATCGCGTTGCATGCTCCCCGGTTGTGGGCTGCGATGAGGATGTAGCGCATATCGACCTCGCTGCGTGCCGTCTTCTCCCTGCGGGAAGGCCCGCCTGCAACCTGGGAGCCGCCGGCAGGTTCGCATGGAAGGTTCTATAACCGAAAGAGCGGGAACTGGCAACCGACAGGTGCGGCCGTGAGGCCGGGTGCCGATGTACAACGCTTGGACGGCCGGCTCGACCGCGCGCAGGACGGAGGCCTTCCGTGCCGCGACAAGAAGCCGGCTCGACCGCGCGAGGCGAGGCCCGCCTTGCCTTCATAATAACAAAACATGCTTATACAAATTGTGGGGACCGGAGGCGGCCGGTCAGGCCTTTGAGGGATCGGTCCGGATTTCAGAGGATGGAAGCGGCTGTCTTCGGCGGGGTTGCTTGCGCGGGGGGCCGCCAGAGGGGGGCCCTTACCCGTTGCAGCCGATGCCCACTTCTGATACAAAGGCCTGATGCAAGCAGGCCGTTTCGGGAGATCCTGGGGGTGCTGCGATCTTCAGCAAGGATTCTTCATCGGTGCCAGGGAGGTCCGGAACGTAATGAACATTACCAGGCTGTGGCTGACCCTCCTGCTCGTTACGCTCCTCGGATTTTCAGCCCGCGCCGACGAGAAGGAAGGCAAAGACATCGTCGGCCGGGTCGAGCACGTCCGGATTTATCCGGGCGATCTGTTGCTGCGTGCGAAGCTCGACACCGGGGCCAATATCTGTTCCCTCCATGCCCCGAAGATGAGCAAATTCTCGGAGGGAGATACGACCTGGGTCCGGTTCACCCTGAAGAATCACCGGGGGGAAGAAACCACAATCGTGAAGAAGGTCCTTCGCGAGGCCAAGATGAAGAAGCAGAGCCGGGTCGTGGAGAGGCGGCCGGTCATCCTGCTGGGCATTTGCATGGGAAGGCAGTACCGTGAGGTCGAGGTCAATCTCGTCGATCGGACAGGCTTCAATTATGCGTTGCTGGTAGGCAGGAGTTACTTGATGGGTCACATGATCGTCGACCCTGAATTGAAGTACACCATGGAACCCGCTTGTGTCGGAGCCCCAATGCCTTGAACAGGTTGCACCTGTATTTGCTCTGTCTCCTCCTCGGAGCCGTCGGTTCGGGGCTGTTCATTTACAAGGCCGTGGTCCTGCGCTTTCCCATGATTCCGGACGCCCAGGAGTCCGTGTGGCAGGTCGAGGCCCGCGTAACCTTCACGGCAAGAGGCAAGTCCGCCAAGGTTCATTTGTTCCTCCCCGGCAGCACCCCCCGGTTTTCGGTCGTGAACGAAAGCTTCATATCCAGGGGATACGGCCTGACCACGAAGCAGACGGGGGAGAACCGGCTGGCCACGTGGTACACACGCAAGGCGGAGGGCCGGCAAGGGCTCTATTACCGGGCCGTGGTTCGGATTCTGGAAGACAAGGAGTGGCTCGAAACCGAGAAGGAGCCGAGAATCGTGCCCTCCGAGCTCGAGGGCTCCTTGCTGGAGGCGGCCGAATCGATGATTCTGAGCATTCGAGAGCAGTCCGCCGACCTGGACAGCTTCGTGATCGAGCTCCTGCAGCGCCTGAAGAAGGAACCGCCCGACGAGAACGTTCGTCTCCTGCTCGGCAGGGACCCTTCGGCCGAGACGCGGATCGAGACCGCCGTTCGGATGCTGGCCCAGGCCAGAGTGCCGGCTCGATCGGTGCACGGAATCCTCCTGGAAGCGGACAACCGCAACGCACCGATCCGCCACTGGCTGGAGGTCTACGACAGAGGGGGATGGCGGGCCTACAGTCTCGCCACGAACGGGGAGGGGATCCCCGACGGCTGGCTGGCCTGGTGGAGGGGACCCGTGCCCTTGGTGAAGGTGCAGGGAGGCCAGGAGTTCCGCGTGACCCTGTCCGTGGCGGTGAATCATGAGGAAGCGGTACAGTCCGCCATCGAGCGAACCCGCATTCAGAACCCCGCGCTCCTCGAATTCTCCCTGTTCCGGCTCCCCATTCAAACGCAGTCCGTCTACCGGGTTCTGCTGCTCATTCCCCTGGGGGCGTTTCTGGTTGTCGTTTTCCGAAACGTCGTGGGGCTCGGTACGTTCGGAACCTTCATGCCCGTTCTGATCGCCCTGGCCTTTCGGGAAACGCAGCTTCTGTGGGGCATCGCCCTGTTTTCGCTGCTCGTCGGGCTCGGCCTGGCCTTCCGCTTCTATCTGGAAAGGCTCAAGCTGCTCCTGGTTCCGCGGTTGGCTTCCGTGCTGACCATGGTCGTCCTCCTGATGGTCTCGCTCAGCATCCTCACGCACAAGCTGGGACTGGAGCGCGGGCTGTCCGTCGCCTTGTTCCCCATGGTGATCCTGACGATGACGATCGAGAGAATGTCGATTGTCTGGGAGGAGAGAGGCGCGGGGGAAGCCCTGAAGGAAGGGTTGGGCAGCCTGCTCGTTGCCGCTCTCGTCTATCTGGTGATGAGCGTCAAATACGTCGAACACCTGATATTTGTCTTCCCGGAGCTTCTCCTGCTCCTGCTGGCCGGCACCTTTCTCCTGGGTCGGTATACAGGATACAGGTTCGTCGAGCTGTTTCGTTTCAAGAGCTTCCGGTAGCGGGAATCGTCATGTTCCTCTTTTCCAAAGGGCTTCGCAGAGCCGGGGTCGTGGGCATCAACCGGCGCAACGCGGCCTATACACTGCGGTACAATCCCCGCGTACGCTACCCCCTGGTCGATGACAAGCTGCGCACCAAACGGCTTGCCCAGGAAGCGGGCATTGCGGTCCCGGAGCTCTATGGGGCGATCCAGATCCCCTACCAGATCCGCCGGCTGAGGTCGGTGGTCGGCGAACACGATGACTTCGTGGTGAAACCCTCCTGCGGCAGCGGCGGTGTGGGCATTCTGGTCGTCTCCGGCAGAACGAAGAGACTCTATCGCAGGCACGACGGAATCCTCCTGAGCGAGGCGGAAGTCAAGCATCACATTCTGAACATCCTGAGCGGCATGTACAGCCTGGGGGGGCAGCCGGACAAGGCCCTGATCGAGTACAGAGTCCAATTCGACCCGATTTTCGAGGGGGTCAGTTACCTGGGCGTGCCGGACATTCGCACGATCGTCTTCCTGGGCGTGCCCGTGATGTCCATGGTTCGCCTCCCTACCCGCATGTCGGCGGGAAAGGCCAACCTCCATCAGGGGGCGATGGGGGCGGGCGTCGATATCGCCGCCGGCAGGACCCTCACAGCCGTCTGGCGCAGCGAGGTGGTGGAGGAGCATCCCGACACGGGCAACAAGGTTTCCGGAATCCTGATCCCCGGGTGGACCGAATTGCTGAAGCTTGCGGCCCGATGTTTCGATCTGACGGGACTGGGTTACCAGGGAGTCGATATCGTGCTGGATCGCACCAGGGGACCCCTGCTGCTGGAGCTGAACGCCCGGCCCGGCCTTGCCATCCAGATTGCCAACCGCGCGGGGCTGCATCCGCGGCTGCAGGCCGTCGAGCGATGTCACCGGGATCTGAAAACCCCGGAAGAGCGTGTCGCTTTCGCCCAGGAACATTTCGGGGTGTGAGACTCGGCGGTCAGCGCCAGAGTACGTTGAGCCAGGGTTTCGTCTCTTCGAAGATCCTGCACTGTTCCTCCACGTACACCTCCACCCCTCTGACGTCCATGTGCGCCGTGATGCGGGCGCCTGAGCAGATTCGGCCGAAATAGAGCGGCATGAGCGACTCCAGGCAGGCCTCCCGCGGAACGGTCTCCCGTCGAAAGGCCGTCGCGTAGTCGTACAGGATGAGCGCCCAGAGAAGATTCGGAAACTCGAACGCCTCCAGAGGGAGATTCTGGATCTCCCGCACCTTCCCGAACAGGTCCTGGTGCAAGACTTGTTTCCAGATCTCCCGGAACCGAAGGAATCCACTGTTGAACTTCTCGAGAACATCCTGGAGAGAGATCTGCATCTCCTTGGGCTCCGCAACCGGTTCTTCGTCGTTGAGCCCGAAAACGGGTATGGGTTTGCTCCACCGCACGTCCTTCCACAGGTCCTTGTGTGTATCCATGAGGCTGAACAACACGGCGCAATTGTCGCAGAAAACCGAGGGAAGATGCAGAGCCCGATCTTTGGTTTTGTGGATCCTCGGGCCTCCCAGAAAGGATTGGCAGATGGGCAGGCCGCTTGCGACTGCGAGGGTTGTGATCAAGGTGTTCGCCCCGTAACGGGTCGCGTGCTCTTCCCATGGCGCTTCGAGGATTGCCTTGGCAAGATGCGCCGAAACGGCGAAGTCGCCTGCCATGGGTTCCCGGACTCGCCTTCCGTAAAGGCAGCGGGTCATCGGGTAGACGATGTTGTTGGAGACCGTGGATTCATACCGATGCCGAAGATAGACGGGTGCCACGTAGTCGTAGCCGTTGAGGAGGGGTTCGGCGAGATTGCGGATCCATCCCGGCGTTATGCTCCGCAGGTCCGCATCCACCACAACGATGCCCTTGGCGCCGAGTTCCAGGCTCCGCTGGAAGAGGTTCAACAGGTTGTTCCCTTTTCCCGAAACGCCTTCCGGCGTGGAAAGGTAGATCTTCGGCGTCTCGGTCGGAACCCGCAGAAACGCTTCCCGTGTGAGATCGGGGGAGTTGTTGTCGCAGTTGATGATCACGCTCTTCCGGTCCGGGAAGAAGCGTTTGAGACCTTCGTCGGCCGCCGCCGTGGGGGTCGAGATCGAATCGGCCTCGTTCAGGCTTGGGATCCCCACCACCAGTTCGGCGGATTCGACATGGCAAGGATTCTGTTCGCTGCGGTCCGGAAAGAATAGTCTGGTCATGGTCTCCCCACGGAGGTTCTCGTCGCTTTGCCGCGCGATTCAGAAGAAACTTCTAATAGCATCCTTCGGCGTCAAAGAACAAGGGCAAGGACACCCAACCTATCGACCAACGTCATGAACCCTTTCGGCAAGCGGAACGTTTGCCGGGATCCTTCGGGTCGGTCGTGACGGTGCGCAAACCGGGGAAAACGGCTCCCGAAGATCCCCCCGAGAAGATCATTCCGTCATGATGAACAAGGGCTTCATCTCGAAGCTCTCGTAATGGGGGCGCAATCGATCCGTATTGTAGTATTCCTTGACGTTTACCACCTTCTTGGTGCTCGTGACCACATCGATCGGCATGTTGTCGTACCGTCCGTTCTTCAGAACGACCAACCGGCCGTGAACCTTGTCGAGGATGAGGTCCAGGGCGAGATTACCGTAAGCCATGGGCACGACCGAATCGATTGCATCCGGGTCACCGCACCGGACGAGATAACCGAGTTTCTGGTTGATGATGTCGATGGACCTTCCCTTGTTGTATTTGGAGGAGCGGTTCTTCAGTTCGGACGAAACGAGGTCGCCGATCCCGCCGAGCTTCTTGTGCCCGTACGCATCGGTCGTCGCTTCCTTGAATACCATCTCGCCCCCCTGAAACATGGCTCCCTCCGAGACCAGAACCACGGAATACCGGCTCGGGTTCCGGAGGCGATCCTCGGCCAGCAACTCGGTCAGCCGTTCCATGTCGAACTTGTGCTCGGGAATCACGCACCGGTTTGCCGCACCGGCCATGGTGGGAAGCATGGCCGTGAACCCGGCATAGCGTCCGAAGACCTCAAGCACCAGGAACCGTTCGTGCGAACCTGCGGAGGTGCGGAGGCTGTTCGTCATACTGATCGTTCGGGTCACGCAGGTGCTGAAGCCGATGCAGTAATCGGTGCCGGGAACATCGTTGTCCATGGTTTTCGGAATGCCCACAACCCGAACCCCTTCCTGATAGAGCCTTACGGCATAGCTCAGGGTGTCGTCTCCGCCGATGGGGATCAGATAGTCGACCCCGAGGAAATCCAGGTTCTTCAGGACTTCGGGTGTCAGATCATTCATGTCCGCGTTGTACTTGTCCTGCAGGTGCTCCGGGACGCTGGCCTTGGAGACGTGACTGGGGCGCGTGCGGGACGTGTGCAGAAACGTGCCCCCGGTTCGTCCTGCCTTGTTCACGATCTCTTCGGTCAGTATCTGGCAGTGGTCGCTGTTGTCCGCGCTCTTTTTGGCAACGATTTCCATGGCCCCCGACCATCCGTGCCGGATCCCGATGACCTGATACCCCTCCCGTATGGCACGGATCGTGATCGCCCGAATGGCCGGGTTCAGGCCGGGCACATCTCCTCCCCCGGTCAAAATGCCGATGACCCCCTTTTTCGTGTTGACGTTTGCCACGTGACACCTCCTCTGCCCTGGAAGAATGAATCGATTTCTTCGAATTCGGGACGGATCCCCCCTCGCCTTTCTCACCTAATGATGACAGCTTTCCACGATGAGATCCATGCACTTGCCGTGCCAGTTGCTCCTGAAAGAAGAAATCTATTAATATCAAAAGGTTACTATTCGCCTGGTTCCGGGGGCAGGGTTATCGAAAGGCGGAATTTTGAAGGGTGCCGAAAAAGCACGACATTTGACATCTTGATCCCGATGGCTATCCTGCGTCATCGAACAGGAAGAAAGGAGCGAGCGGATGTCGGACATCATCCTGGATTTGGCGGAGGTGATCCGCAGCAACGACACACCGGACACAGAACGTCTCCGGCATTACAACATCCAGATCGGGCTGAGAGACGAACAGGGGGCCGGCGTCTACGTGGGTGTCACGAACAAGGGCTCGGCCGTAGGCTACCGGAAGAACCCCCTGGCGGTTCTCAAGGGCGAGGAGCAGGGCGGGACGGGGGCAAAGGTTGTGGATCCGGTCCGGGTCTTCGGGGAGATTTACGGGCGAGAGCCCCGAGGGGATGAGTTGGAGGTGTTCAAGCCCAAATTGAGGGACCTCCTGCCCCAGGAGATCCTGCCTGCCGAGGGAGAACTGCTTTATTGCGGCATCGATGCCATCGAGATAGCCAGGGCGCATGAAGGGAGCTTCGGCTACGAAGAAGTGGTCTATCTGTTGCTCACGGGCAACCTGCCCGACCGGCAGCAGTTGCGTGTCTTCTCCCAGTACTTGAACGAAAGGCGCTTCCTTCCGGCCGACTACCGGAATCTGCTCGTGCACCGGCTGACCAGCAGAAACATCATGAACTCCCTTCAGACCGCCGTGGACAACCTCTACGAGATCGATCCAAACCCGGATTCGATTGCCATCGAGGACGTCACGCGGCACAGCATCGATCTGATCGCCCGGTTTCCGATCCTGGTGGCCTACGCCTACCATGGGATGAACTACAAGTACAAAGAGGGGGCGGATCTGGTCATCATCCGGTCGGACAAGAACGCCCACCATGCAGAGGACTTCATGCGGATGTTCAAGGCGCGCAAGCGCTTCAGCCGGGAGGAAGCCCTTCTGCTCGACCAGTTCCTGATTCTCCATGCCGAGCACGGCGGCGGCAATAACTCGACCTTTACCACACGGGTGGTTTCCTCGAGCGAAACCGACACCTTCAGTGCCATTTCGGCCTCGCTCGCCTCCCTCAAGGGCCATCTGCACGGGGGCGCAAACGAACAGGTGATGACCATGATGCGGTTTGTCAAGTCCGAAGTGCGGGACTGGAACGACCGTGAAGAGGTCCGCGCGTACCTCCGCAGAATCCTCAAGCGGGAGGTGGGGGATCGAAGCGGAAAGATTTACGGGATCGGGCATGCGGTGTACACCGTTTCCGACCCGAGGGCCGTTTACCTCGCTCATCTGCTCGAGGACCTGGCCAGGAAGAAAGGGCGCGAGGACGAGTTGCGCCTATTCCATCTGGTCGCCGAACTGGCTCCTGCCGTGTTCGCCGAGGTAAAAGGTTCGAAGAAAAAGGTCTGCGCCAATGTGGACTTTTATTCGGGTTTCCTGCTCGACTGCATCGGGATCCCACAGGAACTCTACACGCCCCTTTTCTCCATGGCCCGCGTGGCCGGATGGTGTGCGCATCGGCTTGAGCAGCTTGTCCAGAACCGACTGATTCGCCCTGCTTACAAGGACCTCGTGGACCGAAGGCCGTATGTTCCGATGGAGGCGAGGGGGGGATGACGCGCAAGGGTCCATCCGGGCCTTCGGGCGGTTTCCGCACGACCCGCCGGACTGCCGGCTTCCGCGGTCTCGACGAGAACCCGGCCACCACCGTGACGCTGAGGATCTCTGGGAGTTGCTTGCAGATGGGCTGACCCGCCGCGCCGACCCTGGGGCGAATCACGCGGCCTTCCCCCATCCGACGGGTGAGGGGCTGTTTGAGTCCGATCGGTGAAAGGCCGAAAGAAGGCCGGGTTCGCAGCGCGGACTCGCGCGGCAGTTCGGGGAACAGACGGCCTTCTCCTGCTGTTGTCTCCGCAGGGAGGAGAGGGTAGAATCCTTGCCATCAAGTTCCGGGCGCGGAGGAGAATCCACAGGGCAACCCGAGGCTCGGAAATTCTCTCAAGTATTCTCCACGAATCGTCCGATGAGAAAAGATGAAGACCCGGGCGGTGGCTGCTGATCCAGCTTTGCGGTGATCCATCCTCGTGCTGAACAGTGCGATCGACATGCGAAAGCGGCCGGCAAGAAACCCATGGTTTCGGACGATCTTCTTCGGCGGTGTGTTCCTCCTGGGAGCCTCCTACTCGGCCCGTCCCCTGCGCGCCGACCAGAATCCTCAGCCCGCAGAACCGGAGGGATCCTGCTATGCGGCCCTCGAGTACAAGGGTATGTATTACGGAAAGGCGGACTACCTGTTTCCGGCTTCCGAGGCTCGAAATCCAAGGGTTTATGTATACAAGAGCAGGAGGAGGCTCCTGGTCTTCGAGGGCGACATCCTGATCCGGGACTATCCTATCGCCCTGGGCTCCGCCCCGATTGGGGACAAGCGCAGGCGCGGAGACGGTTGCACGCCGGAGGGTGAGTTCGCCGTGTGTCTCAAGAATTCCGTCAGCAAGTATAACAAGTCCCTCTGGCTCAACTACCCCGGGCCGAAACACGCCGAGGAGGCCCTGCTCTCCGGACTTCTCTCCCACCGGGAATACCTATCCATCATTGGGGCCCACAAAAAGATGCAGCGCCCGCCTATGAACACCTCCCTGGGCGGAGGGATTTGCATACACGGGGGCGGCGCCCACGAAGACTGGACCGAAGGATGCGTGGCCCTGTACAACTTCGACATGAACGAGCTGTTCAAGATCGTCAAGACGGGAACCCCTGTGTTGATCCTGCCGTGATGGGACCGTTCTTTGCCTTTCCCCCTCCTGTCTGTTTCTCCAACCGGTACGGAGTTTGCGCTTTCGGTTACTTGAAATTGCGGATGTCGCGCTGATGCGGCGAGCCGCCTCGTGTCGATAGGGAGCCTCGACTGCGATCGCGGATCATGCTTCCGGGAATTTGCATCCAAATCTTTATAACGTCAGCTTGGGCTGGGTTCTTGACCGAAAGAGGAATGCATCGGTCGGGGCGCGGGCGGGGGTGGTATTGCGTTCTGTAAGCCGGTTGGGGTATAATGCCTGGTTCAGCAGGCTAGCAAATTAGGATTCATAGGGATGAAGCGCTTCAAACTTTTCCGTATAATCTCCTGCGCGGTCGCCCTGGGCGTTCTCTCGATTTCGGTCGTCTTTGCCGGGGCCTATGAATATCGGTTGCCTGACGACCGGACGGCCTCCGAGTCGTGGAATACCGTGGTGGGGGTCGTCCGGCTTCACACCGTAACCCCCAAAGAGACCCTGCTGGATATCGCAAGGAACTACGAAATCGGATTCAACGAGATCCAACTCCTTCATCCAGGCGCCGATCCATGGATTCCGGAACCCGGCAGTGAACTCGCCATACCGACGCAGTGGGTCCTTCCTCCCACGAAACATGAGGGGATCGTCATCAACATACCGGAGATGAGGCTGTACCGGTTCTTCCCCAAAATAAAGGCGGTCAAGACGTATCCGATCGGAATCGGCGACCGGGAAACCCCGACACCGGAGGGAACCTGCTGGGTCGCGGATCGCAGCGTCTACCCGACCTGGACCATTCCGGATTCGCTTCGGAGCAAGTACCCTGTGGCGGCCATACCACCGGGACCGGACAACCCCCTCGGCAAGTATTGGCTGGGCTTATCCCGAAAGGGGTACGGAATCCATGGAACAAACTTCCCCTGGTGCGTGGGGAGGTCCGTGAGCAACGGGTGTATTCGGCTCTACCCGGAGCATATCGAACAGCTCTTCCATGAGACGCCGGTGATGACGCGCGTTGAGATCGTTTACGAGCCCGTCAAGGTGGGGTTCCAGAAAGGCCGGATCTTCGTCGAAGTCCACCCGGACACCTATGGAAGAATTCAGGAAATGGAACAATATGCCGTCAGCAGATTGCAGGAACACGTCAATCTGAAGTATGTTTCTCTCGATCTGCTGCGGTCGGCTCTTGCAGGATGCAGCGGGGTACCTGTGCCTGTGGGTTCCCTATTCGATTCCGGGGGGAGTGAAAACCCCTTGGTTTATATTAACGGTGGGGCAAGGCTTGTTCAACCATCCATCAACGGAAACCAACAAACAGGAGAGGAGAAAGAGGGATGAAGACAAGAAAATCGGTTACCGCTTTACTGCTCGTGGCGATGGTGCTCTCGTCAGCCATCGTCATGTCGGGGTGCGCGACGAAGAGGCAGCTCGCGGACCTGGAGACCAAGGTCGACCAGGCACTGAATGAAGCCCGGAGCGCCAAGGCGGCTGCGGCGGACGCCACGGCCCAGGTGCAGCGGGCGGAAGCCGCTGCGGACAGGGCGGAGAAGGCGGCACTGAGCGCCGACAATGCGGCGAAGCGTGCAGAAGCCATGGCGAACAAGTCCGAGGCGGTCTTCATGCAGAAGATGAAGAAGTAACTACCGACGCAGGGAAGCAAACCGGGGGGTCCCCTGGCCCCCCGGTTCCCGGCCCCACCTTACCTTCCGGCGTCTCCCATCTGCATGAACACCGCTGTTTACATCATCTTCGCACTCACGTACGTTCTGATCGCTTCCCGTCGACTCCGCGTGCTTCCCATCGGAAGACCTGCGGGCGCGCTGCTGGGCGCCGTGCTCATGGTGGCCGTCGGCGCGCTCGCACCGCAGGAGAGTTACGGGGCCGTGGACGGCAACACGATCGTCCTGCTTTTCGGCATGATGATCCTAACCGCCTATCTCGAGAGGGCGGAATTCTTCCGGTGGGCGACAGCCAAGATCCTGCTGCGGGTCCGCACCCCCTGGGGATTGCTCTGGAGGCTCTCGCTCCTTTCCGGGGTGCTGTCCGCGTTTCTGGTGAACGACGCGGTCTGCCTCTTCCTGACGCCCGTCGTCGTTTCGGTCTGTACCACGGCCGGTCTTCCTTTGGGGCCGTACCTGATCGGTCTGGCCACTTCGGCGAACATCGGCAGCGCTGCGACCCTGGTGGGCAACCCCCAGAACATGATCATCGGGAGCCTGAGCGGTTTCCCGTTCACAGAGTTCCTCCTGTACGCCGGGCCTGCCGCCGGCGTGGGACTTCTGATCAATATCGCGCTGCTCAGGCGCTATTACGGCCAAAGGCTCCCCGCCGCCTTCGCTGCGAATGCCGAGGCCGGCAATACAGTGGCCCTCTCGCGTTCCCTGGCCTTTGTCCTGCTGGTCGTCGCTCTTGTGGTGGTCGGATTCTTCGCCGGTTTCCATCTGGGATACACGACCCTGGCCGGTTCCCTGGTCCTGATCATTGCCGATCGCAGGGAGCCTCGGGAGGCCTTCGCCCGGGTGGACTGGTCCCTCCTGGTGTTTTTCAGTTGTCTTTTCGTCGTGGTGGAGGGCTTGGACAGGACCGGCTTGGTGGAAAGGGCCTGGAGCGGCACTATGCCCTATCTTTCTTTGCACAGGCCCGACGGGCTCGCCGTCTTCTCCGGGCTGATGACCCTCGGTTCAAATCTTGTCTCCAATGTTCCGATGGTCCTCCTCATTGGTCCTCGCCTCGGCGAACTGGGCCCGGAGAGAACGGGTTGGATCCTGCTCGCCTTCACGACCACCGTGGCCGGTAATTTCACGCTCATCGGATCCGTGGCGAACATCATCGTTGCGGAAGGGGCAAAGAGCCGGTACACGCTCGGGTTCTTTGAATACCTCCGATTCGGGTTGATTTCCACACTCCTCGTGCTCGCAGCGGGGGTGACCTTGCTCCGGCTGCTCCTTCCATGAGCCTCCCTGCGGTTCAGCGGAGATCCGCGGAAGGGATTCGCCTTGCTTCCATGTCCTGGCCCCGCGACTGGGATGTAACGATACCGGCGTCCCGGCATCTATAGTATAATAGGCATCCGGAGGGAGGGAAGCGCCAGAAGAAAGCCCGCTCGGTGTCAAGAGGGCCGCTATGCGAGAGGCGGTTGGGAAGCCAGATCGTACAGAAGGCATCATGCGGTATTCTCGTTTTCCGATATCGGGCCAATTTTTTCTCATTCTGGAAAAGACAATCCATGCCTGCGCGCCGTGCCCAAACCGGGGGGGCGATGAGAAAAAAACTAATCCATACAAGTACTTTCGCAATACGAGGACCCGAAGCGTTGAAGGCATTCAATCTGGCACTTGGATTGCTTAGGACGGTCGGGAGGCCGGTATCGGAAGATTGTGAACTGTGGGTGTACCCGGCGACCCCGTTTTCCTGAGGATTTCATGTCTACCTGGATCTTGAGAATGCACGCCTGGAGCGGTACGGTGCGGCTTCCGAACCTGTGGGAAAGGATCTCGCTTCGAAACTTGTTAAACCACTTCGCGGTCGTGGCTCTGTCCGCCGCACTGACGGTCCTTGTGGTGGCTGAGCTGCGGGGATCCAAAATTCAGTCTCGACTTCTGGCCGACCGGGCACAGCGGCTTACCTTCAAGCTCGAAGCGGGCCCGAGCACCTCGATCCGATTCCCCGAATCGGGTCCGTACGACCAGAGAATGGGGTACTCCCGTCTTCCGAGCTTCGTGAGCCTCTTGACAGGCAAAGGTTTTTCCATCGAGACGCAAGCGGGTTTCTCCCCCGAGCTTCTCCGCTTCACGAATTGGGGCTTTTTCCCGCCCTACCGGGAGAAAAGCCGGGCGGGCCTGCGCGTTATGGATCGCAGGGGGGAAGATCTCTTCTTCGCAGTGTATCCGGAACGAACCTACGAAGGTTTCGATTCGATACCCAAGCTCATCGTCGATACCCTGCTTTTCATCGAGAACCGGGAGTTGCTTGATTTCCGCTATCCATCTCGAAATCCGACGGTGGAGTGGGACCGCCTGCTCAGGTCGGGGCTGGAAGCGACCCTGGCCATTGCCGGCACGGAACGAAACATCGCCGGAGGCAGCACACTGGCCACGCAACTCGAAAAATTCCGGCATTCTCCCGAGGGACGAACTTCAGACGCGCTGGAAAAGCTCCGTCAGATGGTTTCGGCCTCTTTTCGTGCCTACCTGGATGGGGAAGACACACGCGAAAGCCGCCGCCGGATCGTCCTGGACTACATCAACTCCGTTCCGCTCGCGGCCCTTCCGGGCCACGGGGAGGTGACGGGGTTGGGGGACGGCCTGTGGAATTGGTTCGGCGAGGACCTGGAATATGTAAACGGCCTTCTCTCGGTGCCCGAAGAGACCCTGAGCGAGGAGATGGTAGAGGCAAGAGGCCTTGCCTACAAAGAGGTGCTCAGCCTGCTCCTTTCCCAGCGGCGCCCCTCCTACTATCTACTGAGGGATCCCGATGCCCTGGCAAGACTCGCGGACAGCCACCTCCACATGTTGCACGAGGCAGGCCTGATTTCCTCTCGTCTACAGGATGCCTCCCTGAAGGCCCAAGTCCGTTTGCGCAGGGCGGCGCCCCCGATCGAGCCCGTGCCTTTCTATCAGCGGAAGGCCGCAAATGCCGTGCGTACAAGGTTATTGACGCTGCTCGGGGTTGACACGGTCTACGATCTGGACCGCCTGGACCTTACGGTGAAGACAACGCTTGACCGAAGGGCGCAGCAATTGGTCACGGACTCCTTGCGGGCGCTGCTGAATCCGGAGCGGGCCCGGGCGGCCGGCCTGATCGGACCGCGGCTCCTTAACCCTTCTGATGTGAACTCGGTGATTTACAGCCTCACGCTCTACGAGCGCGGAAAACAGGCGAACCTCCTCCGGGTGCAGGCGGACAGTTTCAACCACCCCTTCGACATCAACGACGGTACAAAGCTCGAACTGGGCTCCACTGCGAAGCTCCGGACACTGGTTACGTATCTGGAAATCATAGCCGACCTGCATGAAAGGTATGCCGGGTCCGGCCGGGAAGAGTTGAAGGCGGCTCTCCGGGAAGCCGGGGATCCGCTGACCGTTTGGGCCGTCGATTACCTGTTGAACGGCAGCGACCGGACACTGGCGGCCATGCTGGAAGCGGCCATGAATCGACGCTATTCCGCCAGTCCGTGGGAGCGCTTCTACACGGGGGGGGGACTGCACACCTTTTCCAATTTCGACAAGGAGGAGGACGAACGAGTGCCCTCCGTTCGAGAGGCACTTCGGGACTCCGTGAACCTGGTTTTCATTCGCCTGATGCGGGACATTGTCCGCTACCACATGTTCGGGGCACCCACGTCTTCGGCCAGGATCCTCGAGGACATGCAAGACCCGGCGCGTCAGGCCTACCTCTCCAAGTTTGCGGACAAGGAGGGCCGGCTTTTCCTGAGGCGGTTTTATTCCAAGTACCGAGGGAAGACCGCGGACGAGGCCATGGACCTGATCTTCGAGGCCGTCAAGCCTTTACCGAATCGTCTGGCCGCCGTCTACCTTTCCGTGAACCCGGAGGCAAGCGCCGAAGACCTGGAGGCCTTTCTCAGGGACCGCCTGGAGGGTTCCGCGTTAACCGAAGCCTCGGTCCGGAGGATCCATGCGCAACACGCGTCAGCTTCCCTTTCGCTATCCGACAGAGGATACCTGGCGCGTATACATCCCCTGGAATTGTGGATGGTCTCCTTCCTCAGCCGGAATCCGGAAGCGACGCTCGAGCAGGCTATCCAGGCGAGTGAAACCGAGCGGCAGGAGGTCTATAGGTGGCTTTTCAAGACCAAGAGGAAGAGGGTACAGGACACCCGAATCCGAAACCTTTTGGAAATCGAAGCCTTTCAGGAGATCCATCAATCCTGGAAGCGCCTCGGCTACCCTTTTGATTCCCTCGTTCCCTCTTACGCGACCGCCATTGGAAGCTCGGCGGACCGTCCGGCCGCTCTCACCGAACTCATCGGTATTATCCTGAACGGCGGTGTGCGCTTCCCGTCCGTTCAGCTCGAGGAGTTCCATTTTGCAGAGGCAACCCCCTACGAAACCATCCTCCGCCGACAGGAAAGGCCGGGGGAGAGGGTTCTCAGGCCTGAGGTTGCCTCGATCGTGCGGTCCGCCCTGCTCGATGTCGTCGAGAGGGGGACCGCCCGGAGGCTCAGCAGCAGCCCATATGAGAATCTTGACGGCACCCGTGTACCCGTCGGTGGCAAGACCGGTACCGGAGACAATCGCTACGAAACCTTCGGGGCAGGAGGCCGCCTGATCGAATCCAGGGTGATCAACCGGACGGCGACCTTTGTCTTCTTCATCGGCGACCGATTTTTCGGGGCGATTACGGTCTATGCGCCGGGGCCCAGGGCGGAAGCGTATACCTTCACGAGTTCTCTGCCGGTCCAGGTTCTCAAGGTCCTGCTCCCGGACCTCCTTCCCCTGATTACCGGGCAGGAATCGATGAGGGCCGCCCATCCTTCGGAACCCGCCAAGGGGGGGTAGGATTTTCTCCCTTGCATCTTCCGGCTCCTTGTGATAAATATATCCGACAATCTGCCCGCGTTCTCGTGGTGCTCCTATCCTGCTGAAGTTACAACGGAATTTCTCAAGAGAGGTCGGATTTGCATAGCCGCTCCCGGAGGCACGGGCCGATCCCGCAGCTTGTATTCCTGCTAAGTTCGCTCTTTCTTCTCCTGCCCGCCCGTCCCGGTGAGGCCGCGAGACAGCAATCCGTTCCCGACTCATCGGGGGGAGGGGCATGCTACAACCTGGATGAAACCCTTTTCCAGGAGAATGTTAGGGAGTGTCTGGGGATCCCTTACCGGCGGGGAGGCTCCTCGCGGTCCGGGATGGACTGCTCCGGTTTTTCCAAGTACATGTACTTCAGGCTTTTCGGATTGGAACTGCCTCACAAAGCCTCGATGCAGTACCGGTTGGGCATCTTCCGGGACACCTCGAGAGAGCCTCTCCGGAAGGGCGACCTCGTCTTTTTCAAGAAGAGGAACACGATCGACCATGTCGGTATCTATCTCGAGGACGGGAAGTTTGTGCACTCCATCGGCCGCAAGGGGGTCGTCATCTCCAGCCTCGAGAACCCGTACTGGAAATCAATTCTCGCAGGCTCGAGAAGGCTCATGGGCCTCGAGAACGACACCCGCGATGACGTGACGCTGGCCCGAGCCCTTGCAGACGTTCCCTTTGACGAGCGGAGCAGCTTCAGGCTTCATGTTTCCCTCCTTCTTCATGATGAGCAGCCGTTTTCCGGAGTTGAGGATCCGTTCCCTTGGACGAGCGACCCGGGATCTCCGTCGGATCGGTGGTGGGATGCGCCCTATTCCATCGAGATCGGTTACCAGAGGGATCTCGCCATGGATTTCGTGAACCTGCAGATGAGCGCCTTCTGGGAGAGATCCCTCTTTGAGCCCGGATTGACGCTTTTCCCATCGAGCCTCAAAGGCGGGACCTCCCACACGGGTAACCCCGAGGACCCCCGGACCTTTCTCCAGGGCGGATTGAGTCTGGCGGGAGAGATCGGCCTCTTCGATGGGTTCCGGATTCGCCCCTCCCTCACGCTCATCGAGAGAGGAACAGCTCTCGAAGAGAACTGGGGGGACACCCGCAGTGTGCTGGGATTGGAGGCCCTGCTGGCTCCGCCCCTTGCCGCCTACGACCTTTCGATGGCGGTCGATTACGCGGATCGCCTGGAATCGGCCCTTCAGCCGCTTGACTTGGCGGGGAACACGAACGAGTGGGGCATGTCCCTTCGGTTCCGATACAAGCTGACGGACCTGATGCGGATCTCGTTCGCCGGTCAGCATGCATTCGGAGACCCTTCGAAGTCGCTCGGCGGCTCAAGGGTTCGGGGCAGGTCTTCCAGCGACTTCCTCTTCCTGTTCGATCTCTCTTACTGAGACCCTGCGCGGATGGCCGGACGACGCAAGGCCTGAGGGAGCTTGCGCGTTCCTTCAGGGTTTGAAGAAAACCCTTGGAACCGTGAACCGAAGAGGCACGGGCAACGCAGCGGGTTTACCGGAAAAGTCGTTCCATGAAGGAGGCTTCTTCCACGGGTTCGGCCGCAACAATGTCGACCGAGCCAAGCACCCGATCCCCGAGTTTGGCGCTTGCCCTGCCTACTGTCTGCCCTTCAGCAACCGGAGCCTTCATGTCCTGGGGCAGGTCCTCCGCAAGAACCACGTCTCGGGCATTTTCGGCCTTCACCTTGAGGCAAAGATCCCCGGCATACCGGAGATCGATTTCCTCTTTTTTCCCGTTTCGAATCGGCAGCTTCTTGGCGAGGGTCTGACCGGCTCGGGCAACCTGGACCTCCTTGAAGCGATTGAAACCGATCGTCAGCAGGCGGGTCGTCTCGATGGACCTGGCCCGGTCGGTGGGTGCGCCCAAGACCACGGCGATCATTCGAATGGAATCCCGAGTCGCCGTGGCGGCGATGCTGAACATGGATCCCCTCGTGTAACCGGTCTTGATCCCGTCCACTCCGTTGCCGCTTGTAAGCAGTTTGTTCGTATTCCGAAGGAGGAAGGCCCCGCCCCGAAAAGGCTCGGATACCGTCGAGCACCATTCGAGAAGCTTTGGAAGGCGGACCACAGCCCTGGCGATCACGGCCAAGTCGCGGGCGGATGACAGATCGGGCTCCTGCCCCTTTCCGGGTGGAAGACCGTGGACCGACCGAAACACGCTGTCCGTCAGCCCCATTTCCCCGGCCTTCAAGTTCATCAGGTCCACGAAGGCCTCCGCACTTCCCGCCACATGTTCGGCCAAGGCTACGGCGGCATCGTTTCCCGAATGAATCATCATGGCCTTCATGAGCTGCTCGAGCGTGAAGACCTCGCCCTGCTTCAAGTAGACCTGCGAGCCGCCCATTTGGGAGGCCCGTCGGGATACCGTGACCTCCTCCTCCAGATGGAGGGCTCCCTGCCCGACCTTTTCCATAACGATGAGCGCCACCATCATCTTGACGAGCGAGGCAGGCGGGTGTTGTGCGCGGCTGTTGGATTCCAGCAGAAACTCCCCTGTTTCCGCCTCCATGAGAGCAGCGGAGACAAAAGAACCTTTATACTCCTCGGCCTGTCCGATGCGCAGAACCCCGGCGAAAAGGACAAGAAGGAAGGAACCGGCAAGGACAAGGCATGGATGAGGACCGTTCGAAATCCGGCGCATGGTATCTCTCCGTTCGAGATTCCCAAGATCCGGCCCGCTGTTCCGGGCCGGGAAACGAGGGCCGCCAAAGGGCGCGGCCGTCAGGGCAGACCCCACCCGCGAGCCGCCTTCCCCACGGTTCCTTCCCACAGCTCCCGATGCAGCTCTAAGAGCGTTTTCGGATCCCGAAGCAGTCTCTTTTTTTCCTTGTCGCTGAGGCTTCCGGGACCTGACGACAAGGCCTTCTGCAGAATCCCTTGGTTCAAACGTTGGGCGGAACCGGAAGGCTTTTTCACGCTTTCCACCAGGAAGCGGTGCAAGGCGTTCACGCTGGGATCCACGACGGCCCGTATGAATCCCTGCCGCCAGGCGACGGGAAGCTGATCGTCCAGCCCTTCCGGGCTCTCGGCGCCCCGGGCCAGGTCCGCGAGCACCTCGGGCGGGTTGCGTTCCTCCGGGGTCAGGAACAGCCCCGCCCGGCGGAAGGCTCTTCCCGGGGCCACCCTGCTGAACCAGACAGAAAGGGGCACCGCGAGGATCAGCGGGAACGACACGGGCGAGATCCACCAGAAGAAGGAGCGGTTGTAGACAAACAGGGCCGCGGCCCACAGCAAGGCCAAAAACATGGTGCCGGCATGAAAGCGGAACGCATCGCGCCAGCGTGTCTCGCGGTCGCCCCTCTGCTGTCCCGACCAGCCCACCTCGCGCCCCAGAAGGGGGAGCACGAAGCACTTGCAGTGATAGGCCATCCGCGATGGGGCAAACAAGGAGGAGATGGCCGCCTCCAGCAGCGTGCTCAGCAGAAGCCTGAACACACCCCCGTACGGTCGGGCCTTCTTTTGCCGAAGGATGAGCGTGAGCACGCTGAGAACCTTGGGGAGGAACAGCAGGACGGCCGTTGCGGCGAGCAGCGTGAGCGCCCAGCGGGGGTGCCACAGCGGCCACTCCGGAAAGAGCGCTCGCTCCGCCGGGAAATAATCCGGCCTCTGAAAGGCCTCCGCAACTGCCTTGGCCGAACTCAGGCAGAGAAACAGGAGCCACAGAAAAGCCGAACCGTACGACATCACGCCGTGCAGGAACAGGGCGCGGTGCGCCGGAAACAGTCCCCCCGTGAAGAGCAGCCGGATATGTTGCAGGTTTCCCTGGGACCAGCGCCGATCCCTCTTCAATTCGTTGATCAGGCTGGACGGTATCTCTTCATAGCTTCCGCTCAGGTCATGGGCAAGCCAAACCTCCCATCCGGCCTTGCGTATCAGGGCGGCCTCGACGAAGTCATGACTCAAGATGTGCCCGCCGAGCGGCGGCTTGCCGGGCAGCCTGGGAAGCCCGCAGTGCTCCATGAAGGGCTGAATGCGGATGATCATGTTGTGCCCCCAGGAATGGGAGTCGCCGAGCTGCAGAAAGTGGAGTCCGGCGTTGAAGACAGGGCCATACACGTGGCTTGCGAACTGCTGGACACGGGCGATGAGGCTCTCCCGGTTCACCGCGAGCGGGGCGGTCTGAACGATGCCGGCCTCCGGGCGCGCCTCCATGATCTTCACAAGCCGGACGATGGTCTCCCCTTGCATCACACTGTCCGCATCGAGCACGATCATGTACCGGTAACTGCGGCCCCAGCATCTGCAGAAGTCCGCGATGTTTCCGCTCTTGCGCTTGTAATTGCTCGTACGGTGCCGGTAGAAGATCCGGTTCAGTCCCCCCACGTCTCGGCAGAGGCGGGCCCAGGCGATCTCCTCCGCGACCCAGGTATCCGGGTCGCCCGTGTCGCTGAGCACGAAAAAATGAAAGCGCTCGATTTGACCGGTCCTCTCCAGCGAACGGTAGGTGGCGCGCAGGCCGGAAAAGACCCGGCCGACCTCCTCGTTGCAGATGGGCATGACGACCGCTGTGCGGCAGTCATCCCCAATCGGGCCCGGGTCCTCGGCAGCGGCTGCGCTGACGGCCAGGGGGTCGCGACCCCGCCAAAGCGTGAACACTCCTCCCATGGCCTCCCAGAAGCCGATGGAGACCCAGGCGAACAGCGCGCCGAAAACGATTACGATGGCGAGCTCCAGCCGGGTGGAACCCATGCCGGGCAGTACGTCCGCCATGTAGGAGGAGGCGATGACCGTGGTGTAGAGGATGAGTGTGGTGATGAGGAGCCGTCTGAGCCGGGCTGCCCGCCTCCAGCGGGTCGGGCGTGTTTCAGTCTGTGCGGCAGACTTCCCGGCCGGCGCCGGACCCGGCGCATCGGGCCTAGGTCTTGCGCTGCCTTTTTTCATTTCGTCTTCCTCGACCCGTTCTTAGAAAAGGGAGGCAGCGTCTCGTGCAGCTCGCGAGAAAGGTGAGCCAGGGTCCCCGGTCGATCCTTGCGGGAGGCATCAGCCCGCGGTTGGGAGGGGGCACCGCCGTGATGTTCCCACGAATCGGGATTCCCTCCAGGGTCAGGAACGGTAAGAGACTGTTTTCGGAGACACCTCGTGTGTGCAGAAGCGATCTGAGTGAAATCAAGGCAGCCCGTTCCCGGCGCAACTCCGGTTCCGCCTCGGCACGATCGAGGGCTTGCTGCGCGAGGGTGAGAGCTTGCCGGGGGGATACGCCCAGAGCCTTGAGGTAGAGAAGCACGCGACGGGTCGCGGTCGCCCACTCCTCCTCGTCGGCGTCGGCTTCCTTGAGGCATTCCGCGGGGAGACTCGTGTTCGGCCCGCCTTCACCCGGCTTCACGTTGTCGACCTCCCCTCATGGTTCGAGGGCGTAACTCCAGGTCTCTGTAAGAACGTCCTGCGCGTTCCTCAGGAATGCGCGCAGTTCATACGGTCGAGCGCGGTCGGGCAGCACGAACTCCAGGGAACCGGGCTCCGGGATTTGCACCTCAAAGACCAGCCGCCATCCCCCGGTGACCCGGTTTTTGTAAAGCTGCTGTTCCGCGAGTTTTAATCGCTCATCCACGTGTATGTCCGCCGTCAGCGGGGTGTCGGCGGGGAGGGCCTCCAGCCGGCCCGCTGCGAAATCGATGACGAACCTCTTGGAGCCTTCTTGTTTCCCGGCGGCGATCCGCGTTGCCGTGACCCGTCCGTCCGGAGGACGAGAGGCATCCGAGGAGTGCCACAGCATCGTGTAACCATAGGTTACGGGTTTCCCGGGGCCGGGCGGATCTTCCGGAACCCAGAATGCGTTGATGTTGTCGTTCAACTCGCTCTCGGTCGGGATCTCGATGAGCTCTATACGGCCTTCTCCCCAAAGGCCGGAGGGGACGATCCAGACGCTCGGCCGGGTCTCATAGCGCGCCTCCAGATCCTCGTAATTGTGAAAGCTCCGGTCTCGCTGCATGAGCCCGAAGCCCAAGGGGCTGGGGGCCTCGAAAGAAAACACGTGGAGCGTCTTCGGGTTGGAGATGGGACGCCAGAGCCACTCGCCCGAGCGAAAGGCGATCAACAGCCCGTCGGAATCGTGGACTTCGGGGCGGAAGTCGTCCACCGGCCTCCTGCTTGGTGTCTCCCCATAGAAAAACATACTCGTGAGCGGAGCCACGCCGAGTTTGTTCACTCCGCGGCGCAGGAAAAGAGTGCTGAACACGCGGATGACGGTGGTCTCTCCGGGCTGGATCACGTAACGGTAGGCGCCTGCGATGCTGGGGCTGTCCAGCAGCCCATACAAGGTGATTTCGGTGTCTTTCGGGGTCGGTTTCTCGATCCAGAATTCCCGAAAGATCGGGAACTCTTCGCCCGAGCTTGCCGCCGTGTCAAGGGCGAGGCCGCGGGCCGAGGCGCCGTAATGGTGATCCCTTCCCACCGCGCGAAGGTACGTTGCTCCAAGAAAGACGGCCACCTCGTCCAGGTAATCCCTTGTCTTGATCGGGTAATGCAATCGGAAGCCGGCGAAGCCCAGGTCCGCGGGAATGCGGTCCTTGAAATCGTTTCTTCCGTAGGTGAACAGATCCGGGGAGAAGGGAACTTCGGTGACCCGACCGCTTTCGATGGTGTGGATCTTCACGGGGTAGTTATAGTAGAAACCCGGGTGGAAAAACTGCACCGTGAAGGGGAGGTTTTCTTTCTTCCAGAGGGCCTGCGGGGGATCAAAGCGGATATCCCGCCAGGCGTCGTATGTAATGTTCAGGAGAAAATCCGGGACGTTGCGTGGAGGTTCATAGGATTCCTCCGACAGCTTCGATGCCCTGTCCACCAGATTCTGGTACCGAAAAGGCGGCTCCTTCTTCTTTTCTTGGGTCGCTCCGGCGCTCGGGCAGAGAAAGGCACAGAGAAGGAACGCGAAGACGAACTGCGCGCGCACCGGTCCGGTCACCATAATTTTGCATCCATCTTGAAATCCAGGGTGGTCAGAACCTCTGAACTCGAATAGTCTTCAAGGAACTCCGGAGAGTCGAAGTAGAACCATCTGTGCTTCAGGCCGATGTCGAGGTGTGATATCACGGGCACGGAAAGGCCGTTTGTGACCTCGGCCCGCAGGTAATCGCTGTTATCGCCGAAGGACTGCAAGGACAGAAACGAATCCACGTCCAGGTGGTACATGATTTTCTTCCACACGGGCAGTTTTACGTTCGCCTGCGCCTCCGCTCCGAAAAAAGCGTCCTCCGCGGGGTCCTGCACCTTCTTCTCCATGCCGACACCGAGCTTTGCCGTCCACACCTCCTGCGAAAGATAGGCCCCCATCGTCTCCCGGATCACCACGGGACGGCCCTCCACCTCTTCCACCACCGTTTCCACCTGAGATTTGAAATAGGGCTTGACGAATGCGAGGGTGTTGTAGTTGTAAAAGAGCGCTCCCCGGAGAATGTTTTTGAGGTAGATGTCGGTCGTTCGCTGGTAGCAGATGTAGGGGAGGAGCACGAACTGGTGGCGATGGTTGTACAAGATGACCTTGATCTCGTTCTCGATGCCCCATTGGCTGTAAGAATCCCTGGGCCAACCCGCCGGTGCCTTGTCCTCCGGACCCTTGCTGACGGAGGCGTTCTCGAAGAAGTTGGATAACTTGAAATCAACGGTCGTTCGAAACCTTCGGTCCAGGTACACGTAGTCATCCCGGAAACTCACGCCTTTTCCCTTGAGGTCGGCCACCAGCAGGTCGGTCAGGGTGACCCAGGAGTTTTCGTAGGGGAGGCGCTCTCCGAGAATCCTCTCGACCCTGTCGAAAACGGCCTGTGTGGATGCCACCCTGTATTTCCGTTTCGCTTCGACCCGGTACCCCTGCACGGACTTGCCGTCAAAGCCGTTGATGATCAGGGATTTGGCCGTTGTTCGTACCTTCTTGAGCTGTTTACCCGTCAACCGGTACACAAACAGGTTGAAATCGTGACGGACCGCATGCATCACGTCGGACCGTCTCACCTCCTCTCCCCAGACGGACCTGTGGACGGTTGCAGCGTCCACGAAAGAGATCTCGGCGTTGAACCGGTCGCGGAGCAGAAAGGAGACCTTCCGATCGTCCAGCACCAGCGCCTTGCGCCCGGTCGATGCCAGCACGTCTTCCCCTTCCTGCCGGAACTTCTCCTTCCAGGCAAGAATGCGATGGGAGAGTTCGGTGTACTCGGGCACCGTCATGGAATAGCGACGCACGGCCGCTTCGGCGCGAAGCTGCGCCTCGGTCCTTTTCCTCAGCTCCTTCACCCGGATGCCGGAATCCCCAAGGACCGCGTCGAGGCGGAAATACCCGTCGGGCTCGGACAAAAGAACGACGGTCCGGCCGTCCGCCGTGTCGACCCGGGCGGTCGGGTAACTGTAGAGTTCGCCGGCGTTGTCCCCGCCGCAGACGGCCAGGTCGATCTCCGGAGAGCGGGTGAGGAGGGCCAATGTCTTTTTGAGACTCAAGCCGGACAAGAGCACGATAGCGTCCGCACCCCGGTCCTTGATCTTCCGCAGAAGACCGTAAAACGCCTCGGGCAGTTCCCCGACGTCCAGGTTATAAAGGTTCTTCTCGGCGACATCAAAAAGGACCCTGTCGGAGGACACCCCGACAACGGCGATGGACCTGTCGCCCACCCTGGAGATCGTGTAGGTCTCGAAGAGCGGCGCGCCGTCTCTCGTCAGGTTTGCACTGAGCAGGCTTGTGCTCCTTCCCTCCTGCAGGGCCTCGAGATTGTCAAGGCCGATTCGCAGATCGTTGGAGGAAACGAGCGTGGCGGCGCACGAAGCGGCCTGAAAGTATTCCATGACCACGGATCCGAAGGAGAACTTCGAAAGCGCGCCGGGGTAGAAGGCGTTCCCCGCATCCAGGTAAAGAGCGATTCGTGATTTCCTCTCCTCGATGATTCCCCTGGCGATCAGCAGGAGAGGATCTTGGTCGTCTTGGCCCTCCGCCTCCGGATGGAATCTGCCCTGCAGATTGGAGGTGAGCAGGAACGTGACATCCTGTTCCGCAAGGAGCGTCGAGGCGGGAAAAAGCGCAAGGACCGCGACCAGCAGAGATGTCCGAAGCCGCCGAAGGCCTTCGATTCGAGGGCAGGTTCCTCGTCGGAAGCGGCCCCGGGGAAATGCGCGGCAGACTGGAAAGGAGTCCCTAGGGCCCATTTGCCTCAACCCCTGAGGGGATTCCCCCCGAGGCGTCGCGGGGCGTTTCCGGCACGCCTTTCAATTTCTCAACCTCGGCCTGGAGGAGATGGAGCGAAAGGGTCTTCTCTCCGACCTCCTTCATGCAGCTCTCGAACTTCCCGGAGAGACCCTCGTTGTGGGCCTTGAGCGATTCGATCACCGCATCCCGCGAGGCCACCTCCCTGCTCAGGTCTTCGATGCGCTGAGACAGGGCGGCCTGCTTCTCCTCGGCGGCCTTCCGCAGGGCCTCTCGTTCCCGGTCGAAGGCCTTTGCCTGCTGCGCGAGGCGGTCGTTGAGGGCCTCGATCTTATCCTCGCAGCTCCGGAGGCTCGCCTCGTGGATGGACTCCAGTTCCCGGATCTTTCTCTCGGACTCTTCCGCAATCGAGGCATTCTCGTCCAGCGTCTCGTTCAACTCGGCGGTCAGGGTCTCCGTCTGCCGCAGGTATCGGATCTTCCAGTCGGCCAACTCGGACTGCAAAAGGGCGAGGTCGGCCTTGAGTTGCTTGAGTTGCTCGGCTTTCTCCGCGTTTTCCTTCGCGAGAACCGAGTTCTCCCTCTCCAGGAAGGTGATCCTCTTCTTCATCAGGCTGTGCTCGGACTTGAGCCATTCGTCCACGCCACCCCTGTCGGAATGAGCAACCAGGGGACCGCAGGCAATGAGCGCCGCGGTGACTCCCACGGTCACAAGCCATGATCGCCTCTTCCCTCGCATTTCGCTCCTCGGGCCCTCCCACCCAGATCGACTCTCCCCCTGTTCTGAGGAATCTCGCGTTTCCGCAGCGAGCGGATTCAAGCGGGAGGATGCGCTGTTCAAGTCGATGAGGAGTGGGACGTCTCTTTCGCGCTCCTGGGGAAACCCATCTCGCCCTTGCTCCGGAAGGATACGGTGTACTCCGGCAGTTCCCCTTCCGAATTTGAAGCACGCAATTGTATAACGAATCGCGAAACGTTTCAACGGGACGGAACTGTTCACCGGTGGATCCTTATCCTGCCAAGGAGGCGCAGGAGAGGCCCCCGGAAGCGGATTCCAGCCGGGGGAAGGGAGGACCCGGCTCGGGTCCCTCCCGGTCAGGGGGCCTTCATGTAGGTCTCGGCCCGCCTGAGAAAGAAGCGCATGAGCGAGCGGGTCAGGCGGCTCCGGGGGGTGCATTCCGGGTGCCACTGCACGGCCAGGATGTTCTCGTCGTCGTTTTCAATCGCCTCGATGATGCCGTCGGAGGCAAAGGCCACCGGACGAAATCCCGGCGCCAGCCGAGAGACGGCCTGGTGGTGCTCGGACCAGACATCGGCAAAGGATCTGCCGGCAACCTGCCCGAGCCGGGAACTTCGCTCGATGCGGACACGGTGCAAAGGGCGGTTCCGGTTCCGGTGATTCCGCGGCGACTTGGCGTCGCGTCGGATATCTTGGAACAGCGCGCCTCCCTCGAGCACGTTGATGAGCTGCATGCCGTAACAGATGCCGAGGATCGGCATCCCCATGCGGCGCGCGCCATGGTAGAGCTGGATCTCGAACTCGAGCCGCTTCTTGAAAACCTTTCCCGTACCAAGCTTCAAACGCTCCCCGTAAAGCCGCGGATCCACGTCATCCCCGCCGACGATGATCAGTCCGTCGATCCCGTCGAGGTAACGCTGGATCACGTTCGGGCGGCGTGCGAGGGGCAGGATAACGGGATAGCCGGCGGCCTCTTTTACGATCTCTGCGTACCGGTGGTCGATGACCAGGTCGTAGCTCCGCCGCCTCTGCCGAGGCATGTGGACATCGCAGGTGATTCCGATAAAAGGTTCGTTCATGCGAGTTCGAGGTTTCGGCGGCCCAGCCAGACAGAATCCAGATCCGGAAGTTTCAGGCTCATCCTTTCGGCGAAATCGAGCATGGTGTTGCCGCTCAGCAGTTCGTTCAATCCCTCCACGTAGCCCCGGGCAAGGTGGCTCTGCCAGCTTCTCGGATGCTCCTGGGAGGCGAGTCGGGCGGCCTTCGCAAGCATCGTGGCGCCGTTGATGCGCCTCTTGATCAACCGGACGGCGATCCAAATCTCCTCGGGGATGTCCATCTTCTCCAAGGCGTGGCGGTGGGACCAGATAAACAGGTCCAGATAACGGGGTACGGTAACCCATTTCCCGTTCCAGCAGAGCCTAGCCCGCACGCCAAGCCGGGCGGCCTCCTGGCGGGCCCTCAGGTAGTCCTCCGTCCGCACCAGGTTCGCGGCCTCGCGTCCCATGAGCCAGTTCAGGGCAACGGCCTTGATCATGCACACGGACGCTAGCAGGAATTCGGGCAGGTTCGCATCCAGCACCCGCAGTTCCAGGGTCGCGGGTTTCGTCTTGCGGGCGCGGCTGAAGAGCATCTCGTCGTACATGCGTTGAAAGAGCTGCCCGCGGGCGATGGGTCGGAAGTACCTGGCCCGGAGAATTCGATTCGAGGCAACGTCCGTGATACGGCCGCCCCAGACCGGGGAGTTTGCTCCCATGGCGATCAGGAAGGGAATGTGATCGTGAAGATGCCACGCAAGCTCTCCGGCCAGCTGCTTGGTCAGGACCCGCTCCGCCAGGGAGATGTGTACGTGTGCGCCGGCGAAGCGGTTGGTCCAGCCTCCCACGAGGAAGAGCTCGTGGCCGGAGGCGGATCCCTTACGGGAACGATAGCGCCGGGACCCATACTTGCGCAACCCGCCGCGCACGAGGAAATACCCCTCGCGGATTGTGGCGAAGGGGCGGCTGTTGTACTCCGTTCCGATGGTGCTGTCGCGAGCGAAACGCTCCCCTTTCTCCGATGTGCCCTTTCGGGGAAATACGATCTGGCGGCCGATGGTGTAGTCCGGCAGACGGATGGAATAGGCCTCGAGCTCGAGGCCGAGAATGACCGCGCGATGGGAGAGGTCTTCCACGATTCCGTTCATGGTTGGTTCGTTCGTGAAGGGGTCCACCTTGTGTCGGCAACGGATGCCTTGTCCGCCTCATGATTTCACGAATCCCCTGCCACAGGCAAGACGGGCCCCAGGTTTCCCCGCGTGGCCCTTGCTTCTTCAGGCAGGGGGGGTCCGCAGCTCTTTCCGTTGTTCGCGCCGGCGCCGGATGCAGGGGGCCAGGATCTCTCCGATCAAGGCGCGATAGTCCAGTCCCGCGGCCTCGGCGATGAAGCAGAAGTCCGAGAAGCCGGGCGAGAGTCCGGGCAGGGGGTTGCACTCGATGAAGTGCACCCGGCCCTCGCTGTCGAGACGAAGATCGACCCGGGCCACATCGCGACAGCCCAGCACCGAGAAGGCGCCGCGCGCCACGCGGCCGAGTTCCATTTCGAGGGCGGGGTCTATCTTGGCGGGAACCTCGTACGTGACCGTGTCGTCCTCGAACTTGGAACTGAAGGAATAAACGGGGTATTTCTCCCGGCCTCCCTTGAAGAGGATCTCCATAGGGGGCAGGACCCTGGGCCGCCTTTCTCCCAGAAGCCCCACGGTGAACTCCCTGCCTCCCACGAAGTTTTCCGCGATAACCGCCTGTCGATAGCGCCCGGCGATCTCGGCCGCAAGCTCGCGCAGCGCGGCTTCCGACTCGACCACGCTGGACTGCAGAATACCCCGGGAGCTTCCCTCCGCTACGGGCTTCACGATGACCGGGAAAGACAATTCCTTGGGCAATCGCTCGCGACCCGTGGTGAGAATCGCGAAGGGAGGCGTGCGGAAGCCCGCCTGTCTCACCAGGCTTTTTGCCAGGCCCTTGTCGTGCGCGAGGGCGAGGGCCGTCGGATCCGAGCCGGTGTAAGGGATGCACAGCAACTCCAACAGCGCCGGAACCTGGGACTCCCGGTGTCGGCCCTTGCATCCCTCGGCGATGTTGAACACCAGATCCACATCCGCCGAAGCCAACAGGGAGGGCAGTGCCGGAGTCGCTTCGAGCTCGACCACGCTGTGGCCGTAGGATTCGATCGCCTCGCGTATCGCGGCGATGGTCTTCGGTGAATCGTACTCCGCGTCCCGATCGTTCTCCCGAGAGAGTCTTTCGGTGCGCCGGAGGTTGAAGGTCAATCCGACCGAAAGACCCGGAGCCCGGCGCGGGGAGACCGTGCGGCGGGGAAAGGGAATGTGAAACCGCTCCGCGGCGCTTTCGAGGATGACACCGAGCACCGCATCCATTGTCCCAAGTCCGCAACGGGCGGCGCATGCGTAGATCAAGGCCCCTTCCTCCAGGCTGGGCAGCGCCTGGAGTTCGATGAAATAGACGTTGCCTTCGGGGTCGATTCGGAGATCGACCCTCCCCACGTCACGGATGCCGAGCAAGCGGAAGACCGTCCGGGAGAGTTCCAGAACCCGGCGCCTGGCCTGCTCCGGGATCTCGGCCGGTTCCAGGATGCCTCCGGTCTGCGGCGAGGCATTCTCGAGAAAGGGGACTGCGACGTCCTGGCCGGCGATAAACTCCTCGACGAGAAGGCCGGCCGGGTGGCGGACAAGCATTTCGGCCGTCCTGGCCCGGAGTTCCTCCGGGGTGTGGACCGCCGAGTCCGCTGTCGTGCGGGCCGAGGCACCCTCGAAATTCGGCTTGACGGTCACGGGAAAGGCAAGCCCGTTTCCGTCCGGTTGTGCGGAGTTCGTAACGAAGACGGACCTGGGCGTGGGGATTCCGTGCGCGGCCGCGAGCGTCTTCGCCAGCCGTTTGTCCAGCGTCAGGGTGAATGCAGGCGCGTCTGATCCCGTATACGGGATGCCCAGCCCATCGAAGAGCGCCGGGAAAAAGGCCTGACGAAACCGACCGCGGCTTCCCCGGGCGGTGTTGAATACCAGGTCCGGCTTGCGCGCCTCGAGCCTCGCAACCACTCTGGCGGCCGCGCCGGTGGCCTCAATCGGCTCCACCTCGTGCCCGAGTCGGCGCAAGGAAGCGCACAGGGCGGCTACGGCTTCGGCTGAGTAGAAATCGGCCTCTTCCTCACTGTCTGTCCGCCGGAGGTTGTGGGTGAAGGCAATGAGCATCTTGCCGTATCTCCTCGTCTTCTCCCCTGTCCGGGAAGTTTCTCTCGAAGGCCTGTTGCGGATCCGGGTACGCGAAGGTACGCCCCTCGTAGTTTCTCAAGATCAGGCCGTGCTCATCCCTTCCCTCCAGGTAACTGGGCAGAAGGGGAATCTTCCCGCCTCCCCCCGGCGCATCGATCACGTACGTGGGCACCGCGAAGCCCGTGGTGAAGCCTCGCAAGCCTCTGAGGATTTCGAGCCCTTTCAGGACCGGCGTCCGAAAGTGGGAGGAGCCCGGGATGGGATCGCATTGGTAGAGGTAGTAAGGCCTCACCCGTATGCGCAGGAGCCCGTGCAGGAGCCGCTCCATCGTTTCCAGGTCGTCATTGATCCCCGCAAGCAGGACGGTCTGGCTTCCCAGCGGAATACCCGCGTCGGCAAGCCGGGTGCATGCGTGGGCGACCTCGGGCGTGATCTCGTCCGGATGGGTGAAATGGATGTTTACCCAGAGGGGATGAAAACGTCGGAGCATCCGCACGAATGGGGCGGTGATTCGCTGGGGAAGTACGACGGGCATCTTCGTACCGAGGCGAAGGATTTCCACGTGCGGAATTCCCCGCAGCCGGCGGAGCAGTCGTTCGAGCGTGGAATCGGGCAGCGTGAAAGGATCGCCCCCGGAGATCAGGACATCCCGTACGGAACGATTCGATTCGATGTAGGCGACGGCCCGGTCCCATCCGCTCCCGTTCATGCATTTGCCGTTGTCCCTGCCGACCATACGGGAACGGGTGCAGTAGCGGCAGTGAGCGGCACACCGGTCCGTGACGAGGAACAGGACCCGGTCCGGATAGCGATGGACAATCCCCGGGACAGGGCTCATGCCCTCCTCGGCGAGGGGGTCGTCCGATTCACAGGCCGCCCTCTGGAACTCCTTCGTTACCGGAACCACGGTTCTTCGCAGAGGTTGTGCGGGGTCTCGGGGGTCGAGGAGGCTGGCGTAGTAAGGGGTGATGCAGACACGCATGGACCCCCGGTTGAATCGTATCGCGGTTCTCTCGTCTTCGGAAAGCGCAAGGAAGGAACTCAGGGCCCGCAGGTTCGTGATGCGATTGCGCATCTGCCATTCCCAGTCGTTCCAGTCCGTCGGCCCGGCTTGGGGAAAGAAGGTTTCACGGAATCGCCGCGCTCGCGCGCTCGTCTTCTCGAACAGGAATCGGGTCCTTCGTTCCAAAACGGGCCCGGGAGCCTGTGCGATGTCCTTGATGGAGGTGTGGTGCGTGGAGAGCCGGCAGGCTTGCAGGGGATCGGCTTGTGGAGGGGGGCGATAGGGGCTACAACCGGGAGGTTTGCTGTCGTCTGGAGTGAGCGTGTCTCTTCCCATTTGTCGTTCTCCCTTGCTACTGCGGAACCATCTTGTATTTGTGAACGTGGACGGAATCCCGACCCTCATTCTCTTCGGTGATCCGGCTCCTCATCTTGACCTTTTTGTGTCGATTTCCACCCTCGCGTTCCGTCCCGTTCATCGTTTCGGGCAGTGTGGCCGCAACAAGCACTGCCTCACAGCGAAGAATGGCAAGGGAAAGCAAAGGCGCGGTCCTCGTGCAGTATGCGACGAGGAGCGGCAAACATCTTGTCTTCTCGACCGTCGGCGTCATCTGCCGTGACCGTGCGGGTACTTCCGGAGCCTGTAGTGTTTGACCGTTATCTTCTTCTTGCCCTTTTCGTCTTCCACCCAGCCGGTTACCTCTGCGTGCTTTCGTACGTGCTGGAGAAGCTCAACGCCTTTCACTTGGTTCTGTATCAGGTACTCCTGTTCATCGAAGGCGGACAGGGACACTGCGATGACATTCCCTTGCGAATCCCATTCGACCGGGATGATCACACCGTCGATCGTTGCGAGACGGTCTTCATCCTTGGAACGCATGCGCACCCCCGCCCATGCGTTGCTGCAGGCCCTTTCTTTCCAAGAGAGATCGCAAGGCCCCTCCTTTCTGTCCTCCACCGCCCTTCCCGGGAATTGAGTTTGGGGATGTCGAATTAGCAAAATGCGTGCCAGAATGTTAATATTATGAATTTGAAAGAAAAAATGTTAGAATATAACAACCAATGGGAACCAATAGTTCCTTTTTATTTCTTGGAACAGCACGAAACCATGGTGACGTGGCTGTAAGAGACGTTTAAAATACTGATTTTAATAAGTAATTTGTGATAAGGAACTTCTAGTTCCTACTTTACAATAATCAGAACCAATAGTTCCTTATCATGTTCGTAGAATTGATTCAAAATATTAAAATCCAAGGTGAAACCAAGTCCGGATCCATACTCCTTGGGTTGGAGAAGAAAAGAATATATGATTCCGATATGTCCCCAACCTCGACCATGATTTCCGTCCAGGAAACGCTTGCCGGCAGGGGTTCCGGGAACCATCGCGATTGGCTGCAGCATCACTTCAAGAAGCGCGAGGATACCATGATCATTTCCGAAACCCCTGCAAGCCGGCCCCGGGGCGTGCAAGCATGCTTGCGCGACCGCCCGGTGATCCGTTGCAGGTCCCTGGTCAAGCGGTACGGGCAAGTGACCGCGGTCGCGGGATTGGATCTGGATGTTTACAGGGGGGAGTGTTTCGGCTTGCTGGGGCCCAACGGCGCGGGCAAGACCACGACGGTCGAGATCCTTGAGGGGATCAGTTTCCCGAGCAGCGGAAGTGTCGAGGTCCTCGGGGGTCTCTGGGGCGGCGGGAACGACAACCTCCTTCGGGAACGCTTGGGTGTGCAGCTCCAGGAAACGCGATTTCCGGACAAGCTGACCGTTCAGGAGGTCGTCACCCTCTTCCGCAGCTTTTTCCGCTACGGCCCGGACGTGGAGCGTGTCATCCGGACCGTGGAACTGGCGGACAAGCGGAAGACGCGCGTGGCCAACCTCTCGGGCGGTCAACGGCAACGGCTCGCCCTCGCGTGCGCGATCGTGGGCGATCCGGAGATCCTCTTTCTGGACGAACCCACCACGGGCCTGGACCCGCAGGCCCGCCTGAGGTTCTGGGAGCTCATCGACACGTTCCGGCATCGGGATGTGACCGTGGTGCTCACCACGCACTACATGGAGGAGGCGGCTCGGCTTTGCGACCGGGTCGCCATCATGGACCAAGGAAAGGTGCTCGCCCTCGGCCGCCCGTCCGATCTGGTCGAATCCCTGGGGGGAGGCCATGTCATCGAGTTCCGGACCTCCGAAGGTTTCCAGGGAGCGGCCCTCGGCGCGATTCCGGGGGTGGGCGCTGTGACCTCGAGGGACGGGAACTTCGTTGTCGCCGTTCCGCAGGCCTCCGATGTTCTGCCCAGGATCGTGGCGGAAATCCAACGGCAAGGACACCTTCTCGTTTCCCTTTCCACGCACCGGGCGACCCTGGAGGATGTCTTTCTCCGCCTGACCGGTAGAGAACTCCGCGATGTGTGAGTCGAAGGGCGGGCCGCCCTGCGGAACGAATTCGTTGCCCCGCCGAAAAAAGGGCAGGGAGTTCGAACCCCTGGGGGATCGGACCCGAAGGGGGGTGGGACATTACCCTCTGTTTCAGCTCACCCTTGCCCGGGTCCGGGAGTTCGTCCGTGAGCCGGAGGCCGTGTTCTGGGTGTTCATCTTTCCGGTCCTCCTGGCCCTGGCCCTGGGCATCGCCTTTCGCAACCAGGCCCCGGAAAAGATCCCGGTGGGCGTGGACAACCGGCTCCCGGCGGCGGAAAGAATCACGGAGTCCCTCTCGAACTTTCCGGGCCTGGAACCGGTTCTCGGATCCGACAAGAACCTCTCCAGGCAGATGCGCGCCGGAAAGATCGACCTCATCGTCGCCCCATGTGATCCTGTTTCCGGCGGCGCCGGCCCGGAGGACCCGGACCTTGGGAGGGTCGACGCGGCTCCCCTCTGCTATGTCTACGATGCCGCCCAGCCCGGAGGCAGGATGGCGAGACTGGCCGCAGACGAAGCGCTCCAGCGTTCCATGGGCCGCAAGGACGTCGTCCGGACGCGAGACAGAAAGATCGCCGAGACCGGCAGGCGCTACATCGATTTCCTGATACCGGGCCTGATCGGGCTGAACCTGATGGCCAGCGGGATGTGGGGCGTGGGTTTCAACGTCGTCGACAACCGGACCAAGAAACTGCTCAAGCTGCTCACGGCCACGCCGATGCGGCGGTTGCACTTCCTGCTCGGTTTCATTCTTTCGAGGCTCGTCTTTCTCGCTCTGGAGGTGATCGCGCTGGTCGGCTTCGGATGGGTCGTGTTCGGCGTCGTCGTGCAGGGGTCCCTGCTGTCCCTGGCGGTCATCCTGCTCGCCGGTGCGATGACCTTCGCCGGCCTCGGGTTGCTTGTAGCGGCTCGGCCGAAGAGCATCGAAGGGGTCTCGGGCTGGATGAACCTCGTGATGCTCCCGATGTGGCTTCTTTCCGGCTCCTTCTTCTCCTACTGCCGGTTTCCGGAAGTCATGCACCCGTTCATCCGGGCCCTGCCTCTAACCGCGCTCAACGATGCCCTCCGCTCCGTCATGAGCGAGGAAGCCCCTCTGATGCATTCCCTGACCGAACTCGGCGTGCTGCTTGTCTGGGGGGGTGTGAGTTTTGCCGTGGCTCTCAAAATCTTCCGCTGGAAATGAGCGCGGGCGGGGAGACTTCCCGCGGCCCGGTCGTTTGACACAAGGGTCTCATCCTCCGTATGGTGTGCCGCACGAAGGGGAACCGCACGTGCGGCCCCGCGGGGTTCGTCATCGGGAAAGCGGGGCATCCCACGGGGAGTGCATCGTCAATCGAGTACGCGTCGGGGAGGGCGGACGCACATGGACCTGAAGCGCGTCGAGGGCTCGAAGAGCCCTTATTTCAAGGGGTTTTTTCGTCTCCCATCGCTCCTCCACGCGGGGAACGACCAGTGGGTGCCCTGGTTCCTGGGGGACATCAGGGAACTGGTGGACCGGAGGCACCCCCTTTTCGAGCACACCGCCGGGGAGTTTTTCGTGGTCACCCGGCGCGACGAAGTGGTAGGTCGCATCTTCGTGTTCGAAAACGGCCGGTATAACCAGACCCACGACATGCGGAGCGCGCACTTCTACTTTTTCGATTCGGTCGACGACCGCGAGGTGGCCGGAACCCTTTTCCAGGCCGCGCTGGACTGGGCGAAGAAGCGAAACCTCGAGCTTCTGTTCGGCCCCATGGGGTTGGGCGGTGTGACCGGCGGCGGCCTGCTCATCCAGGGTTACGAGCACCGGGCCGCCATGACCATGATGATGTACAACCTGCCCTACTACCGGAGCCTGGTCGAGGGGTTCGGTTTTACGAAATACCTCGACAACTTCTCTTTCTACCTGCCCACCACGGCGCGTCTGCCCCAGGAGATCAAGAAGACGACGGACGCCCTTCTGCAGAAGGGAATGTACAAGGTGCTGGAGTTTCACTCGAAGGCGGAGCTCGCCAAGGTCGCCGACGATGTGGGAGACGTTTTCATCGAAACGCTCGGTCACCATCCGGGCAACTATCTCCTTTCGGAAAACGAGCTCGCACGGTTGAAAAGGAGCCTGCTTCGCATCGCCAATCCGGAGTTGATCAAGGTCATCACCCATGCAGGCAAGGTTGTCGGATTCCTTCTCGGGTATCATGATTTGTCGGCTGCGATCCAGAAGAGCAGGGGAAGGCTCAATCCCCTGACCCTCTACCGCCTATTGAGAGAGTACAAGCGGACGGACTGGCTTCTCATCAACGGCCTGGGCATCCTGCCCGAGCACCAGGGCAGCGGGGCGAACCTGCTGCTCTATGCCGAGGTGGAGAAGGTCGTTCGAAAGTACACGCAGTTCAAGCACCTGGAAATGGTGCAGATCCAGGAGACGACCGCGAAGATGCTGAGCAATGTGGAAACGTTGAAGGGCAAGACGCGCAAGGTTCACCGGATGTATCAAATGCCCTTGTGAACCGCGCCGCACCCCCGCCGTCCGTTGACAAACGCGCGCGCCGTGATAGATAATTTCAAAGTTGTGCGAACACCTTTGCCACGCCGGTAAGAGGCCGGGTTCGCCCGCTTTCGTTCCATGAGGTGCCTTTCCCATGAAGATCGCCTTTCCCTCGCAGAATGACCAGGGTGCGGAGAGCCCGGTGTACGGCCACTTCGGATCGGCACCCTATTTCATCATCGTTGAAAGCGAAGACGGGTCGACCGAGACGATCCTCAATCAGGATCGGGACCACCTGCACGGCAACTGCCAGCCCCTGAAGGCGCTTGGCGGCCAGGCCGTGGACGCCGTCGTGGTCGGAGGCATAGGAGCCGGGGCCCTTCGGGGGCTCCAGGCGGCGTGTATCCGGGTCTACCGCGGCGTCGAGGGAACGGTCAGGGAAAACCTGGAGCTGATCCGCGCCGGCCGTCTTCCTGAATTCACGTTCGACCGGACATGTGCCGGGCACGGCCCGGAAGGTGGATGCGCGCATGGAAGAGGGTCTTGAGATGAAAGAGGATGTTGAACCTTTTGGAGGGGAAAACGCACTTCGCGAGATGCTTTCCGGTTCCGGGTATTCCCAGAAGGCAATCGACTACTACCTGGAAAGGAAGAACATGGGCACCCTGACCGATGCGGACCAGGTGAGCGAGCTGACCGGCCCGTGCGGCGACACCATGAAGGTCTACCTCAAGGTGGAAGACGGGCGCATCCGGGACGCCAAGATCCAGGTGCTGGGATGCCCCGGCGCGGTTGCGTCCGCCATGGTCGCCATGGACCTGGCAAAGGGCAAGACGATCGAGGAGGCCCGCCGGATCCGCGACAGGGACATCTATCGCATCCTCGAAGAGATGCCGGAAAAGAAGATCCACTGCATCCGGCTTGCGGTAAAGACGCTGGAGAAGGCCTTGAAGGAATACGCCGGAGACAACGGCGCCGGAAACACGGAGGACCGACATGCCGCTGTATGAGTATCTCTGTCAGGACTGTGGGCAACTAAGCGAGATCCTTCTCTCCGCCTCTTCCCGCGAGCCCCGTTGCCAGGCGTGCGGAAGCGCTCACTTGAAGAAGCTGCTTTCCGCTCATGCCTCGCCCTCCGTGGGTTCCCGAGACCGCCTCCCCGGACCGGGGGACACCGCCTGCTGCGGTTCCGCGCCCGGACAGGCCGCCGGCTGCGCAGGCCCCGGAAGCTGCTGCGGCAAGCGTTAGCAGGGCAGCCGCCCGAAAGATCCCTTCTGCAGCGTTGACATCCTTCCGGTCGGACCGGGCTTGTCAAGCTTCCGGGCCTCCCTGCTTCTTGCGGTCCAGGCCGCGAAGTCCTATCCTCGTGCCGCACCCTTTCTTCTTGCGCCCCCCGGAGAGGAGGGCCCCGGACATGGTCGTACAGAAGTCACGGCAGCGCGATCCTGCTCCACGCCTGCTCGCGTACGCGCTGCCGGGCGGCTGGAGGGTGCTCGTCGGACGGACCGACGCCGACAACGACCGGCTGAGCCTCGAGGTGGCGGGTCCGGACGACTGGTGGTTTCACGTTCGCGGCATGCCGGGCAGCCACGTGGTCCTGCGGTGCCCTGCCGGCCAGGAGCCGGACCGGGAGACGCTCAAGCGGGCGGCCGCGATTGCGGCGTACCACAGCAAGGCCAGAGAAGGGGGTGTTGTTGCGGTTTCGTGCACACGCGCCCGGTACGTTACCAAGCCCCGCGGCGCAAAGCCGGGAACCGTCCAGATACGCAAAGAAGTCGTGCTCAAGGTTCGCCCGGCCGCCGGAGAGCCTGCCGCAGGGTGTCCGAACGATCCGGCCTGACCTCTGCAAGGCAGCAGACGGGCCTTTTTCAACGCCGGCTACAGGCCGTAAGCCTTTGCCAGGAACTCGATCGGGTGAGTCACCCGGGCGTCCTCCACCCGGGTCCTCAGGAAGGACCGGCACGCAGGGCACTGGGTAAGCACCGTCCGGGCGCCCGTCTGCCGGATGTCGGCAAGCTTGCGTGCCCGTATGTCCGCGGCAAGCTCGCCGAAATCCATGAAAAAGGTTCCGCCGGCGCCGCAGCACCTGTCGGGATGCTCGAGCTCGATGAGTTGGGCCCCTGGGATGTGCCCGAGCATGCCCCGCGGCGCATCGTCCAGGGTCGGCGTCCAGCCTCGGTGGCAGGGCATGTGGTAGGTGAGCGGCTCGGGAAGAGCGGGAGGTTTTGCGGAGAGCCCGATCCGGTTGAGATAGTCGGTCACCTCCCAGACCTTTGCGGCAAGCGCCTCTGCCTTCGGCCGCAACGGATCGTCGGCCGGAAGCGTCTTGGCGGCCTTGGCACGGAACATCATCCCGCACGAGGTGCAATCGGTGACGACCGCGTCCACGTCGCAGCCGGCCAGGATCGCAATGTTCTTCCGCATCATCTCCTGCACGAGCCCGAGGTCACCCTCCGCCAGGGCGGGCATCCCGCAGCAAACCTGCCCCTCCGGGATCAGCACCTCGATGTCGTTGTGGGCCAGTACCTTGATGACGGCCGCCCCGGCCTGCGGGTAGAGGGTGTTGGCGGCGCAGCCGACGAAATAGGCAACCCGGGCGCGCGCCTTTCCCTCTGCGGGAATCCGCGCCTTGAACCTCTTCTCGAGGGGCCTGGACGCGGGGGCCGGAAGCTCCTCGGGCGTCCAGCCCATCTTGTGGGCCACCGAGCCCGCCGCGGCCATGAGCCCCTTCATGCCGCGCTGGTTCATGAACCTGCGGAGCAGTCGCCTGCGGACCGCGTCCCTCCGCTTGCCCTGATAGAGTTGATTGCGGGCGGCGGCCACGATCTCGTCCGTCAGGACGCCGGCAGGGCAGGTTCGGGAGCAGTTCGTACACAGCAGGCACCGGTCCAGGACCTCGCGAAACCTCTTCGTCACGGGGAGCGCCCCTTCCACCAGGACGGCCCGTATGAGATCCACCCGGGCCCGCGCCAGATGGGTCTGCAGATAATCCTCGAGGTATACCGGGCAGGTTGCCTGGCAGAGCCCGCAGTGGGAGCACTTGGCCATCATGTCGCGGTAGAAATTCAGGTCCAGCATGCGGTCTCACCTCCCGTCCTTCCAGAGCTTGCCCGGATTCATGATTCCCTTTGGGTCGATCGCCTTCTTGATTCGCCTGAGGATCCGGATCTGGATCTCGCCCAGTTCCCAGTGGAGGAACTCCGCCTTGTGAAAGCCGATGCCGTGTTCCCCGGAAACGGTCCCTCCCAGGGACAGGCCGAGCCGGACCACTTTCCGGATCGTCTCCTGGGCCTCGCGCTCCGCGTCGCCCGACACCTCGGGGAAGAAGATGGAGGGGTGCATGTTCCCGTCCCCGGCGTGGCCGCCGATCCCGAGGAGCACCTTGGAGAGGGTGGAGGAGAGCTTCTGGACCTCGCGCACGAATTCCGGGATGCGGTCCCTGGGCACGGCCACGTCCTCGTTGATCGCCTTCTTCATCACGGTCAGGAGCATGGCCCCGAGGTTCGAGCGCGCCGTCCAGTAGGTCTGCGCCTCCTTTTCGTCCTCGATCACCCGGATGTCCAGGACGCCCATCTTTCGGCAGATGCCGAGGATATGGTCCGCCTGGGCCCTGATCTCGTCGTGGGTCCCGTCCAGGTCGATCAGCAGGTAGGCCTGCCCGTTCGTGATCAGGGGCGGGGTGATGTACTGGTTCATGGTGAGGATGGCGATCTGCGGGAGGAACTCGACCATAGCGGGCAGGGTTCCGCCCGCCAGGATCTCGGAGACCGTGTCCCCGGCCTGCTCGATGGTCTCGCAGACGACCACGGCGGTCCGGTGCGCAGGGGGCAGGGCCAGGAGCCTGAGGTTGATCCTGGTAATCACGCCCAGGGTCCCCTCGGACCCGGCGAAGAGGTGGGTCAGGTCGTATCCGGCGGAACTCCTTGCCGCAAGCCCCCCGGGGGTGATCACCGAGCCGTCCGGGAGCACCACCTCGAGCCCCATGACATAGTCCCCTGTGGCGCCGTACTTCACCCCGTGGGGACCGCAGGCCCGCGTGGCCACGTTTCCCCCGAGCGTGCAGACATTCATGCTCTGCGGGTTCGGCGGATAGAAGAGGCCCTGCTTCTTGACCGCCCTGTGAAGGTCGGCGAGCACGACCCCTGCCTCGACCCGGGCGGACATGTTCCGCCGGTTGATGTCCAGGATCCGGCCCATTCTCTTCATGTCCAGGACGATCCCGCCGTGCAGGGGCGTGCATCCGCCGGAAAGGCCGCTGCCCGCGCCGCGCGGGGTGACCGGAACCGCATGGTGAAAGGCGTATTTCAACACCTCGGACACCTCGTCCGTCGTCTCCGGCAGGACCACCGCGTCCGGCTTTCCCCTTTTGACGTAATACGTGGCGTCTCCGCCGTAAGCAAAGAGGTCCTCCGGGTCGGTCCTCACCCGTTCCTTGGCCACCAGGCGTCCGAGATCTCTTGCCAGCCCCTTCATGTGGATACCTCCCGCTTCCCTGTGAGGACCCGCTCTCCGCAGACGCGCCTACGCGATCAGGCCCGCCTTCTCCAGTTCTTCCGCTACGTCCCCCATGCCCAGGCGAACGAGCGTCTCCTTCTTCTGGAGTCCCGTGGCCGGGTCCCATCCGCGCAGGGTGTAATACTCTCGCCGCATTTCCTCAAACTTCCGCCTGTCCAGCACGTTTCCACGGATGCTCACCGGCTCCTCGGTCGGGCCCGGCACGATGAGGCGCGGGTTCAGGACGTCCGACTCCAGGGGCTCGATGAAATTGTACTCGGCAGGCACATCCTGCTCCTTGGCCCGCCAGCCCTCCCGAAGCAGGATCGCCCGCTGCTGGTTGAAGGCCCTTTCGCCGTAAAGACGCAGGCCCGGCTCGTCCGTGTCGATGCCCGTGACGGCCGAGAAGAGCCTGCTCTCCAGGGTCGGGTCGCCCAGGTGGTCCGGGGTGTTGAAGGAGTCCATGATGGGCCAGGCGCAGTCGCACAGGATCAGGCTGTCCTTCATGATCGTGCGGTCCTGGATGACGGCCGCGGCCCGGGCCTTTCCCTCGTAGCAGGTCAGGTCCCAGGCCTTGTCGCTTCCCCAGAACTTCGCGGCGGCCGCGCGGAAGACCTCCGCGGTCGTCGGCGAGAGGTCGGGCCGGATCAGGTGCAGCAGCCAGCGGGCCATCATGTAAGAGACCTCGTGCAGCATGGCGATCGGCTGCCTGGGCTCCAGGGCGTAGAGCAGGGCGTTCGTGATGTATTCGCGGGGCGCGTACGCGCCGGTCAGCCCGACCCCGGCCATGTTGTCGGTGAACAGGGCCCGGGCCGCCGGGCCGAGCCTCTCGCCCGCCCGGAGGATTCCCTCGGCCAGGACGTCCCCGAGGCCTTCCCGCGCGGCGATCATCCGCACCAGGTCCCGGATCCAGTTTCCGCTTCCGATCCCGGACATGTCGAGCCCGATCGTCTCCTCGGAGAGCACGCCCGCCCGATGGCAGGCCGCGATCCACTCGATCAGGTTCGTCATCTCCATGGTGCAGATCGAGTACTCGTTGCACAGGGCCGTTGCGTCCACCGCCGTGTCCGCGTCGCCGTCCGGCCTCATGAAGGCGTACGGCATGTAGAATACCAGGGACTGGCACTTCCGGACCGCCTCCTTGCCGGAGGCCGTTCGGAACACGCCCCGCAGGCAGTCCAGGCCGCACTGGTAACAGGAGGCCTTGCCCGTGTACTGGATCATCTTCTTGGGCAGGGGCATGCGCAGGGTGCCGCGCTTGCTCAGGTGGATGCTCAGGCGGATGAGTTCGGTGAGTTCCTTCCGGCGGGCAACGGGCGGCCTTCCGCTGCCGACGACGGCAATGGCCTTGAGGTTCTTGGAGCCGAGGACGGCGCCGAAACCGCCCGTGGCGCTCCCCTCATGGTCCGTCATCAGGGTCGCGCTGCGGCAGAGGTTCTCGCCCGCCAGGCCCGTGGTGACGAAGTGGACGTTCTTGCCGTGCCGTGCCTGGAGCGCGTCCCGGACCTCGGAGACGCCCCTGCCCCGCAAAAAGGCGGCATCCCGGATCTCGGCCTTCCCGTCCGTCACGAGCACGTAGCTCAGCCTTTCCGCACGGCCCGACACCGAGATGCCGTCGTATCCGGCCATCTTGAGATAGGGGGCGAAGTAGCCCCCCAGGTTCCCGTAGCAGAACCGCTCGGGCAACAGCATGGGCGACTTGCCCACCACCTCGAACCGCGACGCGCCCTGGACCCCGGTGGCGCCGAGCGGGCCGGTCATCAGGATGAGCCGGTTGTCCGGCGCAAGGGCCCCCACGTTGGGCCGGACCTCCTCCCAGTAGAGGCGGGTCGCGATTCCACGGCCTCCGAGGAAGCGGTCCGCGTAATCCATCGTATCGATTTCGACGATCTTCGCACTCGTCAGGTCCACCTTGAGGATCTTTCCGCTCCATCCGCAAAGCTCTGCCGCCATCTCTCCCCCGCTCTTCGTGTTCGAGTCTCCGTCCGAGCATAGTACAGGGAGGATCTCATGCGTTTCAATCCTGAGACCTTGCAGGCCGGGTGCTGTCAGACAAGGAGCGACACGAATCCGACCAGGGGCAGAAGCAGAACGCGGACAGCCGCCTTGAGCCAGGGCCGGCCGCGAATCAAGTCTGCCGCCGTCGGGCTGTATTTGTAATACAGGTCGACGAACGCCTTGCCCGCCTCGCTCTTCTTGAGGCGGTCATCCCGGAAACGGACGAGCACCCCCGTTTTCCCACCCATGCCGGTGCCGAACGCTGCGGTGGCCACGAAGCACTGCGGCGCGGGCGCCTCGGGAGGGTAGGTCAATTCCGTCGTGGATTCCAGGTTGGCCAGGATATCCGGCAGATCGAAATGCATCGTCTTGAAGTCAAAGTTCGCGTGCCGCCAAAGCTGATCCGTCAGATGCGGGCTCGGTGCTCCGAGCATGCTGATGAACCAGCTCTGGCCGCCTGTCGGGATCGCCGATACCATCCTCACATCCGGGTCTCCCAGTTCGACGAGATGAAAATAATCTTCCATTCCGTTGTTCGGAACGTTCTTCACATAGCCCAGCAGGGTCGAGAGTCCCGGCATATTGTACAGATCGAACTCCCGCCAGAAGATGGGGTGCTTCCAGCGAGACATGTCTTCCGTGCCGTATTCGGCCGCCAGCTCCGCAAGGGTTTCGGAAAGGCTTTCGAGGATGACCCTGTTCTTGGGGACCCCGTTGAAGTAGTCAAAGGTCATCGGCTGCCCCGCGTCCTGCCCCTCCAGGGCCCTGAGCAGGAGGTCCGTCGAATACTTGATATAGTCGCACCAGTCAAAGGCGTACCACGGCCCCAAGTCGTCTTCGAAGAGGACCCTCTCTGCGACGGGCACCCATTTCCTGAAGATCGTCAGGCCCACGCTGTCATAGGTCCCGTCGCCATCCGCATCCCTGTAAAGCCCGTCCCAGTCGGCAATGTGGGAAACGGCTTCCCGGATCCTCGGGTCGGCGCTCTCCTGCGCCGCCTCCCGGAGGTGGGGCTCGAAGAACTCGGGCGAGGTTGCCGTCAGATCCCAGCCTCCCCAACCCCAGGCGATCTGCCGGTTCATCCACAGCATCTCCTCCCAGGTGATCGACGCATCCGCCTCCACCAGGGCGGCGGGCAGGTACGTCCGGAAGGTCTTCCCCCATCTCGCCTTGTCTCCGTAATCATGGTTCGGCGTGGGCTTGTTGTTCCAGCTCAGCAGGTATCCCTGGGCGGGGTTCTTGCAGTGCGGCCATTGCTCGAACGGGAGGAATCCCTGCCACTCGTACTCGCCCGTTCCCGGCACGGGAAGTCTCGTGTCGACCGAGTCGGGCCTCACAGGGTGCAGGCCGGGATACCACCACGCGATGTTTCCCTCGGTGTCTCCGTACAGAATGTTGACATTCACGGTCATGTGCCGCACCGCTTCGGCCGCCTCTTCGTAGTTTTCGGCCCGGTTGAACTCAAAGGCGGTGACCTGACTGCCCAACTCCTTGCCCCAGACCGCAAACCGCTTCGAGTAGGCGATGTTGTTCTCGAGATCCCATTCGAAGACAGGCCCGTGCACGGTCCGGCACACCTCCAGATCCACGGGCGCCTCGCCCAGGACGTGGATGACCTCGACCCGCCGTTCCATCTCCCTCCATTCGCCGTTGTACCAATACTGATGGGGGTCGGCCGGGTTGAGCTGCTCGATGTAGACGTCGATCATGTCGGAAAAACCGACCGTGGACTGCGTTACCAGATGTCTCGTCCGGCCCATCTGCACCCCCGGGGTTCCGGGAAAAGAGAATCCGGACACCTCGAACCCCGCTCCGCTGAGATGGACTTCGCAGGCGTCCGCGGTGTTGTGCATCATCAGGACATTTCCCGAAGCGGACTTCCCGGGCGCGATCGCGATCCCGCGGCTGCCTCCCAGCCTGGGCATTCCGATGCTCTCGAGGGCGCGCCGCACCGACTTCCTGTTCTCGATCTGAGCGGCAGCGGCCCGTGAGATGCTGCGGCGAGGGAGAAGCCCGGCCTGAGAGGCCGTCCCGGGGGTCCCCTCGTCGCCCGCATCGGAATCGGGAAGCGTGCTGTAGGCATCCGGGTCGCTCTTGATCAGCACATCGTCAAGGATCGTCCGGGCGACGGCCTCTCCGTAGCGATCCACCAGGAAGTTGTAAAAGGCCAGATTCTCCAGTTCCAGCCCCCCCTCGGAGCCATAGTACCTGTAAAGCATCTGGGTGATTGCGAGGATGTCGGTCACGTCCCAGGGCTCCAGTTCAAGCCCCACCAGGCCAAAGACGGCATATTCCAGAGGCTTCTTCTCGATCGGGCTGATCTCCGCCTCGGCGATGTACCGGTTGAACCCGTCACAATAGGCCTGGATCATCGCCCGGTATTCCGGGGCCAACTCGTTGAACTGCCCCATCCTTTCCTCGTCCGTGTAAAAATTCGTTCTCATCTCTGCGTCGCTCTGCACGAAGTCCTGCCCCAGGATAGCGGCCAGCTTCCCCTTCGCGTACCTCCGGTAGAAGTCCGCCTGGAAGAGCCTGTCCTGCGCCACTGCGTAACCGAAGCCATAGAACAGGGCCGGCACGGTTTCCGCGTACACGTGCGGGATTCCGCAGGTATCCCTGTGAATGGTAACCGTTGTCTGTTCCGGCGTATCCGGCTCTCCGTTCCTTGCGGCCTGTCCGTCCGAATCCGAGCAGCCCAGGGCAAGAAGCACGTACAGCGCGACGCCCAATATCCATCGAGTTCCGCAAAGGCTTTTCATTTTGCCCCCCATGAATCGAGTCGGCATCCCTCTCGGGCCGGCCTTTCCGCCCAGAATCCGCGCTGAGAAACGACCGAAAGCTTTCTCAAACCAACGCATGACTCTGGCTTGCTGCAAGGATCAACCCGCTTGCGCGCCTGCCTCCGGGAAGGCTCTCGCCCCGGCTGTCGCTGCGGTTTTGGCTGCCCCACGATATGGGAGAGCGTCCGCAAGGTCAACCGTGCCGCAGGGCCTTGGCCGCAAGCCGTTCCACTTCCGGGCCGAAAAGCGAGCGCGCTTAACGTTCCGTTCGCAGTGCCTGACCAGGCAGAACAGTCTCTCCATGGGATTGGTCGACTGCAACGTTTTCCGATGCATTGACGAGGATCGCTGCATGGGGTGCGGCGTATGCACCGTAACCTGTCCGACCGAAGCGCTCCGGCTCGACCGAATCGAGAGGGAACCTATTTTCTCCGATTCGCGTGAAATGTATGCGACGGTCTCCGCCGAATACGAAGCCGCCGGCCAGAAGCGGCCTCTGGCGTAAGAGTTTCAACTAAGTTCAGCATATCACCGCCCGGAAAACCTCAACCTGGCGAAGCCAGGTTCGAATTCGGCATCGCATAGCAGTATGTTCAATGATCGTCACCCTCTAAATGATTCATATCTTTGTGGG
>CAYLMK010000008.1:0-234039 GCA_964384945.1 uncultured Thermodesulfobacteriota bacterium | reverse complement strand
GTCTTGCGTTAAACAAGAACCGCTGAAATCAGCGGATTGAATTTTGGCTCCCCAGGACGGATTCGAACCGCCGACCCAGTGGTTAACAGCCACTTGCTCTGCCAGCTGAGCTACTGGGGATCAGGTGACGACTTCCGGGCTCATGGCAACGCAAAAATTATCGTGAAACGAAAGGAAATTGTCAATGAGAGCGGCGGAGGCCGGGGATTGCCGGGTTCGCCGGGGAATGCCGGCACATGCATCTTGGGGATTGCCGCGGGCACTCGCGGGCACTCGCAATGCTCTTCAGGGTGCGGCACCGTCGTCGTCGTGCAGGCCCGAAGCCGGCCACATCAAAACAGGCTCTCCTGCGGCGAGGCGAACACCCCCTTGGCCCATCGGCGGATCAGGCGGGAGCGGTCGGTCAGGGCAGGCTGGGCGAAGCGTTCGTCCAGAAGGGTGAGGCCCAGCTTATAGGCCTCGAGCCGACTCCACACCGAGCCTTCCTGGATCATGCGTGTGAGGAACGAGCGGACGTGGCGGCGGGGAAAGCCCTCCGGGTTCCTCCGTATACGGCCCAGGGTCTGGGAATAGAGGCCCTCGGTGTCGCCCCGCAAGGGGCAGACCGAAAGAAACGATCGCAGATTGAAGGAGTCCAGGCCCTTCCAGGGATCGGCTTGGGCGCCCTCCGGGTTCGGCAGTTCCAGGAGGCATTCCTGGGCGAAGGATTGCCCGGAGCGCTCCGATCCCGCGGCGGGCTTCACGGGCTTGAGAGGAGGCCCCTCTTCCATGCTGCGGGCATCCCGGGCGATCCCGTTCAGCGTCCTGCGCAGATCGGCCGGTACGACCGCGATCCGGACCCTGCGTTTCCCCTCGCGGATCTTGCCGACGTAGACCAGCCCTTTGCTCCGCAGAAGCCCGAAGGGGGTCTCCGGCGTCTGCCCTTCGTGCCACCACCAGGTGATGTCCGTGTCGGGTCCGAACCGCCGGGAGAGGTTCTGCATCCTGACGGATCCGTGCCGCTCCAGGAGGATCCAGCGGAGCACCTCCCGGGAGGGGAGAGGGAGAGAGGCCCAGACCTTGCGAAGGTTCTGCTCCTGCCGCAGCCACTCGGCGAACCCTGCGATGCGGTCTTTCCGGTTCCGCGCATCTCCTGCCGGCCCGGCCTGGCGGCAGACCGCCTCCAGCCAATGGGACGGCAGCTTGGCCAGGGCCGTCTTCAGATGGGTGTTGGGCTGGAGCGGCGCGTCCTCGACCTTGTTCCGCCACCGCATCTGCATCTCGCCCATGAGCAGGATGAGGACGTCCTCCTCGCGGAACCTTTCCGGCCCGTATCCGCCTTCCAGGGCTCGGCCGCACGCGGGAGGGGCGGTGACCGGCAACCCGCCCTGCGCCTCGACGAGCAAAGGATACTCGGCCTCGGCGTCCGAGGGCTCGATCCCGATTACATGGATCAAATGGATCCATTCCTCGATCAGGTCGAACCAGTAGCCGAAGAACTGATCGTCCGAGAGCCCGAGCGAATCGACGGTTGCGAGGGGCGCCAGCCTGAGCCTTCCGCTCGGCTTGGCCGAGGCGGAGAGCCCGTACTTTGACACGGCCTCGCCGCTTGTGTAGCGGACGCCTTCCGGATCGTAGGGGTCCACGCCGAGGCAGAATTCGTAATATCGATGCTCTTGGCGCTCATAGAATCGGGAGATGGCGCGGTGAAGGTCCTCGAGGGTCTGATCGCCGCGGATCTTGAGGGTCCGGAATATCTCCGATCCCACCGACTCCTCGCCGTACGGCCCGCTGACCAGATAGACGCGAAGGGTGTACTCCCGGAGCCGGGCGTGGGGAGCCCGCCGGGACGCTGGAAACGGAATGACCTTGTTCTTTGCCATGCGGAAGATCCAGGGCCTGCAGCAGAGCCGAATCAGCGAGTTCCCGCCATCATAGTCAAACGGTCCTGCCGGGTAAAGCGGCCGGGGCCTCCGCGCCCCGGACGGCCCGGACCATTTCGATGCCGGTCCGCCAGGCCTCTTCGAGGCATTCGGGCCGCTTGAGCACGTCCCCCTCGGAATCCATCTCCCGGTAGAGGAGCGACCTCCACAGCTCGCAGTCGATGGCCTCGAAATAGTAGCGCACCGTGAGCAGGGCTCCGTCGAAGAGCTTCTTTCCGCGGGTCGCCCCCACCGAGATGAAGAGCCCCTTTCGGCCGGAAGGCCCCTGCGAGGCGGAGGCCTCTTTCAACCAGTGCTTCTTTACCCACAGCGACTGGCATCGATCCATCAGGATCTTTGTGTGGGCGCTCACCGTGTAGAAGAAGATCGGGGAGGCCAGCATGACGGCCCGGCTCGCCAGGATGCTTTCGTAGACCTTCTGAAAATCGTCCTGGATCGCGCATCGGCCGCTGTTCTTGCACCCGTAGATCTCCAGACATGGCGACATCTTCAGGTCCCGGAGAACGACCTCTTCGACCTCCGCGCCTTCCTCCCGCGCCCCCCGGACGGCCTCCCGGAGCAGCAGGGCGGTGTTCCCGCTGCGCCGGGGGCTTCCGTACAGGGCCACGATTTTCATCTTCCGCGCCCGCCTATTGCATGGCCTTGGACACGGCCGCCACGAGTTCCGCCGCCTTGGGGTTGGCGGCCCTCCGGGCCACGAGGATGTCCGCGGGCCGGGTTCCCTTCCCGTAGTAAGCCTCGTTCGATTTCCCGGAGACGGCCACCACGGCGCCCTCGACGGACACGCCCACGAAGACCCCCTTGGACAGGGAGTAGGCCAGAATGTCGGCGCTCTGAAAGGTGGTCTGCCCCTTCGCGCCCGCCCCGACCGGACCGGCCGCAACGCTCACGTCGCCGCCCAGCTTGAAGGAACCGCTCAGGAACGTCTCCGCCCCGGCCGTGGTCATCGCCAGAAGCACGAGCTCCGAAGAATCGCCGCCGACCTGCAGCCCGAAGCTACCGGAACCGAGCGTGTAGAAGGCGGGATCGCTCCACTGGCCTGTTTTCGCGTCGCGCATGAGAAAGACGCCGCCGCCGCCGGCCCCGCCGAAGATGAAGGCGCCCCGGAGCAGTTGCGGCACGATCAACACCCCCTTCACCCTCTTTGCCTGGGTCGGGCCCCAGCTCACGTCGGAATCCGCCACGAACTTCTCAAAGGTCATCCTCGCCTTGTCGACCATCTGCTGCTGTTTCGAATACTCCTGGCCGATTGCAAGCCCCGACGCAAGGGCGGCGCACACAAGGACAAGCGCGGCTGTGCGGGCAACCAGTCCAGAGGGCCTGCCTCTGTTTCCCATGGGTTGACTCCCTTCGGTTCTCTGCGCGGTTCGAATTGAGCGGGAACGTCCGCTTACGACCAGTCTAGATTCTATGACGCCGGACCGGTCGGATCAAGGGCCCCCGGGCGGGTCGCCCCGCGGGTTGCTTACGTCCGGAAAACATGATTAGGTGAACGGGATCGAATATCGAGCGGGGGATGCGATGATGACGGATCCGAAGCACTCGCTATGCTTCGCCCTCGACGTGCCGGGCACGCAGGAGGCGAGGCGGTTCGTGGAAGCGCTCGCCCCCTACGTTGGGCTCTTCAAGGTGGGGCTCGAACTCTTCGTGAAGGAGGGGCCCGGCCTGCTCTCCTCGATCAAGGAATGGGGGGCGGAGAGGATCTTCCTCGACCTCAAGCTGCACGACATCCCCAGAACCGTTGCGCGGGCTTGCAGGTCGGCCGGCCGCCTGCCGGTCGACTTCCTCTCGGTCCACTGCGAGAGCCTCTGGGCCGGCCCGCTGGAGGAGCCCTCGGCCGGGCAGACCATGCCCTCGCTGCTGGGCATCACCGTGCTGACCAGCCTGCCGGAGGGAGACCTTCCCCGGCTCGGGTACGCGCGGGGACTTTCCGTCACCGACCTCGTTCTCCTGCGGGCGGAGATCGCCCGCGGGGCCGGTTGCGCGGGGATCGTCTGCTCGGGAAGGGAGGTGGCGGCGGTGCGGGACCGTTTCGGCGCCGGCTTCGTCATCCTGACGCCGGGCGTCCGGCCCGCATGGTCCGCCGTCTCCCGGGACGATCAGGCCCGTGTATTGACCCCTGCGGAGGCGATCCGATCCGGGGCGGATCTGGTCGTGGTCGGCAGGCCGATCGCGGAGGCGCCGGATCCGGCCGAGGCGGCCCGGAAGGTGCTGGACGAAATCGCGCAGGGCCTGGGGAAGCGTGGGCCCTAGCCCGGCCGGACGCGGGCACGGGCACGCAGGCGGGCACGGATTGCCCTCCCCCAAAAAGACCGACCCTCCCCCAAAACAAAATCCCCCGATCTTCCGATAAGAAAGAGGAGTCAGAGAGCTTTCGCGGAAACCCGGCAGGGGGGCTGGCGTGGACTTTCTCCGGTTTTTCCCAGGAACCGCAGGCAATCGAATCAGGGCCAAGCGGAGATTCAATCTTCTTCGGGAAGAGGCGCCCGACCGGGCCGCGGGGAATCTGTGGATTCCGGTCCTGGCCTGCTTTGTGCTTCTTTGCGCCCTTGCTTTCCCACGCATCTTGCAGCGGCACTCGCGGCCCGAACCCCCGCCGAAACCCTCCGGCCTCCGAGGCCAGGCTGCGGAGGCATGCGACGGCCTGGCGGAACTCGCCGGCCCGCTTCGAGAAATGTCCGCCCCGCTCCAGGGCCTCGAGTCGAAGCCGGCGGCGGGCGGCCCGGAGCCCCGGGCAGGCGTCCCTGACGAGATCCATCCCGTGGGTCCTCCCGTGCCCTTCGACGACGATTTTCCGGAGACGTGGGCCGGGGTCGAGGGACTGCCAGGCGCTTCCGGCACCCGATGGGCCCCTGGAGAAAGAACGGGCTTGCAGGAGCGGCCGGGCGAGGAGACCGGGATCGAACCGGCCGCGGTCCGCAGTCCGGGCCCGGTCCGGGCACGCGATGAGATTCTCTACCGCAAGGCCCAGGGCTATCACCGCCTGCGCAAGGACCTCGATCTGGCCGCCGACATGTATCAGAGGGTCCTGCGGGAGAACCCCGGGCATTGCGGCGCCCTTTTTTCCCTCTCCTCGATCCATATGGAGCAATCCCGGTACGCGGAGGCATACCCGCTGCTCGCGGAACTGGTGAGCCGCAGCCCGGAGGATCCGCAGGGCCTGACCAACCTCGCCGTGGCGGAAATCGCGCTCGGGAGGCCGGAGAAGGCCGTCGCCCACCTCGACCGGGCGCTCCTTCTGCCGGACCCGCCGCGTTTCAAGATCTGTCTTCACCAGGGCGTGGCACGGAGCAAGCTCGGCAGGCTGGAGGAAGCGATCGCCTGGTACAGGAATTCGGAGGAGCTCGATCCGGGCGACAAAGATCTTCTCTTCAACATGGCCGTGACCTACGACAGGCTGGGGCGGTACGACGAGGCGCTGAAGTACTACGCCCGGTTTCTCCAGGCGGGCGAATCCGCATCGGCCGAGGAACGCAGGGATGTGCAGGCCCGCATCGGCGTTCTCACGGCCTATCTCGTCGAGGACGCGGCGGCGCCTTTACGGCAAGGAACGAACGGACCCACGGAGCCGAAACGATGAAAGGCCGCATCGGGGATCTGCTGGTCGAAATGGGGTTCATCGGGAGGGACCAGCTCGAGACGGCGGTGGTGGAGGCCAAGAAGACCCGCGCCCTTCTCGGGGACGTGCTGCTCCGGCTCGACTGGGTGACCCAGGAGCAGCTCAACATGGCCCTCGCCGTGCAGAGCGGGGCCCAGAGGCTCGACACGGCCCAGGCCGAACTCGAGATCGATGAAGAGCTGATCCGGCAAATCCCGGAGAGCTTTATCAACACGCACGGCATGTTCCCGTTCGCCAGGGACAACGGCACCATCAAGGTCGCCACGGCCAACCCCTTCGACGTTCTCGGCCGGGACGAGCTCGCCCGGATCACGGGCTGCAGGATCGCGGCCTATGTGGCGCCGAGGGAGTGGGTCACGAACGCGATCGAGCTTTATTACAAGACCGGCCTGACGATCGACGCCGACATCGAGCGGATCACCCACGGAGTGCGGCTGGAGAGCTTCGAGGAGAACCAGATCGTCAAGCTCGCGAACCTCCTCATCGAAAAGGGGCGCCTGCTCGGCGCGAGCGACATCCACATCGTGCCCGATGCGAAGCTGGTCCGGATCTACTACCGGATCGACGGCGTGCTGCAGCAGCGCAACCTCTTCCCCATCCAGTTCCATCAGGGCCTGACGAGCCGCTACAAGATCATGGCGGACATCGACATCTCCAACCCGAACATCCCGCACGACGGCCGCATCAAGTACCGGGGCGGCGCCGGCGAGATCGACATCCGGGTTTCCACCTTCCCCACCCACCTCGGCGAAACCACGGTCATGCGGCTGCTCACCTTCAGCGGCGTGGTCGGCGACCTGAAGCGGCTCGGCTTCGAGGAGGAGGACCATGCCCGGTTCATGGAATGCCTGAACCAGCCCTACGGGCTGATCCTGGTCACCGGGCCGACAGGGTCCGGCAAGACGACCACGCTGTACAGCTCCCTGATGACGATCAACAACCCGAGCGTGAGCGTGATGACGATCGAGGACCCGATCGAGTACCAGATCCCCACGATCCGCCAGACGGCCGTGAACCCGAAGGCGGGCCTGACCTTTGCGAACGCCCTGCGGGCCACCCTGCGGCAGGACCCGGACATCATCCTGGTGGGGGAGATCCGGGACCAGGAAACGGCCGAGCTGGCCCTGCGGGCGACGAATACCGGCCATCTGGTTCTCTCCACCCTGCACACCAACGACGCGGCCTCTGCGATCAACCGCCTGCTCGATCTCGGCGTGAACGCGGGCATCCTTGCCTCTTCCCTGAACATCATCGTGGCGCAGCGGCTTCTGAGGAAGATCTGTACGCGGTGCGCCTCTTCCAGGCCGGTCGGGCCCGAAGAGCGGGAACTGTTCCGCCGCCACGGGATCGAGCCGCCCGCCCGGATCGCGGAGCCCCGGGGCTGTGACTATTGCCACAACACGGGGTACCGGGGGCGCGTGGGCATCTACGAGGTGCTGCGCGTGGGACGGGAGATCGAACAGATGATCTACCGGGGCGCCCTGCACAGCGAGATCGAAGAGGTCGCCACCTCGTCCGGCACGCAGCTCCTCAAGCACCAGTCCCTCAAGAAGGTGGCGCAGCAGGTCACCTCGCTGGAAGAGTCCTTCCGGGTGGTGGTCCATGGCTAGGCTGAGCTATCGGGCCATCGACCAGGGCGGCAAGGTCCGGCGCGGAACGCTCGTCGCATATCACGAGGGAGACCTCGAGAACCGCCTGCGGGAGCGGGGCCTCACCCTGGTCTCGAGCAGGCCGGTCGGGGAGGAGCGGCCCTTGAGCGGGCTCGCCGGCGGGAGGATCAAGCCCCGGATCCTCATCGAATTCTACCGGCGGTTCGCCCAGACCGTGGAGATGGGGCTTCCGATCCTGACCGGCCTGGCGGAAAACGCGAAGGTGATCCCCTCCAAGCCTTTGAAGCGGGTGATCGAGGACATCAAGGCGGCCCTGGAAGACGGAAACACCCTATTCGATGCCATGAGCCAGTTTCCCAAGGTATTCGAGAAGCTCGACCTCGGCATCATCCGGATGGGGGAGCAGTCCGGCGTGCTGCCCCAGTGCCTGAACGACCTGGCCGATTTCCTGGAATGGAAGGAGGACCTGCGGGGGACCATCAAGAGGGCGACGATCTACCCCTGCTTCGTGCTGATCGCCATCACCGGCGTGATCGGCGTCTGGGTGGGGTACGTGCTCCCCCAGGTCGGCTCCCTGCTCCTGGATCTGGGGGTGGAACTGCCCGGCATCACCAAGGCCATCCTCGCAACCAGCCTGTTTCTGCAGGCATACTGGGGATGGCTTGCCCTCGGGGCCCTGGCGATCGCCGTTTCGTTTTACCTCTTCCAGAGGACCAAGCGGGGCAAGAAGGCCTTTCACGAGTACCTGCTGCGGGTGCCCGTCATCGGCGAGCTGGCCGCGGACATCGCCTTCGCCCGGTTGTGCCACAACTTCGCCACCATGCACCGGGCCGGCATGACGATCCCGAAGACCTTCAGCGTGCTCGCCGACAATGTCCTGGGCAATCGATACCTGGAGGCGCAGGTGGCGCGGGCCTACCAGGAACTCCAGTCGGGAAAGTCCCTTGCCGAGGCCTTCGACAGCGCGGGCGGCTTCCCTCCGCTTCTGGTGGGAGGAATACGCCACGGAGAGGTCACCGGCACCCTGGAGGGGTCTTTCCATCGCATGGGGGCATACTACGACGGCGAGGTGAAGAGGTCGGTGCAGGTGGTGATCAACGCCTTCGAGCCGGCCGTCATGCTCCTGCTCGGGGGGGTCTTCGGCCTGATCATCCTGGCGATCCTGCTTCCCCTCTACGACGTATTGGGCACCGTCGGCCGGGCCTACTAGCCGTCCCTGTTCCGCCGGAATCGCACTCGTCCGTGAAGAAATGCTGTTAGCTGTTAGCTGTTAGCCCCCGCCCCCCTCCTGTGCGTGTCTGCGAGGGAACAAAAGTGCATGGCACACTCCCCTGGATCCCGGCTCGCACGCGCTCCGCACACGGGCCGGGATGACAAATGCGGCTCAGCCTCTCGCAGGGGGGAATGACGCGGTAGACGTAATCGGGGACGACGCAATCGGGGACAGCCACTGATTTCCTCAGCCCGAATCGATGGTTAACGGGAAACCAGTGGCTGTCCCCGATTGCTCCTGACAAAGCGCAGCAGCTTCTACTGAGCCAATTGAAACGGAAGCTGCCGCCCCAGCCACCGCCGGAGATCTCGGCTGGAAATCTCAGCTCTGTGGTGAAGACCTTTTGACCGAGATTGTTTATTTTCAGGTACTCAGGAAACCAATACCCCCCGAATAGCGAAAGTCGGGCTAGGGTACGTCGATCGTGTAGCCCCTTCCGGCCACGAAGATGGGCGTGCCCGGGGTCGAGGCAACGGGCGACCCGCCGCCGCCTGCGGTGTCCCGGACCGAAACCTGGGTTCCCGACAGGACCTCGTAAACACCGGAAGTCCCGGCCGAGAGCGTCCCCAGGTTGCCTCCGAGGGTGTGATTGTAGACGTGCACGGTCGCCGCGGAGTTGTTGATGACCGCGAGCGTCAGGTACTCGCAAAGCCCGCTGCAGAGCTCGTGCTCGCCGATGTAGAGGACCAGGTCGTCGAAGGCCGCGGTCGGGGGAAAGCGCAGGTAGTTCGGCGCCCCGTCGGTGTTGTCGCCCTGATGCGCGCCGGCGGCGATCCTGTCGAGCGTGTTTCCGTCGGCGTCCGCGTCCCTCGGCCCGGGGCTGACGAGAACGGCCGCCACCGGGAACGCCGTGGAGGAACCGTCGCCGTCGACCACCCGCGGAGATCCGGAGAGGCCCGACCGCAGGGCGCCGCAGGTCGTCGAGAGATCCGTGTCCAGGTTCGGGTTGATCTCGTACCGGAGGACCCGCTTGTAAAAATCGGTGGGCCGGACCTTCAGGTCGAGGTAAGGAAGCCCGCCGGCCGTGGCGCCGTCCCCGGCCCCGTCCTGGTTCGTATCGGCCGAAGGAAGCCTGCCCTGCGTTCCGGCGAAGCTGAGCAGCGCCTCCCGGGCCTGATGCATGTAATCGATCGACTCGTTCCTGGCCTTGCGCTCGGTCAGCATGCCCATGACGAGGGCCCCGCCCCCGGCCAGGATGCCGATAATGATCATCACGATGGCGACTTCGATCAGGGTGAAACCGTTCCGCGTCCCGAGAGATCTGGGGAGCGAGCCGAGGGGACTCCTCATGACCGGCCTCTCTTTCCGTTTGCGGGCAGCGGGCGGGCCGGAAGAAAAAAAGGGCACCGGACCGCGTGCCCCTTGCTTCCTCCCGCTTTGAGCGACCATCGTTTAGAAGAGCATGTAGAAGGTGCCCACCGTGTTCCCGGACGTGTAGGCCTCGCTCGCCAGGATGGATCCGGTCGTGTCGGACCCGTCATCGTACTTCATGTCGACCTCGAGGCAGACCTCGGCGGGGAGGTTGTAAAACAGGAAATAGTGCTTTGCCTCGCCGGGGCCGGGGTCGACCCAATAGAGATCCAGATCGTCGCCGAAGGCGTGCTTGGGCAGATCGCTCGTCCCGTTATAGTTCCCGCTGATGAGTTCGGCGAGTTGAAGATCCCGGAAGAGCTCGAAGCGCTCCGCGTTGTTCTCGATCTGCCCGTCCCCGTCCCCTTCCGCATCGGTTCCCGGGGGAATGGGGGCCAGGTTCTCGTCGCCGGGGTAGACGCCGTACTTGTCGTAAAAGGACATCACCGCGGCGCGGATCTCGTCGGCCTGCTTGACCACGCGTTTCACCTTGGCGTTCTGCACCATGGCCTGTCCCTTGAGGACCCCTCCGATCAGGAGCCCGATGATCACCATGACGATCGCGATCTCGACCAGGGTGAATCCCGCCTGCCTTCCCTTGATTCCTCTGAGTAACATCGCCTTTCTCTCCTTCTTCGAGTTATATGGGGCGTTTCCCATTTGCTCCCTTTACGCACCCAAAACCACACCTAATCTATCGGCAATCCTCCGAGGAACTTTACCTTTTCCGCAATCCCCGCCGGTGCCCCGGCCCGGCTAGAGCGCCTCCCGGACGACCGGCGAGATGAAAACCACCAATTCCTTGTTCTCGAGCTTGTCCTCCACGTGCTTGAACAGGTTCCCGAGCCCGGGGATGCTTCCCAGCAGGGGCAGGCCGATGTGCTCCTGCTCCCGGCTCTGCGTGGTCAGGCCGGCCAGGATGATGGACTCGCCGGATCTGACGCGAACCGTTGTCGAGAACTCCTGAAGCCCGATGATCGGGTTCTTGATGTCTTGCGTGTCGGTGACGGTCAGGGGGATGGTCACCGTCTCCTCCCCCTGGATCTTGGTGATGCTGGGCACGATGTGCAGCGTGATCATCCCGTCCCTGGATATCTGCGGGGTGATGCCCAGTTGAAGCCCCAGGATGACGCGCTTGATGGACGTCCCGTACGTCACCAGCCCGGTCTCGGCGTCCCGGTCCACCCCGTCCACGTCCCCGAAGGGGAACTGGAATCCGACCGTCATGACCGCGGACTGCCCGTTCATGACCGACAGGTGCGGGCTGGACAGGACCGAGATCTGCCCCTGCGTCCGGAGAAAGTCCACGGTGACGCTCAGTTCGGAGGTGTCCGTCCGGAAGATCCTTCCCCCCCCGTTCACGAATACGTTGAAGATGTCGGGCAGGTCGGTCGAGCTCGACTCGAAGCCGACCTGCATGCTCTCCCAGTCGATGCCGTACTGATGTTCGTCGTTCAGGGTCACCTCGAAGATCTTGGCCTGGATGAAGACCTGCCTCTTGAGCGCCTCGGAGACGTCATCGAGAAAACGCGTCATGGCGGCGACCCGCCGCGGGGTGTCCACAAGGTAGATGAGCCCCGCATTCCGGTTCATGCGGATCGTTCCCTCCGCGGACTTGAGCCCTTCCAGGCCATGCTCGATCGCGGTCCACACGTCGCTCCGCTCGCTCGACCTCGTGCCCTTGACCTGGAACTTGGCGATGACGCCGGCGTCCTCGACGCTGCTCGAGAGCATGTCCCCGCCCACCTCGACCTGCGTGTCCCCGACCAGATCCAGATAATCCAGATGATAGATCCTCTCGTCGAACCGGTTGATGTGCAGGCACCCGTCCTCTTTCTTCCATGCGTAGTCCGCCCCCTTGACCACGACCATGTTCAGGGCCTCCACAAAGGTGACCGTCTTCAGGTGCACCGTGACGGTGCGGCTCAGGTCCACGCCCGCTTCCACCGAGAGGTTCAGATCCGTGTCCTGGATGAGCGCGCTGAGGACCTCGCCCAGGGGAGCCTCGTCGAAGAGGAGGGAGAAGAGCTTGGTCTCTTCCAGGACCTCGTCCCGGATCGGCTCGATCTTCTCGGTGAAGGGCGGAGGGCCGGGAAGGGCCTTGAGCCGGTTCATCTCTTCCCCGAGAACCGCGTGCGGGTCCTTTCCCTGTTGCCTGGCCAGATCGTCCTGCACCACGGGCCGCGGCCCGCCGGCCGGAATCGAGCACCCGGCCGCAATGCCCAGGAACAGACAGATCGCCGGAAGGGAGAGCCCCTTGCGATGGATACCGTTCATAACCGCTCCCGCTAATCCAGGTATTTTCGAATGGCGGTGTATCCGCCCTCGGGCGCCGGCACGAACCAGTCTGCACCCGACCGGCTCAGGGTGACGCCCTGTTCTGCGATTCGTTCGATCCGGAAGCCTTCGACAACGTCCTTTTCCCTGAACCGCCTGCCGTTGAATACGGCCGTCGACCGGACATTGCCCTCCAGGTCGGTGACGGTAATGATTCCTGTCAGAACCGGCAGAATCGGCCCCGCAGGCTCCGCCTCTGTTTCCACTTCTTCCGCCTCCGGGTCCCAGGATTCCAGGACCTGCAGCGGCTCGAATCTTGAGAACACCCGGGCCAGATCCACGTCGCCGACGGCCTTCGCCTCCCGGATCGCAAGCGAGCTGAACTGCTCGAGCAACCTCCACTGGCGCCGGATCCCTTTGACCTCCTGCGAGTTCCCCAGCAGGGGCTGATCGAGCAGGTTCGTCAGGTTCAGGCCGTTGACGCCCAGAATGACCAGAGCGGCCAGAATCCAGGCGCCCATGAAGGAACGCTGCCGGTCGCCCACCGTGATCTTCATGTCGCGGCCTCCGCCTGGACGATCCTGTACCGATAGTTCAACCGGACCTCGCACTTCGCCGGCGCCCCGGGGCCCTCGATGGCCACGGTGACCTTGGTGACCGGCGCGTACGAGTGGTCCCTCCGCAGGGCCTCCAGGCATTCGACCACCCGTTTCAGGGATCCCTCGCACGAGAGCACCAACGGGATGTTTCCTTCGCCCGCGCCCTTGGGCTCGCTGCGCACCTGGACCCCTGTGAGATCGTGCTCGGCGGCCAGCGCGCTCAGTTCGTTCTCCACGGTCAGGAGGCCCAGGTTCAGGGCCTCGGCGGAGTGAAAAAAGGCCTCGCGCTTCCGGAGGCTCTCCGCTATCTCCCGGGAATGGGCCCTCAGGAACTGCCGATCCATGGTCAGGAAGACCTTGCGGTCCCTGGCCTCGCGGATCCGGTACATCTCACCGATGTTCCGGTAGTTGAGGAAGAGGACGGCAGCCCAGATGAGCACCACGACCACCCACCTCTTGCTGATGCGGTTCTTCATGGCAATCCGAACTCCAGGGCGATGGCGCAGGAATGGCCCCCTTCCACGGGCCGGCACTTCCCCGTGTCAACATCGATGTCCTGCAGGCCGAGGGAGCGGGCCCCCTGGAAGCGTCCTTTCAGGCCGTCCAGGAACTCGCAGAGGGCCTCCCGGAACTGATTCGGCTTCTCCGCCCGCACGGCGCCCGTCATCGTCACGCCGGGCTTCGGTTCCGTCTCGACCACGATTTCGGTCAGCCAGACCTCCTCGGGCAGGGACCTGGCCACGTCGATAATCGCCTTGGCGGCCGAGGGGCGCTGCTTCTCTTTCAGAAACAGATCGAGCGCGTCGTTGTACTGCCGCAGGGCCGCAACCGTCTCCCTCGCCTCGACCCCGGACCCGCCGGCCGTCTCCGCCCTGACCGGCATCGACCAATTCCAGAGAAGAACTCCTTCCCCTGCGAGCAGGAGAAGGAGCATCGTTCCCACGGCGATCCCCACCTTCTGGACGGGTTTCCACTTCTGTTCCCTCTCCCGTTGCCGGTTGGAGATTCTGAGGAACCTCGGCGAGCGGGACAGATCGGGCAGGCAGAGTCCGCTCAGCAGGCCCGGCTGTCCGATGGTGCTCGAGCCTTCCGTGAGCTGTTCTTCCAGCGCGGCCACCTCCTCCACCTGCATCCCAAGCCTTTCGGAAAGGACCCGGGGCTCCAGGTATCCGAAGCAGGCCGCGTAAACCCGGTCGATCTCCGCCTTGGCCTTCTGCGAGAAGAGGTACAGGGACTGGTGGATCTCGTAGGTCAAGGTCTCGACTTGCTCGGAGGAATCCTGCCGGTATTCCGGAAGAGCGATCTCCCTGGAGAAAAGGAAATGGCCCTCATAGAAGAAGTAGAGGAAGCAAGCCTGGGGCAGGATGTGAACAAAGGCCTTTCCCCCTTGCTGAAAGCCCGGAATCCGCTCCTTGAGCTGGGCCTCCCAGAGGAAGGCCGGCGTCGTGATCCACCTTGGGTGCAGGTTCCGGAGTGCCAACCGTTCGTAAGCTTGGAAGAACCTCGGCTCCCGAAGAAAATAGGCTGTGACCTCGTTCTCGCCCCGTTCGGATTCGTGGAAGAAATACTCGAAGAAATCCTTTGTCTCCGGGACGTCGCTCAGTTCGGCCTGGATCTTCCTCTCCAGGAAGGCCTCCGCCAGGGACCCCTTTCGGGACTGGAACGGGAACGAGGCGCTTGCGATCCAGTAGTCGGGCACGACCATGGTCGAGTTGGCCTGGTGCCGGAAGGCTTCCGGCACCGCACTCCAGTCCGCTTCGTCCGCCAGGAGCCGGCGCAGAGGAATGGGATCCAGGATCTTGCCCTGAGCGGAGCCCGCCTGGAGAACGAAGTGGACCTCCTCGTTGCCCACAAGGATGACGGGCGTGGCACGTTTCCTGAACAGCTTCATACCCTCTTCTTCCCGCAGAACCCGCCCTGACGATTTTCGTCAACCGGTGGCACGGGAATTCCCAATCCCCGGTCCGTTTTCGACCACCGGAGGTGTACAGCCTCATAGATCGGCACAACAAATGAAAAGATTTACATTTTCGGGGTGCCCCGCCGCGCCCGGGGTGCCTTTTCTTCGGGTTTTCCTTGCCGGTTGCGAAAACCTATCCGAACTTTCCGCATCCAAGCAGGGAACGACCCGAAGCGGGGCAACTCGAACAACCAGGGGAGGTCTCGGAGATGCTGAAGATCTACGGAGCGGATTTATCCTCACCGACCAACAAGGTGCGGTTCGTCGCCAACGAGCTGAGATTGCAGTACGAATACAGGAGAGTAGATCTGGTAAAGGGGGAGAACCGCTCAGCCGAGCACCTCAAGCTGCATCCCGGGGGCAAGGTGCCCGTCATCGACGATGACGGGTTCATCCTTTTCGAGAGCAACGCCATCATCAAGTACCTGGCGGCAAAGCACGAATCGCCCCTTTACCCGGCCGGCGCCAGACAGAGGGCCCTGGTGGACCAGTGGTCCGATTTCGTCTCCCATCACATCGCCACCGCCTTGAGCCGGGTCTTGTTCAACCGGGTCTTCGCGCCCTTCCTGAAGCAGGAGGTGGACGAGCGTTCCCTGAACGAGGGGATTTCGTTTCTCGAGAGGTTCCTGCCTGTCGTGGACACGCAACTGAAGGAGAGAAGATACCTGGCAGGCGGCGAACTGACCCTCGCGGACTTCAACCTGCTCTCCGCCCTCGACCCGGCCGAAGTGGCCCAGGTGGACCTGTCCGGCTACCTGAACGTGACGCGATGGCGGCAGGACCTGATGGGCCGGGACGCATACACCCGGTGCCACAAGAGCTATGGGGACGCCCTGGCCGCCTTCGCCGGCGGCTGAGCGGGGCCCTTGCGGATCCGCCGTTCCGCCGCCACCTCCTCTGGCTCGAAATGCAGGGTCGCAAGTCCGCATGCGGGCAATGACCGGCCTCTTTTCCGATCCGAGTCTGCGCACTTCCCGGCCGTACCGGGTTCCCTCAGAGATTTGTGCAGGGCGACGGACGCCCAGGGCTTGGGGTTCCCACGCTTCACCCCTTCGGACCCTCGCCTCGTGGTGTATGGGAGCCGCACATTCCCCGACTGCGGCCTAGTACCGGAAATCGCGAAAAGGGACGCGGAACAAGAGCGAATAGAGGATCGGCACCAGGCCCAGGGTCAGGACGGTCGCAAACAGCAGCCCGAAGATGATCGAAATGGCCATGGGCTCCCACATCGGCCCGCCTCCGAACCACAGGGGCACCAGGCCCCCGATCGTGGTCAGGGTCGTGAGCAGGATGGGCCGCAGGCGGCGCTGGGCGGCCTCGATGACGGCCCGCGGCGGCTCAAGCCGGTTCTCCTCGATTTCGATGCGGATCCGGTCGATCAGGACGATCGCATTGTTGATCACGATCCCGGAGAGCGAGATGATCCCCAGAAGGGTCATGAACCCGAAATAGGACCCGGCCGCGATCAGCCCGAACACCACGCCGATCATCCCGAGCGGGATGGTCACGAGGATGATCAGGGGCCTGCGGATGGAGTTGAACTGGGCCACCAGAATGAAGAGGATGATGAAGCCCGCCACGGGAACCTTGTCCGCAATCGACTTGTTCGCCTCGACCGATTTTTCCAGCTCCCCTCCCAGCTCGTACTTGTAGCCGGCCTCCCAGCCCGCGCTCTCTCCCTTGAGCCAGGCGTCCATGGCGTTGCTCACGGCGATGGGCGTGGTCGACGGCTCGATGTCGCACTCGACGGTGACGGTCCGGAGCGTGTCCCTGCGGAGGATCTTGGAGGGCTGCCAGACCACCTCCACGTCGGCCACCTGCTTCAGGGGCACGGACTGTCCGGTCGACTGGGCGTAGATGTTGAGCGTTTCGAGCTTCCCGATGTCCTTTCGATCCGCGCCGGCGGACCGCAGAATGATCGGAATCACCTCGTCCTCTTCCCGGTACTGGGTGGACTCGTAGCCGCTGAGTACCGTTTGCAGCGACAGGGCCACGTCCGCGTTGGTCAGGCCCGCCCGCCTCGCCCTCGGCTGGTTCACGTTCACCCGCAGCTTCTTGGTCCTCAGGCCCCAGTCATCCTCCATGTTCTTGGTGCCCGGGATCGACGCGAGCTTCTCCTTGACCGCATCCGCGATCCGGAAGAGCGCGTCCGGATCCTTGCCGGAGATCCGCACCTCCACGGGCGCGGTGGGGGGCGGACCCGTGGGCAGCAGCATGATGTTGGCGGACAGATCCGGGAAGTTCTCGAGGCTGAAGGCCTCCATGGCCGGGAGGATCGTTTCCTGGATCGCCCGGACCGAGGTCGCGTTGACGATCATGACCGCATATTCCGGCCTGGCCTGCTCGGGGTTGAAGTTGAGCACGAACCGGGGGGCGCCCTGGCCGATGAAGGTCGCCCAGTTCAGGATCCCTTCGGGGCGGTCCGGCGCGACCGAAAGCTTTTCTTCCAGGAAGGCCTCGATCTCGGCGACCACCTCCAGGGTTTTCTCGATGGGTGTGCCCATGGGCAGATCGAACTCCGCCTTGAGGATCGCCTTGTCGTTGGGAGGGAAAAAGATGTTCGGTATGAACCGGAATCCCTGCATGGCAACCAAAAAGATGAGCAGGGCCGCGCCGAGGGCCGCGAACCGATGCCGAAGCCCCACCAACAGGAGCGCGCGGTAGGCCCTGAAGAAGCGGGACGCGTAGAGTCCCTCCTCGGCCGGCCCCGCCGCCCGCACCCGGAGGAAGGTTACGCACAGCAGGGGGGTCATGGTCAGGGAGAGCACCCAGGAACTCAAAAGCGCGATCGTGACCACCTTGAAGAGGGGCGCGGTGTACTCGCCGGTGCTCGACTCGGCGAGGTAGATCGGCAGGAAAGCCGCCGCCGTGGTCAGCGAGGAGGTCAGCAGCGGGATCCTGAGTTCGATGCCGGAATCGACGGCCGCCTGGACCGGGCTCTTTCCCTCCGCGATCTGCACCATGATGGACTCGGACATGACGATCGCGTTGTCCACCAGCATGCCCAGGGCGATGATGAGCGCGGCCAGAGACATCTGGTCGATGCCGATGTCCAGGATCGACATGACCAGAAGGCTCATGACCATGGACATGGGGATCAGGGAGGCCACGACGAAGCCGGTGCGGACTCCCAGGGTCGCGAGCATCACCCCGAGCACGATGGCAACCGCCTGAAAGAGGCTCGCAACGAAGGAGTCCACCTTTCTGGATACGTGATCGGGCTGGAAGGCCACGATCTCGAACTCGATCCCGATCGGATAGACCTCCTGCAGCCGGTCGATGGCGGCCTTGACTTGCCTGCCCAGGGACAGGATGTTCCCGCCCTTTCGCAGGCTGACGGCCAGCCCCAGACAGGGCCTGCCGCTGTAACGCATCATCGATTCCGGGGGATCGATGTAGTCCCGGTAGACATTCGCCAGGTCCTCCAGATAGAGAAGATCCTGCCGGCCCGGAAGCTTGATGACCGACCGGCGCAGGTCCTCGAGGGACTCGAAGTTCCCCGTCGGCTCGAGCACGATCCGCTCCGCCTCGGTCGTCACGTCCCCGCCCGGAATGATGATGTTGTGCGTGTCGAGAATCTGAGCGAGCTGGAGCGGGGAGAGGCCGAATTCGGCCAGCCGTGCGTTGTTGTACTCGACGAAGACCCGCTCCTCCTGAGCCCCCTGGATCTCCACCTTGGCCGCCTCGTCGATCAGGAGCAGTTCGTTCCTGACATCGTCCGCGACCTCTTTGAGTTCCGCGTAGGTGTACCCCTCCCCGGTCAGGGCGATGATGATCCCGAAGACATCGCCGAATTCGTCGTTCACGATCGGGCCGATCACTCCGTTCGGAAGGTCGGCCCTGACCCGGTCGACCTTGCGTCTTAGATCGTCCCAGATCGGACGCATCTCGGTGTAGCTCTCCTTGATATTGACATAAATGAGAGATACGCCGGTCTTGGATTCGCTCGAAATGAAGTCCAGTTCCGGGATTTCCTGTATGGCCTTCTCCAGCCGGTCCGTCACGAGCTGTTCCACCCTCTCCGGGCTCGCGCCGGGGAAATAGGTCACCACCAGGGCGACGCGGATGATGAAGCCCGGGTCCTCGCTCTGGGGCATGTCCCGGTAGGCCGCCAGGCCGGCGAAGAAAATGACGATGAGCGCCACGACCGTGATCCGGTTTTTCTCGATCGCCGCCAGAGTGATGTTCATGGCAGCCCGCTCCCGGCCGAAAGAAGCCTCACTTTGCGCCCCTCGGCGATCTTGCTGATGCCGGCGATCACCACCCTGTCTCCCTCGGACAGCCCTTCCAGGACCTCGATGCCCTCTTCCCGGAGCTCCCCGACCACAACGGGCCTGCGACGCACCGTGCCGAAGCCTTGCGGACCCGGTTCCACGACAAAAACGTATCGGCCCTCGAGGTCCTCGCCCACGGCGATCGAAGGCACCAGGAAGCGCTCCCGGTCGCCCTCGGACCCGAAGCGGAAGGTCACCTCCGCGGCCATCCCGGGGCGCACGTCGGGGTCCGGCTGGTCGAGCCTCACCTTGACCGGGTAGGTGCTGCTCAGACCGGTGACCACACCCACCTCGGTGATGACCGCGCTGAAGGTCTTTGCCGGGATCGCATCGAAGGTGACGATCACCTTGCCTCCGGCCTCGACACGGGCGATCAGGCCCTCGGGCATGCCCACCTTGACCTCCGGCCTGGCGCCGGCGGTCAGAAGGACCACGGTCTGGCCCGCCTGCACGTTCTCGTCCACCTCCACGGCTACCTGGGCGATGGCCCCGTCCGTGGCCGCCCTGAGCCTTGTGTAGCCGAGCTGCGCGCGGGCCAGTTCGAGCCGCTTGCGGATCGAATCGACCTGCGCCCGGGCGGATTCGGCGCCCGCCCGGGCCGCATCCAGATCGTCCTGCGACGCGTTCCGGTTCTCGTAAAGGGCCCGCACGCGCGCGTACTTGGCCTCGGCGTTTCGCAAGTCCGCCCGCGCCCGCTCCAGGGAGGCCTCGGTCTCCTCGACCTGAAGCCGGTAGTCCATCGGGTCGAGTTCGGCGATGAGATCCCCGGCCTTGACCTGGTCTCCGAGCTTGACATTGAGCAGCCGCACCTTCCCGGAAACCCGAAAACTCAGCCTGGACTCGAGGCCGGCCTGTGCGATGCCCGCGAAGGTCCGGAGCCGGGGGCCCCCCGTCAGGAAGACCTGCTGGGTCCGGACGGGCCTCACGATGGGCTCCTGCACCGGCGGTTCACGATCACAGGAAGGCAGCAGGCCGAGCCACGAAACCAAGGCCGCGAGTATGCCGATCCTGCATCCTGGACGCATCGTTCCCTCTCCTCTTGCCCGGCTTCGGAGGCGGGAGGGAAGGCCTGGCCCCCGACCCCCTCGTGGTTTTCGCACTTCAACCCCTAATGCCCTTCCGGATACTCCTCCGGTGCGCAGTACGGCTGGGGCCGCAGGGCCTCGCTTTCCCGGAAGTATTGCTCCAGCCTCCGGAACCAGGCCTCCTGTGCCTCGGGCGTCCGGAAGAAGTCGAAGGAGTTCGCGGCCCTTTCCATCTGCATCAGGTCGATCAGATAATCGTAGACCGCGTTGGCCGCGACCTGGGAGGAGATCAGGGCCGAGGTCTGGGCGTCGATCAGGTCGATGACCGACACGGCCCCCACCGAATAGGCGTCCTGCACGAGATCCAGGTTCTTGAGCGCCGTCTCCCGGGCGTCCTGGGAAAGGCGGATGCTCGGCCCCGAGGCCTGTATCTTCAGAACCGCCGACTCGATCGCCAGGGCGATCCGCTCCCGGGTCGCCTGCCGCTCGATTTCGAGCCGCGCGAGGTCTTCGATCGCGCGGTTTCGGTCGGCAAAGCGAAGCCCCCCCTCGAAAAGGGGCAGGGCGACGTTGACCCCCACCCCCCAGTCGGTGTCGTCCTTTCCAGGCAGTGCGGCGCCCCCCGGAAGGCCGGGGATCGCAACCGGCTCCTTGCCCGCACCGCCCTCGGCCAGAAACTGGGTCACCTCCCCGGACAGCCCGGCGGTTGGGGCCCAGAACGACCTGTTCGCCGAGGCCAGCAGCCTCTCCTGCGCGGCGACGGCCGCATCGAGCCTCCGAAGCTCCACCGAGTTGGCCAGCCCCTCCTTGACCAGGAACGAACGGAACACGTCGAGGGACCACGGGTTGCTCACGGCCTTTCGAAACCGTTCATCGCTCGTGATCAGCACGGGGTCATCCAGGTCCACCTCTTCGGTGGTGAAAGGCTCGTCCAGGGGCCTGTTCAGCAGACGGTTGAGGGCTCGTTCCGCCTGCTGCCTGCGCGAGCTGGCCTGCAGAACCACCTGGCGGCTGTTCGCGATCGCGCTCTCCCAGCGGAACACCTCCGCAGGGCCCGCAATCCCGATGCTCCGGCGCACCTTCGCCAGATCCAGGTTGGACCGGGTGAGGTTCACGTTCTCCTTTTCGATCCGCTCCGCGGCCTTGGCCCTGAGCACGTTGAGGAAACCGGTTGCCGCATCCAGGGTGACGTCCAGACGGACCGCCTCCCGTTCCGCCTCCCGGCCGGTCTGAAGGTGCTTCTGCACCGAGAGGTTGGCCCAGGCGCGCTCGGCGTAGATTACCTGGGAGAGGGAGGCCGTTCCGGTGAGCGACTGCTCCGCCTGGGACCCGAAGCTCGCCTGTGCCCTGTCCTCGTCGATGATTCTGCCCAGGGAGGACACACCGACCTGGGGCAGCAGGTCCGACCGGGCCCCCTTGACATCCTGCTGTCCGGCGGCCACGGCCCGGTCCCGGGCCGCCAGGTCCAGGTTGGCCGCGACCGCCTCCCGGACCGTGCTTGCAAGAGACCGGCGGTTCTCGACCTTGGCGGCCTCCTCCAGGAGCTCCGCCTCCCCGAGAACGCTGAACGGGGGGTAGACGCCGATGGCGCGGGCCGTGGCCATGTTCACGGTGAGCCTCTCCCGGGCCGGGAAGGCATACGGCAGGGTTCCGGCATCCTCCCCGAGAAGGATGCGCTGGATGTTGAGCGCCGTCCGGCGGGCGAGCCTGGGAAAAACCTCCTCGGTTCCGAGGCCGGCGAAGACGCCCCTTTCCACATCCCACCTTCCCCGGAGAGAGAAGCTCGGAAGCTTGCACCGGATCAGGCCGCGGATCAGGCGCTGCTGCTCTTCGTCCGGCAGGTGCAGCAGCGGCGGGAGATAGACGGCTTCCACGTCCGGGTCGAGCTGTGCGAGGGCCTTGTCCGCCGAATCCGCCACCAGGATGATCTGCATCTCCAGGCCCAGGTCCCTCGCGATCCGCGGAAACCGCTCCCCGAACGCCTGGAGCGCGTCCCGGTAGTAGGGCGCGGACAGGAGGGCGAGCTTCTTGAAAGGCACGATCCTCAGGAACATCTCGAGATCCCGCCGGAAGGGGTTCGGAAAGGCCGTGTAGCTGAGATTGCTCACGCCGCTGGCGCCCTCCTGCTGGGGCAGCCCCTGCAGCTCCACGTCCAGCACCACGGGCGCAAGCACCGGCTTGGGCAGATCCCCCCGGATGGCCGCGTCGTTCGATGCCAGCACCCCGAGGGCGATCACCATGTCCACCTCGGGATCGGCCAGGAGCCGGTTGATTCCGTCACTGACCGCCTTGTCGGTCCAGTCGCCCAGGATCTGCTTCGTTTCCGGGAAGCGCACATCGAACTCGTTACGGAGCAGGCTCGCGGCTTCCTCCTCGATTTCGGCCTTGGTCTTCTCCAGGCGGTCCCAGGGGCCATCCATAACGAAGCCGATGGTCACGATCGGAAGCCCGGAATCTTGCCGCGCCTCGGCCCATTTCGGGGCAACGGGGAGGCAGGCCGACAGGACGAGGATCAGCCTCCCGACGGTACCGGGCCTCAAGACCGCTGTGCAGAGAAGGCGAACCGACCTCATGGAAACCTCCGGGAAGGGCCGTCGCGGCCCGCTCGCTTGCATGAGCGTGAGCCGGCGCGAGAAGGGAAACGGCGGAAAGGCGATGAACGCATATCTCTACTCTACTCTACTCTATGATTCCTTTTCTATATTAAATGAATTGGATGAGTAAAGGGGCATTCGAGTCGCGGGCGGTCGGCCGTTTACGCGCGACATCCTTTCCTGATAGACTTTTCGAGGATGACTCCAAGACGGCTTCATCCCGAGCCTTCATCGACTGCATGCCGGGTTGTGCGTGAACGCAAGAAGATTGCTCTATTGGATCGCCGGAGGTTTGGGGGCCGTCGTGCTGGCCCTCCTGTTCTGCCTGACGGTCGTGATCCCAAGGGTACTCGAAGAGGAATCGATCCAGGCACGGATACGTGACGGGTTCCCCCTGGCGGCGGGAGGCAGCATCGAGTTCGACCGGCTGGGGCTTTCCTTGTTCCCCAGACCGGGCGTGGTGATCCACGGGGCCGCCGTGCGGCTGCCGGAATTCGGGCGGGGGACGATCGAATCCGTCAAGGCGTGCCCCCGGATCGTTCCCTTGCTCAGGGGAAGGGTGCGGATCGGAGAGCTGCGCATCGAAGGGGCCTCCTTCGAATTGGATACGACCGGCATTCCCCTCCCGGGAATTTCGAGGGCCGGGTCCGACACGTCCGAGGCCCTGAAGAAGAAGGCCTCTTCCCTGTTCGAGTTCCTGGCCTCGAAGGCGCCGGACCTCGAGGTGACAATCGACAAAGGCCGGGTCGATCTCCTCCGGAAGGGACAGGCGGCCGTGAGCGTCCGGGATCTCCATGCAACCGCGGTTCTCCCGCCCAAGGGGCCTGAGATCCGGCTCCGCTGCACATCAAGCCTCTGGCAGGACCTCTCCCTGCGGGGACGCCTGGACGCAAGGACCTTGCATGGGGCCGCCCGGATCGAACTCTCCCGATTGCAGCCTCATCCTCTCGCCGCCCCCTTTCTGGCCAAGGCCGGCATAACCTGCCCGGAGTCGATGCTGTACCTGCGCGCAGACGTCCGCACGCACGGCCTGCAGGACCTCCAGGGAGAGATCAGGGCCTCGGTTCCCGGGATCATCCTCCGGCGGGACCAGGAAGATTCCGTGATTGCGATGGAGGCCCTGGGGACCTCCTTTTCGATCGACAGGGAAAAGATCGAGATTTCTCTCGACCAGATGAAGCTCGCCCGCCCTCGGATGAGCCTTTCCGGAGGATTCCGGATGGACCGGGCCGCCCCCGACGTCCGTCTGGCTCTCGAGGCAAGAAACCTGGACGTGGACGAGGTCCGGAAGATCGCCCTTTCTCTGGGAGGAGACATCCGACTCGTCCGGGAGATCTTCGGTTACGTTCGGGGAGGGGAAATCCCTGTCATCACCTTCCAGAGCCGGGCCGGCGCACCCGGCCTGCTTTTCAGGGACGAGGCCTTCCGCATCCAGGGACGGCTTCTGGCCGGGAAGATTCACATCGAGCGACCCGGCCTGGACATGGAAGAGGTCCGGGGCGACGTGGACATATCGAACTCCCTCCTGCAAGGCAAGAACCTCGAGGCCCGGCTCGAGAATTCTCGAGCAAGTCGGGGCAACCTTCGTGTAGGGCTCAAGGGAAAGGACGCGCCCTTTCATCTGGACATCAACGTGAATGCGGACATGGCCGATGTCAAGCGGTCGCTCGTGCGGATCGTCAAGCCCGGGACCTTCACCCGGGAGCTTTCCCGGGTGGAAAATATCGAGGGACGCGCCCTGGGCACCATGACCCTCGGAGAAAGCCTCCAGGCCGTTCAGGCAAAGGTGGACGTATCCGAGTGCTCGATGTCCGCGGATTACGCGAGGATCCCGTACCGGATCCGCATCGAGGCCGGGAAGGTCCACTACGAAACGGATCGGATCGGCGGCGCGAACATGAGGGGCACGCTCGGAAACTCCTCCTTTTCGGGGGTGACGTTCGAACTCACGTTCGGGGAAGACCCGGGCATCGAGATCCGATCCGGAGCCTTGCGGCTCTTTGTGGACGAGATCTTCCCGTGGGTCACGTCGTACGAATCGCTCCGCGACGATCTGAGAATCTTCAGGGACCTGAAGGGGAAGATCGAGATGGCGGGCATGCGCCTGAGCGGGCCGGTGCTCAGGCCTGCGGACTGGGACTTCGAGACCGAAGCGACCCTGGAGAACCTGACCGTGGAGACTCCCCTGGTCCCGAGGTCTTTTCCGATCGAGGCCGGGAGGCTCACGGCCAGGCCGGGTGAACTTCTTGTTAAGGATCTGAGGGCCCGTCCGCTGGACGCCTCGATCTCGGCTCCCTCGGGCCTTATCGTCGGGTACCTCGCCGGGCTGAGCAAGGCAGAGATCGCGCTGGAGGGGAGCATCGGACCGGAGTTCGTAGAATGGGTTTCCGGGATCGTCCGCCTGCCGCAGGCGTTTACGGTCCGGACGCCCCTTTTCCTGAAAAAGGCAAACATGGCATGGAACCGGGAGGGGGAAACCTCCTTTCAGGGCGATTTCGTCTTCCTGGAGGATGTGAACGCCTCGCTCGATCTCTCGCAAGGCCCCGGGGGCTTCTTCCTGAGGAGCCTTTCCTTCGAGGACCGCGGATCCCGCGCCGTCCTGTCCGCCTTCCGGACCGGCGATACCCTGGGCTTCCATTTCGCCGGAGACCTGGCTCGCGGAACCACGGACAAGGTCTTCGCGAGCAGCCCGCTTCCGGACCTGTACATGAAGGGGGATTTTCTCCTGAACATCCGGCGGGAGAACGTGCCCTCCTCCGAGGCAAAGGGCCGCCTGCAAGCCGGGGGATTCAGTTTCCCTTACGGCTGGTTGTCCCTCTTCCGGATCGAGTCGCTCAGCCTGGAGGCCGCGGAAGACGGAATCCGTTTTGATTCCTCGCGCCTCACCCTGGAGGAATCGGGCCTCGCCCTGCAGGGAAGTCTCTCCTTCGCGCCGGAGGGCATCCGGGCCGATCTGGATCTCGCCTCCGAGGAAATCCCTTGGGACAGGATACGACGGGTCGTGGAGAAGGCCAAGGAGCCGGAGGAGAAGAAAACCCCTTTCCCCCTGCCTCCCGTTCGGGGAACGTTCCGATGCAGGACGGAATCCTTCACCTACGGAAAGCTCACCTGGAAGCCCATGCACGCGACCGTCACCTTCTTGCCGGACGCTGTCGGCGTGGCGGTCACCCGGGCCGCCCTCTGCGGCATATCCACCCTCGGCGCCGTGGAATTGAAGGACGATGAAACCCGGATCGATTGCACCCTGAACGCGCAGGAAGCGGATCTGAACGCCGCCCTTCCCTGCCTCTCGGAGTCGGAGCGCCAGGTAACCGGGAGTTTCAACCTGAGCGGCTCGATCCGGGGAACGGCCCGGGAAGAGGCCCTGATGCGGGCCCTGCAGGGCGAGCTCGCGTTCACCGCCCGGAACGGGGACATCCTGCGGAATCCGGTGCTGGCCAAGGTTTTCAGCGTCCTGAACGGCACGGAGATCCTGCGGGGAAAGGTTCCGGACCTCCGGAGCAACCAATTGCCCTACAAGTCGCTCGAAATCAAGGCGACCCTCCAGAACGGCGCCCTCGCGCTCACCGAGGTTGCTCTCAGCGGACCCACCGTGGGAATCGCGGGAAGCGGGACCGCGGACCTGATCGACAGGCGGGTGGATCTTCAGCTCCTCGTGGCGCCGCTTCGAACCGTGGATTTCATCGTGGAGAAGACCCCCTTGGTCGGCAATATCATGGGGGGCAAGCTCGTCACGGTCCCTGTCAGGATCTCGGGCGACTGGGACGATCCGGACGTGACCCTGCTCGCCGCCGGCGCGGTGGGCAACCGGCTCCTGGATATCATGAAGAACACCCTCATGCTGCCCGTCGACCTCGCAGAGCAGGTGCTGCCGGACCAGAAGGGGAAATAGGCGAAGAGGGTCGCCACCCTGATGCGCGTCACGTCGCGGCGGGCGCTCCCCGCGGCCTCAGGTCATGTCCAGCGGCTGCCCCGTGCTCGCGAGCACGTTGCTCCAGAGCCTGCCCTTGGGGTCGATCTGCTTCCGCTCGGACACGGCCAGGGGAATGGGGACATGGGTGAACTCCCTTCTCCAGTTGCTCACCAGCATGTCCGTCCTGCCGGTCATCCCCGCGTGCGCCGCGTTGTGGCCGAGGAGCAGGCAGAAGACGGAATCGTGAGGGTTGGCGGGCATGCTCCGGATCGTGTAGCTGGGGTCGATGTACTTGAGATTGGCCTCCATGCCGATCTTCTTGAAGTGCTCCCGGATCCGGTCGCGCAGAAAGGTGCCGATGTCTCCGAGGCGCACGTTTCCGGAGGCGTCCCGTTCTCCCGTCGCATCCAGCAGGTTCTGGCCCGCCCCCTCGCCCACCACGATGACCGCGTGGCCCCTCCTTTCCAGGCGCCGGCGAAGGGCCTCCAGGAACGCCTCCAGGGAGAAGGGCACCTCGGGCACGAGGCAGAAATTGACGTCGCTGATGGCGAGCGCCGCATGGGCCGCGATGAAGCCGGACTGCCGGCCCATGAGCTTCACGAGGCCGATCCCGTTCCGGGCCCCTTCCGCCTCGGCGTGAGCCGAGTAGATGGCCGTGGCCGCCTCGGAGACGGCCGTCTCGAAACCGAACGATCTCTCCACATACGAGATATCGTTGTCGATCGTCTTGGGCACGCCGATGACCGCGATCTTCAGGCCCCGCTGCGCGATCTCGGCCGCGATGGCATGAGCCCCCCGCAAGGTGCCGTCCCCGCCGATGGCGAACAGGATCCCCACGTTCATCCGCTCGAGCGTGTCGACCATTTCCGGAACGTCCTGGTTCCCCCGCGACGAGCCCAGGATCGTGCCTCCCTTCTCGTGGATGTCGGCGACCTTCTCCGGCGTCAATTCGAGGGGCACGTGCCCGTACTTGTAAGAGAGCCCTTCGTAGCCGTACCGGAACCCGAACACGGTCCGGACGCGGTAATGGTGAAAGAGGCTCATCACGATCGCCCGGATCACGTCATTGAGCCCCGGACAGAGGCCCCCGCAGGTCACGATGCCGCACTTGAGCTTCGACGGATCGAAGTAAATCTCCTTCCTCGGGCCGGCCATTTCGAGGGTTGGGGGCCGCCTGCCCGCCTTGAGAAAGGAATCGATCTCTTCCAGGCTCGAGTGGTAGAGCACGTGCTCCGCATCGCTCACGAAGTTGTTCCCGCTCATCGGGGAGGGGATGCGGCAGACGCCCAGCCTGGAAATCGAGAAATCCGGGTCCATGTTTTTCATCGTTCACCTCCGGCGGCACAGAATCTCCGCAAGCCAATCCAGCCTCTTATACAATATCGGAGGCAACGAAGAAACACCTTACCGCGGCGAGGAGAAGAACGCAGAGGGCCGCCATCGCGATTCCCGGCAGCTTCCGCTTCGTCACGGACTGCCCGAGGACGACGACGCCCAAGAGATCGCCCAGGATGCAGTTCGTCCGGATGAAGGGGGCGATCCGGAACGAGCCCCCGCGATCTTTGCTTCGACCGAAACCGACCTGCATCCTGGACAGAATCTCGCGGGGGGTGCTATATTTCGGCGCGACTCGCAGAGGAGATGTCCGACCCTTGGCAAGGACCCATGGAATGAAGCGGGAAGCGCGTGTCGCGGGCTTTGTCCTCCTGTGCGCGATGCTCGCGGCCGTCTCCTCGCCGCGGGCGGAGGAATTCGAAGGCGAAGTCGTCGGGGTGGATCGCGGCGATCTGCTTTGGCTACGCCACCAGGGAAGGACGGTTGAGCTCGCCCTTTACGGCCTCCGGTGCCCCGCCCCGGGCGAGCCGTTTGGAAAGGAAGCGCGCGAGTTCACTTCGAAGCTCGTGCTTGACCGGACGGTTCGCGTTCAGATCCAGGAAAGCAGCACGCCGCTCAGGCTGTCGGGGTCCGCGGTGCTGCCCGACGGGTCCCTGCTCGGCCACAGGCTCGTTCAGAGCGGGCTCGCCCGATGGGACCGGAAGACGGCCCCGAACGATATCAAGCTCCAGACGCTCGAGGACTCCGCGCGAAAGCTTGGAATCGGCCTCTGGTCCCTGCCCGATCCGAAGGCTCGCACCGCCCCGGAGAAAGAAGGCTCGAAGCCCGCTGCGGCCCGCTCGGGCAAGGTCCTGCACTGGGTCGCGTTCCTGTCCACGGTCCTGGCCCTCCTCGTCACGGTCGCGGCGGCGGTCTTCCTCACCCTGAAGGCCCGTCGATCGGCGCCGCGGCCGCCGGCGCCTGCGTCCTCCCCGGCGTCCGGCCTGGCACAGGCGGCGGCCGATCCCCCGAAATCGGAGGAACAGGCCCGGGCGATCGAATCCGGCAGGGAAGCCATCCAGGAATTGCTGAAGAACCTTTCCGAGTTCGTATCCGAACTGATGCAGAAGAGCATGTCGTACGACGGAAAGATGAAGGACCACAGGGTCTCCATCGACCGGGCCATGACCCTGGCCGGACTGGAAGAAATCAAGCGCCTCCTGATCCGCGAGATCGAAGCCATCGAATCCACCAACGAGAGCTACCGCCGCCAGCTCGATCACGCCAACGCGAAGATTCAGGACCAGCAGGAGATCATGGAGCGCTTCCAGATCGACTCGAAGATGGATTTCCTTACCCAGATCGCCAACCGCAGGGCCTTCGAGACGAGGCTGGAAGAGGAGTTCGAGCGCGCGAAACGATACGGCAGCATCTTCTCGCTGGTCATGATCGACATCGACCATTTCAAGAAGGTCAACGATGTCTACGGCCACATGGCCGGGGACAAGGTCCTCAGGCTCGTTGCGCAGGTGCTCGAGGATCAGACGCGGTTCAACGACTTCGTCAGCCGTTACGGGGGCGAGGAGTTCGCCATCCTGCTGCCCGAATCGACCGCCGGTCAGGGACGGCTGGTGGCGGAGAAGATTCGAAAGGCCGTCGAGAGGACCTCCCTGGTGTACGCGGACTGGAAGATCAAGGTCACGGTGAGCGCCGGCGTCGGGGAGGTCAACACGCAGAGCGACACCCCGGAGACCTTTGTCAGCCGTGTGGACGCCGCCCTCTACCAGGCAAAGCAGAACGGGCGCAACTGCGTCGAGACGGCCTGACCGTTTCTACGTGAAGACGGGGACATCGAGCGCGGACAATGCGAGGGAGCGAAAGCGACCCAAGCCGTCGTCAAGGCTCCTCCCCTGATGCCGGGAGGACAGGCAAATCGCTTCCTCTCCGCCCGCGATGTCCGGCATGGAATCGTTCGCCACGGGATTCGGGAACATCCGTCTGAAGCTACGGGCGCTGCGGAGGATCGCATGAGCCGGTCGGAGCTTTCGGAATGCCTTCAGAGGTGCGATCTGTTCAGCGGGCTGAGCGTCCGGCAGATCGATGACATCGCACGGCTCGGGCATTTCGAAACCTACCCGGCCGGGGAGAACATCCTCAACCAGGGCGACTTCGGCGAGCAGCTCTACATCATCGCAGAGGGAACGGTCGTGCTCGAAAGGTCGATCGATCTGGGCACCCGAAAGGGGAGCGTGGTCATCGGGCTTCTGGGCAGGGGCAGGGCCCTGGGATGCTGGTCGACGCTCCTGGGAGAGCCGCACAATCTCATGTCCACCGCCCGATGCCGGAAGCCCACGAGGGCGGTGGTGATCCAAGGACAAGCCTTGCGGGAAATGATGCTTCAGGACCTCGATCTCGGCTTCAAGGTCCTGGAGAGGCTCTGTTTCATCCTCCGCGACCGGATCCACAGCGCATTCGGCGCCCTGGAAAACGTATAGAGTCACCGACCGTCCATGTACTCCAGGAAGGACCGGGCCGCCTCCTCGTAGGCCCTGAGCATGGCCACGACCAGCACGATCGCAAGGGGGCCCAACAGGATTCCGATAGGGCCGAAGGCCATGATTCCGCCGATCAGGGAGAAGAACATGAGCAGGGGATGAAGCTGGCTCTTCCCCTGCATCAGCAGCGGGCGCAGCACGTTGTCGCTCAACCCCACCGCGACGACCCCCCAGACGACCAGAAAGATCCCTGCACCCACCCGGCCTCCGGCCATCAGAAGGACGGCCGCAGGCCCCCAAACAAGAAACGCACCCACGAGCGGAATCAGGCTCAGTACGGCCATCACCACTCCCCAGATCAGGGGCGGCAGCCCGACGATCAGGAACCCGATCCCGCCCAGAAGGCCCTGGACGGCGGCCGTCACGAAGGTACCCAGAAACGCCGACTCGCTCACCTCTCGGAACTTCTGCTGGATCTCGCGCTCGAGGCTGCCCGGCAGGGGCGTCAGGTGCGCGAGCCAGCGCAGGAAGGCAGCGCCATCCTTGTAGAAGTAGAAGAGCGCGAAGAGCATCAGGACAAACTGCCAGACGGCGCTCGTAACGAATTTCACCCCGCCGGTGCTCCATTTCATCAGGAGCCCGCTGGCCGTTGCGGCGAAACCGGCGAGCGTCTTGCCGACATCGATGCGCTCCAGGTTCACGCCGGGCAGGATTCTCTCCAGGGTTCTCTCCTGCAGGTCGACGAGACGCTGCATCAAGCTTTGCTGGAGGGCCCCGCTCTGCACCCTCTCGTTGACCCGGCCGTAGAACTGCGCGGACTCCCCGGCCAGGAGACCGACGAGAACGATGCACGGCACGATGATGACCCCCACGACAAGCAGGCAGGAGAGAAACGCGGAGAGGCTCCGCCGCTCCTTGGTCCAACCGAGGATTCGCCGATAGGCCGGGTAGGTGATGGTGGCAAGGACCAGGGCCGTCAGAAAGATATTCAGAAACGGCCGGAGGACGATGTAGCCGAACAGAAGCACCAGAAAGAGGCAGATCAGGAGAAATCCCAGCCCGCGCTCCCGGTAACTCTTTTCCTGCTGCTCCATGGGTACCCCCCGGGCGCGCTTGCACGGGAAACGCGTCGCCGGCACCCCCTTCCCCCCGTTTCTCCTGCGCGACGGCCACCCTTTCCGGCAAGGGCAGTTTATCAGGACGAAAAGGGAAAAGACAGAACCGGCGGATGCCGCCTCGCCGTCCGGGGCGACGGCATTTGCACTATGGAGCCGACTCTGCTATGAGTAAGAGGTTAGTCTCGCACTCCGATATCGATCCGGTCGCAAAGAGCAGATTCCGCTCGAGCCGCCGGGACCGACAACGAGTCTCGGCGGTTCTTTCTTTAGGGGCCCGGACAGGGCCCGGTAAGGAGGTGTGCCATCGCCAGAAGGAGAGCCCCCGCGTCGGGCAGAAGAGGAACACACCGGAAAAGGCCCCCCCAGCACAAGGTGATCTGCAGCGTGTGCGGACAGGAAATCGTGACCTCCGTCAGGCCTCCGGAGGGTCTGGCGCTCACATGCATGGACTGCGTGGTCGCAGAGAAACGGGCCTCGGTCTAATCGGGGAGGGCGCGGACGCTTCCCGCCGTGCCGTCTGCCGCGGCAGTCAGGGATCGGGTCTAAGGTGTCGGGGGTTCGGGGAGACCCGTTCCGGGTTGGCGGCCTTCGGCGTAAACGATCTTCGCCGATTCGCGAAGCTGGCCTATGTACTCCCCCACGGCCTTGCCCTTGGCCTCCTGGTTGAGCATGTTTTCGATCTGCCCCTTGACATCGTCCAGGGAGGCCTGCTTGGGATCCTGATGGTCGGTGACCTTGATCAGGTGGTACCCGAAGGGGGTCTCGACAACCCCGCTGACCTCGCCCACTTTCATCGCAAAGGCCTTGTCCTCGAAGGGCTTCACCATCTTGCCCCTCGTGAAGTATCCCAGATCCCCGCCCCGTGCCTTGCTCGGGCAATCCGAGCGCTCTTCCGCCAGCCGGGCGAAGTCCGCGCCCTTGTCGATCTCCTCCTTCACGCCGGTCAACTCGAGCCGCTTCCGGGCGCGCTCCTCTTCGGTGGCGCCCGCATCGACGGCCATGAGGATATGGCTTGCGCGGACCTGTTCCGGGGACCGGAAGCTCTCGGGATGCTCCCGGTAGAAGGAGTTCACGTCCTCGGAACTCACCTTCTTGACGTCCTTCAGCTCGGCGTCCAGAAGGGCCTCGATCATGAGATCTTCCCGGATCTCCTCCTTGAATGTCTCCTGGGAGAGCCCCATGGAATCGAGGGCGCCCTGGAATTCCGCCGGAGAAGAAAAACGGGCTGAGGTCTCGGTGAACCTGTCCTCGACCCGCTTCGGCTCGGGCCGGATGCCCTTCCGCTCGGCTTGGGAAAGAAGGATCCTCTGGTTGATCAGGTTCTCCAGCGCCTGCTTTCTCAGGACCGTTCTCGCCTGGGCGAAGCTCTCCGGGGGGATCTGACTTCCGTACTGCGCAAGAAGGATCTCGGTCGCACGGTCGACGTCCGCCGCGCTGATCGTCTTGTCGTTTACGCTCGCCACCATGGGGCTCTCCTTTGCCGAGCTCGAACCGGAGGGCGCGGCCTTCTGCGCCGAGTCTTCGAATTCGGTTTGTGTCGCCGGGGGGCTCTCTCCGGCCTCCCCCGTTTCGTTCTTCTGACATCCCAGGGCGATTAGGGCCGAACCGGCCAGAATGAGCGAGAATCTCACGAATGTTTTCACGCTTCGTTCTCCTCAAAAAAAAGGCCGCCGGCACGCATTCCCCGGACCACCGGCGACCCCGCAGGAAGACAGGAAAGGGACGATCCCGGGCCGAACGCCCGATCCCGGAACGGGCATGTAAGCCCTCGACCAGAATAGCAGCCCACCGGGCAAAGTCAAGCCGAACCGGTGCAAACGCAGGGCCCCTCCTTGAAACCGGAGACCGGGATGGGGCAGTATAGAGCAGGTCAGCGGAACCCCCACGGGAGGAGAGGTTATGCGAAGGTTTCACGGAAGGCGTTCGTATGGTGCGGTCGTTCTGCTCAGCGCGCTTTGCACGGCTGCGGCAGTCGCGGACGAGGGATACAGCAAGCAGCAGCACCTCGTGGACAAGGCAAAGCTGACCCTCGAGAAGTTCGCGGGGGATCCGACGATCGGATGGACCCCGACCCAGGCAAGGTACGCCAAGGCGATTCTCATCGTGCCGCAGTTGCTCAAAGGGGCCCTGCTCTTGGGCTTCGAGGGCGGAACGGGCGTCCTGCTGGTTCGGGATGAAGAAACGGGCCGTTGGAGTCCGCCGGCCTTCTACAAGATGAGAACGGGAAGCTTCGGCCTGCAGATCGGTGCCCAGTCCTCGGAAATGGTGTTCCTCGTCATGAGCACGAAAGGGGTCGAATCGTTCTACACCTCATCCTTCCGCCTCGGGGGCGACGTGAGCGTCGCCCTGGGATCCCTGGGCGCAGGCGCCAGAGGGCAGACCTCGCTCACCTTGAGCTTCGACATGCTTGCCTACACGAGCGATCAGGGGGTCTATGCGGGGATCTCCGCGGAGGGGGCGGGCGTCATCACCCGGGCGAAGTGGAACGAGGCCTATTACGGCCAGGGAACCCGGCCGACCGATATCCTGCTCACCCGAAGGGTGAACAACCCGGGGTCCGAAGACCTGATCGCGGCGGTCTCCCGGGCGATGAGGTAGGGCCGCGTCTCCGGGGTCTTCGACCCCCCTGCCTCCTTACGGGGACAGGCCATTCTGGAATCCGCGAGGCGTGCGCGGCATGGCGCGAGAGGACGAGGGCGACACCCCGCAGAAGCTGAGCATCGGCCGGCCGGCCGAAGACACCCTGCTTGCGGTTCTCTCGGGCAGATGGAACATCGACGAGGGGCTTCCCTCGGCCGACGACCTGGCGGGACAAATCGATTCGGATCCGAGAATCCGGCGCCTCCGTTTCGACACCCGGGCGCTCACCGATTGGGACTCCGGCCTTCTCGCCTTCCTTGTCAGGCTCAGGGACAGATGCTCCCGCCGGAACGCCCGCCTGGAGGAGGAGGGGCTTCCCCCGGGCGTGCGGCGTCTTCTGGTCCTGGCGGCCGCGGTCCCCGAACGGGAGGGTATGGGAAGGCAGGCCGTTCGGGAGGGATTCCTGACCCGGATCGGGAAGGACACCATCCGGTTGGGCGCCTCGACGCAGGAGATGCTCGCCTTCACCGGAGAGGCCGTGCTCGCCTTGCTCAAGTTCATGGCAGGCAAGGCGAGCTTCCGCCGGGCCGACCTCGTCCTGCTCCTCCAGCAATGCGGATTCGAGGCCCTGCCCATCGTCTCCGTCATCAGCCTGCTGGTGGGACTGATTCTCGCCTTTCTCGGGGCCATTCAGCTCAGGTTGTTCGGTGCGGAGATCTATGTGGCGGACCTGGTAGGCATCGGGATGGTCCGGATGATGAGCCCGATCATGACCGCCATCATCATGACGGGCCGCACCGGGGCCGCCTTTGCCGCCCAACTGGGGACCATGCAGGTGAACGAGGAGATCGACGCGCTGAAGACCTTCGGCATCTCGCCCATGGAGTTCCTGGTCCTGCCCCGCATGGTCGCGCTGATCCTCATGATGCCCCTCCTGGGGATCTATGCCGACCTGGTCGGCATCCTGGGCGGTGTGATCGTGGGCGTGGGGATGACGGGCATTTCTTTCCCCGAATACGTGACCCAGACGCGGGGCGCTGTCACCTTGACCCACTTCTGGATCGGGGTCTTTCAGAGCGTGGTCTTCGGAGTCCTGGTCGCCATGGCCGGATGCCTGCGGGGCATGCAGTGCGGGCGGAGCGCCTCGGACGTGGGGGAGGCGACCACCTCCGCGGTCGTGACCGGAATCGTGGCGATCATCGTGGCCACCGCGATCATCACCTTCGTGTGCAATGTGCTGGGCATATGAGAGAATCGCTTTCAGGGTCGCATCGCCGGGATACGGCGACATCACGAATGACCGAAGACCAGGCGGCGACGCCCCATATCGAGGTGAAGGACCTGACCATGGCCTACGGGGATTCCGTGCTCATGCGGGATCTGAATTTCTCGATCCGGCGCGGTGAGGTCTTCGTGATCATGGGCGGAAGCGGGTGCGGAAAGAGCACGCTCCTCCGGCACATGATCGGCCTGAAAAGCCCCGCCCGCGGGGATGTCCTCTACGACGGGGTGAGCTTCTGGGGGGCCGAGCCGCACGAGCGCGACCGCATGGTGAGCCGTTTCGGCGTCCTGTACCAGGCGGGCGCCCTGTGGAGCTCCATGACCCTGGCGGAGAACGTCGCCCTCCCCCTGCAGCAGCACAGAGGTCTCGACGAGGAGACCACCCGGCAGATCGTCTCCCTGAAGCTCGCCCTGGTGGGCCTGGCGGGGTTCGAGGAGTTCTTTCCCGCCGAGATCAGCGGCGGAATGAGAAAGCGGGCCGGCCTGGCCCGGGCCATGGCCCTGGATCCGGAGGTGCTCTTCTTCGACGAACCCTCGGCGGGCCTGGACCCGCTCAGCGCCCGACGGCTCGACGACCTGATCCTGGAACTCCGGGACAGCCTTGGAACCACGGTCGTCGTCGTGACCCACGAACTGGCGAGCATCTTCGCGGTCGCGGACAACTCGGTCTTCCTGGACACCGAGGCGCGGACGCAGATCGCCCTGGGAAACCCGCGCGTCCTGCGCGACGAGACGGGCGACCCGAAGGTGCGTGCGTTTCTCACCCGCGGAGAATCGAAATCATGAAGAAGCGGACCCGTCCCGCCCTGATCGGTGCCTTCGTGGTCGGTGCGATCGCCCTGGCCGTCGCTGCGGTGATCGCCTTCGGAAGCGGCCGGCTCTTCGCCGAACGGTATACGTGGGTGGCCTTCTTCGAAGGCTCCGTCTTCGGGTTGAGCGAGGGGGCCCCGGTGATCTGCAGGGGGGTCAAGGTCGGCACGGTGACCGGGATCGAGCTGCTCGGCGACCCGGAGAAGGCCGTCCAGATCGCGGTCATCTTCGAAACCGACCCGAAGAGCATTCACGTCCTGGGCGCGAGGGCCGACTCAGACCCCTACGGGCGGATGCAGCGGATGATCGAGAACGGCCTTCGGGCGCGCCTGGAAATGCAGAGCTTCCTCACGCGCCAGCTCATGCTGGTCCTGGACTTCCATCCGGAAACGCCCGTCAGGCTGGCCGGGATCGACATGGGATACCCGGAGGTCCCCACGATCCGGTCCGGGCTGCAGGAGCTGCTCGAGACCGTGGAGAGGCTGCCCCTCGAGGAGATCGCCAACTCGATTCGAAACGCCCTTGAGGGCATCGAGGAGGTCGTCCATTCGGCCCAGGTGACCGAGAGCCTGGAGGCCCTGAGGGGCACTCTGCGGGCCTCGGAGAAACTGGTGAACCGCCTGGATGCGAAGGTGGACCCCTTGGTCGAGAACCTCGAAGCGACCCTGGCCGACGCGCGCAAGCTCCTGCGGGACGTGAACGCGGAGGTGGGCCCCCTGGCCTCGGGCCTGGAGGGCACCCTTGCGGCGGCACGCCAGGCCATCGTAGAGGCCGAAGGCACCATCACCAGCCTTCAGAAGACGGCCGGCGAGGATTCGGCGCTGGTCCAAGCCCTGACCGAAGCGCTCAACGAACTGTCGGCAGCGTCCCGTTCGCTCCGAATCCTGGCGGAAAGCCTGGAGAGCCAACCCGAGTCCGTGCTCCGCGGAAAGCGGCCTTCCGGAGGGAAGTGACGATGAACAAGGGCCTCCTCATCCGACTGACGGCATACACAGTCTGTCCGCTTCTGATCGCGGCCGGGGCCTGCGGCAGGACCCAGACGACCCGGTTTTACACCTTGAGCTCGCTCATCGATTCCGAGAAGGTCGCCCGTGCCGCCGGACCCGGCCGGGGCGTCGCGGTCGGGATCGGACCCATCGAGTTTCCGGAATACCTGGACCGGCCCCAGATCGTGACCCGGCTGGGCCCCAACGAGGTGCGCTTCGCGGAATTTCACAGGTGGGCGGGAGGCCTTGCCGAGAATCTCTCCGGCACCCTGGCGGAGAACCTTTCGGTCCTCCTGGGATCGGAACGGATCGCCCTTTATCCGTGGAAGAGCACCACGCCGATCGACTGCCGGGTCGAGGTCCGGATTGCGCGCTTCGAGGGAGAGCCGGGCGGCCGGGTCCTCCTGCAAGGCCGGTGGAGCCTCTTCTCACCGGACCGCAAGACCCTGCTGGCCGCAAGGGCCTCGAGCCTTGACGAGCCGGTGGAGGGCGAGGACTACGAGGCGCTGGTCGCCGCCCAGAGTCGAGCCCTGGTCTCCCTGAGCCGGGAAATCGCCCGGGCGATTGAAAGCCTGCCGAGAGACGCGCCCGGGGAGTGAGCTTTTCGCGCGCCTTGCCGCATATGCGTGGTGCGTGGCAAGATAGAAGCGGCGAGGGGATCGACATAACAGGAGGAAGGGCGCCATGACGCACCGAGATACCGCAGACTATTCGAAGAAGCACGGCCCCGGGGAGACGCCGGACCCGGCCCTGGCCAAGGCCTTCTCCAAGGCCGCGCAAGGCGGGGAGATCGCCTGCGCGCAGGTCTTCTCGATCGCATCCGAACGGGGGGTAAGCCCGGCCGAGGCCGGCAAGGCTTTGGACCTGCTCAGGATCAAGCTGGTCAAGTGTCAGCTGGGATTGTTCGGGTACGGTTCGAACAAATCGATCGTGAAGCCCGCCGAAACGGTCTCTCCCGAACTGGAGTCCGCCATCCGGACCCGGCTCGTCGCCGGGCGGCTTCCCTGTTCGCATGCATGGCGGATCGCCGAAGAGCGCAAGCTCAAGAAGACGGACGTATCCTGCGCGGCCGAGTCTCTCGGCATCAAGATCAAGCCCTGCCAGCTCGGAGCCTTTTGACGCCACCCCGATGATTGCGACGCGGATCCGGAAAGAGTGCCCCTCGGTTCTCGACCGACACCTCGAGTCGTTCACGAGCACGGTAATCGTCGCCCTGGACGAGTCGATGACGATCACGGACTGCAATCATGCCTTCCGGAAACTCCTTGGCGTCTCAGCGAAGCCCGTGGGCACGAACCTCGAGGCCTTCCTCGAACCGGAAAGCCGCTCTCGCCTCTCGCTCCTCCCAAGGGAGCGGTGCACGTTGCAACTCGGTTTCCTGAGTTCCTCGGGCGCCGTCCACAGCCTCGCGTGCGACCTCCACCCTGCGGAGCCGGGAACGATCCTGTTGGGCGAGCAAGCGCACGGCGAGATCGTTGCCGGGATATCCGCCCTGAACGACCGCTTGACCGGCCTGATGCGCGACCTGCACGAGACCAATCTGGAGCTCAACAGGACCGTCTCGCTGCAGAGAAAGACCGAAGAGGCGCTCCAGGTCTCCCACCGGCTCCTCGAGGCGGCGAACCGGTGCACGGAGATGGAGCCTCTGCTCAGGGAGTTCGTCTCCCAGGTTCAGGATCTGTCCGGTTGTGAAGCGGTGGGGATGCGCGTTTTGGACGAGGAAGGCAACATCCCCTACGAGCACGCCGTGGGCTTCCCCGAGGGATTCCGCCGGACCGAAAGCCGGCTTTCGATCCACGGGGACGAGTGCATGTGTATTTACGTCATCAAGGGGAAGGTCGATTCCCGGCTTCCCTTCTACACGCCGGGCGGTTCCTTCTACATGAACGGAACGACCAGGCTCCTGACCGAGTTCTCCGAGGCCGAGCGTGGAAATGTGCGGAACGTATGCAACGAGTTCGGCTACGAGTCGGTCGCCCTGGTGCCGATCCGAGTCGGGGACCGCATCCTCGGCCTGATCCACGTGGCGGACCGAAGGGCGGACGCGGTGCCGGTCGAGCTGGTCGAAAGGCTCGAACGAATCGCCCTGCAGCTCGGCACGGCCCTCCAGCGTGTGCTGTCGGAGGCTGCGCTTCGGAAGGCCTACGACAATCTGGAACTGCGGGTCGAAGAGCGCACCGCCGAGCTGGCCAGGGCCAACGAGAAGCTTCAACTCGAGATCCAGGAGCGTGAAAGGGCCGAGGAGGAGCTGCGCCGATCCGGCGAGGAGCTTCGTCTTCTGTCTTCGCGGCTCCTGACCGCCCAGGAGGACGAGAGGAGGCGCATCTCCCGGGACCTGCACGACACCATCGGACAGAGCCTGAGCGCGGCGAAATTCAAGGTCGAGGACGTCCTCCAGGACATGCGGGAGACCGGGTCGAGCAAGGGGGGTGGGTCGCTCGAATCGGCCGTCCGCATGGTGCAGGAGGCCGTGGAGGAGGTCCGCCGGATCCAGCGGCACCTGAGGCCTCCCACGCTCGACGACCTCGGGCTCCTGGCGACGATCTCCTGGTTCTGCAGGGAATTCGAAGAGGTCTATACGGGCATCCGCATCCGGCGGGAAATCGATCTCGAGGAGAAGGACGTCCCCGATCCGCTCAAGATCGTCCTGTACCGGGTCATGCAGGAGGCCCTGAACAACTGTGCCAAGCACAGCCGTGCAAAGGCGGTCCGCCTCGCTCTTCGAAAGGCCGACGGCCGGGTGGAAATGGTGATCCAGGACGACGGCGTCGGGTTCGACCCGCGGGAGGCGTTCGCCCGTAAGGACCCGGAAAGAGGCTTCGGGCTCCTGAGCATGAAGGAGAGGGTCGGGCTCTCGGAGGGCCGTTTTTCGGTCGAGTCCGCCAAAGGCGCGGGAACGACGATCCGCGCCTCGTGGCCTGTGTGACCCACGCTCCGCCGGCGCTCAACGCCTTCTTCGGAGCCGGGACCGGTAGACAATCGCCACCAGGTTCATGCCGAGAACCAGGGCGATCAGGACGAGCGCGGTCCCGTACTGGATGGGCCGGGTCTGTTCGATCTCGGTGCCCGCCGTGGCGAGCACGTAGATGTGATACGGAAGGGCCATGATGTCGTCGAAGACCGAGGCGGGAAGGTCCGGCGTGAAGAAGACCGCCGCCGTGAACATGATCGGTGCCGTCTCGCCGGCGGCCCGGCTCAACCCCAGGATCGCGCCGGTCAGGATCCCCGGCAGGGCGGCCGGCAGGACCACCCGGCAGATCGTCTGCCAGCGCGAGGCGCCCAGGGCGAGGGAGGCCTCCCGGTAGGCCTTGGGGACCGCCCTCAGGGCCTCCTCCGATGCCCCGATGATCACGGGAAGCGTGAGGGCCCCCAGGGTGAGCGCGCCGGCCAGGATGCTGACCCCCATCTTGAGGTAGATCACGAAGAAGGCCAGCCCGAAGAGCCCGAACACGACCGAAGGCACGCCCGCCAGGTTGTTGATGCCGAGCCGGATCACGCGAATCGTGCGGCCGGCGGGCGCGTACTCGTGCAGGTAGACGGCCGTGGCGACCCCGATCGGAAAGGCGACCAGGATCGCTCCGAGGCTCAGGCACAGGGTGCCCACGATGCAGGGGAGAATACCCCCGCGCGTCATCATGTCGGCGGGCGGCTGTGTGAGAAAGCTCCAGTTGATCGCGCGCCAGCCCCTGGCGACCAGGAAGTAGACCACAACGAACAGGGCGATGCCGTTCAGGGCCGCCGCACTCCGAAACAGGCCGAACATGATGCCCTGCACGACGCGGCGCCGCACCCGGCGGGGTGGTCGGGGCAGCGAGGGAATCCGTTCCGCCGTCCTCGCTTCCGGAACCGCGCTCGAGGGCTTTCGGACCGATGCGTCGTCCTGCATGCCCGATGACCTTGGTTTGCTGGCGGCGTTCATGCTTCCTTCCCGGTTTCCGACCGGCGGGCGGCTCGATCGGCCTTTCCGTCCGGCAGGCTTCCCTCACTAGCCTTCGATTTCGCCGCATTCATCGTCCAGGGGCTCACAAGGTTGCGGCTCCCACCTGCTTGTACCTCTGCGCGTAATGGTCTGCGACGAGGTTGAAGAGCAGCGTGAAGAGGAACAACACCACGCCCGTGGCAAACAAGGCATAATAGTGATCGCTCCGAAACGGCGCCTCCGCCATTTCTGCGGCGATGCTCGCCGGCATGGGCCTGACCGGATCGAAGAGCGACGTGGGGACGAGCGTGGCGCCGCCGGCGACCATGAGCACCACCATCGTCTCGCCGATGGCCCGGGACATACCCAGGATGACGGCCGTGCTGATCCCGGACAGGGAGGCGGGCACAATCACGCGCGAGATGGTTTGCCAGTGCGTGGCCCCCACTGCGAGCGAGGCCTCCTTCAGCTCCACCGGGACGCTGTAGATCGCATCTTCGGAAATACTCGTGATGGTGGGGATGGACATGAAGGCGAGCATCAGGGACGCATTGAAGAGGTTCAGGCCCGTCGGGAGGTCGAAGACCTCCTGAAGCAACGGCGCCACGATGACCATGCCGAAAAAACCGATCACGACCGAGGGAAGGGCGGCCAGAAGCTCCACGACCGGCTTGACCCATTCACGAACCGCCGGCCTGGCGATCTCCGCCAGATATACCGCCGTCATCACGCCGAGCGGAATCGAAAGAAGGGCCGAAATCAGGGTGACCGCGATCGAGGCCGTGATGAGCGGGAAGATCCCGAAATCCGGCGGCTGCGAAGTCGGGTACCAGTATCTGCCGAACAGGAAATCCTTGACGGAGACATGACGGAATAGGGGAAGGCCCTCCATGAAGAGAAAGGCCATGATCAGGACGAGGATTCCGATCGAGGTCAGGGCGACCAGGAAAAAGACCGACCGGATCATCCATGCCTTTCTCTGCCGCGAGACGAGCATTCCTCTCCTTTCCGAATGCGGCTCCCGATCCGGCTTGCGCCCTCAGTACAGCGGTACGAAGCCCGCTTCCCCGACCAGCTTCTGCCCCTTCTCCGGATGGAAAACGTAGTTCAGAAACTTGAGCGTGTCCCCTTTCGGCCAGCCTTTGGTGAACATGAAGAGCGGCCGGCTGATCGCGAAGGACCCGTCGAGGGTCGTCTGAGCCGTCCCCTTGACTCCGTTGACGGTCAACGCCTTCACTGTGTCGTTGACATACCCGATGCCGATGTAGCCGATCGCATTCTTGTTCTTGGAAACCGCCTGGACGATGGCGCCGTTGGAGGCCTGAAGAAGCGCCCCGGGATAGACCCTTTCCTTGCGCATCACGATCTCCTCCCACACCTCGTAGGTCCCCGAGGATGTGTCCCGGGAGATCACCGTGATCTTCTTGTCCGGGCCGCCCACGTCCTTCCAGTTCTCGATCTGACCCTGGTAGATGGCCTTGAGCTGATCGAGGGTGAGATTCTCCACGGTATTGGAAGGGTGGACGACCGGCACGATGCAGTCGTAGGCCACGGCAAAGGGCACGGGATACACCCCTTTTCCCACCGCCTGCTTCACCTCCTCGTCCTTGATGAACCGCGAGCTGTCGGCGATGTCCGTCATGCCGTCGATGAGCGCCTTGATCCCGTTGCCGGATCCGCCGCCCGAGATCGAGATCCTCACATCGGGGTTTTCTTTCATGTAGGACTCGGCGATCTTCTGGGCGATCGGCAGGACCGTGGTCGACCCGTTGATCACGATGTTTCCCGCCCAGACGGGCGGAACGGCCAGGCAGGCCGCAAAAAGGACACTCGCAAGGATTTTGCATTTCATGTTTTTTTCTTCCTCCCTCTCCCTCTTGGGGTTGCGGTTTCCGCCGGGGCCGGCCCGGAACCGACCTTACGGCCCCGGCCAACCCCCGCCAGGACTCCTAACCTAGACCATCCGTGTTATGTTTCTGTTAAGAAAGCATGAACCTTGGGTTAACGAGCCGAGGACCACGCCGTTGCGGGTCTCCGGTGCGAACTGCCGCGGCTGAGCCGCGGGCGAAGCGTCCGTGCCATCCTGCAGTATCCCTCTTTCTTCTCATGGGGCTATTAACAAATGATGATAAGTTCGTTAACCGGCCCGTCGAGTGGCCAGTATCTCGAGGGCCTTTTCGAGGACCTCCTCCGGAGGGATTCCCTTCAGGCAGGCATTGTCCCCGTCACAGGGGGAGTTCCGGTGGTTGTATGCGGTGAGGCACGGCGAGCAGGAGATCCCCAGGAAAAGGTTCACCGCCTGCCGGTCCAGGCTTCCGTAAAGCACCGGAGTCTCCGGACCGAAGAGGGCCACGGTCGGCAGCGACCTCATCGATGCGAAATGCACGGGTCCTCCGTCGTTCGTGATCAGGAGGGAGGCGAATCCGAACAGGATCATCAGCTCCCGGATCGATTTCGTGTACCCCGTCAGGTCGATGCAGCCGCCGTCCGCGCAGGAGGCCAGGATCCGGGCGGCAAGGGAACGGTCCTCGGCCAGGCCGATGATCCCCACGGCGTATCCCCTCGAGACCAACTCCCGGGCGAGACGGCAGTAATGGTCCAGGGGCCAGGCCCGAATCGGCAGGATGCCCCCCCCGGGGTAGATCAGCACGAGCTCCCTTCCCTGGACCTGGGGAAAATCATCGGCCAGCCTCTTTCGCATGGCCTCCGTTTCTTGCCGCCCGAAGTCGATCGCAGGGGCCTGGGGGGGCTCCGCCTCGACCCGGCGCTTCGCCGTGGGAACCGTTGTCGAATCGATCGCGTCCGCCAGGGTCAGAAACTGCCGGGAGATGTGGTGGTAGGGATTGTAGAGCACGGGACGGTTGATGAAATCACCCCGGTAGAGGCCTTCCTGGGTGTACGGGTGGAATCCGACGCGCACCGGCGCGCCGCTCAGGACGGAGAAGAGGCTGCTGATCCTCGCAAAGAGCTCGCAGTCGATCACCGCATCGAATCTCCGCCTGCGGACGCCGACCAGCGCCACGAGCGAACTCCCGACAAATGCGGAAAGGCTCTTGTCGTTGATCGACAGGACGTTTTCGGACGGAATCGCCCGGAGGAGTTCGAGGCATTCCCTGTTTCTCTCGAACAGGAGCACGTGCAGGGAGACGCCGGGGAACTTCCTCTTCAGGTGCAGGAACATCGGGTGGGCAAGGACCAGGCTGCCCATCTCGGAGAGCAGGATGATCAGGATTCGCTTTGGAACACGCTTGAGCCCGGGCGGCGTCCTGCCCTTCCGGTGGAAGACGGAGAGAACCCGGCAGACGAGCTTGCCGAGTACCCGGTCCACTCTTCGTTGAAATTCGATTTTCATAACGTGACAACATAGGGAAATCGATCCCGGGGAGTCAAGCGAACCGCGGGCCCTCGCCCGCCCTGCTCCAAGGCGACGGGTTGCCGGCCCCTGCTTGGTGACGGTTCGGGCAGGCTGGAGGGCATGAAGGCCCGAGCAGGGTGCACGGCGGAAGGGGGACGTGGGGACGGAACCTTGCCCCCCGGCCGCCGAGAACTGCCGAAGGATCATTCATGGGCCTGTTCCTCAAGGCGCTCCATCGAATGCTTCGCTTTCTTGTCCTGGTACTCCTGCATGAGCTTTTCGACCTCGGCCCTTTCCATCTGGGTAAACGGCTCTTTCTGGAGGATGGAGGTCACGACCCCCTTGCCCTCGTACTTGGCGAGCAGATCGTCCACAAGACCGCAGAGTTCCCGGTTGTCATCCCTGCAACGGGCGAGACCTTGTTCCTGCTTTTTCAACTCCTCTTCCAGGCCCCGGTTTTGTTCGGCGACCCGGTTCATTCTCTCTTCGAGGTCCTTCTTCTCCCTGGCCGACTCGGCCTGGAGCGCCTGATGCGCGGCCTGGAGCTCGGAGGACCGCCTGGAGACCTCCTCCAAACGCGCCGTCAACGAGGCGACCTTGCCTGCGAGCGCCTTCTGCGATTCGCCCCTTTGCTCGAGAAGGGACGCATTTTCTTCCTTCAGTTTCGCAAGCTCGCCCTGCAGCGTTCTCTTCTGGCCTTCCAGGGACGTCTGGGACCGCTGGAGGCCCTCGACCCGGGCCTTCTCGTCCCTGTACTTCTTCTGCATGAGGGCGGCCTTCTCGCTGACTTCCCGGTTTTCGGCCTGCAGGCCGGCCCGCTCCTTCCTCACGTGCAGAAGGCTCACCCCGAAGGCGATCAGCACGCACACGTTGAGCGTGACGACAGAAACAAGGAGCCACCGACGAAGCATGCGGGTCATCTTCCCTTCCCCCCGGTCCTCACCGTTTTGGTCTCATCCGCGCTAGAACTCGGCCCGCAGGTCGAACTGGAACACATCGATGGCCAGCGGCGGCCCGCAGATCTCGTTGGAGGCGAGCCACCGCGAGCTCAGCCAGAGGTTCTTCATCAGCCCGAATTCCCCGCCCAAGATCCAGCCCTTTGCGTTCGTGCCCCCGAGGTGGAAATCCGACTCCGTGAAGGCGTCCATGACCGCGTCCGCCTCGAGGTACCGGTAATAGAAGAAGCCCCTCCAGGCGCCCAGCATCCGAACCTTGGGATGCCCGACGGAGAGGCCTATTTGAAAGCCGTCCGTCCCCTCAGCCACACCCAATATCCCGGTTCGCTCTTCGACCTCCTGCTGATCGAATCCCAGGTTCTTCACATAGTCGCCCTCGAAGACGATGTGGACCGGTTCGAACACGCTCAGATCGACCTGAAGGAGGAAATCGAGCTCGTTGAAGTCCGAGGCATAGGCGGTCTTGATGGCCGACGACGGATCGATGTCCATCAGGGTGTTTCCCTTTTGCTGATAGCCGGGCGCGGTCCAGTCCGTCTCGCCCGGCTGCTGCGGGTCGTTCACGATGCCCACCGAGTTCGTGAAATCGTAATAGGCCGCACCGAATCGAGCGCTCAGACCCCGCACCGGGATCCACTCCATGCCACCCTGGCCTGCAAAGAGCCACTTGTCCTTCTTGGAAAACTCCACTTCCTGAAGCGGCAGGGCGCCTCCGGTGAGGAATCCCCTGAGTCGGTCGACCAGCGGGACGTTGAGCTGAAGGGCCGCACCCTCGAAGTTCAGGTCCGGGTCCCAGAGCAGGTTGGTGTGGAACCACGGGTTGGGGAATCGCCCGCCCCATGCGACGACCTCGGACAGGGGCTTCCACCGGAGATAGGCCAGTTCCATCGCGATGTTGTCATTTTGCAGGAAGTCCCCCAGGGTCTGGTTCGTGGACACCGGGTCGTCGATGTTCCCCGTAGCCAGCCGAAGGCCCAGGAGGACCTGCTCGTTCACGTCGGCCTTCAGGCCGAAGCGAGCGCGGTAACGGAACCGGTTCCTGCCGGTCTGCGTATTGAGGATCTCGGTGGGGTTGGCCGGGTCGAGCAGAACGGCGTTATCGCAGTCGAAGAAATCCCCTTCATAGCGCAGGCGCATATCCCCGCCCCAGACGATCCTGCGCGTCCATTCCGGAACCGCTTCCTCCAGATCCTGCCGGGTCTGCAGGGCGACGTCCTCTTTCAGGTCCTCGACGACCTCGTTGCGAACTTCTTCCTTGAGCTCGGTCTTGGACTTCTCCGCCTCCTCCTGCTCGATTCGAGCCCCCTGCTTGCTTCTGTCGATGAGATCCCGGGCCTCCTGGTCGTTGATGATCCCTTTCTGCCTCAAAAGATCGATCAGGGCCTCGATCCCCTCCAAGTTGCCGGCCTGCGCCTCTTCTTCGCAGGAGGCCTCGCCGAAATGAAGGAAGAACGCCGCCGCCGTGATCACTGCAATCCGCTTCAGTGGAACCCGCATGTCCAGTCTCCGATGGCGAGGGGTGGCACCTGCGGCATGACCCGATGCGTCCGGTTCAGCCGCGGGAGGATATCTTGATCTTCATGGCCCTCGGCATTCCGTGCGGAGGGGGTTCACCAATGCGGGCCGCCGGCAGGACCTCCTGCACGGCTCGATCCATCCGGGTGTTTCCGGAGAGTCCCCGGATCCGGAAGTCGACGACCGTTCCCTGTTCGTCGAGCTCGATCTCGACCAGTGTCTGGAAGTTGCCCTCCGGGATGCCGCCGTTGTGTTCCATGTGTTTCCGGACCTTGTTCCGGATCTCCTCCTGGATGATCTGGGTGTACCAGGCATACCGCCTGAGAAGGGCATTGCGGCCCTCGTCCCCTCCGATCAGAGGCCGCCCGCCCTTCTTGGCCTTGAGCCCGAAGGCATCGGATCCCGACGAGCCGTCCGCATCGAGCCCGAGTTCTTCGCCGGGCGGTGCCTCCTCCTTTGCCTGGTCCTGCGTGTCCTCGGGGATCTGCTCCTCGGGGGTCTTGATCTCCGGCTTCTTCTCTTCCGGTTCCGGCGGCTTCTCTTTGATCCTCGGAGGAGGGGGAGGCTGCAGCATGACGAAATGCATGTTCCGTTTCTTCTGAGGCCCCAGATCCTTCAGAAACGCCCTGATACCGAAAAACCCCACGCACAGGACGAGGAGGGCAACCAGCCCGGAAAAGGCCCAGACCTTGGCTGCAGAGGATCTCTTTCTTCTCCTGCCCATCTCTTGGCCTCCTTCCAATTGGCTCTTGAATCCCTACGCGGGTGGCTTGGGCATCCTGGTCCCTGAACCCTGAACCCGCTCTTCGGGTCTTCCTTCATTTGACCAAGGCCTGCGTGACCAGGCCCACCTGGGTGATCTCGAGTTCCTGCAGCACATCCAGAACCGAAACCACGCTTTGATAGTAGGTCTTGCCGTCGCCCTTGAGCACGACCGGGAAGCTCGGCTCGACGGCCTGATATTGACGCAGCCGCATTTCGAGTTCTTCGATCGTGACGGGGTAGGCATCCAGAAAGATCTGGCCATCCGCCTGGATCGAGATGGCCTTGGTCTTTGGTTTCGTCAGGGTGGGCGCCTTGCTGGCCTTGGGCAGATCCACCCGGATCCCCTGGATGGCCGCCGTGACCACGATGATGAACACGACCAGCAGGGTCCAGGCCAGGTCGAGAAGCGGGGTCACATTGATCTGGTCGTAGATGGCCCCCTCGAAAAGATCCTTTCTCATGCCTCGCCTCCGTACGCCTCGTCCACCCTGAGCGCGAACTGATCCAGGAAGACATTCGTCTCAACGGACAGGTTCCGGATCTTCACGGTCAGGTAGTTGTAGGTGAACAGGGCCGGGATGGCCACGATCAGCCCGAAGACGGTGGTCGACAGGGCGGAGGCCACGCCCGGCGCGATGGCCATGATGTTGGCCTCGCCGGCCTCGGCCATGGCCGCAAAGGTGTTCATGACGCCCCACACGGTGCCCAGGAGGCCCAGGAACGGCCCACCCGCAATCGCCATCGTCAGGACGACCAGCCAGGAATTGAGCCTCTGGCTCTCGTCGATGAAACCCTTTTCAAGCTCCGCCCGGAGCGAATTCATCTCCCTGGGCGTGAGAACCTTCCGCCTCCCCTCGGAGCCCGGGTTCCCGAACGATGCCTTCAGTTTCCTGCACCCCGCATGGTAGACCCGGTAGAGCGTCGAGTTCTGAAACGCATCGGCCTTCTCGTCCAGGGCGACCAGGTCGGTCAGGTCTTCGAACGCCTCCAGAAAGACTTCGTTCTCCCTGTCGGCCAGCCAGAGAAAGATCGCCTTGCTCACGAAGATCAGCCAGCTCAGGATGCTCATCAGGATCAGCAGACCGATGATGACCCAGCCGTCCAGCGAAATGTTCTGGACGATGGTCTTCAGGTAGAAGATCGGAAGCCCGCCTTTGGGGCTCAGCTCTTCGAGCCCGTACGAGGGCAGGGTCGCCTCGGGACCCTGGTTCACGTGGGCGGCCTTCAGCCAGCTTGCGGACCTGGGAAGGCCGGCGATCCGCACCTCATCGAGGTCTCCGACAAAGGGATGCCCGCCCTGATTCGAGTCGCCGATGACGATATCGCTCGGCAGGTCCGGCAGACCTCCGGGCAGGTCGTCGAAATACATTTCAAGCCCGTCCAGGTACAGGGTGACGCGGCCCTTCGGTTCGGCGGTGACGGTGAGAAGATGCCAGCTTCCCAGGGGGATGTCGGCGGCCTCTTCCGCGACGATCACCGGCTCCTTGTCGTAGACGATTCGATAGTAGGCCCGCGTCCGGTCGACCCCGATGACGATCGCCCGATCCCCCGCCTCCCGGGAGAAGAGGTAGGCGTCCTCCTGCGGACCGGCCATGCGGATCCAGGCCGAGAAGGTGAAGCCGGCGGAGAGGGTGAGGGAAGGGGAGGCGGGGACGACGATTCGATCCCCCGGGCCGTTCAGGGTGACCCCGTTTCCGATCACGGCGGGCAGGCCGAGGGCCCCCGAAAAGCTCGAGGCGTCGTTCTTGTAGCCTGTCTCGTCCCTGGGAGCGCCCTCTGTATCGGCAAAGTGGTAAACGAGGAGTTCGTCCACATCGTAGGTACCCTTGCCGTCCTGCCCGCCCTTGGCCTCCTCGAAGCCGTAGTACATCCAGATGAATTCCTGGTTCGTATCCCCGGAAAGCCGGGGCAGCTTGACCCACAGGATGGCGATCTCGTCGATGGGGTCGAACATCTCGATATGGTGTTTGAGCACGAGGGTATCGTCGGAGCTGACGAACCGGATGTCCTCCCCGCTGTTCTTCGCGTTCGAGAAGTTGAAGTTACCCGCGTGCAGCCGGACGAGAAGCGGGAAGTCGCTCAGATTCTCCCCGATGTCCGCGCCGGCCGCAGTTGTGTCGAAACCGATCTTCACCCGGTACTGCCACTTCTCGTCCCACCAGGCATGCGCCGTGGAGACACACGCCAACACCGCAGCCAGAACGAGAATGGCCGTCAGACCACCGAAAAACCCCGACATCTTCTTTTCGCTTTTCTCTCTCATCCCTGCCCGTCTTTCTTGTATTTCTGCTCGTCTTCCTGCGGAGTGGGTCCCGTCGACGGTTCCAGAAAATCGACCACCTGCACATCGATCCATCGTGGCTGGAGGGCATCGGCCAACTCCGCGCCGCCGTCCTGAAAACGCTCCTTGGCCGAGCCGAGCGTCGCCTCTTCTCCCATCTTGCTCGTCTCCGTGAGGCTTCCGGCCCCGGCAAGGGCGCCCAGGCTGGCCGCTCCCTCGGAGCCCGACGGGACGCCGACAGAGCCCTGCGAGAACTGGATGTTCTGCGCATTGACGACCTCGGTCGCGCCCAGGACGACCCGCGAACCGGAGATGCCGGCCTCCCCTGCGTCGATCTCGCCCCGCGGGGCGAAAAGGTAGACATCCCCGGGTGCGGGAGCGACCCTCGGCCCCTCGATGCCGTCCGGGTCATAGGTCAGAGTACGGATGCCGCTCCCCACTGCGGGAGGCTCAAAGGTGACGCCCACGATCTCTCCGTCCTCATCCAGCTCCGCCTTGGGCTCCTCGGTGCTGATGGCGGTCTTGGAGCCCCTGCCGGCGTTGATGTTTCCGTAATCCGCCCACGCCGTGATGTTCCCGCCCCGGAAGGTCATCACCCTCGATTCGTTCACGTTCAGATCGCCCCCGGAGAAGATGTCGATGGCGCCCCCGGCGGCCGTGTAAATCCCCGAGTTCTTCTTCCCTTCCCCCGAGGAGACGGTCCTTCCCACGTTCACGTCCCCCTTGGCCAGGAGCAAGATGCGCGAGTCCTCGCCCGCGCCGTTGATCTGGGAGCCGAGCATATTGACCTGTCCCTCGCCGATTCCGGCCCTTGCGCCGCCGAGCAGGGGCCCGATGAGATCGCGCCGGGCCTCCTCCACCCTCTGTTCCGCCCGCTCCACTTCTCCCTGCGCCAGCAGCGTGCTGTACTCGACCCCGGCCTCACGGAGGCCGTCGAAGAACCTCTCGACCTTGCCCTTGTCGAATTCCGCGGAATAGCCGGCGACCACGATCAGGTCGCTTCCCTTCTTGGCCAGGACCGGGTTGTAGAAGTTCGCCACGGACTGGATTCCCCGGCTGCTTCCCAGCTCGATGGAATTGCCCGCCTGGACGAACAGGCTCCCCGGCCCGCCGTGCTCGACGCCGAGAAAGATGTTCTTGTCGTTGTGATACGCAGTGGGCAGAAAGGCGATGTCCCGGCCTGCCTCCATTCTGGTCTCGTCCGTGGGGCGGAGGTTCTGGCCATTGTAGTAAACGTTCCGGATGTCCCGGCCCGCCGTGATGTCCGCCCGCCTCGACGGCAGGATCGAGAGGTCTCGAATGTCCCGGCCCGCTTGCATCTCGAACGGCAGGGACTCCCCGGATGCAGGCTCAGGCTTCGCATGGCCCCTCTTGAGCTTGCCGAGGATCGCGCTGCGCGTGTTCGAGAACTCCCCGTCGTGATTCCCGAAGACCTCGGACGGTTCCGCATCCGAAACATGAATCTCGGACCACCGCCGTCCCTCCACCTCGCCCACCCCGCGAATGTCGCGGCCCGCCTCTATTTCGGCATTCCCCTGCCGGGACGGCATGACGAGGAACTGATCCATCAGGAGGACGTCGCGTCCGGCCGATATCCTCACGTTCGGCGGAAGGAGCCTCTCCAGTTCGAGGTTCGCCTGAAGCGCGAGGAACGCGCTGTCGCCGGTGAGCAGCACGTCGCCGGTGCGCGCGACCAGCTCGATGCCCGAAGCTTCGCCGTACGAGCAGTTCCACTGGGCCTCCCCGGTGAGCCCGGCGGCCGTCAGGGTCGGGTTGATGACCGTGCCCAGATGAAGGGACCCCTGGGCCGTGACCCGGATCCGGGCGTCACCGGCCTCGATCGGCGTGTTCGCGATGCCCGTACCGAAATCGCCCATGGACGTGATGTCGCCCCGGCCGTCGCTGACCAGGAAGCGGCCGTTCACGTTGCCTCCGGAAAGAACCCGCAGATCCCCCTTGCCGAAGGTCGCGGCCTGGCAGTAGAAACCCCCGCCCGCCACCACGCTCAGGTCCCCGCCCCCCATCGTGGCGAGGCCCCGGGTGGCGTTCCCTGTGAAGTCCTCGTAGTTGGCCGCCCAGGCCGTGACAGGCTGCGTGTAGACGCGATCCCAGGCGCTCCGGTCGATCAGGCCGTTGACCGACCCCTCCACCCGCAGCGAAATGTCCCCGCCGCCCGAGTACTCCCAGTACCGAGGGGGCTCGTTCCACAGGTTGTCGGACGGCCTCTCACCCAGGGTCCGGATCGAGCCCAGCTTGCTCGTCCCGAGGAGGAGATCGTTGCCGACCTCGATCGAGATATCACCGGCAGCGGACTGGATCGCGCCTCCCCGGATCTCCAGGTCGCCGCCCACCCTGCCCTGGATCCTTCCGTCATAGGTGGCCAGATTGTATTTGACCAGGCCTTTGGACATGGAATACGAACCGGCCGACCCGATGCTGGTCCGCCCCCCCGACGCAAACCGTACCGGCCCGCTTTCGGTGTACACCGCCCTGCCGTCCGGCACGACCAGGTCGCCGGTTCCGGGACGCACGGCCAGCGGGTCGGCGCTCTCGAGATCCGCGCCCGCCACGAGGGTGAGCCCCCAGGAGTCCGGACCGGCGCTTCCCGGCAGATCCATCTCCGGGGTGGGACGGTCCAGAATATTCCCGTTCAAAGCCAGGTCGCCCGCCGCCCGTAGCGTGAGGATGCCCGGCTCGCCCGCCTCCCCGAACCGCCAGTCGAGCCCTCCGTCGGATCCGGTTGCGCTCGCGAGATCCCACGCGGCATCGAGCGCGAGATCCCCCTCGCTGCGGACCTCGATGCCGGGCACGAAGTGGAAGGCCCCGGGGTCGCACCCGACCAGGCTCAACCCGGCTCCTTCGCCCGGCCCGCGGACGAGGCCCTCGACAATCGCCGCCGCGTGATCCATATACTCCGAGGTTTCGCTCCAGTAGACACCCCCAGCGGCCGATACCGTTGCCGGAAGGATCTCGGAAGCGTCGATCGAATCGTCCGTGTAGACCTTCACCGCCTCGGCCACCACCTGCGAGGCGCCGATCACGGCCCCGTCGAGATCCATCTTCACCCCGGTCCCCTCGCGCAGGGCGCGAAGCCGGACCTCTCCCCCCCGCCCGCCCGACACATCGATCGACGACCCCTCCGCAAGGTTCAGGATGCCGCTTGCGGAACCCAGGCAAACCATACCGCCCTGTGTCCCGGCCCCCGACCCTTGCGCGTCGATCGCGCTGCCTGCATGAAGGTGGAGGCCGCCGCCGGCAGCCAGGGAAACGCTCCCGCCGCCTTCCGCTCCCCCCGAGTCGACCCTGCCGTACACATCGATCGCACCGGAGTCGGCCACAAGTTCGAAGGCGCTCGCCCGGACCGCATCCTGCGCGCCGATCGAGACATCGCCTTCACGGGCCCGCAGGCCCACCTCGCCGGTGAACCCGCCCTGCCCGAGAAGGGCGTTGATCGCGGAGAAGTTTTCGATCCGCTTCGAATCCAGCGAGAAGGACCCTCCCTGACCCCCGTTTGCGCGGCCCCGTATCTCTCCGTCGAGGGCGACCCGTCCCTCGGCCGACCTCACGTCAACGAGACCCGCGTCGCCCTGCTCTCCGGCGGATACGTCGATCTCGGCGGCCTCCTCGATCACCACCGGCCCTGCGTCCGCACGCAGACCCACGCGGCCCCCCGGGGCATCCTCGCTGCCGCGAACCAGGATCTCGGATCCGCCCCTCAGGAAAATGCCTTCGCCCGGCCCGGTTCCCTCCGCAATGAGGCTCACCCCGCCGGACGCGGCCTCGATCCGGCCCGCGTGCTCGATGCTTCGGGCCCGCATCTCCAAGTGGCCGCCCGGGGCGAGCCGCGAGCCGGGTGTTCCGCCGCTCCCGGCGATCGTGATCGACCCGTTGCCTGCGCTCACCAGGAAGTCCGCATTCTCGTAGGATGTCGAGGCATCCTGATACGGAGAGACGGTCACCCGGGCCGCATCGATCCGAAGGTTTCCGGCGGTATGCAGGGACCCATCGCCCTGGAACACGAGGTCCCCCTCGCTCCGGATCGACAGGCCCGAGAAGCCGTCCACGAGGATCTCGCCGTGCCCGACGGAGACGGCGTCCGCCCGCAGGGCAAGAAGCCCCGACCCGGAGAGATCCGCCCCCGCCGGGCTTCCCCCCGAGTTCAGCAAACGCAGGTTCGGGCTCTCCAGGGCGACGGTCTCGCCCGCCTCGAGCCCCATCCCCGCAATCCGCGCGGCGTCGATGTTCAGTTCCTCTTCGACCTTCATCTCCAGGCCGTCGAGGAACAGGAGATCGCTCCGGCTCGCGAGCGTGACGTGAGCGATGTCGGAGAACCGGCCCCAGATCCTCTCGTCCAGATAGAGGCCGTCCCCGTACGCGTCGTCCGGCGCCTTGCCCGTGGCGACGTAGATCTTGCTTCCGGAGACCCGAAGCGAGCTTCGGTCCACCCGGATGTCTCCCTGAAGGTCGATCTCCGACGCATCCAGTCCGACCTCGTCGCCGGCATGAACCAGGGCCTCTTGCCCGATCGTGATCCTTCCGTCCTTCGTTTCGAGGCGGGCCGCCTCCTGCGCGTGGATCTGCGATTCGCTCTCCAGGGTGATGGCCTCCCTGGCCGAGAGGGTGACGTTGTTGGCCTGCAGAATGCCTCCGCCCTGCAGGGTCACCCAGTCGGTGCTTTCCTGGATTCCGAGCTGGACGTCCTCGAAGCCTTCCGCACGGAAAGAGCGGGAATCGATGTAGAGCTTCCCGGTCAGGTCTTCGGGCCGGACGGGCCCGTAGACCACCCCCACGCCGCCGAGAGCGAGCCGCCCTCCCTCGCCGCCGGGCGTGGGCCGCCCGACGACCCTGCCGTTCAGCACGGTGGTGGCGCCGTTGATCGTCACGTCCCCGCCCGCTGCCGCGGCGAACTCCCTCACGTCGAAATGCCCCTCCCGGAGCACGTCCGCGGCGGCTCGAACCGTGTAGCTCCTCATCTCCGGCGACCGGACGGAGGTGCCGGAGACCGTCCTGTACCCGGCAACCACCTCATAGCCCTCCTCCGAACGCACGTTTGCGTCCTTGGCCGTGGCCGCGCCCAGATCCCGCAGGATCAGGGCGCCGGGCAGGAACGCAAATTCCTCGGGCAGAAGCGAGTAGGTGCCTTCCGGGACCCCTGTCGAGCCGGTCAGGTACACGGCCTCGCCCGGCAGCACGACGGAGTTGTCCGGCAGGATGACATATTGCCCGGAGCGCTTCAGGGGATCCGCGGTTCCCTGGATGTCGCCGGGCTGGAAGCCGTAGGCGAACACGGACCCGCCTCCGGAGACATCCACGCTCGAGCCGTCCTCGATGGCGACATGGTCTCCGTGGATCGAGACCGACCTCGCCGGCGCGGCCTGGACCGGTATGTCGACCTGCTGGGTCTGCTTGTTCAGGACGTTCCAGAAGGTTCCGTACTCCACGAGCGTGCCGTAATTCACCGGCAGATCGCCCGCGGTCCTGATCGCGCTTCCCTCTGCCAGCAGCACCCGCTCCGCGGGAAGGTAGGCAGCGACCTCGCTCCCCTCGGCGTCGATTCCCTTCTGCACGGCGCGACAGAGGATGACCTCGCCCATGGGCGCAGCCAGTACGCCCCGGTGGTCGATGACGTCCGCTTCCAGCACCAGGGTCCCCCCGGCCGAATAGATCGGCCCGGGGTCGGACTGCCCCGAGGGCAGGATCGTCAGCGTTCCCCCCCGTCGCACCCCCTCCCCGTCCGCGGTGCCCCTGGCCTGCAGGCTGAAATCGGCGAGCGTCGTGGGGTAAACCCTCGCCGCCTCCAGGGTCAGGTCCCCGGAGGTGGCCAGCCGCCCCGACCACACCGTCAACCCGCCGCCCGTGGTCTTCTTCTCCGAGAGCCGTATGTCTTCGAGCGCCTCCAGACGGACCTCCCGGAACCCGGACATCAGGACGTCCCCCTCGACGTCGAGGCGCCCCGCGGAGAGCGAGAGGACCGCCTCTCCGCCGACCCCCTGCGCCTTGCTCGGCGCGTAGCTGTTCGCCAGTCGAACCCAGGGCGCACGCAGCGCCACGGTCCGGTCGTTCGTGCCGAGGATCCGGGGAGCGTCCAGGGTGAGGCTCCTTCCGACCTCCAGGTTCATCGAGCCCGCGAAGCCCAGGGACGACCAGCTCTCGAACGCGAGGGAATCGAAGCCGCTCGAGAGGTACCGCTCGAGATCCCGTTCCTCGAGCGTCATCCCGGCATGGGTGTCGGTTTTCCGCAGAACAAGGGTGCCCCCGCGCACGCCCTCCAGGCTTCCGAACCCCCGCAAGGTGCCGTTCAGGGCGGTGTCGCCGAAAGACGCAAGATCGATCGTGCCCGGATCGCCCGCCACGTACGCGACGGCGAGGCTGCCGTCCGGCTGCTGCAGAAGAACTCGGACCGGCTCCGAGCCGGAGACATCAACGAGCGAGCCGGGCTCGAGAACCACATTTCCCTTTTCCGCCTCGAGCGCGATGCTTCCGGCCGCCACGGGCGTATAATTGACGCGCAGTCCCCGGGCGAGTGCGTTTGTCTGCGGCATGTTGTAACCCGCCGCCAGGATGCCGCCTCCCTGCATCACGGTCAGGTCGCCCTCGCCGGCAACGGCGCTCACGCTTCCGGACCGGGCCTCCAGGACGCCGGCGATCCGGACGAGGGGGCCTTCCACACCGATTTCGCCTTCCGGCCACACCTCCAGACGAGCGCCCGCCTCGACGACCGCCTCGGCCTCGAGGTTCGGCTCGGGCTTGAAGATGCCCCGTTCGACCAGTCTGCCGGCCTGCAAGGTCAACGAGGAGTCCCCGGCAAACTCCGGCGGCAGCTCGACCCATTCGCCCTCCGGGAAGACGGCCTCCCCGGACAGGGCATAGACGTTTTCGCCCAGGCTGCCTGCAGGGACCGCGTTCCCGGACAGGGGATCCGCAAGCCTCGCCCGAGAAGGCGAAAAGACCGCGTCTTGCGCAACCGTGACGCCCTCCTGGGCCCTGAGCGTGACATGGGAGAAGCCGGTCTTATCGAGCAGATCGTCGGTGACGATGAGATGCTCGGGGGCCTGCCGGTCTACCGTTCCGCCGGCCGGCGCCACGGTGATCTCGCCTGCGTGCAGGACGAGGCTCCCGCCCTCGCTTCCCGCCAGGGCGTGCCCCCGGAGATCCCCGTCCGCGCGGATCCTCAAGGCCTGCAGTTCCAGGCGGCCTGCGTCTCCGCCCGACACCGTTCCCTCGGGGGCGATCTCGAAACCGCCGCTCACGTCGAGCATGGCGCCGGAACGGATGACGATCCCCTCGCCGAACCCGGTCTCATCGCCGACCCGGACGAGACCGCCGTCCACCCGGCCCGCCCGGAGTTCATCCACCGTCCCGACACCCGCGAAGGCGTTGTCGATCCGCTCGCCGGCCGCGGTCAGCCGGCTTCCGTCCGCGAACAGGATCCGTCCCTTGTGCTCGTAGGGGACGTAATGAGGGTTCGCCTCCCCCTCATTCGCGCCCAGGAGAATGGTTTCGAAGGTCGTGAAGTTGTCTTTAACCGTGAAAGAGACGATCCCGGCCGGAACGCTCAGCTCCCCCTCGTGAACGATGCTGTTCGCCGTCGCCGCGAAGGTCCCGCCGGCAGGCAGGGAGATGGACGCATCGGGATCGATCTTGATCCGCGTGTTGGTCGCAAGGCTCACCTCGCTCAAGCCCGAGCTGCTCAGCTTTTCCGCGGAAAGGTAGCTTGTCTTGACGGGCACGGGCTCGTGGGCGCCGTCGCAGCCGGGGAACTGCGTGGCCGCCAGGTTCTCGTCGCCCGGGAACCGGTCCGGGACCGCGTCGTCGGCCTCGAAGCTCCGGGGCAGGGGCGCCACGTCCCGCTTGACCACGATCTCTCCCACCATGAAGTCGATCTCGTCGATGCTGCTGCCCGAGCTGGACCCGATCTGAAGCTTGCCTCCTCGAGGCTCCCTGAGCCCCCGGGCCGTCCGGAAGCCGTATTCGTCCTCCGGGTCCCCCTCCTCGGTCTGGAAGATCCCCCTGCCGACCGAGCCGTCCATCCGGCCGTCCAGAACGAGGGTCCTCGCGTCCAGCTTGAGCGTTCCCGCGTCTTCTCCCTCGATGTGGGCCGCCCAGTACTGCCTCAAGGGTGCCGCGCCGCCGTAGTAGACCCCCTCGAAGGACTCGAGCACCCCGTATCGCTCGTGCCTCTTTTCGTGAAGGCCCAGGATCGCATCGTAGCGGACCCACTGGGGTGCCTCGCTCACGTCGTAGACCTGCAGGCCGGACCGGAGCATGGTGGTGTCCGCGTGGCCCTTTCCGTACGAAAAGCCCCCGCCGGAGAAATCCAGTTCCGCCCCTTCCTTGACGATGAGCTCGCCCGAGCCGAAGGCGGTGGAGGAGATCTCGATCGTGCCGCCCTGGGTGCTCATCTCCCGGGCCGTCTTCGCCTCGGTGGCGAGCGCCCCCTCCACGTGGCCGATGGCGGAGCCTTCGCGAGCGTTGAACGAGATCGTGCCGCCCCGGAGCACCCCTTCCTTCTGGCCGAAGTCGTCGGCGAGCTCGACGCTGTTGAGCTGGGTCTTGACCAGGTTCTTCTCGGCGGGCCGGTCGACCCAGAGCCCGCCGACATCGATCCGGCTTCCGTTCTCGAGGTACACCCTGTCCTCGGCCTTGAGCGTGACGACGCCGGAGGGCGCCTCGATCGTTCCGCAGTGCTCGATCGTCTTGGCGGGCGCCCGCGGAACCGTGGGGTCGCTGCTGTCGAGGGAGAGACCCCAGAGGCTCACGCGGCTCGGCTGAAAGGTCGCCCCGACGATCGCCTCCTCGGAGTCCGAAACCGGGGAAAGGGTCCGGCTGTCCTTGCCGGTCACCACCTTTTCGGCGGCGCACAGTTCGATGTTCCCGCCCCTCTGCAGCGTCCGCACGGAACGGACCAGGCCCTGCTGGTTGACGACCTTGCCGTACATGCCCACCAGCCCGCTGTCCGCGGCGAGCTGCCCGGCCGGCCCGTTCACCGCCTCGCCGGGGGCCCCGCCCGTCCGCACGTCTACGATGCGCGCCAGGCGCTTCTGGGCATCCGGGGTCGGAACGATGGTCACCTCCTCGCCCGCAGCGAGCCCGATCTGCCCTGTGGGAGAGTCGATCGAGCCCTCGTTTGCCACGGAGGGAGCGATGAGAAAGACCGAGCCGCCCGTCCCCGTGGTGATGGCCCCCGCGTTCACAACCGAGGCCTCCAGATTGGCCGGGCTGTCCGGGTCGGTGTAGTTCTCCGCCCGAAACCGGTTGAGGTTGTCCTGGAAGTCCTGGTCTCGCAGATTGAGCGCAGAGGCGGTGAGAGAACCCACGTCCACCCTCGATCCCGGACCGAAAAGGATGCCGTTCTGGTTGATCAGGAAGACCCTGCCGTCCGAGGTGAGCCTTCCGTAGATCCGGCTCGGGTTCCGGTCATAGATGCGATTCAGCGCGGCCCAGTCGGCATTTCCCTTCTGGTCGAAGTGCGTCCAGGCCTGCTCCCCGATGTCGAAGGAATCCCACTCGACGATCGCCCGCTTCTGATCCTGGCGGACGATGAGCCGGTTCTCGGCCGGCTGCTCGATCGCGGAGACCCCCTGAACCACGTTCCGGACCGCGGGCAGGGAGTGCGAGGACGGCACCGCCGTCGTTTTGGGAACCGCACCGTGGAACCCCGGGATGCTGGGTCCGTCGCCAAGTGCGTACCCGGCCGGCTGGGCCGTGGCGATGAGGAAGCAAAGGAGGCAGGCGATCCGGGGACGCCAGGGCCGGTTTCCGTCATTCCATCGATGCATTCTCTTGTCCGTCCTTCCAATCAGAACTGAGCCTTGACCCGGAAATGGACCCGGTTTGTGCCTTCCTCGGTCTGGTCCGTACGGGAGAGGGCCACGGCCCAGTCCAGTTCATATTCCAGATAGTCGGTGATCCACCCCCGAACGCCCACGCCTGCACCCTCCAGCTTGGAGGAACCGCACTCACCCGGCAGGGGATCCTTGACCCAAAGAGCGGCACGGTCATAGAAGGCGAAAGGATCCACGCCCGCGCGGATCCCAAGGGAGACGAGGCCGGCCAGGTCCGGGCCGTGAAGCTCGACAATGCCGTGGAGGGCGTCGTCGCCCGTGGCCTCGCTTTCGAGGTACCCGCGCACGCTCTCCATGCCCCCTGCGATGAACTGCTCGTTGGAGACCAGCGGCTCGCTGGCGACCTGGCCGTCGAGCTTCAGGAAGAGGCTCATCCCATAAGGCAGCCTCTGCAGGCGGTCCGCCCCGGCCACGCCGTAAACATAGTTGCCCAAGGCCTCGAACCGCTTCTCCTCGAACTCCGACTGGTCCGTCACGATGTGCCGGAAGGCCATGTTCAGGGAGGTCTGGAACCTCGTGGTTCCCCAGGGATCGGCCAGGGCGGCGTTGTAGGCGAACGCGAAGGGGAGATAGCTGATGGGCGTCTGGGTCTCTTCCCCGGTCGCCGTATCGAACCCAACGCTCTCGTCGAAATCCTTGTAGTCGAACCCGAGGGAGGCGTTGTGGGTGTAGAGGCCGAACCGGACCGGCCAGCCCTCGAGAAAGTCCCCCACGTCGAGGGCCGGCAGGGGAACCAGGTAACGCGCCCCGACAAGCATCCCCTTTCCGATCACCTCGAAGCCGGACCCGAAGGCCGTGTCGCTGTCCGAGACAAGTCCGTAGACAACCAGGGCGTGGGTCCGCTTCCACGGATTCGGCAGTACGTAGGAGCCGGCGAAAAGCTGCACCTCCCCGGTGTCCTGCGGGGAGGTCTGGTACTGGAACGAGATCGAATGCTCCCTCTGCCAGAGGTTGTCGTAACGGATCATCGCGTTGAGCCGAAGTTCGGTGGTGTCGTGGATCGCGCGGTTGTTCAGCTCCACGCTGCCGTGAAGCGGCAGCCTGTCCTTGACCTTTAACTCGACATCGACCGTGCCCGGCTCCCTTCCCGGCATGAGGACCGGCGCGACCTTCAGGTCCTGGTTCCGGTTGAGCACGGTGAGTTCCTGCTGGACCCTGGGCAGATAGAGGATTTCGCCCGCGGCGAGCCCGGGCAGGTCCCGCCGTATCTTCTCCATGGTGAAATAGCGGTTCCCGGTCACGCGGACCGTGCCGATCCTGCCCTCGATCACATCGAGACGGACCGTGCCGTCCTCGACCCGCTGCGGCGGGATGTTGACCAGGACCGATATGTATCCGCTTTCATGATAGGTCTTTTCCAGCGCGTCCCGAGCCGCCTCCACGTCCGCCGAACCCTTTTCCGGCCCCGTGAAGGACGAGAGCGCCTCCCGGATCTTCTCCTCCGGTAGGATCGTGTTGCCCTCCACCTTGAACCCGGTAATCTCGAAGAGTATGTCTTCGTCCGGATCCGACTCCTGGGCGTTGCCGGTCGAGGCCACGGGCAAGAGGCAGAGACAGAGGGCGAGGCAGAGGTTCAGGCGGCGCTTGGAGCACTTTCCAGACACTTTGCGGGCCTCTCGATCGTCAGGAAAGAAAAGGGTTTTGGGCTTGCATCGGCTTCGTTTCATGAAGGCCCGTCAGGGCCCGGCGCCGAGTTCCGACCGAAGGGTCGCGGCGTCCTTGAATCCGTCCAGGGTTTTGGCAACCTGCCCGTCCGGGCTCAACAGCACGATCGTCGGGAATCCCTGCTGGCGGTAGAGTGCCTGCAGATCACTCTGGAGATCCGAGTTGACCTTCACCCACACGAACCGGTCCTCCAGCGCCTTGATCCGAGGGTCTTCGAAGGTCTCGTCGAAGAGCCTCCGGCTGTACGCGCACCAGTCCGCGTAAAGAACCAGCACCGCGGGCTTGCCGCTCCTGCGGGCCGCGGCGAGTCCGGCCTCGTGGTCTTCGATCCAGGGGATCCTTCTGCTGCGAAACTCGGAGCCCGGGATCAGCGAAACCAGGCGCGCGCTCACCACGAGGGCCTTGCCCGCCAGCGGGTGGTTGAGGTCGACCGTGAAGGTATCGTCCCCCGCGGAACGCACCCTCCCCCGAAGCCCGTCCGCCTCGAAGGCCGCGCCGACCCTCGGCGTCAAGGTGAGAACGATTTCCTCCCCCTCGACACGGATCTCCGTGGTCCCGAATCCGTCCTCGACCGCCTCGCCGTCGCCTGCGAGATGCTCGAGGAGGGAATCCTCGACGCCCGCCTGCACGACGCGCGTCTTGAAATAGGGCAGCAGGTTCACGACGTCGCCCCCTTTCGGAAACGACCCCGTCTTTTTCGCGTATTGCTCCGTCTTCATCCGGAACGTCCTGGGCTCCCGCCTGACACGAGGAAACTCCTGGAGCTTGGCAGGGTCCCAGGGCCCTTTGGCCCTCTCCGGCGGCAGTTCCCATTTCTTCGTCTCCTCCGCGGCCATCCCGATCACCGCCTCGCCCAGGCCCAGGGGGGGCTCCGCGCTTCCCGCCAGAAGGCTCTGGAGCACCGGGCCCTCAGCGCCGGCCTCCCCGGCCGCCGCCGGATGGACGTCCCCGAGGGCCTCGCTCGCGGAAACCGGGCTTCCGTCCGCCAGGGAGACCGTCACCTCGGCTTCGACCCAGTCGCCTTCCCGGACGACCCTGCTGCCCGGAGCCGGGGCCTTCCGCTCGATTCCTTCCAGCTTCACGTCGCAGACCAGGACCTCGCCCCCGAAGGGATGGCCGAAGTCGGTGGTGATCAACTCCTCGTCCACCTCGGTGATGCGTCCCACAAGGTTTCCCATCCGGATCAGGCTTCCCTTCCGCGCGTCGATCTCGATCTCGTAATGATCCCCGCGGTCGAAAATCGTTCCCTTGCCGAAGAGCGTGTCGATCTCGGTGCCCGGCTCCGCCGAGACGCGAAGCGCGACCTGGTCCCCGGACACGGAGGTGACCGTTCCGGTGAAACCGGGCGCCAACGCAATTTGCTGGCCGACCTCGGGGGCCTTGTCCTTCTGAAACTTCGCATACAGCCCGGCGGACATGGTCTTCTCTTTGTCTCTCTTTCTGACCCGGGCCATCTCGAGGAACCGCTCGCCGCCCGCGAGCCCGGGCGGCACCTCCGCCTCGAGTTGCAGCCGGCGCTCCTCGCCCACACGCATCCCTACGACCGCCTCGGAGAGACCGTTCGACAGGGCGCGCTTGAGGTTTTGCGTCCTCCCGTATTCCGGCGCTTCCCCGGGACCGGCCGTCAGAAGAAGGGGCTCGTAGGCCGTCTCCGGAGAGAAGAGAGGAGACTTCTTGACGGAGGCGTCCCCGGCCGCCTCCCGCCGCGTTGTGGCCGCCAGTTCACCCCCTTTGAGTCGGCACGTGTAGTGTACGCGCACCTCGTCTCCGGCCTCCACAGCCGGTGCGCTTTCGCTCTTTTCGCATCCTGAAGCGAGGACCGCCAGGATAGCCGGCAGGAGGAAAAGCGCGGCATGCCTCTTCCGCTCGAACCGCATGGAACGTGACCCCTTTCCTTTCGCCTTGAGGCCTCGCATGGTCTGCCTCGCAGGACCCAATACGAACGCACCACCTCACAGTCGATGCCTCTGGACTCCCCGTCACCCTTTCCCTCTCCCCGAGGGGGAGAAGGGATTGATGCCGCAGTCTTTTCCTCTCCCCTTTGAGGGGAGAGGATCAAGGTGAGGGGTGGCAATGGTCCCGTGAGTAATTACGTTTGCATTGGTTCGGGCTATTATCTTCCTGCATCCCTGTTTCGCCGGTCTTATGATACGGTTACGAATTGCTGAACTTTCCGTTAAGCAACCTTTGCGATATGGTTGCGATTCCGTAAAATGCTGCAGTTTTTGTTTCGCCCGTGTTGCCCTCATGAAAAAAGGGGCCTCCGAAGAGGCCCCTTTCCCTTCTCTTTCTCGAAGGCAATGCAGGTTTCCCGCGTTCGCCTGACCCGCACCCTCTCTTGGGGTCGGTCTACGGCTTGAACTGCGGCATGGCGAAGTCGTTGGCCTTCTCCACGTTCATCTCTTCATTGCTCGCCCAGTAAGCTGCCTTGGAGGCGGGCAGGTTCGCGGCATTGGAGGCAAAGGTCATCAGGTTCTGGACCCACGGGTGAAGGGTCGTATTGGAGGGGGCGCACTCGTAGCACCACTGGGCCGACCAGAAGTTGTACACGCCGTTCTTGATGTTGTCCTTCAGGGCCGGCACGCCCTCGTGATTGACAGCGGCCGTGTTCGCATAGGTCTTGCCCGGACCGCAGTTCAGTTCCTGGTCCGCATCCGCGTACCCCACGGCGGCGAAGCTCCCAGTGGACTGCCCTGCGTTCAGGTTGACGCATTTCATCTCGTCCGACGAGCCGTCGTTGAAGTAGATGTACGGGGCGTCCTCGTAGGTCACGAGCGGCCAGTCGCCGCGCATCACGGCCGCGTCCAGGCTCGCATGCGTCCCGGAGCCGGCGTGGCGCAGGCAGGCGATGATGTCCTTGTTCGCATAGGAGGGCCCGAAGTCGCTCCAGTTTTCCGCCTTGCCGGAGAAGATCAGCAGGGCCTGAAGCCGGGTCAGGTTGGTGATCCCGGCCGCGGTGTTCGCAAAGAAGCCGAAGGGCACGACCAGAGGCCGGTAGAATGTCATGCCGGTCGTGTCGATGGCCGGGATGCTGCGGTCAATGTAGCCGCCGCCCAGGTGGCCCTTGAGCTGGCCGTGGCTCGACTGGCCGAAGGTCTCACCGGCCACGTCCGAGGCGCCGATGCCGACCACCTGGCAAGAGAGGCTCGTGACCGTACCCATGGCCGGCGGGGGACCCGCCCAGGTCACCTGATTGGCCATCTCGCGATACCTCGGTCCCGAGGCCGCGCAGGACTCCTGCCCGTCCGGGGGAACCTGGCCCTTGCACGAATAGATGCCGTCGAAGGAGGCCTTGGCGGAGTAGCGGATGTACACCGTATCCGCCCCGCAGGTGCCCTTCGTGATTCCATGTTTGAGGGTGGCGTCCTGGGCCTGCTCCACGTTGGTGCAGCCTTGTCCGGTGAGGAAATTGTCGGCCGCATCGTTCCAGAACAGGTACTGGGCCGATGCGCCGTAGAGGTTGATGTCGATCGTGGCCGCGCTTGCCGCTGCTCCGGCGAGCAGCACGAGGGCGGCGGACAGTGCGGTTGCTTTCAGTACTCGCTTCATTCTCTTGTCTCCTTTGTCCTTTTTCTGGGTCGGTTTTCTTCTCGGGCGGTTTCCCGCTGTTTGTTCACACCGAGGCGCATGCCGGTTAGGCCCGTCGCTTCCTCGCCCGCAGGGTCACAAGCGTCGCCAGCGGGATCAGCGCGAGAAACACGGTGGGAATCGACTTCGGGGCCGGCGTCGTGCCAAGGGTCGAGGCGGTTTCGGCCGTGCAGCCTCCGGGCGGTTCGCTTCCCGTCTTCAGGGTAACGACGCACCAGTACGGCGTGCTGGGCCCCGGAACCAGGACGACATCACGGTTTGCGTTCCTCATGAACTTGTAAAGATACATCGTCACCGAGCCGCCCGAAGCCAGGGGCGCGAGATTCGCCTCGCCGACCGGGGAATCCGCGTTCAGGCCTGCGTACTGCCCGGGCGTGGTGGCCGAGTCCATCTTCACCCAGTAAGAGCCGAAGTCCGAGGCAAGGCCCACCGCCGGGTTCGTTCCCTTGTTTCGGTAGTAGAGCTTCACGCCGTCATCCGCGCCCTTGAAGGCGTTCCAGCTTCCGCTCACGACGGCAGGCGCGACAGGAGAGGTTGTGGCAAAGAACACCTTGTCGTCGGTGGAGCCGCTGTAGCCGAAGACGCCCGCGTCGATCAGGTTCCAGCCGATCGTTGCGGAGAATGCGTTTCGGTTCACCGTCACCGTGACCGGTGTGCCGGCCGCAAGCGTTGCGAGATTGATGCCCGGGTCGAACCCGACGTCTTTGTCCTCGTCGTTGTAGAGGCTCACCGTCAGGGTCCCGACCTCGAAGGCGGCCATCGACGGCGCGCTCAGGGCGAACGCAAAGGCGACGGCCATGATGGTGATCAGGAGTACCCGTTTCATTCCATTATCCTCCACTGCTTCGTTGGTTTGTTTCATGGGGGATCGAAAACACCCCCACCGTTTCCTTCCCCGCTTCGTCCTCCCGCCTCTTGCTTGTTATCACCCCCTTTCTCTCGATCCTTGGGCCAAGACCTTCACTGTGTCCTCGAGGGGACCGTGAAGGCACTGATTTCCGGGCTTTCTGGTCCCTCTTGCCACGTTGCCAGCAAAGTACCCGATCCTGGCGCAACCCTTTGCCTGTTGCCTGCTGATGGTAAATCAGCCGAAAGCCGTCGGTCATCACGAAGAGATGATCTTTCCATCGCGTGTTCGTGAAGGCGTCTTTGTGACCCGAAACGGAAAAGCCCGGGTCCCGAGCGCCTCGCTCCGGATCCGGGCTTCCTGGTCCCTGCCTTACCGACAAGCCAGCGAAGTGCCCGAGCAGCGGTCTTTCCTCACAGGGGATTTCCGACGGCCGGCCTGGGGGCCTCGCAACCGAGGGTTGCGCCCTAGTCTTTCAGGATCTCTTCGAACTTCTCGATCCGGCTGAGGCTGCCCTGACTGAAGTTCACCTTCACATAGCCCGTGAACCTCTGCTCCTGGAGGTTCTTCATGTACCGGAAGAATTCCCTGAGCTTCTCCTCTTTGTCCCTGCCGGGCCTCCTCAGGACCGGAGTTCGAATTCCGTCAGACATGCCCCTTTCCCTCTTCTGCGATCGCAGACCTCTTGTACCTCAAATCATGCAACCCTGTCCTCAAGGACGCGTTACTATCTCGTGGAGTGTTCGTGAAATTCTCTCCTGTAGCGCTTCAACTCTCGACTCCTTCCCTGCGAATTCCATTGGACAAGATGAGCGCAGCGCCCAGAAGGACCGCAACGAGCAAGCCCCATTCGAGGGCAAGGGCGGCGCCTCGGCCGGCCGAAGGTTCCGAATTGCACTCCCCCGCGGCGGCGATGAAACAGGGGCCGCCGTCGCAGTCGTCCGGGGGGGTTGAGGGCGGCTGGGTCTTGACGGTCACTGCGGTCGTGTACATGGAGAAGCCGCTGGGCGTCACGATGAGCCTGCGGTTATTGGTATCGACGCCTGCCACGGTGACCTTTTCCCAGGCCAGCGTCGACGTGTCGTATGTGAAGACTTCCAACTGGGAAGGATCCGCCGCGCCCGCCTCCTCCAGATCCTCCTCGGTATATGGGATCAGGATCGTGACCTGTGTAGCGAAGCGTATGCCCTCCGGACCGAAAAGGATGACCCGTCCGATGGCCTTTGTGTTGTCGGGCAGGGCCGGCGGGTTGGTGACCGCGCCGATCGTGATGAAGGCGTCCTCGGAGAGCGCTCCCGGCGGTATGCGGACCGCCGTGCCGAAGATCGGGCTGTCCGGGTCTTCGACGCTCACCGTGACGATCTCCGCCGCGGACAAGGATACAAATTGGGACGCCTCGATATCGACGTCGGTATCGGCGCCGGCCGTGTTCACGAAGAAGACCGCGGTCGACATCCAGTTGCTGGCAACCGCCCCGTCCGTGGCCCGGGCCCGCCAGTAATAGGTCGCGTTGTCCGAGAGCGTCGCGGAAAGGAACCAGGAGGTAATCAAATCGCCCTCGGGCACGATCCTGGAGGCTACGAAATCGGTGAGGTTCGGGCCGGAGTAAAGCTCGAACTCGTAGGAGAGCTCCGCCGATCCCGCAAAGAGAGAGTTGTTCACGGACAGGGTCGGCATGCGTGCGGTGACCGTACCGCCGCTGACCGGGTTGTTCACCGTGGGGGCGGGAATCTCGTCCGTGCTCGTGACCACGGTCAGCTGCCAGCTTTCCTCGTCCGAGCCGGCCTCGTTCTCCGCCCGGATCGTCACCGTGTGGGGGCTGCCCGCGGCCACGGGGACGGACCAGAGGACCACGCCCGTAGACGGGTTGATCGTCATGCCCGCAGGCCCGGCGGCCAGCGCCCAGGTCACGGGGGGGGTTCCCTCGGAAAGGCTCGGTGTCGGACCCGTGTAAGGCACTCCGGCCTCGATCAGTTCATCCGCGACCGCACCGATGACCGGGGCGATCACGTTTTCGGTCACGGCGAGCTGCCAGCTCTCCTCATCCGAGCCCGCCGTGTTCTCCGCCCGGATCGTCACGGTGTGGGGGCTGCCTGCAACCAACGGGTTCGACCAGAGGACCACGCCCGTGGACGGGTTGATTGTCATTCCGGAGGGCCCGGCGACCAGCGTCCAGGCGACCGGCGGCGTCCCCTCGGAAAGGCTCGGCGCAGGGCCCGTGTAGGGCACCCCCGCAGTGGCCGTGTCGTCCCCGATCGGATCGATGACCGGGGCGACCGAGGTCGCGCTCACGATGAGCTGCCAGCTCTCCTCGTCCGAGCCCGCCGTGTTCTCCGCCCGGATCGTCACCGTGTGCGGGCTGCCCGCGGTCGTGGGGCTCGGCCACGACACCACGCCCGTGCCGCCGTCGATCACCATGCCGGAGGGCCCGGCAACCAGCGTCCAGGCGATCGGCGCCGTCCCCTGCAACAAGCTCGGCGTCGGGCCCGTGTAAGGCAAACCGGCCACCGCGCTGTCGTCGGCGATCTCGGCGATGACCGGAGCGACGGCCGTTGAGGTGACCGTGAGCCCCCAGCTCTCCTGGTCCGAGCCCGCGCTGTTCGTTGCCTGGATCGTCACTGTGTGCGGGCTGCCTGCGGTCGTGGGGTTCGGCCACGAGACCACGCCCGTCCCGCTGTTGATCGTCATGCCCGCCGGCCCGGCCGCAAGCGTCCAGGTGATCGGGGGCGTGCCCTGCGAAAGGCTCGGTGCGGGGCCCGTGTAAGGCTGGCCTGCCGTGGCGGAGCCGTCGGCGATCGGGTCGATCACCGGGGCGACGGCCGCCATGGGCGGGTTGAGCACGGTGCTGCCGTCGCGCCGCAGGCGCAGGACGGCCGTGTAATCGGCGCCGCTGCCGGGCACGAGGACGACGTCCCTTCCCACCCGTTCGAACTTGTACAGGTACATGTCCACAAAGCCCCCGGCAGGGTTCAGCGCCTCCAGCGTCACCTCGCCGAACGCGATGTCCGCGTTGAGGCCCGCATACTGCCCCGGCGTGTTCGTCGAGTCCATCTTCGTCCAGTAGGAGTTGGGCTGATCCGGGTCCCCCACGACCGTCGAGCCGGCGCCCAGCCCGCCGTAGTACTGAATGACCCCGTCGAAGGCCCCCAGGAAGGCGCTCCAGCTGTTGGACCTCGCGGTCGGCGCGGTCGGTTGGGTGGTCGCGAAATAGACGCGGTTGTCCGTGGGCCCGGTGTAGCTGAAGAAGGCCAGCGAAAGGTCGGCCCAGTCATTGGTGGTCACGAACTGGCCCAGGGTCACCGTCCCGGCCGGGGAGACCACCACGTTCTGCAGGCCCAGGTCGAAGGTGAGAAGATTCAGAAGGTCCGTGCCCACCTCTGCGTCATCGTTCTTGTAAACGACCTGAATCAGACTGCCCGTCTCGAAAGCGGCTGCGGCAAGGCCGGCCGTCCCCAGCACGGCGAGAACGGCCAGAAGGCCCGTAAAGCGTTTCATCTTTGCTACCCTCCTTCCAGGCGGGTCTGCATGGACCGGCAAACCGGGCTGCCCGCGGTTCCGGGCTTCGCGTCCGCCCGCTTCATACAGTTCCATCGATTCGATATACCCGGCAATCTTTGCATGCCCTCGTTAAGCAACCTTCAAGGAGGGGTTAATTCTTGTTCAAGGAAACATGGCGGGGTATCGGAAATCTCTGAGCGGCGAAGGCCTGGGTTTTCTGCAGCATGGGCATTTCCGTGCATCGGGACACGGCCGATGTTCTTAATAAAACCTTGATGAGAAGGTAATGGTTGCTTGACCATGCCTTTATATAAGCTTCAAAAACCGCCCGCGGAGTCGCGGGGGCGCCTCGGGATCAAAAAACAGGCCAACGCGCACGCAAAGGAGGGAAACGGATGCTTGCGAAGAGAAGGAAGATGCCCACACAAGTCGTCGGAATCGTCAGGGGGGCGGCGTGCCTTGTCCTCACCCTCGGTCTCTGGAGCGAGCCCGTCCCGGCATCGGCTGCCGGCGACGGAGGGGAAACCCTGCTCGACAATCTCCACAAGAAGGGGATCGTTTCGGACGAGGAGTTCGAGCAGCTCCAAGAACGGGAAGGCGCGATGGACAAGGTGCTCAGCTTCCTGGGGGGAATGGAAATCGGGACCCTGGCCTACTTCGACTATTCAGGGGGGCGTGAAAAGGACGACCAATCCTTCAACCGCTTCCAGATCACCCGAGGGTACCTCATCGTCAAGAAGAAGCTCACACCCTGGCTCGGGTTCCGCATCACCCCGGACGTCACGCAGGATGACACCGGGGATTTCAAGCTGCGGCTCAAGTATCTCTATGCGGAGATTGTTCCGCCGAACGTGGCCGCCTTCACGGACATGAGGTCCGAAATCGGCATGGGACACATGCCCTGGCTGGACTTCGAAGAGCACATCAACCCGTATCGCTGCCAGGGCACGATGTTCCTCGAACGCGCAAAGACCTTCAACTCCGCAGACCTGGGCGTCAGCATACGAGGTCACTTCGGCGGGCAGCTCGACAAGGCCTACCAGGACGAGGTGAGCAAGTATTACGCGGGGCGGTACGGAAGCTGGCACGTGGGGGTTTACAACGGTTCCGGATACCACGCCGATGAGGAGAACGACAACAAGCTCCCCGAGTGGCGCGTGACCCTGCGCCCCTTGCCCGATCTTGTCCCCGGGCTGCAGGCGAGTTACTTCGGCCTGTACGGAGAGGGCAACCAGAGAAACGTGAACGACTTCCCGGATTACAGGGTTCAGCTCGGCATGCTGAGTTACCAGAACGCCTGGATCACCTTTACCGGCCAGTATGCGTGGACGTGGGGAAACAACAGCGGAAGCCTGGTCGTCCCCGGAACGGACGAGGCCCTTCGCGGAGAAGGGTACTCGGTTTTCTTCAACACCCGGCTGCCCGTCCTCCATCGCAAGCTCAATTTCTTCGCACGCTACGATCGCTTCGACCCGGACAGAAAGGATGAAGTCACCTCAGGGGATGACGCCTACGACCTGGCCAACGGCGGTCTGGCCTGGGAGTTCTACCATCACTGGATCTGGCTCGTCGCGTACGAGCGGACGATGTACGACCGGAACAACGGCGGCATCGGAAAGGCCCCTTCGGCGGACAGGGACCTGGCCGACGACTGGCGGGTGCAGACCGTTCTTCAGATGAGTTTCTAGCGGGGCGCCCGTGACAGGAACAACGCGAGGTGTCCTGCGCTCCGGCCGGGCGCCTCGCGCCGGGCGTCGTTCTGCGTAAGCGGGTCAGAGTCTTTCGTAGCGGGCTCGTACGGCATCCGCCCCATACTTCCGTTCGAGCCTTCGAACGATGAAATGTCCGCGCGCCGCATCCTGGAAGTGACTGATGAATATCGTGTTGATGAACGCGCCGCCCGCGGCGCCCACGAAAGGCAGCGCCTGGGCCGCGAGCTTTTCGGAGACAACGACGCCGAACCGCGCCGCAATCGCTGCGATCAGGCGCACCAGGGCCGGCGCATTCTGCTCCCTGAGTCCCTGAACGGCGATGGTGCGGGCCGCCTCCGCAACCGCTCCGGCCAGGGCCGCGCGAGCGGCATAGTAGCCGGTCTCGGCAGGGTTTTCCGCCCTCTGGGCACCGGCAAGACCGAAGACCTCCAGGCAGGAAAGCTTCGCGTCGATCGTCCGGACGTCCTCGCCCTCGCTGCGCGCAATATCGGCGATGGAACGCAGCATGATCGTTGTCGACAGGGAGAGTTCCAGGGCGAGCGTTGGAAACCCCAGGGCCCCTCCCACGGCCCCCGCCGCCGCGACCGAGATCTTGTGAAGAAGGTTTGCCGGACCCCGGGCATCCCTCTCATCCAGGGTCGACACGGCGAAGTCCAGGGCCTTGAGAAGGGCGTTCTGTGCGGCGGACTGCACCGAGTTCGACCAGCCGGCAGGCAGGACCTTGAATCCCTTTTCGAGGGGAAGACCGACCAGATTCGAGATCTTCGCGGCGAAGCTGGGCCTTTCCAGCAGGGCCCGGGCGCTTCGGAGGCTCTGAAGGTCCTCCTCGGAGAAATCCATGACCCTAGGCAAGGGCATGGTGGACCTCATCGGCCGGGCCGCCTTCCTCGGGACGGTCGTCCTCTTCCGGCGCCGCAGGCAGGGTGACCTCGACCGCGGTGCCCCGGCCCTCCCGGCTCCGGATCGAGAGCCGCCCCCCCATGACCTTGACCAGGTGCTTGACGATGGCCAGTCCGAGACCGCTGCCCTTCTCCTTCTCCTGCCCTCTGCGCTCGCCCTGAAAGAACCGTTCCGTGACCCGGGGCAGCTCGCCGGCCGGAATCCCGAACCCGGTGTCCTCCACCTCCAGCGCCACGAACCCTGCCGCGCTTCTCGTCGCGGGCGGCACATAGAGGAACTTCGACTCGCCCTCCGCCCCCTTCAGAAAGCCTGTCGGGCCGGCCTCTTCCCGCGGCTCCGCATCGGCCGGCCGCAAGGCCGCGCTCACGCGGATCCTTCCCTGGGGAGTGAACTTGATGGCATTGTCCAGGAGATTGAACAGGATCTCGGTCAGCCGGTCCGGATCGGCCATGACCAGGGGCAGCCCTTCGGGAATCTCCAGGGCCAATTCGAGCCCCTTCTCTTTCGCACGCACCTCAAAGGATTGAGCGGCCCTGTGCACCAGATCTTTCAACGGGACCCCCTGCACGCGTAAGGGAAGCCTGCCCAGCTCGATGGAGGAAAGCCGCACCAGATCGCCCACCAGCCTCACGAGCCGGTCCGTGTTCTCATCGATGACCGACAGGTACCGCTGCGCCTCCCGCGGATTCTGGAAGCCTTCGTCCTGCAGGGTCTCGACGAATCCCTTGATCAGGGTGAGGGGAGTGCGCAGTTCATGGCTCACGCGGGACAGAAAGTCGGCACGAACCTTCTCCAGGCGTTTTCGCTCGGAGACGTCCCTGAGCACCACCAGACAGGCACCGGAAGCGCCGTGTACGGAGTCCCGAAGGGCCCTGGCTCTTGCCAGGAAGGGGCGCTCCGGATCCCGGAGAAGGAGGACCTCTATGGGCTCCGGCGGCTGAATCTCCTCGCGTGCGCTTCGAATCAGGCCATGGAGTTCGTCGCTGCGCACCACCTCCATCAGGCGCCTGCCGACCGGTGTGCCCGCCTCGCTTCCGACGATCTCCCGCGCGTAGGCGTTCATGAACTGGATGCGGTCCTCCGCGTCCACCAGAATGATCCCGTCCTGGATGGCCTCGAGGAGTGTTTTCAGGCGCTCTCTCTCCGAGACGAGTCCCTCGATTCGCCCGCTCATCTCTTCGGCAACCGCGTCCAGTTCCTCTTCCAAGACGCCCAGTTCGTCCGGGCTGCCGACATACAACCTGCGGCTCAGGTCTCCTTTTCGGGCCGCCTGCACGAATGTCGTGATGCGCTCGACCCGGCGGCTCATCCTCCGGGAGAGCAGGAAGAGAACCGGGATCGTTGCCAGAAAGGCTAGCAGGGTTCCCTGAAGGATCGTCAGGCGCATCTTGGACAGCTCGGCGGACACGCCGTGCAGGGGCACCGAAAGGCGCAAGAAATAGGAAGATCCCCCGGAACCGGCGCGAAAGGCGCCGTAGAGCATCGGGTAGCTCATGGTGTGACTGAACCGGATGGAGGAGCCGAATCCCTTGCGGAGGGCATCGCGAACCTCCGGGCGGTAGAGATGATTCTCCATGGAGGATGCGTCCCGGTCCGAATCGCCCAGGACCCTGCCGCTCGGGTCGATCAGTGTGACCCGATACCCCGACCCTTCTTTCAGCTCGCGGCACAGGGCGTCCAGGGCCGCTTCGCCCGCCCCGAGGTCCAGAAGCCCCGAGAGGGTTCGGGCCGTGCGGTGCAGGTCTTCCTCGAGAAGGCTCACAAAGAAGGAACGGAGCCGCACGTGCGAGTAGAGTGAGGCAACGCAAACGGCAAGGAAGACCACTGCGAGATAGAGGAGCAGGAACCGTATCCAAAGCTTGCGTATCATTTCGCCTTCGGCTGGAACTTGTAGCCGGCGCCTCGGACCGTCAGGATCATCTGGGGGTGGGCCGGGTCCTTCTCGATGAGGGCCCGCAGTTTCTGCACATGGACATCGACCGTGCGCGGCATCACAAAGGTGTCCCGCCCCCACACGGAATCCAGGAGCTGGTCCCGCGAAAAAACGATCTCGGGGTTTGTGACCAGGTGCCTCAGGAGCCGGAATTCGATGGGGCTCAGCTCGACCGGCTTGTTGCGCACCCTGACCTCATAGGTCGCAAAGTTGAGGTAGAGCGTACCGTTGTCGTAGGGAGGGCGCTGCTCCGGGCGCGGAGGCTCGCCGGAGCGCCGAAGAACCGCCCGCAGGCGGGCGATGAGTTCGCGGGGGCTGAACGGCTTGGTGAGGTAATCGTCCGCCCCGAGTTCGAATCCAAGCAGCTTGTCGATCTCCTCCTCCTTGGCCGTGAGGATCAGGATCGGGACGCGGGCGGTCCGGTCCTTTCCGCGCAGGATGCGGCAAAGTTCGAGACCCTGCATTCCGGGGAGCATCAGGTCCAGAATGATCCCGTCGGGCAGCCGCTTCTGGATCTCCGCGTAAGCCGTCTCCGCATCGGCGGCGCTCAGCGCGGCAAACCCCTCCTTTTTGAGGTGGTGGCAGATCAGATCGCGGATGTCCGTTTCGTCTTCGACCACAAGAATGTGCTTCATGAACCTTAACCCCGACCCTTTCGCCCTTCGCCTGCAGCCGCGCCGCTTTCCGGGATCTTCCCGAGCTTTCTGGCATGGCGGATGTTTCTTCCATCGACCATGAAGACCACGAGTTCGCCGATGTTGGTCGCGTGATCCCCGAATCTCTCCAGGTACCGGGAGATCAGGACGAGCCGCGTGGCCCGCGAGATGGTCTTCGGATCCTCGATCATGAACGTGATCAGTTCCCGGAACACCTGTTCGTTCAGGCCGTCCAGCAGGTCGTCCGATTCGCACACCTCCAGGGCCAGCGCCGCATCCTCGCGGACAAAGGCGTCCAGGCTCTTTCGGAGCATCTGCTGGGCGTGCTCGGCCATCCTCGGGATATCGAGCAGGGGTTTCACCGGCGGCTCCTCGCAGAGCTCGAGGGTTCTTTCGGCGATGTTCACCGCGAGATCGCCCATTCTTTCCAGCTCGTGCGTGATCTTCATGGCCGTGGTGATCGCGCGGAGGTCCTTGGCCATGGGCTGGCGCAGGGCGATGAGACGGATGCACTCCTCCTCCACCTCGTTCTCGAGCTCATCCACCTCGACGTCGGCATCGATCACCTGTTCGGCAAGCCGCAGGTTCCGGGTCTTCAGCGCCTCCAGGGCCTGGTAGATGTTTCGCTCCACCATACCGCCCATCCTCAGGATCGCATCCTGGAGATCCCTCATCTCCTGATCGAAGTGGGACCGCGGATTCAGCGAGTCCGTCATGTCGACCTCCCCTCCCGAGGAATTCTACCTCGATCCATCCGTCGCGCCTTACCCGAATTTGCCCGTGATGTAGTCTTCGGTCTCCCTCTTGCTCGGCCGTGTGAACAGGATGTCCGTGTTGGCAAACTCCACGAGCCGGCCCATGTGGAAGAAGGCCGTCATGTCGGAAACGCGGGCCGCCTGCTGCATGTTGTGTGTCACGATGACGATCGTGTAACGCTTCCGAAGCTCCTTGATCAGCTCTTCGATCTTGGCCGTCGCGATCGGATCCAGGGCCGAGGCCGGTTCGTCCATCAGCAGAATCTCCGGCTCCACGGCCAGGGCCCTCGCAATGCAAAGCCGCTGCTGCTCCCCGCCCGAGAGCCCGAGGGCCGACCCGTTCAGGCGGTCCCGGACCACGTCCCAGAGGGCGGCCGACTTGAGGCTTGCCTCCACGATTTCGTGCAGTTGATCCCGATTCCGTACTCCGTGAATACGAGGCCCGTAGGCCACGTTGTCGAAGATGGACTTGGGGAAGGGATTGGGCTTTTGAAACACCATCCCCACCTTTCTTCGAAGGATGACCACGTCGTACCCGTTCTCATAGATGTCCTCTCCCTCGATCCGCACGCTGCCGGCCAGCCGCGCCCCGGGGATCAGATCGTTCATGCGGTTCATGGTCCGAAGAAAGGTGGACTTCCCGCACCCCGAAGGCCCGATCAGGGCCGTGACCGCCCTCGGGCTGATGTCCAGGGAAATCCCGAAAATCACCTGCTTCTGGCCGTAATAGAAGTCGACACCCCTCACCTCAACCTTGGGAAGGCACGGCTGCGCCGCCATGGCAACCTCTTTCAATCTCTTTCGGTACGCAATCGAAAACCCTTGAATCGGACAGCAACCGAAAGCGCGCCCGCAGGAGAACATTCCCGATGCCGACCGTCCAAGGGCCCGGCAGATAAACGCTTTTCCGGGGCAACTATTTTGATCATAAGGAACAACCTCGCAATAATCAAACGCTATCTCCCGCCGGGCAACGGAGGATCGGCCGGGGAAGCTCGCGGACGCTATCTTCCCGGATTCGGCTGGAACTTGTAGCCTGCTCCACGAACCGTGACAAGCATCCGCGGGTTCTTCGGATCCTCCTCGATCAGGGCCCTCAGCTTCTGGATGTGGACGTCCACGGTCCGGGGCATCACCGAGGTCTCCGTTCCCCACACCGCGTCCAGGAGCTGGTCGCGGGAGTAGACGATCTCCGGGTGGGTGACAAAGTGTTTGAGGAGACGAAACTCGATCAGGCTCAGGGCCACCTCTTCGCCCCGGACGCGGACCTCGTAGCTGTGAAAGTTCATGGTGAGCGCCTGGCTCACATAGGGAGGGATGTGCGTGGGCGCGTGGGGTTCCGATGCCCTGCGGAGCACGGCGCGGAGCCGGGCCACGAGTTCCCTCAGGCTGAAGGGCTTCGTCATGTAATCGTCCGCCCCGAGCTCAAAGCCCAGGAGCTTGTCGATCTCTTCGTCCTTGGCGGTAACCATGAGGATCGGAACCTTCGCCGTGCGCTCCGTGCTACGCAGAATGCGGCAGAGTTCCGTCCCCTGCATGCCGGGGAGCATGAGGTCGAGCACGATCGCATCGGGCACGCGGTGCTGAACCTCGGCGTAAGCGGTCTCCGCATCCACCACGCCGATCGGCCTGAACCCCTCTTTTCTCAGTTGGTGGCAGAGAAGATCCCGCAAGTCCCGCTCGTCCTCGACGATGAGTACGGTTTTCATGGGCCCGCTTTTTCTTCTCCCCGGCGGATCTCCGGAAGGCAGCCCCCCTCAAGGCAGCTCCAGGGAGTCCGGCGGCCGGCAAGCTTTTTTTTTGCGCGTAGCAGCACAAAAGACCGTGCCACAGGTTTGTTACGAGCCGGTCTCGATTCCGTTAACGAGCAGTTAATTCTGCCCGCGCAGGGCCTGCAGGAATGGGCAGACCTGTTCGCCCGGCGCGCTGGGACAGGGTCGCCCTCAGGACTCGGGAAGGGCGATGACGTGGGGAGGATAGGAGTAGGCCTCGGCCCTTTCCTGGCTCTCCTCGGGAGGCGCATCGCCCCCGTAAGGCATCAGGACCACGGAAAAACGCGATATCGTCCCGGCGTAGGCGGGCCCGGAGGTCCGCACATGTTCGCCCAGGAGCACGGTCATCGTCTCGCCAAGCCCGACCCCGCCGGTTCGAGCCGCGTCATGATCCGGCAAGGCCCCCCAGAAGGTCCCGAAGGGATTGAGCACGGGCTCGAGCCGCCCAAAGGCATCGTACCTCACCTTGAGGGGGCAGAAGGCCATGCCTGCCTGTTCGTCGGCCCGGTAGGCCACCAGGAGCCCGAGCGATCCGTCCGTCACGGCCATCCACGATGCCGTCACGTGGTTGTTGATCGAATCGGCGGGCCGGGTGATCTCGTACGAACCCGTGTAATCGAAGTAGTTGTGCTTCCAGACCTTGAGCCGGTCGGACGACAGGGCCGGCGAGATCCCGAGCGGATACGCCTCGGTCAGGTCCTCGGCGCAGGCGTCGTCCAGACCCGGATAGATCGACTCCGCCTGAATTTCCACGAAAGGCAGCCCGGCAAAGACGCGGAACCGATAGTACACCGACCCGTCGAGGGCTTGGCCGCCGCACCAGACCTGGTACGGACCGTTCGCCGTTCGGTGGGCCAGGAATCCCCGCTCGCGCACCGACCCGGAATCATCTATCCTCTCCAGCCGCCCCGGACCTGCCGGACCGCCCTGAAAGGTCACTCCCGGGACGAGCAGCCGGCCCGCCGCGAACTCGTGTCCCTCGCGCCGAAGCGAGACCGGCCAGCCGTCCAGGTCAAAGGCGATGGAGACGAGCCCGTTGTCGAGCAGGCCGTCGTCGGCCGGGGCGATCAGGCCGTATTCCGGCTCCGGAATCCCGGCGTCCCCGCTCCGGCTGATCCAGTAGACGGCCTCCTGCCCGGCATCCAGGGACGCGGCGAAGACGACGGTGGCCCGCCTCACGGACCCGTCCGGGTGGGCGGCCAGGTCGAGCAGGGCGCTCGGGACTTCCTCATCGTTCCGGAAGACACGGATGCTTCCCGGAGAGGCCCAGCCCTCGGCGTATTCCACGGGGATGCGCACCAGGGAAGGTCCGCCCGGCCCCTGGGGCCGGCAGACATAGTACGGCCGGCTCGTCCCGGGAAAGGAAAGGGACGGCGCGGCGCCCACGAGGGCCCGAATCTGCGTCTCCGCAGACGCCTCCAGGAGCGAGAGGGCCTGGCCCGACAGGCCGTAAAGTTCCGCCTCATGGGTTCGGACCGCTGCGACCCGGTCCGGATGCAGCCGGGGGGTGGCCAGGCCGTAGTGGGTCGTCTTCATCGCCTGCAGGCGCCAGCGGAAGTTCTCCTCGAGCAGGGCGGAGGCGCTCGGGTCCGCCAAGCCGAACCGGCCCATGAGGAACCGGGCCCTGCTCTCCCCGAGCCGGCTTGCCTCGACTGCCGTCCAGAGTTCGTGGTTGATGGGCTTCTCGGCCCAGGAGCCGTATCCGTCGAAAACGCCGTCCGCCTGGTCACGGCGGAGAACGATCGTGCCGACAGGCTCGTGGCCGGCGATGTACTCTCCGGGCGTACAGAACCGGACAAAGGGACGCTTGACCAGGTTCGGAAGGAAGAGCTTCCATATCAGCGGCCAGGAGGATCCGTCGGCATCGAAGTCGATGAAGATCAGCGAGTCACCCTCCGCGCGCGAGCCCACCCGCTTCGCCCAGCTCACCATGCCCAGGAAGTCGGCCACGTCGGCGTGATGGTAGGTGGGCAGCACGATCATCCGTGCGTCCCCTTCCGGGGTCTCCAGCCAGAGGGGATTGTAAAGTTCCTCCCCGTTCAAGAGGACCTCGTTACGGAAGGCTGTAAAGGAGCAGGCGCTGTAGAATAGGCTCACCCACTCGATGCCGAGTTCGCCGTAAGCCTTGATCAGGGAGGGGGTGTGCATCATCTCCTGCGGATAGACCCCGTTCTCCACCTTGCCGAAGTGCGTCATGAGGTTCTGCCGCTGCCACTGGATGCTGGCCTCGAATTCCTCCGGGTTCTGAGCGCTTACCACGCTCCCGCTCCAGCTCTGGAACCGCACCTCGTCTTTCTCGTCGATCCGGGCCTTGATGCGGTCGAACAGCTCGGGCGCGTACACCGGGAGCCTCTGTTCCAGGGTCTGCCAGCTGTCGAATTCCCAGCTCATCTTGACCATGGGATAGTTTTCCAGAAAGTCCAGCGTGTCGGAGATGATCCGGATGTCCATGCCGAAGCCGTCCTCGTCCGGCGTGTCCCCGCGGTAGGAGTGATAGAAGTCGACGTGCTGGCCGAAGGAAAAATAGACGGGCTGGTATTCGCACCCGAGGGCGAAGGATGCGCACAGGAGGAAGAGGAACAGCGCGGAGAACCTTCGTCTTGTCTTCGTCATGATCTCACTCCTGGGCCGGCGAGGGAGTTGGATGTTTCCCGGCGGACACTTACGGCGGGAGGCTCTGTCCGAAGCGCTGCCTGAGCCTGCGTAATAAACAGACTATAACGGATATAAGCCAAATCTATCAAGAACGTTTTCCCGCCAGCCCCGCTTCCATGGATGCGGCTGCGAGAAAGGGTTGCGCTAGGCTTCCTTTCCAGGGGACCGGGCGTCTTCGGCGCCGGGCCCACCCGACCGCAGCAGCAGGCCGGCCGGCTTCCACGCGACAAGCCGGCTCGAATTGAGCATGATTCCCAGGGTGTGGCCGATATGCAGAGTGCCCGCAAGGACCGGAGGCAGCCATCCCATCGCCCCGAGCAAGATCCCCGCGATGTTGGTGGCGCTTGCCAGCCAGAAGTTCTGCTCGATGGTCCGAAGGGCCTGGCGGCTCAGCAGTCTCAGGGCGACCAGGTCCTCGAGGTCGCCGGCCGCGAGCGCGATGTCCGCGGACTCGATCGCCGCCTCCGAACCCCCCGCTCCCACCGCGACCCCCAGCGTCGCCTCGGCCAGGGCCAGGGCATCGTTGACGCCGTCGCCGACCATCAGAACCCGCCTGCCTTCGGCAACCAGGCCGGCGATCGTCCGGGCCTTGTCTTCCGGCAGCAGGCCGGCCCGGTAGCCGTCGAAACCGAGCTCCTCGTGGATCGACCGGACGATCGGCTCCGCATCGCCGCTGAGGAGGTGGAACTGTTTGACGCCGTCGGCGCGGAGCCACTCGATCACACCCGCCGCCCCGGCTCGGACCTTGTCGGCCAGGGCGACGATGCCCTGCATCCTCCCGTTCCGCGCTACGTAAAGAACCGTCCGGCCCGCCTCCATTTGCTCCCGGGCCCTGGCCTTGAAATACCCGGCATTCACCCCTTCGGAAGCCACGAAGGCCTCGCTGCCCACCAGGACGACCTCTTTGCCCAACCTCGCCCGCACCCCCCGGCCGAGGAAGGTCTCGCAAACCGGGTCCTGGGCAAAGGAAGCACCGCGGTTCCTGGCCTCTTCCACCAGGGCCCCGGCCAGCGGATGTTCGCTCTTCGATTCCGCCACGGCGGCCATGGCGAGGATGCGATCCGGATCCTGGCGGGCGCTGCGCGGGATCACCTCGACCACACGAGGCGTGCCCGAGGTGATCGTTCCGGTCTTGTCGAAGCAGACACAGTCGACCCTCTGGACCTCTTCCAGATAGGAGCCGCCCTTAATCAGGATCCTCCTGCGGGCGCCGTTGGCGATCGCCGCGGCCACCGCGGTGGAGGCCGCAAGCACGGTGGCGCAGGGGCAGGCCATGACGAGCATGACGGAGAAGCAGCGCGTCAGGTTCCGGGTGAGGAGAAATGTGGCGACCGTGGCCACGGTCCCCAGCCGCATCAGACGGACCGCCAGCACATCGGCCCTCTTTTCGATCTCCGCCGGCCTCTCGAGCGACTCCTCGACCCGATGAACCATACGGCTCAGATAGGTCTGCTCCCCGATCTTGTCCGCCCGCAGGATGAAAAACCCCTGTTCGACCCGGGTGCCTGCGTAGACCCAGTCGCTGGGCAGGCGGATCTGCGGCTCGGATCTCCCGGTGATCGTAGACTCGTCCACCAGGGCCTCGCCTTCGAGAACCGCTCCATCGACCGGGATCTTCCAACCCGCCCGGACCACGACGCGGTCCCCCACGCGCAGGTCGGAGGCCGGTCTTTCGATCTCTTTTCCCTCTTCGAGGACAAAGGCGTTCTCCCCGCCCACCTGCAGAATCTCACGAATACCGCGTCGAGCCCGCTCCGCCACAACCTCCTCGAGCAGCATGCCGATCCCCAGCACCCAGACAATCTCCAGGGCGGTCAGGGCCTCCCCAAGGGCAATGGCGAGCCCGCATGCCGCCGTCAGGAACGGGAAGAGCCCTGCCCGCTTTCCCCCTCTCAGGTCCTTCCAGGCCCGGAACACCAGCGGGACGGCCCCCGCGGATGCCAACACGCCGGTGAAGCTGAGGGGCTGCTGCGAGACCGGCAGCCGGAAGAGGAACCTCCGGACGAGCACGAAGCCCATCCCGCCCGTCAGGGCCGCCGCGTGGATCTTGGCGCCGAGAAGGTACCTCGATTCCGGGCCTCTCCGGGCGGAAACCGCTTCGCTGCCCGAGGCCTCCGGCGCCGGACAGCCGCCGGGGAGTCCGCAGGGGCCGTCTTCCCCATGCGAAAGGATGTCCCGGACTTTCTCGACGAGCTCGCGGGCCTTCACTCTTCCGGGGTCGAAGAGCAGGATCACGGATCCGGTCAGGGGGCGAACCTCGCAGTTCACCACCGCCTCCATCCTCGCGAGCCGATCCTTCAGTTCGCCTGCCAGTCCGGTCGCCCTCCGGATCGAAGGGATCTTGACGCGCACCCGGCCCGGCATCGCGTGACAGACACAGAGTCCTACGGCGGGTTGCCTCATAAATCGACAGGGGCTCCTTCAGGGGGCAATAGCACTATTCTAGCCCACAACGGACCTCCGCCACAAGAAGGAAAAGGAATCCCTTGACGGCACTATTGTTTCCATTCCCTGTCGCGGCGGGTACGGACAACCGGTCTTAACAATATTGTCGTTATTACTTAACGGACTCTTAACAAATCCGCCGTGTCGACGGCGAGCCGAAGAATATTGGTTGACTTGGGAACATCCCCTTCGGTATTTTTTCAGGTTGCACGGAGAAGTACTGGTTGCCGCACCGCTTCGACCGCCTTCCGCTCTCCTTTCCTGCAGAGGGCAACTCGAAAAGAAAGCGCACGCACCCGTAACGGAGGAAATCATGGCGATTCTCGAGATCGATTCGAAACTGGGAACCATCCTCGCCGTGGGCGTCGGAGCGGCCGTGCTGGCGCCGCTGGTCTCCCCGGCGGTCGCCAAGGTCACGCGGCCCGTGATCAAATCCGCCATCAAGGGCGGCTTGATCGTTTTCGAGAGAGCCAAAGTGATCGGGGCCGAGGCCCTGGAGACCATCGAAGACCTCGCCGCCGAAGCGAGGGCGGAACTCGCTCAAGAACACAAGGCGGCCGCCGCGGCTGGGGCGGCTACGGAGGGGAAGAAGAAGTGATCCTGCCCAAGGCGCGAGTCAGCCATCAGAGTCGGAAGCGGCTTCGCATACGAATCCCTGCCGAGAGGGGGAACGAGGCCTATTTCGCCACGCTCCGGAAGGTTCTCGCCGAGCACGAAGGCGTCGAAGCGGTGGAGGTCAATCAGGTCACGGGAAGCGTCCTTCTTCTGGGGGACGGCCTCGATGCGCAGGCCGTCAGGACATTTGGGCAGGAGAAGGGCCTCTTCAAGATCGAGGCCCCGGGGAACCCCAACGGAAACCGCCCGGGCCACCTGCCCGGCATGGCGGTCAAACCGCTGCAGGGCCTGCAGAACGGAATGGATCAGCTCACCGGCGGAAACCTGAATCTTTCGGGCCTGATCTTCTTTGCCCTTCTGGGGACAGGCATTCACCAGATCCTGCGGGGCAACTTCACGGCGCCTCCCTGGTACACATCCTTCTGGTACGCCTTCGGCGTGTTTACCAAACAACTCGTCGACAAGGCCGGCCCGAATCAATCCGCCCTTTAGGGCGCGGCTTGAGGGTTTCTGTCCACCCCGTTCCGGAGTTCGGATGATCCAGGCCATCCATACAAAGGTTCCCGGCAGGGCTCGCTACAAGATCGACGGGCTGTACCGATCCGAGGCCCTGAAGAAGGCCCTCGAGTTCCAGCTTTCCCGGGAGAAGAACATCCTCCGGGTGTCGGCGAGCACGTTAACGGGGAATGTCCTCGTCTTCTTCAATTCCGGCAACGACCACGAGACCATCGCGACCCTGATCGAGCGCGTGCTCACCCGGTCCGGGCCGACCGTGGAGGGCCCCAGGAAAGAGGTCCGGCCCCGCGCAGAGGCGGCGCATCCGGCAAGCCTGCCTCCGCCCACGCGCGAGGAGCCCGCCTGGCGGACCGCGGCGAAACGGCTGCTCGCCTCCGAGGAGCAGAAAGGGGAACCCTGGCATGTGCTGGATGCGGATTCGGTTCTGTGCTCCCTGGGTGCATACCGGGAAACCGGGCTGCCGGAAACGACCGCCTCGGCCCGGCTCAAAGAGTTCGGCCCGAATACCATCCCGGAGTCGGATCCCCGCTCGCCCTGGAAGGCCTTCGCGAGCCAGTTCGCCTCTCTTCCCGTGGCCCTTCTCGGCGCCGCGGCCGGCCTTTCCCTTTTCACGGGCGGCGTCGTGGACGCCGCCGTGATCCTGGGCGTCGTGGTCGCCAACGGCTTCATCGGGTTCCTCACCGAACGGGAGGCGGAAAAGACGATTCGCTCCCTGAAAACCTTCGTGCAGCCCTCGGCAAGGGTCCTGCGGGATGGGCGCGAGCGCACCGTCTCCGCCGCGGAGCTTGTGCCGGGGGATGTCCTGGTGCTCAAGCCCGGGAGCTACATACCGGCCGATTGCAGGATCCTGGAGGCCTCCCACCTGAGTGTGGACGAGTCCACCCTGACCGGCGAGAGCATGCCGGCCGTCAAGCGGGTCGAGCCGATCGGAAACAAGGACGTCCCCCTCGGGGATCGGCACAACATGGCCTACATGGGCACGCTCGTGACCGGCGGGGAGGGCCGCGCCGTGGTGGTCGCCACGGGCCGGTTCACCGAAATCGGCCGCCTCCAGATGCTGCTCGACGAAACGAAGTCCCCCAAGACCCCCATCGAAATGCAGCTTGCAAGGACCGGCGACCAGCTCGTCCTGATCGCGACAGGCATCTGCGGCGTGGTCTTCCTGATGGGCTTCCTCCGGGGACACGGCCTCCTCCAGATGGCCCGGACGGCCGTCTCACTGGCTGCCGCAGCGGTTCCGGAGGGCCTTCCGGCCGCAGCCACGATCACCTTCGCGCTGGGCGTCAAGAACATGAGAAAGCATCATGTCCTGGTCCGGCAACTGCAGGCGGTCGAGACCCTCGGCGCGGTGCAGACCGTGTGTCTGGACAAGACCGGCACGATTACGCGCAACCGCATGGCCGTCCAGGCGGTCTATACCGGGGGGAAAGGGATCGAGGTCCGGGACAGGGGTTTCTTCCTCGACGAAGCCCCCGTGGATCCCCTCTCGATCGGGGAACTGAAGCAGCTTCTTCACGTCTGCACGCTCTGCAGCGAGACCCGGATCAAGGCGAACGAGAAGAACGGGGAGGTTGCCCTCAAAGGATCGCCCACGGAAAGCGCGCTGGTCCGGCTCACCTCCCTGGGCGGCATCGATGTCTCCCTGCTTCGCAGGTCCCACCCCCTGCTGCGGGTCGGCCATCGCGCGGAGAACCGCCTTTACATGGGCACGCTCCACGAGGCGCCGGGAAAGGGCTGCCTGTACGCCGTCAAAGGCAGCCCTCCGGAAGTCCTGGCCATGTGCAGGTGGCAGATGAAGAACGGCAAGAAGGTCCGCCTGACGGAGAAGACCCGGCTCTCGATCGAGACGGAAAACGAGCGGATGGCCGGGCAGGCCCTGCGGGTTCTGGCCTTCGCCTGCGCGGCGCTCGAGGAAACGCCGGCCGCCGACCCGCAAGAGGGGCTCGTCTGGCTCGGGCTCGTCGGGATGGCGGACCCGATCCGGGAGGGGGTGGGCGAGCTCATCGAAGTCTTCCACAGGGCAGGCATCGACACGGTCATGATCACGGGCGATCAGAGCCCGACGGCCCATGCGGTAGCCCAGGAGCTGAATCTCAGCCGCGGAGACCCCCTGGAGATCCTGGACTCCTCGGAGCTCGGATCGGTGGAGTCTGATGTCCTCAAGGCCCTGGCCAAGCGGGTTCAGGTCTATGCCCGGGTCAGCCCGTCCCACAAGCTCATGATCGTCCAGGCCCTTCAATCCACCGGCAAGGTCGTGGCCATGACAGGGGACGGAATCAACGACGGCCCCGCGCTCAAGGCGGCCGACATCGGCATCGCCATGGGCCGGAGCGGCACCGACATCGCCCGCGAGGTGGCGGACGTGGTCCTGGAAGAGGACAACCTGGAAACCCTGATCGTCGCCCTCAGGGACGGCAGGACCACGTACAACAACATCCGCAAATCGGTTCACTTCTTCCTCTCCACCAACCTGAGCGAGATCATGGTCATGTTCGCCGCCATGGCGGCAGGCATCGGGTTTCCGATCAACGCCATGCAGCTCCTATGGATCAACATCATTTCGGACATCTTCCCGGGCCTGGCCCTTTCCATGGAGGCCCCGGAGACGGATGTGCTGGAAGAGCCTCCCCGAGATCCCGGTAAGCCGCTCCTGGATTCCGCCGACTTCAAGAGGATGGCCATCGAGTCTGCCGTCATCAGCGGCACGACGCTGGCGGCTTACGGCTATGGGCTCAGCCGCTACGGCATGGGCGCTCGTGCCGGAACCCTGGCGTTCCAGGCCCTCACGGTCGCGCAGCTTCTGCATGCCGTGAGCTGCCGCTCGGAGCGGCACAGGTTCTTCGAGCAAGACAGGCCCCCTCCCAACCGCTATCTCAACCTTGCCCTCGGCGCCTCCATCGGGCTGCAACTCCTGACCTTCCTGGTCCCGGGCCTGCGGGGTATTCTCGGTCTGACGGCCGTCAGCCTCCTCGATGCGGCCGTCATCGCGGGCGGCGCCGTCCTGCCCCTTGCCGTCAACGAACTCACGAAAAAGACGAAACGGACAAAACGAAATGAGAATTCAATCCATGATGACCTCTGAGTCCGTCACCGAAGGACATCCGGACAAGCTCTGCGACCAGATCAGCGATGCCGTGGTCGACCACTTCCTGGTCCAGGACCCGCTCGCAAAGGTACGCGCCGAGTGTGCCGTCTCGAGCGCGGTCGTCTTCATTGCGGCCCGTTTTTCGTCCCGGGCAACCGTGGATTTCTCCCATGTGGCCCGCAAGGTGATCGACAGGATCGGTTACAACCAGAAGGATTTCAACGCCAAGACCTGCAGCATCCTGACCACCACGCAAGTCACGCCTCCGGACGAGTACCGCATGTTCAGGGAGCACGAACTGTCCGACGCGGAGATCGAACGGATCCCGGTGAAAAACCAGGTAACGCTCTTCGGCTTCGCCTGCGATCAGACGCCCACGCTCATGCCCCTTCCCATATGGCTCGCTCACAAGCTGGCCCGGCGCCTTTCCACGATCCGGCACCAGAAGATCCTGCCCTACATCATGCCGGACGGGAAGGTTCAGGTTGGGGTCGAGTATCGGGACCGGAAGCCCTGCCGGATCCACAGCGTCACGATCACGGCGAGTCAGAGGAAGGAGAACGAGCCGGACCTGAAGACCCTGCAGCAGGATATTGTGAAACACGTCGTCGAGCCCGCGTTTGAAGACGAGAAGACAAGGCCCGACAAGGAGACCCGGATCTTCGTCAACCCGGACGGCCTGTTCCTGGGAGGCCCCTCCAACCATTCAGGGCTCACGGGACGGAAGAACGCGATCGATACTTACGGGGAGTACTCGCGGCACAGCGGAAAGGCCCTGAGCGGCAAGGACCCCTTGCGCATCGACCGGGTGGGCGCTTACGCCGCACGGCATGCGGCGAAGAACGTGGTCGCCGCCGGGTTGGCGGCAGCGTGCGAGGTCACGGTGAGTTACTCGATCGGGCTCACCCGGCCCGTCAGCCTTGCGGTGGACACGATGGGTACAGGTGTCCTCCCGGACGATCAGATTGCGGACCGGGTGAGGGATTGTTTCGACTTCCGGCTGGCCGGGATCCTGAAGCGTTTCAACCTGAGGCACCTGCCGGCCATGCATCCGGAGGGATTCTACCAGAGGTTGGCGGCCTACGGACATTTCGGTAGGACCGACCTCGACCTACCCTGGGAGAAGACCGACATGGTGCAAGCCCTCTCCGGAAGGTGACCGCCCGCCTTCACCGCGGCCTCGATGGAATTCCGGGTCAGATCAGGGCGGCGAGGATCGCGAACCCCGTGTCCTCGATCGCCTTGCCGACGACCCAACCGAAGACGGCCTTGCCGAAACTCCTTCCCGCCTTGGACACCGAGTTCTGGATGTATTCTTCGTTCGTGATGGCCTTCGTATCGTCGAAATAATGGTTCTCGCGAAGAATATCGAGCACGGAGTCGGACCCCATCCTGTCCGCGTCGTAGTGCACAACGAGGCTGCCCGTCAGCGCATTCAGGGTCACCTGGTCGATCCCCTCGACATTCTCGAAGAGTTCCTGGACTCGCTTTGCCTTGCGCGGATTCCCCTTGATGTCCGGAATCCGGACCCGCACCCGACCCGGTGTGTGATGAACGTAGTAGCTCATGGATCCTTTCCCTCCTGACTGAACGCGCTCTGCGCGCGGGGCCTTCGAACAAGAAAGAGTCGACTTCGCATATAGATCGGTCGCCATCGAGCACAAGAGTAGTCGACTCATGTAAAGATAGCATTAAGAACGAGTAACTTTCTTGTGACATTTTCCCTCCAACTCATCGATCCTGAAAGGCTTCTGACCTCCCGGGCTCCCGGGGGCGGGCCTCCGGGCTCCTGTCTGGATCCCCGTTTGACATCGCTTTGGGAAAAATGTTTTTATTACGGGCGGTTTTGCCTCGAAAGGACGGCTTCGGAAGGCATCCGAGAGAAGGTGAGGCCCATGTTTCGTTTCTTCTTCAGGAAGCAGAGAGAGGTGGAGGGCCTCATCGAGGAGTACGTGCATTCCGTGGAGATCGCTCAGGACTTGTTTCTCCAGTCCATGGAGACCTATCTCCAGCTGGGAAAATGCAGCCCCACCTTCGAGGTCCTGGCTGTCGAGACCCACAAGGCCGAGTCGAGGACCGACGACATCCAGGAGAAGATCGTCAAGCTTCTGCATGAGAAAGCCCTGGTGCCGGACCTTCGAGGCGACATTTTGGGCCTGCTGGAAACCATCGACGAGATCCCCGATCTGTTCGACCGGATCCTCTCGAGCATCTCCGACCAGAAGATCGTCCTGCCCGAGGCCCTGAACCTGGATTTCAGGGAACTCCTCGCCGTGTCGCTGGAGGCCTGCGCCCTCACGTTCGAGAGCGTCCGATCCCTGCTCGGGCGGGGAAAGCGCGCGGCCAGGCTTCTGTTCAGGACGGACCAACTGGAAAGCCAGGGGGATCACATCGAGAAGAGGATGATCGTCCGGATCTTCGAGTCGGATTGGGACGCCCTTCCGAAGATCCTGCTCAGGGACCTCACCCATAGGATGGGGGATATCGCGGACTCGGCGGTCCAGGTCTGCCGGCAGGTCAACCTCATTGTGACCAAGAGGCGGGTGTAAAGGAATGCTTCCTCTCCTCGGCGGGATCTTCCTGGGATGGTCGCTGGGGGCCAACGACGCCGCCAATCTGTTCGGCTCCGCCGTCTGCTCGCACATGATCCGCTTCTGGAGGGCGGCGCTCCTGGCCTCGCTTTTCGTGGTCCTGGGCGCCGTCTTGCAGGGCGGCCGCGGGATCGAAACGCTCAAGGCCCTCTCCCCCCTGGACCTGGAGCTGGCGGTGCTCACCTCGTTGGCGGCCGCCGCCACCGTGGCGGGCATGACGCTTTTTCGGCTCCCCGTATCCACGTCCCAGGCCGTCGTGGGGGCCATCGTGGGCGCCGGCCTCATCCAGAACCAGATTCACTTGCAGGGCTTTCTCAAGGTCGCCCTCTGCTGGGTCGGCACGCCCCTGGCCGGGATTCTCTTCAGCCTGCTCGTTTACGCCTCCCTGGGCTGGCTCTACAATCGCTCCCCCTACAACCTGTTTCAGATGGACCAGATCACGCGGATCGGTCTGATCATCGCCGGCTGCTATTCCGCCTTTGCCCTCGGGTCGAACAATGTGGCCAACGTGACCGCGGTCTTTGTCGGGGCCGGCCGCTTGGACGTCTTTGGTGCGACCCTGATCGGGGGGCTGAGCATCGCCCTCGGGATCCTCACCTTCAGCCGGGGCGTGATGGAAACGGTGGGCAGGGGCCTGGTGGCCCTGGACCCCTACTGCGCGCTGGTCGTGGTCCTGGCCGGAGCCCTGGCGGTGCACACGTACACCTGGATCGGCGTGCCGGTATCCTCGTCCCAGGCCGTGGTCGGCGCGGTGCTCGGCATCGGCATATGGAAGGGCACTCAGACGATTCGAAGGAGAACCCTTCTTTCCATCCTCTTCGGCTGGCTCGTCACCCCGCTGGCCGGCTGCCTATTCTTTTTTCTCTTTCATTTCCTGGGCCATCTTCGATACGTACCCTGAGAAGGATTCCATGCACTTGAACCGAGGTCTTCGTTTCCCTCTGCCATCGGAACCGCCTGAATGACACTCACGATCCTGATCTTGGGAATCGCCGCAGGACTGTACATGGCCTGGAACATCGGGGCCAACGATGCGGCCAACGGCATGGCCTCGGCCGTGGGCGCCAAGGCCATCACCCTGCGGCAGGCCGTTTTCATCGCCGCCATCCTGGATTTCGTGGGCGCCGCCTTCATCGGATCTCACGTCACCTCGACCATCCGGACGGACATCGTCGACCCATCCGTCCTGAGCGACCCCAACACCGTGGCCCTCGGACTTCTGGCGGCCCTCCTGTCCGCCGGCTTCTGGGTGTTTTTCTCCACTTGGCGCCAGTTGCCCGTCTCCACCACTCACTCCGTGGTGGGCGCCATGATCGGGTTCGGCCTGATCACGGGGGGCGTATCCGTCATCTGCTGGGGAAAGGTCATGGCGATCGCCCTGTCCTGGGTCGTCTCCCCCTTCTTCGCAATCCTGCTCGCATTCCTGATGTTTGGGTTTCTCAAGAACCGGATCCTGTCCAAACCGGACCTGTTCTCAAGGGCCTTGCGGTGGAGCCCCTTTTTTGTGGGGCTCACCTTTTTCATCATCTCCCTGTCTCTCATCATGAAGACTCCTCTGGGCTCCAGGCTCGGCATCGGCCCGGGAACCGGAATCGCAATCTCCCTTGCCATTGCGGTCATGCTGGGCGGCTGCGGCCGGTGGATAATTCAGAAGACCATCTCTCAGGTCGGCGAGGAGGGGGTCGAAGAGATCTTCCGCAGGCTCCAGGTGCTCACTTCCTGTTACGTGGCCCTGGCCCACGGCGCCAATGACGTGGCGAACGCCATGGGCCCGCTGGCAGGGATCTATATCATCTATGTGACCCGAGCGGTCAGCCCCGACGTTCCCGTACCCTACTTCCTCCTGGCCTTCGGAGGCCTTGGTATCGCCCTCGGGGTCGTCATCTGGGGATACCGGGTCATCGAGACCCTGGGAACAAAGATCACCACCCTGACCAATACGCGGGGCTTCTCGGTGGATTTCGGCACCGCCACCTGCGTCCTGATCGCCTCCAAGCTCGGATTGCCGGTATCCACCACGCATGCCGCCGTCGGCGCAGTCGTCGGCGTCGGCCTCGCCGGGGGCATGGCCGCCGTGGACTTCCGCGTGGTTTGGAGAATCTGCGCCTACTGGCTGGTCACCTTGCCGGTGGCGGCCGTGACTTGTATGATCTTCTACAAGGTCCTTGAACTGTTCTTCGGGTGACCATGGGAGGGAATGAACATGCGCTTCGGGCTCTTCAAGCTCTTTCGGGAGTCGCCCTTCACGCGGCTGCAGGAGCATGCGGAAAAGGTCCAGGCATCCGGCCCGCTCTTCCGCAATGCGATCGTGTGCTACCTGGAGTCGGACTGCATTGAGTTCGAAGAGCTCCATAGGAAGGTAACCACCCTGGAGGGAGAGGCGGACCGGATCAAGCAGAACCTACGAGCCCATCTTCCCAAAGGGGTCCTTTTGCCCGTGGACAAGTTCCAGCTCCTCTGGTACCTGAGGGAGCAGGACAAGGTCATGGACGCGATGGAGGACACCCTCCACTGGCTCTCCTTCCGCACTTCCCTCATGCCCAAGCCCCTGGTGGAGGACCTCCTCCTCATGGTGGACAAGGCGGTCGAGGTGATCGATCAACTCCCGTTGATGGTCAGGGGGGCGATTCAGTACTTCAACCGATTCTCGAGCAAGGACCGAGACGCGGTGAAGGCCGTCATCCGGAACCTGCGGCTCAAGGAGTTCGAGAGCGATCAGATCGAGAGGAAGCTCAAGAGCGACGTCTTCACATTGACCCTGAACGACCCGGCCACCACCTTCCACCTCATCCGCATGATCGAGTACATCGGGGAGATCAGCAACCACGCGGAGAATGCGGGGGACATGATGCGGGCCATGATTGCCCGATAGCAGCGCGTTCGGCCGTGAGATCGCCGCGCCTGCGGCTCGCAATATCCGGAAGGGGGAAGGATACCCTCGCGCGCCTCTCTTCCCTCCGGGTTTCGCGCAGAGGAGCCCGAACCCTGAGCCCTCATCCCCGGGAGGAGCAACGCGAAGAGGCGGAGTGCCTGCGTCAAGATCGAGAGGCCGAGGATTCCCCCCATTCACGGGTCCATGCTTGACCCGTCCCTTTCGCCTTCGCCCTCACCGCCGGCTTCCATCCCGGCCGAGGCGGCCGGAAAGCAGCTTGCTCTGCTCGGCCAGCTCGTCCCGGCAGTCCCGGAGGGCGCCTTCGAGCCGGCCCAGTTCGGCGGACCACAGGCGGCCGAGCTCGCCCTTGAGGGACTCGAGCGTCTTGCGAGCCCGCCTCTGCAGGCGCGCCCTGTACCGCCTGTAGAAGCGGGCGCCCAGGAAGATCTGGATCAGCCCGAAGGCGAGAAGGGCGCCCAGCCCCGACATGCTGAAGAGGCTCTTCACGATACGGAAGAGCAACTGGAGGAAGGAGGCGGGGCCCGGCTCTCTCAGGAACCACCTCCCGGCATCCTCGTCCGCAAGGGCCGCGATCAGAAGCGCGAGAAGGGCCGTGTAGAGCGCGTACTGGGCGACCCGGAACCCCACGAGCCGAGGGGGCCGTTGCGCGATAAGGCTGCGCTCGATCTTCTCCCTCCATCGAGCCGAGAAGGCCTCCCAGGCCTGGGGCAGATTGAGGGTCGTCCGGAGGCGGTCCAGATAGGGGGCGGGCACGTTCCCCTGAAGGGCCTTGCGGACGACCCGGTCTTCAACGCCTTCGAGCAACTCGCGCAGCGGCGCCGGGGGACCGGGGACCTCCTCGGGCGAGGCTCGGCCCGCTTCTCCGCCCTTCTCCCCCTTCCAGGACCGCCACTCCCGGACCAAGCCGGCAACCCAATAGGCCGGGCCGACCAGCGGGGCGAGCGCCTCGAGACGACCGACGGCATGCCCCTGCAAGCGGGTGTCCACCCAGACACCCAGGGTTTCCCGCCCCTGGTCTTCCCGTTGCGGCCTCGCCTGCTCGAACTCCTCCAGGAAATCGCCCAGCGCCCGACCCAGCGATTCGATGTGCATTCTTTCGCCCTGCAGGCGGGCGCGGACGGCCTGCACCTCCTCGTCCAGGTTGGCCGACTTGATGGCCATGACCTCCTTGGCCTCCCTGTCCCGGAAGATCTCCCGCCGGAATGCGGAAAACTGATTCCAGGACCGGGCGGAGGGATTCCGGAGCGCCTCCTCGGCCGATACCGCGAAGAGAACGGGCTCGGGCACATCCGCCTTCCGCAGGTACTCCTGGAACAGGCCGACCAGCCTCTCCAATCCCCCGTAGCCGGCCTCGATCTGCGCACCCTGGAACAGCAGATCGACCTTGTTGAGAACGAAGTAGAAGTTGGGCCGTGCCTTGGGTACATCCCGCAGGAATGCGTACAGAGAATGGTCTGCGTATTTCTCGGGCGATGTGACAAACACAAGGACGTCGAGGTGCTCCAGGAAGCGGAGGACCCGCTCGCGGTGCTCTCCCATGTAGCTGTCGAAGTCGGGAAGGTCGCAGAGGACGATCTGCCGGACCGGGTCTGCCCGATGGGTCGCCTCCTGCCACGGCACCAACGTCTTGGGCAAAGACGGCGGAAGTTCCGTCTCCTCATGCCGGTAGAGGATGACCCGGTCCGTGTTCGGGCGGCGGTGACTCGTGGAAGAGATCTCTGCGCCCGCCAGGGCATTCATGACCGTGGATTTGCCGACGCCGGTCCCGCCCAGGAGCCCTGCGACCAGCACCTGGTCCGAAAGGGCGTCCAGGCGTTCCAGGAGCTTCTCCGAGGATGCCGCCACGGCCTGCCTCTCCGCGGGATCGAGCGCGGGAAACCGTCCCTGGGCGAGCAACGCCTGTATGTCCAGGAGATCCTTCCTCAATCTCGGAACGAGCCGCTGCATGGCAGCCTCTACCCCTTTTCCATCCGCGACACGGCCTTTCTCATCTCCGCCAGGCGCGCCATCGTCTTCTCGGGCGTCCGGAGGGATTCCAGGCTTCCGCGGTAGCGGTCCCGCTGCTCCTCCACCACGGCGAGGAGTCCCTTCTGATACCGTTCGGCCAGTTCCCGTGCAATCTTTTGAAGCTCACCGTAGGCGAAGAGTTCCGCGGCGCCCTTGGTCACAAAGGGCGCGAGCAGAGAATCCACGGCCGCATCCAGGATCCCCAATCCCCCGCCGATCGCGGCCTCCAGGGAAAGAATGAAGATCCCCCAGAGAACGGACGTGGAGTAGATGCCCCATTCCTTGTGCTTCGGGATGCCCTGGGCGAGTTGCTCGAAGGTCTCCTGAAGCCAGGCGAGCAGCCGCTCCTGCTCCTTCCACACCCGTTGCTTCACTTCCTCGTCGGTGATCAGGATTCCCGGCCTCCGGAGCGCGAGGGCCAGGGGGGAGGCCGGGTCCGCAGGGGACAGGTGTTCCAGGACCTTGCGGTTGAACCGGTCGAGCATCCGGTTCACCGGGGAGAGATCCACCTTCTCACGAAGCCTCGCCAGGGCCTCCTGCCTGGCCATCCGGGCGTCGGGCCTTTTTTCGATCCCGAAGAGCCGAAGCGGTGCGGCAAGGATCCGCGTGACCATCCTTCGGGGTCGGGCCAGCAGATCGTACTTGGCGAACAGATAGCGGATCTCGGGTTGAAGATAGGCGCGGCTCTCGACGGAGAACTTCTCCTGCTGCCCTCGCAGGAAGGCCTCACAGGAGTCCCGAAAATGCTTGTCCAGCTCGGAGGCCCATTTCTTCGAGGCCTGCTCCTCCTTCTCCAGGCCCGCGAGGAGCCTGTCCAGCCGCTCCCCGAGCACATGGGCCTTTTGCGTCCGCTCTCCCTTGAGCACCCGGGGCACCGCCTCCGGGGAGAGGCTGCGCGAGAAGGCCGCGGCAAAGCCCTCAAAGTCGCCTCCTTCCGGCAGGATCTCCGGCGGGGCGCTCGACAGGTAGGAGAAGAGCCAGAAGCGGCCCGGCGGCATCCGTATGCCGTTGGCCTCGAGCACGGCCGAAACCTCTTCCGGGTTCATCTCCACGCCCGTCTTGTTCAGGATGAAAAAGAAGGGTTTCCTGTCTTTCTGGACGGCCTGCAGGAACCCGTAAGGGACCCCGTCCGCGTACTTCTCCTGGCTGGTCACGAAGACCACCACGTCGGACATCAGGTACAGGTCGTCCGCCATCTGCCGGTGGTCTCGCTCCAGGCTGTCCAGGTCGGGGGTGTCCACGAGGATCCAGTGCGCCATCTCCTTGCGGTCGTGCTCGATGATGAGGATCTCGCCGGCGCGGCCCGTAAACCTGTTCTCCCCGGACGCCTCCGGCAGGATCTTTCTCACCTGCACCCCGGGAATGGGAAAGCCCTTTTCCCGGCACACGCCCCGGAAGGCGTAGGCGATCGGGCCCCTCGTCTTCGGCCGCTCGATGCCGGTCCGGCTCAGGGGAAGGCCGCAGAGCGTGTTGAAAACGGTCGACTTCCCCGTGCCTGTCCCGCCGATGAAGACGATCCATATGCCGGGGCGCGGGCCCTCGTACTGCAGGACGGCCCATCGCTTGGAAACCTCCTCGACGAGCCCCGCCAGGACCTCCACCTTCACGGAAAGGCCCGGGCACCGGACCGAGCCGGACCAGGAATCCAGTGCGGAGGAAGGCTCTTCGGTCTTCATCATGCGGTCTTTCCCCGTGTTCGAGAGAAAAGCCCGGGCGCGCCATCTGCACAAACCATACACCGTGTGATTCCACAAAGGAAGCACCTCGCGGAAGAGGCGTGCCCGGAGAGGCGCCGAGGTGCCGGAAGAATCCCGCACCGGCGCAACCCTTCCGTGAAGGGCGGGAAGGGGCATCGGCAAGGAAACTTGTTGAAACGGTTTTCTTTCTCTGATATCCTTCGAATCCTCGTTGATCGGAGGGGCCGACCCCTTCGTCAAGGACAGGACCGGCGGGTAGAAAGAGAAGGCCTGATGATGTAGATGGATCCAGCGGTTCCATTTGCAGGCTTTTTTCGAAACCTTGCCCCACCCGCCCGCATCTCCATCTAGGTTTGCCTGATCAAGCCTCGCGTCCTGCATTCAAGTTCTGACGACGTCCTGCTTCGAGTAACGTCCGAGGAATGCGGATAGGAACGAATCTGCTGCTGCCGCATGTACCCGCATGGAATCGAATCGGAAAAGGAGGAAAAAGTATGGACGCAGGCAAACGCAGTCTCGCGCAGACAGGCCGCAGGTCGCGGCACCCGGGCTTCGGGAGGGCCCGGTTTCCGGCAGCCTTCATCGGCGCGGCCCTGCTGCTCTTCGGCCCTGGCGCGCTTGCGGATGAAGTGACCCTGTCGAACGGCGATGTCATCTCCGGGGAGATTATCGCCATGAAGGGGGGCAAGCTCACGATCAAGACGCCCTACAACGAGTCCCTGGAGATCGCCTGGGGGGCGATCGCAAAGATCCGGTCCGATGCGCCCGTGGAGGTGGTCTTGTCCGACGGCACGGTTCTCAAGGGAACCCTGCAGGCCGGCGAGGAAGGGGCCCTGCAGGTGGCGACCGACTCGGCCGGGCCCGTCCCCGTCCGCGAAATGGGCATGGTCACGGACATCAACCCCCCGAAGGTTCCCCCCGTAACCTATGACGGAAACGTCGAGGCCGGGGTATCCTACCTCACCGGAAACACGGATACGACGAGCGGAAACCTCTCCGGGCTCTTCGTGGCCAGGAGCAAGAGGCAGCGTTTCACCCTTCGGGGCAGGTGGTACTACGCGGAGAACGACAACGAGGTGTCCGCCCGGGAGGCCGGAGGGTCGGCCAAGTACGACTTCTTCATGACCGAGAAGCTCTACACGTACGCCAATGCCCTCTTCGACTACAACCCCTTCAAGGACCTGGATCTCCGAAGCACGTTCGGCGCCGGTCTCGGCTACCAGTTCTTCGAGGACATCCGAAAGAAGCTGAGCGCTGAACTCGGCGTCTCCTACGTCGACGAGAATTACCGAATCGGCCCGGACGACAACTATGCGAGCGGACGATGGTCCATCGGTTTCGACTACAAGCTCATCCCGGACAAGATCATTTTCTTCCACTACCAGGAGGGCTACTTCAGCCTGGAGGATTTCGAGGATACGAGCCTTCGCGCCGAGCAGGGCCTGCGGTTCATGGTGCTCAAGGATTTCTACACCTCCTTCCAGGCGAACGTGGCGTACGACAACAAGCCCTCGCCCGGGTTCGACAAGACCGACACGGCGCTCATCTTCGGCCTGGGCTACAATTTCAGCCTGTAAGCGTAAGGGGCGGCCGTCGGGCCAGGACAACCCATTTTTCAGTTTTTCCGGGGAGGAATCGATCATGGGTCTGATGAAGGAGTTCAAAGAGTTTGCGGTCAAAGGGAATGTGGTCGACATGGCCGTGGGGATCATCATCGGCGCGGCGTTCGGCAAGATCGTCTCGTCCTTTGTCGCCGACGTGATCATGCCCCCGATCGGCCTCCTCGTCGGCGGCGTGGACTTCACCGACCTGGCGGTGACGCTGAGGCAGGCCTCCGGCGATGCGCCCGCCGTCCTGCTCAGTTACGGCAAGTTCATACAGACCGTTGTGGACTTCACGATTGTCGCCTTCGCCATATTCATCGCCGTGAAAGCGATCAACACCCTGAAGCGCAAGGAAGAGCCCAAGGCGCCGCCCGGGCCTCCCAAGCAGGAAGTCCTGCTGGGCGAGATCCGGGACCTGCTCGCACAAAGAAAATAGATCCCCTGCGGGGGATTGGGCCGACCGAATCCAACGATCGTTCCCGGGCGCACCGTTCACACGGCCCGGGCGCAAACAGACCTTACGGGCCGCATGGAGAAAAGACCATGAAGAAACTCGGTGTCCTCGTTGCGCTCATAGCGGCCCTCTGCGCCTTCGCTGCCCCTCCGGACGGAAGCAAGGCGCAGGGCGGTCAGACGACCCTCGAGATCCAAGCCAACAAGATGTTCAACGACACGAAGCTCTTCGTGCAGGCCGGAGACGTGGTCTCCTTCAAGGCGAAGGGCCAGTGGACGGTAAAGCCCAAAGAGGGGGTCATGTGCGGTCCGGACGGAGAACCGGGAACCAGCGCGCCTGCAGGCTTCCAACTGCCCGGGGCCCCGATCGGGGCCCTGGTGGCCGTCGTATCGGGAAAGGCCTACGTGGTCGGATCGGGGGCGGAAATTACCTTTGAGAAGAGCGGCCCCGTCCTTCTGACGGCCAACACGCAAGGCAAGCTCTCCGCCTACCCCGGAAACAAGGGGGCCCTCACCGTTCAGATCGAGATGCGCAAGGGGTCCGCCGCCGGCATCGACGGCCGTTACGAGATCGCTTTCAACGAAAACCAGGTGATGGTGGCCACCGGCAGCGACAAGAAGGTGATCCGCCTGGCGGACTTGCAGAAGCAGAAGGTGCCGACGAAGGCCGGCGAGCCCGTCCAGTTGCCGGCCGATGCGGCCGAGAAGCTGAGGGCGCTTCCCAAGCGAATCGACCTGACGGTGGAGAAGGTCCAGGTGATCATCCGGGACCCCCAGAACCCGGACAAGCCCCCCCTCAAGGGGCTATACGATCCGAACAAGAAGCAATTCGCGATCCACATGGAGGGCACCCTCAAGCAGGTCGTGGGCTCCTGCTACTTCACATATGCCGAGACCATTGTGGGAAAATTCGTTTCCGGCGGGCAGGCCGGCAATCTGGACGGCAGCATCAACCTGACCCTGGGCCTGTTCTGTACAGGCAGCGAGGGCCAGAAGGGGAAGGGCGAGGCCGTCATCGTGTCGCTTCCCTTCGTGGGAAAGCGCGTTCCCTGACGGGCCTTCGTGCCAGGCGCTCCGGCCCAAGAACAGGGTCGCGTACTCCAACGCGGAGATTGCGAGCTTCGGCGAAGCAATCCCCGGGCCTGACGCGCGGGCCTCGAGGCCGGCAGGTTGCTTCGTCACTCCGCGCCTCGCAATCTCCGCGTTGCCGCCACTTCGATCCCAGGCTCTCCCCGCCCACCCACGAGGCAGTCCGTGACCGCATGCGGGCACATCCGTGCTAAGCGTCCTGCCCTGTGCCGGGCTCTGTCGGGATCTTTCTCGTCCGCATGACCCGGGCCGGGTTTCCGCCCACGATGCTGTAGGGCGGAACCGATCTGGTGACCACGGAACCCGCAGCCACCACGCTGCCCTTGCCGATGGTCACGCCTTTGAGGATCGTGCAATTCGCGGCGATCCAGACATTGCTCTCGATGGTGACCTTTCCCGGGATCTTGGGCTGCTCCCGGATCGGAATGCGCGGATCGCCCACCAGGTGATCCTCGGAGATGACGGCGCTGCCGTAAGCGATGCCGCTGTCGTCCTGGATCTCGAAGCCGCCCGCCCCGTTGATGAACACGTTGTCGTTGATCGAGACCCGCTTGCCGATCGAGATGTTCTCCGGGAAGAAGAAGGCCGTTCCCGCCCGGATCCAGATCGACTCGATCTTCTTGCAGAAGATCTTGAGCTCCAGATAGCGGAGCACCTCGCCGATGGGGGAGGGAATGAACCGCACGCAATCATAGAGGAAGATGTGAAGCATGGTCCGGATGACGTACCCGTACCCATAGCCCCGGTATTTCCGCTTCTTCAGGAGGTTTCTCAGCTCTTCAAAAAACATCGTTGCGCCCCGGCTCGGTTGGGTGATTTCCAGGCGTGAATATAGGAAATCGGCCTCCGGGAAGCAAGGGGAGGCCGATCCCCCGGGACAGCCGGCGGATTCATCTTCGTGCGCGTGCCGATCTCCGGGCCCGTGTGCGTGCCCGCGCCTGCGCCCGTGCCCGTTCGAAGACAGCCACTCTTTCGCCGACTGTCGCCAACTCCTCGAAACACCCTCTCCGCGAGCGAGACAGATCGGGTGAGGGAACTCCCCTCATCCTGACCTTCTCCCCGGGAGGGGGGAAGGAATGAGTCGGTCAAATCACCGCCGGGCCTACGCCGGCTCCACCCGGCACGGGATGTACTTGTGGATCGGGTTGCCCGTCATGGGCTCCCTGCGATCCGCCGAGATGAGTTCGTTCACGTTCGCGCCGATCTGCTCCAGACGGCCGGTCTCCTTGTCGGTGTGGAGAAGGCCGAAGCCGTGGGGGATCGAAAGGCTGCCCGGATAGATGTCGTCCGTGACCTTCGCCGCGATCGACACGGTTGTCGTCTCGGTCACAAGGGTCACGGTCTCGCCATCGCTGATCCCCAGACGCTCTGCGTCCTTCACGTTCATCCGAACGTAATTCGTGGGCATCTTGGCCCGGCGCCAGTCGTGGTCCCGCTGAACCGTGTTGCACTGGTAGTCGGTCCGCTCGCCGGTCTGCAGGATGAAGGGGAAGTCCCTGTCCGCCGCCAGATCGATCCTGTCGGGTATCGGGAGGTCCCTGAGCATCTCCGGGACCTTGGGGATGACGAGATGTATCTTCTTGTCCGCGGTCTTCAAATGCTCGAGGTTGTTTTCGAAGAGGGTGTCGCAGAGATAGATCCCTTCCGGGTGGTCGAGGATGGCCTGCATGAGCTCCGACGCATCGTCACCGGTTCCGGTGAGAATGCCGTTCCGGATCAGCGCATCCCTGTGCCCGGCGGCAAACATCATGGAGAAGCCTCCGATCAGGGAAAGAACCGGGTGCGGCTCCCCCTGGTCCCTGGGCGGCTTGAGCATGGCAAAGGGCAGAAGGCCCGAAACATCCGCGCCCATCTTCTCCAGGATCTCCAGGAAGATCTCGCACTCCTGTTTCGCCTGTTCCGGCCCCTTCACCACGGGATGGCGCAGGTGGAAGTAGATCTGCGGGAAGCCCTTGGGGAACAGGGCGGCCTCGAACTTCTCGTACCCGCACTTGGCCGGCAGCACGTAATGGGCGAGGCGCGCCGTCTCGCTCATGGCCGGCTCGATCACCACGAGAAGGTCGAGGGCCCGGAAGGCCTTCTCGTACTTCTTCGTGTCCGCGTAGGACCGCAGGGGGTTGGCGCCCTCGACGATCACGGCGCGGATGCGGTCTTCCCCGGGCGTGAGGATTTCCTCGGGCAGGGCATTGGGAGGAAAGAGCCCCCGGATCTCCTCGATCCCGGCCACGCGGGTTTTCCACTTCTCCTCCAGGTTCTCGATCGGCACGTCCATGAAGGTCTGCGGAAAGACCGCGCCGCCGGGAACGCCGATGTTGCCGGTGATGGCCAGAAGGATCCGCTCGAGGTACACGCTCTCGAGCATGTAAAGGCCGTGGTAGATTCCCAGGTCGATCCGGGTTGCGGCTCTTTCGGCCTTGGCAAAGGTGCGGGCCACCTCGGCGATTCGATCCGCATCGAGATCGCACAGGGCGGCCGCCCTCTCCGGCGTCACGAGATCCGCAACCCATTTGATTTCGCTCCAGCCCGTCGTCTTTTCCGCCAGGTACGCTTCGTCGCACAGGCCCTCTTTCACGATCACATGGATCAGGGCGAGCAGGAAGTAGACGTCCGTGCCCGGCTTGATCATCAGGAAGGTATCCGCCCTCTCGGCGGTCTCGTGCCTGCGGGGGTCAACCACGATGAGCCTGCGGTTCGGGTCCTTGGAGATCTCGGCGATGACCCTTCGCGCCTGCTGCATCCCGTGGCTCATCCAGGGATTGCTTCCGATGACGAGGAGTACGTCGCAGCGGTGGTGGTCCGCGTGGAAGTCAAGGCCCTCGCTGCCGAACATGTGGCCGTTGATCCAGTACTTCTGGGTATACTCCTGGGCGAGCGCGTTGTAGAGGTACCTCGTGCCCAGGGCCTTGAGAAAATAGACGGCGTACGGCACGTCGAGGTGATTGGCCTGGCCGCCTCCTCCGATGAAGGCGACCGACCTGGGGCCGTGCTCCTCGATGATCTTCTTGAGCCTGTCCGCAACCTCACCCGTGGCCGTCTCCCAGTCGATCTCCTCGAACGAGCCGTCCGCGGCCCGCCTCAGGGGAGAGAGAACGCGCTGGTTGTGGTTCTGGTAGGAGCCCGCGGCGAGCCCCTTGCTGCAAACGTAGCCCTGGCTGAAGGGGTTTTTCTTGTCCCCCCTCACCTTGACGATCCGGTCGTCCCGGACTTCGACCTCGAGGCCGCAGTTGTTGCCGCAAATGCAGCAGGCTGTGCTCTTCCATTCGGATGCGCTCATGCCTTCCCCCTCCGTTTCCACACGCCTTCTCCCCGGAGGGGAGAAGGAATGGGTCGGTCAGATCAACACCGGGCCTACGCCGGTTCCACCCGGCACGGGATGTAGCGGTGAAGCGGCGTGGCCGCCAGGCGGTCCCGGTGGGTGTTCTTGGCCAGGCGGTTGACGTTGGCCCCGTATGTCTCGCCTCCGTAATCGAGGCCGAACCCGTGCGGGACGACCACGTGCCCGGCCTTGGCCGTATCCGTCACCTCGAGTTCCACGACCTCGGTGCCCGCCTCGGTGGTCACGCGAACCCTCTGCCCGTCCTCGAGGCCGAGTGAGGCCGCGTCGTCCGGGTGCATGGCGAGCGTGCAGGCCCGGAGACCCTCGTTCCAGGCAGGGTTCCTCATGAGCGTGTTCGCGTTCATGTCCATGTGGCGGCCTGCCATGAGGATCAGGGGATAGGCGCCGTCCCGCCGGAGGGCCTCTGCCTCGCTCTGCGGCGTGATGCTCTGCACCCAACCGGCGAGCTCCGGGATGTGGACGTTGACCTTGCCGTCCTCGGTCTTCAGGGATTTCAGGTTTTCCGCGGGGTCGCACTTCCCGATCCAGAGCCCCTCCGGGTGATCCAGTACGGCCTGAAAGATCTCCTCCGCCATATCGGGTCCGGGCCGGAAGCCGGCGCGGGCCGCGTTTTCCCGGAAGACCGGCGGCGCGGTCTGCAGAAGCCCCCACAGGGCTGCCAGGTGCGTCGAGCCCAGTTGCGGCCCGAGCGTCCTGGCAAGGAGGAAGGGAGTCACCCCCATGGCCTTGGGGTTCTCCTGCAGGAAGCCCATCAGGGCCGCGAGGAACCCGGATCGCTCCCCCCGGGCCGCCTCGGCGAGGGAGGCCGGGACCTTGGGAAGCAGGCCGAGCCGCTCGGCCAGACCGGTATAGACCTCCCCCTCCTCCCGGGGCTCTCCCTCGGGCTCCACAACCGGCCGCCGCATCTGGAAGTAGACCTCGGGGAAGGTCCACGGGAAGAACGTCCCGTCCCACTTCTCGTAGCCGGACCGCACAGGCAGGACGTAGTGGGACAGGGCCGCCGTCTCGGACATGGCGACCTCGAACGTCACGAGCAGTTCGAGTTCGGAAAAGGCCTTCTCATAGGCCGTGGTGTCCGCGTAGGAGCGCAGGGGATTGGCGCCGCTGACCAGGACCGCCCGCAGCCGATCCGGCCGCTCCGAGAGGATCTCTTCGGGCATGACGTTCGGCGGGAAGTACCCCATGATGGCCGGAAAATCCGTGGCCGCGGTGCGCCATGTCTTGGGGTTGCGTTCGTCCGAGTGGCCGCCCAAGGCCATGATCGTGCCGGGGATCACATTGCCGCCCCGGACGCCGATCCTGCCGCAGACGGCCATGAGGATCAGCTCCAGGTAGGATGTGACTGTGCTGTGCCGGTTCATCAGGATGCCCAAATCGGAGTGCATCGAGGACTTCCGCGCGGCGAACAGGCGGGCCACCTCGCGCACCTGATCGTAGTCGAGCTCGCAGACCTCCAGGGCGGCCCTCGCGTCGAAATCGGCGAACCAGGCTCGAACCGCGTCGAACCCGCTCACGTGATTCGCAAGGTAGCCCGCATTCTCCCAGCCCTCCTGCAGGATGATGGCGATCATGGCGCGGGTGAACAGGGCGTCCGTGCCGACCCGGATCGGCAGGTGAATGTCCGCCCGCAGGGCGGTCTCGCTCTTGCGCGGGTCGACCACGACGAGCAGCTTGTCCGGATCGTCCGAGATCCGCTTGAGATGCCGCCTGGCCTGGGGCATCTGATGGCTCATCCACCCGTTCCAGCCGACGGCCAGGAATATGTCGGTTTCATGATCGTCGGGAACCGTGCTCAGGTACTGCCTGCCCAGGCCGCGGCCGTTCACCCAGAACAGCCCGGTCAGCTCCTGGGCCATGGGGTTGTAGTGATACTGGGAGCCCAGCCCTCGCATGAGGGCCACCCCGAAGGCGGCCTCGAAGTGGCAGCCCTGGCCCCCGCCCCCCATGTAGGCAAAGGATCGGGGCCCGTGGTCGTCCACGATCCGGATCAGCCTGGAGGCGATCTCGTCGAGCGCCTGCTCCCAGGGGATCTCCGAGAAGGAGCCGCCGACCCGCTTCAGCGGACGGGTGAGACGCTGGGCATGGTGCTGATAGTAGGCCACATTGAGGCCCTTGCGGCACGCGTAGCCCTCGCTTCGCGGATTCTCCTTGTCGGGCCTCACCTTGACGATCCGGTTCGCCTCGACCCTGACCTCGAGCCCGCAATTCTGCGCGCAGAGCACGCAACTCGTCTTCTTCCAATCCGCCATCATCGGTTCCCTTCCATTGTTCATTATTAATAGGGTGGCCGAATTACAGCACAGTTTTTAGGACCAACCGGTCGGTACAAAAACATATCCCCGGTTTCTCCGGATGTCAACGCCAACATTTTAGGGGATTCCATTTAGGGGATTCCATGCCCGTCACCGCCCCGTACCCGTGTGCGTGCCCATGCCCAAGAACGGCCGTCAGCGATCGGCGCAAGGCCTATAGCCACCCGCCTACCTTCTTTCATGCGCTGGCCCAGGCGGCGGGGCGGCGCGGAGTGAAGCCGGTGCCGGAAGGCCGACCGATCAGGGCCGCTTTTGCACCAGGGATGAGAAAATGATAGGAAAGCGGCAGGACCCCCGAATCGGACTGACCCCGGATGAAATCGGACATACCCTTCGAGTGCTCCGACTACTCCCTGGAAGGGCTCAAGCTATCCTACCTGGACAGCGAAGGGAACAAGCCGCCCCTGCACTTCTACCACGCAAACGGCTTTCCGGTGAGCATGTACCTCCCGTGGCTCACCGAACTCGCCCGCGACTTCCGGGTTCTGGGGCTGAGCCTCCGCGGACAGGACGGCCTGAGCGAGGGCATCCCGAGCTGGCACACCGTGGCCTCGGACCTGGCCGGGTTTCTGGAGACCCGCGGCCTGGGCCCAATCGTTGGGGTCGGGCACAGCATCGGCGCGGTCACCACCCTGCTCTGCGCCGGCCGCCGCCCCGATCTCTTCTCGCGGATCGTCCTGCTCGATCCGCCCCTGTTTCCGCGAAGGTGGGTCTTGCTGTTCCGGTGGGCCGCCCTCCTGGGCCTGAAGCGGCGCTTCCCGCCTGCGGCGCGTGCCCGCCGCCGCCGCAACGGCTGGAGGGACGAAGAGGAAGCCCTGGAGTATTTCCGCACCAAGGAGATGTTTCGAGGCTGGCGGGAGGAATACCTGCGGGCCTATGTCACCTACGGGCTGCGCCCGGACAAGGCGCGGGGCACGGTGCTCGTCTGCCCGCCCGAGGCCGAGGCGCGCGGATTCGAGAATTACCCGATGGACGTCTGGTCCTGGCCCCGAAGGATCCGCGTGCCCACCCTGCTCGTCCGGGGGGCCGAGTCGAACGTGCTCACCGCCGAGACCTGCGCGGACTTCCGCCGGCTCTGCCCCCATGCCCGGACCGCCGTCGTGGAAGGGGCCGGCCACTTCATCCCCATGCAGAGGCCCGAAGAGGCGATCCGCCTCATTCGGGACTTCTGCTCATCCGGCGGGCGCTCAGGCCGGCCCTGACGGAAGCAGCCTCCCCCGCCCCCGCGCCTGCCCGTCGACCCCCTTGTGAATCACGAGCCGCCTGCCCGCCTCTCTTCCGTCGGAGACAACCTTCTCGTCCCGCCCGGCGAGGGCCCTCCTCCGGCTGACCGTCCGCGGGTACCGGTACGCAAGGTATTCCTCCAGGAGGGGGTCCGTCAGCCGCACCAACGCCCGGCCCGCCCTCGCCAGCCTGCCGCCTCCCCGCGAGGCGAGCTTCGACCGGAAGCCCTCGATCACGCCCACGGCGTAGTCGGTCCTCCGGCGCCGGTTCAGCCCCTTGCCGTCGTTGTAGGCGCTCCATTGGGATTCGATGAAGCGCCGCACGAAGTCGTGCACGTAGGAGGCCAGCCGGATGTTCTGTTCCGTTCCGCTGATCTCCAGCACACGGCCCATCCGGCCCCTGTCCACGACCCAGGCGGGAACCCAGACTCCCTGAACGAAGTAGAACTCCTGCAGCAGGTTCGCCAGGGCGTACTCCTCGCGGGCATGACGCAGGGCCGGCCTGCCGACGAAGACGCTGACGAAATCCCTGCCCTCCCTCTTCTCCAGGATGTCGAGGTTGTGCCTCTCGATCAGCGCATGGGCCTTTGCCATGGCGTTCTCGGCCTCGTGCCGGTTGGGGCTCCCGGCCAGGGCCATGAGCTTTCTCACCCGGCGGGTCGTCCGGTCCTCCGCGCCCTCCGGGCCGCGGGCGATCCGGTCGTCCAGGGGCGCGTAACTGCCGGATGCCCGCGGGTTGGCCCGCAGAAGGCGGCAAGCCCTCCGGAAGAGCGGCCCGTGCGGCGTCTCCCCTCGCGCGAAGAGCACCTCGTCCGCGAACTGGTGGGCCATCTCGTGCAGCAGAACCTCGCGCACGGCGTCCCAGGAGTGGTGAAGCACGAGATCCCGGCTCATGGAGATCTCGCGCCTCTCCCGGGACCATGCGGCCCACCTCCCCCTGTAGTCCTGCAGGCGGAAAAGCGGCGGGCGCATGGAAAGTCTGTCGGTCTCGTCCAGGACCCAGAGGGCGCACTCCCACTCGAGCGAGAGCCCGCGCAGAATGCTCTGCTCGCTTGTTTCCTGTCGACCGGCCTTCTTCATGCGAATCCGCCGGAATCGGGGGGTGCGGGCCGGCTCGGGCCCGCTTGCGCGGCATGCGCGAAACCCATATAGTGGGCCTCGACTTTAGCCTTTTTCCGCCGACAGGGAAAGAAGAATGACCAAGAAGCATTCGCTGAACCAGCCGGGGGACTGGCCCCTGAAGGCTTACAGGAACCTCGATTTTCTGACCGGGCCGCAGGGCAGGATCGTCCGCGTCCTTTCCGAGTTCCTGGAACCGGCGGCCCGTTTCGAAAAGCACCACGTACACAACACGATCGTGTTCTTCGGATCCGCCCGCACCCTGCCCCCGGAAGAGGCGGAAAAGAAGGTGAAAGAAGTGGAGGATCGTGTGGGCCGGATGAAAAGCCCGCCTCGATCCCTCCTGCGGGAGCTGGAAATCGCGAAGAAAGAACGTTCGATGTCCCGCTACTACGAAGACGCCGCGCGGCTGGCCGAGAAGCTGACGCGGTGGTCCCTGGGCATCCGCGACAGGAGGAAGCGCTTCCTGATCTGCTCCGGAGGCGGGGGAGGGATCATGGAGGCCGCAAACCGCGGCGCCCGAAAGGCCGGGGGCATGTCGATCGGGCTCAACATCAGCCTGCCCATGGAGCAGAAGCCCAACCGGTACCAGAACCATGATCTGTCGTTCGAGTTTCACTACTTCTTCATCCGCAAGTTCTGGTTCGTCTACCTGGCCAAGGCCCTGGTCGCCTTTCCCGGCGGGTTCGGCACGCTGGACGAGCTTTTCGAGCTTCTCACCCTGGTGCAGACGAAAAAGACAAAGAAGCACATGCCCATCGTCATTTACGGATCCGAGTACTGGAAACGGGTCCTCAATTTCCAGGCCCTCGTGGAGGCGGGCACCATCCACGCCAAGGACCTCGAGATCTTCCGGTACATGGATGACGTGGACGAAGCCTTCGAGTACCTGAAGGAGGAATTGACGGCGCACTATGTGCGCGGGCCGTTGAGAAAGGAACTGCCTCTGTACAAGAAAGTGTGAAGGCGGGCCGCATCCTCCGCGGATCGATATTCCCCCGACCGGAGACTCCAAGATGAAAAAATGCGATCGCTTCGGCTTGATTCTCCTCTCCTGCCTCGTCCTGCTCGGCTGTTCCGAGGACGAAGGCGGGACCGGGACGCCCGGATCGCCGGTGGTTCCGCCCGGGGTCGAAACCCTGAGCCGGGCCGTGGAGGTCTACAGGGACGAGTGGGGCATCCCGCACATCTACGCGCAGAACCGCGGGGACATGGTCTTCATGCAGGGCTACGAGATGGCCCGGGACCGTATCTTCCACATGGATCACCTGCGGCGCTTCATCTACGGAACCCGGGCCGAGGTCTTCGGCGAGGCCTTTCTCGAGGATGACGCGACGAAGCGCATCATCGGCTTCCGCCGCCTGGCAGAGGCCAACCTCGCCTACCTGGAAAGGGAGTTCCCGGAGAGCGTCTCCCTGGTCCGGTCCTTCTGCAACGGGGTGAATGCGTACATCGAAGACATGAAGGCGGGCCGGAACGGCGCGGCGCGGCCCCTGGAGTTCGACCGGATCGATCCCGACTACTGGCCCGCTCCGTGGGAGCCCCGCGACGTGGTCGCCGTGGCCAAGGCCCAGATCTTCCTGCAGAGCTTCCAGGGCGAGCTGGAGATGTTCATCTTCCTCGGCCGGATCCTGCTCTTCAACAGCTTCGACGACCTGATGCGCTTCCAGCCCATGCGGCCCACGTACATCCTCGAGCCCTTCCCCACGCCGGGCTTCGACGCGGGGGCGAGCAGGAGCCTCGCGCGGCTCGAGGCCGGCGACCTCCTCGACGGCATTCCCGAGGACGAGGCGACCCGCAAAAGGATCGCCGAGGGCCTCCTCCTCATGGCGGACCGCCTGGGGCGCGCCTTCGGCGGGCCCGGATGGGGCATGACCCGCGGAAGCAACAACTGGGTGGTGGACGACAGCCTGACCGAGGGCGGCGCGTGCATCCTTTGCAACGACCCCCACATGCCCCTCGATTATCCCTCCACGATGATGGCCACCCATATCGTGGATCTGAGCCGGGACGAGGTCGGGGCCATCGGGAACATCGTGCCCGGCGCGCCCCTCGTGCTGATCGGCCACACCGCCAAGGTGGCCTGGGGCCTCACCAACGGGTTTGGCGACGCGACCGACCTGTACAAAGAGAAGCTGGGCAAGGAGAGGCGCAGCGTTCTTTTCAACGACCGGTGGGTCCCCCTGGACTTTTACGAGGAGACGATCCGCGTGCGCGCGCAAGGAGGGTCGCTGGAGGACACGACCGAAACGGCCGTCACCGCGCGCTGGGTGCCCCACCACGGCCCGATCCTGATCGACCTGCTTCCGGAGGACATCCGGGACCTGATGGAATTCTTCGGGCTCATCTACTCGGCCCGCTGGCCCGGGTTCTCGGACCGGAGCACGGATCTTCTTGCCCTCCGGGGCGTGGTCGAGGCCGAGACCGTGGAGCAGGCCATGGCGGCGCTCGAGGACTTCAACAGCGGCGTGATGAACTGGGTGTTTGCCGACTCCTCCGGAAGCATCGGCCACGTGACGGCGGGCCCGTACCCGATGCGAGCCCAGGACCTGCAGGCATACCCGCCCTACATCCCGCTGCCGGGCGGCGGCGAGCACGAGTGGCAGGGGTTCCTCCCGCTCGCGGAGCAGCCGCAGACCCTGAACCCGGACAAGGGATACGTCGTCACGGCGAACAACACGATCAGCGACCAGACCCTGGACAACGACCCGGTCAACGACGACCACTACTACGGGCATTTCTTCGATCTCGGCACCCGGGCCTGGCGGATCACCGAGCGGATCGAGGCGCTCAAGGCGGCCGGGCCGATCCGGCTCGAGGACATGACCGCCCTTCAGACGGACGACCACGCCGTCTTGGCCGAGGACCTGCTGCCCCCGCTGCTGGCCAACCGGGACCGGATCTGCGCAGAGCCGGCCTCCGATGCGTGCCGGGCCCTGGGGATCCTCGAGGCCTGGGACATGAACTTCGACAAGGACAGCGCGGGCGCGACCTTGTTCAGCGTCTGGTACACGCACCTGGCTTACAACACGGTGCACGACGACATTCCCTCATTCTTTCTCGGGCTGACAGGGCCCTACCTCTCCCAGTTGGTGGGGCGCGACCTGAGCGCCTGGCTCCAGGGCAGGGGGCCGGCCGGCGGCAAGAACTTCTTCGACGACCTGACCACGACCGGCCGGGTGGAGACCGCGGACGACCAGATGGCGGCCTCCCTGGAGGGGGCGGTCGAGCAGCTCGCCGCGTTCTTCGGCCCGGACCGGCCGATGGAGACCTGGCGATGGGGCGAGGCGCACCAGAAGAAGTTCGCGCACCCGGTCTGGGACGACCTGAGCCAGGGCTTCTTCGAGAACGACGGCGGGCAGCACAGCGTGGACCCGGCCGAATACCCGATCGTGACCCCGGAGGGCCTGATTCAGACACTGCCCTACAGGCAGGGCGAGGGCCCGGCCTTCCGGTTCTGCGTGGAGATGAAGGAAGGCGAGTGGCGGACCTACAACGTGCTTGCCGGGGGGCAGAGCGGGCACGAGGGCGACGAGCACTTCGCGGACCAGCTCCCGCTCTGGCTCTCGAACCGCAATTTCCCGTTCTGGGTGCTCCGGGAAGACGTGGAGGCCCACGCCGAGAGCCACCGCACGTACCCGGAGGGCTTCCCGTCCGTCCCGATGTCGGAATAGACCGTTCCCGGCAATCGTGCCTCTGCCGGGCGGCGGGCGTGCCTTCCTCCGGCGGGGGTATTCAGGAATCGATGCGCTCCGTGTGTCAACGAAGAGGAGGTTGAACCGTTGGAGCGGCCCGGATTCCGAATCCATCTGCCGCCCTGGGTCGCCGGGTTCCTCCGGCGCTCGCCGCAGGTCTTCGACACGGATCGGGAACGCATGCGCCTGGCCGTCGCCCTTGCCCGCGAGAACGTGGAGAGACGAACCGGCGGGCCCTTCGGCGCGGCCGTATTCGACGAAAACGGACGGCTTGTGGCTCCGGGAATGAACCTCGTCATGTCGAGCAACTGCTCGATCCTGCACGCGGAGATAGTAGCCATCGCCCTCGCGCAGAAAAATCTCGGCCGTTACGACATCGGGGACGGCGGCAGATCCCGTTACACGCTCGCGGCCTCGGCCGAGCCCTGCGCGATGTGCTTCGGGGCCGTTCCCTGGTCCGGGGTTGCGCGCCTGGTGTGCGGCGCCCGCGGCGCGGACGCGCGCAGGATCGGGTTCGACGAGGGGCCGAAGCCTTCCGGTTGGCGGAAGGCCCTGCAGGCCAGGGGCATCGAGGTGACCCGGGACGTGTTGCGGGAGGAGGCCGTGGCCGTGCTGGCCCTCTACGTTGACATGGGGGGCCCGATCTACAATCCACAACGCGCTTGAAGAGCACGTCCGCAGGTGTTAGCGTGTCATGAAGTAAAAACGCCATGCGAACGACACGTACCCTGCCAACAGGGTTGGCGCCGAGGCGGAAAAGCAGGGCATCTTCACGGACAGGGGAGTTTTCGAGCCGGAGACGGAGGTAGAATGATGCAGACCAAAGCGATTCTTGCGGTCCTTCTGACGGCGCTGTTTCTCGTTTTCGCGCCTGCGGCGAGTCGGGCGGACAAGTCCGAGGTCCGCATCGAGGCGCCCGAGAAGGCTGCGCAGGGGACGGAGATCACCATTAAACTGGACGTGTCCCATCACGGAAACAATCTGATCCATCACACCGAATGGCTGCGGCTCGACATCAACGGCAAGACGGTGCAGAAGTGGGAGTTCTCCGCGACCCGCAGGCCGGAGGCGGAGAATTTCAGCAGAACCTTCCCCTACAAGGTGGACGGGCCGCTCGAGATCGTCTCCGAGGCGAGCTGCAACCTGCACGGCAGCAAGGGACCGGCCAGGCGGAAGGTCGATCTGCTCGAAGAATGACGGGGGTGCGCCATGACGCTCTCCGGTCTTTCCAAGCAGGGCCCTCGGTCGAGGCCCGGCGGGAAACCGAAGGAAAGAACCTTCCCTCCGGTTTGACGGCCAATATGGATTACGCTAGCATGCTTACGTAAGCATAGGCACCCTCGCCGGGACGGAACCGCCGCGGAGGAGAACGCTCATGGACAAGGTCATTTCATCCAGGGTCAGCGAAGCAGTGGCGCACCAGATCGAGCTGGTCTCGAGGAGGTTACGGATTTCCAAAAAAAAGGTTATCGAAGAAGCCGTTCTCGCTTATGCCAGACAGACGGCAAAAGAGGATGATCTCGACGTGTTTGCACGAACATCGGGGGCATGGAAACGGCGTGAATCCCCTGCAACGACCGTGAGGAGGGCCCGCCAGGCCTTTCGGAATTCCATGAAGAGGCATACGAAATGAGGGCCTATGTGGACTCCGACATTCTGATCTGGCATTTGCGCGGCGAGAAGAAGGCGCTCAAGTTCCTCCAGACCCTACAGGGCCGACAAGAATACGCACTCTGGACCGGAGCCATGCAGCGGGCCGAAGTGGTCTTCTTCATGCGGCCCGAGGAGGAAGCGGATACGCTCGCCCTTCTCTCCCAGTTCTCCACAGCACCCGTTGATCAACGCATCGTCGATCGAGCGGCATCCCTCTACCGACGGTGGAATCCATCCCACGGCATGGACGTAAACGATGCGATCCTGGCGGCGACTGCCCTTGAAACCGGCGGCAAGATCTTCTGCCTGAACCGGAAGCATTACCCCATGCCGGACATCCCGACGGAAAAGGCGTGGTAGAGGGGTCTGCCTTCGCATGCAGGCGAGCTGCAACCTGCACGGCAGCAAGGGACCGGCCAAGCGGAAGGTCGATCTGCTCGAAGAATGACGGAGGCTCGCGATGACCATCGCCGGCGTTTCCTTGATCCTCATCCTCGGAATCTTGAATTTCATCCTGCTCGCGTTCCAATTGTCCAGCGGCCTGCGCTGGATACGGGTGCCCTTGGGGGTGCACAGGCGAACAGGCATCCTGTTGGTGGCGAGCGGCACGGTCCACGGCGGCCTGGCCCTGCTTGCGGAACTGCTCTGAGGAACGCCTGCAGGCATTCATCTCCGCAGGCGTGTCCGTTCGCCCCCCTCCTCCGCTACATCCCGAGCGCGCCCTTGACCAGTTCCGCCACGGCCCTGAGATCGTCCGCATTCGGCCTGCCCCGGATATCCCCCAGGCGGCCGTTCACGTTGAACTCCTGGAAGCCTTCGGGCTTGTATTCGCCCACGAAATACCACTCCCCCAGAAGATCGAAGCCAAGGTGATCGAAGAGCTGGGCCATGTACTTGGCGGCGGGAACCGCCTCGTTGACGCCCGTGTGCACGCCCCCGTACGTCACGTACACGACGGCCTTCTTGCCCGGAACCCGGGGGGAAGCGGGTTTGAGTCTTCCGGCCTGGAAATACTTCTTTCGCAGCTCGCCGAAGACCTTCACCACGGGCTTTCCGGGAAGCCACTCGTAGACGCCCGAGCCCGCGCAAACGAGGTCGTAGTCGAAAAGTTCGACCTCCATTCCCTCGGCGATCTTCAGGGTGTCGACGGCGTGCCCTTCCCGCTCGAGCGTCTCGGCGATGTGCCGGGCGATCTTCTCGGTGTTCCCCGTCGCGGAATAGTACAAGTTCAGAATCTTCATGACGCCTCCCATTCCGTTCTTTCCGTGTCTCTCGAGACCCACCACGGATCTCCTTGCCATCCTACGTCAGGAGAGGGCCATCGGTCGAGTCCAAGAGGACGCGCGATACTCCAACGTCCTGTGACGGCGAAAAGACTCGGTAAACAGGCCACAGGTACCGGAGCGGATGCCAATCTCCCAACTTCAGGATACGAGGCCCGCCGTCGTGGATCAGTTTGCCAGGAATCAGCAGCCAGCGCCTGCGGATCGTGGAGGCCCGTGGACGGCATTCCGTATGTGGGGGGCACCCACACTCAACCCGGAAGAAGTCTCTTTTGACTTGCCTTCTTCTTCATAGTGTCATAAGATGATACTATGAAGTTCCGTCGCACCCATCAAGAAACCCTTCACGCCATATTCGAGAACCCGGTTCGGTCCAACATCCGCTGGGCGGATGTTGAGAACATGCTCGTCGCGCTTGGCGCCGAACTGAGCGAGGGCAGGGGTTCACGGGTTCGCATCCACCTGAACAAGGTCCGTGCCGTATTTCACCGTCCCCATCCGAAAAAGGAGACCGACAAAGGCGCCGTGAGGTCGATGAGGCGGTTCTTGAAGGAAGCAGGCTTTGGACCAGAGGAGCGAGGTCATGCTCAAGTACAAAGGCTATACGGGTCACGCCGAGTTTGATGACGAGGCCGGTATCTTCCACGGGGAGGTGCTGGACCTCAGGGACGTGATCACGTTCCAGGCAAAGAACGTCAAGGAACTAGAACGGGCCTTTCGGGACTCCATTGACGACTATCTGGCGTTTTGCACCGAACGTGGCGAAGAACCGGACAAACCGTTCTCGGGTCGCCTGATGTTGCGCCTCCCGCCGCATTTGCACAGGAAGGCGTACGTGACCGCCAGACGGGAAGGAAAGAGCATCAATCAGTGGATTGCGGAGAAACTGGAGGACGCGGACTTACCCCAAAGGAGAACAGGTGTCAGGCATCACTCGTCCGGGGACACGTAGAACGAGGAACCCGCCACGTCCTGAGGATCGAAGGCCTTCTTGATCTTTTTCATCCATGGCGGTCGGACTCAAGCAACCGAGTCTCCGGAAAACCCGGCGCGGTTCAACCCTTGCCCACCGTGCTGGAGCCGGTGATCTCCTCCGAGGCGTTCCGGCGTAATGGGGCGATGATTACCGGGATTCCTACGCACAGCTTCCGGTTCGGCAGGAAGAGGACTCCTCCCAGGCCCCGCCAACCCACTGGGACTTCTAAACCACTCCGGCAGGCGGGATGTTCCGCTCCTCTCGGCGCACCCGTCTGCTCCGTTTCCGCAGGACCACCCCGATTTCCCGCTCTCCGGGTTCCGACTCTCTCACGAGGGATCCGCCCCGGCCTCCGCATCCACACCGTCCCCGCCGGCATTGCACCACATCCTTGCCCTCGGGAAGAGGGAAGGAGGCATCCCCCTGGACGACGATCCCCTTCAGGTTCTTGGCTCCCATGACGGCCCCGCCCCCGAGGCGGCCGAAGCGGCGGTAGGTGTCCACGTTGATGCAGGCCATGGAGGACCGGGCCTCGCCCGCCGGGCCGATGCGCAGGATGCTGCGATGGCCCGAGCCCGGGAACATGCGGCGGAAGAGCTTTCCCGCGGTGTGGACGTCCTGGCCCCGCATGAAGTGCACATCGCGCACCTCGATGTGGCGCGAGCCGATGGAAAGACAGCTCAGCCTCGGCGCGCTGCCGGTCACGACCAGGGCGTCCAGGTCGGCAAAGCGCACGGCGAGAGCCGAGCGGCCCCCGCCGTGGCTCTCGGCGAACTGGTCGTGGTAAGGGGATTCAAACGCGCACACCGTCTTGCTCATCAGCGGGAAGTAGCCGGTCAGCGGCCCGATGGCGAAGATGAGCGGCTGGCCGGGATCGTCCCATGGCCTGTCCGGCAGCCCGAACCGGCCGAACAGCAGGGCGGCCAGCCCGCTTCCGCCGGCGTGGGAATCGCGACCGTCCAGTGTCAGGATCTCCCCCTTCCCGGCGGAGAGATCGACCCGGAGCACCCGGAAATGGTCCCGGATCATCGTCCACCTCCGACGGCCGCCGCCGACTCGTCCGATGCGGCGCCCTTCGATGCGCCTCCCGCCTCCGTGTGCTCCAGGCAATCGTGCGGGCAGAAGGGCACGCAGCGGCCGCAGTGAACGCAGACGAACGGGTCGCCGTCCGGCGTGAGGTAGACGGCATCGACCGGGCAGGCGCGGGCGCACTCCCCGCAGCGGATGCAGAGCTTCTTGCGCACCAGCACGCCGCCGCCCTTGCGCTGCGAATAGGCCCCGGTGGGGCACGCGGCGGCGCACGGCGCCGGATCGCAGGCGAGGCAGGTTCGGGCCTCGAAGCCGGTGGAGAGACCGCCGGAGGAGGCGATGCGGATCCCGGCCGTGTTCCAGGACAGGCTCTTGTGCACCAGGCGCGCGCAGGCGAACGAACAGGAGTGGCACCCGATGCAGCGTTCCATTCGGGGGGCGGTCAGAATCTTCAAGGAAACCCTCCACGGCCCGACGGGCGGAAATCTCGATTGTCTTATTCCATTTCTTCGACCAGTCAAAGGGTTTGGGGGAGTTTCAAACGAGCGGGATGCGCATCGGGTTTCTGCTTGACCCCGGTGAGGCGGCCCTGCCTTGACCTTGGCTCGGCCGGTGGCTAACATCATGCGTCTTCCCTGAGAGCATGTTTCCTCGGTCAAGACAAACCTTGGGACCTTCTCCTGAGAGGGAAACACCCGAACAGACCGGTCATCGCGGGGCGCAAGTGACCAAACCCGGAACAAGATTCGAGAGCCCAAAGGCAAAGGCCACCCGAGAGAAGTTGTTTAAGACAGCCATGCTTCTCTACGAGAAGCGAGGCTACGAGCGGGTCACCGTGGATGAAATCTGCGGGCGAGCCGATGTCTGCAGGGCCACGTTCTACAACCACTTCTCGTCCAAGGATCAGATCGTCATCGAGTTCTTCCTGGAGAATGACCTCTATTTCCACGGGCTTAACGAGGAAATATCCCGTTTCAGGACCACCCGGGAGAAACTCTCCGCCCTCGGTGACGCCGTCTTCGCCCGTATGCGGGAACAGGGGATTTCCCTGCTCAAGCCGGTCTACCACAGCCAGATCTCACCGTCTGTGCGATCCGCGTCCATGGCCCGGAGGCGGAGACCCATCTACTGGATGCTGGAAAAGCTGGTGGAAGAGGGGCAGCGAAGGGGAGAAATACGAACGGACCGAACGTGTGAGGAAATCGCTCAGGCGGTTATCATGTCCCTAAGAGGGGTCATCTACGAGTGGTGTCTTTTCGATGGAAAGTTCGACATTGAGAAGGCCGGCAAGAGCGTGCAGGGGTTCCTGATGGACGCCATGTTGACGCGATGACCGCGGCAAGATCCGCCTCCCTGGAGAAGACCTTGATGCCTCTCACAAATCAGAACCAAGAAGACCGGAAGGCAACCCCCCTTTATCCGGCACAACGGAAACCGATCATGAGGCTCCCATCGACGGGGTACTGGTGGCGATAGGATACGCGCAGGGAGCTGCCGTAGCCCCAAGACCCACCGCGCACAACCCGGGTCGAGCCGCCTTCATGTCCCGGCGGGTCGTTCTGAGGGCTGGAGGATCCGAACTCGCCCGCGAACCGGCCGGCCTTCGAGACATTGCCCAGTTGCTTGCCCAACTCCAAGAATCCCACCTTCGTCTTGATGATCTTCTGCTTTCTTGTCATGTCCTCGTGCCGCCCTGAACGTCTCTTCGCTGGGACACCGAGGAGTCTGCCCCACTGTCAGATTACGTCTTAGCATATGCATTCCTGTTCACTTCCTATTCACGATTGCAGGCAAGCGGAAAGAGCCTTGGACCGCGGGATGAGAGCAAGGGGAGGCTAGAAGTCCTCGGCGAGGATGCGCTCGATGTTCCGCTCCGCCAGGGCCGCGACCGTGAAGGCCGGGTTGGCGCACGCCGCGGAGCCGGGTATGAGCGCGCCGTGGTTCACGTAGAGGCCCGGGTAGTTTTTCACCCGGCCGAACGCGTCGCATGCCTTTCCGATGACCGCCCTGTCCGTTCGCGGGTCGTAGGTGAAATGCCCCCGCGTGAAATGAAGCCCGATCCCGAAGTAGAGGAGGCAGCCGCACTCCAAGCCGATCGGGAACTGGGGATGCTCGACGAACAGGGGGGCCACCGGGTTGTCGTAGTCCTCGATGGCCGTGGCCGCCGGGCGCGCCGCAAAGGAGGCTGCCTACGGCATCCCGGAGGATTTCAGGCAGATCCGCGAGGAATGACGCGGGCAATTGACATGGAGGGCAAGGACCGGTAAGCTGCCTGGGAAGCGCTGCATTTCGGCGCTGGATCTCCGAGCCTTGCCGCCCGTGACCCGCTTGGGGAAGGGCGGAAGGCCAATGGGTTCTGCTGGAAACGGCAGGGCCTCCCGTGCTTGGAAAGGAGGTCTCGGCGGAAGCTCGGGCCGACCTCTGGAAACACGGGGTCGGCCTTTTTTTCTCCGAAATCGCCGAGGGGGCACCCGGTATGAAAGTCATTACCCACCTGGATGCGAAAGGGTCGGCCAGGATGGTGGACGTCGGCCGAAAGCCTGTCTCGCGCAGGACCGCGAGGGCCTCGGCTCTGGTCCGGATGGCGCCGGCGACCCGGGAGGCGGTTCTCCGGGGGAATCTACCCAAGGGAGAAGTCTTCGGCACGGCCCGAGTGGCCGGGATTCTCGCGGCCAAACGCGTCCACGAACTCATTCCCATGACGCATCCGCTGCCCGTGGACTCCGTGGAGGTCGATTTCGAGCCGGCCGAGGAGGGGATTCGGGTGTTCACCGAGGTCAAGGTCCGGGCCCGCACCGGCGTCGAGATGGAAGCCATGACCGCGGCGGCCGTCGCGGCCCTGACGATTTACGACATGGCGAAGTCCGCGGAAAAGGGGATGTCCATCGAGGGGCTGCGGCTCGACTTCAAGAGCGGAGGGCGGAGCGGCTCATGGCGCCGCCCCAAGGGGGTCTAGCATGGCGAAGGGAAGGATTGTCTCGATCAATGTAAGCAGGGAAAAGGGGACCACGAAACAGCCGGTCGAGGAGGCGGTCCTCATGGAAAACCGCGGCGTGGAGGGGGACGCACACGCGGAACCGGGGATCCGGCAGGTGAGCCTGCTCTCCATGGAAAGCATCGAGCTGGCGAGGCAGACGCTCGGAGAAAAGGCGAGGCAGGCTTCGGTCAATCTCGAGCCTGGCGTGTTCGCGGAGAATCTCACCACCGAGGGAATCGATCTTTCGAGTCTCGCGCCGGGTTCGCTGCTCGAGGTCGGCGCAGGGGTGCTCCTGCGGGTGAGCCAGATCGGCAAGACGTGCCATCACGGCTGCGCGATTCTTCGCCAGGTGGGCGACTGCATCATGCCCCGGCAGGGGATCTTCTGCGAGGTTCTCAAGGGCGGAAAGGTGCGGAAAGGGGACACCGTTGAGCGTATCCAGGGCTAGCTCCGCCGCAGACAGAGGTGTGGACACGCTGAGGATCTCGGTCACGGACCGCTGCAACCTGCGCTGTGTGTACTGCATGCCCCGCGAAGGGGTGCGTCTCATTCCTTGCGGCGAGGTCCTGCGTTACGAAGAGATCCTGCGAATCGTGGCGTGCGCGGTGCGCCTGGGCATACGAAAGCTGAGAATCACCGGCGGAGAGCCCCTGGTGCGCAGGGACGTGGTGGACCTTGTCGGGGCCCTGGCCCGGATCCCGGGCGTGGACGATCTCTGCATGACCACGAACGGAATGCTTCTCAAGGATTTCGCCCAAAGGCTCAAGGCCGCGGGGCTCCATCGGGTGACCGTGAGCCTGGACTCTTTGCGGCCGGACCGGTACGAGCGGATCACGGGATCGGACTGCCTTGCAAGGGTGCTGGAAGGCATCGAGGCGTCTCTGGAACTCGGCCTGAAACCGGTCAAGGTCAATGTGGTGCTGATCCGGGGGGTCAACGACGGAGAGGTGGAGGATTTCGCGGGCCTGACTTTGCGCCTGCCGCTTGAGATTCGGTTCATCGAGAGGATGCCCACAGGAGGCGCCGCCGGAGCCGGTCAGGGCTGCGGGGACAGGAGGGGACAAGGGGTTCCGGCCGAGGAAGTCCTGGACAGAATCCGGCAAGCCTTTGGAGGCCTGGAAACGGCGGCCCCGGGCGTGAAGATTCCGGGGCCGGCCAGGCTGTACCGCGTGCCCGGGGGAAACGGCCGGGTAGGAGTGATCAGCGCCGTGACGGCGCCGTTCTGCGCCTCCTGCACAAGGGTGAGGCTAACCTCCGAGGGCAGGCTTCGGACTTGCCTTTTTATGGAGGACTCTTTCGACCTGAAGGGGCCTCTCCGGAGCGGGGCTTCGGACGAGGCGCTCACGGCCCGGATCGCGGAAGCGATCGCGAAGAAGCCCCGGAACCGGGCGGCCCCGTTTGAGAACGGCGGCAGGCCCATGTGCCAGATCGGGGGTTAGGCAAGCCATGGTACGGGCAGGAATCCTTACGGTCAGCGACAAGGGATCGCGCGGTGAGCGGGAAGATAAGAGCGGAGAAGCGATCCGAAGGATTCTCGAGGAGCAGGGGGTCCGAGTCGAGCATGCCGAGGTCGTGCCGGACGAGATTCCGGCCATCCGGGAGCGGCTGATCGCCTGGGCCGACCGGGACCGACTGGACCTGGTGCTCACCACCGGCGGCACAGGGTTTTCGGCCCGGGACGTCACGCCGGAGGCGACCTTGCCCATTCTGGAGAAGCAGACTCCGGGCATCAGCGAAGCCATCCGGGCAGAGGGCCGGAAAAAAACGCCCCGGGCGATCCTGTCCCGAGGGGCGGCCGGGATCCGCGGCCGGACTGTTATCGTGAACCTCCCTGGCAGCGTGCGGGCTGTCGAGGAATCCCTCGAGGTTCTGTTCCCTGCACTTTGGCACGGAATCGAAATCCTCAAGGGCGAAACCTCCGAGTGCGGCCGCGATCATGATGGGGGACCCCGGACCGAATCTTGATTCCAGCGCGAGGACTAGGAAGTGAAGGAATTCCTGCGGGTGGTCACGCCCGCGCAAGTGTACGACATGCTCGGCTCCTTCTCGCGAGTGGGCCCGGAACAGGTCCGGCTCGAGGACGCGCCGGGCCGGGCGCTTTACGAGGATATCCGCTCGCCCGAGGACCTGCCGCCGGGCCCCAGAGCCACCATGGACGGCTATGCGGTGCGGGCGGAGGACACTTTCGGCGCCACGGACTCTCTTCCGGCCTATCTTGAAGTTGCCGGCCGGGTGGAGATGGGAAAAGTGCCGTCCTTCGGGATCCAGACCGGCCGGGCTGCCGCGATTCCGACCGGCGGCTTTCTGCCGGCGGGCGCCGACGCGGTCGTCATGGTGGAGCACACCAACCAGGCCGGTCCCTCGGAGATCGAGGTCTGCCGGCCCGTGACGGCCGGGGAGAACGTTCTGGCCGCCGGGGCCGACGTTTCCCGCGGAGACCTCTTGCTGCCCCGAGGGAGAAGGATCGGCGCCCAGGATACGGGCGTGCTGGCCGGAGTGGGACTTTGCGATCTTCGGGTCTACCGTCAGCCACGGGTGGCTCTGGCCTCGAGCGGAAACGAGATCGTGCCCGCCGACCGGAACCCCGCCCCGGGCGAGATCCGGGACACGAACCGTTACACCGTGGGGGCTCTTGTCCGGACCGCAGGCGCGGTTGCGGTCCCCCTGGGGATCGTGCCGGACGAGGCCGGAGCGCTTCGAGACGCCATCGAGCGGGGCCTGGATGAGGCGGATCTCGTCGTAATTTCCGGCGGAAGCTCGGTCGGCGAACGGGACCTGGTTGCACAGGTGGTTTCGGGCCTTTCCGAGTGCCGCACCCTCGCACACGGCGTGGCGGTGAGGCCGGGCCAGCCCACGCTGCTCGCCGAGATCCGGGGCAAGGCGTTTTTCGGCCTGCCCGGACACCCGGTTTCGGCCATGGTGGTGGCCCAGGTGTTTCTGGTTCCTTTCCTTCGGTATCTCCAGGGAGAGGCCCTTGTCCAGGGGCTTGCGGGCCGAAAGGTGGACGCGGTCCTTTCCACCTCCATTCCTTCGGTCCAGGGAAGAGAGGAGTACGTGCGGGTCAGGCTGGTGGAGCGGGAAGGCATACTCCATGCCGAGCCGGTCTTCGGCAGGTCCAGCATGCTCTCCACCATGACCCGCTCGGACGGTCTCGTGCGGGTGCCCCTTCACGCCGAAGGGCTTGCGGGAGGCGAGAAGGTCGAAGTGGTGCTGTTTTGAGAGGAAGCGAAAAGCCCGCAGAGCGAGGACAGGGAGCGCCTATGGAGATGCGAAAGAAGCGGGAGATCTATCGGAACCTGAAGACCCTCGCGGAGGTCCGGGAGATCTTGCGGGAGCGGTTCGGCTCCTTGAGGGGCGGTGTTGAAATTGTGCCGGTCCGACAGGCTTTGGACAGGGTGCTGTCGGGACCGGTGAAAGCCGCGAGATCGGTTCCGGCCTTTCACGCCGCGGCCATGGACGGGATCGCGGTCCGGGCTTCGTCCACATTCGGCGCTTTGCTGGAGAGGCCTGTGGTGCTCCCGAGGGGGCCTCATGCTTCCTATGTGGACACGGGCGACCCGCTCCCCGAAGGAACGGATGCCGTGGTGATGATCGAGAAGGCGGAGGAGGCCGAGGCAGGGTGGGAGATCCGGGAGGCGGTCCATCCCTGGCAGAACGTCCGCAAGGTGGGCGAGGACATCGTGGCCGGCGATATCCTGCTGCCGGCCAGGCGCAGGGTGCGTCCGTACGACCAGGGAGCGCTCCTGGCCGCCGGCGTGCTCTCGGTCGAGGTCTACCGGAGGCCCAGAGTTCTCATTCTTCCCACCGGCGACGAAATCGTGCTGCCCGAGGAGGCGGCGGATCCGCTTCCGCCCGGCGTCCTGATCGAGTTCAACGGCCAGATGATCGCCTCCATCGCAGCCGAGTGCGGGGCGGAAGCGGAGCTCTCGAGACCGATCCCCGACGATCTCGGGGCGCTCGGGGAAGCCTTGGATCGGGCCCTTGGAAATGGCTACGATCTCGTCTTGATCCTTGCAGGCTCCTCGACCGGCTCTGCGGACTTCACGCCCCGGCTTCTCGGCGAAAAGGGCGACGTTCTGGTTCACGGCGTGACCGTGATGCCGGGCAAACCCACTGTAATTGCCGAGGTCAGGGGCCGTCCCGTGATCGGGATCCCGGGGTATCCGGTTTCGGCCCTTGTGGCAGCCAGGGAGTTCGTTCGGCCGCTGCTCTTTCGTCTGCAGGGCCTGGAGGCGCCGTCGCCGCAAAAGGTGGCGGCCAGGGTGGGGCGAAAGCTCCCGTCGAAGCTCGGCCTGGAGGAGCAGGTGCGTGTAATCCTCGGACGGGTGGGGCAGCGGGTGGTGGCCCTGCCCCTGGCCGGAGGAGCGGGCGTTATCTCTTCCGTCGTCCGGGCCGACGGCATCCTGCGCGTGCCCCAGGAGGCGAGCGGGTTGGCGGAAGGTGAAGAGGCGGACGTCGAGCTTCTCAAGCCTCTCGAAACGGTGGAGAACAACATCCTTGCCATAGGCTCCCATGACATGACCCTGGATCTTCTCGCGAGTCTGCTCAAGGAGAGAACGGGCGGACGAGTCCATCTTTCGTCGAGCAATGTGGGAAGCCTCGGCGGCTTGCTTGCCCTGAAAAGGGGGATCTCCCATCTCGCAGGGTCGCACCTCCTGGATACGGCCACGGGCGAGTACAACCTGTCGTATGTGAGGCGGTATCTGGAAGGTCTTCCGGTGGCGCTCGTCACCCTCGTCCACCGCTGGCAGGGATTCATGGTCCGGCCCGGAAACCCCAAGGCCATCCGGGGCGTCCGGGACCTCGCCAGGCCCGGCGTGACCTTTGTCAACCGGCAGGCCGGCTCCGGAACGCGGATCCTTCTCGATTACGAACTTGAGAAGGCCGGGATCGATCCGGCCGGGATTCACGGCTATCGGAACGAGGAGTACACCCACATGAACGTTGCGGTTGCCGTCGGCTCCGGAGCCGCGGACGCCGGGCTCGGGATTCTGGCCTCCGCCAAGGCGCTGGGGCTGGACTTCGTGCCCGTGACCCGCGAGCGGTACGACCTCGTGATCCCTTCGGCTTTTCTCAAGGAGGAGAAGATCCGGCTCCTGCTCGAAATCGTCCGGTCCGCCGAGTTCAAGACCAAGGCGGAGGAACTGGGCGGCTACGAAACCGACGAGACGGGAAGAGTGCAGGCATCCGCGGCGAGTCCGGTCTGAAAGGGGGCGCCGGGCCTCGCGCGACCGGTTGCGGCCGGAAGGGCGCTGTCTTTGATGTGCTCGGAAAGGCGCTCGATGGGATGGGGCGCCGCGAGCTGCTCGCTGAGGCCCTCCGCTGCGGCGAGCCGCCGGAGGTGCGGGAACGTCTCGCCAAGGAGGTCGCCCCGGCGCTTGACCCCTCGCGCCGGCGGCAACGCGAGAATCACGGACCTGCCGCAGGCGGCCCGCCGCCGCGTTGAGCGTGCCGCGCGGCGTATTTCCCGGTCCCTCCGATGCCGAACAACCCCCCTCGGGAAGGCAATGCCTGGAGCCTTCGGAGGCCGGATGGAGTCGCCCTTACATTTACTCAGGACTCTGAGTAAAAATACTCAACCGCTACAAGGTCTCCCTCGGCAATCGCCCCGGCCCCGATAACCGCCTGCTCTGATCGATAAGCGCCTGAATCTGCCGGATGTCCGCCTCGGCATTGGGGGGTGTGAATCTCGCCGTTGTCCGAGGCCGCGGCAAGATCCCCGGGCTTTCCCTGTCGCTTCTTGCCTTTTTTTTCCCTGAGCTTTGACCGGATCTGTCAAAGGCTGCGGGCAAAATCATTTTCAATCCCCCAGGACCCGGGTGTCAGAACCACGGCATTCCATCCGTCCCCCATCTGACAGAGAAAGGGACGGGATCATCGAGGAAAACACTTGACATGGCTTTTGATGTTTAATAAAGAACCTTTACGCACAATAAGGACCCATGGTCCGATGGCAGACGATACCCGGTCCTCCATGCTCGAGCCCACGCCGTCAAGCCTCTTCGGGGGGTTGCACGTTCTCAAGCTGCGTGTGCGGGTCGTCCTGGAATCGCCGGCCAACCCGTCTGCCTTTCTCGGTTCCGCCTGGAGGGGCCTTGCAGGCACGGAACTGCGCCGGCTCTGCTGCCCGGCCGACGGCCGGGCCGATTGCGGCCGGTGCCGGGCGCAAGGCCGTTGCCCCTACTTCCAGGTTTTCGAAAACGGGTCGTCCCTGCCCGGTCTCTCCGAGGTACCCAGAGGCTATATCCTGTATCCCCCCCCGTTGACCGGCACTGCGGAGCAGGAGCTTTATGTAACCCTCCTGGGCAGATGCGCCCGGCATTTTCCCGCCATGGCGGCAGCTCTGTTGCGCGGGCAGAATAGCGGGCTCGGGGCGGACCGTACTCGGTACCGAGTCCTGTCCATCGAAGAGATCCTGCCGGCCGGCCCTCCGGCACCGATCCCGCTTACCGCCCGGTCGCTGGCACAGCCGAGGGGGGGCTTTCCCCTGAGCGACTGGCTGTCCGCTGCCTCCGGCAACGGGAAAGAGCCCCTCACGGTGCGCATCCTGACACCCGTGCGGCTTCGGAGGCAGGGCACCTATCTTGCGGCCATGGAATGGCCCTTTTTCTTCGAGTCCCTGGCCCGTCGGCTCGAGGCGATCTCGCGCGTCTACGCGGGCGGAGAGCCCCTCGGCAAGGAACTCTGGACGACTCTGCTCGAGCGCCTTGGGCAGGCGAATGGATATGAAGCCAGGATGCGCTGGCACGACTACCACCGGTACTCGAACCGCCAGAAGACCAAGGTGCCCATGGGCGGTCTCATAGGTGAGGTGGAACTCGGGCACGCCACGCCGCCCTGGGTCCTCGAGTGGTGGAAGGCTGCCGCCCTGGTCCACGTGGGCAAAGGCGCCTGCATGGGGCTGGGGAGGGTGGAGGTTGGTTAAGGGACTGTCCGAAGCGCTGGGAACAGGTGCAACAACGTTCCGAGGGCCTTGCTGACTGTGTGAAAGGAGTCAGTGGATGTGGATTGAGCGAAGATACACGGTCCGGTTCGTGACGCCCGGTTTTGTGGGCGGCGCCGATCAGAGCGGCGAGTGGCGGACTCCCCCTTTCAAGGCCCTGCTTCGCCAATGGTGGCGGGTCGTGTGGTGGCACACGGTGAAAGGGCCAACCATTCAAACTCTTCGGGAAGCCGAGGGAGATTTGTTCGGCTGGGCCGCAGATACGGAAAAGAAAGCCAAGAAAAGCCAGGTCCTCCTGCGGCTAGAATCCTGGAGGCAAGGCAACCAGACTGACCAGGATTTCAATAAGATCCAGTTTCCAGACGTCAAGCATCTTGAATTGAAAGATCGTGAGGGCAGACCCAAACCCGTGGCCGCATCTCTCTACCTAGGTTACGGCCCTATCAACCCTGAAAGAGGTGCGGCAGTTTTGAAGCGAGCCCGGGCCCTAGCCGCCGGGGAAAACCAAACCCTGACAGTGGCCTTCCCCTCAGGCGCTGAAGGGATTTTAGAAAATGCGATGCAGCTCATCTCCCTGTTCGGAACCCTCGGCGGCCGCTCACGGAACGGATGGGGTTCCCTGAACCTAGTGCCTGAGGAATCGGCGAGTGCACAGTGGCCACCCGTCGATGGTTTTTTCGACCCCAAAGCCCTTCAGGCCCGAGAATGGCTCAAAAAGTTTTCCGAAGACTACCAGACAACCTTCATGTACGACTGGTGCCACAGTATCGGAAAGGACGGCGAGGGACTTTTGCTCTGGTGCACCGAGGCGAGAGACAGGTGGGAAGAAGTCTTCAGGGACTTGGCCGAAGCAAAGATCGCTTTCCGCACACAGTTTCATTTTCAAGGGGGAGGTACCCACCTGAAGCTCTGCGACAGGCAGATACTGGCATACCCTGTGACCAGTCACTTCTTGAGCGCATGGGGACAGACGAGCCGCCTCGCCAACCAGATTCTTTTCAAAGTGCTCGCTGATGGAGATCAGCACCGAGGACTCGTGGTCCACATGCCCCACGGGTTGCCGAAGCCGCTTCGGGAGAAACTGGATCCCAACACCAAGAATACTTTGAAAGAACGCGAAATCAAGGTGTGGTCCGAGGTCCACCAGACTCTCGGTCGACACTTCGTCCGTCTTCCCTGAGAGGTGTCCAATGACGCAAAGTGATATCTGGCAATACAAGCTTCTTGCATACATCCATGATCCTGCGGAGAAGGCACTCATTCTGCTCAGGGGAACATCTCACGAAGCGGGAACCGTAGCCGCCTTGAAAGAGCTTTTCGGGCAGGATCTGGCCGACATGCGTGCCAAGCTGGAAGGGTTTCAGGAGACGGTGAAAAAAGCTGACCGGTGGGCGGCTGCGGCTGACCGGGCATCCCTGCCCAAAGGGCGCGGCGGTCGAGTCGCGTTCGCCGACGACCCTCAGATCATACACCCGCTCACAGGAGAAGGGTTTCGGCTCCGGCCGCTTGCTGGCGACGTACCCGTAAAAGCCGTCGAGGCTGTCAGCTTCGACCACTTCCGCCAGCTCGTGGTGCGATGCAACGGGGAGATCGACTGGAAGAGAACCTTTCTCGCTTTCTGGCGATTCGGACCGGAAATTCCGGCCAAGGATCTTGGCGTTCTCTGGAACCAGCTCCCCGCCGACACGCGCTGCCCCGACCATACGATCTGGGAGCATTTATCCCTGACCTCGGCGTTTGCCGGGGCCATGGCGGGAGACTCTGAAGGCCTCCCGGCCCTTATGCTCATGAGTTTCGGCCCGGTGCAGGACTTCATCGCGCAAGCCCGCAGCGTCTCGGATCTGTGGGCAGGGTCACATCTGCTCTCGAGGATCGCATGGGAAGGAATGCGCGTCGTGTGCGAGGACTACGGTCCGGATGCCATCCTTTTCCCCCAACTCTCGGGAGCGGCGATCGTCGACCTCTGGCTGTACCAAACCTTGGGAATGTGGCCAAACGAGGAAAAACCAACCTGGATGACAGACCCGACGGACGGCAACCCCCTTTTTGCAGCGGCTTTTCCCAATCGCTTGCTGGCGCTGGTTCCGAAAAGTCGTGCTCCGGATCTCGCGAAAAAGATCCGGTCAAAAGTCCGAAGCTGGGTCCACCGTCAAGCAGAGGTCACTTTGGAGGAACTGTTGCGTGTGGCTGGATTGTCAGATTTGTTCGAGCCGGGCCATGCTCAAAGTCAGGTCGAACGGCACCTCGAGGACTTCCCGGAAATCCATTGGGCCATCATTCCTTGGGAACTTGCGGGGCGAAATGGACTCGAGGACGATCAGTTGAAAGAACTCCTTAAAACCCTTGGGACAGGGCCCCAATACTTGGGCGAGGATCTGGATACGGCACTCAGAGGCCAAATCGCTGTTGAGGGTGTCGAATTCTATACACCCAATCCCGGTGTCGCCTATCCGGGACTCTACCAAGCCCTGGAAGCAACTCACGGCTCGGCCAAAACGCTACGCCCTTTTTCCGGAATGACGGAGGAAGGCTACCGCTGCACACTATGCGGAGAACGTGAATGGCTCGCTACCCAAAGGGGCGACGGCATATCGAGGACGGGCATTTTCGCTCCACCCCAACAGCGAGGAGAAACGCTCTGGACGTTGGTTTCAAACCAGGTACAAGCGCTTGCCAAGGAGGGTGAACACCTCTGCACAATATGTGCGCTCAAACGGGCATGGCCTCGGCTTTTCGTAAAGGAATGCACCACGATGATCGGAGAACTGGACCGGCTCGAGCGTTTTGTGCTCTCGACTCACGCCGTGGCCATTTCGACTTCCATTTGGCGGCACATGGAAGAGGAGCAAAAGGGGCAGAGCGATCTCCCTGAGATCATTATGAGAAGGGGGCATGCACGCAACGAGCTGCAGGAAGCCATGGAGCGGGTCACCGATCTTCGCGGGGCTGCGCTTCCCAGAAGGTTATACGGCAAGATCCGACGTATGTATAGAACGGAAGAGATGCTTGATTTCTGCAAAAAGATACCAACCCTGATCGACACGGCGGGAACCGACTCCGAGAGCAGGCGCGTCCGTTCGAATCTGGAGGATTATTTCGGAATCCGCCCCGAAACCTACTATGGCCTGATTCTCATGGACGGCGACCAATTGGGGGCGTGGCTGTCGGGCGAGAAAACCATGATTGAGATGGAGAAGCGGTTTCACGAGAAAACTTTGAAGGACATCAGGGCGCTTCCTTCTCTTCAGGCTTACCTGCATGCGGGCCGCCCAGTCTCACCGGCCTATCATCAGGCCATTTCCACGGCTCTCAACGGATTTGCCATTGGCTTGGCACGCTTGGTTACAGAAGATCTCTTCATGGGAAAACTCATTTACGCGGGAGGCGACGACCTGCTCGCCATGGTGGCAATCCATGACCTTCCCGCACTCATGTTTGCCCTTCGGTGCGCGTATTCGGGGCATCTTCCGTCCGACCTGGAAAACGCCGCTTTTTGGCCACGCCTGGGAACGGAAGCCGACCGAGTGGAACTTGGTGGAGGATACGCTCTCGTGCACGACGGCAAAGCCAGGAAACTCCATCGCCTAATGGGAAGCGCCTTCACGGCCTCCGTGGGAGCTGTCATCGCCCACCATCAGGCCCCTCTGGGAAGGGTGCTGGCCAGCTTGAGGGACGCGGAGCATCGTGCCAAGAGCGAAGGCGGCAGGGACGCTTTCTGCATCACCGTCATCAAACGATCCGGAGGCACTCAGCATTTGGTGGGGAAGTGGTTCTTGGACCGAGGGTGGTCAGGCAGCCATATGGGGCTCCTGTTGGACCTTCGCAACGTTTTCGCCAGAGACGTCTCACGCAGGTCAGCATACATTCTCTCGGACCTTCTTGCGGCTCTTCCACCTGAAACGGACATCCTGGAATCCGTCCTTCGGCATCAGTTTCAAAGGCAGTCCCGACAAGAGGGACTAGACTTGGACGCTCTCTGCAAACGACTGGGCCAGGCGTCGCATGAACGGCAGGCAGCAGGACCAGCCCGGGCGGGATGGCCATCTCAGAATTCGTGGCTGCGCAACATCTTGCTGACAGCCGAGTTTCTCGCCCGCGAAGGCCGCATTGCGAAGAAAGCCGAGAAAGGAGGGGCTTCGTGACGCTGCTAACGATTCGGCCTTTGGACGTCTTGATGCTCCGTGGCAACCGCCTTTTTGGCGGTGGCGTGCATGGACTGTCTCATATGCCTCCATGGCCCTCAGTTGTGTCCGGAGCTGTGATTTCCCGCGTCCTGGCGGATAAAGGGCTTTTGTGCCACGTGACGAAGGAACCCGACAAAGCAGCACAGGCCCTCGAAGAGTGCCTGGGTCAAGACTTCGCACTCCGTTTTCTAGGCCTCCAAAAAGGGGGCACCGTTTGGTTTCCGGTTCCGGCTGACTTGTCTGTTGTTCAGAGCGAAGCAGGTGCCTTTTCATTACGGCGCATGAAACCCGCGCGCATGCCACAACCTGTTCTCTGTAGCGGGCGCCTTCCCTGGACTGTGACGATGGAAACCCTCGCCCGCCGCAAGCCCGTTGGGGGCATGTGGATCAACGTCGCGGGATTAATTACACACCTTTCAGGAAACCTTGCCGATGAAGGATCGCTGCTTCACTCTTCGCACCTGTGGGCTAACGATCCCCGTCTGGGGATCGCCATGGACGGCAAAACCCGCACCGCGGAGGAGGGAGCTATCTATACCACAGACGCAGTTGCCCTTCATCCTGACGTGTCCCTGTGCGCAGCCTTCGTCGGTGCCAACCTGCCCAAATCGGGTCTCATCCGCCTGGGGGGCGACGGCCGCGGCGCCGAGGTTCTTCCGACCGATGAGGAAACCTACAGAAGCGTGGAAGACCTTGGGCGCCCCCGAAGCGGATGGAAAGGATTTCGGATGATCCTTGCCACGCCGGGGCTCTTCCCGGATGGATGGCGCCCGCCGGTTGTGGATGATACGACCCGCCTGTACCTCGACGGATTGGAAGCAGAGCTTGTGGCGGCGTCGGTCCCACGCCCCGCAGTGATCTCCGGCTGGGACCTGGCCGGGCACTCCCCGAAACCCGCGAGGCGCCTCGCCCCTGCTGGAAGCTGTTACTGGTTCCAGGTGATCAAGGGAGACACACAGGCCCTGGATCCTTTGTGGGAGAAAGGCCTCTGGGCTTTCATAGATCCGCGCTCGCCATTGGCGGCACGTCGCCACGAAGGATGGAACCAAGTCTGGTTTGGAATCTGGAACCTTTAAAGGAGGCCATCATGTTTGTGAGCAAAAGGTTGACATTCTTCTACTCGCTGACGCCCGTTCACATGGGGGCTGGCCAGGCCTTGGACGTAATCGACAATCCCATCCAGAGAGAACGGCATACAGAGCATCCCAATTTTGCGGGCTCGGGAATCAAGGGGGCCTTTCGGCACGCTGCACGCTGCGAGTGGAAAGAGCCAGTGACGAACCGCATTTTCGGCCCCGAGAGGGATGCCTCGGACCACGCCGGCGCGGTGAGTTTCACCGACGCACAACTCGTTCTCTTTCCGGTCCGCAGTCTGAAGGGTGTATACGTTTACGCGACGTCCCCCTTGGCTCTTCAGCGAATGAGTCGACTGGCCGCGTTGGCTGGAGTCAAGCTCGATAAGGGAGCGCTTCCAACTCCGACTGATAAACAAGCTTTTATCCTAAATGAGGATCTGTGCGTCTCCCAAAAGGAGACTCGGCAACTCGTCCTCGAGTCCTTCATGTTCGAGGCCGTGAGGCCAACAAACGACGGGCTTTCACCAATAGCCCGATGGATCGCTCATGCGATCCTTCCTGCCGATAAGACCTTCGACTACTTTCGGGAGAAACTGGAAAAGGATCTCGTCCTCCTTTCAGACAACCAACTCACCTATTTCGCCCGAAACGCAACGACGGTCGAGCCTCATGTAAGGATTAACGACATTTCCGGCACGGCCGATGAAAGGGGTCTCTTTTTCACCGAGAACCTCCCCCCAGAATCCGTCATGGTGAGTTTGCTGATGGCCTCCGCCGAGCGCCTCAAGAAAGGATCTGAAAAACCCCCAGATTACATGACGGCGGATCATATGATCGAAAAGGTGGTCAGGACCTTCGATAAGAAGGCGCTCCAAATCGGTGGTGACGCTACGACTGGACGAGGGCAGGTTTTGGTTTCTTTCCTCGGAGGTAACCAATGAGAACGCTAGATCAAATCCGTGCGAAGTATGCTTGGGGGAGGGTTCAGGGGCCTGACGAAAAATACCGGAACCTGGCCAAGAGCCTCCCCGCTCTGGTCATGACCAATGGGCTCATGCAGACATTGGCGTTTCTGAAGGGAAAAGGCAAACCCGAGCACAACAGGCTTACGGAAGATATCCTCACGTGGCTCGCCGACCCCGAAGTCAGGATCTTACCAACGAGTAATTACGAAAGAGCCATGACTTTCATGGTGAACGAAACAAACTCTGACGACTATCAGAAAGCCACAGAGGAAACCCTGGCAGTCTTGAAATGGATCCGCTACCTCGCCCAAACCGTGCCCCCTGTGTCAGGACAGTTGTCGCATTGAGTGGTGGGGTTAGGGGGTGGTAGAAAGGCTGGCTTCTGGCTCGAGTTTTCAGAGGTTCCTTCTGGAGGAAGGAGTGGCATTCATGGCATCCACTGAAAAATTTGAGTTTCCGAGGAGGGCAGTCCCGGGTTACCTCCACGCGGTCCTGGGCGACTACTATGATCCCCAGGACAAATGGTATCTCAAAATCCCGCCCGGACATCGTTTCCTCCTGTATTTTCATGGTCTGGCCTCCACGGGTAGGGCCCAATACGAGAAAGGAGAGAAAGACCGAAAGCGCGCCCTGCAAAAAGCAGCAGAAGACGGAGACTGGAGATTCTTCGAACAGGAACTCAAAAAGAAAAAGGCCGAACTCTCAGAAGAGCGGGTCTCGTTGAAGGACAAGAAGATCCTGGCACTGAAGGCAGCTTCCAATATGGGCATAGCTGCCGAAGATCTTCTGGAGGCTCTCTCCAACCGTCGAGTCTACCACTCGAGTACCGAAACATGGATTCGGCCGGCTGAGCTGACCTCTCCCCTTCTTACCGGATCGGGCAATCCCCACCCTGTCGAAAACGGGTTTGCATTTCTCTCTCCTTACGGCGTTCCCTACCTTGCGGGCTCTGGAGTCAAAGGGGTCATTCGACGTGCCGCCGAAGAGCTCACCCTTCTTCACGGAGACGCAAAAGGATGGAATCTCGTTCTGGTTTGGGTGTTGTTCGGTTTCGACGCGATGTCGGCGGCATTCCAGGAAGAAGGCGACCTGAAGGGAAACCCCTTTGCGGTGGCCTACAGAAAGAAGGTCTCCGAGAACCTTTCCCGTGAGGAACAGGCACTCCTTGCAGCCTGGATCTGGGCCTTGGGTTTGGACTGTTCTTCAGTATCGGTTGCTGATTTCTTGACCAGTCTTTCGGAATCAAAGAAGCTCCGTGAGAGAATCCATTGGCAGGGTCTGGTCTGCTTCAGCGACGCCTTGCCCGAACGAGGAGCACAGTTGGGTGTAGATATCCTGAACCCACACCACAGAAGCTATTACCAAGGCGAAGAATCTCCCCACGATGCGGATCAGCCATTGCCAGTCTATTTCCTGGTTCTAAAACCGGGGGCTAGGTTCACCTTCCGGGCAGCATTACTCCGCGGGCGTAAAACGCCTCAATTGATGGAGCATATCGAAAACTGGAAAGTCTTACTGGATAGAGCGTTTGACCATGCGTGCCACTGGCTCGGCTTTGGCGCAAAGACAGCCGTGGGCTATGGCGCCATGAGGCCAGCCTTGCGGTCTGCGCAGGCGGACACGACAAAACCTGAAACAGAAAAGGAAGAGAGCGCTATTCAACGCGCCTCTACTGAAGCAGGCGCAGCTCTTTGCGATCGTCCCTCGGATAAAAGAAGCAGCACGGTTGGAGCTTCCTCCGTCCGATCAGCGAAATGGCCAAACGTTACCCTTACCTGGAATCCGGGGAAAGGAGAAGTTTCCTGCACTTTCGAAGGAAACAACGCATTTTCCAGCGATAAGAATTTGCTCTCCTCAAGCCTCATGCAGAAGCTGAAGAAGAAGGGAACTGCAAGGGCGAATGTCGAGGTTGAGCTCATCGGAGGCAAGAATCATAGAATCGTGAAGATCATAGAGCCGGATTGAGTCGGAAGAAGGCCCAAATTTAGCATGCCCAATCTCTACCTCGTCATGAACCACAAGATCACCGGCCTTCAGGTCGAGGATGCCCGGCGCTCCCTTGGGATGAGCCGGATCATTGAAATGCCGGAAAGCCTCGCCGCCCTGTGGAGCCAGATCCCGCCGGACCTGCCGGCCATCGGCCCTTTCCTCGATCCTTTACGGGTCTGGCTGCAGGAGAGCGCCACGCCCGGGGACTACGTGCTCATCCAGGGCGATTTCGGCGCCTGTTACCACATGGTGATTTTCGCCAGCTCGAAGGGCCTTATCCCGGTCTATTCCACCACCTCCCGGGAGGCGGTGGAAAAACACCATCCCGATGGATCCGTGGAGCTGACCCACAGGTTCAGGCACGGGCTTTTCCGGAGATACGGAGCATAGCGCGGCCGCCTGCCTCCGACAGGGGGTCGCGCGTGCTGGGGGTCGGATCAAACCGTCCTTGCATTTACTCAGGACTCTGAGTAAAAATACTCAACATGGTTAGCAAAAAGTCACCCCGTGAATTCCAACGAGAACAGGGAGCCCTCCTAGGGTCGCGGTTGCAGGAGCGCCGCCGCTTCATGCAGGTGGTCGCCGGGCCGCGTCAAGTAGGCAAGACCACCCTCGTGCAACAGGTCCTCGCACAATTGAAGGTGCCCAGCATTTTCGTTTCAGCGGACGAACCCACCCTGCGCGACGCGGCCTGGCTTGCCGCCCAGTGGGAGCGGGCAAGGTTGGCGGCCAAGGAAGCCGGGCCGCAAGGCGCAGTGCTCGCCGTCGACGAAGTCCAAAAAGTCAGCGGCTGGTCGGAGACTGTAAAGCGCCTTTGGGACGAAGACTCCCGCTCCCGAACGCCTTTGCGGGTGGTATTGCTCGGTTCGGCACCCCTGCTTGTGGAACGAGGTCTCTCGGAGAGCCTGGCTGGGCGGTTCGAGCTCGTGCGGCTTCCGCATTGGACTTTTGGGGAGATGCGGGAGGCCTTCGGTTTCACCCTCGATGAGTACCTGTATTTCGGTGGCTATCCAGGGGCCGCCCCCCTGATCGAGGACCCTGAGCGCTGGCGGCGATATGTGCTCGATGCTCTCGTCGAAACGACCATTTCCCGGGACGTGCTGTTGCTCACCCGGGTGGACAAGCCCGCGCTGCTGCGCCGTCTCTTCGATCTGGGGTGCCGCCACTCAGGTCAAGTGCTCTCGTACACGAAGATGCTGGGCCAGCTTCAGGACGCCGGCAATACGACAACCCTCGCCCACTATCTCGACCTGCTGGCGGGTGCCGGGATGGTTGCGGGCATTCCCAAGTTTTCAGGCTCGCAGGTGCGCAGCCGCGCATCGAGCCCGAAACTGCAAGTGCTGAACACGGCTCTGATGACGGCCCAGGCAGGTGTTCCATTGGCCGAGTCTGCCGCTGACCGGGAGTCATGGGGCCGGCTTGTGGAATCCGCAGTCGGCGCCCATCTGGCAAACGCCGCGGCCCTGGGCGGCTGCGGCCTGTTCTACTGGCGGGAGCGCAACCGGGAAGTGGATTTCGTCATCCGCTCCGGCGGCACCGTTGTCGCAATCGAAGTGAAGAGCGGCCGAACACGGGATTCTTTGCCGGGCCTCTCCGCCTTTTCCGAAGCCTTCAAGCCAAAGCGCGTGCTTCTCGTCGGCGCGGAGGGCATCAGCCTGGGGGAATTCCTCCTTGAACCAGTTAAGTCATGGCTGACCCCTTGAACACTTGATATGAGGGACTTGGGCGGGGTAACGTGGGGTAAAGTATTCTAAGGGGAGCGTTCCTATGCGCAATGAATTCACCGCCATCGTCGCGAAAGACGGTAAGTGGTATATCGCTTGCTGCCCTGAGGTGCCCGGCGCCAATGGTCAGGGCCACACCAAGGAAGAATGCCTTCGGAGTCTGTCCGACGCCATTGCCCTGATTCTTGAAGATCGAAGAGAGGATGCGTTACGCGGTGTTCCACAGGATGCGATCCGTGAAGTGGTGACGGTAGGATGAAACAGGGAGCCCTCCCGGGCTCTCGTCTGAGGGAGCCTTTCAGTGACTAAGGGCTGTCTGTCAACACGTGGGACGTGTTTTTCGTTGCACCCACGACCTCTAAGAACTGGCTAGCGAATTTGAGGCTCACGGCATTTCCGTTCCAGAGTCTGTTAGAGATGCCGTCATTCTAACCAAGTACGCGTACGAGGCAAGATGGCCGGGGCCGCATGAACCCGTCACTGAGGAAGAAATGGCCGGGGCCGCATGAACCCGTCACTGAGGAAGAAAACGAGCAGACAATTCAGCTTTCAGGGTCAGTCGTGATTTCTGCTGAGAGCATATTGATGGCAAGGCCCACGCAAACCTACCAACCGTCTCCCAGTTGTCTGGTACGGCGGTCATTGCCGCGAACGCGCAAATTCGCATGCGCTACTGGATACCGGATCAAGTCCGGCATGACGAAGCGAGAGACGACCATGAGACAATCAATACTCATAAGCGTGATCTGAGAACGAACGACCTCCGGTGTTTCTTTGACCGAGGAAGGGACAACATATGCAGAATTCAGACAGTACCAATCTGCCTGAACATCTCAAGGAGATTCAGGCCATATGGAGCCGGGCTGCCCGCGAGGAGCAAGATGCCATCTATGCAAATGACTTCGGTCCAGGTTTTGCCCCTTTTTTCGCGCGCCTCTCCCTGACCGGCTTTATTGGAGATCGACCCAAAATCAAGGCTCTCGTTAGCGTTCTGGGCCTATCCTGGCAACCGGTAGCTCTTATGGCCGCTTGGGCAAATCCCGAGCACATCCTCTTGCTTGGGACCAGGGAGTCTACCTCGATGATGGTTGGTTCGGAAAGCGTCTTACAGACCATCTGCCGCGTGTCTGGAATATCCCGAGACCGTTTCACAACAATAGAGCTTGACGATGAGAGAGAGGAACTCATGATTTACAGGGAGGTCCGGCGATTTGTCGATCGGCATCGACTGGGACCCCGTGAAGTGGCCATAGATCCGACGGGCGGAAAGAAATCGATGTCGGCTGCGGCTTCTTTGGCGGGCTTTCTGATTAATGCCTGGATTGTATATGTAGACTACCGAGAATACCTGCCCAAAAGCCGAATCCCTCTGGCAGGCACCGAGTACCCCCGCCTGCTGAGCAACCCGTTAGAGAGTTTCGGAGATCTGGATCTGGACAGAATCAAAGAGGCGTACACAAGGGGCAACTATGAGGCTGCCTCTGAGCTTGCCAACATCCTGGCTACACGACTGTATGAACCTCGTGAAGCCGAGGCACTCGATTTCCTCTCACGAGCATACGGCGCCTGGCATCGTTTTGATTTCGAAAAAGCTCGCGAAACCCTTCAGAGACTCAAAAACCATCTCACTAGGTTCGCTCCCGCCGGGAAATGGTCTTGGAGCGACGGGCTTCTCGAAAAGATCCAAGAGCAGTCCCGAGTCCTAGAAGAACTTGACGGACTCTCGAAGGATATTCTTTCTGGCCAGAAGCCCCGGAGCATGAAGGACGGGTGGCCACTCATTATGAATCATCTCGCCAGTGCCGAGAGGGCCTTTGAACAGGGTCAGTATGGTGTCACGGCCATGCTCCTGTATGCTACACTGGAACGATACATAGACCTTGCCCTGTTGGCCTACTATGGGCTTGACGACGAGAACCCCGACTACTCAGCTTTACCGCTTGACAAGGAAAAGTTTGATGAGTTGGGGAGAAAGCTCATAGGGCCGGGATATCAGGAGAGAGAACTTGCTGGTCCAGTCAGCTTGGCTACTGGCGCCCAGTTGCTTGCCACACTGAAACCAGAAGCACTGCCCGACAGTTTCTTCCCAAAGTTGGATGCTGTGGTGAAACAGAGAAACCGTTGCGAATTCGAGCATGGGCTTACTGCCAAGTCGCTGAAACGAAAGAAGGTTCAACAGAGCCTGGAAGATCTCAAGGAGTTCCTATTGAACTCCAGAGTTGTATGCGGGGAATTAGGGGTGGGCAATACTCTAGAAAGATACAGATTCCCAACCATCCGTTAAGCAGCAACCGGATTCGATCTTCCTCGGCAATGAAGAGGCGTCTTCGACTGAGAATTCGCGATCGAGAGATCGGATCGTTCCCCAGGTTTGCTCGTCAGACCGACGCGGAAGATTGCTCATAAGGCGGGGAGCCCAGGCCCGTCCATTCCACGTTGCCGATGCAGCCCTTGCAGAGGATGTAGTAGCGCACGGAGTCGGTGCGCAGGTCCACTACCGCCTCCATCCTGTCTTTGAGTTCGAGGTACTGCCGCTCGTTGAGAGCGGGGCACTCAAAGACGGACTTCTGCACCCGCACGCCGAAGCCCTTGAGCAATTTGACCGCTTTGTACCGGACCCGGTCATTGCTGATGTCGAACGTAACCAGGATGAACATGGCCGGACTCCCAGACCGGTGGGCGCTGAGAAACCGGATCGGGCTGAGCGATGGGCTCCTCGGGGGCAACCCGACAAAGACGGAGGAGCCTCATGCCCCCCGATCGGTTTCAGAGGTTCCGGCGCCTATCGTCGGTCGTCGCTCCTGATCGGCCGACCGGAACTTAGGGATTTTCACCAAGTTTCCGGTTGAGCGGTCCCGTTTGTACCTCGAAACCGTCCCGCGAACCAGCTCCCGCCAGTATTGGCGGTAGCACTGCTCACACAGGAATCCGCGCTCGCCTGACAGGAACTCCGCCCACCACAGATTCTCCCCGGTTTCAAGGCCACAGATTTGGCAAGCAAACCATGACATCGCTCAATCTCCTCACAAGAATGGTTCTGCCGATCTGTCCGCGGCGAAGCTCGGCCTTCAGTACCCACACAATACGGCCGGATCCTTCCCGCTCCTGGCTAGCTCGAGAGACAGAACGGCGCATAGGCTGGTTCCCCCTCCTCCAGGCATTTGGCAAACCGGCGAACTTGCTCATGGATCAGCCATCGATACTGTCGCGCACCGTCGGCAGATGCAGCCGAAATCCTCGTCTGCATCTGCTTCTCGTAGCTGGCGATGAGAGCCCTGAGTGCCGCAGGCTTCATCTCGACCGAGCGGACCCGGTCCGGCTCCTTCTCCGCGAGGCTTCTGCTCCGCACGACGAAGTCGTCCGGCGTGACATACTTCCGGTTGATCAGGCCGAGAACCAGCCGGTCCCCGAGGACGCGCCACTCCTCGACGAGGTCACAGGCCAGCGAAGGCCGCCCCGGGGCAATCTCGTGCAAGGCGCCCAGATACGGGTCCAGGCCTGCCGCCTTGATCGCCCCGAGCACCTCATTCGTAAGGAGCGTGTACACAAACGAGAGCATCGCGTTGACCGGATCCGTGGGGGGCCGCCGGGTCCGGCCCGTGAAAGAGAACAGATCGTTGCGCAGCAGAAACGGAAAGGCTTCGAAGTACAGGCGCGTGCCGTAGCCCTCGACCCCCCGAGCGACCTCCAGATCCTGCGTGTTTCGCAGGGTCCTCTGCAGTCCGTGGATGCGCACGGCGATCTTGTCGAGTTCCTGGATTCCGTGATCCCGGGCCCGCCGCCGCAGGTGCCGAACCTGGTTTTCGAGCTTTGCGGCCACGATCCTGCGGGCCGCAGCCAGGGCGAACCCCTTTTCGGAAAGTCTCGCGTACTGGGCCTGGCGGCGCGCCACATGGGGATGCTCGTCGAGCATGAGGCGGGCCCGGAAGCGTCCCGTGGGCGTCATGAACACGGTCTCGATCCGGCGGCGGATAAGGAAATCGAGGACCGACCCGCTCAGGGAGACGTATCCCACGAGGGTCAGCCGTTTGAGGCCGCAGGCCGGGATGTCGGCCACGGCGGCACCCTCTTTGACGATCTTGAGGGAATCGCCGTCCTTGCGGATGTAGCTTCCCGGTTCCAGAACGTAAAGGGCTTCCACAACCGCGTTCTCTCCGTGCGCCTACCCGCGCGGCGATGCGTTCAGGAACCTGCGCACCTGGCGGATCGAAACGTCCAGCGCTTCCAGGGCATCCTCGAGGCTTTCGACCCTCTCGCTCTTCGGCAGGCCGCAATAGCGGTCGCCTCCGTCCAGGTGCAGCAAAGGAGTCCAGTAGCCGGAGTTCATCTCCTCGAACCTGCAGGGCAGCGTCGGATCCGCGGAGTCCCCGAGGAGGCTGTGAATGCGCCTGCAGCCCAGGGGCGTGCCGCGGATCCTGGCAATCTTGTAGTCGACAAGAGGTCTGTTGTACTCGGGCAGTTGTTCGAAGACATGATGCAGGAGCTTTCGCGCCTGCGGCAGGTGCCCCAACGTGTAAAGCAGCACCTTCTCCTCGCGAACGCTCAGGCTTCGGGAGCTTCGGCATACGGCCAGTATCTGGGCAATTACCTGGCACTTCTGTTCGAGGACGGCCAACTCGGGAAAGTCGCGCGCCCACGCCTCGTGCCGGGGGTGAACAATGACCTTTGCCCTTTCTTGTGCGGCCGCAAGGGCTTCAAGCGAGGAAGCGCCGTTTCTCGCGACCTTTTGCAGGAAGGCGAGCTGGCTCTCCATGGAACGGTCCGGCGCCGCGAGGAAGAAAGAAGGCTTGCCGGTACCCCGATGCACCCCGAGCGGGAGCTTGACCAGATTCCCGAGGGCCTTGCCGCTCAGGGTGTCCTGCTTGGGGAACACCTCGATTTGAAAGCAGGAGACGTCTCCCTCGATTCTCGCGGCCAGCCCGCGAAGGGCCGCCCGAACCGACGCGGCCGCAACCCATTCTTCGAAGGGATACCAGAAATGGAACCCCTTGCCTCCGGTGAACTCCGCCACGCAGGACAGGCCAACCTCTGCGGAAAGCTCGGTCAACCGCGCCACGAGATAGGTTTCCTCGCGCGTGCGTCGGTCATATTCGTCCTTCGAGAGCTTCCGCCCCCGGAAAGCGGGGATAAGATCCACGTCGATCACCCCGACCCGAACCCGACTCTCCTGATCAAGGAGATAGATGCCGTAAGTTCGGTTGCCCTTGAGATGATCCTGTACGTCCGAGGCAAGCAAGGGTCTGCGCACCGGAACATACCCCTGCGCGTCCGTCTCCTCGTCGTACCATTGCCTGGCGAACACGTCGGTGCGGCCTTGAAAGATCTCCATATACAGACGGACGGATGCGTCCTCTTTGCGCATGCGGACAAAGGGGTCGCCGAAATCCTCGCCTTCTTCGTCGCTCCAGGGGTCGTCGGGAATCTGCCCTGGCCTTTCCTCGGGGGACTGCCGAGGCGGAAGGATCGGCTCGACGAGCGACTCCCTCACCCCATCCCCCGCAAGCAGGCGGTTCGCGTCTGCCTCGCCCAGGGCCTCGATAGCCTGGCGCCGGCACTTCACCAGGTCGTCCCGCGCACCGAGGAGTCTGAGGAGTTCAACTCGTTCCCTCCACGCCTGCTCGACGCCTGGATGCTTTTTCGTGACCCACTCGAGGATTTCCAGGCTCACGTGCGTCAGTCCTGCGGCCTGGGCCAGCGCGGACCAGCGAAGGGCATCCTCAGGCACCAGGGACTGCCAGGCCTCCGCGCGCGAGAGGCTGCCTTCAACCTCTTCTGCAGCGCAGCCTGCGACGATCTTCCTGCCCAGGGTATCGAGCAGGAGCTTGAAGTCGGTCTTGTCGCCCGTCGGCTGTGTCTGATCCTGCCGTTTTTCTTCCCTCGGCTCACCCATGTTCAGGCCCTCCACGGATTCTCTCCTTCATGCGAATCAGGTTCGGATACTCCGGATTGAGTCCCTCCAGCGCCGAGATTGTTTGCTCGGCCGCATCTGTACGTCCCAGTCTGTGGAGGCAACCTGCTATCCAGAACAGGGCATCCTGGCACTCGTTGCCGAACGTTTCCCGGTAGAACCGGTTGGCCTGCTCCGCCTCCTCGAGCGCGCGCTCCGGCTTGCCGCATCGGTAGTGCAGGTGCGCCAACCGCAACAAAGCCTTGTGCCGTGAGCGTCGGTCCCGCTCGGCCGACCGCACGAGGACCCGCTCCGCCTCGTTGTCCCTGCCCAAGGCGACCAGCAGATCGGCCTCCGTCCACCGGACGTAGTGCCTGCGGATCCGCTCAGGAACCCTCTGCAAGTACCGCATCCCCTCCTGCGCATTTCCCTGATAAAGGCAGCAGCGAGCGGCAAGCTCCCAGATGTAATCCGTCGGCTCGCCCTCTCGAGCCGAATGGCCTGCGGTTTCAAGGTATTCCAGTGCTTCCCTGTACCGGCCCATGGCATGAAGTACCTTGGCCATGGCGAAATGCTTGTGAACGGGAGAGAGAACGTCGCCATGGTCTTCACGAACACAGCGCTCCAGGAGCTCGAACGCACGCTGCGGATTTGCATCTTCGAGAAGGCAGGACGCAAGATGGTAGAGTGAGCGAATGTACTTCGGGCGCTCCTGATGGCGCCTCTTACGGTCTTCCTCGGAGAGTGTTTCCCAGTTGCGGATGGCCTGGCGGAAGCATGCGGCCGCCTTGAACGTCTTGCCTTCCACCTCCTTGAAAAGCATCCCCTCCCTGTAGAAGCTTGTCACATGGTCGGGCCTCAACTCTTGGCACCGGCGGAAGTGTTCGTGGGCTTGCTGAATCCTCTCCCGCTTCCCTTCGGGTATGAGGCTTACCTTGCGCTCTCTCCGCTTGAGAAGCGACTGGTAGGCGTTGAATCCTGCGGCGCTTTGCACATGGAAATCCTGCGGGTGGAGCTTGAGAGCGGGCTCCAGTGCCTTCAGAGCCTCCTCAAATCGGCCGGACTGCCCCAGGGCAAAGGCAACCTTCAGCCGCAGTTGGTAGTCCATGCCCGTCTCGACCAAGGCAGGGGCCTTGTCCTCAAGGGGGTAAAAGAGGTCGAGGATGTCCTGCCAACGATTCTGGCGAACGAGTTCCTCGGCCTCGGCTACTGCGCGCCGGAGTTCCTGCTTGACGTGTTCGTGCATGCCGGGAGAAAAACCGCCCGCGAGAAGAAAGTCTTCAGGCAACCTCTCGCTACCATCAGACTGGCCGGCGGCTTGAGAGGGCGAAGGGCCCGGATATCGCTCCTTCTCCCCCTTGTCTGGGTTCACCCTCTCGGCGGCAGCAGAGACGGCGGCTGCAGCCCCCGAGGGCAACCCTTCCGCGGCGGATGTCGAAGTCTCAGGAGGAACCGAAGACGCCGGCAGGCCTTCCGGTTCCTGGAAGGGAAGGGTTGATAACATCGATTCCATTCCTTCGAAAGGCCGCCATACGAACCCGCCTTTCTTTCGTAAGCTTTCCATGCTGGATCCTCCCGTCAGCAGTGCCCCGTACAGGCAAGACGTGTGATACGCCCGCTTTTTGACAGTCTATCGCCGGGCGTTCCGGTTTTGCTCACTTGTACTTTACGGGAGCGCTTTGACAGATACGGTCACAGGAGGCGGGCAGTTTCTAATCGCAACAGGCAACATCGCCGTATCCACCGCGGTGACTTGGATCAGCGTGACAGGGGCGCGGTACTTCCTCCCCCAAAGTCGCAATCCCCTCGAATCGGGGCTTCCTCTCGGACAGGGCATCTGGTTGCTGCACCTCTCCGGCCAGAACAGTAAGTCGCAATCCCCTCGAATCGGGGCTTCCTCTCGGACAGGATACCGAAGTCGTTGCGGTATCCTTCGGAAGCCCGAGTCGCAATCCCCTCGAATCGGGGCTTCCTCTCGGACGCACGCACGTTCGAGGCCCTGAAAAGGGCCACGGCTGAGGTCGCAATCCCCTCGAATCGGGGCTTCCTCTCGGACCTGACCGTGCCAGAGACGGCGGTCAAGCTGGTCAGCCGTCGCAATCCCCTCGAATCGGGGCTTCCTCTCGGACGAGCTGTGGGGGTCAGTCTACCTCGACAACCTTGAACTCTGTCGCAATCCCCTCGAATCGGGGCTTCCTCTCGGACCAAGTCAGAAGGTTTGTCCGAAACGATCACTATGAAGTCGCAATCCCCTCGAATCGGGGCTTCCTCTCGGACTGCTCGCTGGCGTGTTTCCAGCGCAGGTCCAGGAGCTGTCGCAATCCCCTCGAATCGGGGCTTCCTCTCGGACAAACCGCCGCAGCAAAACGAACTTTATTTCTAGCGAGTCGCAATCCCCTCGAATCGGGGCTTCCTCTCGGACTCGTACCCGGAGGAGGAAGGCATGGTAGACTGGAATACGTCGCAATCCCCTCGAATCGGGGCTTCCTCTCGGACCGAAATCGAAGAGCGGTATTGCGAAATTGCTGTCAAAGTCGCAATCCCCTCGAATCGGGGCTTCCTCTCGGACGGGCCAGATCCAAGAGCCCGAACGATGGCCCCTGGGTCACGGTCGCAATCCCCTCGAATCGGGGCTTCCTCTCGGACCATGATCGACTATGGGAACCGAGACATACAGGCCTGGTCGCAATCCCCTCGAATCGGGGCTTCCTCTCGGACTCTAACCAAGAAAAGGGAGGAAGTGCCATGAACATGAGTCGCAATCCCCTCGAATCGGGGCTTCCTCTCGGACCGTCGAGGCCCCAAACAGGTTTGTCAAGGCCGTAAAGTCGCAATCCCCTCGAATCGGGGCTTCCTCTCGGACGATATCCGTTGCATTGAGTCTACCGGTAGACTCCCCGTCGCAATCCCCTCGAATCGGGGCTTCCTCTCGGACAACCAGTGGGTTGCCCTCAAAGGTGTCGTTGACGTCAGGTCGCAATCCCCTCGAATCGGGGCTTCCTCTCGGACAAAGAGGCTCTGTGAAGCAAACCCCTATCAGTGCCGAGTCGCAATCCCCTCGAATCGGGGCTTCCTCTCGGACTGCAGGGGTTGTCCCCCTTCCTCGTTGCTCATAGAGGTCGCAATCCCCTCGAATCGGGGCTTCCTCTCGGACGCACGGGGTATATCGTGCTCACCCATGGGGGTAGCAAGAGTCGCAATCCCCTCGAATCGGGGCTTCCTCTCGGACCAAATCAGAACGCAGTGGCGGCTCTCATAGGAAGCCTGTCGCAATCCCCTCGAATCGGGGCTTCCTCTCGGACCTGAACGATCTGGTAAAAGAAGTCTGGGAAATCCACAAGTCGCAATCCCCTCGAATCGGGGCTTCCTCTCGGACAAGAAACAAGAAGAGGTCGTTGTCCAGGGGGGGTTGTCTGTCGCAATCCCCTCGAATCGGGGCTTCCTCTCGGACACCCGGAGGATGTAGCCGAAGGCCTCGTCCTCCGGGGTCGCAATCCCCTCGAATCGGGGCTTCCTCTCGGACTTACCCATGGTAAGATGACCGTCCGTTTGACCCCACCTGTCGCAATCCCCTCGAATCGGGGCTTCCTCTCGGACAGAAAGATGAGGTCGTTAGTGCAGCCCTTTCCCCCTTGTCGCAATCCCCTCGAATCGGGGCTTCCTCTCGGACGAGGCTGTGCTACCGCCTCAACGGAAATTCCTCCGAAGAGTCGCAATCCCCTCGAATCGGGGCTTCCTCTCGGACGACGGGGGAAGCCATGATCTGCGACCCCGGTTGCACGTCGCAATCCCCTCGAATCGGGGCTTCCTCTCGGACGGGCGTTCTAATCGTCGGAGTAGCCGGAAAAGACGAAGAAGTCGCAATCCCCTCGAATCGGGGCTTCCTCTCGGACAATCCTGAAGAAGCCGTTGGGCTGTGTTACCGCCTCAAGTCGCAATCCCCTCGAATCGGGGCCTCCTCTCGGACACGAAACAAAGCCGGGATTCCCGGCTTCGTACAAGCAAGTCGCAATCCCCTCGAATCGGGGCTTCCTCTCGGACCAACGATAACGGGCCGCGGATTCCGTGGTTGTTCTGGTCGCAATCCCCTCGAATCGGGGCTTCCTCTCGGACCTGTGTTATAGGCTCAACGGCAATTCAGCAGAGGAAGAGTCGCAATCCCCTCGAATCGGGGCTTCCTCTCGGACTAGATCTGATTGGCCATCCGAAACTGAAACGCTTTTCCGTCGCAATCCCCTCGAATCGGGGCTTCCTCTCGGACCAAATGAAAAAGATCCAGAAGAAAGAAGTTGAAGCCGGTCGCAATCCCCTCGAATCGGGGCTTCCTCTCGGACGCAAAAGGGAGGGAGGCATGGTACTACAGTGGAATGAGTCGCAATCCCCTCGAATCGGGGCTTCCTCTCGGACTTGGTTAGCCCCCGTCATTGTTGTCTCCCCGACCGGTGAGGTCGCAATCCCCTCGAATCGGGGCTTCCTCTCGGACTAAGAAGATCCCCCTGACCCCCAGCCAGTGGGTCAGGTCGCAATCCCCTCGAATCGGGGCTTCCTCTCGGACAATGAAGAAGATCCAGAAGAAAGAGGTTGAGACCGTTAGTCGCAATCCCCTCGAATCGGGGCTTCCTCTCGGACTGACCATGACCGTGAGTGAGGGGTACCTTGTCATTGTCGCAATCCCCTCGAATCGGGGCTTCCTCTCGGACCCTCTGTCCCTGCCAAGAAGAAGTAGTTCTTCCTACCCCCCGTCGCAATCCCCTCGAATCGGGGCTTCCTCTCGGACTCGTCGGGGTGTTCCCGGCGCAGGCGCAGGAAGCAATCTGTCGCAATCCCCTCGAATCGGGGCTTCCTCTCGGACGAAGTGATTACGGTGTCATTCGGGAGCCCCACCCGAGTCGCAATCCCCTCGAATCGGGGCTTCCTCTCGGACACATCCTCGCCGGAGGTAGGGCCTTTTTTGTTCTCTCCCCGTCGCAATCCCCTCGAATCGGGGCCTCCTCTCGGACGTCCGTCCCCGGCATCGCAATCGTGACGGGCCACGATTGTCGCAATCCCCTCGAATCGGGGCTTCCTCTCGGACTGACAAGCAAGGGCACCGCGACCGGCAGGCTTGGTGCGTCGCAATCCCCTCGAATCGGGGCTTCCTCTCGGACGGAAGCTCCTCCGGGCCATCTGCTATGACTGTGGCATGATGTCGCAATCCCCTCGAATCGGGGCTTCCTCTCGGACACGCTGTCCTCGTGTTTGCCGGGGAGTCCGTCCCCCGTCGCAATCCCCTCGAATCGGGGCTTCCTCTCGGACCTACGGTCGAAGCGTACTGTTGGGATATCGAGACAAATGTCGCAATCCCCTCGAATCGGGGCTTCCTCTCGGACACGACGACCGGCTCCGGTGCGGCCGTTGCCATCACATCGTCGCAATCCCCTCGAATCGGGGCTTCCTCTCGGACCAATCAGGCCCGGCAGATCCTGGCGGCGGTCCGGTCCGGTCGCAATCCCCTCGAATCGGGGCTTCCTCTCGGACGAAGACGACAGTACTGGCCCTGATCATGGCAGCATTAGTCGCAATCCCCTCGAATCGGGGCTTCCTCTCGGACAATGAGGAAGGGGGACATTGACGCAACGACTACTTCGTCGCAATCCCCTCGAATCGGGGCTTCCTCTCGGACTCAATGATGTTGTCCCCCTTCCTTGTTGCCCACAAACAGTCGCAATCCCCTCGAATCGGGGCTTCCTCTCGGACACTGACGCTATGCTCGACGGATGGGTTTCTCTACCAGTCGCAATCCCCTCGAATCGGGGCTTCCTCTCGGACACGATGCGGATGAGGATGATGCCTACGGGCAGTTCAAGTCGCAATCCCCTCGAATCGGGGCTTCCTCTCGGACCCGCGCACGACAGAGGTGAAGTGCCCGAGGTGCCACAGGTCGCAATCCCCTCGAATCGGGGCTTCCTCTCGGACGAGACGTCCCCGTTGTCCCCTTTCCTTATCACCCATAAGGGTCGCAATCCCCTCGAATCGGGGCTTCCTCTCGGACAAAGGGGTGTAGCATGAGGAAAATCATCAATGGCTTGTCGCAATCCCCTCGAATCGGGGCTTCCTCTCGGACCTTCAAGGAGTGCGCACGGTTCCTGGCGGTGGTGGGGTTGTCGCAATCCCCTCGAATCGGGGCTTCCTCTCGGACCCTAACCCGAAAAAACCATATTGTTTTGCGGGGTTGAAGAGCCGTTTCGCAGGACCCCCCGAAAAAGCCGGGGGCGGCGCACCGCGAGGCCCGATTTCCGCCCATGAGGAATGAGCCAAGGCTCCAAAAGCAAAGGGGAATCCGCGACTTCGCGGTTGACAAAACGCGATCCGACCATCTGCCTCATAAGATAACCCTCGAAAACCCGGCCGCTTGAGACAACCTCTCCGGCTTTAATAGTATACCCGGTCCAGTTCCGTTTCAATCCTTTTCACGCCGGCCTCGTCCAGTCTGGCTTCTTTGACTGATTCAACCAGAGCGCTGTGGAAACGGGCCGCTGGAGCATGACAGGCCTCCAACGCAACCGCTGCGGACGAGAGGAGAGAAGACGCGAGCCGGCTCCTGCCCGCATCGCGCAGGGCCAATGCCCTCTCCACCTCGACCAGGCCGGCGAGCCAGCGCACAAGGTCGCCTTCCCGGATAGCGCCGGGTTCAAGTCTTGCTGCTGCCTCTGCAGCCGTCGTCGCCTCGCCGGCGTGGCGCAAGGCCCTCACAAGGGCGCGAAGGGTGCTGACCTCGGGATGGGCCGCCTCGATGCGAGCGGGTCCGCCTTCGAGCAGGCGGCCGAGAGAGCGCTCCGGCCCGCGGCCGAAAAGACGCTTCCGCCCATGGGCCCAGTTCAGCAAGTCACCGTAACGGCCGAGAAGGACCAAGCCTCTTCCAACCGAACTCACATTGTACTTCGTCTGGCGCTCGTCCGCCGGTTCGGTGATCAGGAACAGTCGCCAGGCAGTCTCGTCAAAGAGTTCGTACATCCCTCCTCGAGCCGCCTCGTAGGCCAGACACGCAAGCGTCCTTGGAATCTCGTTTCTCATTGCCTCGCTTGCGGTCTGGATCCGAAGGTTCGACTGTCTGAGGAGAACGGCCTCTTCGTGATTGCCCAGGGTGGAGGCAAGCTGGGCGAGCATCCCCTGGCATCTCACCCTGTTGTGATCGGCCAGGAACTTCCCCTCCAGGCGAAGACGAAGGTCCTTTGCGAGCCCTTCGAGGGCGTAAAGGTCCATGGCCGATGCGAAACACTCCATCTCCAGGGTCTCCACGGCCTGCTTCCCGATCGCACCTTCGTTTCCGGGGAAGAGCCTGCGGGCTCTCTCGTGCAATTCAGCGGCCCTTTCCGAAAGGCCGAGGTGCCGCCAGCGGCAGCCTTGAGCAAAGAGGAGTCGGGCCTTGTCCGCTGGAGCAAGGCATGTGGAGGCATGGCTTTCCAAAACCTCAAGCGCCCTGCGATGGTCGGGCTCGCCTTCGGCCTCCTTCAAAACGTCTTCCAGAGAGAGAAGTCCCGCGTCTGCGCGAACAGGACATTCCGACCAGACCGCCTTTACCGCATCCTCAAGCGTGCCGACAGGTAGGACTCTGTCTCCGCGGAAACCGGCTGCCTCACGAGCCTGAGCGGAGGGAATCAGCGCCATCCCGCCGCAGGCGGCCTCCAGTTCGGCAGACGCGGCTTCAAGCTTCTCTTTCAGGTTTCGGACCGCAAGGACCCTGCCCCCAAATCCCAACTCGCCCGTCGCGAGTACCGGAGTCCTCGCAGGCATGCCGCACCACTTCTCCACACAGGCGAGGGCGGCGGGAAGGCCTGCCGAATCCCCGAAAAAGGAAAGCGCCTCGGGAACGATCAGCCGAAGCGCCGGGAGGTTGCCCGAAGGGGTGAGCGCCTGTTTCGCGGCCTCCTGGACCCGGAGCAAAGCCGCTTCGGAGATGCCCCCGGGCCCTTCCCAGAGGCCGGCCCGGCGGGATCCCCTCTCGGCCCGCACCGGAACCACACACCCGGCACCGGTGTCTGCGAGCACGGTCAGAACATACTGCCCCGCTCGGATCGGGTGCGCCAAAGCGTTGCGTACAACATGCCTCCTCAGGGCGTTTGCACGCTGGCCGTACAGGTCCGGACGGCCATCCAGAAGCCGGAGAGCTGTTCGAAAAAGACCGTGGGTCGCCAGGGCTTCCGCCACGGCGAGGACATCGCGTTCAAGGGCTTTCATCGAAAGGCAGCCGCAATCTCCTCTCTCCGTCCTTGAGCGAAACGACGAGCCAGGCCTCCAAGACCGAAAAGTGAGGAGCCGATAGAGAAAACTCGTATCTGGCCGGCTCTGCGGCCCGACTGGCAGCGAGCGGAGGATGTCCGGCCGCTTCGAGTTGGGGCAGTCTCCCGGGGGCCGATTCCGCCGGAGATTCTATGTCCAGAATCAGGCTCTCCCCGTCGGTCGAGAGTGTGAATTCGGCCGTTCGGAGAAGAGGCTTCTCTCCGTAAGGCGAGGCCGCAAGGTACCGGGCATCCATTTCGGCAATGCAGAGGAAGGGTTCCCTTTTCCGATCTTCGTCGGGGACCTCAGGCCGGAGCTTGTTCAAAAGGTAGTCTCGAAGAGGAATCACCTTTCGAGGTTCGGGGCTCGCACCGGCGGCACACATTTCATCCAGGTCCCTTTCCGCCTGCAGCAACCGTTCCAGTTCTTCCCGCGCCTCGGGGAAGAGATGGATCACCCTTGCGGCAGTCTGCATGTCCTCAAGGGCCGTGTGCGGAAGGTCGCACCCGCGGTTCCACCACCAGAGCCGGCCGCGGTGCCCGGGCGCCGCCCAGGCGCATCGGGCGGCCCGTCGGGTTCCCAGCGGCAGAGTGCGCCACAGCTCGGCCCTGAGGACTTCGTCGAAGGAAAGGAGTGCGGCAAGCGTCTCGTCGTCGAGCCTCGGCTCCCGGGCGCAAAGGCAGCGGGCTCCTTCGATTGCCAGCTCCACCCGGTCCCGCTCGGCCAGGGCCTCGACGATCCTCTCCTCCAGGCAGGGCCGGTCCTCTTCCGCAACGCACCCGTAATCGCAAATATCCCGCAGCAGGCCGCTCAAGCGGGGGGCCAGGCCCTGCTCGATCAGGACACCCAGCGTGCGCGCGGCCAGGTCCTCGGCACCCTGGGTTTCCGCCAAATCCCCTAGCCGCCGGACTGCGGCATCCTCGCCCATGAACGCCGCCGCTCCGGCAGCCTGCAGCAGGTCGGCCATCCTGGAGAGCGCGCCCTCTTCACCTTCATCGCCGCTGTCCCGGCTTCCGCGCCGAGGGCTTCCGGATATTGCCCGCCGCACTTCACACGCCAAGTCCTGGACCTGTCCCAGCGACTCGGCCAGCAGTTCCTCGTCCGGTTTCCACCAGGGAAGGGACATGACGCAACCCCTTTTCGTTCTCACCTCAAGATGCTTCTGTCGGAACGTGGGTGCCTTCGCTCCTGTGCCCGGCCCTTTCCATGCAAAGGTCCAACCTGATTGAAGAGAGGGATCTCCCTCGGTAACCCCGGTAGCATGTCAGCAGTTGCACCTTTGCCCGGCTCGTACACAACCCTGCACCGACGACTCGCCGCCTGTCCACGAACTTCAGGCGAATGTCCGCACACCCGTTCTGACGAAATGCGATGAGGAAAGGGTTCCTTTCTGAAGCGTTCTGCCTGGCCCATTCGAACGCCTCCCGCCCGGCTTTGACATAGGCCTCAAGAAGATCCGAAAACGCATCGCCGACGGCCCGGATCGCCTCGGAATCGGTGCAGGCCCTGCACGCCAGTGGATCGCCGGGCCGGCAGGCTCTGAGCCCGCACGCTTCGATGCCGGCCAGTTTCTTCCGGGCACTATCTCTTCGAGCGCGCAGATCCGGCAAGAGCGGGGGGTTGGGCAGGATCTCCGACCATTCCTCGGTGTCACGGTGCAAAGCGAGTTCGTCCTCGGCAAGATCGCAGATGCGGATAACGTGTTTGAAAAGATGATAGTGGGCGGTCCTGTCGTTTACGAAACCTACCACGCGCAACTCCGACAGCGCTCTCTTATCCAGTCCGGGCAAGGTCGGTGCCAATAACGTTCTCCTATTCTAGGACGGGTTCCCCCGGCGCCATTTGACAGCCATGTTCGAGGTGCGTCTTCTGATCTGGTAAAGATTCTGAATGCTTACACCCATAAGCCTGGCCAGTTCGGCTACGGTCGCACCGGGACATGTGCGCATGGTGTCGATGTACCGGGCGCCTCGCGGATACTCGCTGCGCAGGTGTCGAAGGAAGGCCGCAAGGGATTCGCTCTCCCAAAGCGCCCGCTCAGACTCCCTGCCGGGATCGTTGCCCGCAGAGGCATTTCCAATGCGGTTGCCTGCCAGCCGGTCGAGTTCCTTCGGACCCATCCGGACGGTCCTGCAGGACGCTCTCCTCCCGACGTCCGTCAGGTAGTTCACGGCACTCCGTCTGATCCAGGACAGCAAGGTAACTCTGGCATTGTGGCGGGGATCGTGGCTGGGCGGCGAGTTCTGCAGGCGCAGGAAAACCTCGTGGGCCACATCCCTTGCTTCCAGAACACCGGGGGGCAGTGCCTTCCAGGAGCGGAAGACCGACGAGACCTGCCTTACGACAAGGTCGTAGACCGAATCCAAAGCGGCGCGGAATTCCGGTCCGCGCTCCCCTTTTCTCGCGAGATCCAGAAGACGGTCGCAGAGGGCCCGTTCGACGTCTTCGCCGGAGCGGTCACGAGAGGTGGGCATCGGCGGCTGTCTCCCTGGGTTCGATTTGCTGCGGAAGGCAATATACCGCCTGCCCCGTTTCGGAGGCAAGATCCAGCGTGGGCCATGCAAAGGATGCGGCGATCCCCGGGGCTCACCAGAGCCTGAGCACGACCTTGCCCTCCCGCTTCTCGGCCCGGAGCCGCTCCATGTGCCGCAAGGCGGCCACCTCCCGCTCGAGCCGGGAGGCCGTGATCTTCCCTTGGAGCCGCCCGAGCAGCGCCTCGCGCTCGATCCCGCCGGTCTCCTCGAGGATGCCGAGGATCTCGGCCTGAATCTCGCTCAGGGCCGCCTTGCCCCCGGAGTGCCTCTCAAAGGACTTTGCGCCGTGCACGGCCCAGGGGTCGCAGGCCTTGGCGGGGGAGAGCACATCCATGTAACAGTCTTCGCAGAGCGTCTCGCCGAGATGTTCCCTCTCCTCTCCCGGCTCGACGGCCGCGCCGCATCGGTCGCATTTCATCCGGCCTTCCTCCCTCATCGTTTGATCCGCTCCATCCGGTTGCAGCAGACGACCTCCATGCCGCGCCGCTCGAGTTCATCCACGAGGGGATTGATGCCCAGGGAATCGGAGCCGTAATGCCCCGTCAGGATGAGATTCCCCTTGCCTTCCTTTCGGAGGCGGTCCGCCTGCTCGTCCGAGAAAAAGTGGATGTAGACCACCGTGTCCGTGCCGCTCTCGAAAAGCGCATTCGCCACAGGGTATCCGCCGTTCACGCCCGCGGCGTGGATCACCACGGTCTTTCCGAGCCTCGCATCCGGGTCTCCGCAGAGCAGGCTCACCCCCTCCCCGGCGGCCCGGATCTCGGGCAGGGAGGCGTAGCGCCCCATGAGATCCGCCACGGTCCCTGACGGGGCGAGCCCGTCCGCCTGCTCCTGGAGGACCCGCCTGCCCATTTCGTCACAGGGGAGGTGGATGTTCATGAGCCCCAGGTCCAGCTTCTCGGCCAGGGCGCAGAGCCCGCCCGCCTCCCGCTCCGCGTGGGCGGGGTCGGCGAGCGCCTCCCAGAAGGCCCGGTTCTCCCGGGAAGCGCTCTCCGCCCGCGCCGCGGGAACCCCCGCCGCGGTCATCAGGGCCTCGTGCCGGCCCATGACGCCCAGGAAGGCGGTCCACCGGAGCGGGTGATGGGCGAGCACCAGGTCGAAGGCCCGGTCCCGGGCGAGGCGAAGGTCCTTCTGCTCGATGTCGATCCCCAGGAGGATGCGTCTGACGTTTTCCCTGGGACGGAAGATGCCGCTGTCCGCAGGGATCCGGTCCATCCGGGCCATCTCGAGGGCGAGCCCCATGATCGCCTCTGTGTTCATTCCTCCTTCCTCCGTTGGCTCAGGATGCGATCCAATGCGTCGGCAAAGGCCTTGCGGTCGCCCGGGCCGAAGCCGGAAGGACCGCCGGTGATCACCCCGCTTCCCCTGAGTTCGTCCATGAAATCCCGCACGGCAAGACGCTCGCGAACGTTGCCCTCGGTGTAGAGTTCTCCCCGCGGGTCCAGGGCGTGGGCGCCTTTCTCGATCACCGCGGCGGCAAGGGGGATGTCGGCCGTGACGACCAGGTCGCCCGGCTCGACCTGCTCCACGATCCGGCCGTCGGCCACGTCGAGGCCTGCCGGCACCTGAAGGGTGCCGATGAACGGGGAGCGGGGAACACGCAGCGGCCGGTTGGCGACCAGGGTCAGGGGTACGCGCACCCTCTCCGCCGCACGAAAGAGGATCTCCTTGACGACCTGCGGGCATGCGTCCGCATCGACCCAGATCCTCACGCTGCGCCCTCCGCGCTCGCCTTCATCCCCGCCGCTCCGGCGGCGGGACCGGTTCGAGATCGATCACGGTCAACTCCGACGGGGCGAGGAAGCGGATCGGCGGCCCCCAGGTGCCGGTGCCTCGGCTCACATAGAGCCAGGCATCCGGGCCGACCCGCGACAGGCCCGTCCGGGCCGGGTAGGCCAGGCGGGAGATCCAGTGAAAGGGAAAGATCTGGCCGCCGTGGGTGTGCCCGGACAACTGCAGGTTGAACCATTCCACCGAATCCCGGTCCACGCGCGGCTGATGTTTGAGGAGCACGGTGAAGCCCTCTCCCGGGAATCGCCTGAGAAGTTCCCGCTCGGCCCGCCCGTCCATGAGCACGCGGTTTCGAACCGCAGGATCGTCCACGCCCGCGAGGTGAATGACGCCTTCCAGCGTGACGCCCTCGAAGGAAAGAATTCGAAATCCGGACCGCCGGGCGACGGCCGAGGCCCGGGCAGCCCCCATGTAGCCCTCGTGGTTGCCGGTTACGGCGAACTTCCCGAGCCTCGGGTTGAGCCGCCGGAGAAGGTCCAGGGCGCCGTCGAGCCGGTCCGGGCCCACGTCGAACAGGTCTCCCGTGGAGACGACGACGTCCGGGTCGAGCGACTCGACGGTCTCGGCGATGCGCTCGATCCGTCCTTCGTCGCTCCAGAGGTCCAGATGGAGGTCGGAGATCTGAACGATGCGGAACGGCCGGGAACCCGGGCCGAGCTTTGCCGTCTCGATACGCACCCGCTCCACGTTGATCTGCCGGGCCGCGACGAGGCCGTGGGCGGCCGCAGCCAGGGCAAGCACGGCCGCGACCCAGAAGGCCGCCGGCGGCGAGGGAGCCGGGATCGCGCCGGAGCGGCCGGCCGCAAGCCTGCCCGCCGCCTTGAGCAGGAGCGCGGCAAGATCCAGCGACAGGGAAAAGGAGACGAAGAGGAAGGCGAACCCCATCCAGGCGTAGCCCACCCGGCCGAGGGGAAGGGCAACCGCGTAGACGCCCAGTTGCTTCAAGAGTTCGGCCGCAAGCGGCGCGAGGAGGAGCAGGCACAGGGCGGCTGCCAGAAGGCCGTGGCTCAGGGGAAGAGCGGCGGCCGTCTTCCTGAAGATGTAGTAGTGCATCCCTCCGTACAGAGTCAGGAAGATGCTGATTACAACGAACATGGCTGCCTTCATGCCCGGCGGTCCCCGGCCTCTCCCCCGCTCGAGGCGATCCGGCCGAGGAGGGCCTCCTTGACATAGGCGGGGAACTCCGCCTTCACACGCGCCTTCAGCCTGTCGTACCTTTGGCTCCCGCAGACCAGGTCCCGGGTGAGGTCGCGGACCGAGGGGCTGTAATCGAGGAGAAAGCCCAAGGCGCGCAGCGTGAGAGGGTGGTAGAAGGCCTCGATCTTCTTGCTCACCTTGGCGATGCTTGCCTCGGCCATGGCCTTCCACGCCTCCGCATAGGCCTGAGGGCGGCCCGCGATCAGGGCGTCGGCCAGAAGATGGGCGGTCTTCAGGGCATAGTAGATCCCTTCCCCGGTCAGAGGGTCCACGGACCCGGATGCGTCCCCGACGAGGGCCCAGCCCGGGCCGGCGACGACGTTGTCGGCAAAGGCCCGGCGCCTGAGCCCGGGCAGCACCCAGGCATAGGGGCGGTCGAGGCCCGGGGCGGGAAGACCGCACCGGGCGAACTCGCCTGAGGCAAATCCCCGCAGCCTTTCCAGGAGCCGGCCGCGTTTGAGCCCGTCCGACCTCCTTGCGATGATCCCCACCGAGGTCTGCCCCTTTCTCGGGAAGACCCATGCGTAGCCGCGGGACCCGGAGAAGAACTTGATGGTGACGGGCAGGTCCGCCTCGACCGGAAGCAGGGCCCCGTGGGCGAACCAGAGTTCTTCCCTCGGGAAAGGCCGGTGGAACGACCTGCGAACCAGGCTCGCCGCGCCGTCCGCACCGACCAGCAGCCCGGCGCGGTGTTCCCCGGAGCGGGTGACAAGCAGGCTGCTCTCGTCTTCTCTCCGGACGGACAGGACCTTCTCTGCCCAGAGAGAGGCTCCCGCCTTCAGGGCCCGGTCCAGGAGCAGCTCGCCCAGGGCCTGCCGGGATACCGTGACCAGCGGCCGCTCCATGGTCATGGCCGCCCTGCGGCCCGAGGGGAAGAGGACCTCGAGCCGGGTATGCTTCCGGATGCCGGGCAAGCCCTCCAGGGCGTCGCCGAACTCGGCGACGAGCTTGTCCGTGAGCCCGCCCCCGCAAGGCTTCTCCCAGGCCGGCCTGGGGTCGAAGAGCGTCACCTCGAAGCCGCCCCGGGCCAGGAGCCAGGCCAGCCTCGCTCCGGCCACGCCGGCCCCGACAATCGCAATGTCTGTTCTCTGGTCGGGCATGGTTCCGCTGATCTCGAACCCCTTCATTCCAGCCAAGGACGCTGTGACACGTTTCGGCCTCCCGACACCATTCTACACGATGCGGGGCCAAAGTGCAGGAAGAGGCGAAAGGGCAACCGCCGACAAAATGGACTGTGATCGGGGACAGCCACCAATGTGGGGACAGCCACCAATGTGTGGCGTGATCGGGGACAGCCACCGATTTCCCATTACGCCAACCATAGATCCGGATTAACGATGCATACGGGAATTCACGTGCGTAAAATGGAGACGAATCGCCGCTGAAGGGCCGACTCAGGCGGACAGGACAAGCCCTGAGGGGAGGGCCTCGCCGAAGACCCAGTCCTGTTCCTCCCCTTGCAGGGAGCTTTCCGGGTTCGTGAGCAGTTCCCGGAACCGCTCGGGCTGGGGAAGCCCGGCCAGCCATTCGGCCACCCGGCGGCGCAGATCCTCGGGAACGTCCCTCTCCCGGTCGCCGGTAGCGCGGGCGAGCTGGACCAGCGCATGGGCCATGGCCTCCCGGGCCGGCAGGCCCATGGAAAGCAGTCCCTCGGCCCAGGCGGCGGCCTCCCGGCTGGGCACGACCCGGTCGAGGGGACCGTACAGCGGGATCCGGGCCCCGAGGCGGCTCAGGGTCCACAGGTCCTGAGGTCTTGTCTTCTTGCGGATCTTCTCGAGCAGAAGGCGGCCGAGATCGACCTTTGTCTCCACCGGAAGGCGTTCGAAGTTGGCCAGGGCCATCCAGACCTCGACCTCCTCCTGCGCGTTCAGGCGCTTGGGCAACGGACCGTCCCCCTTCTTCTTCCTGGGGCCGGAGGCCTGGAAGTAGCCGGAAAGCTCCTGATAGACGCGCCACTGGTGCCCGGCCGAGAGCCCGCCGGCCACCCGGCGCAGGAAGATCCAGAGTTCCGAGCGGCAGGTTACCTGACGCGGGAACGCGAGCCCCCGAAGGTAGACCTTCCAGACCTCCCGCATCCTCCACTCGTCCAGCGGGTCCCCGAAGCCCGGACGAAGACAGAAGCCGAGCAGGTTGAGCCAGCGCGCCTCGTGCTGCGGGCTCAGGCACCTTGCCTGACGGACCTCGAGCAAGGTGTCGGCCAGCCTTCGAACCAGGGAGGTCGGCCACCTCTCCTTCTGCATCCTGAGCGCCGCGGAGAGTCCCTTCATCAGGCGTTCCGGAGACTGTTCCTTGGAGGCCTCGCCGCCCGTGAAGGCGGCCCGCACCCTCTGCTGGGCTTCCTCGACCACGGACTGATCCAGAATCTCGCCCGAGGGCGCCGTCCTCGACCCCGGATCGATCTCCTGGCGCACGTCGAACGCAAGCTGCCAGCGGTGGGGGGTCTCGATCGACCGGCACCACAGCTCGAGGGTCCCCACCTCGGTGAGCCGCACCGCGAGCCCGGCCGGCAGCTTCTGCGCGACACCCTTCTTCCCGTACCGAAGCACCGTGCGAATCGGCGGGTATACGGTGATTTGTTCGGCGGCCAGGTCGGTCACGTCCCCCAGACGGTCGCCGAGCCGGGTGCTGGAACTCAGGAGCTGAAAGCTCGCAGGCTGGTTGGCAAGCACCTCGAAGGTCGGGGCCCCCAGCTCGACCTCGAACCCCTCCTCCGTGCCGCGGGGAACCAGGCACACGCCCGTCCGTGAACCTTCTTGCCGCCGAGTCCTGTCCAAATCGATTTCGACGTAGAAGGCCCGCGGGCTGCCTGCGCCCACCCGGACCCCTTCGCCCATGCGGACAAGCCCGTAGTAGGCGGCGCCGACCGCCACGGCCAGATCCGGCCTCGGGTTGTCCAGCTCCTCGGGCTCCCATGCCTCCCCGGCCGCGTCGCGAAACCATCGGGCCACGACCTCCCGTATCCGGGTCCTCACGGACGCAGGCGTCAGGGCACCTCCGTTGAAGAGGAGGAAGTCCGGGTACAGGGCGGACCGCCCGGTCTCCCGGGCCATCAGGGCCTCGAAGCGCCGCCAGAAGGCGCCCAGGTGCCGGGTGACGGCCGGGTCCTGTACATAGGGAAGCCCCCATTCGGTCAGGCCCGCCCGCCTTTCTTCCCGGGGCTCGTCCCGGAGCGGGACGGCAGGAAAGAAGCCTTCCAGGATCCGCTCGCGGACTTCCTCGCGCGTGAGGGTGCCCTTGAGCGTGCCCGCGATCAGCTTCCCGCCCGAACCCGTCACGACCACGTCCATCCTTTCCGTCCCGCACTCCTCGCCGAGCAGGGCCTCCTTGGCCTTTCTGCACTGGTGGCAGAGCTGGTGCCAGCGTTTGGACTCGAGCCTTCCGGGCTGCCCCAGGAGCCGCGCCTCCAGGTGCCTGCCCAGGGCGAGGTCCATATTGTCGCCGCCGAGCATCAGGTGATCGCCAACCGCGAGCCGGTCGAACCGCAGTCCCTGCTCCCCCTCCCGGATGGCCACGAGCGTGAAGTCCGTGGTCCCGCCTCCCACGTCGCACACGAGCACGAGCTGCCCGGCGCGCATGCGGGCCGTCCAGTCCTGCGGGTGGCGCGAAAGCCATGCATAGAAGGCGGAAAGCGGCTCCTCGACCAGCACGACGCGGGGAAGCCCTGCCTGCCGGGCCGCAGCCAGGGTCAGCTCCCGGGCCACCTCGTCGAAGGAGGCGGGCACCGTCAGGATCACCCGCTGTTCTTCCATGCGGCATGCCTCGTCCTCTCCGCCCATCCGGTCGTTCCAGGCCTCCCGGATGTGCTCAAGGTAGCGCGCGCTCGCCTCCACCGGAGAGACCTTCGGAACGCCCTCGCCGGCGCCCCAGGGAAGAATCGGGGCGGTCCGGTCCACGCCTCCGTGGCACAGCCAGGACTTGGCCGAAGAGACCAGCCGGCCCGGCACGAGACCGCCCTGTTCCCGCGCGAACTCGCCCGCCGCGCAGTCGCGGCCGGAGGCCCAGGGCAGGTCGGTGCTTCCCTCGGCGAGTTCGTACGGCCCGGGAAGATAGAGGAACGAGGGCAGAACCGGCCGGTCCGCCACCTCGCCGGGCCCGACCAACTGCGGAACCTCGAACAGGCGGATCGGGCGGGGCGCCCCCGGCTCCTCCCCTTCGGCGGCCAGGTCGACGTAGGCCACGGCCGAGTTCGTGGTCCCCAGGTCGATTCCGAGGATGTATCGACAGGGCAGGTCTTCGCCGTCTGCGGCCTGCCCTCGGGCGAAACGGCCTTCTTTCATGTCGCGTGTTCCCTCCGGCAGGACGACCGGAAGCGGGGGCGCGGGACAGGGGCGCTCTGCGCGGTCATTCCGCGGCCGCGAGCCCGCCCGCGGCGGCGCTCCCCCGCCGGGAAAGGCTCCAGGGCATGACGGCGCGGATCGCGGCGACCGCGTCTTCCAGGCCGTCGAACATGCTCAGCCCCGCGCCCCGGAAGATCGACAGGGCCAGAAGCCGGGTTTCCCGGAGGAAGGGCTTGTCGCCGGCGGCCGGCAGGATCGGTATCACAGGCTTGCGGAGCGCCCCGGCCTCGGAGCCGATCGCATGCAGCGCCTTCTCCAGACGCTTTCTCTCGAACAGGTTCAGATAATCCAGGGAGAGGTAGAACATGATGAAGTCGACATTGTCGTCCTGATCCAGCGCCCGCATGGCATGGGTCATGACCTTGTAGTGCACTCCGGCCATGCCCATGTCCACCGGGTTGCGCGTGCTCGTGTTCACGTCCGGGATCGCGCCGCCGATCGCATCCCGGGTCTTCGGGCTCAATTCGGGAAGCGAGAATCCCGCGCTCGCGGCCAGGTCCGTGAACAGCACCGAGGTCCCGCCGCCCGCGCCCAGGTAGCCGATCCGGGTGCCGGCCGGGATCTTCTCCGAAGCGGCCAACATCACCGCATCGGTCAACTGCCGTTCGGTCGCCACCTCGATGCACCGGCACTGGCGCATCGCCGCGGACCAGATCGAGTAGTCGCCGGCCAGGGCGCCCGTGTGGCTCGCCGCCGCCTCGGCCCCCTGGCCGGTGATCCCCCCCTTGAGGACGATCACGGGCTTGGCCGGCGTGATCCTTTTCAGAACCTGAAGAAAGCGCCTCGCGTTCTTCACGTCTTCGATATAGGCTGCGAGGACCCGGATCTCTTCCTCCTGCGCGAAGTATTCCAGGAAGTCCTCGACGGTCAGGTCCATCTGGTTGCCGTACGAGACGGCCTTGCTGACCCCGACCCCGCGGGCGGAGGCCATGCGCAGGAAGTCGTGCGTCACGCCCCCGGACTGGCCGAGAAAGCCCACCGTGCCGCGCCCATGCTGCTCGAGGGTCGGGTCAAAGGTCACCCCGGATTCCGCGCAGTGAATGCCCAGGCAGTTGGGACCCACGATTCGTGTCCCACCCCTGCGGGCAAGGCGCAACATGGACTCCGCGAGCTCCGTGTTGCCGACTTCCGAAAACCCGGAGGTGAAGAAATGCACGAAAGGGACCCCCTTCCGCACGGCCGCCTCGAGGGTCTCCAGGGCGAGCCGGAACGGAACCAGGCAGACGGCGAGGTCCACGTGACCGGGCACCTCGGTGAGCGAAGGATAAACGCGCTGCCCGTCGATCTCCCTGTGAGAGGGATTCACCGGATAGACGTTCCCCTTGTAGGATGAACTCTTGAGGATCTGGTAGAAGGGCATCCTGCCGGTCGCCAGGCCGGGCGAGGCGCCCACGACCGCGATGGCTCTGGGGTAGAAAAGGCTCTTCAGGTCCATTCTTGCTCGGTTCCGGGTTGCAGAGGAAGGCCGCCCTTTATGGATCGACGGCTCGGAAAACCTGAAATGGAAGAGTATAAGGGGTGCCGGGGGGCCTGTCAAAACGCGGCGCGCGCCAGGGGCCTCACCCGAGGAACGGCAGGGCCTCCAACAACCCGGCGGCCTTGAGGAATTGCAGGACCTCGAAGAGGATTCCGACCGAGAGGAAGGCCGATGCGGCCATGCAGAGCAGCCCCAGGATTCCCCACCAGTTGACCTTCCACTTCAGGGGCGGAATCTCCCGCGGCATTTCCCGTGTCTCTTCGACCCCCGCCGACATGGCCGTCGCTCCCCGATGCCTCTCCCCTTTCCTCATCGGAAGATCCGCCGGGGAACCTGAGTGTTTCCGGGCCTCGGGATCCGCGCCCTGCAGGGGAAAGGGCAAACGGCAGCGGCGAGAAGGGGGGCGGAAAACGGGCACGAAAGGGGCCTTGGTCTCGAAAGCCGTCTCTGCTACTGTAGTGCGTCACAAACCCCCTTGGCGTTGCTTGTCATTGCGGGCTTGACCCGGAATCCAGTCTCTTTGCCTTCCTGGATTCCTGCCTTCGCAGGAAGGACTGCTTTTTGAGGTCGCAATATACGTCAGGAAGCGTTAGACGCACTGCTCTGATGTAATGCTTCATGACCCCCCCGTGGAAGGCCGGGCAAGGGTTTACGAATCTGCGCGCGGATGGGGCGGAAGCCATGGAAGCGATCCTCGACTGGGGCGTGGCCGTCGTCCTGTGGTTTCAACAGGCAAGCCCTGCCCTGGACACCCCTTTCAAGGCCCTGACCATGATGGGAAACGAGTGGTTCTACATGGCCTTCTTTCCCATCCTCTACTGGTGCGTGGACCGCCGGGTCGGCGCCCGGCTGATCATCCTTTTCCTCGTTTCCTCCTGCATGAATGCGCTGGCCAAGGAGCTTGCCGACCAGCCCAGGCCCTTTCAGTACGATCCGGCCGTGAAGAAGTTGTGGGATGCCGGCGGCGGCGGGCTTCCCAGCGGACACACGCAGAGCGCGGTGGTCATCTGGGGGTATCTGGCCTCGTGTTTTCGGCGGCCCTGGTTCCGGGCGGTCGCCGGGACCCTGATCGTCCTCGTCCCCTTGTCGCGGGTCTACCTCGGGGTGCACTTTCCGACCGACCTCGCAGGCGGGTACCTGCTGGGCGCGGCCCTGCTCGCGCTCTACATCCGGCTCGATCCGGGGGTAGAGGCCTGGCTCGCGGCCCGAGGCGCCGGCGTGCAGTCGGCCGCGGCGCTGACCCTGCCGGCCCTGATCCTCCTCTTCTCTCCCCGCATCGAGGCCTACCAGGTCATGACCGCGGCGAGCCTGATGGGGATGGGCGTGGGCTTTGTCCTGGAGCGGAGATGGGTGCGCTTCGAGGCGGGAGGCGTATGGTGGAGGAGGGCGCTGCGCTTCCTGGTCGGGATGGCGTTGATTCTCTTCCTCCGTTACGGCCTGAAGCTCCTCGCGTCGGGCGCCGATTTCGAATCGGCCTTTCGGTTTTTGCGCTACGCCGCGGTCGGGCTCGCCGGCGCCCTGTTCGCCCCCTGGATCTTCGTTGCGACCGGGCTGGCGGAAAGGGAGCAGGAGAAGGCCCGAAATGGCTTCACATCCGGGAAGCACGGCGTACCCTTTTGACCCTGAAGGGGGCAGACCCTTGCGCCGAAAGTACACGGACAGGGACACGGAAGGAGCGGCAAGCGGGCTGGCCCGCATCCGCCGCGAGGCGGACCTGCTGATCCGGCCGCTTCTGGCGGTGCATGCCGCACGCCTGCGATGCCGCCGCGGATGTCACACATGCTGTGCCGACGATCTGACCGTCTTCGAGATCGAGGCGGAGGGCATCCGGCGCCATCATGGCGACCTCCTCCGGGACGGTGAACCCCATCCCAGAGGGGCCTGCGCCTTTCTCGATCCGGCGGGCGCCTGCCGGATCTACGAGCACCGCCCTTACGTGTGCAGGACCCAGGGGCTGCCCCTTCGCTGGATCGAAGAGCTTCCGGACGGCACTGCAGCGGAGATGCGGGACATCTGCCCGCTGAACGACGAGGGCCCGCCTGTGGAGAGCCTGGATGCAACCGAGTGCTGGACCCTCGGGCCCTTTGAGGCGCGCCTGGCGCGGTTGCAGGCCGCTGCGGACGGCGGCGAATTGCGCCGCGTCCGGCTGCGAGGCCTGTTCGAGAAGGGCGGCTGAGGCGGAAGAGGCAAGGACCGCTGAACGCCGCGCCCGTCCTGCAGGCATACCTCGAATTCCTGAAATGAGCTTGGCGACAGGCGGGCGACCCATGCAGAGAGGCCCTGACCGGCGCTTGACTTCCTGGTCTGGTCTGGTCAGAGTCGATTCAAGCAGACAAGTCGTATGCTCATGACCACTGTCTCAGAGGCAAGGCCCAGCTATCGGCCCTGCTGGAGAAGGTCCGAGCCGGGCAAGAGGCGATCATCGGTAAAGCAGGCAAGCCCGTGGCCAAGCTCGTGCCGTACGAACGAAGCGAAAGCCCCCGCCGGCCGGGAGCCCTTCGGGGGAAGATCCGAATCGCCGATGATTTCGATGAACTCCCAGAGGATATCGCAGAAGCGTTCGGGATGAGGGACCCATGAACCTTCTGTTGGATACACATGTGCTTCTGTGGGAGAATCCATGGAAAGATGGCACCAGTTGGGTGAGAAGCTGAGGAGGTTCGTCAACCCGGCGACCTTTCCCGTGGCCGTACGGTTCGTCCGCGAGGACTCGAAGATCCCTCCCTCCGCCAGAAGGCCCCTGCGGGACCTGCAGGTCCGGATCGCGCCCTGCCAGGGAGCGGCCATGGCCCGGCGGTACGGCTGGACCGTCGCCCTCGGCAAGGAGGACGCCGGGTGCGCGATCGCGGCCAACACGTACGGCTGGGAGCGGCTCACGGACGAGGAGGGCGCGATCCGCTTCATGACCCACATGAACTACGCGAGGGACGCAGAGGCCGCGCGGGAGGCCATGGCCGCGTTCCGGCTGCTCGATCTCGGGGAAGACTTGACGGTGGTTTACTCGCCTCTCGAGAAGACGAAGATCGAGCCGGACGTCGTCCTCGTCTACGTGAACCCGGCGCAGCTCATGCGCCTGATCCACGGCGGAACCTACCACACCGGCAAGCCGGTTCAGAGCAGCTTCTCCGGGCGCGCCTCGTCCTGCACCGAGGGCGTGATCGGGGCCTACCTGGACCGGGCCCTCAAGGTGGTCGTGCCCGGCAACGGGGACCGGGTCTGGGGCGGCTGCCAGGACCACGAGATGGTCATGGCCGTGCCGGCGGCCGGGCTGTCCGACCTCATCGAGGGGCTCGAGAAGACCCACGCGCAGGGGATCCGGTATCCGATCCCCACCTACTTGCGCTACAGCCCGGAGGTGGCCTTCGCGGTTCCCCTTGCGGACATCTTCAAGGAGGACGTGACCGGGAAGATCAAGAGATGAAACGGGCGGGGCCCGGTCAGGATCCCGCTCCCCCGCGCTCCCGAAGGTTGAATTCGAGCTTCCAGCGCTGCCCACCCTCGCTGGCCACGCACCATAGCTCGAGCGTGCCCACTTCGGTGACCCCGCTCTCGAGCCACACAGGGACGACCTTCCCGCCCTGTTCGCCCTCTTTCTCGGGCAGGAGCGCCTCCATGGCGCTGACCTCGTCGATCTCCTCTTCCCAGTCCTCCACCACCTCTCCGGCATGGTCCTGCCTGCGGGTTGTCGAGGCGAGAAGACGAAAGGCGGCGGGCTCGCCGAGCACCAGGCCGAACTCCTTCTCACGAATCGCGGCGCCGGTCCCTTCCTCCATGCCGAAAGGAACGACACACAAGGCCTTCAGGGGCGTGGGGACCCCCGGAACGGAAGGCATGGCGCTCTCGATACCGATATAATAGGAGCGCGCCGTTCCCGCGCGGATCCGAATCCCTCTCCCCCTCCGCGCCATGCCGTAATAGGCGGCCCCGCAGGCCACCGCAAGGTCGAGGTCCTCGGCGCGGAGTTCGCGGATGTTCGGAACGCCCCCTCGCCCCCCTTCCCAGCTTCGCAGCACCGCCAGCACCCGGTCCCGGATCATCCGGGATTTCATCACACCGCCGTTGAAGAGAACCGCGGAGGGAAACCCGCTCGACCCCTCCTCTGCGCGGGCCTGGCGCGCCAGAAACCGGGCGAGATGGCGCGTGATCGAAGGATCCGCCTCGTAGGGGAGCCCCATCTCGCGCATCCCGACCCTCGCCTCGCCTGCCCGGGGCAGGTCGGAGGGCCCGCAGAGGGGAAAGAACCCGTCGAGGAGGACCGATTCCGCCTCGTCGCGGGTAAGCTCCGAGCGGACCGTGCCGCCGATCAGCGAGGTCCCGCGGCCGAGAATCACGACCGGAACCGGTTCCGGCTCGCCCGATCCCAGGAGGCGCTCCTTGGCGGCCCGGCAACTGTGAAAGAGGGCCCGGAACTGCCAGGCATCCAGCTTTCTCGTCTTCTCCGGGAGCTTCCCCCGGATCACGTGGGCGAGGGTCAGGTCCATGTTGTCGCCGCCCACGAGGATGTGGTCGCCCACGGCGATCCGCTTGAGGGCGAGATTCCCCTCCTCCTCGGTCACCCGGATCAGGCTGAAATCGGTCGTGCCCCCGCCCACGTCGCAGACCAGGATCGAATCCCCCTTCCTGACCGCATGGCGCCATCCGTCTCGTTGGGATTCGAGCCAGGCATAGAAGGCGGCCTGGGGCTCTTCCAACAGGGTGAAATGCTCCAGGCCTGCGGCCCGGGCGGCCTGGACCGTCAGTTCCCGGGCCACGGCGTCAAAGGAGGCGGGCACCGTCAGATAGAGATCCTGTGCCTGGAAACGCGCCTCCGGATCGCCGGCCGCCATCTCGTGGTTCCAGGCATCCCGCAGGTGCTCGAGAAGCCGGGCCGAGGCCTCGACAGGCGAGACGCGGCGGGCCTCCTCGGGGCTGCCCCAGGGAAGGATCGGCCGGGTGCGATCCACCCCCTCGTGACAGAGCCAGGATTTTGCGGACGAGACAAGCCGGTGAGGGATTTCGGCTCCCCGGTTTCGCGCAAACACCCCGACCGTCCAGGCCGGCTCCTCGCGGCTCCAGGGAAGGCGAAGCCCACCCTCGGGCACGTCGTGCGGGCCGGGAAGGAAAAGACACGACGGGAGCAGGGCCTGCCCCTCGACCTCGCCCGGGCTGACCACCTGAGGAATCTCGAAGACCCGGATGCCGTCATCCTTGTCCGGGGACGACTCGGCGCTCGTGTAGGCCAGCACGCAGTTGGTCGTACCCAGATCGATGCCGATGATGTACTTGTGATTTCCCAAAACGGCACTCCTCGCCGCGCTTCCGTGCCCGGCGGCGCCGACGGCCCGCGGCTTCCTCTATTCTCCCATCTCGACCTCGGCGGGGGCCAGGATCCAGTCCGGCTCCTGATCCGGCGACTTCAGGGGAAGGTCCATGCGCACCACCCGCCATCCCCGGTGACGGAGAATCCCCTGAAACGGCGGATCCCCCCGCACGTCGCCGGTCAGGCGGACGGTCCGCGGATCGAAACCGGGCCTGATCGTCACCTTGCTTCCCTCCTCTTCCCCGAGGACGGGCTCCAGGCCCACATTCTGCCGGAGCGCCTCCTTGCAGCCCTGGTGAATGCTTCGAACCGCGGCCCCGATCTGACCGTCCTCGTAAAGGCTTAAATCCTCTTCGAGGAAATCGATCAGCCGGCCCTGGCGCTGCAGGATGGAAAGGATCTGGACCGCCGGCGCCGGGGAGGGCTTGGAGGCGGCCTTTCTGGCGGCCTGAAGCTCTTTCTCCAGCCTCTTTACCTCCTTGTCGAGGGATTCGTCGACCGGGCCTGCGCCTTTCCTGCCGGAGGCCGGCCTTTCTTCCGGGGACCGCCCCCGGGCCAGCAGGAGAGACAGCCAGAGCGCAAGGGTCACAAAAGCCCCGGACCCGAAGACAACCGGCGCCAGCAGGTTCCGGTTCTCCTGCAACAAGGTCCCCAGGTACCCCAAGATCCCGCCCGGCGGCTCCGGGGCCCCTTCGACGCCTTCGCCGGCAACGGGAATCCTATCTTCCTGAATCCCGGGGAGCGCCTGGGCCGCCACCCCGTAGAGCCAGGCCGTAAGCAACCCGTTGAACAAGACACAGAGAACCAGGCTCTGCAGACCGAACGCCTTCTTTCCGCCCATGACCGCCTCCTGTAATGGCACCCGAGAAACCTTCTATTTTGCGGATTCTCGTGCCGTCCATCAAGAGGCCGGGCGGGTTTCCGGAAGAGGGCGGGGGGTCGGTTGAATCTACCACCTGTCCGCGGGGGTCTCCCAATCAAGAAGCTTGATCTGGTCCAGGGGCGTGTACCTGTCCTCCAGAAACAGTACAACTCTCAGGCCGTCGGTGAAGTAGTCGTCTCCGGTGAGGTTCTGGCGCGGCGCAGATCGCGTTACCTGTTCCATCCCCCTGACATACCCGATCTTTTGAACCGCATTGGAAGCAACAAGGTCTTCGGTAATATAGTGACGCGCTTCATCGATGTTGGAGGAGATCTCGTGGGTGACCAGGTAAGGCGATTTCGTGGTGAATTTGATTCCTATGTCCCGGCTGATCTGGCCGACCCACACAGGCTTTCCATCCGTTGTCATAGAACTCAACCAGAGGCGGAGATGGTTTCGCCTGTTGACGTTGCTGCGCGTCTTCTGCATGGCAAAATCCTGTGGGCGTCCCTGCCAATAGAGCGGACTTATGGGAGCGGTTCGGTAGCGCACCCCAAACAATGAAGAAAAGATCATCTTGTAAACGGATCCGGCTCGAATCGTTTCCGTGAGGCTCCAACCACGGCCCAGCAGTGCCGCCATGACAAGTGTTCTGTCTCCGACAATGACGAGGTTCAGCGGGTCAGCGAAGTCTTTGCCTTGGGAGCTTGCGGTGCAGCATGCCAGGAATTCCAATCGTTGCCGCAGGCCGGCCAGATCAAGCTCAACGATCTCTTCTGCCTTGTAGAGCCTCTCGAAATCAACTTTTTGGTAATCCATCCGAGGGCCCGGTATCTCAAAGGCAAGATAGAAGCGCTTGACGGAATTCTCTCCGATGAGTTTGATTGCAAGGTGTTTCATTCCCCGTTCGTAATTTGTAAAGACGAAACCGCTCCGCGTCTCTCCCGAAGGAATGTAGCGCGCCATCTGCTCCTCGTAGAAGTAGTCATAGATACTCTTGTTTGGTTTTTTCGACCCGCTGCCATGCAGCATATTTGCAACCTCGAGCGCTGAATAATATTCCGGGTCGAGTCGGTGAGGGAGGAACCAATAAGGCCGCTTCCCCTTGTTTTCGATTCTTAGCCAGACGGGTTGAATTCCCATCGCAGCGGGATTGCCCCCCAAAACTTCCTTGCCTTCCTGGGGGGTCAAGACGTCGGCTGTCACCGTAATATCGCCATCCGTCCTTACGATGGCGTGCCGGAGGTAGAGGGTTTCGTCGAACGGCTTCGGCTGAAACGTGCCACAGGCCGCCATAGACAGGGCGCTCGCTGCAAGTACAGCGAGGAATGTTAACCAACGCACGTTGCATCCCCCATTGATTGGACAGGAATCTTGTTTCGGGTAGGAACAGGGTACGACAGAAGGGATTCGTGTTCAACACTCGCAGGGGGCGGAAGGCGCCTGGGAGAATTCGGCATATACGGAATCGTGAGGAAGACCGGCTGGGTCTCCTGCTCCCTCATCCTGGTGGGGGTGTTCCGGCTCTTCGTTACAGGGGACTTTGTATCCTCCATGCTGAATGCGGCATCTATCTCATCCAAATGACTTCGTAGTTCAAGTTTTCCAGGCTGCTCCGTCCCATGAGAACCCAGCGAATCCTATCGGCGCGTGCCTCACGCTGCATCGGCGCGCCTGCGAGGGTTGCAGCCGGTGACGTCATGAACCTGTTATCCCGTGCCCATGCGTTGGGGCTGTTGGGAGTGATCCTGGCCCTGTGGGGCCCCCTGTTCCCGAGCGGGGCGTGGCCCCAGAGCGCCGGCGCCCACCTCACGGATGTCGATCGAGGCGTTCTGCAGACGCCCTCGACGCAGAGGTATACCGACGACCTGGACGGATTGCTGCGGCGACGAATCTTGCGGGTGCTGGTCGTGCCCGGTAAGACGCATTATTTCATCGATCGCGGCACGCAGCGCGGGCTGGCGTTCGAGGAACTCAATCTCTTCGGCAGCTTCCTTGAGCGCCGGTATCCTTCCCGTCTCGTTCCGTCGAAAAGCCCCTCGAAACGGTCGGCCGAGGCCACGGCAAGGCTCCGGGTTGTCTTTATTCCCGTGCGTCGCGACCATATCCTCGAAGCCCTGAACGAGGGCCGCGGAGACGTGGCGGTGGCGAACCTGACGGTGACCCCGTCGCGCGAGAAGTTGGTGGACTTCACCGACCCCTTCCTGCACGATGTGAACGAGATCATCGTCAGCGGGCCCGGTTCTCCCCCGCTGCGGTCCTTCGACGACCTCGCCGGCCAGACGGTCCACGTGCGACCGACCACCAGCTATTTCGAAAGCCTGACGGCCCTTAACCAGCGCCTGGTTGCCGCCGGAAGGCCGCCCATGCGCCTGGTCCACCTGCCCAATGAGATCGAAGACGAGGACAAGCTTGAGATGCTCAACGCCGGCCTCATCAAGTTGGCGGTGGTGGATGAGCCGCTTTTCGATTTCTGGAAGCAGGTATTCCCCGCGATCACCGCGCACCGGGAATTGGCCGTGCGCGCCCATGGCGATATCGCCTGGGCGGTGCGCAAGACCAATCCGGAACTGCGCGCCGCGCTCAATGAGTTCCTCGCCACGGAATACCGGAGGGGATCCGCCGAGCGCAACATCCTGCTGACGCGTTACCTCAAGAGCACTCGATGGGTGAAATCGGCTCACAGCCAGGAAGAACTCGAGCGATACCGGCGAACGGTCGATCTGTTCCGGCGCTACGCAGCCCAATACCGGTTCGATCATCTCCTGGTGCTGGCGCAGGGCTACCAGGAATCACAGCTCGACCAATCCAAGGTCAGCCCTGTTGGGGCCGTCGGCCTGATGCAAATCATGCCCGCGACAGGACGAGAAATGGCCGTGGGCGACATCCGGCAGGCCGATCCCAACGTCCACGCCGGGACCCGGTATCTCCGCAGGCTGATCGACGTTTACTTCAACGGCCCGGAACTGACCGAGCTGAACCGCATGATGTTCGCCTTTGCGTCTTACAACGCGGGCGCAGCCCGTATCAGCCGCTTGCGCAACGAAGCCCGCAAGCTCGGTTACGATCCCAACCTGTGGTTCGGCAACGTCGAACTCGTCGTCGCCGATCGCATCGGGCGCGAGCCGGTGCAGTACGTTGGCAACATCCTGAAATACTACGTCGCCTACAAACTCCTGGCGCAGCAAGCCGAGGAACAGGCGCCCCAGCCGAGCCCCGGAACTTCCCGGTATTGAGCTTCCCATGGCGGCCGGCCGTTCGGCGGAATCGCAGCTCTTTTTCTCCTTGCTGCCGGGCGCTCAAGGGAAACTCCGGACAGGAACCTGAAGGGGGTCTACACCCCCGAACCCGCAACCGAGGGATTTTCCTGCTTGACCGCGCATGGCCCCCTTTCTATACTTGGGTTCTCGGCCTTAAATAGATTGAGGATCGGGATTCGGCCGCTTGTCGACACCCGCATGGGGGCGATTATGGCGGAAACACCCAAGGACCCTATATCAGCCCTGCACGCCTCCTTCTCGGAGCGAAGGATTCCCGTAAGCGAGGATGTGCGTCTGCGCGTTGTCTCCTGGCACCCGAAGACCGATGAGACAGGCTGTCCGGTCGTGTTCGTGGCGGGGTGGGTTTCCATCGTGGCGGGCTGGGCGCCGTTCCTGGACGCCCTCACGCGGAAGCACCCCGTCTACTACATCGAGACCCGAGAGAAGCGCTCGGCCGAGATCGCCAGGAAGCGGCTGCGGCCCGACGACTTTTCCATGGACCGCTTCGCCCAGGACCTGATCACCGTCTGTTCGGAACTGCCCATCGACCTGGAGGAAGCGATCGTTTCGGGCAGTTCCCTGGGCGCAACGGTCCTGCTCGAGGCATTGAAGCACGAGCGACTGAAGGCGAAGGGTGCATTTCTGGTCGGCCCGGCGAGCGAGTTCCATGTCCCTTTTTCGCTTCGCTGGATACCCTATCTGCTCCCGTCCCACACGTACCATCTCGTCAAGCACTTCATCGTCTGGTATTTCCGGCACTTTCGGGTCGATGCCGACAAAGAGCCCGAACAGATGAGCCGCTACCAGAACACGATTCTCTCCGCGCATCCCCTTCGCATCAAGCTTTCGGGCCGCGCCTTCATGCATTACGAGGTCTGGCCGGATCTGCACACGGTCCGGACGCCCACGCGGATCGCCTATGCCTCCACCGACAAGCTGCACGCCCAGGACGCCATGACCCGCCTGGCCCGGACGATCCGGCAGGCCGATCTCCTCCCCTGCAAATCGAACAAGTACATGCACGACGCCCCTCTGGCGGAGGACATCGGCCGGTTCTTCGCGGATCTGCAGAGGTCGCAGGGCCGCGGGCCGGTCCTTGACGGCGGGGGGGGCGTCCGGGCCCCGCGGCCCGCCCTGGGCAGCCTAGAAACCACGGTGACACCCCCGGAAGGCTGAGCAACCCGGAAGGACGACCCGCTCTTCAAGGTCCCCGTCCGTCTCCGACGCCCTCCCCTCCGCTCTCCCGGATCGGACAGGGCGCATCGTCCGGTCTTTTCGGGAGAGGCTCGGGGAAGAGATCTGCGTTCTCACGAAGAGTACTTTCGGGATCAGCGGTAGTAGTCCTCGTACAGGCCGCACGTCTCCGGGACCCGGTCGGCCCAGCGGCGGCGGGCGAGATAGCCGACCACCCTGCGGACGACCGAGAAGAGGACCGGAAGCGTGCCCCGGCGGCTGTACCGTCTCGCGGAGACCTCGATCGTGGCCGGTGTCCAGACCGGAATGCCGGCGTCGTTCATCCTGACGGCCGTCTCCACATCCTCCATGAGCGGGATCGCGGGCACCTCGATCCGCCCGCGCCGGAACCACTGCCCCTGGTCCCCGAAGCTCAGACCGAAGAACGCGGTTTTCGCGTTGCCTGCAACGGCCACCATCCGCATCTTCCACCCGGCCGCCTCGTATCGCAGCCGGAAGGCGCCTCCGGGCGCGTCCGGATAGGCGGCGGCCGCCCGGCAGAGGGCCGGGAGCAGGTCTTGCGGCACCCGGTTGTCGGCGTGCAGGATCAGGACCACTTCCGTATCCAGGTGCCTCGCGCCCTCCGCGATCTGGCCCCCCCGACCGGGGCGGGGGCACTCCACCACCCGGGCGCCCCACCTCTCGGCCGCCTCCCGGCTCCGGTCCCGGCTCCCGCCGTCCGCCACGACGACCCGGTATCGCGGGACACCCGCCGCATCCAGGGATTCCAGAAGACGGCCCAGAGGCGCCGCATCGTTCAGCACAGGAACCACCACCCCGACCGAGGCTGGCTGCGGCCCGCGCACCGGCCACCGGCCGCTCATCTCCAGCCAGAGCAGGCCCAGATAGGGCGCGTACGTTGCGGCCGGCTGCCACCAGGCCCCGAGAAAAACGCCCTCGAGCGAAAGCCCTTTGAGAACCCAGAAGTAGGGAGCAAAGAGGAGGGTCAGGGCCACCAGGGCCCGGGACCTCCAGACAACGGCAAGCGCCAGGACCGGGATCAGGTACCAGTAGTGTACGGTGGTGTTCATCAGGGTGACCAGAAGCAGAAAGGGCGGAACAGCGGACTCGGGACGCGTCCGCGTGAGCCACAGCAGGGCCATCGCGGCAAGCAACACGGCGGCGGTCACCGCGTGGGCGCCGGCCGTGCCGAACGCCCCGCGCAGGGGCGCGTATGTGAGCGAATAGTACTCGAAGTGTCCCAGATAGTGGCCGAGATTTCCGAACGAGAACCCCCCCTCGAGGAGGAAGAAAGGCCCATAGGCGGCCAGCACGATGCCGAGGCACAGGGGCAGGTACTTGAGCGTCTTGCGGTTCACGAAGAAGGGCAAGGCGAAGAAGGCCAGGAACTTGACCAGGCCGGCGAGCGTCGCAAGGACCATGGCCGCCCCTTCCCGGCGGCGCGCATGACAGGTGAGGGCCCGGACGAGGAGCAGAACCTGGAGGGAATCGAGATGGCCGTGCCCGGCGATGCCGACCACGGCGAGCGGATTGAGGGCGTAAACAATCACCCGGTCGCGCGGCAGGCCGAGGGTCTTCACCCATTGGAACATGCAGGCGATCGCGACGCACTCGACGAGGAGGAGGAACAGGCGGCAGTCCTCGACCCGGCGGGTGAGGGCGGACAGAAGCATGAACACGTACTGGGCCAGGGGAGGGTAAATGGCCGGCATGTCTTTGTGGTTGATGAGGGGATAGACCTCGTCCCGCAAGGAAACCAGCCGCGGGTCGTCCGGCGGAACGGCGAAGGGGTTGTACCCTTCCAGCAGGATCCGCCCCTCCCAGATGTAGCGGGGAACGTCATCCGAAGGCTCGATGTTCAGGGCGAAAAGCCGCGGGCAAGCCGCCAGCAGGAGGAAACACGGGACCCACCCCCTGCCGCGGGAAGGCAGTCCCCAGGCGAGAAGCCCGAGATAGCCGCAAGAGGCGAGCGCGAAGCCGGCATAGAAGCCCGGCAGGCTTCTGCCGATGTCGGCCCCAAGACTGAGCAGCAGCGAGCCGGCAAGCAGCAGGATCGAGGAGACGGTGGAAGCCCCGCGCTTCATGCATCCCCGGTCTGGCTCAGGCCCGTGCGGATTCCCACGGTGAGGAATCCGGCCGCGAAGATGGCGAGAAAGGGCAGGATGCCGTAGTCGCGCCTCTCGAGGGCCGCGACGATCGACGCTGTCGAATAGATCCCCATCAGGATCTCGATCATCCAGACCCTGCCCCCGCGCAGACGATAGCCGGAACGCCGCTCGCCGCCCTTCTTGGGCGTCCGCACGAATTCACTCGACTTGCCGAGGAGCGCCTCCAGGACGGCGATGGTGTTCGACACCGCGATTCCCACCCCGTAGATCAGCAGGAAGGGCAGCCACCGGAGCAGCGAAGCCGTTCCTTCGCGACCTCGAAAGGCCGCCACGGCATACATGCTGGAAGGGCCCAGCATGGCCGCCAGGATCGGCACGCCGGCGAGGGTCAAGAAGTGCCGGGGCACCTCCAGGCTGTCGGCGAGAAGGAGCGGCAGGGCCAGGATCGCCAGTGTGAGCATCAGCGGGTGGATGAGGTAGTTGGTCAGGTGGAGAAATGCCTCGACCTTCTCGAGCGGGCCGTACGGCCCCCGCCAGACCTTCGGGAGGTTCCGCAGGGCCGTCTGGATCGAGCCCTTCGCCCACCGGAACTGCTGGCTCTTGGCGCCCGTGATCGTGGCAGGCAGCTCGGAGGGCACGTCAACGTCCTCCACGTAGCAGGGCCTCCATCCGGCGAGCTGTACGCGGTAGGACAGATCCAGGTCCTCCGTGAGCGTCCGGCCCGACCACCCGCCCGCATCCTCGATCGCCCGCTTCCGCCACACACCCGCGGTGCCGTTGAAATTCATGAACAGGCCGCTCTTCGCCCGCGCGGGCTGTTCCACGAGGAAGTGGCCGTCGATCCCGAGGGACAGGCAGACGGTCAGCACGTTCTCACGCCGGTTCAAGTGCCCCCAGCGGGTCTGCACAAAGGCGATCTTCGGATCGGCAAGAAAGGGAGGGATGGTTCGCCGCAGGAAATCAGGGGCCGGCACGAAGTCCGCATCGAAGACGGCCATGAACTCGCCCCGGGCCAGGGCCGTCCCGTGCCCGAGGGCGCCCGCCTTGTACCCGCTGCGGAGCGGGCGGCGGACCACCCGGATCTCAGCGCCTTGGCGTGCAAGCTCTCCGGCCAGGCGGTCGACGATCCGTTTCGTATCGTCCGTCGAGTCATCCAGGACCTGGATCTCGAGCCTGTCCCGGGGGTAGTCCAGGGCCGCAGCCGCCCGGATCGCGCGCTCCGCGACATTCTTCTCGTTGTAGATCGGAAGCTGGACGGTGACCCGGGGCCAATCGGTGACCTCGTTTCCGCCGTCGCCGCCCTTCCACAGGTTCCGACCGCCTGCGGAAAGGCTGTAGCCGATCATGAGGTAGGCATTGAGGCCGTAAAGCAGCAGCAGAAAGGAGGCGAGCCCGTAGAGGGCGAGAAGCGCTGCGAGCATCCGGGACCCCGCTTGCCGAACGAGTCGGCGCTGATTTCCAACGATGCCGTTCGTTATATCGGAATCCGCCCGGGATGAAAAGGGGCCTCTCCCCCATGCACCCATTCTCCCTTGACCGGTCATCATCCCATTTCCTATATTGCCCGCCACGGAAAGACGGAGGAGCCCCGCCATGGAGAAGATCAACGTCGGGATCATCGGCTGCGGCCGCATCGCCGACCTGCACGCCCTCGGATACGAGGGAAACCCGGAAGCTCGGATCTACGCCGTGTGCGACACGAACCCGTCGGCGGCGGAACGCAGGAAGGTCCAGTGGGGCGCGGAGAAGATGTACACGAGCCACCTCGACCTGCTTGCAGACCCGGCGGTCGACGCCGTCGAGATCCTCGTCCCCCATGCGGCGCACGAGCGGATCATGGTGGACGCGGCAGGGGCGGGGAGGCACATCGCCCTGCAGAAACCGATGACCAACGATCTGGCCGGCGCGGACCGCATGCTGGCCGCGGCGGATGCGGCCGGAACCGTGTTCCGGGTGACGGACAACTACGTGTTCTACCCGCCCCTGGTGCTGGCCAAGCGGATGATCGAGAACGGCGAGATCGGCACGCCCGCCAATCTCCGGATCAAGTTCGTGGGCGCGGGCAGCGGGGGCTGGGAGGTCCCGGATTCGGCCTGGGAATGGCGCATCTACGAGGCCGCGGCGGGCAGAGGGTTTCAGACCTTCGACCACGGCCATCACCTGTGGACCACGGCCTGGTTCCTGCTCGGCGAGGTGGAACGGGTCGTCGCCTGGATCGACTCGGCGGACGGGGTCCTGGACTGCCCTTCGGTCATCATGTGGAAATACAAGGAAGGAACCAGGTACGGGATGTGCGAGTACTGCCACTGCCAGAACGTGACCATGCCGTCCAAGTACTATGCGAACGATGAGTGGATCGAGGTCACGGGCTCGGACGGCATCCTCATCGTCCACCGGTGCACCGGGGAACTGGTTCCCGGCCCGGCCGTGAGCCTCTTCACGGCCAAGGGGTGGAGGCACTACGAGGACGTCGATTCCGACTGGGCGGCCGGATTCAAGGGGGCCACGCACAACTTCGTGAGCGCCATCCGCGGGGAGGCCGCCCCCGTTCTTTCGGGCCGCGAGGGCAGAGAGATCCTCCGCTTTACCCTGGCGATTCACGAATCATCGAGGCTTCGCCGGGAGGTCTTCCTCGCCGAGATGGATTCCGGCCCCCTCGCGTGAGGATGCCCGGGCATTACGTTTTCCGGTGTCCTCGCGTCATGAAGACTCTATCTCCTGCGCAACCTCTTCCGCAGGGTCACTGCACCGATCGGGACCAGGAGGATTGCCAGGACCTCCCACCCCCCCAACTCCACGGGCGGACCTGAACCGACCACCGACGCCTCTGGGGCCGTGCAGGGAGGAGATTCACAATCCCGATCGTCGTCGTCAATCCTCCCATCGCAGTCGTCGTCGATTCCGTTCGCGCATTTCTCTTTCATCCCCGGGTTTGCTTCGGGCTCGGCGTCATTGCAGTCCTGCCTTGGATCGGCACAGTCCAGACAGGCCGTCTGCCCATACCCGTCTCTGTCGTTGTCGATACACTCACAGCACCGGCTGTCTGCGAGATCGACATCTCCGTCGCAGTCATTATCTATCCCATCATTCAGGACACGCGACTTGGAATTTCGACCCGCACTCGAGGCAGAACGTTGAACCGTCAGGGTTCTCAAACTGGCACTTGGCGCATTTCATTCCGACGCTTCTCCCCGGAGGGTCGGTAGGAGTGGCCCGGGGTGCAGGCTCTCACGGGTGTTTCATGATTTAGAAAGGCGACTTCTGCTGGCCGCAGAGGCGGATATCAGGTAATCTGTTTCATTAGACACGTAATTCTACGCTCGGGTATCCTCGTATTTGAATAGGAAATCTCCAAAAACGTTTTCGCGTGAAGTACACAAAGGAGGCTCGCATGCTAACGGCAAAAGAGAAGATGACAGAGATCATTCGCTCCCAACCCGAAGATAGTTCCTTCGAGGAGATCCTCCGTGAGCTGGCTTTCCATTACATGATCGAGCGAGGGTTGGCAGACTCCAGAGCAGGGCGGACGATCTCGAACGAGGAGATGGAGCACCGAATACGCACATGGCAAGAATAAGGTGGACAGCCGAAGCCCAGAGATGGCTCCGGGACATCTATGATTACATTGCTCAGGACAATCCCGCAGCTGCCGGTAAGATCGTTTCCGGAATCTGCGGGAAGAGCCAGATACTCCGTGACTTCCCGCAAAATGGCCACAAGTACCGGTCAGAGCCAGAAGGCGATGTCCGGATCCTCCTGTATGGGCATTACAGGATCGCCTACCTCATCAAAGACGAACAGATCGATATCCTGGGTGTATTTCATGGTGCGCTTGATATAGACCGTTATCTCCTATGAGATGAAGATTTCCAGGACATCGGTCAGGCACTTCCGTGCTTCCTCCACGACCTTCAGGGATAAAACCTCGTGCAGGGCAGGAGGGAGGATGTCCGGGTTCTCTTCACAGAAGGATGTTGACATACTTGGTCACGCTGTAGGCCTCGATGCCCTCGCTCCCTCCCTCGCGGCCGAAGCCCGACTTCTTCACGCCGCCGAACGGGATCTCGGCCGCGGCGATCACCAGGTTGTTCACGCCGACCATGCCGACCTCCAGCCCCTCGGAGGCGAGAAAGGCGGTCCGCGTGCTCCGGGTGAAGACATAGCCCGCCAGGCCGAACTCGGTGGCATTGGCCTTGGCGAGCCCGTCCTCCAGGCCCGAGAAGGCCGTGATGGGCGCCACCGGGCAGAAGGGCTCCCGGTGCATGATGTCCATCCCGTCGTCCACGTCGACCAGGACGGTGGGCCGGAAGAAGAACCCGCGGTCGAAGCCCTCGGGCCGGTGCCCGCCGCAGGCCACGATCGCACCCTTGCCGACGGCATCGCCGATCAGGGCCTCCGTGGCCTCGAGCCGCCGCCGGTTGGCCAGAGGACCGATGTCGGTGGCCGGATCCCTTCCGTCTCCGACACGAAGGGATTCGGTGACCGCCTTGAACCGCTCCACGAACCGCTCCTTGACCGATTCCTGCACATAGAAGCGGCTCGCCGCGATGCAGACCTGGCCGTTGTTCCGGAACTTGCCGCGGGCGCACGTCTCGGCCGCGCGGTCGATGTCCGCGTCCTCGAAGACGAGCACCGGCGAATGCCCGCCCAGCTCCATGGAGACCGCCTTGACCCCCTCTGCGCAGAGCCTGAGGATCTGCTGGCCCACTTCGACCGAGCCGGTGAGGCTCACCTTGCGGATGACCGGGGAGCGGATCAGGTGCCGGCTGATCTGAGAGGAATCGCCGGTCACGACGTTCACCGCCCCGGGCGGGATCCCCGAGTCGCTGCACGCCTGTGCGAGGAAGAGGACGGTGCGGGGCGCCTCGATGGCAGGCTTCACGATGATGGAGCAGCCGGCGGCAAGTGCGGGCGCGACCTTGCGGCTGGACAGGAGCAGCGGGAAGTTCCACGGACTGAACGCTGCCACCGGCCCCACGGGCTGCCGCAGGACGAGAAGCCTGTGGGCCCGCGAACGGCCTTCGATCACCCGGCCGTAGATCCGGCGCGCCTCGTCGGCGAACCAGTCGTACAGATCGGCGGATGCCAGGACCTCGGCCCCGGCCTCGGCGATCGGCTTGCCCTGCTCCTCGGTCAGTACGGCCGCGATCGCCTCCTTGCGCTCCCGTATCCACCCGGCGATTCGCCGCAGGGCGGCGCTTCGTGTCCAGGCGTCCGCCTCGCGCCATTCGCGCCAGCCGAGGTCCGCCGCCTCAAGCGCCCTGTCCAGATCCTCGGCCGTCGCCACGGGGACCGAGTCCACCGGCTCTTCGGTGGCAGGGTCGATGATCTCCCGCCGCGCTCCGTCGGAGGCCGGGACCCACTTTCCGTCGATAAACATCTCGTTAGGAATTTGCATGGGAAGCTCCTTCCCTTCGCAGCACCCTAGATTCCGATCTTGTGACGAAGCCTCTGGGTCTCCTCGCACCATCCGCCCACGTTCCACCGTCCGAAGGCGCCGAGGCCTCCGAGCGGGTCGGGCCCGTAGTATACCGGAACGTGGATCAGGCAGAGCCCCTCGCAGGACCGGGCCTCGTCCAGGGCCGCCCTCAATTCCTCCAGGCTGCGCCCCCCGTGCAGGGCATGGACGCCATGGACCGACCCGGCCAGCCGCACGTAGTCGACCTCCACGCGGTCCGCCGTGGCATGGTCCTCTCCGTACTGGGCCTGCTGGAGGCCGGAGATCGCGGCCATCCGCCGGTTGTCCAGAAGAAGGATCGCGCCCCTGGCCCCGTGGCAGACCCCGTCGATCAGGATCTGCGGATTCATCATGAAGGAGCCGTCGCCGGTCACGGCCAGCCCGTAGAAAGGTTCGGAGGCCAGGGCCGTGGCGAGCAGGGCCGAGGCCGCGAAGCCCATGTAGCTCGCCCCGGTCTCGGTGAAAATCCTGCCGAGGCGGTCGTCCTCCGCGACCTGGAAGCCGTTCGCCTGCACGTCGCCCGCATCGAAGAAACAGACCGCGTCCTTCGCCCGCGCCCAGTCCGTGGCCGCCTTGATCGCGGCCGGCTGTGTGAGCACCTCTCCGCCCCAGGTTTCGCAGTAGAGGGAGGGCCTCGCGTATCGCTCCGCCTTGAAGGCCTCCCATTCCCGGCGTTTGGCCGTGCAGGCCGCGAGCCATGCGGAGGGGCGGCCGGTGCGGGCCGGCGCGCCGCGCTCCCGCAGCACCGAGGCGAGCCGGCGGAGCGTGGGCGCGGCGTCCCCCAGCAGCGCCACCGTCCTGCCGTAGTGCATGACGTCGCGGACGTCCGTGTTGATGTTGATCACGGTCTTCACGTTGGGATAGCCGGTCCTCGAGCAATCGGACTGGCACACGAAGCGGGTGCCGATCGCCACGAGGAGGTCCGCCTCCTCCATGGCGTGGTTGCCGCAGATCGACCCCTTGCTCCCGCCCACCAGCATGTTCCGGGGGTGCCCGTAGGCGATCACGCCCGTGACCAGGGGGCTGAGCACGGCCACGCCGTCGGCGAGATCGAGGAAGCTCTCAAGCTCGGGCCCGCAGTTCCGCGCGCCTCCTCCCACCCGGACGACCACCCTGTCGGCATGCAACAGGGCATCGGCGGCGCGTTCGTACGCCTCGTCGTCCGCCGCCGCGCCCAGCCCGGGAGGGACGCCGTGCGGCAGTTCGTCCAGGTTGAAGCCCCGAAGCAGGGCCGGCTGGGTGTTCATGGGCAAGAGAAGGAAGAAGGGACCGGCCCTGTGGGGATGGTCCACGGTCACGAGACCCCTTCGAAGGGCGGTTCCCACCGCCTCGGGCGTGTGCAGGCAGTAAGCTTGTCCCATGGCGGCGCAGAGCCGGAGGAACAGGCCCTGTTCGTGCTTGGGGATCTGCTGCATGTTCGGCCCCTCGTCCTCGGTCGTCTCGTCGCCCATCAGGTACCAGACGCCCAGGCCGTCGCTCGCCGGGACGATCGAGCCGGCCAGGGCCTGCAAAGCACCCGGGCCGATGGAGGTCACCACGGCCGCCTTCTCCCCGGTCACCCACCGAAGCGCCGCCGCCGCGTGGGAGGCCTCGGTCTCGTGGCGCACGCAGTACGTCTTCACGAGCCCGGCCGCTTCATAAACGCGGAGCACCTCTCCCAGGTCCGTCGATCCGTGCCCGAGCACGCAGAGAAACCTCCGGACCCCCTGCCGCAGGAGCCCGAGCACTACCGCTTCCGAGAGGGTGATGTCCACGAAACGCGGCAGGGTGCCGGCACGCAGGGCCTGCTCGACCCCCCCTGCCTCGCCGATCGCGTGCGCCCTGTCGGACCGCTGCGCATGGACCGGCCTCTGATCCGTCTTGCGGGAACTCTCCCTCATGTTTCCCTCCCTTGTGCCCAAGGACCCGAAGGCTCCGATCGTACCAGATCCCGGGACCCCGGACAAAACGACGGCCCTTCGACAGGGGAACGACTCTTTCCTGACGTGCGCGCGCGACTGCGGTCCGAGCCGCCTCGCGAGGATCGAAAAGGATTGACTTACGCTCCCCACGGCCCTACGCTGATTGACGGGAAACACAACCCTTCCAAGTTCCCCCCTACGGAAAGCCGGGAGAGTGCTATGAACTTTCTGCTTCAACCCAAGAAACTCAAGTCCCTGATGGCCGATGAAGGATCGAGGGCGATCATGGAGAAGACCGTTGCCTTCTTCGAGAACATGGGCAAGGAGCGGCTCCTCGAAGACTACAACAAGAAGGTCTGGTACCGTGGATTCATTGATTTCCTCGGCAGGGAACAGATCTTCGCCAAGCTCCTCACCCCGAAGGAGTATGCCGGCGGCGACCCGGACTGCCGCTGGGACACCGCCCGCAACAACGAGTACAGCGAGTTGCTCGCATTCTACGGCCTGGGCTACTGGTACTGCTTCCAGGTGACGATTCTGGGCCTGGGACCCATCTGGATGAGTCCCAACGAAAAAGCGAAGCGGAAGGCCGCAAGACTCCTCAAGGAGGGTGCGATCTTTGCCTTCGGTCTTTCCGAGAGGGCGCACGGCGCCGACATCTATTCGACGGAGACGACGCTGACGCCCAAGGGAGACGGCACATGGGTGGCGAACGGAGAGAAGTACTACATCGGCAACGGGAACGAGGCCGAAATGGTTTCCACCCTGGGCAAGATCAAGGACGGCACGGATGACTACTGCTTCTTCGTCACCAACTACCGTCACAAGGCCTATGAACTGAAAAAGAATGTCATCTCCCACCAGGAATACGTCTCCAACTTCGCACTCCATGACTACCCCATCACCGAAGACGACATCCTATCCCGGGGCCCGCACGCGTGGGATTCGGCGTTGAATACGGTGAACATAGGCAAATTCAACATCGGCCCCGCCTCCACCGGGGTGGCGGAGCACTGCTTCTACGAGTCCATCACCCACGCCGCCAACCGGATTCTTTACGGCATGCGGGTCACGGACATGCCGCACGTGCGCAAGAACTTCATGGATGCATGGCTGCGCCTGGTGGGCATGAAATTCTACCAGCGTCGCGCCACCGACTACTTCCGTAATGCGGCCGGAAACGACCGGCGCTACCTTCTTTACAACCCGACCAGCAAGATGAAGGTGACCCTGCAGGCGGAAGACGTGATCAACCTGCTCTGGGATGTGATCGCAGCCAAGGGCTTCGAAAAGGACACCTACTTCCACATGGCTGCCGCCGACATCCGGGGCCCCTCCAAGCTCGAGGGGACGGTGCACGTGAACATCCAGCTCATCCGCAAGTTCATGAAGAACTATTTCTTCCATCCCGCTCTCTATCCCCCCGTCGATCCCGATCTCTCACTGCATGACGACCTGTTCCTCTTCAACCAGGGTCCGACAAAGGGGCTCGGCAACGTTCAATTCCACGATTACACCCCGGTGTTCCGTGCGTTCGAGCACCTGCCGAACGTGGCGACCTTCCTCCGGCAGATCGAACTCTTCAAAGAACTGCTGGAAAAGGCAGGCCCCGACAAGGCGCAGGACATGGATCCATCCTTCTCCCTGCCGCTCGGGGAAGTGTTCTCCATCGTGGTCTACGGCCAGCTCATCCTCGAGCAGGCGCGGCACGAGAATCTCGACCCCGACATCCTCAACCAGATCTTCGACTTCATGGTGAGGGATTTCGCTCTCTTTGCCCTGCAGATTTACGGTAACCACAGCGCCAGGGACGAGCAAAGGGCATTCTGCGCGAAGATCATGCAGATCAAGGCCGTGCCGGATCCCGACCAGTACAACCGGGTCTGGGAAACCTATGTGTTCCCGCTCAACGGTGAATACGCCATGAACCAATAGGGGGGAACGCGAGCGCTTCGTCCCCGTCCTCCCGGGCAGGCTCCTCCCGGAGGCCGGGGAGCGCGCGGCTCGGACGGTCTTGGAGCAGGAGGGCGGCCGGCCCCTCGACAGAAACATGCCTCTTGCCTTATCGTGAAGGGAGGTGTGCCCGCCTCACGCATACCGGAAAGGAGGCCTCGTGAGGTCCGCATTCCTTTATACCGACGAATACTTTGCCTACGATTACGGCCCGAGCCACCCCCTGAGGATCGAACGGCTGCGGTTGACCTACGACCTGTGCAGGGCTTACGGCATCCTGGATCTGCCGGATGCGAGGCTTGTCGAATCGAGGCCCGCCGCCGAGGCCGACATTCTCGCCTTTCACAAGGCCGACTATGTGGAGGCCCTGAAGAGGGCGAGCCGCGGCGAGACAAAGTGGGAATTCGCTTACGGACTCGGCCCCGGCGACAACCCGGTCTTTCCGGGGCTCTGGGAGTGGTCGCTCCTGCACACGGGGGCCTCCCTGCAGGGGGCGCAGCACATTTCGGAGGGGAAGGCGCGCATCGCATTCAACATCGCGGGCGGGCTCCATCACGCGGGGCCGGCCCGGGCCTCCGGCTTCTGCTACGTGAACGACCCGGTCTTGGCGATCCTCCACTTCGTGAACCGGGGGAAAAGGGTGCTCTACCTGGATATCGACGCCCACCACGGCGACGGGGTCCAGTGGGCCTTCTACGAGGACCCGCGGGTCCTGACGATATCGTTTCATCAGGACGGGAACACCCTGTTTCCGGGCACGGGCCGGCTCGATGAAACCGGCAAGGGAGAAGGATCGGGCTACTCCGTCAACGTGCCCATGCTCCCCGGAACGGACGATCATGTCTTCCTGGAAGGTTTTGAACATGTGGTGCCTCCCCTGATGGAGGCCTTTTGCCCCGATGTCGTGGTCTCCCAGCTCGGTGTCGACAGCCTCCGCTCCGATCCCCTGGCAGCCCTCGAACTGACCACGAACGGATTCACGAAGGTGGTCGGCTTCCTGACGGAAAAGGCCCCGGCCTGGCTGGCCCTCGGCGGCGGGGGCTACAACCCGGCAAACGTGGCCAGGGCCTGGACGCTCGCCTGGGCCGCGATGAATCGTCTGGAGCCGCCCGACGACCTGCCCGAGCAAATGAGGGCGCCTCTGTCGGCGATGGGCTGGAGAGGAACGAGGCTGCGCGACGAAGAGCACCAGAGCCCCATCCGGAAGCCGTGCCGGGAGCACATGCGCCGGTGCATCGGCTATCTCGAGGAGCACGTGTTTCCGAGAATCATCTGAACCCGCCTGGAGGCCAAGGGGCAAGAAGAGGGGGCCAAGGGGGTCGGCAGCCGGATCCCCGGCCGCTGGATTCGGCCTTCCGCATCCGTCCGTCAGCTGCCCGGCTCGAGTCTCGGATCCGTTTCCGCGACGGCGACCGGGAAGGCGTCTTGCACGGACCGGATGTGGATGTCCTGCTGCGGGAAGGCAATCTCGATCCCCGCCTTCCGGAAGGCGTCGTCCACGGCCATGTGAAGCTCATGGCGCACCGGAACGCCGAACTCGAAATTCGTGAAGGCCCTCAATTCGAAATCGAGGGAACTTGCACCGAAGCCCAGAAAAAGGGCGATCGGGGCCGGATCCTTGAGGACTTTCGGGTTGCCCCGGGCCACCTCGATCAGAACCTCCTGCGCCTTCTTCGTGTCGGAGCCATATGCGATCCCTACCGGAACGGTAACCCGAATGACCGGATCCGAGAGGGTCCAGTTGATCAGCCTGCCGACGACGAACTCCTTGTTCGGAACGATCAACTCCTTCCTTTCCCAGGTTGTGATCGACGTGGCCCGGATCTGGATCCTTGAGACGGTTCCGCTCACATCCCCCACCGTGACGGCGTCCCCCACCCGGATCGGCCGCTCGAACAGCAGGATCAAGCCGGAGATGAAATTGGCCACGATCTCCTGCAGACCGAATCCGATTCCAACACCGAGGGCCGCCACAAGCCACTGAATGTTCCCCCAGCCGATCCCCAGGGTGCTGAACACCAGCAGCGCACCCGTGAATACGACCGCATACTGGACGATGGTGGTGATCGCGGTTCGTTCTCCGGCGGGCATATGGAACCGGTGCAGGAGCATGACCCCGACCAACGCCGGCAAGTTCCTCGCCGCCGCAACGGTCATGATCAGGACGAGCACGGAAAGGAAGAAGTCGGCCAGCGTGACGGGAACGACCTGCTCACGGGTCTCCACCCGCGTGTTCCCGCTCGCGTCGACGAGCACGCTCGATACTTCCCGCGTCGTGTGCCATAGCTCGACCCGATCCAATACGCCGAGGGCGGCCACGAGGTCGGCCCAGATCATCCAGATCCCCAGCAGCACCGCGATCCGTACGGCGGCACGAATGAGCCGGTTCGACTGTACGTGCACCTTGGCCAGGTCGAGTTTCTCTTCCCTGGCGGCCGCCTCGCCGGATTCGCCCTCCCGTTTTTCTCTTTCCGCCAAGAGGGCCTCCCGGCGCCTCCGGTCCTCCCCGATCGCCAGCCTCCGGCGCGCGATGATAAGCCAGCGGAGGATCGTGGCGTTCAGCACGAGCACGCCCAGGAGAAAGCACAGCGTCGCAAAGAGCCTGAGGCTGAGCTGGAGGGCCCCATAATAATAACCGAACATCGCGACCCCGCCGATGACCGAAGGCAGACCTACGGCCAGGGCGTGGCCCAGGCCCAACGCGCGGCCTTCGCGCCGGAGCCCCAGCCACCCGCCTCCGCTCGCCTTCTCCGCCCCCTGCCGGCTCAGGGTGGAACGGAACATCCTGTGTCCGAAGGCCGCCAGGATGGCCATCAGGACGATGAAGACGAGACGGCCGAGCGAACCCTTCCAGACCTCGTCATGCTGTGCCTGGACCGCCGTCAGGAGGAAGACGGCCGGAACCGTGACCAGAGCGAGCCTCTTCCAGTAGCCGTGAATCTCCTTCAGGAGGACCTCGGGCCAGCCGAAGTGGACCCCCCCCAAGCCCTTCGACCGGAAGAGGTGATGGCCGATCTCCAGGGCGAGCAGGAAGACGGAGGTGGACAAGAGGGCCGATCCAAGCGAACCGATGAATCCGGTCCCCTGGCCTGCCTGCAAGAACCGCCATCCGACAAACGCGAGGACCGCGGGCCAGAACGCCGCGATCGGCGGCGTTAGGATCAATGCCTCGGCGGTGACGCCGAAGGATGTGCACCAGGGCTTTGCCGCCTCTTCGTTCAGGGCCGCCAGCCGGGCCTCCATCTTCCTTCGCGCGAGGAACCACCCGACGAATACGAGGAAGAAGAACACGTAACCCAGGGGCCACTGCGCCACATCGGAGCCGAGGGCCCGGACTCCCTCCCTCCCGTGGATGGGCAGGAGCATCCACTGCACCGCCGGTAACGCACTCGCGAGGTTGGAAAGGCTCAGGGGACGGGAACTGCGGATCCAGAGGATCCGCTCGGTGATAAAGGCGTCAAAACCTTCGACGCTGCGGATGAGTTCTCGATCGAGCGTGTCGAGCTCGATGAGCCTGTCAAAGTAGCTCCGGTAATCGCTGAGGAGCGCTTCGAGGGTATCCCGCCTTGTTCCCACCAGCTGCCTGAGAAGCCGCTCCATGCGCAACCGCTGATATTCCGGCACGCTCGGCTCCAGACCGCCCATCGCCTCGGAGAGGGTCCCCTCGAGGCCGGGAACGGCCTTCCGCAGCTCGGCCAGCTCGATCGTCTGCACCTGGACCGCCTCGATTTCCTCCCGCCTCTGCCGGATCCCCCTTTTGTACGGCGCGAGGCTCGGCAGCTCGGACTTGTTCTTGCGAAGCAGGACGCCCGTTGCCGCCGTCAGGCCTCCCCCGGCTTCCACCCGCTTCTTGACGGCCTCGAAGTTCGCCAGGATCCGGTCCAGGGTCTCCTTCGTCTCCTGAACACGCCGGGATGCGACCTCCATCTTGCGCAGCAGCCCGTCAGGGCCCGTGCGTTGCTCCAGCCACAGGGCGTTTTCCTCGGCCAGCCTCTCGGCAAGCTGCCGGACCTCCGGGCTTGCGCTGGTCGCTTCCAGAAGGGCCTCCCTTGCCTCGAGGGCGGCCTTCTCGGCCTCTTCCCGCCGCCTGGCGTCGACCAGACCCTGCCAGGCCTTCACCTGTTTCTCTCGCGCCGAAAGGTTGCGCACCGCCAGGTCCAGCCGTAGGGTCAGCATCCTTTGCTGCGCCTCGTAACCCGGCAGTTCGAGGCCGAGCCCTTCGATCTCCGCCTCCAGGGCCTGCATCCGGGCCTTCGAAAGGGTGAGCCGCGCCTTGAGCAGCTCGGGCGGAATCTCCCCGACCGGAGCCCCTTCCACCTTCTCCTGCTCCTCCCGCAGCCTCTGCCTTGCCTTGGCCAGAAGCTCCGGCATCTGCCGTCTTCGCTCGGTCAGCCGTTTGAGTTCGTTTTCAAGCTCGGCCAACCCGTCCCGCGCCTCATCCCGCTCCTTCCGGACCTCGAGCAGGCGTTCCTCGAGCTGTGTCTGGTTCGCGCCGGCCGGGACCTTGGGTTCAACCTCGTGCAGGGGCCTCTGAAGCTCTTTCTGAAGGGTCTCGATCTGTTTGGGGGCCTCTTCGCGGGCCTTCTCGAATGCGGCCGCCCGGGCCTGCCAGTCGGCCGCGAGCTTGAGCTGCTCCAGGGCCTTGTCGTAGTTCTTGAGGATCCTCGCTTTCTCCTTCTCGTCGAGATCCTCGAGCGCCTCCGCCTCCTTTCGCAGCCTCTCCACATCCGGGACGGTCAAGGCCGCGGGCCTGGGGCCCTCCGCCTCCTGACCGAAGGAGATCGGGGGCACGGAAGCGGCCAGAAGGATGCCGGCCGCCAGCAACGTGACGACCTGCATAGCCAGACCGCCGGTTCTGCGTGAAAGGCGATTCATCACGGTTCCTCCGAATCACGGCCCGCCGAAGCCGGGCAAGTCGTTCCGGTTCTCAGCCGGCGGCCCCGTCTCCGGGTGCGGCGGGACGCATTCTCTCCGGCCCCTCGGTCATCCGACAAGCCGGTACCTGCCTTGATCCTCCTGGACGATCCGGTCCCGCCGGAGCTTCTCCAGGTGGCTGGCCAGGATCGCCGCACCCGGGAACATGTGCTGAGCCGGGTTGCGGAACAATTCCGGAAGCAGCTCGCGGAAGGCCTTCGGCCGGCCCGACAGCCCTGCCAGAAGCCGCTCCTCGCGCCGCTTCACCTTGCCGGCGGCCTCCTCGATCTTCTCCCGGGCATTCTCGATCAGGTCCCCATGCGAGGGAAGGATCAGGTCCGCGTCAAGGGCCCGGTATTTCTCCAAGCTCGCCAGATATCCCTCCACTCCGCCCGAACTCGGCGTGTAGAAAGGCACCTCCATCCCCAGCATGTCCCCCACGAAGAGGAGTTTTTCGTTCGGCTCATACAGGGAAATGTGGCCCGGGTGGTGGCCCGGCGTGTGGATCACCCGGAAGGAGTATGCTCCGCACGTCCACACGTCCCCCTCGGCGACGTGCCGGTCCGGCGTGGTCTCCGAGATCGGGCAGAAGGCCGCGTAGAATTCCAGGATGTCGAACCGCTTACCGGGAAAGTGGTCGGCCACCAGGTGCGCATCGAAGGCCCGGTTCAGGAGCCTGTTGTCCTCGAGGTAAGGGGCATCCACCACGTGGTCCACCACGATCAGGCCCGGGATCCGCTGGCGGAAATAGGCGATCGCGCCCATGTGGTCCGCGTGGGTGTGGGAGATGACCGCCGTGTGAACGTCCTCCACCGGAAGCCCTTCCTGCTCGAAGAGGGCGAGGGTCTGCCGGATATTCGCATCCCCGCCGCCTCCGACCTCCACGCAGGCGAGCCCCCTCTCGTCGCGGACCACGACCAAGCTCGACGAATCCACGACCCCCTTCTTCTCGACCTTCAGAAAGTGTAACCCTTCTCTGAGTTGCATGGTGCCTTTCCCCTCCGCACTCCGACCGTGACAGCAAGCATAGAGGACCGGATCTCCCCGGGTCAACCGCGGACGAGTTTGACAGGAAGGCCGGCGATCGATAGTAAGAATCCGGGAAAAGGGAAAGGCCCGGGGAGGGCCGGTGCGGTAACCGGACGAGGCAGGGCATGCTGAGGCAGATTTCGGGCCCGGCCCTTTGCGACAACCTGCGCGCAAGGCACCCAAGCAAAAATGGGAACGGTACCCGATGAATGTTGATGCCGCGATGCAGTCCTTGAGCCGATGGATCCTGCGCCGTCGATGGGCGCTGCTGGCCCTCATCGTTTTCATGACCGGGGCACTCCTGTACGCCACGAAGAGCCTGGTCGTGAACAACGACTACGACCATTGGCTGCCCGAAAACGATAAGGTCTCCGAGCTCTACCGCCTGGTGGACAGGCAGTTCGCGGCCACGGCCCTGCTCTTCACGGTTCTTGATTTCTCGGAGAAGGGGGTCTTCCATCCCGATTCCCTCGCCCTGGTCCGGCGCATGACCGAGGCCCTGGAGGGCATCCACGAGCTCTTCAACGTCTCCAGCCTGACGAACATCGTCGATATCCGCAAGACCGATCTCGGGGTGGAGGTAGGCGATCTGATCCGCGAGATCCCGGAATCGGCGGAGGCCATGGAGGATCTCAAGCGGTACGTGCTCTCCAAGGAGATGTACGTAGACGCCCTGATCTCCCGAGACGCCGCGTACACGGTGCTGGTCGCGAACATCGACGGAAGGTCGGATGAGGTCGTCACGGCAAAGAAGGTGCTCCGGACGATCGAGGAGACGGCCGCAGGCCATCCCTACTATTTCGGAGGCGACCCGGCCCTCATCGTGTATGCCGATCTGTACATGAACAAGGATCTGACCCTGCTCATCCCGGTCGTCCTGGCGCTGATGGTCCTGATCCTCGCGTTCAGCTTCCGCCGCGTTTCGGGGGTGATCCTCCCCCTGGGGCTGGTGGTGCTGGCCATCGCATGGACCTTCGGGCTGCAAGCCCTCTTCGGGATCTTCGTGAACATCTTCACCCCTGCGGTCGTGGTGCTTCTGGTCGCGATGGGTTCCGACTATGCCGTCCACGTCTACAACCATTACATGCGCCGGGGGGACATCCGGGTCTCCCTGGCCGAGATCACCCTGCCCGTGGTCTTGAGCGCGGCGACGACGATCGCCGGCCTGCTGACCTTCGGCCTGACCAAGATCGACCTGTTGCGCTTCTTCGGGCTCGAGCTGGCCTTCGGCCTGGGATCCGCCTGCCTGCTTTCGATCGTGCTGCTTCCGATCTGCCTGTCCCTGGTCCGGGCCAAGGCAGAACCCGTCTCGACCGACCGGGCCGAAAAGGAGCACGTGATCGCCCGTTGGCTGGCCGGGGTGGGCGCGTGGATCCATCGGCATGCCGGGGCGACGGCAGCGACCTCTGTAATCGGCATGGTGGTCATCGGGTCGGGGCTCTTCCGCATCACCACCAACGTGGATTTCATCGAGTTCATGCCCGACGACTCCCCGCCCCGCGTGGGAGGGGACATCCTCCGGGACCATTTCAGCGGCTTCTACCCGATATCGGTCTACTTCCGGGGCGACATGGAGGAGCCGGGCCTGATGCAGATGGAGAACTACCTGGAGAACTACCTGCGCTCGCATGAACTGCTCAATGCGTTCACTTCGATCAACGGCCTGATCGCGGAAGAGAACTGGCTCATGAACGGCGTCTTTGCCGTGCCCGAAACCAGGGAGGGCATCGCGAACCTGTGGATTCTGCTGGAAGGGGAGGAGCTTCTCAGGACCTTCGTCTCCGCGGACCGGCGACAGAGCCTGGTCACGGCCCTGATCAAGGAGCCCCAGACGTACGCCATGCGCTACCTTTCAAGATCGGTCGGTCGGTACGTCAAAGACAATGCGAGCGATCAGGTCGTCCGTATCGATCCGGGCCGACTCCCTCCGGACGGCCGGGAGGCGCTGCAGTCGCTCCGGCTCTCGGGGGCGGCCCGGCAGGTTGCCTGGCTGGCCGAGGGCTACGACAAGCCGCGCAAGTTCGACGAGAAGGCCTTCCTGGAGATCATGGAGAGGGAGTTCCCCGGGATCGACGGCGCGCTCGACATGGAGCCTGTCTGGGAGGCGGGACGGAGGTATCTGGACGAAGAGGCCCTGGAAATCCTGCCGCCGGAGGTCATCGATCGTCTGATGGCCGTCGTCCGGGAAAGCGGGGGGAAGGTAGAGACGCCGGAAATCGCCGAAAGCCTGGCCGCAATCCTCTCGGCGAGCCGCCTCATGAGCCCGGAGGATGCCTCCGAAACCGCCGCCGGGGTGTTGCGGCGCACCCGGTCCGCCCTTCGGATCGCACGGGCCGCATCCCTTCGCGAAGCGCTGTCGCCCTTGCTCTCCGACAACCTCCGGAATCACAAGGACTTCCGCAAACGTGCGGACGGGGTTCTCTGGACGCTGTGGGCGGACGAGCCGGCGTTCTTCAGCTCCCAGGTCGCATCCGTCCCGGGGATCGCCTCGGCGGTCGCGTCCTCCCATCCCGTCCGGGTCGAAACGACCGGCTTCCCGGACCTCGTCCGCCGCTTCGACGATCTCTTGTTCGCCAGCCAGATCCAGAGTCTCGCGCTGGCCTCTCTCGTGGTTTTCGTCCTCGTCTCTTTGACCCAGCGGTCCCTCCGCCGGGGGATCATCTCGCTCATGAGCGTGCTGGTTCCCCTCGGCTACATCCTGGGCCTGATGGGCTGGACGCAGATCCCGCTCGATTTCGGCACCGTGCTCTTCGGCGCCCTGATCGTCGGTCTCGGGGTGGACGGGTCGATCCACTTCATGCATCACAATCACGACCTGTCGCGCCGGGGCATCCGAGGGGAGGAGGCCATACGCAGGAGCATGGGGCACGTGGGAAAGGCCATTGTCACCGCAAATGCCACCACCTTGAGCGGCTTCCTCGTCCTGCTGTTCTCGAGTACCTCCGTTCTTCGCAACTTCGGCATCGTCAATGGGATGGCCATTCTTCTGGTAACCGTTTCGCTGATGACTTTTCTGCCCGCCCTCATAACTCTCTTTCCTGTCGAAAACGGCCGGGGCCAGGGATCAGGGGCCGGGGATCGGGCCCCCATCGCCCCCACAAGGAAGAGCAAAGCGGGGTTGGCATGAAGACGACGGAGGGCGAAAGGGAGGGTGACTGAATCGACCTGGCTCAACCGTCAACAAGGAGGAATCGGGAATGGTCCGGACAAAGCAGGCGGCATGTTCCATCGCAATTCTGTCTGTCTTGCTGATCACGGGGCAGGCGCACGCCCTCACCGGGGATGAGATCCTCGCCCGGGTGGACGCCGTGCTTTCCGCGCCGACCGACGGCACCAGCACGGCCGCGATGACCCTGGTCGACAAGGGCGGAAGCACCAAGGAACGCCGCCTCCAGATCTGGACGCGCTATTTCAAGGACCGGGACGACTGGTCCCTGACCAAGTTCGTCTCGCCCGCCGAGGTCCGGGACCTGGGCTTCCTCTCCCTGGCCGACGACAAGATGTACCTGTACCTGCCGGCCTTCGACCGGGTCCGCCGGATCGCCTCGCATGCCCGCAAGGAGAGCTTCGCCGGTTCGGACCTTTCGAACGACGATCTTTCCACAGGCCGTTATGTGGACCACTTCTCCGCGAAGATCGCCAAGGAAACGGATCGGGAATACGTGCTCGAGCTTACCCGAAAACCGGGCTCGGACCGCATCTATCCCAAATCCATCGCCTGGGTGAACAAGGAGAATTTCACCATCCCCAGGATGGAGCTTTTCGAAAGCGACGAGAAGCTCTGGAAGATTTTCGAGGGGGAGTACAAGCAGATCCAGGGATACTGGACCTTGACGAGACTGACCATGACGGACGTGCGGAAGGAGCACAAGACGGTCATGACCCTGGAAGACATACGGTTCGACGTGGGCCTGGACGACAAGACCTTCACCGAGCGCTACCTGAAGAGGAGGGTCAAGAGTGACTAGAAGACCCTCCGTCCCGCGCGCCGCTCTTCTTCTTGCGTTGCTCGCGTTCCTCCCGGTCGGCAGAGGCCGGGCCGAGCCCTACGCGCGCCTGGGAGGAACGGTCAAGCTCTATACATCGGTCTTCACGGAGGGCGGCGAGGAAGCCGGCCTCTTTCCCCACGAGGCAGGGGACTTCGCGCTCACCCGTTCCGAACTCTGGCTGAAGCTGGACGGGTACGCCTCGGACAACGTGAGCTTCCGGGCCCGGTCGGATTTCATCTACACGGCGGATACGGAATACAGCGATCTCTCGGAGATCGAGGCGGGCGAGGGGTTCTCCTCCAAGGTGCAGGAGTTCGACATCAACTTCCGCGAGGCCTCGTTCAAGGTCATGGACCTGTACGTCCCCGGGCTGGACCTCACCGTGGGGCGCGGACGGGTCCGATGGGGGACTTCGGACGAATACAACGTGATCGACAACCTGAACCCGGTGGACTACGCCAACCTGTATTCCTTTGACCCGGACTACTTCGTCCGGCACGAACCCATGGACGGATTCGTGCTCGAGTACCTGCTCCCCACGGATTTCGATCTGAAGGTCCAGGGTGTTTACTTTCTCGCCTTCAAGCCTTCCCCTCTCCCTGAAGGTTTTGAATCGTTCCTGGCCTTCCAGCAGAAACAGGCCCTGGATGCCCTGACCGCCCCGTTCGGGTTTCCTCCGGGCGCCTCGGGCGTCGAACTCGAGGACGTTCCGGACTACAACGTCGAGAACGGCGTGTTCGGCATCCGGCTGAGCGGCAACGTTTTCAACTTCGACATCGGGCTGAGCTATTTCCACGGGCACGAGACCCTTCCCCTCCCGGAGCGGATCTTCACCGATCTGACCGGCCAGACCCCCTCGGTCGAGGGGTTCTACGGGTATCCCAGCCTGGACGTTGCCGGTTTCGACCTTGCCGGCGAACTCTCCTCGGTCGGAATGTGGGCCGAGGTAGGCGTCTACATCCCGGAGAAGAGGGATACGGTCGTCCTGGTAAGCACACCTTTGGGGGACCTGGAGAATCGTTTCCAGCTACTGGAGCGGCCGTACACGAAATTCACGGTCGGGTTCGACTACACCTTCGGAATCGGCGAAGGCCTGTACTGGAACCTTCAGTTCAACCGGGGCTTCTACGATGAGTTCGCCTACACGGAGCAGGCCGACGAGGCGCTCGGCGTCGACCGGTCCGGATTCCTGGGCAAGCTCGACGACTACTACCTCACGACCCTGGAGTATTCTTTCCTGAACGACAGCGTGAAGGTCACCCTGGATTTTCTGCTGGAGGTGGCGGAATACGACGACCTTTCCGCCAACTCGGCCTGGCTGCTCTCGCCCCAGATCGAGTTCACCCCCTTTGACGGCACGTCGATCGAACTCGCCTACATCGCCTTCAACGGTCCCGCACCCACCAAGCTGGGCGCCTTTTCCGACAGCGACATCTTCTATGCGCTGCTGAAGGCCTTCTTCTGAATTGCGGCCGGATTCACCAGCCGACCTTCCGGAAGAACTCCTGGTAGACCTCCTCCACCTCGTCGTTGGTCATGATCTTGTGCCGTTCGTGCCATCGCGGTATGCGGAGAAAGCGGTAGGGGCTGTTCTCCTGCTCCTCGATCTGCTTCTTTTGCTTTTCCTTCATTTCCCGCGTGTCGCCGACGATCCTGGCCGGAACGCCCATCGCGATGCCGTAATCCGGCACATCGTTCACGACCAGGGCGCCGGCTCCGATCAAGGCGTAATCCCCGATTCTCACACCGCACAGGATGATCGCGTTGCGGCCGATGTAGGTGGCCTTGCCGATCCTGACCTTTCCGAACTTGATGGGGCACTCCTCCCCGAAGATGTTGTTCAGGGAGGAATCGTGCAGCACGATGTTCGTGCCTTCGGCGATGTTCGCCTCGTCATCGATCTCCAGGAGCCTCGCGAACCGCTCATCCACCTTGAGGTGCTGAATCTGGACATCCTTGCCGATCTTCGCGCCCAGGGACCTCCACCGGTCCATGTCCACCTCGGTGTAGTACCGATCGTCCCAGAACTGAGACAGGAAGCGAAACGTCCTCTTGAAACCTCGCAGAATCCATCGGATCTTTTCCCAGAGCGTGCGCATTTCGGTCCTCGCCGGGCGGCCCCGTTCTTTCTTCTTCGCCTCGCCGTTTCATCGATCAAGTTCTCACTTTTCTTGAGCGATTTCAAGGACTCCGGCCCGGCTTGCATCGTCGGCGTCGATCCCCGTACAATGGCTGTCCTCCCTTGCATCCATCTGCGGGCCTCCGCCAAGATGAAACAAGCCGACAGAGACAGATCCCAGGCCCTCCCCAAATCCCTGGCGGTGGGCATCCCTCCCACCGGAGGCTGGAAGGAGACCTTCCTGCAGTACGCGGGGATACCCCGGCTCAGGCTTGCCGGCATCGAGGAGGGCATCCACCGGGGAATACGGGTGTTCTTGTGGAATCAGGAGGACCGGTTCTTCGACAGGGCGGACGGGAACGGGGAACGAATCGCCGTCATCACCGAGAACGGCTTCCTCAAGAGGCTCTTCGCCCTGGCGGGCAGCGAGAAAGAGGGCCACTCGTTTCGGGTCGCGGACGGCGGCCCGTTCTCCGAGAGGAGCTTCTACATCCACGCGCCCTGCGAGATCCTTTCCGGCCTCGCGAGCGGGCACGGCGCTTGCCGCGATGCGGACGGTCGGGCGATCGGGAATTCCGGGATCATCCTCGAGGAAAGGAAGAACATTCTGTTCCTGTCCGTGCCCTGGAACCTTCTAAACGAACAAATGGGGGCCCGCTGGGAGTTTCGTCCTTTCTATTCTCCTTACATCGGCAAGCATTTCGCGGAAACCGGGCCCGCAATCGATTTCGGCGCACTCAGACGCCTGTTCCTGGAACTGCTTCTCCACGCCTTCCGGCACGTCGGCCTTCCGCTGGTCAGGCTGCGCCATCCCTTCGTGGAGAAACCGGCCTTCTCGTTCCGGGTCGACGCGGACGGCTTCAGCGAAGAGAGCACCGAGTCCGTGCTGAGAATCTCCGAACGAACCGGAAATGCAACGTTTTCCTGGTTCGTGGACGTGCAGGGGTGGGGAAGGAATCTCGGCCGCGTCCGGGACCTGGTCGCACACAACCAGGAAGTGGAACTGCACTGCTATCACCACATGACCTACCGGCGGGAGTCGGTCAACCGGGTAAACCTGAAGAGGGGCTTCCGCAAGCTCGAGCGGTACGGCATCCGGCCGAGGGGCGTGGGCTCCCCCTATGGATTCTGGTTCGCGGGATACCAGGAGGCCGTCCGCAAGTTCGGATGCGAGTATTCCTCGGAATTCGCGTTCAATGTGGACGACGTCCCGTGCTTCCCTTACAACCGCAGCGACTATCCCCTGCAAATCCCCGTGCACCCGGGTTCGGTCGGGGTTTTCGAGAAGGTGCCGTTCTCACGGCAGGAGATGTTCGTCCATTTGCGCGGCACGATGGAGAAGGCGATCCGGGACTGCGGGTGCGCGCTTCTCTGCGATCACCCCATCGGACGGATCGAGAGGTACGAGAAGGAGTTCATCGGGCTTTTCGGCGACCTGATAAGCGACGGCTGCGGCTGCGTGCCCCTGTCCGCATACGCGAAAAAGGCCCGCGCCTTTCTCCTCGAGGATGTTGACCCGGTCGCGGTCGGCCCGAACCTCCGGATCCAGGGGACCGGTGCCGGAGGATGCGGCCTCGAGATCATCCTGCCGAAGGATGCGGCCTTCGAGGTCGGCAGCGGGAGGCCTTTTGCGGTGCGCAGGGATCTTGAACAGGTGCGTGACACATACGAGCCCCCCCGCAGGGCCGAGATCGAGAGGTTTCTTCGCGAACACGGGAAGGACCAGACGCTTACGAATCTAACCCTCCTGCAGTGGTACAGAGGCCTGGCAAAGCACCGGTTTTTCCTTCTGCGCCGCGAAGCGAGGGAGTATGTCCTGCGTGTGATGAGGCAGTGAATCAGTGGGCCCTGTCGGCGCTCCGCGAGGTGGGGCCCATTTTCTTCCGGCCGAAACGGGGAACTTCGCCCCTCATACGCCTGTATCTGGAAAGAAGCGCACAGCGCCGGCAGAGGAATCCGCCGTCATCCACCCACAGTTTACGGTCGGATATGTCTTCGCCGCATGAGGTGCAGCTCATCCGGCTGTAGGCCTTCCGTGCAGCCATTCGGTTTGCTCCCGTTCTTCTGTATAAATTTTAGACGTAATCGGGAGCACAAGGGTTCCCGCCTGTCGGCCTTGACATCGGTCCGCCCAGCCGGTTATGCTGCACAATCAACAACATCCAAGAGTTGAGGCGCGGCCGACATCAGTAGCCGGAACCCTGTGGAGGGGGGTAGGCCCCGGGTCCGGGTGAAAGGGGAGGCCGCCGAAGCCGCCTTCTTCCTATCCGGGGGGCCGGCTGGGCCTGCGGGAAAGACCCGCAGGACTGTCACGGACGGGGTTCCGTGGAGCGCTCTCTTGATGCCGCAGACGTTACCACCGAGCAGCGGGCGCGAGCGTTCCGCTGCTTTTTTTTCCCCCAACAGAGAAGGAGGCCGTCATGCTGCAGGGATGTTTCACCGCACTGGTTACTCCCTTCACCGCAGACCACAAGCTCGATCGAAAAGGCCTGAAGAAACTGATCCGGTTCCAGGTCGAGAACGGGATCAGCGGCGTTCTGGCAGCCGGAACCACCGGCGAGAGCCCCACGCTGGACTGGAAGGAGCACAATACCGTCACGCGTCTGGTCTGCGAGGAGACAAAGGGAACGTGCAAATCCATTGCCGGAACGGGCAGCAATTCCACACGGGAGACCCTGGAAGGCACCGAGCATGCGGCCGAGTGCGGGGCGGATGCCGTGCTGGTGGTGGACCCTTACTACAACGGGCCGAGCTCGCTGGAAATCCGGCGCGAATACGTGGCGCCCGTAGCCTCGCGGTTTCCCGAGATCGATGTGATCCCTTACGTGATCCCGGGCCGCACCGGAACCCAGCTCCTCCCTGAGGATCTCGCCATCCTTTACAGGGAGTACCCGAACGTGCGCACGGTCAAGGAGGCGACCGGGAACCTGGAAAACATGGCCCGCACGCGCGAGGTCTGCGGGAAGGACTACACGATCCTCTCGGGCGACGACGACAAGACCTTTGACATGATCACGAGCGAAGCGATCCGCGCGAGCGGGGTCATCTCCGTGCTCTCCAACGTGGCGCCGCGGGCCCTCGCCCGTTTCGTCAAGCTCCTCCTGGACGGAAGGCGCAAGGAGGCCGAGGACCTGCTCCTGGCACTCAAGCCCCTGTTCGGACTGGTGACGGTCAAGACCCAGGAGGAAACCCCGTACGGACCGGTCGTCTGCCGCGCACGCAACCCGCTCGCGGTGAAGACCCTGATGAATATCCTCGGCATGCCGGCCGGGCCCTGCCGACAGCCCCTGGGCAAGATGACGAAGAGGGGCGTGAAGGTCGTACTGGATGCGGCCCGCACGGTCCAGCGGACGAATCCGGAGATCCTCGCGCCGGCGGCCGAGTTCTTCAAGGTGGACATCAACAGGCGGCTGGCCGTCGAGGCCACCTGGAAGGATCTCTGTTACGAGACTTACTGAGCCCCGTTGGGTCTATTAACCCTGTTTTCAGCAATCGCCGCTTCGGGAACCGGCGCCGGCGGCAGTCTCCGGTTGATGGGATCAGGACGGCTCGCCGATCGCGTTGAGGATGCCGGTCAGGAAATCCCTCTGGCTCCATGGGGCGGAGTCCGGGGTGTAGCCCACGCGCACGATGACGAGGTTGCGGGACGGAATCACCGTGACCTTCTGGCCGTCGTGGCCGCTGCACTCGAAGAGGTCCTCCGGCAGGCCCGGGTACCGGACGCCCCCCACGTTCAGCCAGAAGTGCGCTCCATACTTGCCGTAAGGCTCTTCGGGCTCGCTCGGCGTGGGGGTTGTCGAGTAGGCCATCCAGCCCTCGGGAAGGATCCGCTCCCCTTCCCAGACCCCGTCCTGGAGGCAGAAAAGGCCGAAGCGGGCCCAGTCACGGGGCGTTGCCCACATGAGGCTTCCCGCCACGAAGTTGCCGACGAGGTCCGGCTCGATCAGGGCGCCGCGCATGCCGAGCTTGTCGAAGAGTTCCCGCCTTGGGAACTGGAAGTACTCTTCCAGGGTGCCGAAGGTGTTCCGCATGATCGAGGCCAGGATGACCGGGGTCCCGCTCGAGTAATGGAACACGGTGTCGGGCGGCCCCTCCAGGGGCTTGTTCGCGGCAAAGGCCGCCTTGTCCGGGATGTTGCCGTAGAGCATCTTGAGCACATCGCTGATGATGGACTCCTCATACCCTTCGTCGAAGACCAGCCCGGAGCTCATGCGCAGCATCTGGTCGATCGTGATCGCGTGCCTCGGGTCGGACGGGTCGGCCCACTGGGGAACCGGAGCAGGCGCATAGATGTCGAGCACTCCCTGCCTCGCCAGGATGCCTATGAGCGCGTTGGTCACGCTCTTGGTCATGGACCAGCCGTAGTGGGGGGTGAGCGCGGAATAGCCCTCGGCCTCGGCGTACCGTTCCGCAACGATCTCGCCGTCATAGACCACCACCACCCCCCGCGTACGCCTCGGGTGCGCCGGATCCGGCTCGGAGAATGCCTCGTCCAGGACCGCCTCGAGCGCGCCCACGTCCACCTCGGGAGGGATCACGCCGGAGAGCACGTCCCCGGTCGGCCAGGGGAGCGAGGCCTGGCCCGGCGGGAGAGGCGTGAGATCGCCGGTCTGCTGACCCCGGAGGACCGATTCGTAGATCGGAACCTCCCAGTTCCTTCTGCCGGGAAGCAGCGTGCAGCCCAGGTGCTCCCGGAATACGGACTTTCGCATCACCCCGAGGAGCGTGCAGGTCGCACTCTGGTCCGAATAGTCCACATCGCAGTCCATCAGCGAATCGATCAGCTCGCCCGCCTCTCCGATTCGCTCCGGAAGGTTCCCCTCCTGGTCGAGCACGGACTCGGGGCTGCGGCCCGATATGAAAACGTTCGAGCAGAGGAACTGCGCCTCCGAGCCTGCGCCCCCATCGATCAGGTCCTCGAGTGTCTGGCAGCCCGCGGTGGGCAGGAACAGGCAGAACGCAAGCAGAACGACGGCCCTTGCAGTGCGGCGGCTCATGGCTCTCCTCCTCGGTCGTTTCCATCTTTAGAAAGAATACCGCTGTACAACATATTATAACATCTGCGCGACCAAGTCGAGCCTTTTTGTAGGGCGCCCGGGCAAGGGGAGGCGGCGCGGCCAGGCGGGTGGCCTCTCCCGGGTCCCCTGCGGGGTCGATCGGGAAGCTTTCCTTCAGGAAACCTCGATCACGAGCCTCTTGCCGTCCGATTCCACGGCCAGGGGGACAAGCGATTCCTTGGCGGAACCGGAGAGCCTCTTGCCGGAGTAATCGAAGGTGGACTTGCCCACGCTGCAGCAGCGGATCATGGCCTCCCCGGGGACCGGGTCGATCCGGCGGTGGCCGACGTGGGTGCAGCGGTTCGGGAAGGCATGGAACCGCCCGTCCTGGCCGTGCACGACGAGCACCCGCTTCGGAAGGGAAGGCCCGTCGATGCGGATCGCGCCGCCTTTTCGCGACAGTTCCGGCGCCTGGTCCAGGGAGATCGACAACTTGCCGTCGGCGTACTTCCAGCACCGCGGATCGGAAGGGGGCCGCGTCTCGCATATCCCGAACAAGCGTTTGAAAATGCCCATCGTCACCCTCCTCTCGTGGCAAGACGAAACCTGCATTCCGGTGGAAACAACGGCAGTATAGGACTGCCTCTTTTCGGGTGTCAACGGCGAAGCGAAGCAGGAGGGGGGAAGTGCCCGTGCTCGACCGATCGGACGGTTGCGGTCCGCCGCGGCTTCTGCTAATGGTGCCGTGTCTCAGGCTTATCCGGAGAAAAGGGTATGACGATGGAGTTCGACCGGATTGCGTGGCTCGTTGCCGTTGTTCTCACCGGCACCGCCGCGGGCGCCATGACCGGCCACACGCTTCTGCTGGGCCGCTTTCTCACCTGGCTGTTCGACTCGGGGAAGACAGAAATATTCAAGGAAACTTACCCTGTGTTCATCCGGGAGAAGAGCCCGCAACGCCTCTTCGACAACCTCTTTACGCTTGCGATCCTCGTCACCACCGCCTTCAACGCGTACCTCTACCTTACGGGACGGATCGTTCCCCTGTCTCTGCTCGCCGTGGGCCTGCAGTGGGCCTTTGTCGGGGTCTTTTTCGGCACCGGCTTCGCTCAGCTCGAGGCCGGGCTGTTCAAGGAGGGCAAAACATCCCCCGAGCAGGTGGGCGCGTTCGTAACACGCAACCTGCCGCTCTGCGCCCTTTCCTCCATTCTCCTGCTTGGTTCTCTGGTGTGCCTGCTCCTCATGCGGTGCCAGGTCTAGGAAGCGTCCTTGACGATGGCGCCCACGATCAGCCCTCCCAGGAGTCCCTGCGCCAGGGTGCCGAGGAACCACGAAAGCGCCATCGAGTAGGGAATAGGCATCACGGTGTAGCTGCCGTAGCCCATGGAGACCCCTGCGCCAAACCCGAAGAGGCCCCCGAACGCCAGGGCGATACCCAAGCTCTTCTTTCCGAAAAACAGGGCGTAGATCAGAACAAAGGCCAGGCAGGAAAGGAGGCTAACGACGTACATCAAGCCCATCTTCATCTCTCCCATGGGTCGCCAGAGACTGGCGGTCGCCGCATAGGACTCCCGCAGCAGCATTCCGTGCACCGCGAAATCCACCACCGACCAGCAGATGAAGACGGCCACGACCGCAAAGAAGACCCGCTTCGCCATGATCTTCTCCTTCGGAAAAGGTTTGATTTCGCCCGGTCCGGCCCGGACAAAAAAGCTCGGGCAACCCCAAAATAGGTCGAGGAGAGCAGATTTTCAAGTGTTTTCTTCCATCCCCGAGAATCCGGAACGGCCTTGCTGCCGCAGGAACGGGAGACAACCCTCCATGTGGTAGCGCTCTGAGGGCGGGGGAAGCGGGCAGACCGAAGAGGCCGCGGCTGTGCGGGAAGCCGGCATTCCGGCCCCTGTCGCGGCCCGGCCACGGCCGGACCGCGAGCCCCGCACAATCCTCCGAGCCGGGAAAACTTGAGGGGGAGTCGGTTCGCAGACAGGGCCGCTGCGACTCAGTTCGCGCTCCGCAAGACCCTCGAGAGGCCGCAAGCCCCGGCGACGAGCAGGAAGAGGCAGACCAGATGCGTGCCGGCGCCTGAGGCGTTGCGCACGGGGCCGCTGTCCGCGGCCGAGGCCTCCGCGCTTGCGGCACAAGAAGAAGAGCAGCCCTCATCGATCTCGCCATGCCCCGTGTCCCCGGGGCACTGGTTGTCGATTCCGTCGCAGCTTTCGGTCGCACCCGGAAACACGAGGTCGTTCGAGTCATTGCAGTCTTCGGCCGCACCGTTTCGGCAGGCGAGGTCGCCCGGACTGCCGTAGCCGTCGAGGTCGCTGTCGCGGCACGCGGGCGGGGGCGTGCAGGCCGCCTCCTGTGAGCAGACGGGCTCCCCGCAGCAGGGATCCGAGTATGCCGTCGCGTTGCAGCGGTGCATACACTGCTCGTTCTCGCAGTCGTCATCGGTGCACGCGTCACCGTCGTCACAATCCGAGGGGAGCGAACAGGACAAGCCGGGGGAGAAGACCTCAAGCGAGTAGAAGCCGCAATCGCAGGTCCCTTCGCAGTATCCCTCGATCGTCACATAGTACGTACCCGGCGACAGATCCGGAACAAAAAGGAGCGACTGGAGGCCGCACCATCCGTCGTCGTTCCAGCCCAGGTCGTCCAGGCCCGGGGCGGTTCCCAGGCTCGCCACCGTGTCATAGGCCGATCCGCACAGGTCGAAGAACCAGACCCCGCCGACCGGGATCCTCACTTCGTAAACGTGTTCCTGGCTCGGCTCTCCGGCGCAATCGTTGCCTGCACCGCACGTGTTGCCGGACTTCGAGCCCGGCGCGGTGAGCGTATCGTCCGCCGTGCAAAGCGCGGCCGCGTCGGTACCCGCGAAAAACTGTGCACTCAGAAACAGAAGGGCGCTGCAGAGCGCGATCAGAGCGGCACGGGCGTTGCGCATGGGTCCTCTCCTGGCGGATTGCGGCATGCACCGAATACCAGAGGCAAGACAGGCAGGACCTACGCCCTGCCTGTCTTGCCTGTCCAAACGATGCCGGTCCGGGTCCGGTGCGCATTCGGCTCCGGACCCGACCTCAAATCAACCCACTAGAAACACATCCCCCACGCGATGCAGAGGTAGGCCTGGAAGGGAATGTAGACCTTGCCCGTCTTCGGCGCGTATACAACGATGCCCTCCAGTTCGCGGGTCCTTCCGCTCTTGTTGAGCAAGTTCTTGTTGATCGGGAGCTGGGCGTCCCGGACGTTCAGGACCGGGTTGGCGGGATCCGTCACCGTGTCGAGCACGCATTCCCCCGGAAACATGTCTTCGCACTCCACGAAGAGCCGGTCCTGGGTCCAGCCCAGGTTGACTCCCAGCGCATCGGCCGCGACCCTGGCCAGTTCCGTGTTGTCGACGCGCCCGACGAGCTTGTTCGGGCCGTAGGACCACAGGGGTACGTCCTCGCCGGCGTGGCCGTGGGTGGTCCAGCCCAAGACGGTGTGGTTCTTGCTGATGACCTCGGCGATGGCATAGTCGAGGTACAGGCCGCCCGCGTATTTGGCCTTGATTTCGGTTACGTCTGCCGCGGTCACGTCGATGCTCGTCCAGTAGGTTTCGATCTGCGCCTCGATCTGAGAGTCATTCGTCGGATCCGTTATTGTGCCGGCGATGTAGGCCGCGGTCTTCTCCATGCCGGCAAGCGGAGCTATGAGGTCTTCCACCTTGATCTTTGTATAGGTGTTGTTCGTCGAGGCGTTGCCGAGGCTCAGGCCGCCCGTGTTGTGGTCCGGAAAGGCCAGCACCAGGGTGTTTCCGTCCGCCTTGGCGAAATCGAGCGCCACCTTGACCGCGTCGTCAAAGGCCAGAAAGTCGGTGACCATGTAGATCGGGTCGTTCGCATGGGCGGCCCAGTCCACCTGGCTGCCCTCGACCATGAGGAAGAATCCCTTGCGGTTCTGGGAGAGCAATTGAATCGCCTTGGCCGTCATCTCCGCCAGAGAAGGCTCGACAGCAGAATCGCGGTCGATGTGGGGAGCCATGTGGCTGTCGGCAAAGAGCCCCCATGCAGGGCCGTTGCTCAGGGCCTCCATTTCCGTGCGGTCGTCCGCGAACCGGTAGCCTCTGTCCAGGAGAACGGCAAGCAGGTCCTCGCCGTCCGGACGGGCGATTAGCTGGGCCTTGCCTCCGCCGAAGCAGACATCCAGGTCCTCATAGACCATCTGTTCCATGATATCGAATACCAAACTCCGCGCATGAACGTGGCACGCGAAGGCGGCCGGCGTCGCATGGCTCACCTCGCTCGTGGCCACGAGGCCCACGGACTTGTTCCTGAGTTTCGCGCCCTCGAGCACGGTTGCCAGCGGCATGTACGGATCCAGGCCCTGGCCTTCGGGCGGGAAGATCGAAAGCAGCGTGTCGAGCCGAGGGGCCACGCTCAGAAACTTGTCGGAACTCTTGTACCCGGTGGCAAACGCCGTGGCCGCAGGCGCGGAGTCGGTGATGATCGAGTCCGCCATGTAGGTGCTCACGGCGCCCGTGCTGATCCGGTCCAGCGCCAGGGAACCTTCGGTCTCCCACAGGCCTTGGCCCTTGTACCAGCGGGCCAGCGTCTGGACGCTTGTGTCGCAGCCGTCCGGGACCAGCACGATCACGTTCTTGACGCCTCCGCTGCGCGCCCAAGCAGCCGGGACAGCAAGCGTCACGGCAAGCAATACGATCCCAATGTTGGCAAAAACGGTCTTCGCAGAGAATTTCATTTTCCGCCCGATCATGATCCATCCTCCGTTTCCATCTGAGTTTGTTCCGGATTCTTTATGGTCTCGAATGGGGTTTGACCCCGGTTTCTTCCCCGCCCTTCCCTTCCGCCGTTACGTTGCGTACCGCCTTTATCACCCCCTTTCTCCGGCCTCTGTGAGAAAAAACAAAAGGCCCGGATCGAGAATCGGATTCTCTCCATTCGGGCCTTCCGGTGCCGGTGCGAAGGAACTGCGGTCAGCAAAGTACCCTGTCACTCGGTTTCTCCGCAGTACATACCGTCCGCAGATCAACCTGGTATAAAGCTCCGGTATTTTGTGCGTGAAGTCCGACCCACCCTTTTGGTGGAGATCCGATACGTCATGCCCCTGGTTTTCGTGCTTGCACAGGCAGGGTGCGCGGACTGCTCCCAGGCCCCGCCGGCGCACGGGGACTTCTGAACCACGCCGGCAGGCAGGATCTGCCCCTCCTCTCGGCACACCCCGGACCAGACAACATCTTGTGTGTTTTTCTCCTTGACACGAAATTACGTCACCCGCTATTCTCCAACCGCCTGAAAGCACGTTCCTGTTTCCCTCGGCCGGCCCCGGCCGCAGCCTGCCATGCCGGGAAGGAGGCCCATCGTGTCCCCTCGCAAGGAAAGGCAACTCCACACCCCAGCCGGACGACGGCCCGCAGACGCCGAAGGCTCGCCTGTCGGAGCCGTCAGAGTCGATGTCGAAAGATCCTATGCGGGTATCGGGGGGCTCCTCAGGAGATGGATCAACGAATGCGACGACGACGCCTGGCAGACGATTCGGGCAAAGATCGACTACACCTATGAGTGCCTCGACATGGCCCTGGGGGCCCTGGAGAAGGAAACGGGTTTCGGAAGAGCGGTCACCGAGAGGATCGATAGGGGCGAGAGGGTCCTGTTCAAGCCCAATCTGGTGAACCCCATGTGCATAGACCCACAGACCCACGGACCGGACGGCGGCAGCCCGGCTTGCACGCAGTGGCCCTTCGTCGCGGCCCTGATGCGATGGTTCCGCGACAAGCTGAACATAAGCTACCACCGGATGGCCGTCGGAGAGGCGGCGACCGCGCTGCAGGCCACCGCCCAATTCTACTCGAGCATGAACCCTGAAGGCCGCCCGGTCACGCCCGAGGCGGTGATCGAGGGCAGGGTCGGGGATTTCTACGGAGGCTGGGGCTTCTATTTCGCAAGGAAATACCTGGCCGAGTGCCTCCCGCCGGGCCGCGGCGACGACCCCATGCGGGGGTACGAAGAGAGCGTGGCCGGCACCTATCTGACCCCCGGGGAGGCCGGGGACCGGCTCATGGTCTACGACCTGAACCGCATCTTCGACGATCCCCGCAAGGGCCGGGAGATGGCGGTGCCGGACGGCGTCAACTACAAGTCCGTCACGCTCCACAAGGCAGTGGTGGGCGGCGATCCGCAGGATCCGGAAGACCGACGGGCCTACCCGGGGTGCGTTCTCGTGAACGTCCCGAAGCTCAAGGTCCACAGCATCACCCTGTTCACGAACGTGATCAAGAACCTCGGTATCGGACTCTACCCCATGCAGTATTCCCGTTCGGGCGACACGCGCTGGGAATACAGCGTGCCCCACACTTCGACCCCGGGCGTCAAGGGAAGCATCCCCCATCAGGTCTGGGTGCCCGAGATGGACATGGACACAGGACTCCCAAGGAAGGACCCCTCGGGCGGCTACACTCTGGAGAAGACCGGCGGGATCACGGCCACGATGATCGACATCCTCCGGGCCGTGGAGGAAGCGGGCGTCTTCATGCTGCACGTGGTGGACGGCATCGAGTCGATCAATCACGACCACACCGGCTCCACGGGAAGCGCCACCAAGGAACCGGAGGGCATGGTATTTGCCGGGACGGACCCGGTTGCGACCGACCTGCTGAGTGCGCGCTACCTGTTCAGCAACGTTCCCATGAAGGAGGCCGCGACCGTGGCGATCGAGGACGGGCACGGAGGCCGTTTTCCCCAGAAGGTGCCGGTTCCGACCCTGGAGGGCGGACAAATCGTTACCCGTGAGGGCTACGATTGTCCCCTCGCCCGGGACGTGTGCCTTCAGAATGCCGAGCGCCGGGGCTTAGGGAAACGAGTCTATTACGTGGCGGGATCGGATGCGGTGTCGAACCTCCCGCTGTTCTCGATTCAGGGCCGCCTCGGCATCGTAAAGGATGGAAACTTCACAGACCTGATCACCCAGACCCTGTTCCTCGACGACGCAAAGATGCCCTGGGACCTGCAGAAGACGACCCTGAGCTATCTGGAAGCGGTAGACAAACTGACCGGGTCGTCCCTGGAAGAGGAGTTCCTGGCCGCCTACGATGAAGACCGGGACGGAATCATCACGTACGAGGAGTTCGGTCGGAAAGGTCTCGCGGGCATCGTCCTCCACCTGACGGCCAGGATCGTCTGTCTGTTCGGAAAAGGAGGCGCCGGGCTTCTGCAGGGCCGGTTCGATCAGGGGGCCTCCGTCTTCAAGCTCACGGATGCTTCCTGGAACCCGCACGGCGAGGATCTGATGAGAGAATACGGAATCGGCCTCGTCTGCAGGGCGGCCTACCAGATGTCCCTGATGGATACGGAATTCCCGGATCTGTTCGTGCCCGGCCTGACCTGGGGCAAAGGCAAATGGCCGAGCTTCGAGCTGGCCAGGCACGTCCTTCTCGGCGTCTCGCTTTACGGAGAGCAGTATCCGGAGAGGGTCCGGTTTCCAAGCCTCTATGGCGCGGCCTTCTTGCACGCTGACCGGACCCAGAACAGAGGCCTTTACGCAGGCCCGCTCCTCAACGAACCGGATCAGGAGGGCCTGGACCGTTACGTTCGGGACGTCGTGCACGGAAAGGCGAAGCCTCTGGACTTCACAGTATACGTCCCGCCCGGGTTTGAGGGCCTTGCCGCCGCGGCCGTTCCGAACGTGGCGGTCTCGACCGATCCGGGCCGGGTGTTCACAGCGAGCTTTGCCGGGGGCAAAGAAGCCTGGCCCTGAGAGAGGCCTTCGCGATAGAGTCCGTCAAACCATTCATCCAAGGAGGTGAAGCATGAGTGCTGCAGAGTACATGTGGGACTACAAGGACCCGTACCAGTGGATGGGAAAGGTGCGCATGGGCCTTTCGGGCCTTCCTCCATTGATCGTCAGCTGCGCGATCACAGGGGGCGTACACGGCAAGGAGCTGAACGAGAACCTGCCCGAGACGCCCGAAGAGCAGGCGCAGCAGACCTACGACGCCTACAAGGCGGGGTGCAGCATCGTTCACGTGCATGCGCGCAACCCGGAATGCTGGTGGCTCACCTCGTCCAACCCGGACCATTACCGGAGGATCAACGGCCTCATCCGGGACAAGTGCCCGGACATCATCATCAACAACACCACGGGCGGGGGGCCGGAGCTGACGATCGAGCAGCGCATGGCGAGCATCTACGCCAACCCCGAGCTGTGCTCGCTGAACCTCGGGCCCTTCATGCTGAAGATGCCGATGAAAGAGAGGAAGGCGCCCCTGCCCAATCCCAGGGAGGCCGTTCTTTTCGACCGGGGCATTCCGTGCAGTTACGCGGACATCTCGCATTACGCCAAGACAATGAAGGAGCACGGGATCAAGCCGGAGATGGAACTCTACCACCCCGGCATGTACTGGGTGGTCCAGGACCTGATGGGGCAGGGCCTGATCGAGCCGCCGTACGACATCCAGTTCGTGATGGGCTTCCAGACCGGTTCCTTCCCGACCCCGGCCAACCTCCTCGGGCTGATCAACGAACTGCCGCCTCAATCGATCTTTTTCGTCATCGGCGTCGGCGCCTTCCAGATCCCGATGAACGCGATGGGCATCATGCTCGGCGGACACGTGCGCGTCGGCATGGAGGACAACATTTACTACGGCAAGGGCAGGAAGCTCGCGAGCAACGCGGAGGCGGTCGAGCGGGTCGTCCGGATCGCCAGGGACATGGGGCGCGAGATCGCCACCCCGAAGCAGGCGCGCGAGATGCTCGGGATCTCCCAGACACCGTCGAAGTATTAGATGGCGCGGACGCTTCGCGCCGTGCCGTCCGCGTCAGTTCAGGGGCCGGGCCCCGCCCTGCCCCGCCGGTTGGGAGGCCGCGTGCCCGTGTGCGCGCCCGTGCCCGAAAGGAGGGAAAGACCATGCCCATGTTCACACCGAAACTGGAGTTCATCGCCGATCTGGTGGGATATGTAACCATGCCCGTTCCGATCGGTCCCGCATCCTGGGGAACCAGGCTGATCTTCCCGCTCGTTCGCGGAGAGGTGGAGGGGCCGAGGCTCAGGGGAAAGGCGCGGGCTTTCGGGGCCGACTGGGCCATCCTCCGTGCCGACAACTGCCTCGAACTGGATGTCCGCCTGATCATCGACACACATGACGGCGTGCCGATCCACGTTGAGTACCGCGGCGTGATCGACATGACCCGGGAGCAGGTCGACAAGCTCCTGACCGGACAGCCGGTCGAGGGCATGAAGATCCACACCGCGCCCCGGTTTGAAACGAGTCATCCGAACTATGTGTGGCTGAACCGCATCCAGGCGGTGGGATGCGGAACCGGGGAACTCGAGGGCGAGGAACTGAGGGTCTCCTATTCCTGGTATGCTCTGCGCTCCTAGGAATCGGGGTCGGCCGTCGTGCCCGCGTGCGTACTCCCGGCCGTGCCCGATTCCTGGGGCGCCGGGGCGGGTCAGGATGCCTTGGCCCGGAAGTACTCCCCGATCCGGGCAATGGCCTCCCGCCCCTCCTGAAGAATCTGATAGAAGACGTGCCAGACGTGGATCATGCCTTCCCAGACCTCAAGGGTCGAATCCACGCCTGCCTGCCGGGCCCGCGCGTCCAGCCCGACGGCATCATCAAGCAGGATCTCGTCGCTGCCCACCTGGATCAGAAGGGGCGGCAACCCTTCGAGGCCGGCATACAGGGGCGAGGCGAGGGGGGTCTTGGGATCCTGATTGCCCAGATACAGGGATGCCAGCCACCGAATGTCTTCGGGGTCGACCACCGGATCGGCTTCGGACCGGGTCCTGTAGGAATCCGAAGAGCAGGTCAGGTCGGCCCAGGGGGATATGCAGATGCCTGCCCGCGGCAACGGGTCCCCTGCATCGCGCAGGGCTACGAGGGTCGCCACGGTCAGGCCTCCGCCTGCCGAGTCGCCCCCGATCAGGATTCTCGCGGGCGAGGCGCCGTGCCGGATGAGCCACCGGTAGGCGGCCACCGCGTCTTGGACCGCGGCCGGAAACCGATGCTCCGGCGCGAGCCGGTAGCCGACCGTAAGGACCCGGGCCGGGGCCGCCTCGGAAAGGGCGGCCCCCAGCAGGCGAGCCGTCCGGGTCGAGCCGAGTGCGTAGCCTCCCCCATGGAGGTAAAGAAGCACGGGTTCAGCCCCGGCACCGGGCGCCCTTACCCATTCGGCCGGGACACCCTCTGCATCCACGGCCTCCGCCGAAACACCGTCGGCCAGAGGAAAAGACCCTACCCATGCCTCCATCTGGGACCGCAGTTGCTCGATCGACTGGCCTCTCATGGCCGGAAAGGCGGCCAGAAGTTTCCGTACCGTCCTGATATCTTCGCTTGCCATCTTCCCCCTTTTCCCTTCGCCGGCTATATGGCTCTATCGGAAGTAGATAGCATACCTGCATCGTTTTCCCCAACAGGTCTTTCTGCATGCAATCCAAAGGGTTTCCAGGTTTCTCAAGATCCCGGATGTGAACCGTTGTTTCCGGGGCCTCGTGTTCGGCCCGGCCGCCTTCCTGCTCCCCATGCTCGCGGTCGCAGGGACCATACGCCGCAGATCCAGAGAAAGCAGGATGCCCCTGCAACCCGCAGGGCCCCTTTCGAATCAATACCTGCAAGTACCTGAAGAAAGGGCTCACAGGGATTCCGGAGGTTACCATGGCAAAGGTTCTCTACATTCAGGCCTCTCCCAGGGGCGACGCATCCTTCTCCACGGCGGCCGCGGAGGCGTTCCTCGCCTCCTATAGGGAGAAGAACCCGAAGGACGAAATCAAGAAGATCGATCTTTTTACCAAGGAGCTTCCTCCCTTCGACGGCCACGCGCTGCAGGCAAAATACAACATCATGCACGGGGCGGCGCATTCCGAGAAGGACCGCCTCGCCTGGCGGGCCGTCGAGGCCGTCATCGAGGAGTTCAAATCGGCGGACAAGTATGTACTTTCGACACCCATGTGGAATTTCGGCATTCCTTACCGGCTGAAACACTACCTCGACGTCATCGTGCAGCCGACCTACACGTTCCGGGTCACGGAGCAGGGCGGCTACGAGGGACTCGTCACCGGCAAGCCCATCTTCGTTGCCTGCGCGCGCGGCGGGGCCTATTCGGAGGGGACCGGGCTGGAGTCCCTCGATCACCAGACCGGCTATCTGAAGATGATCCTCGGTTTCATCGGGTTCTCCGCGCCCAGCATCCTGGTCGTCGAGCCGACCCTTGCGGCCGGACCCGCGGCGGCCCAGAAGGCCCGGGAGGAAGCGATCGCCAGGGCCAGGCAAATGGCCAAGTCTTTCTGAGATGCAGGGCATGCCGGCGAGGCGGCTGCGCCTTGGTGCCGTATTGACTCCCCCTCGGATAATCCTATAGAAGGGTTCTTCGTTTTTCCGGAAGGGCATTTTCACCTTTGTCGGGGGAAGAACCCTTGAGCTTCACGGCCTTGCAAGGCGGCCGGCAGGTTTTCCTGCACCTTTTTTTCGTGATCGTTGTGAACTACGAAAGCCTCGAACAGGTCTGGAAGGCTCCTCGCGTTCAGTTGTAAGGAGAGAAAGTTCTGCCCGAGCTGCGGGCAGAAACGGGCCGTGGAGTTCGGCGAATGGCTCTGCGGGCAGGTGCTCCGGGCCGTTCCGCACAGGCACTTTGTCTTCTCCATCCCCAAGATCCTCAGGCGCTTCTTCCTCCATGATCGCAGGCTGCTGGTGGAGCTGAGCCGCTGCGCCTGGGAGACTCTGAAGACCTTCCTGCAAGCCGCGGTGCCGGAACCCCAGGCGGTCCCCGCCGCGGTGGTCTCCACGCAAACCTTTGGTGACGACCCGAAGCGCTTTCACCCCCCACCTAAATGTCCTCTGCCCGGATGGTTGTTTTTACGGGGAGGGCCTGTTCCGGGTCGCCCCGAAATTTGAGCTCCAGGACCTGGAGAAGCTCTTCCGCTTGAAGGTGCTCGCCATGCTCCTGCGCAAGAAAAAGATCGCCCGGAAACTCATCCGCATGCTCGACGGTTGGAGACACTCCGGCTTCAACGTCTTTGCCGGCGGGCGCATCCAGCCGCGGGAGAAGAAATCCCTGGAGAGGCTGGCCGCCTATCTCGTTCGGACTCCTTTCTCGCAGAAACGCATGCAATACTCCCCCCACGAGGCCACGGTCCTCTACCGGTCCAAGGATGGCAGAGGCAAGAAGACCTACGACGCCCTGGAATGGCTGGCGGCCATGGCCTGCCATGTCCCGGAAAGGAAAAGACAGACCCTCCGCTACTACGGGGCCTACGCCAACTCGGTAAGGGGCAAACAGCGCAAGCGACAACAAGTGGAACCCATCCCCACCGTGCTGGAGCCGGTGATCTCATCCGAGGCGTTCCGGCGCAATTGGGCCCGGCTTATCCAGAAGGTCTACGAACTCTCCACCATGGTCTGTCCACGGTGCGAAAAGGAAATGCGAGTCCTAGCGGTGATCGACAACATCGAGGCGATCCGCAGGATCCTGGAACACCTCGGGCTGTGGCTGGCCAACGCCAGGCCGACGCCCAGGGCACATTCGCCCCCTGGCCTGCGCCCGTTACCCGAGGATTCTTACTCGCAGCCACCGGCTCGGGAGGAAGACGATTACTCCCAGGTCCCGCCAGCCCACTGGGACTGTTGAACAACCCCGGCGGGCACGATGCGTCTTTCCTCTTGTCGCACCCGTCTGTTCAATTTCTGGACGTCCGACCTGGTTTCCCTGCCTTTTCGATCTGACCCTCTCTTGAGCCCCCCACCCGGCCGCAAGCTCTACCCTCGGACTCCCCGAGACCACACAAAATCTTGTATGTTTTTATTATTGATACACAATTATGCCACCTGCTATTCTCTTTTCGTCCGAAAGCAGTTTCCTATCTTTCACTCCTCGACTCACGTATCGCTTCTTCACGGGGCCATGGTAGACAACATCGATCGAAGGGGCTTGCCTTGACGTTTCTGATCTTGGCAGCTAGCATCCGCATTCATACGACTCCTCTGTTCACCATACAGGAAAGCTCGCAGGACCGTTCGGCCACCGCAAGATCGAGGTGAGATTGGCAAAATCCGCACCGAGATTCAACAGCCCAAAAGCAAGGGCTACGCGACAGAAGATCTTCACCACCGCCATGAGGCTGTATGAGAAGCGGGGCTACCACCGCGTGACGGTGGAGGAAATCTGCAGGGAAGCCTCTGTCTGCAAGAAGACGTTCTACAATCACTTCAAATCCAGGGATCAAATTGTTCTCGAGTACTTCCTCCAGAACGATCTGCACTTTAAGGAAGTAGGCGATAGGCTTTCCCAATTGGGGACATCGAAGGAGCGCTTCGCTGCCTTCAGAGAGGCTCTTGTCGCACGTGTCCTGGAACAGGGCCTGTTCGTGCTCAAGCCGGTCTACTACAGTCAAATCGCACCTTCCGCGCATTCCTCGCGCATGGGCCGGAGGAGGCGACCCATCCACGCGGTCCTGGAAAGGCTCGTGGAGGAAGGGCAGAAGAGAGGGGAAATACGAACCGATCGAACGAGTCACGAAATCGCTGAAGCGATTCGGTTCTCTTTTAGAGGAATCATGTACGAGTGGTGCCTCCAGGACGGAAAGCTCGACTTGGAGAAGGCGACCAAGAACATGATGGAGTTGCTCACAGACGCTGTATTGAAGCGCTGAACAGCGGGGGCTTCCTGTACGAACAGGGTTATGCACTTTCCGTTTTTGAATGCGAACCGCAGCGAGGCAGCCTGGGCACCGAAACGGCCGACAGCATCGACCACGGCGGCGGATTCAAGCGCGCTGTGCAGGATGAGGTGGCTGGTCGACATGCTTCCCCATTCCTCAAGGAGATATGGCCCCACAGGGTCTTGACCCCCTCTCGGATTGGGGCCGAACAAGCTGCAGGAAGAGGTGGGTATCCGTATGCCCCCCACGCTCGTCCGTGGCCCAAGCAAAGGGTAAGAGAGAAAGGGTTGAAAACCCTTTTGCAGAAGACTCACTCGACCGGGTAGGCCGCGCATCCTTCTGCACCCAGGTGCAGATAATCGTCGTCACTCCACAGGGCCGTGTCTGCGAAGAGGAGCACATACATCCCGCAATGCTGTTTCTGGTTCGTGAAGCCCGTCTCGTTCAACAAGTCCTGGTAGAGGCGTTCGAGGGTGACGCTGTCGGACGACATGCGGATGCCTCCATCGGACGAGGTATCCAGGATCACGAATTTATCACTATCCGGAGTACCGTTGTCCCATGCCGTCCAAAGGGGTTCAACTCCGGTTCTGCCTGTTCCGGGGTCACCGTTGTAAGCAAACTCCGCCCAGTAGGAGGACATGCTGCCCGCCAATCCCAGCCTTCCGGGAAGGTTTTCCTGCGTATAAACCAACGGCTGGAAAGAGGGCACCATGAATTGACTAAAATCATCGAAAACGAAGTTGACTTCGATCGCATGGCTCGCCCCTAACAGGAAGCCTACGTCCACAAGGCCCAACAGCGTCGGTTCCTCGTCCCAGTCGAACCGATAGGCCCAGACTCCGGGCTGCCCAGGGGTCTGGCTGAGGGTCGAGGCAATTGCGTCCACTTCGGTCGCCTTCATCGCACCCGAAGTGTACCTCGAGTAGAGAGCGTAGTAGGCAGGGTCCTTGGGCCCGACCGGAATCCCGGCGACGAAGTTCACAAAGTCCGGGTTGAGGACCATGCCCAGCTTGCTCTCGTCCCGGTTGCTCCCGATGATCAGCGGCACCGCATTGTAATTTTCGCTGTTCTGAAAGACCACCAGTGGATCTTCCGTTGGCAAAACGGCGCCGTCCCGGAAGAGCCGAGGGAAGGAGAGCGCCGAGGCAAAACCGGCTTCATACATGCTCATGATCTCTTCGCCGCTCTTTTCATAGAGATAGGCGGCGATTTCTTGATCGGTCATTCCGTTTTGAACCAAGATCGCGTCCTCTCGGCCGGCGGCGGTTCCGTCTTCGATCAGGAGTTTGTTGACCACCTCCCGGGCGCTGTTCGGATGTCCTCCATCCTCGACATAGTCCGAGCCGACGGAGACCTCGATCGTGGATATCCATCCGCTCTGCGCAATGGCTCGGTGAAACTTTCCGGTCGCCTGGGGGGAGAGCATCAGGGCAAGGGTGTCTATGGAACCCGCTGACACCCCGAAGACAGTCACGTTGTCCGGGTTTCCGCCGAAATTTGCGATGTTGTCATGCACCCAGTCGAGTGCGCGAATGGCATCGAGGTTCCCATAGTTCCCCGAATCATCGATGGCGTCTCCCGTCTTGAGCGCAGGGTGTGTGAACCAGCCGAAGGGCCCGAGACGGTAGTTGATGCTCACTACGATGACGTGGAATTTCTGAGCGAGATACCCTCCGTCAAGAGCCTCCCGTACGCCGGCGTAATCGCCGCCGTGTCCCATGCCGTTCGAACCGCCGTGGATCCACATCATTACGGGCAGGCGATCGCTCTCTGTCGGCAGGCTCTCCGGGGAATAGGGGGAGCCCAGATGTTCAAGAAGAGGCAGTCTTCCGAGCCGACCGGCGTGCCATACAGCTCTTCGGGAAGGTCGAACACGAGGGGGTCAGCGATCTGGGTGCAGTAGGGGCCCAGTTCGAGGGCCAGCCAAGAATCCTCACCCCAGCTCTCCGCATGACGTGGAGCCTTCCAGCGTAATTCACCGACCGGCGGCGCCGCGAAAGGGATTCCCTTCCAGACGTGCGCCCCGTTCGGCCTGCTGCACCCGACGACCTTCCCGCTCTGCGTCCTTCGCTCCGTTGCCGTTTCGATGGAAAAGTCTACACCCGTCACGTTGGAGAAGTCTCTCTTAACCACCTTCCTGCCGACAGAACGGACGTAGCCGGGAGGTGGATCCATGATAACCTTGTAACTGCCCCCCCGTACATTCTTGAAGAGGAAGGCCCCTGTCCGGTCCGTCACCTGTGTCATGTAAGCATCTCCACTCTGGCCATGCAGGACCACCGTGACCCCCTCAGCGCGCAGCCCGTCGATGGCCACCGTTCCGGATATGTCGCCGAAACAACCGGCCGCCATGAAAGCGAACGACAGAACCATCGAGATGCTCGATTTTCGTTCCATCCGCGCCTTCCTCCTGTGGCTTGCGAAATTTCCCCTTGACACAAAAATACACTATAGTGTAATTGTCTACTCCCAGTTGGCTTTGCTTGTCAAGCGTTTTCTTCGGAATGGCGAGCCGTCAGATCCGCGGAGGAGGCGGACCCCGGGCGGACAACCCCTCAGCCGTTTGGAAGGAAGTGAAGGGAGGGATGATCATGTTGAAACAGAAATCCAAGACGCCGATTCCCCTTGTCGGCCTGGCTGCCCTGCTGCTGGTCCCGTTCCTTGCGGCGGGATGTGTGGGGACCGCGGAAGACAGACCGGAGAAAGTGAGCAGGCCGGGCGAATACTCCGGCTACTCGGAGGCCGCCTACGCTTCCTGGGAGACCACGTCGCAGTATGTGCCGATGCGCGACGGCACGAAGATCGCCGTGGATGTGTACCGGCCAACGGAAGGGCCGGGGGGGAAACTGCCGGCTGTTCTCATCATGACACCCTACCACCGGGCCAGTGTGAAGAACGGCGAGGTAGTGGACCTGCTGAGTAGTCCCGACTCGTACTACCGCACGGTCGTATCCTACGGATACGTCATTGTGTGCGCGGACATCCGCGGCACCGGCGCCTCGTTCGGGACACGCTTCGCAATCTTCTCCCCCCCCGAGGTGCGGGACGGCAGCGACCTGGTTGACTGGATCGTGGCGCAGGATTGGTGCGACGGGAACGTGGGCATGATGGGCCAGTCCTATATGGCCGTCATCCAGTTTATGAATGCCTCCAACAGGAACTCCCACCTCAAGTGCATCATCCCCCGCTACTCAGCCCTCGACTTCTACGACTTCATCTATCCGGGGGGCATCCTCAATTTCAAGTTTGTGTTGGCATACGAAATAGCAAGCAAGCTCCTCAACGGAAACCTCGCCAGCCCCCCGATGGGCATATATCCCTCCAAGCCGGTGGACGAGGACGCGGACGGGAGCATGCTGGCGGCGGCGACGCGAGAGCACAGGGGCAACACGGACCTACTGGCCATGGCGGGCCGGATTCCCTTCCGGGACAGTCAGGTCAAGACCCCGGAGGGTGAGTCCATGGGATATCCCACGGCCAGCCCATCCGGCCATCTGGAGGAGATCGAGGAATCCGGGGTAGCCGTGTACAACATGGGCGGATGGCTCGACAGCTATTGCACGGTTACCCTGAGTTTTCAGCAGACACTGAGAAACAAGAGCAGGACCCTCGTGGGCAACTACGACCACATGCAGAGATTCCACGCCTATGCAATCGAGTGCGTTCGCTTCTTCGACCGCTACCTCAAGGGGATCGACAACGGCATCGATAACGAGCCCCCACTCTATATCTATACCACCGGCAGCGAGGAGTGGAACCTCTACGAAGAATGGCCCCCGCCCGGTGAAGAGCCTACTTCTTGGTATCTTCATGCCGGGGGAGGGATGAGCGATGTCAAGCCGCCGGCGGAGGACAGTGACTCATACATCGTGGACTATACCACAACGAGCGGCGAACTCAGCCGCTGGCTAGCCATGGCCGGCGAACCGAGCGCCTACGGCGACCGTGCCGTCGAGGACGAAAGATGCCTTACCTACACAACCGCCCCCTTGGATGCGGACCTCGAAATAACCGGCCACCCTGTGCTGCACCTTTTCGTCCTCAGCACGGCCACGGACGGGGACTTCTTCGTTTACCTGGAAGATATCGCAGGCGACGGCTACGCCCAGTACAAGTCCGAGGGCCAACTCCGCGCTTCCCTGCGAAAACTGGGTCAGCGCCCCTGGCGACCCGAACTGCCCCATCACCCCAGCAACCAGGCTGACGTGCAGCCGCTCGTTCCCGGGGAGCCCGCCGAGCTGGTCATCGCGCTCTTCCCGATCTCGCACGTGTTCGCAAAGGGACACCGCATTCGCATATCGCTGGCGGGGGCGGATGCGGACAACTTCTTAACCCCCAGAAGGCACCCCGCACCGACCTGGAAGGTATTGTGCGGGGGGAATAACGCCTCCTACATAGACATGCCGCTCGTTCCTTGATCAGAGAGCAGGTAAGAACTTGCTCCGAGACGGGAAGAGGACGACAGGTGACGTAATAGCATGGCAAGAAAGAAAAGAGGCCACATCTTGTGGGGTATCGATAGGAGAGGGATGGGGGTCCTCGATGAAGCTGAAGCCAACACATGCAAATGGGGATGATACCGGTCTGGTAGGTCCCCGAAAGTCTGTGTGGCCACGATCCCGCCTGGGCAGCAACCCCGCTCCGGCACAGCGGCTTGCAGAAGGGTTTTCAGGGCTTCCCACGCGCAAAGACTCAAATCGGCCAGCAATTTTCGGTCCCGCAGGAAGAAGCGCCGCAGGAGCTTGGGAATCGAGAACACGAAGTGCCTGTGGGGGACGGCCTTGAGCACGTGACCGCAAAGCCACTCGCCGAACTCCACCACACGTTTCTGATGGCAGGAGGGGCAGAAGTAGCGGCGCTTACAGGAGAAGGCCAACAAAAGATTGCGGCCGCAACTCTGGCAGACAAGACGGGCGAACCCTGCGTGCAAGTCGCCACAGGTCAGGTACCGAAGCATGACCTCTTTGCGGCGGCCCAGAAGGCCCGGGAGGAAGCGATCGCCAGGGCCAGGCAAATGGCCAAGTCTTTCTGAGATGCAGGGCATGCCGTGGGCCCGGCCGCGCCTTTTCGCCGTATTGACTCCCCCTCGGCTGATCCTATAGAAGGGTTCTTCCTCTTTCCGGAGAATTGCATTCGCCCGTTTCGGGAGGAACCCTTGAGCTTCGAGGCCTTGCAAGGCGGCCGGCAGGTTTTCCTGCACCTTTTTTTCGTGATCGTTGTCATTGTCATGGCGGTCCCGGCTGCCGCGGATTTCGCGCAGGACGGAACACGAAACGATGTCTCCACCGAGATCGATCCGGGCGGCATGGAAAAGTGCGCTGCCGGGCTCCGGTACGGCCTTTCCGACCACCGCAACGAGGCCTACTTCAGGAAATACGAGGCCTTCTTCGAATGGGCCCTTCCGTGGGCCTGGCGTCCCGAATCGGGCTGGGTTTTGGCATCCCGCCTGGACTTCACCGGGGCCGCCCTGAGCGCCGCCGGAACCACGGGCTTTCTGGGCTCGCTCGGACCCAGCCTGGCCGTCCGGAAGAGGGGGTGGATCGTGGGGATCGATCTCGGCGTCAGCCCGGCCTTCCTCGGCGAGGACCGGTACGGGACGGAGGACCTGAGCGGCTACTTTCAGTTCCTCACTCACGGCGGGATCACCCTGCTGCCGATCCGGAATCTAAGCATAGGATATGAGTTTCAACACGTATCGAATGCGGACATCCAGCAGCCGAACCCCGGCCTCAACATGCACAACATCGAGATCTCCTACCGTTTCCGCTGACGGTTGCCTGCCCGGCATTTTCGTAATATCCTTGGGTGCATATCATTCGTGGGCGGACCGGAATTACCCGGATTCAGCCGGCAGATGATGGAGGAGACCATCATGAAGACCTTGCGCACCCCGGACGAGCGTTTCGCGGGTCTGGCGGACTTTCCCTTCGAACCGCACTACGTCGAGGTCCCGGACGGCGAAGGCGGGCGCTTGAGGATCCATTATGTCGACGAGAACCCGAAGGGCGCCGAAACGGTCCTGCTCATGCATGGGGAGCCCACCTGGTCCTACCTCTACCGAAAGATGATTCCGGTCATTGTGAAGGCCGGGCACCGCGCCGTGGCCCCGGACCTGGCCGGGTTCGGCCGCTCGGACAAGCCGGCGGACCGGAACGACTACACCTACCAGCGCCACGTGGACTGGATGCAGGCTTGGCTCGAACGGGTCGGCCTGGGCCGCATCACGCTCGTGGGCCAGGACTGGGGAGGCCTGATCGGGTTGCGGCTGGTCGCCCAGAACCCGGACCGCTTCTCCAGGGTGGTGGTCGCCAACACGGGCCTGCCCACCGGGGACATGCCCATCACCGAGGCTTTTCTCAACTGGAGGAAGTTCTCCCGGGAGACCCCGCAATTCGACGTGGGAGCCATCATCACGATGGGGTGTCTGACCCCTCCCGGCAAGGAGGCCATCGCTGCCTACAACGCGCCCTTCCCGGACGAAACGTACAAGGAGGGCGCCCGGATCTTTCCCTCCCTCGTTCCGATCGAGCCCGACGACCCGGCCGCACCGGCGAACCGGAAGGCCTGGGAGGCGCTCTCCCGGTTCGAGAAGCCCTTCCTGACCGCCTTCAGCGACGGCGACCCCATCACCGCCGGGGGCGATGCGATCTTCCGGGACCGGGTTCCCGGCGCCAGGGGCCGGCCCCACACCACGATCCGGGGCGGAGGCCATTTCCTGCAGGAGGACCGCGGGCCGGAGTTCGCCGGGGTCATCGTCGAGTTCATCGCGAAGACCCCTTCGTGAGCCGGACGCAAGCCCTCCCACACCTCCCTGCGACAGGACGAAGCCCCATCCTACGGTCCCCCGACCACGATCCGCGCGGCTGACCTGCAGGCGAAGCGGCCGTGCCTTCAATAATTATTACCCTTCTGGGAGTTTTATTGGTATAATATCTATTAGACAAGTGATTTGTTTTCTATAGACTCGTTACAAGAGCAAAGGAGAGGGACGTGAAGCGTCGCGCGTTTGAAAAGTCCCCCGCAGCAACGGTCCTGCTCGCATGCCTCCTGGGTGCGTGCCAGCCCACCATCGACTTGAGCGGCACCTATGCGCCCTTCGACTACCCGTGGAGCGGGCTCGCCAAGATCAAGATCGCCACGCCGTTCCCGGCTCCCTGGTTCGTGGGCACCTTCACCGTCTTCGACTACGTCAAATACACCGAGTTCCCCATCTCCGGACCCGTGAACGAGCAGAACGAGATCCGGTTCGTCGTGATCCGGGGAGACCCGCCGATCGGCGACCTCTGCACGTGCCAGGGCTTCGACGACGGCTCCTCCATCCACCCGGGCTCGGGGGAGATCGCCGGGGACGGCCTAAGCGACCGGCTTTCCTGCCCGACGTGGTTGGGCGAGCCCTTCGAGCCGCCCGCCGAGGTCTTCCGGATCGACTGGCCGGAGGCGTAAGAAGGCCCAAGAGCGCGGCAAGGAAGAGCCGGCCTCGACCCTCTCACTCCAGCGTGCGTTCGCGCTGCCCACGAACTCGCGGGCCCCCGTACCCGCCGTCACGAACGGGGCTCCTGCCCTGAACCCGAGACCATCCCCTTCACATCCAAGAGGTAAACTTTGATTCTGGATATTATTCTATGTTCCTTCGGCATGAAACGATTCAGCTGAAGGAGGCCACAAGCGTGTAAAGGGGGTGATGGCATGACAAACCCGGCAAGGGGAAAGCGGGCCGACCCCTGAAAGGCCCCGGCCCGGACTCCCGAACCATCAGGGTCTCAGCACTGATGGCCGCCTGTACAGTTCTGGCGCCGTTGCCGATCGCCCTGGGTGGCCAACAAGTCTTGTTCGCCGAACCCGAACTTCGGTGGACCCTGCCCGACCGCCTCCTGATGCGATTCGAGTATTACGACGACGGTTATGCAGCCGGATATTCGGCGGGTATCGGGGCCAGGCTGGGAAAACGGGGAGTCTCCAGCGTAACCTTCTCCCTCAACAAGTTCAGAGGGAAGCTTATCGACGCGTCCCTGGCTGCATTCGAGGGCAACATCGGCGCCTTCAGAGGCGAAGGGCGTTTGGAGAACGTGTTCCGATGGAAGGCAAACTACTTCTTCACGTTTCAGGAAGACTCCCTGCAGGTCATCGATCCGGCCAACGGAAGCGAGGGAAGCCTGGGGGATCGCTTCCTGGTTCATCTGGTGGACAATCTCGTTGGCGTACACCCCCTGGGGGACAGGCTGCACCTTGTGTACGGCGCAGGACTCGATCTGAAATTGTCCTACCTCGTCCCCGTGTTCACCCTGCCCCTCGGAGTCGGTCTCGAATGGGATGCTACCCGTCAAGACACCATCGGCTTCTTCCCGACCCTGAGCGCCGAGGGAGCTTTCAATCTGGTGGAATTCGATCCCCTTGAGGATATCTACTATAAATGGGGGTATCTTTCCGGCGCGGCCCTGACCCGCATCGCCTATCGAACCAGACGGCTTTCGCCCCTGTCGATCGACGCGCTCCGGCTTTCCACGACATCAGGGTATCTGTTCGAAGGGAGCAACGCGAACACACAGGACACGAAATTCTATCTGCAGGCCGCACGAATCGGGCTGAGCACCAAGCCGTTCTGGAGAGGCCCGCTGGAACTGCACGCCGACTATTATCTGAAGCGCAATGTCGACGGGCCGATCGACTACCGAAGGCAGGAAGTAGGAGTCGAGATTCTGAAGACGATCCGTGTCGGGGCCTTCGATCTCCTGGTCGGGCCCTCGGCCTCTCACTATGACGCGCAACTCGAAGGAGCGCGCCTCGAGGAGGAACGATATGTGCTCAACGTGAGCGCAAGGATTCGCCCGGAGAAACACAGGGCCCCGGAAGCAGTCGCTACGTTCCGGATTGGCCGCTCCGATACCGTGCTCACGGGAAACGGAATCAATGAGTCGGGTGCGGTTCGTGCCTATGCGCAGGCTGCAAAGTCGGCCATGGACTCCATCGAAGAATTGCGGGCACGCCTTCGAAACGATGTCATCCACCTCAACGAGGGGACCGGGCAACCGGTGCTTCCCACCGCACTGCGGAAGCCCTTGCACAGATACCTCGCACACATCAATACGTTGGCCGCGGCTTTTCAGGCCGGCCTGCGGCTCGTTCCGGAGAATGAAAACACAGAACTCGCCCGCCTTCTTCTGCGTTCCGCCTCGTCCGGCCTCGAACAGGAGAAGGCGTTCGTAAAGGATGTGCTTCGAGGTACACCCGAGGCCCTCTTCGCCTTGGCAGACCGGGCAGCGGAGCTGAGTGACCTCCTACCCAATTTTCGCCAGCCCATCGATAGGGAACTGCTTGGAGATCTGTCTCTCGATCGGTTCTTGTACAATCTAGCACTCAATCCGAGATCGGCCATCGCGGATTTCGAGGCTCGGCTGATCATCAATACCCTCAACCGGATCCGGGACGATCTGGATCTTGGGCCGATTCAGTTGGAAAAGGGGGATATCTACTTCCTGTTCGTGACAAGGAACATCCCCGTTGCGGGTTTCAAGGACAAGGCCGTGTCCTTTGTCAAGGCCAAGCTGGGGGAGGCCTTTGCCGAGGAGATGAGGCGCAACTCGGACGATGGTCTCCATTATCTGCTCGGACAGGCGGCGGAAGGAATCGAGACCTTGCCGATCACGGAAGAGGAGAAAGGGACCTTGCGAGCCCTCCTGGCCGGGGCCGGCCAGGATGCTTCCATAGATGCCATGAGCCGGCTGGTGGGCGAACTCTCCTACGAGGCGCTCCTCCAGGTACTTGGCACACAAGCGGGAAGCGAGGTGCTGCGGGCATTGAAGGACTCTCTGAACAATACCCTCCTGGTCTTCGAGAAGGACTTCTACGAACTCTCTAAGCACACCTTCATCGGGGATGACCCCAAAAAACTCCCGGGCCAGTACCTGATCGACGACTTCGAGGCGGCCATCGACGCGCGAAAAAGAAGGACCGGCGGGTGGGGGGGCTCCCGATCGTCTTGGTCCGCAACCCATGAAAACCGCGGCTTCGTTCCTGGTCGATAAAGAAAACCGCGTTTGCGACTCTCTTTATCGCCTATTGCTAATATGTTCGATTCTGAAGTCTCGGAATCTGCGGTCACACCGAGGAATGGTTCGTAGAGTCCGCCGCCAACGAGCACCCACCCTCATTTCTGAACGAATCTCTTGCCCAAGTTGTAAATGGACCGGTTTACCCCTTCGTCCAGGCTCACATACAGTTCTTTCATGACGCTCGCCGCCGGACGCGAGAATGCGAACATCCTATTCATCGCTTTGGAAGGGTCATGGGCCTTCTTGGCGGACTTCTGTTTCGAGGAGGGTTGCGGGTTCTTCGATGCTGCAGGACCATCTTCCGAGGCGGACATGAGGGCGCTCATCACGGAGAATACCCCGCGACTCAAGCCGGGCAATATCTTCATCAAGAAACCATAGACGGTCCATATCTGGGGTTCCCCGGTGTAGATCTCAAAGCGCTCCTTCTCTATGCCTTCTCTTATAATCTCCCGGGCAGAAACCTCGGGGGCCTGCATATTCATATGGGAATTGAAATCCACATAGTTTTCCAAGGACCCCCGAGCAATCTCTTGACCAATTTCTTCCATGCTCTTTATGGGCCGGCCGGTCACGGTCATCTCTGATGCAACCAGCACCGGCTCGATAACGCCGACGTGGATCCCGTAACCCTTCACTTCTTTGTGCAGGATGTCCGAGTAATCATATACCGCAGCTTTGGTGGCAGCGTAAGCCGATAACCCGAGGGGACGCATGTGTTCGATGATCGAACTCATGTTGAGGATGACGCCCCTCTTCTGTTTTATCATAATGGGAAGGACTTCCTGGTTGAATCGCACGGCCCCGAAAAAGCCCACATTCATGTCTCGGTAATAATCCTGCCAGACCGAATCCCTGACGAATTTCGGGTTATAAATGCCGGCAATGTTCGCCATGACATCGATGCGCCCATACCGGTCATAAACAGCCTTGACCGTCTTTCGTACCTGGTCTTCTTGGGTGCAATCGCATCCTTGACACATGGATTGCGGTGAATACGATTTGATCTCCTCCAGGACCTGCTCCAACCTATCCTTCCGCCGGGCACATATCGCCACGGTTGCCCCCAGCTTTGCCAGCTCCACGGCAAGGGACTTGCCGATCCCGCTTGAAGCGCCATTCACAACAACAACTTTCCCGTTGACATCCATGTTGCAGCCCCCTCAATTCTTTCTTGGATAACCGTTTTTCTCAAAGGAAGAAACTATAGCAATCAACGCAAGTGTCCTCAAGGCAGCACAGAAGAATTACACCTACCGGGAGACGAACGAAACGGTGAACCGGTGAGCCCATGGACTCACGGAAGTCGGTCTCAGGAAGGGCGACCGGACGACTTCTGGGGGGAAGCGATAACGGCCGTGATCGTACGTGTCCCTTCGGCAAGCATGAGTAGGGGGAACGACGGATCGCTCGGGCGGCCGCCCGGTGGGGATCCTCCGACCGACAGAGGGGTAGCGGGTTACGGGCTCTTCGGGGACAGGCGCTCGGTGTAGTTCCAGGGCATCCAGAGTTGTGGATTGGCACGCAGGTCCCCGACGTTGATCTGCAGGACGCTTTCCACCCTCAGGAACAGGGGCAGCGCCTCCCAGTGCCTCTGCGTGCAGGCAATGGCTTTGCCGAGTCCGGAGTTGGGCTCCACCTTCTTGCGTTCCAGTTGCTCGGCGAGCCACGGCTGGAGCCTCTTCATCATCGGAGCGCTTTCCGCCTGATGGAAGGCGAGGCGCTCTGCGGGCGACAGGCTTCTCTCTTGTGCGATCTCGTCGTTCCGGTCCACTTTCTCCAGGGTCTCGATCACATACCGGACTTCTTCGGGGAAGCTAACGGCCACGTCCACGAATTTCCTGCGCGCATGGCTGACGCAGACGTCCACAAAGAGTATCAAGGCAGTACCTTCTGTTGCTCCGGGGTCTCCCCGGAATATCGCTTCGGGACAGAGGGTGTGCCAGCATCCTCTGCCCCATTTCCCATAAAGAAAGCCTCTCACGAGGCTCAAGATAATCCGATACTCTCTCGCTCTTGGTCAATCCATTCCGAAAAATCCCTCCCCTCTTAGATCGGAATATTCCGCCACCCAACATACTATTCGCGAAAGATCCGTGCTGACTGGCTCGAGGCCCTTGCATTTCGCACGTTCAGCCCCGGCTCCAAGAGCGCCACAACGACGCACGCCACCACCAAACCGATGAAGAGGACTGCGACTGTTTCTTGGGGCGGAACCCTGTCTCTGGCTTGTGGCAATTCATGACTACTCGAAATAAACGTCAATAGGAACCCTTTCTGGTCTCGATGGGATTCTATTTCACGAGCTGGCAGGTATTCATTAACCTGGCCTGGTTCACGGTCAATTCGCCGGCCCCATCCGGAGCAATTCTTTGGACGTTCAACTGTTTAACCCAATGGGTCCCCGCACGACGTCTTCAGAAAACCTTAAGAATTAAGACCTTGCGGCATTCATCATAATCTTTGTTGTCCTGGCACGGTTTTCGCTCTGGAAGGAATCAGCGTCGGAACACAAAACCATGAACCTGAAAGAGAGGAGGAAGAATCATGAAACGCTCAATCGGTGCAATGCTGGTGATTGGTCTGGCTGTTTGCGGGGTTGGACTCGTCGTGCCTGGCGGAAACCTGGCTGCCTCGGAGCTAATCGTCACGGGAGAGGAAGCCGACTCCGGTACACTCCTCGTACCCGTCAAGCAGATAGCCGGAGGCCAAGACTATGAGGGCGAGTTGGAAATCAGCCGTGACGGAATCGCTTACATAAGCGCATACACGGGGGCATGGAAGTTCACCCCCTGGAAACGGATGCTTCGATGGAGATGCTTCGGGTCCAAGGATGTGGCGCCGAACGAGGAGGCCCTTTGCACCCTGATGATGCGAATTGAAACGGAAGCGCCCCCTGCCACGCCCCATGCCACGGAATACCTGTGCTTCAAGGTACCCTGTGAAATGGTGGCCGGCCAGGAAAACTGGAAGACCATGCAGCAGTACGATCCATGGGGCCACTTCTAGTCGCCAAAGGCAGTGGGCCATATTCGGACGAATGTGGCCCACTGCGAACCGACGGAAATGGTAGCGACTCATGAGGTCAACGACCCGGGAGTACACAAAAGGAATAAGGCTCGCCTGGATACCCAGTGATTGCCGGCGAGACGAGCGGGAGTCAAAAACATGAACGCGACCAAGAACCAAGCGAGTTTCATAGCCGTCGGCGACGCGGATTTCAAGTCAGAAGTCTTGCAGTCTGCCGAACCCGTGCTGGCCCTGTTTTGGGCGCCTTGGAGTCGCCCCTGTCAGATGATGGAGTCAGTACTTGCAGACGTTGCAGCGTGCGCGGAAAGCGTGAAGTTTGTGAAGGTCAATGCGGACGACTGTCCCCACCTGAGTCTGTGGTATGGCGTGCAATTCATTCCGACCCTGCTCCACTTCGTGCGCGGAGGACTTCGCGAGAGGTTCGTCGGAACTGCGACCAAGGATGTGATCTTAAGCCTCCTGCGTCGCGGCAACGATGTCGGCGGTACCGTGTCCGCTTCAGCAAACGAGGAACAGTATGAACACGCCCCGAAGACCTGGAAGCTGATCAACAAGCACCTTTGAACGAGAAGGAAGAAGAGAGGAGGGTAGCCGTAATGATGCTCAGAAGAATCCTGACCCTGTCATGGGTCCTGCTGCTTTTGCCTTTTCACCAGGCACTGGCAAACGATAGGGGCCAATCCAACGCCAAGCCGAATGACCCGGCGGTCGATCTCTACGTGCACATGAGGCTGTTCCTGCCCCCGGAGAAGGCGGCACCCTCTCCCGGTCCTGGGCCGTCCCTGACCTCGAAGCTCGGAGGGTTTGCAAATTCCGTCAGGAATGGTGGCGTGGACAAATGGATTACCGAAAACCCACCCAGGCTCACCACCGTATCCGCGACGCCGCCCTATGCGGGTGAAACGCCGAGATACAGCCTCGTCGTCCTCTTCTCTAGAAATGAACGATGGCGGCCCCTTCGACTTGCAGAAAACGGTTCTTGTGGTGCAGGAGCGCAGCGATGATGAGAAAACACTGCGCACGGAGAGAATATATTGGAGGACTTTCGAGCACTTCTTTCTCCATCTCACTCGAGACCCTGCCACCACGTTACGGAAGCCGACCGATGTGTTCCATCCCCCTCCTGCAGATTTCCTTGCCGTAGTCCGTCCAGATCCCTTTGCCCCAGTAGCGGTAGCAGCTCGTCTGCGAAAGGAGGAGATACAGGAGCGCCTGTCGGTACTCGTAACTGTGACGGTCTACCCCCGGGCGGTCGAACTTCTCATGAAACAGGCTGCTGAGCCGGTTCATGGGATCGAGCACCGATTCGTAGTTCTTGACCCAGCTCTTGTCATTCGTCCACGAGCCCCGGTCGAGATCGAAATGCGGGTTGCGTCGCTTGACCTTTTCGATGGCATCGTCTGCCGCTCCGGGACCCTGCCTGTCGACTTCGTTCCAGATGAGGTGCTGCGACACCGGCTGAATCGGAAGGAAGGACTCTCTGTCGACTCCGGCCCGTTTCAGGAACTCGAGGTATTCGGATCCGTTCATCGCAACGACCCCGTCCGCACCGATTCCCTGGAAATCTCTCTTGTAGGCGGGCGGGAACTCGTTCATCATCACCCCGCCGTTCTCTCCGTCCCCGATTTGCAGCACGTAGGGGGGGACATGGGACCCCGCATATTCCTGGCGGTCCAAACCCAGCGCTTCGTGATAGGGCTGTATCTGTGCGACCAGCTTGGTATCAGACCCCTTTGTCTTGACGAGCGCGGTGATCCCGATCGTCTCGCCCAGCGAGTTTCTCGCCACCAGGCAGTGCGGAAGGTGCGGCCGCCGTATGCCGCTTCCGTCCAGGTTCTCGACGGTATGCTCCTGCACCATGAGCCACGTGTATCCGCATTCGGTGAGAGCCTCGACGTAAGCGTAGCAGACGTCAGGGTGAATCGGCAGCTGCATTTCCGGGGGCGAGAAGCCTTTTACCCGCCGCGCGGCCGCTTCGCCGAAGATCGAAGCGAAATGCAGGCGCCACGCCGTCATGTGCAACTTGAAGTCCGGGACGGGAGTGGACGATACGACGGCGTGAGACCACATGGTCCCCAGCCATTCGACATAGCGGTAATAGGCGCTGTCGGAGGTGATCGCCGCCAGTTCCTCCAGAACGTCGCCGTGCCCGATTTGGCGCAAGCCCCAGAGGAGGTTTCCTGAATAGTCGAGCATGATCCGGGGGTTCTTGCCCTGTCCGACCAACTCTCTGACAAACTGCGACATCCGGCGGTAACACCACAGGAAGACCGGCGCATTGTGGTTGTCGCCCTTGTCTGGATGCTCCATCATGTACTGCAAATTGGAGATCAATTGTGCGGCCCGGAGATCGTCCGAAGATGCCGGAATCGTCGGCTGATGCATATGCAGGGCCAGGCCGAAGGCCGATCGGACGTTCTTAAAGTCTATGTTCGACACTGCGGCATACAGTTCTTCCTTCTTCGGCTCAACCGCATGCGCGTCCTGTTCCGAGGCGCTGATGTTCGGTATGCCGTCAATCATGTCTTGCCGGTTCATGGGCAAATGCCTCCTTCCCGGATCGCCTTAGAGGTCCTCCGATTCTTGGTGCACTTTTTTCCGTGACCGTCCCGCAACCTTGGCATTGGCCCCTGTCTTTGACTCTCATCACTTCACAGGGACTGGGTCGGTTTGCTGCAAAAGGATGGTCAAGCACACCCGATTTCATCGCCTTGATCGTTCCGACTACCGCATCTCCCTCACCAAATTCCAATACTTTCTCCAAGGAGGAGACAACTACTCGTTCCATCCTCGTGGGAGGGGATCATCGGAGGAACAGGTGCACGATCGTATCGAGGGCAAGATACGCGATCGCAAAGGCCGCGATGGGGATGCTCACGCAGACGAAGGCCTCCTTGACGAGGTCCATTGCTTCCGTGTCTCTTCTCGCTGAGTTGTAGGCAACCTCTGCCAGCGGGGCGAGACGTCCGGAAAGGCGCCTGGCCATACCCCGGGCTGCGCGCCGGATATCATCCTTCCCGCACGGGATGATCCCTTTCCTGACCAGCCTCTTATCCATACTGGGTCTCCAACGATTCAACGTCAGAGAATGTTTCTGAGATTCTTTCCTTGGAGTCTCTTACTCTGTATCCGCATGGCACTTCGGTTCGTCCCCCATCTCCTTCCATATTGTGTTTAGGGAAGATACTCAATGCGAAACTCTCTTCTGAATGATTCCTCCCGCCGTTTCTACGGGGTCCAAGTCACCTCAAAGCCGCCGCAGGCATCCAAAAAGCGGGCGAACATCTTGAGCGTTTCCGGCCGGAAGTCGTACGGCTTGAATGCGGGGGAACTCGCGCTCACTTCTTCCCAGAACTCGCGGAATTCCTTGGCAAGCCCGTTGCGCTCCGCGCGGCGCAGATCCGCAGCCAGGCGGCGCGCATCGTCGGCTCCAAGGCCATCCCGAACTGGGGCATGTCCGTGTTCGACTCGCGCGGCTGTCTTCGATAACGTCTGGCAGCATTCCCAGAGCGGATGCCAGTTGGCCGGGAGCGCGCGGAACAGTTCGCCCTCAGGCGCGCTCGGATTCAGACCACGGACATGAAACCCCGGGCCCCTGCGGGACTGGTCCCCTCCGACACGCCTGCGTGGCACCGTTGACATCTCGAGGGACATCTCGACCGCGTTTATCATTGTCCGTCTCCTGGCTGTCTCCCCCTGCAACATATACCAATGGGTCACGCTGTTTCCGTTTCCCGTATCTGTCGACAATTACCTTGCATTGACCATGCAATTGTTTGATGACTGCTGTAACCTCTTGACTTCCTGGACGCTTCCGCCATCATCGCTCTCCTCAGGTTTGGCAGGCATAACAAACACCACGCTCCGTCCGCAGTACGAACAGACTCTAGAGTCATCATTGCGTGCCTCGTCACGTTCAAGGCAGCCTACGTTGTCACAGGCTGTCTCCCAGCACACTGTGGTTTCATGAGACGCATAGAAGGTCCATACGCAATGACCGCTGTCAGCGATCCTCGGGGGCCTCAGCATTGTACCGATTGAGCGTCTCATCATATTCCCTCCCTTTCTTCAGGTTCACGAGTTTGTGTTCCGACCCTGATTCTTTCCAGCCAACTTGAAAACCGCGGGCGGTCGGATGCCCTCACCCGATCGTGCCGACCCCGGGAATCAGGCCCACCCGATTGGCGGTAAGAAGGAATATCCTCTCATCTTCTTGGCCTTTTCGACGGTCTCTTCAACGAGGGCACTTCGCCGTCTTTGAATCCTGCATTTGTCTCCTTAATGAGCCAGTTTCGTGCCAAAATAGAAAAACTAGAAAAATCAATTGGATGTATGGAGCCGTATTTCTTGACTTACTGAATATCATAAATTGTGTTACGCTATTTCGTAATTGTTACCGCATATTGTAAAGTGGCCTGATTACATAGAAAGGGATCACGGCCGGAGGCTTCACCATCAGAAAGCTAAGCCAAACGAGCAGGAGACGATGAGCGCGGATGAAGATGTTTTTCTTCGCGAGGATCTGCGTTGAAAGCGAAAAGCGCCACCGGCTCAGGCTCCAGACGGCCATGGACGGCTTCCTGCGGGCCGGCATGCAAGGACGAGTTTTTGAGGTCAACGGGACGTATTGCAGGACGAGCGGCAATGCCGGCAGGAGTTCCTGACCATGAGTATTTCGGGACCCTGACTTTTTCAATTACTTCACCGAACCTGAAAAGGCACGCCCAGGGTATCACCAGGCTTTCAATAAAGGCTTCGCGCGCGATTATGAGCCCAAGCTTCGCAGCGCGCTGGAAGTGCTACAGAAAGGGAAAAGACATGTCCGACAAGCTGCGTGTTCTCATTCTCGAAGATGTCCCCACGGATGCCGAATTGATGGAGTACGAGCTTCAAGATGCAGGCATCCCCCTTCTTGTAGAACGAGTAGAGACAAGAGAGGCGTTTGTTGCGGCGCTGTCGACTTTTTCGCCCGATGTAATTCTTTCCGACTATTCTCTTCCTGCTTTCGACGGTATCACGGCCATGCAAATATCGAGGGAGCGGGCCTCCGATGCGCCCTTTGTTTTCGTCACGGGCGCCTTGGGCGAGGAGCTCGTTATTGAACTGCTGAAGCAGGGGGCGACCGATTGTGTCCTCAAAAGCCGCCTATCCAGGCTTCCGTTTGCAGTTAGACGCGCCCTCAGAGAAGTGGAGGAACGAAAGGAGCGCGAACGGGCACAGGCCGAACTTGAACGGGCTGAGTACGAACTTCGTGCTCATCTCATGTTCTTTCAAAACATGGACAGGATTAACCGGGCCATGCAGGGGACGAACGATCTCGAGCAGATGATGAACGATGTCCTCGACGCCATGCTGTCAATTTTCGATAGCGACCGGGCCTACCTGTTCTATCCGTGCGACCCGGATGCCCCATTCTTTGAAGTATCGATGGAGCGCACCCGACCGGAATATCCCGGACGAAGAGGCGAGATTCCGACCACTCTAGATATCACCCAGCATTTTCGAATCTATCTTGCGTCGCCCGGAGCTGTAACAGTTGGTCCCGGATGCGATTACCCCCTGGAGATATCGCGTTTCGGCGAAAAGTCCAAAATTATGATCACCTTATATCCAAAAACAGGGAAGCCCTGGGTATTAGGGATGCACCAGTGCTCGCATCCGCGAGTCTGGAGCCGGGACGAGAAAAACCTGCTGGAAGAGATCGCCAGGCGTATGAGTGACGTCCTGACCAGCCTGTTGGCGTACCGGGATCTGCATGAAAGCGAAGACCGCTACCGGCTCATGCTCCAGACGGCCATGGACGGCTTCCTGCGGGTCGACATGCAAGGACGAATTCTTGAAGTCAACGAGACCTATTGCAGGATGAGCGGCTATAGCGACCAGGAACTCCTGACCATGAATATTGCGGATATAGAGGCTGTGTTCAGCGCCGACACGATCGCTACCAACCTCAGGAGTTTCGAGAAACTGGGCCCGAGCCGTTTTGAATCCGTCCATCGTCGGAAAGACGGCTGCCTGCTTGACGTCGAAATCAGTGCTCAGCACCAGGCAGTTGCCGGCGATGAAACCGTCGTTTTTGTACGGGACATCACTGAGCGAAAACGGGCCGAACAAGCTCTGAAGCGCAGCGAAGCCTACCTGGCGGAAGCGGAAGGGCTCAGCCATACAGGCAGCTGGGCTTTCGATCTGGCAAGCTACAATTATGTCTACGTTTCCGAGGAATGCTACCGAATTTTTGGATTGGATGCGCGAGAGGGTTTACCGAACAGCGAAACAGTTCTCCGACGAATCCACCCGGCGGATTGGGACAGGGTGAATGGGGAGTTTGAGAATCTGCCCCGCGAAAAAGCAGATACCTCGATCGAGTTCAGGATCGTACTGCCCGACGCAACGGTCAAACATATTCAGGTGGTCCGCCATCCTATCCTAAACAGCGCAGGAAATACCGTTGAAATCGTGGGCACCGTGATCGATATGACGGAACGCAAACGCGTCGAAGAGGCCCTGCGGCTCGCAGGCGTCTACAACAGGCGCTTGATCGAAGCGAGTCTTGACCCCCTCGTAACGATTGACGACCTTGGTAAGATAAGCGACGTCAATGTTGCAACGGAGCAGCTGACCGGCTTCACGCGATCGGAATTGATCGGGACCGACTTTTCCCAGTACTTCACTGAGACCGAAAAGGCAAGCGCAGTCTATCAGCAGGTTTTCAATCGAGGCTTCGTACGCGATTATGAGCTCGAGATTCGCAACCGGAATGGAGAGATCACGCCCGTACTCTATAATGCCTCTGTCTACAGGGATGACACCGGGAAAGTGATCGGTGTTTTTGCCGCCGCAAGGGATATCACCAAACAGAAACACGCAGAGGAAGCGCGTTCGATGCTGGCAGCGATCGTCGAATCTTCTGATGACGCGATCATAAGCCAAGACTTGGATGGTACGATCACGAGCTGGAATCAGGGGGCCGAACGGCTCTATGGTTATTCTACCGCAGAAGCTTTAGGCAGGCCCGTATCCATTCTAATGCCGCCGGATCAGCAGGATCAGCCTACGCTGCTCCTGAGGCAAATCAGAGAAGGGAAAAGGGTCGAGCACTATGAAGCGGAACGAGTCAGAAAAGATGGCCGAACGATACCTGTGTCAGTGACCCTCTCCCCCGTCAGGAACCGTCACGATGAGATCATCGGCGCCTCAGCTATCGTACGCGACATCAGTGAGCGGAAACGCACGGAAGAAGCTCTGAGGCGCAGTGAAGCTCGTCTGGCGGAAGCGCAACGGCTGAGCCACACAGGCAGCTGGGCTTTCGATTTGGCCAGCGACAGGTATGTCTACGCCTCGGAGGAATGCCTCCGGATGTATGAACTTGATGCACAGGAGGGTCTACCGACCAGGGAAGCGACATTCCGAGTTATCCACCCGGAGGATCGGGACGGCGTGCAGGAAGGCTTTGAGAAGTCGGTCCGCGAAAAAGTACATACTTCGAGTGAGTTTAGGCTCGTGCTGCCCAGCGGAGCGGTCAGACATGTTCAGACGACCCGGCACCCTGTCCTGAATGACGCGGGAGATGTCGTTGAGTTGGTGGGCACCACGGTGGATATCACGGAGCGAAAGAAGGCCGAGGCCGAGATCAATAGTCTGAAGAATTACC
>CAYLMK010000007.1:0-237772 GCA_964384945.1 uncultured Thermodesulfobacteriota bacterium | reverse complement strand
CTGAAGAGCCACTCCATCTGCCGGACCCATGCCTGGAAGAGCTGCTCGAAGTCGGCAAACTTCCTCGGGTCCCCGGTCCTGGGACCCATCTGCATGGACACCACCTTGTCGTAGCCGTTGCTCAGGGCGTATTCCACAATCTTGGCGCAGTTCGCCGTCGCGGAGGCCATACGCATCGGCTGGGCCCCGTGTTTCGTTGTGGGGCAGGGCGACATGCAGGCCTGATGCACCCAGAGCCTCGCCTCCTCCAGCGGATGACCGTGCCAGTGCATGGCGTTCTGGACCAGGACCGGATCGTTCCGCATGGAGGGATACCCCAGGCCCTGGCGGATGCACTCGAAGCACTCCCGCATCACCTCGTCCTTGACCTTGGGGTGCCAGCGGAAGCCGAAGGTGGGATTGGAGACCCGTACGAGCCTTGCGGCCTGCAGGAGCGCGATCGTCATGCCGTTGCAGGCGTCCGAGCCGTCCGGCTTCACCCCCCCCAGGGTCCACACCCACGTACCGGTGATCCCTTGCAACCCTTCCCGGCCCCATCTGGGCCCGAACATGCCCACCTCGTAAGCGCGGATCAGGAATTCCCCCACGAGGTCGAGGGCCTCTTCCCGGGTGAGCCTCTTGTCGATGTTCACATCCTTATCGTAGTAGGGTCCGTGGTAGTAGTCGGGCCGGGCAGGCCATGCGCCCTCGTAAGCCTCGAAGCGCACCAGGACTTGCACAAAGTGGTCGAGCGGCAACGACTCCTGAAGGTTCCGTGGAGTCCTCGCGGGAACGCGATTACAGGTCTCTGCAATGCGAAGCAGTTCCTCCCTGCGTTTCGGGTCGCTCTCGAAATTCTCGGCCACGATGCGGGCGAGCCGTGCGTACCGCCTGGCGAACCGGATCGCTGCTTCGAGTACGAGCTTCATGGCGTCCCAGTTCTGGATCTTCTTGTACAGCGGGAGGATGTCAGGACCGGGCTTGCCGATGGTCTTCTCTTCGGCCGCCTCCAGGTTCGCCTCGATTTCCTCGATGATGTCCTCGAAGCCCCGCTTGCCGGTCATGAAGTACTCGTAATCCTTCCCCGAGTACCCGAAGGCCGATGTCGGGGTTCCCCAGCCGATGGCGCCGCTCATGAACTTGACCGCATCCTCTGGATCCAGCAGGCGCGCGAGTTTGTCGATCGCGGTCTCTCCGGCCCATTGGGCACAAAGCTCGGCAACCTTCCTGAGCGATTCCTCTTCAGGCTCATTGTGGACGCCGGGTTCGTTGTACACCTCTTCATTCACCATGCTGGCTCCGTCGACACGCCAGAGAACGGTGTGCGGCGCGGTTCCCACATATCCGACGATCTGGGCACGGTCCGTGATGAAGATCGTGATGTTGTCGAGCACGTGGGCCAGGGCCTTGGCCTTCCGCATCATCTGCTGGTCGTGCCTGGCATCGTCGCTGAAGTAGGCCTCCGTGAACAGGGTGGGGAATTCCATGTCGATCTTGATGCCCGGGTTGTAGTTACCGCCGATGGCCCCCTTTTTCCAGACCGCCTTCCGCAGGTAGTCCAGTCTTTGGGAGCGCTTCCTTTCGGCGGCCCACCACCACTCCTGCTTCCTTTCAAACTCCGCAATATCCTTTGGGAGAGGAACGGTCTCAGCCATGCTATCTCCTCCTGTTTCCCGATTCAGGCCTGGAATTCGCCCCCTAAGAATGTTTCGAACAGGCAAAAGGAATGCCAGAAGTCTGAAGAGTTGGCTAACATGCTGTTTCTCTTGGAGATAGTTAATTGCAGAGACGCCCGATCAAGAGTCCGGGTCAGACAGCCATGGGATAGCGCGAGGAGGCTGTAAAATTGATAATCATTTGAATTAAAGCGGTTTTCATGAAAGAAGAAGAGGGGGGTCAGAATGATACAGCCATCACCTCTTTGAGGCATACTTGGGACAAGCGCCGGACCGCCCTAAACAAATCCCAACCGCTTCAGCTTTCTGAGAAGGGTCTTGCGAGAGATTCCCAGCATCTTGGCCGCCCGGGTCCTGTTCCCGAGGCAGCGGTCAAGCGCCTTCCGGATGGCCGCCTTCTCTGCCTCCCTCAGGCTCCCCTCCAGAAGGAGATCCTCAGATCTTTCTTCCTCGTCGGTCTTCTGCCTGCCGTCTACCGGGTTGCTCTGTCTGCTTTCCTGGGAAGGCACAAACTCCAGCCTTTCCACGGCCAGGTAGCGTTGAATCGCGTTCTGGAGTTCACGCACGTTGCCCGGCCAGTCGTAATTGATCAGCTCTCCGATGACGTGCCCGGGAATCGGGTTCATCGTTCCGTTCCTGGAATAGTGCTCGAGGAAGTGTTCCAGGAGAAGAGGGATGTCTTCCCTCCGGTCCCGGAGGGGAGGAACGGTGATCGGGATGACGTGGATTCGGTAGAAGAAGTCCTCCCGCATCCCGCCTGTCCTCATGTGCTCGATCAGGTCTCTGTTCGTAGCCGCGATGATCCGAAAATCCGGCGCCTTGGTCGCACGGCCCCCCAGGGGGGTGTAGCCTCCGCCCTCTATGGCGCGCAGGAGTTTGGCCTGCAGGCTCAGACTCAGTTCCCCCACCTCGTCCAGGAACAGCGTGCCCCCGTCCGCCATGTCCAGGTAGCCCCGTTTGTCCGCGTGGGCACCGGTAAAGGCTCCCTTCCTGTGCCCGAAGAACTCACTTTCGAGAAGATTCTCCGGGATCGCGGCGCAATTGACCGGAACGAAAGGCTTCCGGGAACGGACGCTCCTATCGTGGATCGCCCTTGCGACGAGCTCTTTTCCGGTGCCCGACTCGCCGTAAATGATCACGTTCGCATTCGAGGCGGCGGCGTGCAGGATACGTTCGTAGACTTCCTGCATGGCTCGGCTTTTCCCGATGATATTGCCCAGGCGGAATCGATCCCGGATGGAGGAGCGCAGGTCGAGGTTTTCCCTCCTCAAATGTTCCGCGTCCTGCTGCATCGCCAGTTCCCTCAACTTCGCCCCTGTGATATCCCGCACGGTCATGAAGATCGTGGGAAGTCCCTTCCATTGGATCAGGGCGGCTCGCCCTTCCACCCAAAGCTCACCACCGGATCGCGTGCGCCACCGTGTCTCAAAGGGTCTCTCCCCGGAGCCCCCTCTTGCAAAGGACTCGAACATTTCCTGGAAACAGGTGTTCGATTGACTTGCTGCGAGGGAAACCGCGTTGTCGCCGAGGAGATCCTTCGAATCATCGTAACCGAGCATGGTCGCAAGTGCGTGGTTCACGAAGACGATTCTGGACGGATGGGAAAGAAGGACCCCGACCGTCATCCGCTCCGCGAGCATGCGGTAGAAGGCCTCGCTCTCGCGCAAGGCGGCCGTTGCATCTTTGAGGGCACTCAAGTCCGTCCCGATGCCGATTACATACGACCTGTCCTGAATCCTGGCGCTCGTTCCCGAGAAGAAGTGTGGGATCCGGGCGCCGTCCTTGGTCGCGACATCCGCCTCAACGGTTGCCGCACCGGTTGCGAGTGCCCTTCGTATCGCCTCCCGAATGCGCCGGGCGTCTTCTCCCACGAACATGTCCATGACCGTCTTCGTGCGCACCTCTTCCGAACAGTATCCGGTGACTTTTTCCAGATTCTTGTTCCAGGCTTGAAATTTGAGGTTGTCCTCGATCACGTAAAAGACGCCTGGAAGGCTTCGGATCAGCATCGCGAAAAACCCGCTCCTCCTCTCGAAGGACGCGACCGAACGCTCGAGTTCGTCCACCCGCTGCTCCAGCGCAGTGGCGCTTGGATCCGCGGAACGATTCGCGCCCATCATGCCGGCTCCCGGGTTCTGAGGCATTTGACCACAACCGGAATATACCATGAAAGCCGTGCCAGCAAAACGCCGGGTCCCGTTCTCAACCACCGCCCGGATCGCAGGGAAACGAGGTTGTGTGGCTCCTCAGTCATGCCCGCGCCGGACGGCGAACAGGATCCGCTGCCGCAGAAGACGCTCGAGGACGAGCGGCAGGGTGCGGATGTCCTTCATGAAAAAAAGGCGGTCGGCGGGAAAGCACTCGCGCAGGAAGTCCTTTGTCTGCAGGCTGCAGCCGCAGCCGATGGTGAAGAGTTCGATTCCGTTTCGCAAGCAGAAACCGACCGCGTCGCTGAGCCGCACTCCGCAGTTGGAAGCTCCGTCGGTGATGTGAATGAGGATGCTTCGCGAACGTTTCTCGGGCAGCGTCACGGCCGCGGCAAGGATGGCCTGGCCGGAGGGGGTGCGGCCGGAAGGCACGACCGTGTAGAGGTCCCCTCCATGGTACAACCGGGTGAGGGTGCATACGTTCTTCTCTTCGTGATACGCGTGGATCTCCACACGGTTTCGGGAGCCCTTGGAGGCCTCTGCGAGCGAGGCAAAGGCCTGTTCGGCGACGGGCCAGGGCTTCTGCCGCCCCCCCTTGCCTGCCATGGAGGCCGAAGCATCGGCCACAAGGCAAATCTGCCAGGCGTGTTCCGGGGCGGGTGGTTCCCGGGTTTTGAAGACCTTCCCGTCTATCGGAACGCGATGGAGTCGAAGAGGGTCGAGCTTGCCTTCGATCAGCCCCCTGCGGACACGCCTCCTGCGGGCCCTGCGGATCAGAGACTCCTGCTCGGTGAAGATCCTCCTGAGATGCTTCACGAGCAGGGGGTCCGGCTGCACGGCCATCCGGGCGGTTCCGAGCCGGATGCGGGTCTTCATCGAACCGGCCTCAGGGTCTTCCACGGCCGCGAGGAGGGTTCGGGTGAGATCGGTCTCGTTCTCCTCGACGAGTTTCATGACCTCCTCGGCCAGCTCCGGGTCCAGGCCGGTGGAATGCCCTGTCTCTCCTCCCTCGCTCTTCTCTTCCTGCTCGTCCCTCTTTTGCGGGTTGGGCAGGCGTCTTTCGCGCGCCGCTTCATCGAACAGACGGATCGCGTCCGGGGAAGAGCCGAACTCCTCCCATTCGAAAAGAATCTCTTGGAGGCCCGCCCAGGTCCGCAGATACAGGTCGACCCTTTCTTCCCTTCTCTGCGCCGGGGAGAGAGTCCTCGCAGCCTCCCGGATGGCGGGGGCACAGTCCCCGAGTCGTTCCAGAGGTTCGTCGTAATCGTGATGGAGGTCCTTCGGCAGGAAGCCTGTGGTCTCCCGCGTTCTCCAGGTCAAGGCAAGGCTCCGGGCGCTCGGGGGCAGCGCCGGGTCCCTGCGGTCTCTGTCCGCCTCGGTCTTCCAGAAGTTCAAAAGGTACAGGGACCAGACGCGAGACTTGCAGAACTCGTCGATGTAGATATCTTCCGCCGCGTGGACGAAGGCCTCCAGAAAGGGAACGAGGCGCTCGGGGACGCCCGCCGCCTTCTGCCGCACCTTTCCCAAGACCCACTCCCTCCATTCGAGAGAGGAAAGGCCCTCGTGCACGACCTGGCCGACGAGGATGTCGAAGGTTTCGGCCGGGATCGGGAAGGCTCGATCCGCCGCGCCCGGATCGATCGTGATCATGTTCGTATCCGCTGCCTGCATGCCCTTCCAAAAAACCGGCTTCACGTTGCGGCCCAGGTGGCCTGCAACCTTGCGAAGGGCCCTCAGGCTCAAGGCGAGTTCGGTCGAGGGGTGCCGAGATCGGTTCCGCCTCCAGTATTGAGAATAGGTCGACATGGCGGGGACTCAGCCGGTTGCGCCGTTCGGAAGGTAGAGAATGTAACGGCCCGTCCGGCTCGCGGTCTCTCCGGTCTCGGCCTGCACGGCCAGGAGCAGGGACTCCAGGGCGTCGTTGGAGATCTGAAGGCTGTAGACGAGCGCCTCCCGGAGCGAGGCGCCGAGGGAGACGAGTTCGGCGATCATCAGGCTGTGCCGTATGGACACGCCGATGCCGAGCTCTTCGTTGTTTCGGATTCGGTTGACGATCCTGAGGACCGCATCCGCCTGGACGGGCTCGAGCCCGGTCTTTCGGACCAGAACCTCCCGTTCCACCTCGTGGGGCAGGTACTCCAGGTGGATGCGGTAGAAGCGGTCCTTCAGGGCCGCATCGAGCGCCTCGGTCCCGGTGAACTCCTCCCCCTCGTTCATGGTCGCAAAGAAGATGACCCCCGGCGCGACCTCCACGAACCCGAGCTCATCGATCCAGATGCTCCGGTCCTCCGAGAGTACGGAGAAGAGCTCGTTCAGGGCGTGCGGGGTCTCGGATCGGTTGATTTCCTCCAGATGTACAACGCAACCCGGGGTCTGAATCGCCTTCGGGAACAGGAACTCCTGGTAATAGGTCTCGCCTCCTCTGAGCCGCTGCTGACCGAAGAGCTGGCCGGATTCGAGCAGGAGCCCTACCTGGAAGGTCGCCAGGGGCCTCTGGTAGATGTGGGCGAACTGCCGGACGAGGGTCGATTTTCCGCAGCCCTGGTTTCCGGTGGTCAGTATGTTGACGGGATGCCTCTCGGACATCTTGTGGAACCGGTCGAGGTTCGCCCGGTCCTCGTCGAGGATGAAAAAGTGCGGATCCAGAGGGGGGATTCTCAGTTGCTTGCCGCCTTGTGTCATCGCACTCCCTTTCCGATCTCCGCCTCGCCCGGCGAACATGTTTCACAGAGGCATGTTCCCATGCCTCTTGCCGGGCCTGTCCCGCTTCTTCCGCTCGAGTACCTTGAAGGCGCGGACGAGATACCTGCGGGTCTCGGCCGGGGCCACCACGTCCTCCACATTGGTATTTGCGTTGACCTCGTAGATCGGGTTTGCGTACGTCTCCTTGTATTCGCGAAGCTTCCGGTCGATGTACTCCTTGTCGGCGCCCTCGTCACGGCCGTGAATCAGCATCACGGCCTGCTCGGCGCCCAGGATGCCGGTCTCCATGATCGGCCAGTAGATGACCCGGTCGGACCCGAGGCCGGGAAGAACGCCCATTCCGAGATTGCCTCCTCCGTACGCCTTGCGCAGCACGATCACGATACGGGGAACCGTGGATTCGCACAAGGCGTAAAGCACCTTTGCGCCGTGTCGGATGATGCCGGCGTGCTCCTGATGGGAGCCCGGCATGTAGGCCGGCGTGTCCACGAGCAGGATCAGGGGAATATTGTAGCAGTCGCAGAAGCGGATGAATCTTGCCTGCTTGTCCGAGCTGTCGACGGTCAGGCACCCCGCCCTGACCATGGGCTGGTTGGCCACGATACCCACGGTCTTTCCGTCCAGCCGGCCGAACCCTACGATTACCTCGCCGGCGAACTCCTTCTTGACCTCGAGGAAATCGCCCTTGTCCACGAGGACCCGGATCACCCGGCGCATGTCAAAGGGCTTGTTCGGGGCGGTGGGTACAATGTCGTTCAGCTCGTCGCAGGATCGGTAGGGGTCATCGCCGGCAGGACACAAGGGCGGCTTTTCGTCGCAGTTCAAGGGCAGGAAGCTCAGCAGGCGCCGGATGTCGCCGAGAAGCTCCTTTTCGCTGCCGCACCGGAAATCGCAGACCCCGCTCGTTTCGGCATGGACCTTGGCGCCCCCGAGCGCCTCCATGCTGATATCCTCGCCGGTCACCATCTTCACCACGCGCGGGCCTGTGATGCACATGTGGCTCGTGCCGTCGACCATGTAAACGAAATCGGTGAGAGCGGGTGAATAGACCGAAATGCCGCTGCAGGTCCCCATGATCGCCGAAATCTGAGGAATCACGCCCGAGGCGAGGGTGTTCGGGAAGAAGACCGACCCGCCGTGCTTCTCGTTGATAAAGGAGAAATGGGTCCGCTTTCTGACGCTGTACCAGTCGAGATCCCGGGATGTGGGAAGCCTTGCGCCGGGCCCCTCGTGCAGGCCGATCAGCGGAACCCGCATTTCCAGCGCCCGTTCGATGGTTCGGTACATCTTGTATCCGTGTTCGAGGCCGATCGATCCCCCAAGGACGGTCCGGTCCTGGGAGTAGACGAACACGGGGCGGCCGTCGATGGCTCCGCTTCCGCAGACGATCCCGTCGCCGGGCAGGTTGACGGCGTGGCCGGCCAGCATGTTCATCTCCATCAGGCTGTCCGGATCGAGGAGCGTCTCCACGCGCTCACGTGCCGTGAGCTTCCCCTCCGCATGGTGTTTGGCAATCTTGTCCGGGCCGCCGGCCTGCCGCACCTTTTCCCGTGTCTCCTCGAGTTCCTTGAGCCTCTTCTCCAGAAAAGGATCCATCTTTGTCTCCCTCCCCCTTCGACCTGTCCGTGTTCCACCCCTGTTGCTCATTCCATCGGCCGTCCAAAAAGCAGCCCTGCTCGGATTCAATCCAGACCCGAGGGGCTGCCGTATGTCGGCCAACGGGGAATAGCTGTTAGCTCTTAGCTTGTAGCTCTTAGCCGACCAGGCCCCCGCCCCGTTGTATGCCGGCGGCGGCCGGACCGGGAGCGAATCGCAGAGAGCCAACAGCTAAAAGCTTCCTTGGGCCTTCTTTGCCTCCGCCTCGGCCTCTTCGATTGAGCCGTACCCGTGGCTCTTCACCATGTGGAGGTAGATCGCCTCGGTCCAATTTCGTCCTGCGTCCCGGCTCTCGGTCATGTCCCTGTGCAGGTGGGCCAGGGTATCTTCCGAGTAGGTCTCCAGTTCACCCCGGAGGTACTTGACGAAGGAGGTGGTCACGAGACCTTCATCGCCATCCTGCAGGGGACGCCCCCGCCTCATGAGGTACGGGTATCTTGCGATCATTTCCTTCTGCCATTCGACCTGGAGGGCCAGAATCCGGTCGATCAGGTTTTCGACGAGGGTGTCGTCATGGAGCTTGGGAATCAGGCCTTCCATGCGGGCGTATTTCAGGGTCATGAGGTTGCGGCCCTGTGCGGCCGCCTGTTCCAGATCCCGCCGGTAGGAAGCCAGGCACGGCTCGGACCAGACGGAAAACTGAGCGGCCCGGGTGATGCGGAAGCCCTCCGGATCCTGCTGGCAGGAGACCGGCTCCCGCGCGGGAACAGAGAGAAACATGGCCAGTTCCAGCTCGAGGATTTGGTCGATCAGCTCGTCCTTCTCTCCCATGGGGGTTCCCTCAGTCCGAAGGGTTCGTCGTTCGGTGCCACGCATACGTCCTGCGCATGCCCTCCGTGAAGGGGGTGTATTGATAGCCGAGGACGTGGCGTATCAGGTCTCCGGAGTAAATGAGGTGTGTGTCCAGAGGGAAGGGCAGGGGGATCCCCTTCGCGTCGATCTCCGCGGCCGGCAGGAGGCGGGTCTGGATCGGTCTTTCGGTGACCGCCTCGAGCACCTCAACGAGCCTTCCGTAGGATACCAGTTCCTCCGCGGCCAGGTTGAAGGCCTTCCCGAAGGTGTCCGGGTTCCCCAGGGAGCGCGTGAGGATCTCCGCCACGTCCCACACGGAAACGAACTGGAACAGCGGGAGATCGTTGTCGGGAAGGATGATCGGCTGGTTCCGGTCGATCCGATCGAAGAAGTACCCCTCCCGGGGCGCGTAATTGTACTGTCCGTAAATGATCGCGGGACGAAAGCAGGTATAAGGAAACCCGAACTGCCTGGCATGCGCGGCGACGGTCTGCTCGGCAAGCCACTTCTGAAAACCGTACGTTGCCGCCGGACCGAGTTCGGGCTGGGGTCCGGTGAGCTTGGGCGCGTTCTCCCGGATCGGAAGCGTCCGGGTGGGCGCATAGACGGAGACGGTGCTGATAAAGATGTAGTGGCCGACCGATTTCGCGGGAAGCGACAGGACCACGTTTCGGATATCGGCGGGCGTATAGCCGCAGAAGTCGACGACCGCCTGCCAGGCGAGCGGGGGGAGCGCCTCCCGAAGCCGGGCGCTGTGGTTCCTGTCGCAGGCGATTTCCGTTACGGACTCGAGGCCGAGAGGTCGGTTTCCTCGATTGACGACGAACAGGCGGTAGGCGGAATCCCGGGCCAGGGTTTCGACAAAGACCCTTCCCACAAAGTAGCTGCCGCCTATGACGAGTATGTTCTTCACAAGGCCCTGTCCCTCAGCCGACCCATACGTTGCGCTCACGCAGGGACCTGTCTTGAATGGTTGCCTGGACGACGGGCCCGTGGTCGGGCAGAAAGGAACTCTCGTGTGCGGAGAGCCCCTGACGGCCGAGTTCCAGGATCAGGGCCCCACAGATTTCTTCGATCCTTTCCTCCTTCTTCGAAGGCTCCGGCTCCGTGACGAGGCCCGTGATCCTGTCGCGGACCCACGCCCCGAGGACCGGCAAGCTTCCCACGGCCCGATGCATCCATTTGTAAAACGGGGTGTATCTGCGGTTCAGGAGAAAGACGAGGGAGATGACATCCGCGCAAAACTTGGTCTCGGCATACTGTGCCGCGAACCCCTCCGCGCGCCTGACGCAGCGAGGGAAATTGTACTGGCCTGCCTGCCCAATGGTCATGCAGCGCGCTGCGATCTTCTTCCGCCTGACGTCCTCCGGGTAGAAGGCGCTCAGGGCCGCTCTCCACGCGGTGAACTCGCCCAGGGGATCGCGAAAGACCTTTCCGTTCGTGCAGGCAGCCAGCGAATTCTCCGGCAGGAACAGCCACGTCTCCGGATCCCGGGGGACACGGTCCAGCCCCAGGAACCTACGGTAAAAACTCGCCACCTCGAACACGCCGATCCTCTCGTCCCCCCAGGCGCTTGTCCTTCTCGGCCCGCAACCCGCGAAGCTTTTCGGAAGCCTGTCGAGAGCCGATCGGACTTCGCCTCCGATCGTTTCATAATCGGCCTTGGACAGCCAGAGGCAGAACCCGGGGCCCCAGTCATGGTCCCGGGAGATCGAGTCGTCGAACCCGAAGCACTCGGAGCCGTCACCCACGAGTCCTGCGGCCATCCGGTCCGCGTAAGGGCCGAAGTCCCGCCTGAGCATCGGGAGACCGGCTTCCTCGAAATAGCGTTCCGCCAGTTCCAAGCCCTGCATCTAGGGTTCCCCGGGAGAGGTGAGAATCCGTATGTTCCGGTCGGCCAGCGATGCCTTTCGTTCCTGCCCGAGCGATTCGTAGAGGACCTTTGCCTTCCGAAACCACGCCAGGGCGGCCTCCCGATCCCCGGTCATCGCATGGATGTATCCGATGTTGCCGGACTGGTCCGCAATGGCCATCGAATCCTCTTGCTCCTCGAAGATGGACAGGGCCTTCCCGTAACTCTCCAGCGCGGCCGCATGCTCCTCCCTGTCCCGGTGCACGGAGCCCACATTGCCCATCTGCCATGCAGCGGCTGTGCGGTCCCCGACCTGCTCGAAAAGGCGCGCGGCTTCCGTGAAGCTTTCCGCCGCATCGTCGAGCCTCCGAAGGGAGACCTGCACGTGCCCCAGGTTGTTGAGGAGCGCGGCCTGGCGCTTCGGGTCAGGGCTCGATCGAAACAGACCCAGGGCCCTGGAGAGATGCTCGCACGCCCCGTGCGGGTCGCCGCGTTCGATGCACAGGTTGGCCGCCGCGTTGCAGGCATCCGCCTCTTCGGCCAGGCCTCGTTCCTTCATCGAAGATCATCTCCCTTTGAAGACGGGCTCCCGCTTCTCGACGAAAGAGGTGAACCCCTCGATCAGGTCCTCGCTCTTTCTGCACACATCGAGCACGTAGGCCTCGTAGTCCAGGGCCTGGGGCAGGTCCCACTTGTAGAAATTCTGCAGCCCGCGCTTGGCAAAGGCGACCGGTATCGGCGCATTCTTTGCGATCCTGCAGGCAAGCTCGCGGGCGGCGTTCGGAAGGTCCTCGTGCGGCACCAGCTTGTTCACCAGCCCGATCCGGAAGGCCTCCTCCGCGCCGATCACCTCGCCCGTGAAGATCAGCTCGGCCGCCTTGCTGTACCCCACGAGCCTCGGCAGGAAATAGATCCCGCCCCAGTCCGGGTGGACGCCCCTCCGCACGAAAACCTGTCCGAAACGGGCCCGCTCGCTGGCGATGCGGATGTCGCACGCGAGGGCCAGGTTGCACCCGCCGCCCGCAGCGACGCCGTTCACGGCGGCGATGACCGGCTTCTCCGTCGCGTTGATCGCCAGAACCGCCTTGCACATGGCGTGGCGTTCGCTGGAGACCCGCTGTTCCAGGGCCTGGGTCGTGCCGGAGACGAACTCGTTGACATCCCCGCCCACGCAGAAGGCCTTGCCCGCGCCGGTGATGATCACCGCCCGTATGTCGCGGTCCCCGGCCACGTCGTCGATCACCTCTACGATCTCCTGCCGCATCCGGCCCGCGAAGGCATTGTACTGTTCCGGTCGGTTGAGCGTGACCGTGGCCACACCGTCCTTTTTGTCGAGCAACACGTGTTCCCAGCTCATCGCCGCGCTCCTGAAAAGAAGGTCCCGAGCCGTTTGGAAATCGCCTCGGCCTCTTCGATGAGGTCCGAAAAAACCCGGCTCAGGGGTTCGATGCTCTTGACGACCCCTGCACTCTGCCCGCACGGCATGGCGGCGTTTTCCCTGTTTCCGCCCTCCTGCACGTAGCTCGCGTCTCCGGCGGCCCGCAGAAGCTCGTCCGCATCGTCGTCCCCCAACCCTTCGATCCGCTCGGTCAGCCTGTTCCGCAGCACCCGGATCGGCATCTCTTTCTTCCCCAGGATGAAGGTTTCATCACTGCGCGCAGCGCAGATCCGTTCCTTGAAAAAGGAGGGGACGGTGCACTCCACGGTGGCCACGAACCGTGTCCCCATCTCCACGCCTTCGGCGCCCAGCGCGAAGGCCGCGACCAGGCCCCGCGCGTCTCCGATCCCGCCTGCGGCCACGACGGGGATCCGGATCGCATCGACCAGTTGCGGGACCATGCACAGGGTCGAGACGTCATTGCGGCCGATGTGGCCTCCCGCCTCGAAGCCCGTGACGATGACCGCGTCCACCCCGGCCGCCTCGGCCGTCCTGGCCATCTTTTCGTTGGACACCTTGTGGAGGACCCTCAGGCCCGCCTCCCGGATTCGTGCCATCATCTTCTGGGGGTTGCCGGCCGAGGTCGTTACGGTCCGGATTCCCATCTCGATGGCGATCTCGAGGGCGTCAAACGCGTTCGGCCGATAGATCGGGATGTTCACGCCCACCGGGCGGTCGGTCAGCTCCCGCGCGCGCCGGATCTCGGCCCGAAGCCTGTCGTTCGAAAGCCCCGAGGCCGCAATCTGCCCGAACCCGCCGCAGTTGGACACCGCGGCCGCCATTTCGCCGAGCGTGATGAGCCGCATGGCGCCCTGGATGATGGGATAGGACGACCCAAGGATCCGGGTGACCCGGCTCTGCCAGGAGCCTCCCGGCGCCTTCCGATTCGGGGAGTCCCCCGGCCCAGGAAAACCCGCCTGTGGCCTCCGTTCACTCGCCGACATTCTCCGAGACTCCTTTCACATTGCCTTGTTCATCCCGAACCACGAAATTCAGCGTAACGACCGTGTTCTCCCCCACGGCCGATCCCTGCCCGCTCTTGTTCCTGGGGTTCGGCTGCGTCCTCCTCTTCGGTTTGTTCCCGCACTCGTTCATGGTCCGGTTCCCTCACCTCTGACGGTCCATGGCCAAGGGGGTCCCTTCCTGACCTTTTGCTCGGCCGGCAGGGCCGTCTCCAAGAAGATGAGGCTTGTTTCCATACAGAAACGTGTGTCGCAGCAGCCTCTCGACGGCCCGGGGGAGCTGCCCGTAATGGTCCAGAAACTGTATGGACTTGCCGTACTGCCGGAGCATGGCATGGCGGTCCTTGTAAGCGCATCCCAGCGTCACCAGATGGATCTTCTGTTTGCGGCAATACTCGATCCCGCAGCGCACATCACAGCCGAGGTTCGACTCCCCGTCGGTTACGTGGATGAGGAGGTTCCGCTTGCGTCCCTTGGGCATGAAATAGGCAACGGCGATAATCGCCTGCCCCGAGGCGGTCTGGCCGTTGGGCGGGACGGAAAAGAGATTGCGGTCCCGTACGAGCCGGGAGATCATACAGACTCCGTCGACCTCGAAATAGGCATATGCCTGGAAGTGATTTCGGGACCCCATCAGGGCCTTGTGCAGATTGCCGACCGTGTTTTCCACCATTCGCCACTTGGTGCCCCGCATGGATCCGCTTGCATCCATCAGCAGGGTGATATTCCAGTCCATCTCCGGCAGCTTCTCCTTCTGATGGAAGCAGCGCCCGGATACCGGCGCCCTGTAGAGGCGGCGCCGGTCCACCTTCCCGCTCAGGAGCCCGCGATTGACCACGGTCTTGCGAGCCGCGTAGTTCAGGAAGAGGACCCGCAGTCTCGACACAAGGTGGGGGTCGACCACCGGATGGGCCGGTATGCTGAAATCCCAGCGGGAGGTGGGGACCACATCCTGGTCGTCATGGCCCACCACGGACTGGATGACGGACGTTATGTCGGGCGAGTTCATCGCCAGCTGCAATTCGATCTGCTGCATCACGTAGGGAGAGAGGCTTCTTTTGGCGGTTTCACGCTTGCCGCCGGCCGGGTCGGGGCCCTTGTGCCGCTCTGCCGGTGACGGATACCATAGGAGGGTCTTGTCGATCGTCCTGAGGGACGAGATCGAGTCCTTGATTGCCTCCCATGCATCGAGGTAGAGATCCGCTCGCTTCTCGCAGCGGTCCGTCACCCCCGTCCTCTCCTCTCGGATGCTTCGCAGGCGGGCCGTCAGCCTCTCGAGGTGGACAAGCGGCTCGTTGTACGCAGGGTGAGGCTCGAAGCCCCGGTTGTCTCCCCAGGCCGCCGTCCACCACAGGTAGACCAGTGCGTCCAGGGAGGGCGTTTTCGGATGGAACCTCGCCCGGGCCTCCGAGAGGGCCTGATTCCGGGCCGCCGGCGTGTAGAGACCGAACACCGTCCTGTCGGCCACCGAATCGACGTAGATGTCCTCTCCTGTGCTGACGATCTTCTGAAGCCGCACGTTGGACAAGCCGGACAGCGTTCGCAAGGTCGGCTCCAGAAGCTTCCAGACGTGGTCGCTCCACTCGGTTCGATGGAGGGCTTCGTGGGCGACCAGGCCCACGAGACAGTCGATCTTTTCCGGCGGGACCGGGTACCGGCCCAAGAGCGGTGTGGGCTCCAGGAGGATGGCGGTGCCCCCTCCGCGAGACATGCCGGCGTACTCGATCCGACCCACATTCGGTCCCAGGTGCCCGGCCACCTTGCGCATGGCGCGCAGGATATTGGCCAGCTCGACCGCCTCGAGACCGGACCGGTTGAGCCGCCAGTATTCGGAGACGCCGGACGGCCGTGCGTCACTCGGTTGCATGGGGTCTCGATGGCTCCTTTCGCGTTCTCCGCTGCCTTGGGGAGGCGGGACCCTTGCCCCGAATCCCGGGTTTCTGATCCCTGTGCTGTCAGGAAAGGGGCAAGAAGGATGCCAGGAGGCCGGCCGAGTCCCTAACGTCCCGCTTTTCTTTATGAAAGACAATATCAGGGGCCATGCCCCGCATACGCGTCAGGCGTTTGAGCGGGACACATGTGCCACAATAGTGAGGCGGCAGGGAATGTAAGCTGCTGTATTCACAATGTGACGGAGAATAGTGACAGTCTTGACTCCATATCCCCTGATCTGGGTCACTTGTGACTCTGGTTGCGGGGGAAGGTCAGGACATTTCCAGCCTCTTCATCTTCCTGAACAGGGTTTTGCGCGAGATACCCAGGGCCTCCGCCGCCCTTCCTTTTCTCCCCTTGCAAAGTTCGAGAGCCTTGCTGATGGAAATTCTCTCCGCCTCCTCCACGTTCCTGGTGAGCCTGACAGTCCCGTCCGTCTCGACCGTCAGCGCAGCCTCCGGAGCCCGCTGGCCCTTGTGTCCGCAAGGGGAGGACGGGATGAATTCAAGGCGCTTTACGGCAATGTAACGCTGAATCGCATTCTGGAGTTCCCTTACATTGCCCGGCCAGTCGTACCGCATGAGCGCCTCCAGGAAATGGCCGGGCAAGGGGGGAGAGTCGTCGCTCTCCGAATAGAGCTTGAGGAATTGTTCCACGAGCAGCGGGATGTCCTCCTTCCGGTCCCGCAAGGGGGGGACGTTGATCGGAATGACATGAACCCGGTAAAAGAAGTCTTCCCGGATCGCCCTTTGTCGAACCTGTTCCATAAGATTGCGATTCGTGGCGGCGATGATGCGAAAATCGGACACCCGGTTCACGCTGCTTCCCACAGGGGAATAGCCTCCTCCGTCAATGGCCCGCAGCAACTTGGCTTGCAGGTTCAGGCTCAATTCCCCCACTTCGTCGAGAAACAGCGTCCCCCCGTCCGCCAGATCGAGATATCCCTGTTTGTCCGCGTGCGCTCCGGTGAAGGCCCCCTTCTTGTGACCGAAGAACTCGCCTTCCAGCAGATTCTCCGGGATCGCCGCGCAATTGACGGGTACGAACGGCCTGTCCGACCGGCAACTCATTTCGTGGATGGCTCGTGCGACCAGTTCCTTGCCCGTGCCCGACTCGCCGTACACGATCACATTCGCGTTCGTGGCGGCGGCGTTGAGAATGAGTTCATAGACCTCCTGCATCACCGGGCTCTTTCCGATGATCTTCCCGAGGCGATACCTGTCCTTGATCGAGGAGCGCAGGCTGATGTTCTCCCGTCGGAGATGCTCCGCTTCGTCGAGCATCGACAACTCTCTCTCCTTGCTGTCTGTGATGTCTCTGGCGGTCATGAAAACGGTCGGGAGGCCCTTCCACTGAATCAAGCTTGCCTTGCCCTGAATCCAGATCTCGCGGCCGGCCCTGGTCAAACAGCGGGTTTCGAAGGACCTCTGCTGGGAGAATCTCTTCTCCAGGACGTCGAACATCTCCCTGAAGTACATCTCGAATTCCCGGGAAACCAGTTCCCCGATATCCTTGCCGAAGAGCTGGTCTGCCTCTGCGTAACCGAACATCGACAGAAGGGCGTCATTGGCGAAGACGATCTTGGAGTTCTGACAAAGCATGGCCCCCACGGTCATCCTCTCGGCCAGAACGCGGTTGAAGATCTCGCTCTCGCGCAACGCATCCTGCGTCTGCTTGAGTTCGGTCAAGTCGATACCCATGCCCAGAACGTACATGGCGTTCTCGATTCGGGTGCTCACCGCGGAGAACAGGTACGGGATTCTCTCTCCCCGCTTGTTCGTCAGTTCCGCCTCCACGGTGACTTCCCCTTGGGAAAAAACGGTTCGCACCGCCTTCTTGATGCGCTTCAGGTCCGCTCCGAAAAAGAGTTCGTTCACCGTCATGTGCAGCAATTCGTCCCGGCAGTATCCGGTGACCTTTTCCATGTTCTCGTTGCAGTTGAGGAATTGCTGGTCCTGGTCGAAGGCATAGAAGACGCCCGGCAGGCTTCGGATCAGCATCTCAAAGAAGCGGCTCCTTCTCTCAAGATCCAGGACGGTCTTCTGAAGCTCGAGGATCCCGAGTGAAACCGGCGCGGGCGTCCCTTCCCCATGGGCCTGCTTCTCGGACATGACCGTTACTCCTCTTGTTGCGGGGTAGGGCAGGGCCTGACTCCCGATCCCTGATGCCTGACACCTTCTTTGCTTCTTGCCCGCGACCGGCTTTCTACTGTTCCCAGGTCCTGTAGACCTCGTCCGGATGGTCGAAGATGTACCCGAGTCTCTTGCCGGCATCTTCCCGGATCGCCTGCCGGGTGGCCTCATCGTAGTCCTGTGACGCCATCCATCGCTCGAGGAGAATGCCCCCCGGCAACCACATCTGCATGGTCTCCCGTTCCGTGACCCAGGCCTTCATCTTGATCCCGAACCGCGCCAGGATCTTCCAGACCTCGTCTCGGTGGCGTCGGTCGCAATAGACCATCATCACGCACTCGGCTACGCCGAGGTTGACAGGCGGTGACCGATCATACTTTATGCAGGGGATCTCCTTGTTCTCCACATACGGATCGAGCTTCTCCGCCAGCGCATCGAGAACGGGCCTTTCCCCGAGGACGAGCCACTTGCCCCAGTATTCGAGGACCTCGCCGTTCGTCATCGCTTTGCCCTCATGCACGGTGTAGCTCCTGCCCATCAGGGTCAGGGGATGATAGACGAAAATGAATTTCGACCTCGGATCGTCGATGATCACGGCGATCACCCCCCTGCGGCAAGCGGAATGATGCCGATTTCATCGCCGTCGCTGATTTCCGTGGTGAGGCCTTTGAGCTTCGTGACGTTCTCGCCGTTCAGGAAGATGAGCACGGCGGCAATCCTGCCCTCATCGTTCAGCAGGCGACGCCGGACGCCGGGAAATTGGCGATCGAGCTGATCGATGCATTCGCCGAGGGTTCCTGCCGGGCAGGAGGCTTCGTCGCTTCCCTGGAACCACTCTCGCAAAGACCCCGGGACTCTCACGATGACAGGCATTCTGTTTCGCCCCGCTGAAGTGGGATCCCCTTCGATATGCTCTCCTTGGGGGGGCGGAACCGGAGCCTGATCCCTGACCCCTCCCAGCTTCCGCACTTGCCCTTTCGCCTTGCGGTCCCTGACCACTGATTCCTTCTCGGTCCAAAGCAACCCTCGTGAAGTCTGTCAGCAGCCTGCTCCAATGTCAACCGATTTGTCTCCCAAATGACCCATTGCCTGGCTTGTTGTGGCCCTGATGGGCCAAGATAAGTTCATGTAATGAAATCATCGGGTTAGATGAGGAGCGTATTTGAACATGGGGCAACTGTGTCCCGACGATCCCCCTTCCCCCTCTCCTCGGACGGGTGCGTTTCCTATAATATTATTCAGTAGAATTGGGTGGTTGCCCCTGCGTTTCGGATCTTGGCACTCATCTTGCCTTTTGGTGGCTTGACCCGACGAACGGTCTCTGCGTCCTGACCACCGTGGTGGTGAAAACGCAGGGACGGGAGGACGTCGAGGCATTGAACACGGGAGGCAAGGGATGAGCGGGGAGCGAAAGATCCGGGTGCTCCTGGCGAAACCCGGACTGGACGGGCACGAACGAGGGGCCCGAGTGGTCGCCTACGGTTTGAGGGATGAGGGTTTCGAAGTCGTCTATACGGGCCTACGGCAGACCCCGGATCAGATCGCCGTGACCGCGCTTCAGGAAGATGTGGACGTGGTCGGGCTGTCCATCCTTTCCGGGGCCCATGTGGCATTGAGCCGAAAGGTGATGGAGAGGCTCAAGGACCAAGGGGCGGACGACATCCTGGTGCTCGTGGGCGGAATCATCCCGGAAAAGGACATCCCCCTATTGAAAGAAATCGGGGTGGGGGAGGTGTTCACATCCGGGACTTCCATCCCGGCGATCGCGGAGTATATACGATCGAGGGTTCGAGGCGCCGCGGGCACCTAGCTGTTGGAAGGGATGTGACTGCAGGGAGATCGCCTGTTCTTTCGTGAGGAAAACGGGATGGCGAACGATGCGGATACGAGGGACGATGTGGCGAAGGCGGAGCGAGAGTGGCGGCAGAACGTCCTGGAACCGAGGCTGAAGCGGTTCCATCTGTCCAAGAGCCCGACACGATTTTACAGCCCCGCGGCCCGGGACGGCTTTGATTTCCTTGAGAAGGTCGGTTTCCCGGGGCAGTATCCGTTTACCGCAGGAAACAATCCGTTCGATTTCTGGAGGGCATTTGCAGAGGAGAGCGCCAAGAGAGGCCACCGGCCGGACTGGGGCGGCGGCGGAAGTGTGGGCAAATACGGAGGGTTCGGCACCGCCTCGGACTACCGCGATTACTTGCTGCGAATGCACTCCATCGGCCGAAGCGGCGGGCCGAACATGGCCTTCGACCTGGTCACCCAGTGCGGTTACGACTCCGACAGCCCGCAGGCGGAGGGAGAGGTGGGGCGCGTGGGCGTGGCGGTCGACTCGCTCCGGGACTTCCAGGTGATCTACGAGGCGTACGCCGGCGATCTGGAAATGGACAGGGTTGCATCCAATTTCACGATCAACGCCCCCGCGGCGGTGATCATCGCCATGTACGCCGCCCTGGCGGAAAAGCGGGGGATCCGGTTGGATCGGCTTCGAGGCACGCCGCAGAACGACATCCTGAAGGAATTCATCGCCAGGGGCACCTACATTTATCCCCCCAGACAGTCCTTGAGGCTCTTTCGGGACATACTCGTCTTTTGCACCGAGCGCATGCCCAATTTGAACATCACGAGCATCGGGGGATATCACATACGCGAGGCCGGCGCGACGCGCGCCCAGGATCTCGCCTTTTCCATGGCCAATGCGGCGGCCTATCTGCAGACCGGGGTGGATGCGGGGCTTGATGTGGATCGTTTTGCGCCCATGTTCACGTTCAACGCGTTCGGCGGCAGCATGGAGATCTACCACGAGATCGCCTTCCAGCGGGCGGCTCGAAGGATGTATGCCCGAATGCTGAAAGAGCGGTTCGGCGCGAAGAACCCCAGGAGCATGATGATCCGCCAGCCGGTATCGGCGCATATCGGCTGCTCTTCGACCACCCTGCAGAGGCCGCTCAACAACCTGACGAGGGCCGTGATCGGTGGCATGGCCGCCGGCATGTCCGGCGCCATGCCCCTGACCTTCCCGCCGTTTGACGAACCCCTCGGCCTGGGGCACAGTCTCGAGGCGGTTCAGCTGAATCTGGATGCGACCCGGATCCTGATTCATGAGGCCAAGATCGCCGACGTGAACGATCCGTGGGCGGGCTCCTACATGATGGAGGCCTTGACGGACGAGATCGAGGAGGCCGCGCTGGCCGAGATCGAGAAGATCGACAGGATGGGGGGAGCGGTAGCCGCGATCGAGAACGGATACATGCAGAAGGCCGTTGCCAAGAGCGCCTACGAGCGTCAGAGGCGGATCGAGAAGCAGGAGGACTTCGTCGTCGGCGTGAACTGCTTCAACGATGAGAACGAGATTGAAGTGAGCATCAAGCGGGTCGTCGAAGACACCTACGACGAGCGGTTGATAAGCACGGCCGAAGAGCGGCAGAAGGAGGAGTTGGCCCGTCTGAAGAGGGAACGAAACGGTGGTTCGGTTCGAAAGGCCTTGGCGGAATTGAGGGTCCACGCCGGGGACGCCTCCGTGAACCTGATGCCGGATATCCTGGAATGCGTGAAGGCGGAGGCGACGTTGCAGGAGATCTGTGACGTTCTGCGAGAGGTCTTCGGCGAAGCGCAGCCGGTGAGGATCTAGAGGCGGCGTGGCCGGGTCAGGACAGGACTTCAACCGCCCCTTGACCCTTTCGCCTTCCCCTTGCGGAAAAGACCCAAAGGCTTGCCGAACCGTTCCCGGGTTTGGAGAAGCGCAAGAACGTGAGGCCCCTTGCGGAGAGTCTGTAGGGAATTCGAGAGCGGGGGGCGGGAGAGAGGAGATGTCGGAGAAGGCCTTGATCACGGACATTCAGCGGTTCTGCGTAAACGACGGTCCGGGCTTCCGGACGAACGTGTATCTGAAGGGCTGCATGATGCGATGCCAGTGGTGCCACAACCCGGAAACCATTTCACCGCATCCGGAGTTGTACTGGAAACGGCGGCTCTGTGTGCAGTGCGGGGCCTGCCTCGATGCGTGCCCGAGGGATGCCGTCCGTCCCCCGATCCCTCCCGAGGAGACACAGCAGGAGGACTGTACCTATCACAAGATCGTGCGCGATCGTTGTGATCTGTGCATGAAGTGCGTGGAGGCCTGCCGGTACGACGCGCTGCAGATCGTGGGAAAGCCGATGACGGTCGAGGAGATCCTGGCGGAGGTGGAGCAGGACCGGCCCTTTTACGACAATTCCGGAGGGGGGATGACATTGAGCGGAGGCGAGCCGACGGCGCATGCCGAGTTCGCCGGCGGGCTTCTCCAGGAGGCCAAGAGGAGGGGCCTGCACGTCTGTCTGGACACGAACGGATGCTGCGACTGGGATGTGCTCAAGGGCCTGGCCAAAGACACGGACATCGTGCTCTTCGACCTGAAGCACATCGATCCGGTTTTGCACAGGGAGAAAACCGGCGTGACCAACCACCTGATTGTGGAGAATCTGGGGCTGCTCTCGGAGACAGGCAGGGAGATCTGGGTGCGCATCCCGGTCGTCCCGGGCTTCAACGATTCCCTCGAGTTCCATACCGGCGCAGCGGACCTGCTTGCCAAGATGGGCAAAGGGATCGTCCGGGTCGACCTTCTTCCCTTTCACAACTGGTGTCAGGACAAGTACGCCTGGCTGGGCCTGGACTGGCCGCTCCGGGAGGTCGAGTCGATGGAGCCTGCCTTCGTGGAGATCCCCGCGGACATCTATCGGAGCAGGGGATTCGAGACCACGATCGGAGGATCCGGCTTCGAGGGAGGGGCGACGGCCCACCGTTCCTGAGCGGTGCAGGCCCTTCCAGAGAGGCCGGCCGCTAAGGTCGGCATAGCGAAGGCAAGCGATTCCACTGCAAACAGGGGGAAAGACTATGGGACGAAGAGACCAATGGAAGCAGGCTTCCAACAAGATGTTCGGCGAGATCACCAAGAAAAAGACCTTCGAGGAGAGGGAGAAGGTCCCGGATATTGCTTGCGGCCTGTGCAGGAATTTTTCGGAGAACGCCTACGCTTCCGACGGAAGAGGGGTCTGCAAGATCCTGAAGATCGGCTCCGACATCTCCGCGGATCCGCCCACGTATATCCTCGATGGAGACACGGGGATGATCACCTTCTTCAACACGGATGCGGCGAAGTGCGGGCACTTCTCCAGGATGGGGATGATCGACAAGGACGGGACCGAATGCGCGGACCCTGCCTATCGTCGTGTGCAGAGACAGATGGAAAAGAAGTGACACGGTTGTCCAAGGGGTCTGCGTCCGGAGGGGAGAACCCGGATGAAATCCCGCATATCCCTGGCGGAGAGGAGGTGAGACAGATGGCGACATGCAAGGACTGCAAGTGCTTCTTCGCAGTCGAGGGAAATCCGGAGAAAGGGGACTGTGTGCAACGCGTGGTGGACCCGCGGCAGGCCTACTACAAGGCCAAGCCCGTGGCCGCGGACCAGGATGCCTCGGCTTGCACCTCGTTCCAGAAGAAATGATTGGGGAATCCCCCAGTCGACGACGTTCAGCACAGGAGGATGACATGAAATGCATTGCTTGTGGGTACGAGGCGGCCGTGAAGGATTTTCGGTATCTTTACAATGCCCGTATCGATGCTTCGCTGAGCATGAGGCAGTGCCCCCAGTGCCAGGAGTGGTTGGCGGTGGATGAGCTCCGCGGCGAAGTCAAACAGAAAGTCGGCCCCGGGGAGGCCCCGTGGGGAAAGTCCGCGGGCATCGAAGACCTGGCCGAGGATTCCAAGTAAGGGAACCCCAATGGAGTGGACCATGGATCTCACCTGTCGCACCTGCGGCTTCTCCGGAGACCACGGCGAGTTCAAGCGCCTTTGCGCGAATTGCTGACCCGCCACCGGAGAGTCGGATCTCCGGCAGTGCCCCAGGTGTGGGGCCGAATGTGTGTTTTCCCGCGCGGAGTCTCTCGAGCTGGAGCCTGATCAGATGAAGGAACTCTCGAAAAGGCTCGCGGCCATCCCGAGGACAAAGGATCCTGCGGTTCTGGAGGAGGCGAAGGGGATCATCTCGAGACTGCACAGCATGAACCTTCGATGGAACATCCCTGAACTCAAACAATTCCTGCTCGAGCGGCAGAAGGAAGTTTTCTATTAGCCGACGGGGGCTGTATGGCGCAAGGGTAATGGGTACGGGGGCAGGGGGCAGGGGGCGATTGAAGTCCTGTCGCCCACGCCGGTATTCCTCCGGTCTGCGGCGTCAGCCGCAGGACCCACACAGAGATGGAACCGTCGGAAAGAGAGGGGAGATGAGTAGATTCGACGAAGGCCTGACCGTTCCGCAGCCCGAAGAGCATTTCTTCCTTCCCAAACACGTAATCGAAAACCTGGAGAGGGTAAAACTCCTGGCCAAGCGCCACCCGGTGAATATCCTGGTAGCCGGCAAGCAGGGGTGCGGAAAGTCCACGCTGGTTCGTCAGTTTGCGGCCCGCAACAACAGGCCCTTGGCCAGCTTCCAGATCGGGATCCTCTCCGAACCGGGGCAGTTGTTCGGCGAACACCGGCTCAGGAGCGGCGAGACCTACTACCAGGAGTTCCTCTTCCCCAGGGCGATTCAGACTCCCGGCTGCGTGATTCACCTGGAGGAGATCAACCGGCCGGAGCACCCGAAGGCCTTGAACATGCTGTTCTCGGTCCTCGCGGAAGACCGAAAGGTGTGGACCGACGAACTGGGTCTGATCCGGGTGGCCGATGAGGTGGTCTTCTTTGCCACGCTCAACGAAGGAGAAGAGTTCATCGGAACCGAGATGCTGGATGCGGCGCTTCGTGACCGGTTTTACGTGAGCCTGCTCGATTACCTGCCGCCCGAGGTCGAAACAAGGGTGTTGCATCTGAAGACGGGCATCGATGAGGCGGACGCTCTGTCCATCGTCAACGTGGCGAACAAGCTCCGGAGCAACACACAGGAGCCGATGGTCGTCTCCACCCGGCATACCCTGATGATCGCGGAAATGATGGCTGTGGGTGCTTCTTTCGAAGGGGCATTCATCAACAGCCTTCAGGTAAGCCGTGACGTCCTGGAATCGGTGCTGCTCTCCCTGCACGTCGAGCTCAAGCTGACTGCGAGGGGGGACGGCAGGATGTATGAACTCTTCTAGGGTCGATGAGGAGGGGAGTCGATGAAGGTGAGCGAGAAGGTGAGGGAATACTTTCGGGCCGAAGGAAGATCGAATGTGCTTGCCACGACGAACAAATCGGGCAGGGTGAACCTGGCTGTTTTCGGGTCTCTCGCGCTGGTTGACGACGAAACGGTCCTGGTGATGGTGGGAGACAACCGAACCTATGAAAACCTGAAGGAGAACCCTTTCGCGACCTGTCTGGTTACCCTGCATGGCAAGACAGGGATGCGGCAGGAGGGATGTCGCCTTTACCTCAAGGTTCGGTCCATGGAGGATGAGGGGAAGTTGTTCGACCAAGTCAAGGGGATGGTCAGGGCCAGGGTCGGGGATGCGGCGGAAATGCTCAAGCATCTCATCCGCTTCGATATCGAAGAGGTTCGGCCGATTCTTGACATGGGGCAGGGAGTTTAACCTGGCAATTCGCAGAGCGAGGTGTCTGGGAGCATGTCGGTCCATTGGGATGTCGGCTACATTGTGCGGAAGAGAGCGGACATGTCGCCAGAGAAACCGGCGATCATCTTCGAGGACAAGCCGGTAACCTACAAGGAATTGAACGAGGGCGTGAACCGTGCCGCTCATTTCCTTCGTAAACGGGGGATCCGCAACGGCGACCGGGTGTCGGTGATCTTGTTGAACTGTGTGGAGTTTCTGGAGGTCTATTTCGCGTGTGCCAAGCTGGGCGCGATTCTTGTGCCTCTGAATCATCGGCTTGTGGGCCCTGAACTCGAGTATCAGCTCAACGACTGCGGAGCCAGGATGGTGGTCTTTCACGATGCTTTTGTGGGCAGCATCGATCCGATTCGCGGCCGGCTCAAGGTAGAGGCGGACAAATTCATCTACATGGCGAGCGGAAGCCCCGGGGGGACCGGCACCCAAGCGCCCGGGTGCCCGGCCTGGGCCGAGGACTATGACGAGCTGACGGGGGAGCAACCGGTGACGGAACCGGTGCCGGAGACCCCTGTTCCGTTCGATGCCCCTCTGGCAATCCTCTACACATCGGGCGTGACGGGCAACCCGAAGGGGGCGGTGCTGACGCACGAGCAGACGTTCTTTAAGAATTTTCAGATCGCCTTCTATACGGAAGCCCGGCCGGAGGATGTGCTCGTGGCCCAGATGCCGCTGTTTCATTCGGGGGGACTGTTTATTGTCGCGACTCCGGCCCTGTGCGCAGGAATGACCATGGTAATGCGGCGCGGCTTCAATCCGTCCGAGTTCGCCTCGGACATCGAGCGATACCGTGCCACGATCGTTCTGGCCCTGACAACGATGTGGCGTATGATCCTGGAGACGGGCAAACTGGACCAGACCGACGTGAGCAGTGTGCGCTGCGTGATGGGCGGCGGGGAGAGGACGCCGCCGGTCCTCTTCGAGGAATTAGCCAAGCGCGGGCTCCACATGCGCCAGGGGTTCGGCCAGACCGAGAACTCGGCCATGATGATGCTCCCCAAGGAGGACACGCAGAGGAAGATGGGCTCCATTGGAAAGCCCGGTTTCTTCACCGACATCTGGATCAAGGGTGCGAACGGGAAGAGGGCGGCCCCGGGCGAGATCGGAGAGATCGTCGCGAAAGGGCCGACGGTCATGAACGGATACTGGAACCTGCCGGAAGCCACGGCCAAGACGCTCGTGGAGGGGGTTCTCCACACGGGGGATCTCGGGTACATGGATGAGGAGGGGTATTTCTACATCGTGGACCGCGCCAAGGACATGTATCGCAGTGGAGGGGAGAACGTCTACCCTGCCGAAGTGGAGAAAATCCTGGCCGGCCATCCGAAGATCTCCAACGTGGCGATCATCGGGGTGCCTGACGAGAAATGGGGGGAGACAGGAATGGCCTTCATTGTACCCGCCAGGGGGGAAACCCTCCTCGAGGAGGAAGTGCTCGGCTATCTGGACGGCAAGGTCGCCCGGTTCAAGTACCCGAGGCACATCCGCTTTGTGGGCGATCTGCCCTTAACCCCCACAATGAAGGTCAAGAAGGTGGTCCTGAAGGAACGATACGCAAAAGAGCAGGAAGAGGGCGGGACGAAGGCAACCGGCCGCGGCCGGGCGCTTGCGAAGTGACGGGCGGAACCCATGAGCGGACGGAGATCCCGCACCCGAGGATTCCTCTCGAAGGCCGACCGGTTTCGAATTCGCTTGCAGGATGCACCCGGGCGGTCCGATAATGGATTCGTGAAAGAAGCCCTCTTCCCGGATGCAAGAGGACCCTCCCGAATGCAGATCAACAAGGACCGCCCTTCCCGAAGAGGCCTGCGATTGGCGACCCCGCGGGGCCGGCCTCTCCCGGCCGCCCTGCGGCGGCTGCGTTTGCGTGTGGTTCTCTTTCTGGTGATGCTCTTCGCAGGGGTCCCTCCCGCGGCCCCGGGGGAAGGCGCGGATGCCGGCTTCTCCATCGTGGTTCTCCCGGACACGCAGATCTATGCCTGGAAATATCCGGAGATCTTCGAGGCCCAGACGAGCTGGATCGCCGCAAACGCCGAGGCGCGCAATATCCGGTACGTGTTCCATGTCGGCGATGTGGTGGAACACAACAGCGAAAAGGAATGGAGGCGCGCGCGCAAGGCCATGTCGGTCCTGGACGGAAAGGTCCCGTATGCGATCGCGCTCGGGAACCATGACATGGGGCCGAAGGGGTCCGCGAAGAACCGCGACAGCCTGTTCGGAGGTTTCTTCCCGCTCGAGGATTTCCGGCGGTGGCCGACCTTTGCGGAGGTTTACGACAGGGAACCTGCAGGGCCGGACAACAGCGTCCACCGGTTCGAGGCGGCCGGGAGGCAATGGCTGATCCTGGCCCTGGAATTCGGGCCACGCGACGATGTCGTCAGGTGGGCGGACGAGGTGCTCGCGAGGAATCCGGGCATCCCGACGATCCTTGTCACGCACGCCTACCTGGACGCCGACGGCAGGCGGTACGATCGAGCCCTCTGCGGCCAGGAATATCCCCCGCAGGACTACCCGCTTGCGGCCGACGGGGCCGGGCTGAACACGGGGGAAGAGATCTGGACGAAACTCGTCTCCGTGCACCGCGGTGTTGTGATGGTCGTGAGCGGACATGTGTGCGTGGCCGCGCGCCTCGAGAGCCGTGGGCAGGCGGGGAACGTGGTCCACCAGATGGTTGTGGACTACCAGAACCAGAAGCGCGGTGGCAACGGCTGGCTGCGGCTGCTCACCTTCTCGCCGGACGGGCGGTACGTGCAGGTCAGGGACTATTCCCCGGTGCTGGACGAGTGGACCGACCATCCCGATCGGCGGTTCGACCTCGCCCTGGACCTTCCGTAGCGGTCACTTCGCCTCCCCGAAAAGGATGTCCTGGCCCATGAGCGGGCTCTCCGATTCGAGGATGAGCCGGCCCGGGTCCCGGTCACTGTAGACGCTCACCTTGATGACGGTGATACGCTCGATTTCCTCGAAGGCGTCCAGGGGCTCGTCCTTCCCCCGGAAACCCAGGTGGCCGAAGAACCGATAGATCCCCAGAGAGCGGCGAACGCTCCTGTCCCGATCCGCGAGAAACTCTTTGCGAAGCGTCTGGGTGACGCCCCTGCACACGTCCTTGCTGCTCGTGCGGACCGATTCGGGGGACTCGTCTTGCTGCCGGGCCTGGCGGGTGGCAACAATCGAGAGCAGAATGATGTTTCGGCGAGAGTCGTAACTGACCGTGGCGTAGATATCCTGAACCGATGCCGTCTGGAGGTAGTGGGTCGTGTACTCCTCCAGGTACTCGTGGAGCCGAACGATGCCCCAGTCGAAAAGGGTGACCGGTTCGTTCATGAGATACCGCACCGATGGAGAAGGCTCGGCTCCGGCGAGGGAGGCAAGGCTCAGGAAGAGAACCGTGAAAAGCCAAATCTTCATGCTGTCGATCCCGGATGCAGTGGCCGTATGACACGAATATAGAGTAGGTTTGGGAATTCGGCAAGCCGAAGCAAGGACAACGGGAAGGTCTTGCGGCGGGGCGCGGTCCGCGGTCCGCAATCGTTCGGACGGCTCGGGTCAAGGCGGCAGGCGGCTTGACCTCGGGGGATTTGAAACGGTACCTTGCAGTTTCCGTGCGGCCACTTGCGCCGTGCCGCGGCCGGGGAGGCGCAGGGCGCGGGCCCGGGGAACACGGAAGGGCGAAGCGAGGGGGGATTGCCGGGATCGAAGAAGAGGGGGCTGTGCCTATGTTCCGAACAGAGGTTTGCGACATTCTGGGGATCCGCTACCCGATCCTGCTGGGAGGGATGATCTGGGTGGGCAGGGCGGAGCTGGTATCCGCGGTCTCGGAGGCGGGCGGTTTGGGGCTGCTCGGTGCGGGAGGCATGACGGTTTCGGAAATCGAGCAGGATCTGGAGGAAGTCAAGAAGAAAACAAAAAAGCCTTTCGGTGTGAACATCCCCCTGGTGCGGCCCGACGCGGAAGACCTGATCCGGGCCTCGATCCGGATGGGTGCGAGCGTCATCTCGACCTCGGCGGGCAGCCCGAAGCGATACACGGCGATGATCAAGGACCAGGGATGCAAGGTCGTCCATGTCGCATTCAATGTTTCCGGGGCCCGGAAGAGCGCCGAGGCAGGCGTCGACATCGTCGTGGTGGAAGGATTCGAGGCAGGGGGGCACAACGGGGTCGACGAACTGACCACCATGGCCATGGTCCCCCAGGCGGTGCGAGCGGTGGACGTGCCGGTGGTCGCGGCCGGAGGCATCTGCGACGGAAAGGGGTTCCTGGCGGCCCTTGCCCTGGGAGCCAAAGGAGTGCAGATGGGGACCCGGTTCATCGCGACCCACGAGTCTGCGGCCCACCCGAACTTCAAGGCGGCGGTGTTGAACGTGACCGACAACGGTACGTGCATTACGGGAAGAACCCTCGGCGGCCCGACCCGTTCGGTGAGAAACAGGCTCTCCGAATCCATCCTGGATGCGGAGCGGAAGAACGTATCCCGGGAGGCATTGCTCGAGATGATCGGAGAGGGTCGGTCCATCCGGGCATGCATCCAGGGGGACTGTGAGGAGGGAACCGTCTACTGCGGTCAGATCGGCGGCTATGTGGACACGATCAAGAGCGCCCGCGAGGTGATCGAGGAGACGATCGCGGAGGCCGGGACCATCCTCGCGTCGCTCCAGGCCCTCGCGCGCGCCTGAGCCGGAAAGGGGGAGGAAGATGCATCCGATGATCGATGCCAGGGCAGTGGAACTCATCCGCTCGACCGGCAACGGACTCGAAGGCCTGGCGGACCGGAGGGCCGTCCTGGCGGAGTGGAACCTCGTCTGCGACCGGCCGGCGGAGAATGTGATCATCTCCGGGTGCCAGATTCCTTCCTTTCTGCCCCAGATGCTTTCCTCGCTGGCGCACGTTTACGATCGAAAGGGATTCTCCTATACCTTTCTGTCAAAGGAGTACTGTTGCGGGAACCTTCTCTACCGCCCCGCCATCCGGGCCCGCGATGAAGAGGCGCTGCAGGAGTGCCGGGGGTTGTCCAAAGAGTTCGTGGGCAGAAACCTCGACGCTGCGAAAGCCCTCGGAGCCAGGCGCCTGGTGATCTTCTGTTCGCCCTGCTATCCGATCTTCAAGAATGCCTTCCCCGAAGCGCCCATCGTGTTCTACCCCGTCACGCTTGCCGAGGTCCTGGATCCGATCCCTTTCCGGCAGCGCATCGATTACTACGCGGGTTGTTACAAGCTTCACCGGAGGTTCTCGCCCGTGCCGATGGACCTCAAATCCACGGAAAGCGTATTTGCCAAGCTCGAGGGCCTGGACATCCACCGGATCAGCGCCCCGCAGTGCTGCTACAAACCCGAGGGGTTGGCCCACATGATCGAGGGCATCCGAACCGGATGGATGGTTCACATCTGCACGGGATGTTACGGGCAGGCCGTGGCGAACCTTCCCAAAGAGCGTGAAACCGAGGTGCTGATGCTTCCCCAGCTCGTCGAACGAGCCATCATGGCCGGAGGATAAGAACGATGCCTCTTTATGCCTTTGAGAACAGGGCTCCTGCGGTGGACCCGGAGGCCTTCGTGCACCCGGACGCGGTGCTGATCGGAGACGTGAGCATCGGGAAGAAATGCTTCATCGGCGCCGGCGCCGTCCTGCGCGGGGACTTCGGGAAGATCTCGGTCGGAGACGGCTCCAACGTACAGGAGAACTGCGTGATTCACGTATCTCCCGGTGCGGAGGTGAGGATCGAAGAGGATGTGATCGTGGCGCACGGGGCCATCCTTCACGATGCGACCGTCCGAAGGGGCAGCGTCGTAGGCATGGGCGCCGTGGTCCTGCAAGGCGCCGTGGTCGGGGAGGGCGTGCTGGTCGCCGCGCTCACGCTCATCCCCACGGGCTTTGCGGTGGAGGCAGGCAAGATCGTGGCCGGCAATCCGGGGAAGGTCAAGGGGGATGTCCCCGCAACCCACGAGGAATTCTTCCGGGCAGGGCTTGCCATCTATCAGGAACTGCCCGAGCGATACCGCAAGGGCATGCGAAGGATCGAAACCTGAGGGGGAACAGGACATGGGTGGATGGAGCGAAGAGGAGATCAGAAACAAGGCCCTGATGGCCCCCTGCGGGCTTCATTGCGGGTTTTGCGGCGTGTACATCGCGACCAGAGACCGGAACGAAAAATTCAGGGACATCATGGCGAACCTTTACGGGACCAAGCCCGAGGAAACGGCATGTCTCGGCTGCATGCAGCCCGATTCGTCCGACAAGCTTTACGTGGGTTGTAGGATCTGCGCCATCCGGGACTGCGTGAAGACAAAGGGGTACTACTCCTGCCACCAGTGCGCGCAGTGGCCCTGCGACAAGACCGAGGCCTTCGGTTATGCCACGGGCCGGAGGGTCATGGCCCGGACGATTCCGCTGTGGCGCAAAAAGGTCGCGGAGCAAGGCGATGAGGCGGGGAGCGTTGCGTGGGTGCGTGCGGAGTGCAAACGCTACCACTGCTCTGCGTGCGGCGCGCCCCTGTTCCGGGGCGCCCAGAGATGCAGGGCCTGCAAGAAGCCGGTAGCCGACGAGCTGGACGGCTCGCTTTGAACCAAACCAGGGGCTCCGGAAAGAGGCACAAGACGGCGGTAGGGCCGGCTATGCGAGTCTGCCGTAATTCTCCCGGATGATCGCCTCGGCCTGGGCCATGATGCGGTCCAGCAGTTCGCGACAGGTCGGGATGTCCCGGATGAGGCCCATGCTCTGGCCCGCGGAGAGCACGCCTTTGTCCATCCGGCCGTCCTGGAGCATCTCTTTGCCGACAAGGCCCGACACGAAGGGGATGATGTCCTCGATCTTCGTGTTCCCCCTGCTCTCGATCGCAAGGACCTTGTCGACCGCCTCGTTGTGAAGCACCCGCTCCGTATTTCGCAGGGTACGCATGATGAGCCGCGTGCTGCGTTCGTCGTGGTCGATCAAGGCCTGTTTCACGTTGTCGTGGACCGGAGCCTCGCGGGTTGCGACAAACCGCGTGCCCATGTTCACGGCGTCGGCGCCGAGCGCAAGGGCGGCTGCGAGCCCCCTGCCGTCTGCGAAGCCGCCGGAGGCGATGACCGGGACGCGGACCGAATCCCTCGTCAACGGAATGAGGATTAGGGAAGTGACGTCGTCCTCGCCCGGATGGCCGGCCGCCTCAAAGCCGTCGATGCTCACCGCATCGCAGCCGATCTTCTCCGCTTTCACGCAGTGGCGGACCGAGGTGCACTTGTGGATGACCGTGATCCCGGCGGCCTTGAGCTGCTCCAGGTAGGGCTCCGGGTTCCGGCCGGCGGTCTCGATGAACCGGATGCCCTCCTCGATGCAGACGTTGATGTAAGCCGGGTAGTCGGGCGGCCGAAGGGTGGGAAGAAAGGTCAAGTTCACGCCGAAGGGCTTGTCGGTCATCTCGCGGCACCTGCGTATCTCGGCGCGAAGGCCTTCGGCGTCCGGATGCGTGAGGGCGGTCATGAACCCGATCCCGCCCGCGTTCGAGACCGCGGAGACGAGTTCGGCCCGCGCAACCCACATGAGCCCCCCCTGTACGATCGGGCGATCGATGCCGAACATCTCTGTGATGCGTGTCTTCATCGCGAACCTCCCCCTTTGCTGCTGTTCGGCTGAGAATCAGTAGATCTTGGAAAAATCCCGGCCCCTTTCGGCCAGCATCCGCCGGCCGGCGTCGCCCATGCTCAGTGGATAATCCTGCTCCTGGTCGATCCGATCGAGGCGCAGGCTCTGGGTGGGGCAGTTGTGGGCGCACACGCCGCACCCGATGCATCGGTCCGGGTTGTAGACGACATGCTTTTCGTCCTTGGGCTTGACCCTCTTGCCTTCCACCTCGTAGATGAGCCCCTTTCTGATCATAGGCTGCATCGTCTCCGACAGCCGTTCCGGAGGAATGCCGAGCTTCTCAGAGAGCTGCTCCATGGTGTGCGGCATGTGAGGAAACCTAGCCAGAAACGCCGCCTCCTCGGGACTGAAACGAAGCCCGAGCATCAGCGGCAGGATGTCGGATTCGGGCAGACCGAAGAGCCAGTTCCGCATGTGCTCTGTCAGATCGTTGTACGCCTGTTCGCCTTGCACGGGAGCCTCGTTGCGCCTGCGCTGCGGAAGCGTCTCCAGGGACGAGAAAGTAGTTAGTACGCAAAATAATAGGCCGGAAAAGATCAACCCCTTACGTCGCGAAGCAATCGTTTCAAAAGGACCTTTTCCTCGATCGAAAGGTCCCGGAGAATCTCTTCGTTTGCCCGCTCTCTTTCCGCCCCCAGATCTTCCTTCAGTCCCTTCGCCTTTCGGGTGAGGTGAACGCGTACGAACCTCTTGTCATTCGGATCGGCCTGTTTGAGGACCCACTCTTTCTCTGCCATCCTGTCAAGGACGCCGGACAGGGTCGCATTGTCAAGCACGAGTCTCTTCCCTATATCGCCGGCCGAAAGTCCGTCCTCCTCCAACAGTGCCTCCAGGATCAGGAACTGAATCGGGGTCAGGCCGTGAGCGTAAAGGCGCTTCTTCAAGTTTCCGTGCGCCTTCTGATAGGCCTTTGCAAGGAGAAAGACGATGCAATCGTGGTAGCCTTGCACGAGACAATCCTTTCGTATGCGAAATAATAGCGAAGCCTCGGACGGCCCGTCAAGCGAAAAATCTTCATGCTCCACCCTCTGCCGTCCTCGGCAACGGAAAGGGATCGCTGCGTCCGCTTGACAAGGCCACATTCGTAGCGTGCAATCATCTGACCGTTGGAGCTTCGAAGGAAAGGATAGGAGATGGAGTTCGTGAGCCGAAGGCCGTTCGGAGCCAACGGGGGCAGGCTCCTCGTTCGTGCGCAGAACTGGATCGGCGACGTGGTCCTGGCAACCGCCTCGCTGCGGTGCATACGGGAATCGTTTCCTGACGCGAAGGTTTCGGTGGTAGCCAAACCCTGGGTCATTCCGATCCTCGCCCACAACCCTCATATCGACGAGATTATCGAGTATGACGGGAGGGGGGCGCACAGAGGTTTGTCCGGCATGCTGCGGCTTGCACGCTACCTTCGGGCCCGCCGATTTGAGGGAGCGATTCTGTTGCAAAGGGCCTTTGAAGCCGCGCTGATCGCCAGCCTGGCCGGAATCCCCGACCGGATGGGATACGCGACCGACGGGAGAGGCCTTCTGCTCACGCACAAGGCCCGCTCATCCAGGGAGGAATTCCGCATCCCGCGCCTCGAACACGACCTCAAGCTGCTGGAAGGATTCGGCCTGAGGGTGAGCGAGAAGGCGCTTCTCGTTCCGGTCGGCCGCGAGCAAAAGGCAAGGGCGGAACGGCGCCTTGCGGATCTCGGCATCGGACGGAGGGAACCCCTCGTCGGATTCAGCCCCGGCGCCGTGGGCAGTGTGCTCAAGCGCTGGTATCCGGAACGGTATGCCGAATTGGCCGTAAGGATCATGGATAGGTATCCGGCCAGGGTAGTGCTGTTTGGCGCTGCTGAGGAGCAGACGCTGGGAGAAGAGATCTGTCGCATGGCGGCGCGGCCGGGCCTGATAAACTTGGCAGGCCGCACGTCTCTCGACGAAGCGATCGCCCTGATCGGTCTGTGCGGCCTGTTTGTTACGAACGATTCGGGACTGATGCATGTGGCTGCGGCCCTCGATGTCCCTCTTGTCGCCGTTTTCGGACCCACGGACCCGCGTCGGACCGCGCCCTGGTCGAAGCGGTACGCGGTCGTCCGCGGGGAAGGGGTGGATTGCAGCGGATGCAAGATGAGAAGCTGCAATCAAGCACACAAGTGCATGGATGTCATAACAGCGGAGCGCGTCTGCGAGAGTGTGCGGAAACTCGTCGACCTGCACGGTCTGGATGACGCCGGGACCCGGATGGATCGGTTGTCCGTCACGGAACGATCGGTGCCTGTTGTCACTGCCGACAGGCAGCTCCAACCCGGCAGGCCCCGGCGCCCTGGCCCGACAGCACGATGACGAACTGGCGAACACGGAGTCGGCAGATGGCTTCGATCGCAGTCGCTCTCTCGGGAATTGAGTTTGCCCGCGGTCTACTCGAACGAGATGCTGCGCACGCTGCGAAGGGGGATGGTGTACAAACCTACTGAAGAAGCCGCCGACACGATCATGTTCCCATCGAGTTCCACGCCCGCCTGCTCTCCGTCCGCCATGGTCACCTTGCCCGCACACGCGGGGCTCGTGTGGTCGAACAGGATGTAGGCAATCCGCCCGGTATCGAGCTGAACCTCGCCCTCGCCGATTCGGCCTGCAAGGTGGGGCTTGCCTCCGAAGTAGATCTCACGAACCTTGACCCGGTCGCCGCGTACGTCCGTGATCTCTCCGGAACAACGTTGAGGGTCCTTCGGGCGCGGGGCGCCGCCCGTGCGCGGAATCACGCCGCGGGCGATCATGTCGACGCACCTCTCCATGGACGAGGGAACGTTACACGCGCGGCCGCTCATCCGTCGGAAACCGATGCTCTCCGCCGTTCCCACAAGGACGGAAACAAAACACTCCTCGTCCACCTCTCTCACGACTCCCGCTGCAATCGCGCGGCGCAGATCGCGGCGCATCGGATTCTCGATCCTTGCAAGCGCCTCCGTCGCGATGCGCGCCAGGCCTGCATCCTCGCCGGTCGAAGCGAACCTGACCAGGTGAAGCATGCCTACAAAGGACGGGCATGCTTCGAAGCATGCGACCATTCTCTTGATATGTGCGGCGACAAAGTTTCCCTCGCGGGACGACTGCGCGCTGTCTGTCTCGCGCTCGAGCCGGTCTGCCAGCCTTCCGATGCATCCGGCGAACACTTCTCTTTTGTCTTTGAAATAAAGGTAGAACGAGCCTTTCGAAATGCCGACCGCCTCGGTGATATCCGAGACGGCCGTCCCTTCGTACCCCTTGCGCGCGAAAAGCCTTGTCGCCGCATCGAGGATCTTCTCGCGGGTCTCCTCGGATTTCTGCGTCAACTGAATCACCGTAGGCCCTGCAGGCTGTATCGGCGTGGCCTTGGATACATGAACCGGATGGCGGCGATCTTCCATTCGGGGCTCCTCATCCTGGCGCAGCATCTCTTTGATCCTCGCAAGTGAGAGGTTTTCCCTTTTCCGGAGCGTGCGAATCCTCTTGAGCTTCTCCAAGTGGTCGTCGTCGTAGAGGTAGAGCCCGAGGCCGGTCTTTCTCGGCACGTGCAGAAGCCCGATTCGCACGTAGTAGTGTACGGTGGAAGGATGAAAATCTGCGGCCCGACAGAGTTGTGAGAGCTTGTAGCCTTTTCTGCCGATATTCGTCTCGAGGGTGCTCATCTCTTCTCGTGATTCATAAATAGCGCGGACGCTTCCCGCCGCGGGGGATGGCCGGGCATGACGCACAGTATGTATGGACTCGCCCGGAAAGTCAACAAAAAAGCTGTTGTGTCATGTATGTTATTGAATTGATTGATATATATCGGTTAACGCGGCGTAGAGATCATGCCGTTTTGGTTACTTGAATTGCGGGTAGCGAGCAATATCTGCACGTACTTTTTGAGCGTATGACCGGCTGGTCAATCGTGAAGCAACGCGAAAAGGATATGCATCAGGCGGGTTGCGGACGGTAACTGTTCGCCAACGGGGGAGGCGCGGGCGCGCACGACAGAGCTGCGCGACAGGACTCATTTTGTCGGGGTCCAGGATTGCGCGTCGGATCCCTCCTCTCTCAGCATCTCTTCGAGGTCCTGCATGAAGCCTTTCCAGTCGAAGGGCGCGCCCCAGGCATAGGGAAGATCCACGAGAGTTCCCGGGACCGATGCCTTTTCGAGCAGGTCGAGAGCGGATTTGAGTATGCTCCTTTGAAGTGCCGGCTCGTTCGGCTTCCCGCACGCACGGCCAAGCGGGAAGTTCAGGAACGCGGCTCTCGGAGGTTTCACCTGTGCCATCATGTCCCTGCACGATCCCAGATAGACGGTGGCGATGCCGGCCTCTTCGAGCGTACGCGCAATCAGTCCGACGGACTGATGGTCGAGAGGTCAGGCGGGAATGAGCAAGGCTGCGTCCGCCTGTTGATCCAGGAGGAGCGAGACGATCTTCGGAACCGTCTCTTGCTGCAGAGCGGTCCGCTTGTAGAGACGGCCCATCCCGAGGGTGATCGCCTCCGGAGCCAGGCTGCCGATGGTTCCTTCCTGTACGAGTTCCTTCATTCGCTGTGACGGAAAGACGCAGTTGAGATCCTTGAGCGCATCCCGGTGATCGAAGTAGTTGTGATGCAACCGCAGCCTGTCCCGGGGTGTGTCGAGCGGGATTCGGCGAAAACTCAGGTCGTTGACGGCCCAGGGATCGAACGGCTCCTGATCGTCCCGGAAGATCCCGGCGGAACTGACCAGGGCCAGCCTTGCCTCACGGAGCGCCTTCTCGAGGGGGCGCCAGGGACTGGAATCGTACTGGGACCACCTGTAAGGCGGAAAGCCCTGGCTCTGGTACATCTGATCCAGGCTCGAAACATAGTCGATGGGTTTCACGGCTGACCTCCCCGCTGCAGATTTGGGCGAAAGGCCTGTCTCCCGAGACGGAAGAAGTATACGAATGCGCTCCCCCGCGTGTCAACGCGACCATGGATTCGTGGCGTACCTTTCAGAAGCCCGGATTCTTCAGGTACATGTAGTACATGTGCGACGTGTACAGCGCGGCCAGGGGATTGTGCCCGGTTACGCGGTCCTTTACCGCGAGGACCGTCGTATATGCGTTTGCGTACTTGAAGAAGAGCGAGTCGTGGCCCACGCACAGGCCGAGAAGCACGTTGAGATCGGTCCCGATTCGGTTCAGCACCTTTGCCTGCACGATCGGGTTGCAGGCCGACTCGTCGATTCCGATCAGGATCTTCTCTTCGTCCCGGATTCCGAGGGTATCTTCTTTTGAAATTTTTCCGACCTTGCAGAGAACGCTGGCCACGTCGAAGCCCTGGGCCGCGAAGATCTCGTGCGCGATCCGGGCCTCCTGGGCCAGGCCCAGGCAGAAGACAAGCCCCAGTTTCCTGACATTCAGCTTGTGAGCGAATTCGCAGATCTCCTGGATTCTCGTCTTGCTGCAATGGATCACGAAGGGCTGCCGGCCCCGGTCCATGTAGCATTCGCCTTCCTGAATCGAGGCGAGGCGGGCAAAATCGCGCACCTCCGGTTTCTCATACTCCCTCCTGGCCTCCTCGATCAGATCCTGAAACGAGAGCGTCGGGCACGAGTCCGGGCCTCTTCCGGACTCGAAGAAACAGGCCTTCTCGAGAATGTTGATTCCGCATACGGCGCATTTCGGATCCTTCGCTTCCGCCATGAAATCTGCCTCCTCGCAAGGGGAATTCCGCGGCCGACGGGCTTCTCCGGTTCATTCTACACCTCGCGAACAGACGAAACCAGGGGAGAAGGATTGTGCTCGCCCTTTCGAGTGTGTTATGGGTTGACGAGAGAAGGATTCGGCTTCGCCGCTTCGGTGCCGCGGGATCACGAGAAAGCCGGACGAGGGGGAACCGAGACCATGCGGGCCATGAACGAAATCGGCAGAGTGGTGAACGCCTTGCGGAATGAATACGTGGCCGAATGCACCCGGCAGGGCAGGAGGATCGTCGGCTACGTCTGTTCCTACATGCCCGAGGAAATCCTCCACGCGGCGAAACTCCTGCCGTACCGGATCACGGGACAGGGATGCGCGGACACCTCCCTTGCGGACAGCTATCTCAGCCGGGTCAACTGCACCTTTGCGCGCTGCTGCCTGGAGAACGGACTGAGCGGCCGTTTCGACTTCCTCGACGGGGCCGTGTTCGTAAACGGGTGCGACCATATCCGAAGGGCCTTCGACAACTGGGAGGCCCACGAAAAGCGACTCCCCTTCATGTACATCCTGCCGGTTCCGCACCTCCTCAACCGGGAGGCCGCCGCGTGGTACCGGGAGGAGGTGGCCGCATGCAAGGAATCCCTGGAGGATCATTTCGGCCTCCGGATATCGAGAGAGAGCCTGTCCGGTGCCGTTGCGGTTTACAATGAAACTCGCAGGCTCGTGCGTCGCCTCTACGACCTGCAGGCCGATGCGCACCCGCCTCTGTCTGGATCGGAAATGCTCGCCGTTCTTTCCGCGGCCACGCGTATGCCCAAGGACCGGCTGAATGAAGTGCTGGCGGAGCTCCTCGAGGAAGCGGAGGCCGCACGGGCGGAAGGGAACGACAGGATTCGTCTTCTGGTCGCGGGGAGCATGATGGACGATCCGGACCTGGTGAAAAACATCGAGGACCTGGGAGCGGCGGTCGTGGCGGACACCCTGTGCATCGGAAGCCGCAACTACTGGGGCCTCACGGACGAGGAGGGAGATCCGCTGGACGCCCTTGTCGAGCGCTATTTTCATCACGTTCCCTGTCCGCGCATGTACGGGAGCTACGGGGAGCGGTTCGCCTTCCTGAAGGCGCAGGCGGAGCGGGCCCGGGCGGACGGGGTGGTTCTGGCGCAGATCAAATTCTGCGACCTGCACGGAACCGACCATGCCCTGCTGAAAAGGGATCTGGAAGCACAGGGGATTCCCGTCCTGGAGCTGGAAAGGGAATACGGTCCCCTCGCGGATTCCGGCCGTGTTCGAACCCGCGTGCAGGCCTTTCTCGAAAGGATTCGGAGGGCGCGATGAACGATCGAGGAAAGAACGCGATTGAAAGAATCGTGGAACTCTTCGAGATGAGTTCGGCGCTGCCGGAAGACGTGGATGTGAATCTCCCCGAGGTGCAGGCCTTTGTGGGGACGCTTCCCGAGTTTCTGCAGAAGAACTTCCAGGTGGTCACATCGGATCCGGACGTCAGGAAGATTTCGCGCGCCTTCAACAATGGCCTGGCCGTGTATTTCAACGCCCTGCGGTCCGCCCGCGAACGGGGGAAGAAAGTGGTGTTCGTCCCGTTCAACTTCGGACCCGAGATTCTCTACGCCATGGACATCGTGCCTGTATGCGTGGAGGTGCTGACCTCCATGGCGCAAGGCCTCGAGGAGGGAGTCACGGAGTACATGGACCTGGCCGTGGAAAGGGGTTTGCCAGAAACCATGTGCTCCACCCACAAGGGGGTGATCGGCCTCCTCGAGGCGGGGCAGATCGAGAAGCCGGACCTGATCATCGACGGGGCCCTCGGCGCCTGCGATCCCAATGCCAAGGCCATGGAGTACCTCTCGGAAAGGTTCGGCATTCCGGCCCTGTACCTGGATATCCCGTTCACCTCCGACGAGAGGGCGCTCGATTACTACACGCGCGGGTTCAAGAGGATCGTGGCCGGGCTCGAGGAGCTGACCGGGGCCAGGCTCGACCGGGACCGGCTCCGCGAGGTGGTCGGATATTCGAATCAGGCATCCGAGCTTTTCTTTGAGATCAACGAACTGAAGCGGAACATCCCGAATCCGGTGCCGAACTTCTACAATCAATTCCATGTGGCGATGAAGTATTTCATGGTCGGCACCCCCGAGGCGGTGGACTTCTACCGGGCGGCTCTGGATGTGTGCAGGGAGCGCATGAAGCGCGGTGCCTGCGCCAAGCCCGAGGAGAGGATCCGGGCCTTTTTCATGTACACGGCCTTCTACTTCGACCCCACGATCTATCGTTGGCTCGAGGAGGAAATGGGCGTCAGCTTTCTCATGGACATCATCGGTTGCTTCGACTTCAACCCGCTCATCGACACGGCGAGCCTGGAGAGCATGCTCGCGGGGTTGGCGCAGGAAATGATGAATCTTCCGATGACGCGTCAGCTCAAGGGACAGTGGAATATGCCGACCAATTGGCTCGACGACACGCTCTTTTACGCAAAGACCTACAACGCGGACTGCTGCATCTTCTCCGGCCACCTGGCATGCAAGCAGGCGTGGGGTGCATTCAAGCTGGTGAGCGATGCGGTCAAGAGGCAGCTCGGCATCCCGGTGCTCAGGCTGGAGGGAGACGGGTGGGACGGACGGATCACCTCCATGGCCGCCATCAAGGACCGCCTGGAGGAGTTCTTCGCGGGCCTGGGATGACTCTGGATCAAGGGAAGGAGCATGATCGTTGCGGGGTGCGACGTCGGGTCCCTGACCGCCGAGGCGGTCTTGCTGCGGGACGGCTCGATCCTCGGCTCGGAGATTCTGCGCGTACGGCCCACGGCCGAGCGGTCCGCCCGGGAGGTTATGGACAGGCTGCTCGACCGCCTTCGTCTGTCCCACGACGCCATCGAATACTGCGTGAGCACAGGCTACGGACGGGAGACGATCTCCTTTGCCGATGACAATGTGAGCGAGATCTCCTGTCACGGCTACGGGGCGCACTGGCTGGTGCCGTCGATCCGTACGGTCATCGACGTGGGGGGACAGGACTGCAAGGTGATCCGCGTGGACGCGGAGGGGCGCCTCGTCGATTTCGTCATGAACGACAAGTGCGCTGCGGGGACCGGTCGATCCCTGGAGCTCATGTCGGAGAGCCTGGGCGTGGACGTGTCGGAGTTGGGCGCCATGGCCGAGGGGGCGGCGGAGCCCGTGGTGATCACCCACCAGTGCAGCATCTTTGCGGAGATGGAGATTGCCCGGTTCCTATGCGCAGAGCGGAGCTTCGCCGACATCGCGGCAGGCATCAACGAATCCATGGCACGCCGGGTCAAGGCCCTGGTCGGCAAGGTGGGGGTGGAGAAGGAGATCGGCGTCAGCGGCGGGGTCTCCAAGAACGTGGGCGTTGTCGGGCGTCTGGCCTCGCTGCTGGGAGTGGAGTTTGTCCGGTTCCCTGTGGATCCCCAGATCATCGGCGCCCTGGGCGCGGCCCTGTTTGCCGCCGAGCGGGCAAAGGACCGTCGAGGGTAGAACGCTTGGTCAGGGAGGCGCGCTGCCTTGTACTTCGCCGGCTGTGACCTCGGAGCCGTTGCTGCGAAGGCGGCGATCCTTGAGGACGACGCGATCCTCGTACAAGAGGCCATGGCCTACAGGATGCTTCCGCGGCAGGCTGGCATGGAGGTGATGGACAGGGCCCTCGCAAGGGCAGGACTTCGCCGGGAGCAGTTGTCCGGCTGCCTTGCGTGCGGTTTCGGAAGAAAGGCCGTTCCCTATGCGACCGGCGAGGTGCCGGAAGCCGTCAGTCTGAGCCGAGGGGTGCGAAGGGCCCGGCCGGCCGTCAGGACCGTCATCGATGCGGGCGGACAGAAGATCCGGGTCTTCCACATCGACGAGAAGGGAAGGGTGTTCGATGCGGTAACCAACGAGAAGTGCGCGTCCGGGACGGGAAGGTTCCTCGAGGTCATGGCCAAGGCGTTGGACCTCTCGCTCGAGCAGGCGGGGGCCCTTTCCCTGGAGGCCGAAGACCCGGTCTCCATCACGAGCCAGTGCGGCGTCTTCGCCGAGAGCGAGGTGATCACCTACGTCAACGAAGGACGGAGGCGGGCCGACATCCTTGCCGGCATCTGCCGGTCCGTCGCGGGTAGGATCTCCTCGCTCGTCCGGGGCATCGGCCTTGAGGAGGAAGTGGCCTTCGTGGGCGGCGTGGCGAAGAACCCGGGTGTGGTTGCGTATACGGGCCGGGAGTTGGGCGTGAAATTCGCCGACCTGGGAATGGATCCTCAGGCCATCGGGGCCCTGGGGGCCGCCCTTGCCGCCCGGGAAAGGCATGCCGCGGCCGGGAGGGTCGTGCGGTGAGCGTTACGGGACCGCCCACTCCTCCAATGCCTCGAGAGCGCCCGCATCGGGAAGGCTCTTGTGCCTCTCGGGCGGTTTGCTTTTTGCCCTCGACGAGCACTGCATGGCGGCGCCGCACTTGAGGCAGGCCACGACCAGCGCATAGGAAATGAGCGATTCGGCCTCGGTCAGACGCCGCTTGTAGTCGCAATCGGGGCAAATCAGGATGTCCGCTCGTCCCATGTTCCCGCGCCTTCCTCTGAAGTGGCTCCGTTTGTCGTCCAAGGGGTGCTCCGCGTTTTCCCCTGCTTTCTTCAAGAGGCGTGCCAATCGGAGACAGGGGCTCACGGTTTTCGGGACCCTTGAATATCATTGGAGAATCGATCCCGGGGGCGGAAACGGGACATGCCGGCGCACGCAGGGAACATCCGGTTTTCTCAGATTGACTTCTCAATCTGAGAATGGCCTGTCAGTCGGCGGCGTAGTACTGCATGGTGGCGTTCGGTACCACGGCCAGCCGGGCGCCGGGCTTCAGGTCTTCGCGGAGCAAGGCAAGGGTCTCACCCCAGTTCCGGGTCCAAGTGATCGCCTCCGGGTTGGCGAACCAGTCGCCGAAGGTCTTGTCCATCCTCGGCGCCATGACGATGAGCCTGACGCTCGGGGGGAGGGCCCCGATCGGGTACTGCCGTCCGCCGTAGTCCCGCCCGAATCTTCCCACGAGATAATGAACCACCTGGCCCTCGGGAGAGTCGGCGATGACCACGACCGTGCCGGCCATGTCCTTGAGGGCGAGGACGCCCACGAGGACCGATATGGCCATCTCGTTGGCCTTGACGAAGGCATTGGCGATCACTGCGTCTTTGCCCTGGGGCTTGGGCCGGGTGGCGTAGATCTCTTTGGCCAGCGCGACCGCCTGCGCATGGACCTGGAACAACTCTCCGGCGAACAGGGCGCTGGTTTCACCCCGCGCGTTGACCGTGACATTCACGAGGAAGTCGATGCCGGTCATTCGCGCGGCTTCCTCGATCTCGAAACGCAGGATGTTCCGGTCGAAGTTCCCCAGGCCGGTGGTTTCGCGGGCCATGGCCTCGACCTGCAGATGATAGTGGGCGATGCTGTCTACGTGAGAAACCCCGGGGAGAACAATCTTGCCCCCGCCCGAGAATCCGACCTGTGCGTGCGCCGTGACGCACCCGACCGCCACCTTGAGGTCCGCCTCCATGACCTCCCGATTGACAAGCAGGCGCGTGCCTCGACTCGTGGTTCCGACCTCGACGCAGTTCTCATAAATGTTGTGATTGAAGACACGGAACCGTTCGACGACCTTTTCGCCGAGCTTCTTGCGAAACTCATTCTGCGTGAGCGCGCCGTGGGTTCCCAGGGCACAGACAAAGACGATATCCTCCTCCCGGACGCCCCCCTCGATGAGTTCGCGAAGAAGAAGGGGCGCAATCTCGAAGACCCGGGTGGGCCTTGTCATGTCGTCGAAGAGGATGACCACCCGCTTCTTGCCTCGGGCCATCTCGCGAAGCCCGGGGGTGCCGATCGGCTTGCGGACGGCCTCCGCCATTTGAGCGGCCGTCAGGGCGGGCCGTTCCGCGCCCCGCATGGGGCAGTACTCGACATCCCACTCGTCCGGAAGTTCGATATCCAGGGTCGTGTTGTCGTACCATAGCCGTCGGGGCAGAGAGAACTTCATCGTGTGTCCTCCTTCCGCTGGGGCGGTGCCGGTTCGTAACGAGTCGATCATACCTTTTCCGGATGCTGCCGTCTATTCTATATCCCATACGCCTTTCGTCCCTTGCTCGTTTGACACCCGGATAGGTTTCCCTTATCCTCCGGCGCTTCGGATGTTCCCTCGAGCGATTGCCCCTGAGGCTTCCCCATGGACGAGTCGACGTCGGCCGACCGGTCGGAAGCACCCGACCCGGTTCCCGCCTACGCATGGGTGATCTTCGGAATCCTCACCTTTTCCCACTTCCTGATGGCCATGTTCTTCTTCGGATGGGGCCCCCTGGCCCCGATGCTCAAGGAGGAACTTCTTCTCGACAACCGGCAGCTCGGTTCCGTCGTTTCCGCCATGTATCTGTCCATGATGGTCGTGTCGGTCCCGGCCGGGTTTCTCGTGGACCGGTACGGTGCCCGGGTCATGCTGGCCCTGTCGGGCTCCCTTGTCGGTGCGGCCGGAATCGTGCTGTCCGCCGCTTCGGGCTTCGCGGTTCTATGCCTTGTCGCGGCGATCGGTGGGGCAGGCTATGGAATGATCAATCAGGTGACGACCAAGGGACTCATGCACTGGTTCGAGCCGTCCCGGCGAGGCACGATCATGGGGATCAAGCAGACCGGGGTGACCGTGGGGGGCAGCCTGATGGGCCTCTATGTTCCCTTTTGCTCCCGTTTCCTCGGCTGGCAGAAGGCGGTTCTTGGGCTTGCCGCCGCACTCCTGCTGATACCCCTCCTGTCGGTTCTCTTCTATCGGGAGAGGCCGGAGCGGCTCGGGGGTCCCGCGCCGGAGGGTTCGCGTGCTGTCGACCCGCGAGGGGGTCTCCTTCCTCTGCTTCTCCGGCCCCTGCTCTTGGCCCTCGTCGCGCTCTTCACCCTCTACGGGGCCTGTCAGTCCTGCGTGACGACGTTCCTCGTGGTTTACGCGCAGGAGGCCTACCGCTTGAGCCCGCTGAGCGCCGGCAGCCTTCTGACCGTGGCCCTGGCGGCCGGAACAGTGAGCCGCATCTTCTTTGGCTGGGCGAGCGACCGGCCCATGAAAGGGGACAGGGTGGCCCCCATGGCCCTACTCGCCTTGATCGGCGTTGTCGGCCTCTTTTCGCTCAGGCTGCTCGGCGCCGGTTCACCTCTCTGGGCCATTTACCTCGTGGCCGCGCTGCTCGGAACGTCGCTCGTCGGATGGAACGCCCTGGCTATCACGCTTGTCGCGGAGATCGCGGGCCACGATCGGGTCGGGTCGGTCATGGGGATCGTGTTCACCGTTTCCTGGCTGGGGATGGTGGCCGCGCCCCCTCTTTTCGGCACGATCGTGGACCGGCACGGATACGAGGCCGCCTGGCGAGCGGTGACCGTCTTGGTCGCTCTCACCTGTGCCGGCTTCACGGCCGTCCGCATGCTCCAGCGCAGCCCTTCCCGCACTCGATGAGAGGAACGGAATCACGGATGTGCTTCACGCTTCCACCGCCCGCCCCTCGGAAGAGGGAATCCTTCAGGGCGGGGGTTCCCCTGCGAGCCGAACAGGTCAACCGGCAGTCCTTGAGGAAGCAACAAGACAGGCTTCTACGATTCACAGACCCCAGACGAACAGGTAAGGGGCGCTTCGCAATCAGGATCCTCAGCACACGGGAAACCTGCCTCGCCAGGGGTATGGCACGTTCCAATGTCACCGATAGGAATGTTGGCACAGATGTCAGGGATAGGTGCCTGGGGCGGTAACATGCCCACATAATCCTGGCAAGCCATCTCAAGCGTGTAGCCCTCGTTGCACACCAAATCGATCCCCCCGAGGGGAGGGAGCCGCTCTGCCCGATCGCAAACGAAATCCGTTCCGTCATAGCAGGGAATGGGCGGGTTGCCGGTGCATGCGACAGTGGTAAAGCCAATCAGTAACAACGCTGCGCAAAGTGCGGACCTTCTCATCGCCGTTCCTCCGTTCCTTGTTTTTCTCACCATGATTTACAAGATTGTTCTACGTCTATAAATAACAAGAAAGAGCATGCAGGGCAAGGGGAAAAGTCACGTATGTTGTCGAAATCCTCTGGCCCGACCCGATGGATCAGGGAATACGAAATGGCGTTTTGTGAGTCAGGGCTTGACCGCATCCTGAATCGGAGGAGCCTCAAGGAGGGACGAAGCGGACTTCGAACAGCTCGGGCCAGAGTTTCCCGGTGATGAGGAAGGCGGCGTTCTCCGGGTCGCGGGCGGAGGGATCGTGGGGACGGACGCAAAAGACCTCCGCGCGAAGGGCAGCGGGGGGCGCACAGAGGAAGGGGAGCGAGGCAAGGAGCAGGAGAAGGGCGCAGGGCGGGAACCTCATGCACGGGCTCATCCGGGGTTCTCCGGCTGCTGGGATCAGGAATAGAGATACTCCTTGACCTTTCCCAGAACGATGGCCGGGATGCTCTGTCGGTCCTCGACGGCGAAGATGCTCACGTTCTTCCGAAGGGCCATGGAGCGGCGGAAGACCTTGACCGAGTCGTTGTCGCCGATGTGCACGGCCGTGACGCGGTTTTCCCTGTCGTTGAAATACTCGATCAGGGCGGACAGGTTGGTAATCTGCATGTCTGTGATCAAGAAGATGTCCGGGGCCTCGTCGGTCTGAAGGGCCTCGATATCCCCGATCTGCAACCGGGTCCCGCCCCCGAAGTAATGACAGAGGGTCCGGTAGATGTCGGAACGGCGGTCGGTGTAAGGCAGGTTCCGGCTGCCGCCGACATGGGCATCGCTGAAGTTGTGGACTGCCACCTGCGCATCCCTTCGCAGATAGGCCTCGGCGGCACACGCGGCGCCCAGCACGGCGTGCGAGAGGTGGCGCTTCGGGTTGGGCATGCTGCCCGAGGAGTCGATCAGGATCAGACAGTCCGGAACATCCTCCTCCTTGCCGAACACGTCTCCCTCCCTTCGCTTCCAGATCTGGGTGATGCCCGGCATGATCTTGCCGAAGCTCGTCCACGGGTCGATGTCCTGATAGGGCATCCCGATTTCCCACGGAGAATGGTGATGCGGATAGAGGGAGCCGCTCTTCTTCGTGGGCAGCGTGCAGACGGGGAGCGCGTAGTTTTCCGCGAGCTTCATGTAGTAGAGCACGTCGGCGTCGATCGACCTGCCGGGACCGAGGCCCATGCCCTCCTGGTTCGGCTCGGTCGCCTCGAGGATCTCCTCCTCGAAGTCCTCGACGATCTCCTTGAACTCCGCCGGGGAAGAGGCCTCCCGGGCGAGGTCCTGCAGACCCCCCTCGATCTCCTGGGCCGAATACTGCTGAAGGCTGTGGTCCCCCATGGGGTTCGGGTCGCCGGAGGCCTCCGGGTCCTCCTGTTCCGCCAGGAGGCACCGAAGGACCTTGCTGAAGCGCCGTATGCTCTCGGTCCAGCGGCGGCGATCGAGATACGGGATGCGGGACAGCCTGCGGGCAATGCCCTCGTGGCCGGAGACGCCCAGGTCCACGCCCCAGATGAGCTGGTAGAGGGCGTGGATCGCCTCGTCCACTTCGTCCCTGCGCAGGTACGGATAGAGCCTGGGAAGGGGGGACGGCTTCTGGCGCATGGCATAGGTGTCGGCCACGACATCCATGAAATAGTCGGTGGCGATCTGCGCCATCCTCGCGTCCTTGAGCGTCCGCTTGGCCTCGGCGTAGAGCTTCATGTGGGTCAGAAAATCCCAGGGGCAGGAGAGGTGGTGCGAGACGGCATGATCGAGCAGGCCCTCGATCACCTCTGCCTCTGCGAGCTCCCCGGTCATCTTGAGCACGAACGGCCTGGAGAGGGAGATCTTCTTGTCCTTGATTTCAAGGGCCACCCGCTCTTCCCCTTCGGACCACCGGGGTTGCGGCAGCTCGGGAAACAGATGCCCCTCTCGCACCCGGGCCCACACCTCCCGGAGGAGAGAATCCCAATCGCGAAGCAAGGTGGTCTCCTTATCCGGGCACCCCTTCCTTTACGACCGCCCTGGGCACGAGGAGCTTGCCCTGCTGGTAGATCTTGCCGCCGAACAGCACCCGGTAGCCCGTGTTTCCGTAGAACTTCGTTCCGACCCCCTGGATGGTGCCGTCCACGTGGATCTCCCCGCCCCGCATCCACTCGCCGGTGTTCTGCCCCGCGTTGCGGGTGACCCGGATCTCGCCTTTCATCATCCCGGCCCCGCACCAGTTCCCGGTGGATCCCTCCACGATCAGACAGCCGCCGAACAGGCCGGAACCGGTGAAGTCTCCCACGTCCCCCTGGAGCACGAGCGTCTTGCCCTCGGGCAGCTTGTAGCCCAGGAAGTGGAAAGTTCGCTCGTAGTCCTTGGGAGTCAGAACGATGTGGTCCTCCCTGGCCCGGTTGACGAGGGCCGAGATGTAGACCCCGGCGGGTCCGGATATCAGATAAGGGATCTCCTTCGCGTTGTCGAGCAGGGCGCAGAACTCGTCGATGTCGTCCGCATCGTACCGGGCGTCGTCCGTGATCTTGACGGCCGTGTTGTACGCCTTCTCGATCTTGCTCTCCTCGGCGAGCCAGACAAGATCCCTGACCTCCTCCTCCACGAGATCAAGGTAGCCCTTGACCAGACGTTCGAGGGTTTCATCCTTTGCCCGGAGGATCCGGTCCAGAGGGATCTCCTTCTTCCGGAAGGGGAAGGAGCGGAACTCTTCGAAGGGGTTTCTCATCGGACCGGAGTCTCCTCGCCCAGGTCTCTTCGGATCTCCCAGTAGATCGGGTGGTCGCCCTGGACCGCGTCGAGGGGTTCTCCCTCGCGGATCCGGCAGGCGGCGGCCAGCGCGCTCTTGAGCCGGGGGGCCTGTTCGACGTAGCGGCGGTGCATGTCTCGAACCGCCTCCTTGGCCATGTAGATGGGTAACGGATCCTTTCGGGGCTCCTTTTCCCTGCGCGCCAGGGTTTCCTCCTTCCACTGGATGCGGTGGGCGAGCGTGAAGGGGAGGATGGCCTGAAGGTGCTCGAGCCCGACCTCCCTGTCGCCGAGAAACCATGCGAGGGCCTGGGAGAGCAGGCGGACGCTGGTCGGGAAGCGGTTCGAAATGCAGTTCCGTACGGCGTGGCAGAGATAGGAAGTGAAATGACAGCCGTCCACGCAGCCTTCATGGAACCGCCGCTGCCCGAAATGGTAACAGAAGGACAGTTCGGCCAGGACCAGCCGGAGAAAGGCGTTGGTGTCCAGGTCGAAGGGGATATCGTCCATTTGCGCGCGGATCGCTTCGCGCTCCCGCCGGGAGAGGGTCTGCACGCCGTGCCGGCGGGCAAGCAACTCGCCGTATCGATCGCACAGGAGGCCCGCCTGATCGACGCGCTCTTCGTAGGAATTCCGCTGCCCCAGCACACGATGGAGTTCCCGTTCCACCTCCTCGTCGCGCAGGCGGGCGCCGTTCGATCCCCTCATTCCTATCTGGAAGGCGAGATTGGGCCCGGGATGCTTGGACTCGACCATCACGTCGAAGCGGTCGATCAACGGGGCAATGATCGTGTTCGTGCCTCCGTCCTGGTAGTTGGCGGTCGCAAACAGGCAGTATTCCGCGTTGATCACCGAGTCGTTGAGATACTCCCAGTTGCCGCGGTCCACCCCGTCCAGGATCATGCTCTGCTTCGTCTCCGGGAGCCGGTTGATCTCGTCCACGACCTTGGTCGGCAGGAGCACGAAGTGCGACCAGACAACGACCTCCTCCCCCCGGTTCAGCCTCCCCAGGTCGGGCCGTCCGATGATCTTCTCCTCGGTCTGTTCCGGATGTCCGGAGACTTCACTGGCCCAGATGGTGCCGAGGGGCACGCGGTAAAGGAGGCAACACACGTACTCCGCAGAGGTGGTCTTTCCCAGGCCCGGCTCTCCGATGATCAGCGCCTTGCCCTGCCGCAGCCCTGTGAGCAGGGTCAGCAGAAGGGCGGCGTTGAACTTCTCCCCCCGGATTTCCAGGTCGGGCCGGCCGAAATACAGGTTGTCGCCTATGTAGCGGTGGATGTTGCGGACGGTCTCGCGAAGGGCTCCGTTGGATTCTTGTTCCATCTCGTCTCCGGTCGTTGCCGGCTCTGTTGATCCGGTGCATTTCGTTACGCTGGAGTGGGCCGTACCGGGGCAATGCCCCTTCGAAAAAGAGTAAAGAACGGCATCACGTATGTCAAAGGCCAACGCTGCTGCTCTGAGCCCGCAACGCCCCGAGCGAAGGCCCGACATCGACTGGCTGCGAGCCCTGGCGGTCCTTCTGCTCGCGCCCTGCCACCCCGCGCTCGTCTTCTGCCGCGACGGCATGTTTCCAAGCCGGTCGGGGCTTGCCGGATTGAATTACGCGCGCTTGTTGATTATGCTCTTGCGTACCGCCGGTCGTTCATGACGCGGGCCGGCAAATCGGGCCATTCAGATCGTCAGGAGTCCCAGTGACCAACGGAAGGACAGGAGGAACCCATGAAAATCCTACGCGTTGACATGAGCAGGCTTGAGACCAGGCTGGAGGATCTTCCTCGGGAACTGACTCTTGTAGGCGGAAGAGGGCTTTCGGCCAGGATTCTGAGCAAGGAGGTGCCGCCCAAGACGGACCCCCTGTCGGCCGAGGCCAAGCTCGTGATCGCCGGGGGGCCCCTGGCGGGAACCCTGGCCCCCTCCTGCGGGCGCATCTCGGTGGGAGGGAAGAGCCCCCTGACCCTGGGGATCAAGGAGTCCAACGCCGGCGGGCCCACGGCGCAGAAGCTGGACAGGCTCGGGATTCGCGCCGTCGTGATCCAAGGGGCGCCGAAGGACGGAAAGCTGCGGGTACTCGTGATCAACAAGGATGGCGTGACCTTCCAGGATGGAGAGGGCTACAAGGGGATGAAGACGTATGCCCTGGTGGAGGCGTTGAAGAAGCACGGGAAGAACGCCGCGGTGATCTCCATCGGGCCTGCAGGCGAACGGAAGTGGAAGGGCGCCTCGGTGGCCTTTACGGACAAGGACGGCCACCCCTCGCGGCACGCGGGACGCGGGGGACTGGGCGCCGTGATGGGGGCCAAGGGGCTCAAGGCGATCGTGGTCGACGACGCGGGCACGGCCCCTGTCTCCATGGCGGACAAGGATCTCCACCGTGAGACCCTGAGCAGGTGGACCAAGGTCGTCCAGGAGGACGGGCAGCTTCAGGCCTTCAGCAGGCACGGCACCCCGTTCGGGGTCGTGGCCCTGCGGGGCCTCGGGAGCATGCCGTCCAGGAACTACGGCAGCGAGGAGACCCCCGGGTTTGAGAGGCTCGGAGGGGAGAATCTGGAGAAGCTTCGAGGGGAGAGGGGAGGGCGCATGGACGGATGTATGCCCGGGTGCATCGTCAAGTGCTCGATCATCTTCCACGATGCGGAATCCAGACATGTGACCTCCGCCTTCGAATACGAGACGATTGCGCTGCTGGGCACGAACCTCGGGATCTCGGACCCTGACGAGGTGTCCAGGATGGATCGTTTCTGCGACGAAATGGGCCTGGACACCATCGAACTGGGCGCCGCCATGGGCGTTGCGGCAAGCGCGGGAAAGATGAAGATGGGGGACGTGGATTCCGCCTGGGCCCTGTTGAAAGAAGTGGAGAAGGGGACCGGATTCGGAGCCGTGCTGGGCAACGGCGTGGTGGCCACGGCCAAGGCCCTGGGTGTGACCCGGATACCGGCCTTCAAGGGCCAGGCAATTCCGGCCCATGACGGCAGGGTCTGCAAGGCTGTGGGCGTTACGTACGCGACGAGCCCGATGGGCGCGGACCACACGGCAGGCCTCTCGTATGACGACCCCATGAACAGGGAAGGCAAGGTGAAGACCTCCTTCGAAATGCAGGTCGTCATGGGCATGGTCGACAGCATGGGGTACTGCCTGCTTGCCTCGCCCTCGGACCACACCGCCGCGATTGGGTTCTTCAAGGACCTGCTGAAGGCGCGCTACGGACGGGAGGCGACAGAGCAGGAGCTCATGGAAATCGGAAGACAGACCCTCCGGGATGAACTCAACTTCAACAAAGGGGCGGAATTCGCCACGGTTCACGGCCCGGACCCCGCGTTCTACCGAAACGAGCCCCTGGCGCCCACGGGAAGCGTATTCGACGTGGATCCGCGGGAGATCGCATCCATCTGGGATCGGCTCTAGGCCATGACGGGTCGGTGGTTTTTTTTCGGCGTCTCGCTTCTGGTCGGGGTTGCGGCCGGCTGTGTCGCTTCGTACGATGTGGAGATCATCCGTGCCCACGAGATGATCCAGGACATGGAATCGATCGACCTCGATCAGCCGGACCATCCCGCGGATCTGCCCGAGACCGGGATCCTGGTCAACAACAAGACCGACCGGACCCTCCGGGTGATTCTGAGGCGAAGGGAGGAGAAAAGCTTTTCCGTCCCGCCGGGAGGGTCGGGCTCACTCGCGCTCGAGCCGGGGATCTATCATTACAGGATCTGTCAGGATGCGGGTTCCGACGCGCCCAAGAGGAAGGCATACTCCATCGATCTGAAAGGAACGAGGAACATCCCGGAGAAATGTCTGTTCACCTACGACGTATTCACGGAGAAAGAGGTGGTGAGCGAGAAGCGATTCCAGGAGTTGCGTTCCCGATAGACTTCGCTCTTGACCGGGAGGCGGACACGGTCTACAGTGGCAAAGGCCTCTAGGGCAGTGATCACGATACGCCATGGCGTAGCGCATCGATTCAAGCCGGAAAGCATGAACCGCGTCCCGACAATCCTGAATGCAATCCGTGGACGCCGGCCGTGGATTATCTCCTTTCTCGTTCATCTCATCGTCCTGCTCATCTTTGTTCACGTGACCTATTACATTCCGAGACAGAGGGAGGAAAGGGCCGCGGCCTCCATTTTCTTCAAGGAAGACGGTGGGAGGAGCGATCGGTTGCAACACCACGACCGCAGCCTGGTGGACCGAACCCGGAGGCGGGAGGAGGTCCTCTATCCTCACCCGGAAGTCCAGCACTTCCCCGACCTGCCTCAGGTCGAGTTCCAGATCGACCCGGCGCTGCGGCAGGAACTCGAGCTCATACGGATCGACAGCACGGACCGGAGCTTCTCGAGCTTCTCGACCAACCGTCAACCCCTCTACACCGGCGGCGAAGAGCTTGCCGGCGACTTTGCGAAGCACATCCGGGGCATGCGGAAAAAGGGCCTGGACATCGTCTTCGTTTTCGACTCCACGGGAAGCATGGGCCTTTACGTGGAACACGTGAAGAGGAAGATCCGAAGCCTGGTCCGCGCGATACGTAAGCTCGTGCCCGCCGCGCGGGTCGGGCTGGTCACCTATCGGGATTTCGGTATGGACTTCGTGACGCGCGCCGTTCAACTCACCCACGGTACGCGGGGCCTCGAGCTCTTCCTCGAGGAGACCGACTACGAAGGGGGAGGGGACCGGGAAGAGGCCGTATACGAAGGGTTGCGGGTCGCCATCGAGGAGCTGAACTGGAACGAGAAGTCGGCCAAGGTGATCGTGCTCATCGGGGATGCTCCCCCCCACGCGGGGGACGTAGCCAGGGCCGGCGACCTGGTGGAACGGTTCCGCAAGGAGATGGGAGGCACCCTCGCGGCGGTGGACACGAACCGGCCGATTCCCCTGTCGGGGCAGTACCACGGCTGCCCGCCCGGGGTAGATCCCCCGTGCGAAGTGGTTCTGCACGGAGAGCTCATGGAGGAATTCAGGATTCTTGCGGACAGGGGCGGAGGGGAGTGCCTGCGCTTCACCGAGATGGAGAGAATGAACGAGATGATGGTGATGCTGATCTTCGGATCGGACTGGAAGGAGTATCTGGATCTGTTCGTCAAGAACCTCTGAGCGGTCTCATCTACGAAGGAAGGGAGGGACGGTAAATGAAGCGGTCGAAACCTCTTGCGATGGCCTTCCTGATGCTGCTCCTTGCGGGCCCGGCCCTTTCCTATGCGCAGGATGCGGCCCTCGAGGAGATAGGGGCCGGCCCTGCGGAGCTAAAAGAGGCCGCGCAGGAGACGATGGCCGCTCCGGAGGACGAGGCCGCGGACGCGGTCCTGGCGGAAGAAAAGATGACCCTCTTTGAGCTGGTCCAGAAGGGCGGCGTGGTGGGATGGCTGATCATCGTTCTCTCGTGCGTGGCCCTGGGGCTGGTGATCGATTACGCAATCACGATCCGGCGCTCGAAGCTCGCGCCGGCGGAGGATTTGGCCACCTTCAAGGACCTGGTGGAGAAACAGGACTTCGGCCGTGTCCTGGAGGTGGCCAGGGCAAGGCCTACCTTCCTGGCCGATGTGCTGAGCGCGGGCCTGAACGAAATGCGTCTCGGCTACCCGGCCATGATCAAGGCCATGGAGGACACGGCCGAGTCCCACACCGCGCGCCAGGCGCGGAGGATCGAGCACCTGAACGTCATCGGCAACATCTCCCCCATGATGGGGCTCCTGGGCACCGTTATCGGGATGCTCCGCTGCTTCAACGAGATTTCACAGGTCAGCGGCTCCATCGACCCGAAGCAATTGGCCGCCGGTATCTTCGAAGCCCTGGTGACCACCTGCCTCGGGCTGATCGTGGCGATCCCGACCCTTTACTTTTACGCAATCTTCCGAAACCGCCTGGATGAGCTGGCCGGCGAGGCCTCCGTCGCCGCGGAACAGATCATCGCCTCGTTCAAGCCGGTGGGCACGGGGAAGGGGGCCTGAACGTGCGCGCCTTCCGCAAGAGGGAATGGGCTTCCTTCGTCGTCAACATGACCCCGCTCATCGACGTGGTCTTTCTGATCATCATCTTCTTCATCATGATCATGAGTTTCTACGAATTCCTTCCCAAGAACGTGCTTCTGCCCAGCGCGGACGAGTCCAAGACGAACACGGACATGACCGAGTGCTCCATCACCGTGACGGCCGACGAACAGGTCATCCTGGGGAGCCGGAAGATCCGGGTGGCCGACCTGGAGGAGGTTCTCCGGAACCGCTTCCCGGACCCCCGCGGACACACGGTCGAACTCCGAGGCGACCAGGATGCGCCGTTCGACATGCTGCAGAAGGTAATGCAGCAGGTGGCCCAGGCCGGCATCAGCCGCATTCATTTCGCGACGCGAAAGCCCTATGATCGGGAATTGAGGAATGAAGAGACCCACGGCGGCGACCCGTGAGAAACGCAGACTCGCGATCATGATGACCCCGTTGATCGACGTCATCTTTCTCCTGATGATCTTCTTCATCATGACCCTCAATTTCCTCGTTCCGGAGGGGGTGCTGGAAAACCGGCTTCCCGAGCGGGCGCAGGCGGCTCCATCGGAACGTCAGAAGGACTGGGAGGTGGTGCGAATCCACGTGGCCAGGGGCAGGGACGGTCCGCAGATCTACCTGCAGGAAAGAAAGGTCACGGGCCTCTCCGACCTGCTCCGCAACCTCGATCGCCTGCCCCGGGATATCGTCGTGGTCATCGAGCCCGAGAGCAAAGTGGCGTACAAGCACGTGATCAGCGTGTTCAATACATGCGTGAAGGCTAAGAAGACTCACATCTCCTTTACCCTCCCCCGCGGGAGCACCGATCCGGGTGGAGCGTAGCTCCCAGGGTTTTCTCCGCATGCGCAGACGGCTCGATCGGACGGCGAGAGCGTCCTTGCTTCTTCTGGTCGGAAAGGCCCTCCTGCTTCCGGTTCCGCTCGTTCCGGGGGCGGCCCATGCCTCTCCTCCAAGCGCTGTGGAGGTTTCTTCGATCGACTCCCTGGCCGGCATGAGCGCCTGGCTGGACAGGCTGCATAAGGAAGCCGTCCGAGCGGACCGGGAAGGCCGGTTCGCCTTCGATCTGCAGGAACAGATCCTGAGGAAATCCGGCGAGTCGATCAGCAGGCTCCTCCAGTTGGAGAAAGCGGCCCGGCTCGCAGACCCGACCGTGGCGAAGTCCTGTGCGCAGGCCTTTGAAAAGAACAACCGGATTCTCCAATTCATCCTCCTGTGCAACGAAAGAACGATCGAACGGCTTCAGGAAGACAAACTCGATCAGGCCGACGACGCACAGGCCGTTCTGGAATCCCAGGAGTGGCAAATGCCGCACCGGCTCAACTCCCTTGCGCGGTACTGGATGAGCTGGAGCGGGTATTATTCCAGTTTTCTCCTTCCGGAGGACGGATCGGAACGAAAAGCCGTTCTGGACGCGGCCGTCTCGGGCTTCTCGCTGACCCTGCTCGATCTGGCCGACGAGACCATCGCCGCGAGGAGCCTCTTCGGCCGTGCCCTTTGCTTCAAGGAAATGGGTGAGAACGCGAAGGCGGCAAAAGATCTCCTAGCCATTACGCAACACGTGCGGCAAAGCGATCCCATGTACATATGGAGCCTCTATGAGCTGGCGCTGATACGATACAGAGAGGGAGCGCATGAGGCAGCCCTGGAGCATCTGGCAGAACTCGAGAAGGACGTCGAGGAGACGACCCTCTCGGAGGTCCTGGGGGCCGAGCACAAGAGGCTGCGGGAAAGGGTCCTGCTCGAACCCAGGGTCAAGGCGCTTCTCGAGAAGATCGACCAGAAAGGGGATGCGGCGGGGGAGGGTGCCCGGGCGCTCTACCTCGAGGCCCTGCGCGGGCTCAACAGGCTCTGCCTCCACGATGCCGGTTACGCCACGAGGCTCTACGGTCTTGTCGAGTCGGCCCCCTCCTTCTTCGACGAACTGACCAACGAGCAGGCGGGGGCGATCGGCTGCCTGGCCCTTGCCGATGCACACTTCGCGAAAGGGGAGTACGCGGAGGCATTGAGGCGGTACACCTATCTCTGGAACGCCTCGGACGCCTCGGACGCCTCGGTCCGCAAGAGGCTGGACGACGTCTATTTCCGATCCGGATACGCCTACTGCCGGACCGGCAAGTGGAAGGAGGCGCTGGCCTCCTTTGACCGCCTCTACGCGGAGTTCCCCGCTTCCCGCCTCGTCGGCAAGGCGGCCTGTCTGGAGTACGTTGCGGCCGCAGGCAACCACCGGCAGGCGCCCGATCCGGCCAGCTACGCGCGGTGTGTGGAGTCGAGCAGGAAGTACCTCCGCAAGTGCCCTACACCCCAGGACAGGGATGGCGCGCACTTCTTCCTCGGGCAGGATTATGAGAAGAAGGGGAAGGCCGAGGACGCCCGGCGGGAATTCTCTGCGATCCAGGAGGGATCTCCCCTGTATTGGCCGGCCCGGTATTACCTGCTCAAGGCCGACGTGGAAGATCTCGAGCGAAGAAGGCAGTCAGGAAAGGCAGGGGCCGCGGACACGCGGGGGCTCTACCGGGACATGGTGGCGCAATTCGAGAAGTTCGCACGGCTCCCCGGGAAGGAGAAATCCCTGCCCGCGGTCGCCCGGATCGCGCCGCAAATGGCGATTCTCGAGGCCAGGACCTTTCGATCCGGGCCGGAGGCCTCCTGCGAAAGGGCGATCCGGGCCCTCGCGGACTTCGAAACGCGCTTTCCGCAGGAAGGACGCCTCTGGCTGACGGCAATGGGGCTCAGGCTGCAGTGCTGCCGGGAGCTGCGGATGCTCGACGAGGCGAACCGGCAAATCGATTTTCTCCTGCAGGCCTACCCTGTCGACCGGGACCTCTGGGATTTTCTGGCGGAGTGGGCCGAGGCCTACGATCAGGAAGCGGAGATGGGGAGAGAGGAGGGGAGCGGGGAACGAGGGGCCGCGTGGGCGGACCTGGCCCTGAAGCTTTACACCGGCATGGCGGCGATCGCCTCGAGGCAGCCCTCGTTTGAGAGAGACCTGTCGGTGGTCGAGTTCCGGATGGCCGAGCTCCTGCGGGCACGCGGAGACCTGGAGAGGGCAAGGCGTATCTACAGCGGGATTCTGAAGCTCACGCCCGATGCGGAGGACGTGCTCTTCCGTATGGGCGAAATATGCGAGACGCAGGGCAGGTGGGAGGAGGCCCTTGAGGTGTGGCGCAGATACGAAAAGGGAATGGAGCCCGGCAGCCCGGCCTGGCTGGACGCGAAACGCCGCATTGCCCTTGCCCACGAGAAGATGGGGAGAAGGCGCGAGGCATGCGAGGTGATCACGATGATCCGTGTACTCCACCCCGAGGGGGGGGACGAGGCTTTGCGAGAGAAGATCCTGGATCTCGAAAAGACGGTCTGTCCGAACGCCGTGGGCCAGGACCGGGCAAGGTAGGGTAGGGAGCAAAAAGCAAAGGCGACTGCGGAGTCGTTACGGGCCTACGGGAGGATGCGGATCCGCGCCTGTCCTTTGTTCTCTCAGGGTGCTCTCGAGCTGTCTGCGCAGTTCTCTCGGGACCTCGAGGAGCCGAATCCCCACCCGGAAGAGAAAAGGGCTCTCGTCGTCGATGCGGTCGTACCACACGACCCTTCCGTGCAGGGTGACCCCCTGGTCGCCCTCCGGGACCCTGATTTCAAGCAGGCACTGCTCCGATGTAATCGTGTTGGGATGAAAGATGTGCAGGCTGTCGCAATGGATGGTGTTTGTAAGCAGCGCCAGCCCCTGCTGGGAATAGTCGTAGAGGCGCCCTGAAAGAGGCGAAGAGGCGACCTCCGGGCAGGAGGGGAGATAGATCCGAAACGCGATGGGAAGGTCCAATCCGGCTCGTGCCGCCCCCCGTCGTTCTCTCTTGAACCAATTCTTCATCGGATGCCCGATTCCTGCAGGGCCGCTGCCCGGCCCGACCGATCCCCTTGCGTGGAACTTCGCCGGATATCCAAGGAATCGGAAGATTCAACGGGTTTCTTGAGATCTTCATGCGATCGTCCTTCGTCTTTTTCGGTGCGGGGGCTCTCACTCCAGGGGGTGTTGGCGGCTGATCAGCAGGTCCTGCCACCCCCGTGTCTTGACCGCGCCCAGCCCCTGCTCGACGGGAAGCCCGGCCAATGCCTGCACCACCCTGTGGGACAAGGGCGCCCGTTCCCAGGCGGTTGGATGAAACAGCACCTCCCCCTTTCCCAGCCAGGCCCGCTCGATTCCGTTCGCGGCCGGAAGGGCGGTGGCAAAGCTCGCATCCGCGCCTCGCAGGTCGCAGGCCGGAACATACTTCCAGCCCATCCACAACTGGCTGTCCACCTGCGCCTGAACTTGCGCTCGCTCCGCCTCGGCGGCCTCCTTGAGATCCCAGAGCGTGCCCTCCAGGAGCAGGGTGCCGTATTCCGATACCGAAAACCCCTCCTTCCCGTCCCTCTGCCACGCGTCCGGTATGTACCCGAAGAGCTTGGGGGCCCCCAGCACCTCCCGTCCCAGCACGATCGGGAAAAAGTCGTTCTCCCACAGGACCAGGGAGAAGCTGCCCTCCGCCCGGTCCCGCTTCCCTTCGAAGCGGGCCGCCAGGTTGACCGCCACGAGGTTGTATCCTCCGCCCGCCATGAAATCCACGCCCCTGCACATAACGAAGCTGACGGAGACGACCGCCGGATCGGCCACGGCGAAGCCGGGCGGAAGAAGACGCGAGGCCTTCCTCGCGTCCGTGGCATACAGGACGGTCAGGGCCGTGTTGTCGGCGTAGTGCGCCTTTTCCCCGTCCCATCCCTGGGTGGCCGTGCCGAAATGAGCGGGCATGATGTAGGGCTTTCCGGCCTCGAACGCGAATCCCTTCCCCTGGCTCATGGTCTTTCCTCCCCGCTTGGTTTCAGCTCGCCTTCAGCCGCTCCCGGAGTTCCCGCTTCAGGATCTTTCCGGTGGGGGTCCTGGGAATCTCCGGGATCACGAAGACGGCGACAGGAATCTTGTGGTTCTCCATCTGCCCGGCGCAATACGCCTTGATCTCCTCCTCGGTAACCGAGACGCCCTGCGCGCAGACCACAAAGGCGGCCACGGCCTCGCCGAACTCGGCGTCTTCGATGCCCACGACGGCCGCGTCGGCGATCCCGGGCATCGAGACCAGGACTTCCTCGACCTCGGCCGGATAGATGTTCACCCCTCCGCGGATGATCATGTCCTTGACCCGGTCCACGATGAAGTAGTATCCCTCCTCGTCCCGGATCGCGACGTCGCCCACGGTGATGAACTTGCCCCGCCGGGTTTCTTCCGTGGCCTGCTGATTCTTGTAGTATCCGTCCATCATGATCCCGTTGTAAATGTAGAGAATGCCCCGCTCGCCGTCCGGCACCTCCCTTCCGCACTCGTCGAAGAGGATAAGCTCATTGCCGGTGAAGGCCCTGCCCACGCTCGACGGCCGCCTGCGCATCTCCTGCGGCTTGATCAGGGTGTTCATGCCGGCCTCGGTGGATCCGTAGTATTCGTACAGGCAGTCCCCGTAACGGTCCAGAAAGGCGAGCTTGTACTCCGGGAAAAGGGGCGCGGCTCCGCAGATCACGGTCCGGAGGCTGGACAGGTCGAGTCTTTCCGTAACCTCTTCGGGGACATCGAGGAGCCTCCGCACCATGGTGGGGACGAGGTGGACCGAGTTCACGCGGTGCTTTTCCACCATCTGGAGGAACTCGACGGCATCGAACCGGGGCTGCATGACGGATGTTCCGCCCAGAAGAAAGTTGATCGTATTGAACAGGGTGGGGGCCGAGTGGTAGAGGGGACAGCAGACCAGATGCACCTCGTCCGGGGTCATCTTGAGGGTGCTCACCGTGCTGAAGATGAACTCCATCACACCGGGCTTGGCGACGAAGTCCGTCTTCCGGGCAGCCCCCTTGGGCCTGCCCGTGGTGCCCGAGGTGTAAATCATGGAACTCCCCGGCTCCGCGGCGGCCGGGATGGCCTCCAGGTCGAGGCTCGGAGGGTCCCGGAAGAGGGCTTCGTAGTCGCGCGCGCCCTCGGCGGGGGAACCCCCGAAGGAAATGAATCCTCCCGGCAGGATCTTCTTGTAGTTCTCCCTGTGGGGGAGGATTCGATCCGAGAACTCGTGCCAGAAGATCAGGATCCTGGAGTCCGAGTTGTCCACGATGTACTCGATCTCCCGGGGCTTCATCCGGTAACCGACCATGACCAGACCGACCTCCAGGTACTGCAGCGCGTTGGCGACCTCCGCATGTACCGGATGGTTGTAGCTCATCAGGGCGACCTGGTCGCCGGGCCGCACGCCCAGGCCGTAGAGGCTCCTTGCCAGGGCGCGGGCCCGCGCCCGGAGTTCGCCGTAGGTGAGGGACCGGTCCAGCCCGATCACGGCCGCCTTGTGCGGATGGTTGGCCGCATGGATTTCCAGGAAATTGGGGGGCTTGGTTCTCGGCTGTTCGTTCGTCACGCGGGGCTCCTTCGAATCGGTTGCTCGGCTTCCTCTATTTACACTGAGAAACAACCCTCCTGCAAGGGGACCGCCCGGCCTTGCCGGCGCCGCGGCTCGTCTGTCTCTGTGCGGTCCCGGACGATTTGACAGATGCGTCGTTTCCTGCTGACATTCTTCAAAGCAACGGTGTGCATCTTCCTTGCAAGGGCTACCATTCTCGGAGGACCGAACTATGTCAAGCCGGCTGATCGCTGCGGGCATGCTTCTCCTCGCTTTGGGCTGTGCGGACGACGGGGAGGACAAGGAAAGAAGCGGCGGGCAGCAAGCCCCTGCCTTCATTTCGAACCAGCGGATCGTATACTCGGACGGATTGCACAGCGAGAACACGGAGATGATCCGCCTGGGGGATCGGATCCTGCTCTGTTTCCGCGGAGGGGAAGAGGGCCAGACCGGCTCGGCGCGGGCCAGGATCATGGTGTTCGAGTCGACGGACGAGGGCCGGACCTTCACGCAGATCAGTGAGGTCTCCATGCCCGACGACCCCGGCAACCCGGCCGACGACCGTGACATCCGGGATCCCAAGTTTGTGCAACTGGGCGATACGCTTTTTCTTTACGCCATCAGCCGGGTCCCCGGTTTCAAGTACCGCGATCTTTTCGGCGAGGCATGGACCGTCCGCGCCGAATCGACCGACGGAGGCCACACATGGAGCGAGCCCGTGAAGACCCTTACGGATCCTCCCGGGGTTTTCCAGTGGCTCCTCGGCTACGACGAGACCTACTGGGGCTTCTGGCGGCTCACGAAACGCGAGTACGTGGAGGCGGGCCGGCCGCGGACGACTCTCTATGCCACGGCGTACGACGACGGGGACATCTCCGTGGGCCTCTTCTCGTCCCAGGACGGCAGGGACTGGGGCAAGGTCGCCACCATCTATACGGGCTGGCAGGACGTGCCGAGCGAGACCGAGCTCCAGTTCTTCGGCGAGAACAACGAAAAGGCGGTGGCCCTGGTGCGCATGGACAACCAGGGGAATCTCACCGACGGCCAGACGGCGATCTGTACGTCCTCCGTGCCCTTCCGCTCCTGGGAATGCGGCCGGCGCATCGAACAGCGCCTCGACGGGCCGACATGGACCGTGCTGCGGGAAGGAGACTCGGTGCGCCATTTCGTGTTTGCCCGCAAGCACCTGCCCTGCACCTTCAAGAGGACCACGGCGTACGAGCTGCGCGGCGACCTCGCGGACCCGGCCGCGTCCGTGCAAGTCTGCGAGATCCAGGACGTGCAAAGCTCCGGCGACACGGCGTATACGGCCCTCGTCCCTCTCGCCGGGGGAAGGCACCTTCTTTCCTGGTACTCGAGCCCGGTCGATCAGGAACTCGCATGGCTGGAGGGGCAGTTCTCTCCCAGCGACATCTGGCTCGCCGACGTGGACTTCGGGCTCGCCCCGACCGATTGCGCGCCGCCCGACCCCGAGACCCGCTGTCCGGCCGCAACCCTTCCCCCCGGGAACCGTTTCTACGATATCGGCGGATCGCACTTCCTTGCGATGTCCCCGGTGATCTGGCCTTCCGAGCCCGTCTACTTCACCGCGGATCTGGTCGTTCGAGGCTCTGCCCTGAGCTTCACGCTCCAGCCCCTGGAGCGGGCTGCCTACGTCGAAAGGGGGGAGGCGGTGCCCGTCGGGGATTCCTGGACCGTGAGAAACGTTCCGATCGCCGCGGACGGAAGCTTCGCGGTGAATTTCGGGAGCCGGTCCTTGCCTGCGGCCGCCTACCCGGTCATCGACGAGACCATACCTCTTAGCCTGGAGGATTTCGTGCTCACCGGAAAGACGACGTCCCCGGACTCGTTCTGCGGGGGCATCGAGGGCTACGTGCAGATCCTTCCGCTGCCGCTGGACCTGTTCAAGGCGGACATCGTGCTGCTCTACGGGTCCAAGTTCGGGGCCAGGCGCATTTCAGGGCCGGCGCTTCCGGATCCCGTGGCCTCCTGTTCGTGAAGAAGGACAGGCGATGACGATGGACCGATCCGATCTTCAGCCCTTCTTTGCCCCGCGATCGGTTGTGGTCTACGGCGCGGTCCACGACATCGAGAAGCCGGCGGGCAGGGTCTTTTCCTTGCTGCGCAGGTGCGGCCGTCCGGTCTACGCGGTTCACCCCACCTTGCAGGCCGCAGGCGATTTCCCCGTCTATCGAAGCGCCTCGGAGCTGCCGGAGGCCCCGCATCTCGCCGTTCTCGCCGTGAGCGCCGGACACTGCGAGGCCGCACTGATGGATGCGCTCGCGGCAGGGGCAAAGGGCGTGATCGCCGTGGCCTCCGGATTCGGCGAGACCGGCGCCTCCGGTCTCCGGGCGGAGCATCGTCTCGTTACTCTGTGCCGACGGAAGGGGGCTCGGCTTCTGGGGCCGAACACGCTGGGCGTCTTCGTTCCGTCCATGCGACTCGACACGCTTTTTGTCGAGCACGGCGACCGCTCTCTGCTGGTCGGGGGGCCGATCGCCGTCGTTTCCCAGTCCGGGTCCGTTGGCGTCGAGGCGCTGGGCCATGCATCTTGCTCCGGCTTCGGTCTGCGGGCCTTCGTGGGCCTGGGGAACAAGGCCGACATAAGCGAACTGGACATGGCGGAATGGTTCGCCCGCGACGCAGGCACGGGCGTCTTGGGGTTCTACCTGGAGGATCTGGTCGATGCCCGAGCGTTCCTGCGCACCCTCGAGAAGGTCTGCCAGGCAAAGCCGGTCGTGCTCCTCAAAGGAGGTCGGACGGCCGAGGGGGCCAGGGCGGCGGCCTCGCACACCGGCTCCCTGGCCGGCAGCGGGGGCGTGGCAAAAGGGGCCTGGCGGCAATACGGAATTCACCAGGTGCGGGACGACCAGGAATTCTGCGACGTATGCAAGGCCCTGTCTCTCTGCCCGCCCATGGCCGGGGACCGCGTCGCAGTCGTAACCCCGGCAGGAGGTTACGGGGTCATGGCGGCCGACATAATCGGCTCTCTGTCCGGGCCGGCGGCGTTGCGAATGGCCGAACTCGAGCCCGATACGGCGGAGCGCCTGCGGAACGTGCTGTTGCCCTTCGCCTCGCCCGACAACCCGGTCGACCTCACGGCCGCCTGCACGGACGAGACCTACGAACGGGTCCTGGACATCCTGGTGGAGGCCCCGGAGGTGGACGCCCTCCTGGTGGTCGCCTTCTTCGCTCCGGAGGGCGTATCGAGCAGACTCGTGAGTATCCTTGCCTCCAGGACGCGGCTGAGCAAGAAGCCGATCGTCGTTTTCTCTCTTCACGGACCCTTCACGGAACAGCACTTGCTCGATTTTCACGACCGGGGAGTCGCCGCCTTCGGCTCGATGTCCCGGTCGGTGGCGGCGCTCGCGGCGCTTCGGGATCGCGCGGTCTTCCTTGCCGGGCGCGCCGCGGACGGTGCGAACCGGTGCGAGGCGGCCGCGCTCGATCCGGCGACCGAGGAGCGTGTTGTCGATATCCTGGCTCCCGCACGCGGAAGGGGAGCGCTGCACGAGGCGGACGCCAAGGCCCTTCTCCACGAACTGGGCATCGACGTGCCCGCGAACGTAACGGTTTTCCCGGAGGCCGAGGAAGGGGAGGATGCTTTTGCGCGACGCATCGTGAAACGGGTCTCTGCGGCGAACCTTTCCTTCCCGGTCGTCTTGAAGGTGCTGTCCGACACGATCGACCACAAGTCGGATCTGGGCGGCGTGCGGACAGGGATCCGCGACCAAACGTCCCTGTTCGAGGCGGTTCGATCCATGCGCCGCAGCCTGTATGGAAGAGGAGTCGGGAACCACGGCGTGCTTGTCGAAGAGCACGTGGAGGGACGGGTGGAGGCGATTGTCGGCGGCCTCACCGACCCGGAGTTCGGCCCATCCGTCATGGTCGGGCTCGGCGGCATCTGGAGCGAGGCCTTCCGGGATGTGGCCTTCCGCCTTGCTCCGGTCAGGGCGCGCGATGTCCAGGAGATGCTCGATGAACTGGTCTCGGCCCGCATCTTCCGATCCTTCCGGGGCTTCGATTTCCCGACAGAGGCGTTTTGCTCCCTGGTGGTTCGCTTCTCGCAGCTTTTCTACCGCTTCTCGGACCGTATCGATCAGATCGATCTCAACCCCGTAGCGGCGGGCCCCCGGGGGCTCACCGTGCTGGACGCCAAGGTCTTTCTCCGGAAGGCAGGCGACGGTCGGCCGGCGGCCGGCGCGACGCAATCGATCGGATGAAATCCGTTCGGCGTGTGCGTGACGCAGCGCGTTGACGGAAGAAAAAAATCTTGTTGCTTTCCACTGACTAATACAATATGTTTGCACCGGAATAACGAACACCGAAACGGAACGACCCTGCAACGGACATACGAAAGGAGGAGACAAGATGAGAGGACGCACGCCTCTGATACTCGCCTTCCTGGCGGTCCTGTGGGCCTTCTCGTTGCCGAATTCGTCCGCATTCGGAGAACCGGCGCCCGGCACCGTGATCGACAAGACGAACTGGCAGGAGATCGAGGGGCTCGTGCCGGATGCGGTTCTGAACTGGATCAAGAAGGGCGACGGCACGATGAAGATCGGGGAACTGCCGTATGACCCGAGTTTGTATATGCCGCCGGCCGGGCTGGAGAACATGGAGGGCAACAAGGGCAAGTACGAGGTGGACGCCGAGGGGCTGATGGTGGAGGTGAAGACCGGCAAGCCCCCGCAATTCATTGAGGGGCTGCCGTTTCCGGAGATCAACCCGGACGACCCGAATGTCGGCTCCAAGATCATGTACAACAAGCACTATTATTCCTATATCGTCGGCAACGTAGTTGTGCCCTTTCAGACCAAGTGGGTCGGGCGGAAGACAGGCTTCGAGCGCGAACTGACGTTCGAGTACTGGACGTACATCCTGGACGGGTTCCCCCCTGCGCGCCAGGAGTCCAACCCGGAGAATGTCGAGATGCACTCCCTGATCATCACGCTCACGCCCTTTGACGTGAAGGGGACGAACATCCTTCTCTGGAGGTATCGCGACAACAGGTTGGACAGCACCTTCGCCTATGTGCCCGCGATTCGGAGGGTCCGCAGGATGAGCCCCGCGAACCGGTCCGACGCCTTCCTGGGGTCCGATTTCTGTGTGGACGATGCCTGGGGCTACGGCGGGAAGATCAATGCATTCAAGTGGAAGCTGCTCAAGACCGTGGACCAGCTTGTTCCCTTCTACCCCGGTCCGCCTGTGAAGCTTCAGAAGAACGAGGCGGGGGAGTGGGCGTCGATTCCCGAGGGCCAGAACGTCTCGTACGGATTCGAGACGCAGGGATGGCAAGGCGCGCCCTGGTGGCCGCAGGAATTGATCTACGTCAAGCGCCAGACCTACATCCTGGAGTGCGAGGCCAAGGACAAGTATTACAATTACGGCCCTCAGCATCTCTGGGTCGATGCCGGAGCGTACACGCCGACCTACAAGGTGATCACCGACCGCTCCGGGTCTTACTGGAAGACGGAGTGGCAGAGCCTGGGCGGAATCGGCGACGCGAAGCAGGATTTCAAGTTCATCGGGCTCGCGAACATGATGGCCTTCGACGACCGCAGCGAACACGCCTGCGTGCTCATTCTCTACAACCCGAAAAACTCGTCCCGTTACATCGCCAAGATCGACCGGAACGATTTCTCCCTGGGGGGCTTCCAGAAGATGTGCAAGTAGGATCGTCGTTCTTCATGGCTCGAGATCCGAAATGGGTCGGCAGGCGTGCCGGCCCATTTCTTTTCCCATCCGGTGGAAACCGTTCCGCATGATTCGAACCATCATCAGCGACCTGGGCAATGTCCTGCTCCACTTCGACCACATGCGTGCGTGCCGTGAACTGGCCCCCTTCTGCCGGCTTTCCCCGGAGGGTATCTACGATGCCATGTTTGGGTCCACGCTGGTGGAGGAGTACGACCTGGGCCGCATCTCGTCCTACGAATTCGGCCGGCTTTGCAGGCAAAGGCTCGCTCTGGATATCGGAAACGAGGCGGTGCGTCGCATCTGGTCCGACATCTTCCGCCCGGTGGAGGGCATGGACGAGTTGATTTGCTCGCTCGCGGACAAGTACACACTGGTTCTCCTGTCCAATACGAACGAGTGGCACTTCGAGCACTGTCTCGAAACCTATCCTGTGGTCCGCCGGTTCGACCGCTACGCCCTTTCCTACAGGCTGGGGTGCCGGAAGCCGGACCCCCGGATCTACCGGGAGGCCCTGGCCATGGCGGGGGCCCTGCCCGAAGAGGCCCTCTATTTCGATGACATCCCGGGATTCGTGGAAGCCGCCGCCCGCCTCGGGTTGAAGGCGGTACGTTTCGAGAGCCGGGTGCAATTGCTCCGCGAGCTGAACAAGGAGGGCATCGTCCTCCTTTAGGGGTGGGCGGATGGCCTCGTCGATGCCCCGCGCAATGGTCCCCATTGCCGGACGGGCCCGGCTCAGGGCCGACCCCGTCCGGCGCTACGGGTTGATGCAGCCTTTACGCTCTCATTTCTCTTTGCACGGTTTGTCTTGAGGGGCCGGGTACACGAGTTCGATGATATGGCCCTTCTTTTGGGGTACGTCGACAAGCTCCGCCTCCGCCTCGAAGGCTGTGGTGAGGCCGTCCTGCGTCAGAAGCACCCGGATGTTGACCGGGCCCTCCTGAATTCCTTCCGGCAGATCCACGGCCGACAGATGGAGGTGCAGCTGGGTCTTGGGCTTCTTCAGGTTGAGCTTCACCTTGACCGTCTCTGCCGCCGACTCGATGGCCTCGATTTCCTGGGGCGGATCCGGGGCGGGACCCGGGTTGTTGTTCTGGAGGGTCACGGCGTCAAACCACGTCCGCATGTCGTCCGGGGAGTCCCCGCTCGCGTGGCCGGACAGCACGACCCTTTCGACATTGCGGTACGGGTCGACGTAGGGGAGCAGGTCCAGAAGCTGCCACTGGAGGGCCGCAGGGACATAGACGGCAGCGCGGGTGGGGCCCAGATCATCGGCATATCCCACCTCCACCGAGATCCACCCGTTCATGCCCGTCATCACCGCGAGAGAAAACGCCTCGATGTTCACACCGGCTCTGGGTTCAAAGGACTGGACGAGCGGGTAGGGTCCCCGCACCAGGGCGCTGTAGGCGCCTTCGTAGGCGTACGAATCGGTGACGCACCACGCATGGGAACCGCCCGGCTCTTCCCAGGGGAACAGGTTCCCGGCTTCAAATCCTCCGTTTTGAATAAGATCTTCGGCGACAGAAGCCGACGCAATCAGGAGAGACAAAACCAAGATGCTGACTCCAAGAAGTCTCCTTCCCATTTTTCTTCTCCTCCGATTCTGGAAAGACAGGTGAAGACGCAACGAACCTGGCGACTCGGTGGATTCACCTCCTTTCCGGTACGGCGACCCCCTTCACGGGTCCCTCGCACGGCTCGGCTCGAGCCGACGTACCGACAGGGGTTGGCCGAAGCGGAATCTCCTCCTTTCTGTGCACTCTGCACGACAGGGGTTTTCGGATCGATAAGATCGGGTACACCGGGACCGCATTCGACCGAGTGATTCAGCGGGAGCGCGCACGGGGCGGATGTCCCGAACGAGAGGGTGAGGGAGCCGCGACGGCAGTGCCCGGCGACGACTGCCATTATCGGGCGGATGGACTGCAAAATGCGGGCCACGAAGGCGGTGCGGGAAGGCTGTCTTTATGCTTGAAAATCAGCATGTTACAAATGGAGCGGGAACAGGTGCGTGAAGCGGCGACCAAGAGCGGCAACGGGATAACAATTTCCGGCCGGGGGTCGGTTTTTTCTGTTGACATTTTGAACATCGTTCAATATTATTCTGATGTTCAACAGCGCTTCGCTCCGGTCCCTTTCCAACCGACTCCAGAGGGGAGACATCCATGGGCGCCGAACTTCGGGAGGCCTTGGCGAGGAGGCAGGAGGCCGAGCGCGAGCAGCGGAGGAAAAGGATCCTCGATGCAGGCAAGAGCGTTTTTCTGCAAAAGGGCTATCTGGGCGCCTCCATCCGGGCGATCGCCCTGGAGGCCGAGCTGTCTCCCGGGCTGATCTATTTCTACTTCAGCGGCAAGGACGAGATCTACGGCAGGATCTGTCAGGAGGCCTTCGGCATCGCGATCGGCCTGCTCGAAAAGGCATCCGCGGCGCGAGGGAACTTCCGGAACAGGCTGGACCGTCTGGCCCGGGCCTATGTCCGATTTTACAGGGAATACCCCGAGTATTTCGACATCCTCTCCTTCAAGGACATGGGGTTCAAGAAGGTCGGGCTGCCCGAAGGACTTCGGCGACTCCTCGAGGAGATGTCGGCGAAGACCCTTTCGTTTCTCCAGGCGGCCGTGGACGACGCCATGCAGGCCGGAGAGATTCCTGCGCATGCGGCGGACAGCCGGACCCTCACCTTCGCGCTGTGGGGCGCCATTGAAGGGGCCCTGTTCATCCACAAACGAGGCTATCTCGATCCGGTCGGGGTGGGTCTGGAGGACCTTCTGACGCTCCAGCTACGGCTTTTGGCGGAAGGGATCGGGAAGGGCGGGAAGCGTTGAGAATTGCGGTCCTGGCCGACGTACATGGGAATCTCGAGGCCCTGGGCGCAGTGTTCGAGGACCTGGAGGGGAGATCCGCGGACAGGCTCTTTTTTCTCGGCGATGCGGTGGGCTACGGAGCGGACCCGGAGCCCTGTGTCGAGATGCTGATGAACCGCGCGTCGCGGTTGGTCGTCGGAAACCACGACCATGCCTCGGCCGACCCGCAGGAAGATCTGGACGCCTTCCATCCGGATGCGGCGGCCGCGTTGATCTGGACGCGAGGGGCCTTGAGCCGGCGATCGGCGGAAGTGCTCCGGGCCTTGCCGCTGTCGTGCGAAGAGGAGAGCATTCATCTCGTCCACGGATCGCCTTGCAGACCGCAAGCATGGGAGTATGTCCTCTCGGAGAGGGATGCCGAGAGGGCCTTCGGCGTCTCCCGGAGCCGGTTCGTTCTGGTGGGGCACACCCACATCCCGGCCGCGCACGCGGAACTGGAATGCAGACGGCTCTTCTCCGGCGTGTTCCGGCGGGTCAGGTCCCTGGACCCGGGCTCGCTCCGGCTCGATCCTCGGTACCGATACATCCTGAATCCCGGCAGCGTAGGGCAGCCTCGCGACGGCAACCCGAGGGCCGCCTACGCGATCCTGGATTCCGAATCCGGAACGTACGAACTCGTGCGGGTGGCCTACGATGTGGAGAAGGCCTCGGAAAAGATCAGGAGGGCCGGGCTGCCCGGCATCCTCGCCGAGCGGCTCCGGTGGGGCCGCTGAACGCATGGAGCGGAAAAAATGGCGAAGAACTTCGAATGCAAGGGGTACACAGTCATCACGAGCCTCTCGCGCGGATTGATGGCTCCGCTCAAGGCCGGCCTCGAGCGGCTGGGCCGCCTGAGCGAGTCACCGAATGCCTTCCTGGGAAGGGGAAGCGCGCTCGGCGCCTTTCCGGACCCGGACCGGGTCATCCTCGCTCCCGGCTGCATGGAGGATGCCCTCTTCGATGCCGGTCTGTCCGAGGAGGAGAGGGACTATCGACGGGTCTTCGGGGACAGGGTCATGCGCGAGGTGCAGGGATATGTGCGAAGGATCCCGGCGGGCCGGGTTCGCTTCCGGCAGGATCCCGAAGCGGCCGGGGACCCGCAGGAGACGCTCGACAGGATCGTCGATGCCTTTCGATCTCTCGGCTTCGAACTCGGCGCCGAGGACCGGCAAGCCTTGCGGGGGTTTCTCACGTGAGCGGACATGCGGTCCCGTTTCCGGCGAGACGATCGACCCCGACGGACGCCCGCCTTCTGGGACGGATCGAGGCCTACTGCAGCAAGCGGCCGGAACTCTCGGCCTTTCCCCTGGAGATCCGCGAAACGAGGGCCCTCGATCAGGACATCTGGGTCTTTGTCTCCCGGCCCGACAAGCGATGCCCGGAACTTTTCCAGGTGCGCGGTTCGGCGCCGGCGCGCCCGCCCGAAGCGCAGATCGTGCCCTATTTCCCGGTCCGGGAGCGTCCGTCCCGACAGATCGTGAGCTATACCCTCGGCAAAGAGCTCTGCAACCTTGCAGAGGTCAGGGAGGTCTTCGGCCGGCTCTATTCAAGGTACTGCGGGAGCCATGTGTTGGAAGAACTTCCGCAGCGAACCGCCGCCCTGTCCCGGATCGCCCTCTGGGTCCACGACTGCCTGACCGAGGACTTCGATCATCAGACATCGCTCAACCGGAAGGACCTGCCGCAGGGCGTGTGCATCTCCTATGATTTCGGCATGGCCTTTTCGAACCACTTTTTCCCGCCCTTTTACACGAAGGAACTCGGCATTTCGGACGAGTCGATCCTGGAACACCGCTCCTGTCTCCTCGATCTCATCCGCCGGTATGTCCGAGGGGCGAAAGACGAAGCGGAGTGGGTGCGCCGGATCCTGGCCTCGTACCCGGGCGTGTGCCGCACCGATCGCTGCCGGTACTACCTCAGAAACTACAGGGCCTATCTGCCCGCCCGCCTCTACTTCGGGCGGCTCTTCGAAAAGATACGGAGCGCCCCCTTCGATCGGCAGAGCGCGCTCGAGATCGCCGAAGAAATCGGTCTGGACATCCGCGGCGTCTCCGGGTGGGACTCGCTCCTCCGGAGCATCCGGTCGCTGCCGAGGAGGGCTCTCAACCTGACGGGCCTGGATCTGTCCGACATGGATCTGCGACGGGCCGATCTGCGGGGCGCCGATCTGCGGGAAGCGAATCTGGCCGGTGCGGACCTCGAGGGCGCGGACCTTCGCGGCGCCGATCTCGGCGGGGCGGATTTGCGCGGCGCGAACCTGAGGGGCGTCAAAGAGCACGATCGGTGAACCGACATCGAAACCTGCATGACGAGGAGGCTCGCATGACCAAGAAAAAGGAGAAGAAGCACCTCTCGAAGGACCATTGGCTCGAGCAGGAGGGGATCACGTGGGAGCAGTCGGAGGCGGCCGAGGACTTCTCGCCCCACATCCCCAAGGAGGAGTTCGACCTGCGCATCCGCAGGGCGAAGCAGCTCCTGGCAAAGCATGGAATCGACGCCATGGTGCTGTTCGCCGAGGAGAACAAGTACTATTACGGCGGCTACCGGGACGCGGCGCTCATGTTCACGGACCGATGGCGCCATTGTTTCATTGTCTCGCAGGAGCACGACCCGGTCTTCGTCGGGGAGTCGATTCTCGACAGCAATGTGAGGAAGACGACCTGGGTGCGCGATTGCCGCTACTGGTGCGGTGTCAAACACTGGCGGCTTCCGATCCGCTTCCTCGACATCTTTGTGGACACCATGACTTCGCTGGGCCTGCACAACAAGGTGATCGGGATGGAGTACGGCGCCCATCACATCCTCCAGGTCGGTATCGACGAAATCCGCCGGATCGAGGCGGCCCTGCCGAATGCGAGGTTCGTGACGGCGGAAAAGGTCCTCTGGGAACAGAAGACGATCAAGACAGACTGGGAGATCGCACTGATGCGCGAGATGTGCGACAAGGCCAAGCGCGTTTTGGAGAAGGGGTGGAAGGCGATCCGACCGGGGGTCACGGAACGGGACGTGCACCGCGTGATCTGGGAAGAGTGGGTCAAGGAAGACATGTTCGAGACCCCCTGCATGACCAACCCTGTGCTCTTCCTTTGCGGCTGCGAAGGCCCGGGGAAATGGCGCATCGTGACCACGCCCTTCTACGACCGCGTCATCCGGAAGGGGGACCAGGGCTTCTCGGACTGCGGGCCCTCCTACAAAGGTTACTGGACCGACCTGCAGCGTTGCTTCTACGTTGGCGACAGGCTGCCCCCGAAGCTCGCCGAGCTTTCCAGCCGGGGCCGGGATGCATACCTGAATACGGTGAACAACATCTATCCCGGCATGCGGGCCTGCGACGTATTCAAGATGGCCGAGAAAGAGACCTACCGCCAGGACTGGAACCAGTTCGTCCCCATCGAGTTCGTGGGCCACGGGATCGGGACGATGAACCATGAGCCGCCGTGGCTCGCCGAAGACGATCTGACCGAAATCCTGCCCGGCATGACCCTGTGCATCGAGGTCGGCTGCTACGACTCGGAGCTGGTCTACTACGGGAACATGCCCGAGGACATCTGGCTGGTCACCGACAAGGGGCTGGAAAGAATCGGGGTCGATCTCCCCTACGATGTGTGGTTGTGCGGTTAGGCCCGGGACCGTTTCCGGCGAACCACGTTTCGGTATTTCTCGATCGTCCGGCGGGACTGCGCGTCCAGGATCCCGGGGTGCAGCCGGTTGAGCCACCACAGGATGTAGGCCGGTGCCTGCACCGGGATGATCCCCCGGTTTCTGGCCACGCCGCGCAGGACGGCCCGCGCGCAATCGGCGGCGCTCATCATCTTGAGTCCGCGGGGCAGAACGGCCCATGCATTCTCCTTGGTGGTGTTCACGTATTCCGTGGCGTCAAAGATGGGCGTATCGATGAAGCCGGGGCAGACCACGCTCACCTTGACGCCCAGGCCGGCCCCTTCGGCCCGCAGGCCGGTCGAGAGCCCGACCACCGCGTGCTTGGTCGTGGAGTAGGCCGTGAGCAGGGGCGAGGGGACCAGCCCTGCGCCCGAGGACGTGTTCACGATGTGTCCGGATCCCTGCCCCACCATCACCTTGTACGCGGCCAGCGTGCCGTAGACCACGCCCCACAGGTTGACGTCGACGATGCGCCTCCACTGGTCCAGGGTCATGTCCTGCACTTCGCCGCCGATGCCGATGCCGGCGTTGTTGAACAGATAGTCGAGCCTTCCGTTCTCGGCGGCGGTCTTCTCCACGAGCCCCCGCACATCCCGCTCGCTCGTCACGTCGAGCCTCGCCGCCTCGGCCCTTCCGCCCGAGGCCACGATGCCGGAGGCCACGTTCCGCGCCCCTTCCCCGTCCAGGTCGGCCACCACCAGATTCGCCCCGTGCCGGGCGAGCAGCTCACAGAGGGCCTTGCCGATTCCCGATGCGCCGCCGGTCACAATGGCCGTCTTGTTGCGGAAGATGTCCATGGTCGAGCCTCCTCGGTTCGCAAGCAGGTTGACTGCGCAGGGGCCTTTTCAATCGATCCCGAGCGCCTCGAGCATCGCGGGAAGACCGCGGACGATCTCGACATTTTCGGGAGAATGTTCCGCGGCTTCGGGAAAGCCGGGAAAGAGCGAATTCCTCCCCCGGTCGATCAGAAAGGGCCGAACCCCGACGTTCCTGGCTCCGAGGACGTCCTCCAGGTACATGTCGCCTACGTGCGCGGCATCCGCCGCCTTCACGCCGGCCCGGTCGAGAGCGACCTCGAAGATGCGGCGATCCGGCTTCTTCGTGCCCACGATCGCGGATACGACGGTGAAATCGAAGTATTTCAGAAGCCCGATTTCGTCCAGAAAGCCGACCAGGGCGGATGTCGCGTTCGAGAGGACCCCGATCCGCACCTGCCGTGCGCGAAGGCGCTCGATCGTATCGACGACGTCCGGGTAGACCGCCCAGTTCTCGAGCCGCCAGAACCGTTGGAGCACCTGCCGGGTGCGGGCGGTCGGGTCTCCATCGAGCCCCGCCTTGCCGATCAGCACCTGGCCCATGGCCAGAAAAAGCGCCTCGAACTCCTCGTCCGAGTCGGTGTATTCCGCTCCTCCGGCCAGGAATTCGCGGATGGCCCGCGCTCGGTGCCTTGCGACCAGGGAATGCGCGGTTCGCTCCACTTCCTCGGCGTTAGTCTCCACGCCCCCTTCGCGGATCACCTCTGCGAACACGTCCCACATGGACCGGTGAGGGTAGCTGAGCGTCCAGCCGACATCGAAGAAGACTGCTTGGATGCGGTTCAACTCGGATGCCTTTCTTCTCGCCTGCGGGCCTGTTCGCAGGCAGGATAGGGAACGGACGTCCCGCGGTCAAGTGATCCGGGGTCCGGTGCCGGGTCAGGCATCTTTGTACGCCTTTTCAAACTTCTTTCCCTTGTACGTGGACCTCTCCAGTTCCCCCGGCTTCTGCCAGAGGATCTGCGGCCGGATTTTGAGTCTGACATGGAAGGCCTCGAGCAGCTGCTTTTCGAGTTCCTTCAGCCCGCCTTCGCCGACGTCGGGGCCGTGTTCGATCTTGATCTTGAGCGGGGGGATGACCAGGGGCGGCCTTTCGGTAAGCACGATCCGAAACTCCCCCGTGACCCGCGGGGCAAAGGTCTCCAGGACGCCGGTAACGGCCGCCGGATAGACAATCACCCCCTTGACCTTGAGCATGTCGTCGGTGCGTCCCACGATGCGGTAGCGAAAGCCGGTTCTGCCGCAGGGGCAGGGGGACATCGTGACCTCGTGGATATCCCCCAGGCTCGTTCGCAGCCAGGACCAGCCGTCCCCTTCGATGTTGGTGAACACGGCCTCTCCCCGGGCCCCGTCCCGAAGCGGGACCGGTTCCCGCGTATCCGGGTCGACGAGCTCGTAGATGCACAGGTCGTCCGCCAGCCAGTGCATGCCCTGGTACTCGGGGTGATCGCAGGAGACGCCGTGGCCCGCGCCCGTGTCCAGCAGCTTTGCGCCGAAGCTCTCCTCGAGGCGCCTTCTGAGTTCCGGCACGCCGGCCCCCGGCTCTCCGCCGCAGGCGAGCAGCCTGATCCCCAGACCCTTGGCTTCCTTGCCGATCTTTTCCGGCGCCTTTTCGATGATGTAGGTCGCCAGGGACGGCGTGCCGAAGAACACGGTCGGCTTGAAGTACTTTGCCATCTGGAAGATCCGGTCCGTCCCGGACTCCGCGCCCACCGGGATCACCATGGCGCCGGTCTTGGTCAGGCCCATCAGGGTGCCGGTGCCGGCGATGACCATGGACAGGGCGAAGCAATGCAGGATCCGGTCGTGTCTCCGAAGGCCCCCCCGCCAGAGCCCTCGGCAGAGCGTCTCTCCCCAGACATCGAAGATGTCCTTCATGGTCAGGGGATAGGGGGTGGGCTCTCCGGTCGTTCCGGTGGTGCTGTTGACCATGACCAGATCCTCCACCGAGACCGGCATCTCCTCCTCCATGAGCCGGATCAGGTCGCCTCCGCAGGCCTCGGCGTGTTCACGATAGCCTTGCTTGTCGTAGACCGGGATCGCCTTCAGCAGGTCCTCCACGCCCCAGGGCTTTCTGTCGAGGCTGTCCATATCGATGCCCGCGGCGGCGATCCGTTTTCTCTGGAAAGGGGCGTTCTCCCAGTGCCGTTTGAGCATGACCTTGAGCCTCTCGAGCTGCAGGTCCTTCATCCGGGGGGTGTTCAGCCAGGGCTCGATCTCCATGTTCCAGTAAGGCCTCTCTTCTGACATGATCTCCTCCTGTTGCTTGGTTCCGAACCCCGGGATGCATCGGGCCCGATGGGGCCTCGCGCGTCCGCTCACGGCGGTGCCGGATGTTGCGCAAGAGACCGGCTACCGCTTGAGTTCCTTCTGCCGTTTCAAGCCCTTCTCCCGAAGCTTCTTGAGAATCGGGTTCGCCAGCCGGGGCTCGAAGCTCGCCACCTTGGCCGTCAGGCCACGCAGCGGCGGGTGGATGATTTCCAGCTTCTTCTGCCTGAGCCCCTGTTCCAGGATCACCCGCCCGATTTCCTCCACCGTCAGGTGGCGGCTGCCGGAAAAGGTGAGGGCCGCCTCCGGATAGTCCAGTTGCAGGGTGAGCATGGGTGTGTCCACCAGGTCCGGGCAGACCACGGTGACCGCGACATTGTGCCTCTGGAGTTCGGCGGCGATCGCAAGGGTGAAGCCGCGCACCCCGAACTTGGAGGTGCTGTACAGATCCAGCCCGCTCACAGGCGCGAGCCCGGCCATGGAGGCGATGTTGACAATGTGCCCCTTCTTCTGCCTGACCATCTGTTCGGCGACGAGCTTCGTGCCGATGATCGTTCCCTTCAGGTTGATGTCGATGTGGTAGTCGATCATCTCGAAGTCGGTTTCGTGGATGAACCCGGGCCGGATGACGCCGGCGACGTTCATCAGCACGTCGATCCGGCCCCACCGGTCCAATGTGGCGCGGATGACTTGCTCCCACTCCGACCGGCGGGTCACGTCCATCGCCTGCACAAGCACCTTCTGGGGGTCCCATCCGTTCTTCGCTGCAACCTCCCGCAGGCCCTTTTCATTCGCGTCCGTGGCGGCGAGGAAGCGCCCCTGGCGATAGAGGTTCTCGGCAAGGTAACGGCCGATCCCGCTCGCACAGCCCGTGATGAGTACGACTTCTTCGTGATGCATCGTGTGAACCCTCCGTTCTGTTTTCAAAACGATACGCTTGCCTCTATCGGAAAACGGTCTTTGCAAGCCACCTCGGCTTCAGGAAGCGTCTTCGGGGGGCGATCCCGGTGAAGAACCCGGCGATCATGCGCGCGTAGTTCGGGTCCAGGAGGCAGTTCTTCTCCACCTTTTGCAGACCCCACATGACAAGGGGCTTGCCCAGCCAACGGTGGGCGAGCAGGTCCGTCGCAAAGGCGGCGGATCCGAAGTCGGCACGAAAGTGCCTTCTGCAACGCTCATCGTAACGGGCAAGAAAGCGTTCGCCGAACGCGCCTTGCCGCAAGGCCTCGCGGGCAACCCGGCAGGCGATCTCCGCGCTCTGCATGCCGCCGAAGATGCCCTCCCCCGACAGGGGGTCGACGAAGCCGCCGGCGTCTCCCAGGAGCAGAACGCGAGCGCCGGAGAGCCTCCGCACAGACCCGTAGGCGGGAAGGGGCCAGCCTCCCGCGGGTCCTTCGGGCGTCGCCCCCTTCATCCTTCGAACCATACCGGGGTGTTCGGTGACAAATCGCTTCAACATGCCGCGCAACCGGACTCGATCGCGCCTGCAGACGTCCGCACGAACCCCGAGACCGATGTTCGCCACGCCCCCGCCCAGGGGGATCACCCACGCATATCCGGGCTGAAGGCTCGCGAGGGGGTAGAGTTCGATCGTGTTGCGCAACCCCTCCACCCCGCGGTAGTAGGCCCGCACGGCGAGGAGCATGACGCCGGGATTTCTTGTGTACAAGCCCGCAGCCCGTGCGGTCGCGCCCCCGGCGCCGTCCGCTCCCAATACCATCCCGGCCTGAAAGAGAAGCTCTCGGCCTCCGCACGTCGCGCGGCAGAGAGCGCCGCCGTCCCCGCGCTCGACGAACCCGCAGAACCGCGTCCCAAAGAGGACTCGGCAGCCCGACTCCACGGCCTTTCGCTGCAGGAAGCCATCCAGGCCATCCCGCCGGAGGGTGACGCCCACCGGATCCTTCCCCGGCTCCCTCTCCAGGAAGGCGACGCTCTTGAGCCCCTTTTCGTCATGGACCTGGATCCCATCGATCGGGAATCCCTCCTGGCGCTTCGACGCCCAGTCGATCCGGAGGGCCTCCAGGAACTGGAGAGAACGGGCCCCCAGCAGGTCGCCGCATATTTTCCGATGGCCCGGGAGCTCCTTCTCGAGGATCGTGGCGCGGATCCCCTGCCTGGCCAGAAGGATGCCGGCGACGCAGCCCGCGGGGCCGCCTCCGACAATGAGCACATCGGACTCCGAGGCGGCCTGTGCCCCGCCGGGCCCGGTCTCGTTCAAAGTCATCTCCTCCCGTTGGATCGCCATGAAGCGCAACCTCGATGGAAGCGGATCCTTTCCACGTCCCGCAGCATACGCATATCGATCCCACAAAACAAGCAATTATGGAAGGTTATACGGAATCTTGGATAAGGTGGATGATGGTTTGTGAATCGACGTTGATAAATTAAAGATTTCAATTACAGTATGTTAAAAACTATCTATATATTTTACATTAACTATTGCATATTACCATTTAAATATCTTGAAAGTTCTTGTGGAATTCTCCGTAGAGTCCGCCTGATGTGGAAACGGCTCACGTATTTCCATCCTTCGCCTGCCAGGGCCGGAAGGGAACCCGGCACGAGGCTGCGGGCCGGGGGCCCGGTCACGCGGCCCCGGCACCTCTGGCAGAAGGGCAGGACGAGGTTGCCCTGCTCGAACGACCGTCGAAGGCCCCGGTACGTTTCGGAGTCGAGAAGGCTGCGAATCGTCCTGCCGGATGCGTCTCCAAAGCACAGCGCCCCGTCGAAATCCAGACAGCAAAGGGTGAGCCGTCCGTCCCAGAGAACGCCCAGGGTGTCGAGGGCGAGCTGGCAGGTTCCTTTGTCCCGCGATGCGACACCGGCACCCTCCATCAGGAGGGTGTTGGCCCAAAGGGTGGCGCGTTTGAAACACAGTGCCACACCCGGCATGAGAGGAACGTGCCCGTCGAGTCCGAGCCAGAAGCGCAGGGGCTCCCAGAGGCCGGGTGACGGAGGCCGGGGAAGGGAGAATTCGCGGGCCCAGGTCCGGGCCCGCTCACGGAAGCGACCGGCCAGGGCGAGACGCTCCCGCGTGCCCTCGAGGAGCGCCTTGCCCCTCGGCCGCTCGAGCCGGGTCGTGAGCAGGTGGATCGTGATCTCGGTGGGCGAGCCGGTCTCGAACTTGGCGCGCACCGTCCGCTCCACCGTCTCCAGGCTCTGCTCGAGCGAAACATGGCCGGGCGCCCTCTTCAGGGCGAAGCCCTCCGGGTCGGGCGTCTGAAGGCTCAGGGCGAGGTGGGCGATCGGAAGTCCGAGCAAGGCCCGGGCGCGCTCGGAGGTCAGCAGGCTCAGGTTCGTGATGACGTGAAGCGCGAGCCCGAGGCCGACGCCATGCCGGGCGATCGGCAAGAGCGATGGGTGCAGGAGCGGTTCCCCCATGAGGGAGAGGTTCACCCAGCGGCAAAGATCCTCCCTGGCGATTTCATCGAGAAGACGCCTTGCGAGCACCTCCTCCATCCGACCGCGCGGCCGGGTCATGGAGGCATTGGGACAGAAGACGCAGTTGAAGTTGCAGCAATTGGTCAGTTCCAGAAAGATGCATTCGAAGGGTTGTTGCGCGAAGGTCATGACCTCTTCCAGAGCGCTGCCAGTTCCCGTCTGTCCGCGCCTCGGAGCAGAAGAATCGCGAAGAGATAAAGGGCGGCGGCAAGCGGCGCGCCTGCCGTCGCCGGCAGGGGATAATGGGCGAGCAACAGAATGGGAAGAGCGAGGGCCAGGGCCGATTTCCCCGAGTTCCGGAGGAAGGCCGCGGCGACCGGTCGGAGGGCTTCGTGAAGATGGGCTGCGGCGAGCATCGCAGCGAGCGACAGCAGGGTGGCCAGAGCCGCCCCGTTTCCGCCCCCCCAGACGGCGGTGCCGGGTATGAGAAGAAGATTCAGGAGTACGTTGGAGGCGGCCAGGAGTCCGCAGAGCACGGCCATCGCGCGGAGGCGGTTCGAAGCAACGGCGGCGCACACGAGGATGTAGCCCAGTGCCACCAGAGGCACGGACGCGCAGAGAATCCGCAGGGCGGCGGCGGCGGGCACGTAGTCGCTCCCGAACAGGACCGAGAGGATCTCCCGCGGATAGACGAATAGAAAGAGCACGAGCGGAAGCAGCACGAGAGCCAGGTACTTGAAGCACAAGGAGCAGATCCGGAGGAACTCGGCCTCGTGCGACTCCCGCGCCGCGCGGGAGAGAACCGGAAAGACGGAGGCGGTCAAGACGGCGGGAAGGACGTGCAGGGCCTCGCAGCACTTGACCGCACTCGAGTACAGTCCCAGTTCGTGGTCCCCCCGAAGCCACTCGAGCATCACCTGATCGATGCGCATGAGCACCTGAACGCAGAAGAAGCCCAGCGCGATCGGCAGGGCCGCCACCAGGAGCTTTTTCGACGCCGGCCAATCGAAAGAGATTACGGGGCGGAAAAACCTCCTCCCATACAGTACGTTCAGAATCGCAACCGCGGCCCCCGGCAGCACGAGGGCGGCGAAGACCGCGGGAAGAGTGGGCCGGATCAGAAGAACCGCAACCAGAAGAAGCACGAGCAGGATCTTGCCGGCGATCTCGAAGAGGGCGGTGTAGTGAAGCCGGAGCGTGGCCGAGAAGGCAACCGCGTAAAGCGTCAGGGGAGCCAGGAGCAGCCCGCAGGAGGCGATCCCGATCAGAACCACCTTCGGCCCGTCCACCCCGAGTCCGAGGGCGATCCCGATGGAAAGCAGAAAGGCGCTGAGGCTCAGAAAAACCTTCACGACGATGCCTTTTCCGGCCAGTCCCTCCGAGCCCTTCAGGTCGCAGGATGCCTCCCGTATGATGGTCACATCCATCCCCATGTCCGTCAGGAAGGCGAAAAAGCCGACGTAGGCGCAGACGAAGGCATACACGCCGAACCTTTCGGTCCCCAGGGTGCGGGCCAGCAGGACGGTCACCAGGAATCCAGAAGCGCGCGTGACGATTTGAGCGGCCAGCAACCAGAGGGTGTTGGCCGCGGTCCTTTGAGCGAGGTTCATCGGTCGGAACTCCGGCCCGTCCCCCCGCCTCTTCGCTCGACAAGTTCCCGATAGAGGCACTCGATCCGGGGGAACGGGTTTTCCAGGCTCATCCGCTCGGCCCGCTCTCTTCCCCGCATGCCCATGCGGGAAGCCTCCGCAGGCTCCTGGAGCAGCCTCGCGATTCTGTCGGCCAGCCCCTCGACGTCGGTGGGGTCGACCAGATGTCCGGTTCGGCCTTCCTCGACGATTTCGGCCAGTCCCCCGACTCTCGAGCCCACCACCGGCCTGCCCGTGCTCATCGCCTCCAGGGCGGAAAACGGGCCGGTCTCCGCAATCTGAGACGGGATCGCGACGAGCGCGGACCCCTGGTAGAAGGCGGGGACGTCCTCGTGCCGCACCTCGCCGTGAAAGCGGACCGATCCGCCCATGTCCGCGCTCGATCGCGCGTATTCCCTTTTTCGGGGTCCGTCCCCCACGATGTCAAGACCGGCCCCGGGTACGCGGCGAAGCACGCGCCGGAAGGCCGCGAGAAGGGGCCCCACGCCCTTCGGTTCATCCAGGTAGCCCACGAAAAGGACCTGCCGGCAGCCCTCCTTCACGGGCACGAAAGGGAAGGCCTGCGTGTCCACGAAGCGCGGCAGGCGGAGGGGCCGCACCCCGTACGCCCTCATCCTCTCGGCCAGGAAAAAGCTGTGTACGATGACCCGGTCCACGTGCATGCGCAGGCCGATCCGTCTGACGGATTCCCGCAACAGGGCGTGCTCGAGGAACACGCGAAAGGAGGCGCATCCTCTTCGGACGCAGCCGAGTCCGAAGTGACCGGAACACAGATCGCCACGCGCATCCACGCTGCGGCCGCTGCGCGGGCACAGAAGGGCCAGGTCGTGGACGGTGTAAACCGTCGGGATGCCGGAACAGGCGGGCAGCACCGCGTTGCCTCCCGCCAGGAAGTTGTGGAGGTGAATCACGTCGGGCCGAAGGCGTCCGAAGGCACGCCGGAGCTGCCGGGTGAGATGAAAATCCCAGTCGAGTTTCGCGACCGCCTTCCGGGCCGCGGTGCCCCGTGCCTTTCGCGGAATCCAAACCACGTCCCCGGCCGCGGGCCTTGCGGCCTCTGCGAAGCCGAGCACCCGGCAGGCATGCCCCCTTCCTTCCAGATAGCCGATCAGGGCCTTCATGTACCGCAGGGCGCCTCCCTGAATCTGCGGCCGGTCTTGGACGAAGAGGATCTTCAGATGAAGCATGTCGGCTCGCGTGCTCCGCGCAGGATCGATGGCTCGCGGCAGGCGGAGACCAGCCGTACGTATTCGCCCAGGCCGACCCTCAGAAAGGCCTCGGCATATCCCAAGCCGTTGCGGTGCGTCAACGATCGGTAGCGGTTCAGGGCGAGGATCGTCTCGACCAGGTTTCCCTCCGCAAGCTGGGAGGCGTACTCGCCGAGGGCTCGTTTTTTGAGAGCCGCCCGGTCGGTGATGTCGAGGAGCCGGTTGGGCAGCAGAGGGGTCCATACTTCATACGCGTAGACCATGCACGCGGGGCGGCAATGGGAAGAGGCATGCACCAGGAGCTCATTGACGGCGAGGTGGTCGGCGTGGTTGTCCAGGAACCAGGGGAGATAGAGGACGTCCGGAGAGGTGTCCCGGAGGATCTGCGCGACCCGGCCGACCAGGGCCCTGGAAGGCTTGAGATTCCCTTCGGGCCGGTCGAGGAAGATGAGACGGAACTCTCCGAGAAGGGCGGTGGCCCTTCGTGCCTCCTCCTTGCGGATCTCCGCCCGCTTCGTCCGGCTCCTTCCGGAGGCGGGCGCCGTGAAATACACAACGCTTACCTGATGGCCCTCCGCTGCGTGCAGATGCATGGAGCCGCCCAGTCCGATCACATCGTCGTCGCAGTGCGGGCTGAACACGAGCACCCTGTTCCCCTCGGGGCGCTGGATCAGTTCCGGCACGAACAGGAGGTCCCTCTGCCTCGCGAGCGAAACCATCACGCGAAGATACCGCGCCAGGAACCGTCTCTGTTTCGCGAGCAGAACGCTCACGGGTCCCATCTCCCGCATCTCCCCTTTGTCCAGGGGGGAGACGCGGCTTCCCTCCCCCCTCCGCGGGGCCGGCCGGTTTGCGGGTCGCCCCGTAGCGCTGCGAGCCGCTACGTGCCGTCCAAGTCCGCGTAGGTTACGTGCCAGTTCCTTTCGTCGAAGAAACAGGACCGGTCGATCGCAGGCGTCAGAACCCAGGCGATCATCCGGACGCCCTCGGGTTCCCGGCGGAACCCCAGGCTCTCAAGCGCGCCGGCAGCCGCAGAGCCGGCGACGGCGAGGCATTTTACCACATCGATCTCGTCGTCCGCCATCTGCCGGGTCAGGAGCCGGAGAAGGATTTCCAGGATGCCTTCTTCGGGCCGCACGAGAAAGTCGATCAGATACCCCGTGCGAACGGGGCCGGGCTTCCCCTTCGTCACCGCATAGCCCATGGGCGCGCCTTTGCGCCGCAGCATCCAGAAGCTGTATGCGCCCGCCGGTTTGTCGAAGAAGCGCCATGCAAGGTGCCGCCGGTCCCGCACACGGGCGATGCGCAGGTGCCTGGACGCCTCCCTCCAGAAATCGTCGAGTCCCGGGTCCGGGCCGCAAAGGGGGTCCAGGGCGAACCCCTCCTCTGCCGGGAGGCGCCGGTTGGAGGTCATCCGACGCAGATGCCACATCGACCTCGCGCCGAGTCTTCGGAGGGATGCGAGCCGTCCTTCCTCCGGAGAGTCCGTGCGCAGCGGAGGCGGCCGGAGGTGCTTCTTCCAGATGGGGATTTGCGTCAGATCCTCCGCGTGTTTGAGGTATTTCATCGCAACGGGATAGCTCAGCGCATTCGGAAACCCGTACCCGAAGGCGATTCCCTTGTCGACAAAGGCCTCCTTCATCCGGGTGTTGAGTTCCCGGTTGATGTAGTTGCTTCGTTTGCCGAGTTGAAAGGAGGGGTGGATGAGGTAGTCCACGATCTGGCCTCCGAAGACCGTGCGATTCCCCACCTTGAACTGCGCCGGCAGGGATCCGACATGCCCGATGATGCGGCCCCCCCGGACGAGTTTGCTGATCATGGCGAGGTCCGGAAACGGGTGGCCTCGAAACTTCCAGCGCCACTCTTCCAGGCTTCTGCGGCCCCCGAACACCTCGTTGTAGAGGGCGTTGATCTCCTGCTCGTCTCCCGGGCGGAAGTCCTCGATGACTTCCGAGTCGTCGCCCATGTTCCATTTCCTCCCACGGCCCCGGATCTCAGAGGCGGTTCCCGAGTAGCTTCCCCCGGCTCCAGGCGAGGAGATCGGAGAACCCCCTGCCGCCATCCGCCGCCGCCGCGTGGCGGACCAGGTAATCCCGTATCGATCGATTCCGGAAGGGCGGGAAAGGGACCTCGTCCGGAGCCGTCCGGCCTGCCAGGATCGAGTTATAGAGATCATAGTGCGTGTAGCAGGTCGCACAGATCTCCCCGTAAAAGTAGCGCAGGCCCCCGCATTCGCAGAAGGCGCGGCGGCCTTTCGCAGACGGCTCCCAGGCACGGGAAAGGATGCGAAATCCGATTTGCTCCGGCACCCTGCACCGCTCGGTCCTCTTCGCCGACAGAGAGCGCAGCAGGCCCTCCACGTAATCCCGGGACGGGAGGATCTCCCGGTAGCGCTCGTAGTCGGCGAGCACGGATCGCAGACCCGTCGGATCCAGGTCCCTGGGAAGCGGTCGGACCGGGAAGACGCTGACGAGGAGGTTCTCCGACGGATAATGGTCCAGAAGAAAATCCAGGCTCGCGCGCAGGGCGGTGTCGTTCGCCTTGGAGAGCACCATCTGGATCTCGACCGGAATGCCTTGGTCGAGAAGCCGGGAGAGGTTCTCCAGAATCCGCCGCAGGGTGGATGGGGTCATCCCCGCGGCCGATTGCCGCATCCGGTTCATCTCCGGTGTGTGACCGTCCAGAGAGAGGCACACGGCCACACGGTCCCTTGCCTCGCGCAGCCTTCCGAGGAGACCCTCGGAGAGCCGTGTGCCGTTCGTCAGGAACTGGGTATGGGGAAACCGCCTTGCCAGGAGCCCGGCGACGACGGCCTCGGCAAGAAAAAGCTCTCCGCCGCCGAACCGGTAGATGAGGAACGAATCCGCCAAAGGTCGCAGCGCCCGGTCGAGATTCGCTTCCACGGCCTCGAGCAAGGAGCCGTCGAGGGCCAGGGGCCGCTTGCGCGACGTACAGTACCCGCAGCGGAAGTTGCACACCTCGCCGAGCACGACGAAATCGAGAAGCAGTCTCTTCATGGACGGGGCCGTTCGGTCTGGGAACGCAAGGAGTATACACGAATCTCCTCGTCTTCGTAAGCCACGGGAAGCGACCACTGCCTCGTGACGATTCGTTCCGACTCCGGGACAAACGCACCGATCGTGTTCGACGGAAGCCATTCCGGATGGAACGCGAACAAGCACCGGATCTTCAGGGCGAAGCCGGCCAGGCCGACCGGGCCCCTCGACTTCAGGACGGCCTCCGCAGATCGAAGGATCGAATCGGACAGGGCCTTCTCCCGGCCGTACCCCGGTCTCGGAAAGATGAGGTATCGTATATCGTAGGCCTCGAGGATCCGCCGCGCCTCGAGGCCGACCGCCTCCGGCGCGCCTCCGGAGGCGGCCGTCGCAGCGGAGTGGACGTGCCGGACGATCTCCGACTCCTTGAGGAAGGTATTCCGGCCTTCGCCGCCCCGGGCGACGTAGCCGCCCACGAGCTTCTTGCGGTGGACGCTCTGGCAAAACAGGGCCTTGCCCCGCGCCGTGAAGTCGACGAGCGCGTAAGCTTCCGGGTCCTGTCCGAGGGAGGCGTAGAAGGGGGGAACGCGATGCTCGGTCGCGAACATGGGCACATGCAGGTGCTCGACCAGGAGGAGGAGAAAGAGGGACGCCGCGGCGACGGCCAGGCCGACCCTGCGCGCCGTGCCGCGCGGGCTCGCCCGCAGGTCGCCGAGGGCGCTCCTCACCCCGAACCCGCAGAGCACCGCCAGGCAGACGAGTGAGACCGCATGGAACCGCGCCGGAACCCCTGCGACAGATGCGTACGGAACGAGACGGTGGAGGACCGCATAGGGCAGGGGAACGGGCAGCTCCTTTCCGAGCACGTTCAGAAAGGGGCCGAGCGACAGGAGGAAGAACAAGGCCAGGGTTCCGAGCCAGTACGCAAGGCTCCGCAGGGGCGTCCGGAGGAGGCCCCAGAGCGCGAACCCGAGGACGGCGTAGCCGACGTAGACCGAGCTCTCGATCGGGTTGGCCCGGAACCGCATCCACACCTGGGAAAAGAGCATCCCGAAGGTGGAGGTGAAATTCGGGACGAAAAAAGAGACGAGATCCGCCGGGTAGTGTGCGGGCGGATGCCCGGAGACCGAGACCTTCTTGGCAGCCTCGATCATCATGGGCACCAGCAGGGGCGACAGGGCGGCGAGGGTGATGGAGAGGATGGCGGCGCCCCTGCGAACCGCCCGCAGGCCTTCGGAACGTCTCCAGGGAAATGAAAAGAAGAGAACCGTCCAGACAAGCAGAAGGCTGCCGCAAAGAAGGAAATGCCAGCAGCACAGGGCGCTCAGGATGAGGAAGAGGCAGGCAAGTCCTGTGGGAAGCATCCTGTGTGTGTGCAGGGCCTGGAGGAGATAGAGAACAAACAGGGGGATCCAATGAATCGAGAGGGTGCTGAGGTGGCCGAGCGCGTGGCCGAAATGGAAGGAGGAGAAGGCGTAGACGAACCCTCCGACGAAAGCAGAGGCACGGGAGCGCGTGAGGGCGAAAACGAGCGCGTACGCGGTCAGGGCCGACAGCCAGAACGAGGCCAGCACGAGGAGGTTGTAGGCGGTCAGGTAGGAGAAGAACCGCTGCAACGGGATGAAAAGCGCCGTGTTGCAGAGCGTGGTAGGATTGAGAAGGAGAGAGGCCCCCTCGGGGTAATGGAGGTCGGGAGTGTGAAAGGGCGAGATGTGCAGGTCGAGCAGGGCGGTCGAAAACCAGCGCAACTGCCAGAGGAAGGCATAGTTGTCTCCCACGTCGCCGCACAGGTGCGTGTCGAGCCTCCAGGCCAGAGGATGGGTGAGGACGAGCGTGAGAAGAAGATACGCAAGACCGATCCCGAGGCAGGCCCGCGGTCCGTGGCCGGCGGCCCGGTTTCGGTCCGATTCGAGATCTTTCAGGGGGCTCCGCACGGGCGTCCTGCAGGCTCGTCTCAGTCTTCAGGCGGCCAAAGGGACCGGGAAAACCCGCCGATCCCGATCAAGCCCATTCCTCCGCCACACATTGATGGATACGGCCGAGCGCGGCGGCCGACCTCTCCCAGGTAAAAAGGCAAGCCCGCCGCCTGCCCCTTTCGGCCAGCTCTCTCCGCAGGTCGCGGTCCTCCGCGAGCTCCCGCATCCGCCGACCCAGCTCGTCCTCGTCTTCGGCCGCAAAAAAACGGCCTGCATCGGCCAGAACCTCCCGGTGCGCGGGAATGTCGGATGCAAGGACGGGCGTTCCCGCCGCCATCGCCTCGAGCAGGGGCATGCCGAATCCCTCGTAGAAAGAAGGAAACACGGCGAACTGCGCAGCACGGTAGATCGGGATCCGTTCGGCATCCGACACGTATCCGGTCAACAGAACATCCCGCTCCAGGCCGCAGCTCCGAAGCGTGCGGAACACCTCGGCCGTTCCCCATCCCTTCCTGCCCGCCAGGACGAGCCTGCATCCCCGCGTTCGAAAAAAGGGGAGGTTCTTCGCGTAGGCCCTGAGCAGGGTCGGAAGGTTCTTGCGCGGCTCGATGGTTCCCACGCACAGAGCATAGGGATTGGAAAGACCGTACTTCGCCTGGACGGCGGAAGGCTCCGGGTCGCATCGCTCGGCTCCGAAATCCTCCGACACCCCGGGGTAGACGACGTGCACGCGGTCGGGCGGAAGGCCGAGGAGGGTTACGATCTCCGACTTGGAAAACTCCGACACGGTGATTACTCCCGCCGCCCTTGCCGCGCTCTCCTCCGCGTGCCGCAAGGGCCACTTCATCGCCCTGGGATCCACGTACTGCGGATGACGCAGGAAGCCCATGTCGTAGATCGTGGTGACGGCCCGGTTCTCGCGCATGGGCGGGATCATGTAATTGGTGAAATGAAAGAGGTCGAACCGGCCCACGATCTGCTCGACCGGCGGCCAGCCGAATGCGGACCACAGGCCCCTGGCGGCCACGCCCGGCCATCGAATCCTCTTAAGGGTAACGTTCCCGCGCTCGAGCGAACCGTCACGGAACCTCCTGCGAAAATCAAACAGAAAGAGCGTATAACGGTCCGCGCCTGCGACGCGCGGCAGTGCCTTGACCAGGTGGTACGTAAACTGCCCTACACCCGTTCTGGCCTGCGCGACCGGCTGAATGTCTATGGCAACGCGAAGCAATCGATCCCCAGCGACTCGGATTCATCGGTCGGCCCGTTCCGGGCGGAAGGATTCTTGCCGTGGAGGATAGGGGACAGCCGGGGGAGGTGTCAACAACGATCCGCCCGGCCTTTGCAGCGATTCCGGGAGGCTCAGCGGCATGCCAGCAGCCTCTCGTAGACCCGGCACGTGCTCTCGGCCGCCTTGTCCCACGTGAAGCCTCCGGCGCGGACCCTGCCTGCCTGCACCCGTTTTGCCGTTCCTCCCCGCTCGTCAAGAAGGGAGGCCAGGCAGGTCAGGAACGCCTCCCGGTTGTCGACGGGAAAGAAATGTCCCGCCCCGCCGAGCACCTCCCGGAGCGCCGGGACGTCCGAGGCGAGCACCGGGGCGCCGCATGCCATGGCCTCCAGGGCCGGCAGGCCGAATCCTTCATACAGGGGCGTGAGAATCACGGCCCTGCACCCGCAATAAAGCCGGTGGAGGGTTTCCCGGTCCACGTAACCGGTCATCCGGACCCACTCCTCTGCATGCAGCTTCTCGACGGCTCGGGCGACGCCCTCGGCGCCCCAGCCCCGCCTGCCTGCGATCACCAGCAGGATGTCCTCGCCGCTCTGCATGCGCCACGCATGAAGGGCTTCGATCAGAAAGGTATGGTTCTTCCTGGGTTCGATCGTCCCCACCGAGAGAAAGAAGGGCCTGTCGATGCGGAGGGCCGGCGCGAGTCCGGACGCATCCGTCACGGGTCGGCCCTGGAAGATGGGGTCGAGCCCGTGATGAATGACGGTGATCTTGTCGGGCGGAACGTCCAGTTGCTCGATCAGATCCCTTCGGGTGCACTCCGAAACCGCGATGAAGTGATCGATCCGGTTCGCATACCGCCGGAGCGCCTTCCGGAAATACCTTCCCCCGTAACGCTCGGCCGTTTCCGGATGGGAAAGAAAGTAGAGGTCGTGGATCGTTGCGACCGTCATCGTATCGCTTCGGTGGGGGTGGTAGAAGAAATTCGGCGAATGGAAGAGGTCGACCCTGCCCAGAAGGCTTTCCACCGTAGGATGCGGGACGCGCCTCCAGAGGGAGAGCAACAGCCTGCCCGGTATTCGCGTCCGCTTGAGCGTCAGGGGGAGCCTGTCGAACTCCTCGCTGACGCCGCGTCGCCCGAGCGGGGCGTTGACCCATGCCACGAGCGCATGATCGCGCAGCCGAGGGGCAAGGTGCAGGAGCAGGTGGTACGTGTACATGCCCACGCCGGTCCTCTCCTTGAGCACGGAAGAGGCGTCGACGGCGATTCGAAACCGACGATGCGGGCGCGCCGCGGGCCGATCGTTCATGCACGTGCACCGGAACCGATTCTCTGCGTGGCCGAACCTCGGGCGACCATCCTAGCCGAGGGGCCGGCCGTTTTCCAGCGCTCCGCCCGCTGCGCAAAGGGCTAAGCGAAAAGGGGAAAACGTCCGATAAGGAATTCGATGGCGCAACGGGGGCCGCATTTATTCACGAGGCGTTTCTTTGCTGCTCGGGAGCGCACCGTTCGGGACGACCATGAGCGTTCGAGAGACCGTTGAACGGTTGTTACAGAGAATCGAGGGACTTCCGGTGCTTCCGGCGGTCGCGGTCAAGTTGCTCGAGATCACCGAGGACGAGTTCAGTTCGGTCAAGGATGTGGCCCGGCTGATCGAGAGCGACCCGTCTTTGACTGCAAAGACGCTCAAGATGGCCAACTCGGGCGTCTACAGCCGCTCCGGCAATATCGGCACCATCCCGGACGCGGTGAGGTTCATCGGCTTCAATGCCGTCAAGAGCACCGTTCTGACCCTTTCCATCATGGGCCTCTTCGACAGGAAGAAGGCTTCCGGCGGTTTCGACCCGAACGCATTCTGGCTCCATTCCCTGGCCTGCGGGGTCTGCTGCAGGGATGTGAGCGGGCAGATCGGTTCCGCCGTCTCGCTCGTCGAGGAATCGTTCGTCTGCGGCATGCTGCACGACATGGGCAAGATTCTCCTCTCCCAATACCTGCCCGAGGAATGGGAGCGGGTGATCCGGCTCGCCGACGGAAGGAAGGTGACCGTAGCCGAGGCGGAGCGCGCGGTCCTGGGGGTCGATCACGCAGCCGTGGGCGGCGAGTTGCTCCGAAAATGGAAGATCCCGGAGCATATCTGCACCGCCGTTTCCCTTCATCACCGGGACCCTGCGGAGATCCGCGGAGGGGATCCGGCGGCAAGGCTGACCGCCATCGTCGGCTTGTCCAATGCGGTCGCCCATGTCCAGAAAGTCGGGGGCAGCGGGGACGACGTGCCGAGGCTGGTTCCGGAGGAGGTGCGGGCCGCCCTTTCGCTTTCCGAGGAAGCCCTCGGCCGAATCGCCGAGGCACTGACGGACAAGGCCTGGGACGTGGCGCGCGTGATGGGCTTGAAGGGGCTGCAAAGAAGGACCCCCTTTGAACTCCTCCAGGAGTCGGACAGGCGCCTGGCCGTCCTGAGGTCCTTTGCCGAGGCACAGCACCGGTACCGTTCCCTCTTCGAGAGCTTTCCGGACGCCCTGTTCCTCCTGAACGACGTGGTGTTCGACTGCAACGAGCAGGCGTGCGCCTTGCTGGGCTGCACGCGGGGGGACATCATCGACCGAACCCTTGATGCCTTCCTGCCCTCGATGCAGCCGGACGGACAGCCTTCGGCGGAGAGGCTCAACGAGAGGATGGAGCATGCGCGGACGGCGGGGCCGCAGTCCTTCTATTTCCAGGTGCAAAACCGGAAGGGGGATCTGATCGACGGGGAGGTGACGATCAAGGCCTTCTCGGTGCTCAATGACCGGCTCCTGCAGCTTACGATGCGTGACATCCGGGAGCGGAAGCGGGCAGAGGAATTGGTGAGGGCCGCCTATGATGAGATGGAGGCCCGGGTTGAGAGGCGGACGGCCGAACTCAAGCAGGAGATCGCCGAGCGGCAGAGGGTCGAGGAATCCCTGCGCGGGGCGAAGGAGGCGGCGGAGAAGGCCTGCCGCGACCTGATCGAGGCCAACAGGAGGCTGGAGGAGGCTACGGCCTGCTCCGAGCGGCTTGCCAGGGATGCGCAGGCCGCCAGCGAGGCAAAGAGTCAGTTTCTGGCCAACATGAGCCACGAAATCCGCACCCCCATGAACGGAGTGATCGGGATGACGGGGCTGCTGCTGGAGACCGAGCTCCACCCCCACCAGAGGGAGTACGCAGAGACGATCCGGGCCTGCACGGACTGCCTTCTCGCGCTTGTCAACGACATCCTGGACTTCTCGAAGCTCGAGGCGGGCCGGATGGAGTTCGAAGCCCTGGATTTCGACCTGCACAGAGCGGTGGAGGATGTGGTCGAGGTGCTGGCGGCGCGGGCAAGGGGAAAGGGGCTGGAATACACCTGCCGGATCGAACCGGACGTGCCTTCCCGGGTGCGCGGCGACCCGGGCAGGCTTCGCCAGGTACTGCTCAATCTGATCGGAAACGCGGTGAAGTTCACCGAGACAGGCACCGTGCAAACGCGCGTGGCCTTGGAGCAACAAAAAGACGGCCAAGTGACGGTTCGCTTCTCCGTGAAGGATACCGGAATCGGCGTTCCTGCGGACAGACTCGATCGACTGTTCAAGTCGTTCTCACAGGCGGATGCCTCCATCCACCGCCGGTACGGCGGTTCGGGCCTGGGGCTGGCCATCAGCAAGCAACTGACCGAGAGGATGGGCGGGTCGATCGGTGTCGAGAGCCGGGAGGGCCTGGGCTCGGAGTTCTGGTTCACGGCGGTTCTGGAGAAGCCGCCGCGGGGCAACCGACCCGAGACCGTCGCTGCGGGTGAGCTGCGCGGCACTCCTTTCCCGTCGGCCGATACCGATGCGGGCAACCGAGCCGGCCCGGACGCCCGCCGGATCGCATCCGGGTGCGGCGCCGGGGAAGGGACGAAACGGAGAATTCGCGTTCTTGTGGCCGAGGACAACGCGGTCAACCAGAAGGTGGCCCTCCGGATACTGGAGAGAATGGGGTATTACGCCGACGCGGTCGCCAACGGAAAGGAAGCGGTCAGGGCCCTGGAGACGGTTCCGTACGATCTGGTTCTCATGGACGTCCAGATGCCGGAGATGGACGGCCTGGAGGCCACCCGCGCGATTCGGGGCTCCGGGGCCACCGTGCTGCGCCGGGATATCCCGATCGTCGCCATGACCGCTCATGCACTCAAGGGGGACAGGGAGAAATGCCTCGATGCGGGTATGAACGACTACATCAGCAAGCCGATCGACGGCCCGGCCCTCCGGGATATTCTGAAGAGGTGGCTTGAAGCCGAAAGCGTCCGGATGCCGTCCGGCCCGCAGGCAGAATTCGACGAGACGGCCGCGGTGGACGTGCGGCGCCTCGGCGATTTGACCGGAGGTGACGTAGAATTCGAGCAGGAGCTCATCGAATCGTTCCTTGTCGAGACGGAGCGGCACGTGGCGGACCTGATCGCCGCGCTGCGAGACCGGAACGAAGAGGTTCTCAGGCGCAAGGCTCACAACATCCGGGGATCGAGCGCACACGCGGGAGCCAAAGGCCTGGAGGAGATCGCCTTGCAACTGGAGCGGACCGGGGTTGACGGAGACCCCGAGACGGCAGGGCGGATTGTCCATGAGCTCGAAGCCGAATTCCGGAGAGTCCGCTCCCGCCTCGATGCGCATCTGGCCTCCCGGCAGCGGCCCGCCGCGGGTGCGGCCGCGTCCTGACCCGGCGGGAGCCCGCCGCCCGCAAGGCCTTACGGCCGTTGCCCCCTCCAAAGCCCCCTGGCACGTCGGTTGCTCCCCGAGTCGTGTCGGTGCCGCTTCAACGGGTCGGATTCCGCCCGCCCGGAGAGAGGGTTTTTTCTTTGATTCTCGAACCCTCCCCTCAGGGATGACAGGATGTCCCGCGGCACGGTCCAAAATGGAGGGGAGCCCCGGATGGGCAAGGACCGGGAAGAAATGAGCAGCGTTTTTCCCAGAAAGGCACCCTCTTGCGGGCTCTTGCCGCCAACGGCTGCCTTCCTGGCGGCCGTCCTCTTTGCCGCCGGCCCCTGGGTTCCGACAGCCCGCGCCGGATTCGAGCGGCTTCCCCTGGGGGAGGCATGGGAGGAGGCAAAGTTTCTGATCGTCTCCATGGTGGAGTTTCATGGCCGCCTCTACGCAGGGACGCAGCGTGAACAGGATCTGGACGCCGAGCCTCCGGTGCCCGGGGGGTTGCAGGTCCTGTGCATCTACCGCGATGCGGACGACTGGGTATGGCAGGAGGCGTGCCCGACCGGCTTTGATTCCGGGGACGGTTTGGGCTGGCAGAACTTCAGCGTTGCGGCGATGCACGTCTTCCAAGACCGTCTGTATGTCGGCGCATGGAACCCCTACACGGGGGCCCAGCTCTGGCGTACAAGGGAGGGCATCGAGCACCCCAGGACGCTGGAGGATTGGGAGAGGGTGGACCCGGGCTCCTTCTCCGGCCTTGCCGTGACCTCTCTGGTCACCTTCGAGGGCGACCTGTACGCAGGCATCTTCACGCAGGCGCTGCCCTTCCTCAACCCGCCCTGCGGAATCTGGAGAAGCCCGGATGGAGCCGCTTGGTCGCGGGTCAGCCTCCCCGGGTTTCTCGACCCGCTCAACTCCGACGCCACCACGCTCGCCGTCCATGACGGGTTGCTCTATGCGGGCACGGAAAACGGCTACTTTCACGACACGTTCCGCGCGGGCACCGGCACCGAAATCTGGCGCACAAGCGGCGGGAGGTTGCCGGACATCCTGTTCTCCTGGAGGCAAGTCAACGCGAGCGGTTTCGGAAGGGGCGGCTCCAACGTCTTCAATCGCAACTCCCTCATGATGCTCTCCTACCAGGGCGCGCTTTACGTCGGTACCGAGAACGCCTATACGGGCGCGGAACTCTGGCGCTACGCCGGAGACGGCTGGACCCAGGTTCGCTTTGCCGGCCCGCCGATGCGCAATACCCGCGCGGTCACCTATCACGCCGGCGCCGTTTTCGAGGGAGCCCTGTACATCTGCACGACGAACCCGTTCACCGGGGGCGAGGTGTGGAGGTATGACGGCGCCCGCTGGGCACGGGTGAACGAGCGCGGATTCGGCGCGCGGCACGGGATCGCCGCGGCCCCGGTCGTCCACGAAGGGCGCCTCGTGGTCGTGGGCAACGGGGGACCGTCAGGCGGGAGCCTGTATACGACCGGACCGCCCGCCGACGGAGACATGGACGCGGACGGGGCGCCGGACGATGCCGACAATTGCCCCCTCCATTCCAATCCGGACCAGGCGGACGAAGACGAGAACGGCACAGGGGATGATTGTCAGGATGACGACGGAGACGGTGTCGCCAGGGCGCAGGATTGTGACGATCGGAATCCCTCGCTGCATCCGGGCGCGAGCGACCCTTTTGAAGACGGAATCGACTGGGACTGCAGCGGAGAGGACAAGGGTTCCTGGGAATGGGACGACGACGGCATCGACAGCAACGGCAACGGGTTCGACAACTGCGGCACGATCCCGGTCGAGGGACCCGTTCAAGGGTTCGTCTCGTTCCTTGCGCCCTGGCTCCTCCTGCTCCTTGCCTTCATCCGGCTGAAACGCAGCCTTCTCTGAGCCACCCGCCGAGCGCTGGGCCCGGCTCTCTGTCAGGACGTTCGTAAACGGAACAGCATGGAAAGGCTCGTACACGGAGGGAAGGTTGCGACGACAAGGGGAGAAAACGCCCTGTACGGAGAGGACCCTTGCGAATCCTGCTGTCGTTAGGGAACTCGGCCTCCATGCGTGTCACGCGCTGCTTCATCCATGAGGCGTCTGGCGATATCGGTCTCCTGCCCCTGGCGGGCAGGCTCTGCTACGGGGACCATCTTTTCTGGGAACGCTACCACCCGAACATAGCCTTCTCGCGAACGCAGACACCGGTCGATGGAGACCCCGTCTGCGTTCACACGGTGACCCGGTCCGAGGGGTGCTGAGACCACATTCCGGCCTATCGAACCACTGCCGCGTGCGAAGAGCCGCGGAGAGACCCCGGGGCAAGGGCCGACAGGGGCCGGGCGGTTACACGCGGCCGGCCGTGCCGCCTCGCCTCACGGCGCTGCCGGCTGCGTTCTTTGCGGCCCGCATCCGCTTCGCCCGCACGGCCACGTTTTCCAGAAGCCTGAGTTGGCCGGCGGAGAGCCAGGGTCCTTCGCAGTCGATGGCCACGTAGGGCACATCGCTCGCACTGGCCAACGGACGGATGACTGCCTGGGCATTCATGGCCGGCTGGCAATTGAACGAGCCGAGATTCACGAGGCCGTCGTACAGCCCGCCCTTCAAGGAACAGACGAATCTTCCCGCGGTCACAGTGGTTTCGGTGAACCCGATGTGGGATGCGACCTTGTGGCCCTCCTCTGCGATCTCCAGGAAGGGGATCGGCTCGTCGAACAGGAGCCCGGAAGGCTCCATCAGGCTGCGGAAGCGCTTCTCGACCGAAGTCACCAGGGTTACGTTGAACCTGGATTGCCGGAACGCCAGGGCCTCCTCCCGGTCGGTTTTCGACGGCCGGTGAGCGAACTGCTCCCTGGGCGTGATCAGGCCGTGCCGGAAGCCGTAGCGGACGACCGTTTCCGCTGCGAGCCAGCAGAGGCTCTCCGAGTAAGGAACGAGCTTGGGGACGATGCCCTGCTCGAGGAAGTAGTCGGTTACGGGGTCGTGGACGAACAACAGGTTGAGTCCCCCGAGGATCAGCACCTTGGGCGTATCCCTCACCGGCGCCCTGAGCGGTAAGGCCGACATCTCCTCCGCCCACCGGGCCAGAGCAGGGTCGATCCCTTTTTCTTCTTCCCTGCGGAAGCGTTCCCGGAACCGGGCAAAGGCCTCTTCGAAGGCGAGCAGGGCCGCCTGCCGGTCCCGCGCCAGGCACAGCAGGGAGTTCCGCGCTTCGTCGAACAGGTCCCCCAGAAAGAGGCATCCGTTCACCAGAAGGTTGTAGTCGTTGCCGAGCCCCAGGTAGTGGTTCCGGGCAACGGGCCAGACACCGCAAATCACATTCCTCACGCCGAGCCTTCGGGTGAAGGTTTCCCAGACGAGCGGCCAGGCCCCGTTCTGGCAGGGGCCTTCCTGGTCCAGCGTGAAATAGACCGTGATCTCCTCCTCGGCTCGGCGGTTCCGGATGTCCTCGATCGTGGCGCCGACCGTTGCGGCCATGGGGACGCATTCCCTGCCGGAGCAGAGTCTCCTGGCCTGCCGCATCGTCTCGGGACGGATCCTGCCCACGCTTCGGAATCGGGCTCCCCGGTTTTCGTATACCTGCTCGATCAACCGCAGGGCATGCGGGCTGTGAGGCGTCGTCCAGACATGCACCACGCGCGGGTCGTTGTATTCGACCCGCCTGCCTTCGGCGTCGACGATGAAATCCAGGGCGTCGGACAAGCGTGCCCGGCTTCCGGCCTCAGCGGTCCGGGCCGGCCGGCCGGAGCGAGGGGACCTCTCGTTGCGTGAAGCGCCGCCCGGCTTTCGGCGACCCTCCTGGATGATATCGAGGAAGGCGCCGAGCCGGGTATCAAATCCCGCGTGGGCCGTGTGGGAGTCGATCTCCAGGTAGCAGAAGGTGCGGCCGGCCAACTGCTGACGAAAGAAGTGGACCATGCTGCTGTCCGGGCCGCAGGAGAAGCAGGAAAGGAGGCACAAGGCGAAGTTCTCTCTCGTCCGCACGTGAGCGACCGCGTTGCTGATCTGCTGCGTGAAGTGCCAGACGTCCCTCGCGGGCAGTACGCCGTCCAACGGCGGCAGCGTGTCGGAGGGCACCACGTGGTATCCCCTTGTCGTGATCTTGCGCGGCAGGGAGAGATTCACCTCCGAGGAGCAGATCGTGTAAGGCCTTCCGGCCAGGATGACGGTCGGCTCTTCCCCCAGCGATTCCAGGGCATCCCGGGTGCGCGCCAGGATCTCGCCTCGACACAGATCGTAGCGGGCCAGGGCGTGCTCCGCAGCCTGCCGGGCCTCGGCCTCGGACAGGCCGAGCCTCGGGCCCGATCTGGCGATTTCCAGCAGGGTGGTCTCTCGCAGAGGGTCGGAGAGCCCGATGTGTGGAGAGAGAATGCGGCGCTTCGGGTCCGGCACGGCCGCCCGGATGAGGTCCGGGATCTGGGTCGTGGAGGGGCATGTGTAGCTGTGAAGCCCGCCCTTTGCATCGCTCATCTCGATCACGTGAGGCAGCAGGACGAAATCGACCTCCTGTTTGAACAGTTCGCACACGGCCCCGTGCATGATTTCGCAGGGGTAACAGACCGGGGCGTTTGTCTTCCTGTCGCCCGGATGCGAGGGGCGCGACAAAACCGCCTCGTAGCCCAGCGCCTCGATGAGGCTCACGTAGAAAGGGAAGAGCGAAAACGTGGTCAGGGCCATGGGAAGGCCGATCCTGCCGCGGGGGCTTTCAACCGGGCGGGGACCGTATTCCTCGAACAGGATCCCGTTGCGCAGCGCCACGAGGTCCCGGCCTTCCTTGACCGAGGTCTCGCGATGACGCGCGGTCTCGTACTTGGCGCACAGACCCCCGAACGGAACCGTCCTGCCGCGGATTTCGATTCGCTGGATTTCGCATCGGTTGTCGCAGGATTCGCACCGGAAGGGCTCCCGGGTCTCCATTCGGCCCTGAACGAGGTCCTCAAGACGCAGGGACTGCTCGGTGAGTTCCCCGGCGTGCAGGCGGTCGAGGATCATGGTTGCGGCCCCCACGCATCCCATCAGTTCCGGGTGGGGCGGAACCACGATCTTGCGTCCGCTCCGCGCGGCCAGGGCCAGGGCAACGGCCCGGTTCAGGGCCACCCCCCCGAGGAAAAGAAGGCGCTCGCCGATGTGCCTGCCGCCCACGATGCGGGACAGGTAGTTCTCCGCGATCGAATAGACCAGGCCCGCGATGACATCCTCCTGCGCCACGCCTTGCTGCAGGGCATTCCTCACGTCGGTGTTGATGAAGGCGGCGCAGCGCTCGCCGAAGGCCACGGGCCTCCGGCTGCCTTCCGCCAGGCGGCTGATGGCGTCCATGGGTACGCCCATGTCCACGGAGGCGGATTCCTCGATGAAGCTGCCCGTTCCGGCAGAGCACCCCTCGTTCATCGCGTAGTCCACGGGCAGGCCTTCCAGGAAGGAGATGTACTTGGAATCCTGGCCGCCGATCTCAAAGACGGTGTCCACATCCGGAACCTGAGCGGCTGCCGCCCGGGCGTGCGCCAGGATTTCATTGAAGCTCGGGCAGTTCCCGAGATAAACCGAGACCAGTTCCCTGCCCGAGCCCGTCACCCCGGCCTGAAGGATGCGGATGGAGGCGCCGCCGACTTGCTCCATGAGCCGGCAAAGGCACTCCCGGGCGGCCCTGACGGGATTGCCCAGGGTTCGCAGGTAACTGCTCGCCCCGACCGACCCGTCCCTTGCGTTGAAGAGCACCGACTTGGTGGTCGTGGATCCCGCATCGACGCCGAGGATGTATGCGCCTGCGGCCTCGATGCGGCGGCGGGCCTGGGTCCCGACCCTGTAATCCAGGAGGGGCTCGGCCTCGTTCAGGGGCTTCAAGGTGGAGAAGGCGGGCTTCGAGGCCCGGAACCGTCTTGCAGGAGAAGCGTGAGCCGTGATCTCGGAAATCTCGGCGGCAAGGAGGCTGGCGCCGAAGGCCTCGAGGTAAGGGCTTTCCTCGAGAACGACGATCTCCGAGCGCTCGAGGAATCCGCGCAGGTGTCCGAGGAAGAGTTCGTTCCGGCACACCCCTCCGCAAATCACGATGCGGCCGGCCGGCCACCGGGCGAGTTCGACCAGCTCGCTGACCTTCTTGGCCAGGTCGTTTACCAGGCTCCTGGCGATATCGCCCGGCGCGCACTCCCCTTTGTTGAGTTTGTGGGTCGCATCGGACTTGCAGTGGACCGAGCAGCGCGTGGCCATCCGCACGTGCCTGCCCGACCGGGCCTGTGCGAGGCCGGCGTCGAGCGTGAGCCCCATCCTCTGCAATTGCTGGACGATGAATTCTCCCGTCCCCGCCGCGCATTTGGACGTGGAGATCACGTTGCGGATCACCCCGTCCTTCATCGGATAGACGCTGAACGTTTCCCCTCCCAGGGCGAGGAGGATGTCGGGCCTCCGATCGTGGAACGAGAGGGCCTTTTCCAGGCACTCGGTCTCGGAACGGTAGGGCAGATCCATGAGCAGACGTGCCGCCTGGCCGGTCACCACGACCCGGGACTCTTCTTCGCTCCGGTACCGGGCGAGGATTTCGCGGATCCGCTCCTCGGGCCTGCCTTCGTGGCGAAGGACCTCAAAAAGTACGCGGCCCTGTCTGTCCCGGCGGACCCATTTCACCGAGACGGCGCCGATCTCAAGCCCTTCCGAGTGCACGCGTGCCTCGCCTTCGGTCGTGCGTTTCCCGCTCGCGCCCCACTGCATTTCCCCGCGGGAAAAGTGTACCGGGCCGGTCTCCCGGTTTGCAACCCGGACGGGAGAACGTCGGACCGCGCGGGGCAGGGCTTTCCAGGGCCGCGGTTTCCGGCTATCCTCGTCGGCGAACGGACGACCCGGCGAGGTCTCCCTTGCACCTCGCTTCAAGGCGGCTTCTCGCGGGCCGCAGGAGGGGAGGCAGGACGATGGCGCAGGTCCATCTTACGTGGCATGGGGCGGCGCATTACCACATTTTCAACCAGGGCCTCCGGATCGTGGTCGATCCCCTCTATACCCGGCTACCCGGAGATGTCCCGCATCTGGAGGCAAGGCGGGAGGATCCGGACAGGGTCGACTGTCTCCTGCTCACGCATGGTCACATCGATCACTCCTTCGATTTTCCCTACCTCCTGTTCCGGCATGCCCCGGAGGCCTACGCCCCGAAAGAGGTTCTGGAGGGCGTCGAACGCAGGGCCGCACCGGAGAGGGGCCGCTTCGATTTTTCGAGATGCCACGCGCTGGAGGACATGCAGGGAACGCCTTTTCAAATCGGTGATGTTGAGATCACCCCGTATCGAATCGGCACCGAAGAGGTCGACCTCTGGTTCATCCGCTCCATGTTCGTTCGCCCGCTGCTGCACGGGAGGCCCTCCGTCATGCCCTTCGGGTTCCGGTGGCTGAGCCACCATCTCCACGGCAACTGCTTTGCCTACCTTTTTCGCTTTCCGCCGAACGGGAAAAGCATGCTCTACTTCGGCAACCTGACCGACCGGGTGGAGGGACTGGCGAGGATCGAGCGGGTCAACGTCCTGGCTCTGCCCTATTGCCCGGCCAACAACAAATGGAAATCCCAGTCGAGGTTTCTGATCCGGCGGTTCTCTCCCGACGTGGTCCTGGTGCATCATTTCGATAATTTCATGAACCCCTACACCCTGTCCAGGTACCTGGACCTGACCGACTACAGACGGGCGATCCGTGAGGAATGCCCCGGGGCGGTGCTACTCTTTTCGAGGTTCGGCAAGAGGGTCGATTTCCGGGACATCGCCGGCGCGCAGGAGAGCGAATAACGGCGCGTCGGAACGCAAGCCGCCCCCCGCCTGCCGAATCCCTTAAGAAACCGGACGTTTCCGCCGAAGGCCTAGGTGGGCGCCTGTCACGGCGAACGCCTTGTCCGAAGGGCGATCCGAACGCAGTCGACGGGCGCTTGGGGCACAGCTTCCGGCCACACGATTGCAGGGAGGACCCTTGTCGGCGGCGACCATCCACTACCTGAAGGCCCTTGCGGCGGGACTCGTGTGCCTCGTTGCGTGGGGCCCGCCGCAAGCATCCTGGGGAGACCCCGCAGGTGCGGATGTGGTCTTGGCGATCGAGGCCTCGGCAAGGGTGACGGGCGACGGCTCGGCCAATCCCTGGACGGAGGCATGCAAGCTGTTTCTGAGCCTTCTGGACGCCGGAACCCGGGTCGGATTGGTCAGCTTCGATGCCTCCCCGAGAACACGGGCCCCTCTGGCCCCTTTGGGGGCTCAACGGGAAGATCTCCTGTACCGACTCGGACTGATCCCCTTTGAGGGCCTCCGCACGGACCTCTACCAGGCCATCCTGCATTCGTCTCGGATGCTGACCGACGCTTCCCGGGACCGGCGTGCCATCGTGCTGCTGACCGACGGACGCATGGATGCGGGGGACGCTTCCCGGGACCGGGAACGGGCGGCAAGCCTCGCAGACAGCCTGATCCCGGAGATGAGGCACCGGGGGATTCAAGTCTTCAGCGTGGCCCTCACGAGAAAGGCCGACGCAGCCCTTCTGAAGAAGGCGGCGCTCGGGAGCGACGGCTTCTTCTATCCGGTCGATAGCGAAGGCGATCTGCACGGTGCGTTCCTGCATGTCTACGAACGTTTGGCCGAGCCCGACGCAATACCCGTTGACCGGAGCGAGTGTTACGTGGACCGCTCCGTCCGGGAGGTCGACGCGGTGATCGGCAGGGCGGATCCGCGCGTCCCCGTCGTCCTCGTCGATCCGGATCACAGGGAGCATTCGTACGCGGTGCACGCGAGCCATCTTCGTTGGGATTCCTTCCAGGCCTTTGACAGGATCCGGATCTCCGGCCCCACGCCCGGACCGTGGCGGATCCGGGGTGCCGCGGAGAATACAACCAGGGTCTTCGTCCTCACCGACCTGCAGCTTCGAAGCGGTTTCTCGAAGTGCGCCGTTCCTGCGCAGGCGCCGATTGCGATCGAGGCATGGGTGCAGCGCAATGCCGAGACCGAGACAAAGGGCCCGCTTCGCTCCCAGGATCTTCGCATCACCGGCACCCTGGAAGGACCGACGGGCGAAAGGGCCTCCCTTCCGTTCGTCGACGACGGGAGCCGGGGAGACAGCGAGGCCGCAGACGGTATCTACACGGGCCTGCTGGCGGGCGGCCTGCATGGCGAACACCGCCTCCGGGTTCGGGCGTATGCGATGACCTTCGATCGGGAGCGCGAATACAGGTTTTATGGGGCCGGCGAGGGAATCATCCCGTTGGAGGAGGCGCAGGGACAAAACGGGAACGAACCGGAGCCCCTCCCTTCGCCGGAACCGCGGAAAGACCCGCCGGAGGCATCCACGAAAAAGGCGGACGCGGATTCGGGCGGAAGAGCGGGGACGACCCGCCCTTTGCGGCTCCTCTTGATGATCGAAGCGATCCTCCTGTTGTCCGGTGGGCTCGGCTATGCGGTGTACCGCCTTCGGCCCAGGAGAAGGTCCGCGCAGGAACCGGCAAGGTCGAACAACGCCGCGCCCGCGCGCAGACTGGAGGAATCGATCGAAGAGGTCCGCAAGAGGCTGATCGCCTGCCGGGAGCGGGACCACGAGTTCGCCGTCTTCCTGGCCGCCAAGATTGCCGAGTTGCATCTGGACCTGATGAGGAACGCGGTCGCGCGGATCCGTTCGCAGGACAAAGAAGCGCTCGACGCCGTCGCGAGGTGGATAAGCGAGGAATTTCCCCATGCGGCCGCCGCCAGATTCGAGGGAATCGATCTGCACGTGGAGCTGAGGCACAGACAGGCGGAGCTAAAGAACCGCGCCGGGATTGTCGAAAAGGATTGCACGGATCTAGGCACCGAAACAGGATTCTGAGGCTATCGTATGAACGAAGGCTGCGTCGCGTCGGAAACGGACCAGGCATCGGCCGACCAGGTGGCCGAGACCGCCCGAAAGGTGATTCTCACCATGTCGAGGCTGAGCGTTCCCCTGCTGCCGGAGAACTACGCGGTCTGGTTCGATTACGTGACCGGTTGCAACGAGGCGCTGATCGAGGAAATCGAAGAGAAGCTCAAGAAGGGAGTGACCTTCACGGATTCCATGAACCGGGATCTCTACGAGCGGCATGTGGGCCCCTTGCGCAACAGCAAGGTCATGGAGGAGGTCTCCCAGCAGTTGCGCCGCGTTCTGAGAGAGTCCCTGGAGAAGATCGTTTCCACGGGATCCGTGACCCAGGATTACGCCTTGAAGTTGAAGGATTTTCTGGGAGGACTGGAGGCAAAGGCCCGGCAGCCGACCGACTTCCGCGAAATGATCGTGCGGCTCATCCTTGATACGCGCACGATGGAGCAGTCGACCCTGGATTTGAGAGGGCAACTCGAGAAGGCGGAAAAGGAATCGAACGAGCTGCGCGACAGGCTTCAGCGTGTGGAGCGGGAGGCGACCCTGGACGTGCTCACCGGCATCCACAACCGGAAGCACATGGAAAAGGCACTGGCCTCCCTCTACGAAAACTACGTGAGGAAGGGAACTCGATTCTCGATCATGATGCTCGATCTGGACCACTTCAAGCGGGTCAACGACACTTACGGCCACAAGGTCGGGGATGCGGTGCTGCAGTTCGTAGGGGGCGTACTCAAGGAGACCGTCAAGGGCAGGGACATCCCGGCCCGCTACGGAGGCGAGGAGTTCGTCATCCTCCTGCCCATGACGGATTGCTCCGACGCCTGCAAGGTCGCGGAGCAGTTGCGCCGGGAAATCTCCAAGAAACCGCTGACCATCCGGCAGTCCGGCGAGCGCATCGGGACCGTGACCGTCAGCATCGGTGTGGCGATGATCCGCGAGGGCGACAGCATCGACGCGGTGATCCATCGCGCCGACCAGGCCCTGTACTGCGCGAAACGGCAGGGAAGGAACAACGTAAAGTCCGAGAACGACCTGTCCGCCTGAACGCACCCGCCCGGATGTCCGCCGCTTCATCCCATGGGTCCCCCGCTTCCCCGGCCGTCCCGAACCTCCCGGGAGGAGACGATTTTTTGTGGTCCCACGTCATTGTGTTGACGGACCTGAAAGGCCGCTGAAAACACAACCTGCCGAAATCGCGAGGCTTTCCGGTTCAAAACCCCGCGGCATGTTTCTTGCCATACCCCCCGTCATCCGGTCCATGCGTCCGGACGCGGTTTCCTGCGCAGGGGTGTGACCATGTGCTCTCGATTGAAGACGGCCGGGGAGAGGGGCCTCGCAGGCGGGATGCTCATGCGGCTTCTCGCTTCGGCTTTCCTCTTGCTGATGTGCGGGCCGCCGAGCCTCGCGCACGGAGCCCCCGCTTCGAAGGATCCGCCCGGTCTGCCTCACGAAGACCGATGGGTGGGGGCAGGCGTTCGCGCAACCGCCGAGGGAGTCTATGCGCGCGTGGTGCTGGAGAAGGTCCTCGGCGGGAAAGGCTATTCCGTTTCGATGTTTGCCGAACCTCCCCGGCTGGTTGTGGACATCCCGGATCCGATCCGTGCGGTTCCCGTAAAGGAACTCGATCTGAAAGGGGGCGTGTTCCGCAGAATACGATTCGGACGGCACGCGGACAAGCTCCGAGTCGTCTTCGACCTGGCCCGGGTCCTGGAAAGCGCGCCGCTGGTTCAAAAGAAGGGGTCCGACCTGCTCGTTCAGGTTGGAAGGCCGAAGAAGACGCCCGCCGCAAAGGCCGAGGCCGCCCGGGAGGCACCGGCCGCCCGCAAGGGGGATGCCGAGCCGGAGCCTGTCCGAATCGAGGCGGTCCGACTCAGCCAGGCCCGCCGGTCGTCCGACGTCACGGTCCACCTGAGCGGCAAGGCAGACTTCCGCGTGCGGGAGGAAGGGAAGGACATCCTGATCGAGATCGAGAAGGCGCGCTTTGCGCCTGCCCAGGGGGACGGGTTCCCTTCGGGCGACAAGGACTCGGACATCGTGGCGATCGAGACCGAACAGGTCGGCGACGGCAGGAACGGAAACGCGAGGATCAGGATCCGGCTGCGCGAGAAGCGCACCTTTGAGGTGCTCGACAAGGAAACGCTGCTCTGCGTGCGCGTGCATTCCGCCCGACCTCTTCCGGAACTCGGTCTCGGCGAACCGCTGCGCACTTCCTGCAAAGTCGCTTCGGTCCCCTGGATGGAGCCTCTCTCCCTGTCATGGAGGGAGCAGGTTGCGGCGCTGCGTCTTCCAGGCCACCTCTTCCGAACCGGTTCCGCGCTCGGCGGGGGACAGGCGGTCCCGGGGGAAGGGTCGCATCCGTCCTTTTCGCAGGAGCCCGACATCGCACTGAGTTGCCCTGCGTTGTGCGGCATGGGGGACGATTCGCTCGCGGCCGGCCTTCTGCCCGAGGCCCTGGCCCACTACAAGCGGGCGGCGGATCTGGGATGCGCGGGCGGCGCAGGGAGGGACGATCCGCGGTTGGGCTTGCTCAGGACCGATCTTGCCATGGGCAGGTTCGTCGATGCCAGGCGGCTCCTGGCCGAGCTGTCCGCAGGAACGGGAGAGGAATCGGAGCCTCTGCTACGGCTCGCCGATGCGGTTCTCTCCTGTTTCGAGGGCCGCTTCGAGCAGGCTTCGGTTCTCTTTTCGGCGACGGTGCCTCACTGGCACCTCTGCCGGAATGTCGAAGGGATCGCGGGTCTCGCCCTGGCTCGCCAGGGCCGAAACCGGGAGGCACGAAACGTGTTCCGGGTGGCGAGACACTCCCCCTGGAAGGACCTGAGGGACTTCGGGACCCTCGGCCTCGCCGATTGTTACCTCGCCCTCGATCAATGCCAGGAGGCGGAAGGCCTCTACGAGGAACTGGCGACGGCCGCCTCTCCCCTGGGCTGGCTCGCCCTTGCGGAGTTCCGTATCCGGCAGGGCGACTTCGACAGGGCCGTGGCGGCCCTGGGGATGCTCCGGAGCTCGGCCGGCAACGACTATTGGAACGGGGTCGCTCTTGCGTACCTGCTTTCGCTGAGGCTGCAGCAGGAGGCGTGGGCGTCGGCACTGGAAGCGGCCGAGGAAGGCCGGGCGGTGGTCCTCGCGGAGCCCTGGGCCCGCTATGTCCAGGAGAAGACCGTCGAGGCCCTGACGGCCGAGATCGGAAGGCTCTGGGAGGCGGGCTCCCACGAGGAGATTCCTCTGATTGCGCACCGCTGGCCCGCCTATCTGGAGAAGCTTCCTTCTTCCGCACAGGTCCGGCTCGCCAAGAGCTACGAGAGTCTCGCCATGAACCGGTCCGCGGCGGATCTCTACAGCCGACTCACGGCGGATCCGGGCGGCCTGTTCCAGGGAGCCCGGCTCGCCTGGTCGGCCGGGGAGTTCCAGACCGCCGAGGCGATGCTGGATCGATACCTTGCAACCGGGGACCAGGGGCAAAGGGAAGAAGCGAAGATGCTCGAGGTCATCCTCCTGTCCCGCCTGAATCGAGCCGAAGCGGCGCGGGAGCGCCTGCGGGAGACCGGGGACTCCGGAGACCCGGTGCTTCTGGCGGAAGTGGCGGCCGTGGAGGAATCCCTGGGACAGACGCAGGCGGCGATCCGGCGCTATCGGGCCGCCCTGGAATCGTCCGGACTAAAGGGGCCGGAGCGTGCGCGCCTTCTTGGCAGGATCGCCGGCCTGTACTACGAGCAAGGCGACTACGCAAACGCCCTGGCCTGGTCCCGCCAGACAGCCGGCACGGACGGCGCGGCGGCAGCCAAGGCTCCGGAGGAGGTCGAGGTGTTGAGCCTGCTCAAGCTCGACAAGCTGGATCTTGCCAAGCCCAGGGCGGAAGGCCTCCAGGGAGGACCCACGGCGGGAATCGTCCGGGAGATTGTGGCGGCAGAGGATCTGATCACGACCCTCCAGAGGAAAGGGTATGCCCCGTAGCGAGCCCTCGAGGGAACTCGAGGAACTGAAACAGGCATTCACGCTCTTCGTCGCTGCTTCGAGGAAGATGGAGCAGTCGTACGAGAGTCTGAAGGAACAGAGCCGATCCCTCCGGGAGGAGCTCCGGGACAAGAACCAGCGGCTGCTCGCGTCGCTCGAGGAGAAGCAGCGGCTCGAACGGTTTTTGCAGGGAATCCTGCAGAACCTGCCCGCAGGGGTCCTGGTCACGGACCCTGCGGGCAGGGTCCGCCTGATGAACCGAAGAGCGGAGGATATCCTGCGCCCCGCCGGGGCCGCCTCCCCGGAAACCGAATGGCGTTCCTTCGGGATCCTGCAGGATATACCGCTGCGTTTCGGGGCGATGCAGGAGAAGAGGCAGGGTCGGTCCGTCTACAGTTGCTCCGTATCTTCCCTGAACGGATCGCCGGAGGACGACTCGGGCTGGGTCATCCTGATCGAGGACGTGACGGAGATCACCCGATGGAAGACGATCGCGGAACGACAGAAGCGCTTGACCTCGATGGGCGAGATGGCTGCGAGGATTGCCCATGAGATCCGCAATCCGCTGGGAAGCATGGAGTTGATTCTCTCCATGCTCATGGAGGAACTCCAGGGAGACGGGCAGCGTTACGGGCTCGCATGCCGGCTTGCCACCGCCGTCCGCACCATGAGCCAGACCCTTTCCAACCTGCTCCACTTCGCCAAGGGGGCCCACCCACGATGGGAATGGGTGGATCTGCGGGATCTGGTTGAGGAGGGGCTGGAGTTCGCCGGACCCCTGCTTCGAGAAAAGGCGATCCGGGTCTCTGTCACTCACTCCGACGCCCTCACGCCCATCCTCGGGGACCGCATCCTGCTGCGCCAGGCCCTGCTCAACCTGGTCCTGAACGCCGTGGAGGTGATGGAAACCGAAGGATGTCTGCGCATCGAGGCGGCCGAACATTCCGAATCCGCCGGGGCATGGAACGGCTCCCCGGTGGTCAAGATCTCGGTCCGGGACGACGGCAGGGGAATCGCGGAAGAGGACCTGGATCGGATCTTCGATCCCTTCTTTACGACGAAGTCGCGCGGGACCGGCTTGGGACTGGCGATCGTGAACAACATCGTGGAAAGCCACGGCGGAATCGTCGAGGTGGAAAGCCAGGCAGGGGAGGGTACCTGCTTCACCATTTTCCTTCCGTGCCGCCAGGAGGAGGAGCACGATGGATATGCGTCCCATCCTTGTGGTGGATGACGAAGAAGAAATGCGCACGGCGATCGAGGAGACCCTCCGTCGCAAGGGATACCGGACCGTCTCGGCCGAAAACGGCAGAGAAGCCCTGGCGCGGATCGACAAGGGGGGCCTTCGCATGGTGATCAGCGACGTGCGGATGCCGGGCATGGACGGGCTGAGCCTTCTGCGGGAGGGAAGAAGGCGCTGTCCATGGATTCCGTTTCTCCTGATCACTGCCTTCGGCACCGTCCGGCAGGCCGTCGAAGCCGTCAAGGAGGGGGCGGTCGACTACCTCATGAAGCCCTTCACGGCCGAAGAACTCCTGGAGAAGGTCGAGGGCGGGCCCTCGGCCGGCGGGTTGCCTCCCGGGGAGGGGGAGGAGTTCGTGATCCGGAACCCCAGAATGCTCGAGATCCTTGACATGGCAAAAGGGGTGGCCGCGAGCGACGTGAATGTTGTGATCACCGGGGAGAGCGGCACGGGCAAGGAACTCCTTGCGCGCTTCATCCATCGCAACAGTCCGAGGCGGGCTCGGCCGCTGGTCTCGGTAAACTGCGCGTCCATCCCGGACAACCTGCTGGAGAGCGAACTGTTCGGGCATGAGAGGGGCGCATTCACGGGTGCGGCCCACCGTCGCATCGGCAAGTTCGAACTGGCCGACAAGAGCACCTTGCTGCTGGACGAAATCGCGGAAATGCGCACCGCCCTGCAGGCCAAGCTTCTTCGCGTACTGCAGGAAAAGGAGGTGGAGAGGCTGGGGGCGGAGAAGCCCGTTCCTGTCGATTTTCGTGTGATTGCCACAACCAATCGAGACCTGGCCCGGGAAGTCGCCTCGGGGCAGTTCCGGGAGGACCTGTATTACAGACTCAACGTCGTCCCCATGCATCTGCCTCCGCTGCGCGACCGGACCGAGGAAATCCCCTGGCTGGCGGAACACTTCGCCCGCGAGATCACGCAGCGCCTGGGATTGCCTCCGAAGTCCTTCTCGGAGAAGGTCTTGGCGATCCTTCAGGCCCAACCGTGGAAAGGCAACATCCGGGAACTCAAGAACGTCGTGGAGCGGGCCGTCGTTCTGTCGCGCTCGGCGGTTCTCGAAGAGGCCGATCTTTTCCAGGGCGACCGGCTCGGTCCCTCCTCCGAGAAGGTCCGGCCGCTTCACCCGGGCCGGCAGGGGCTTCGCGCCATCGAAAAGGAGGTGATCCTGAAGACCCTCGAGGAGACCGGGGGAAACCGGAGCCATACGGCCAGGATCCTGGGAATCAGCGTGCGGACGCTTCGGAACAAGCTCAAGGAGTACGATCGTGTTGCCTAGGCCGGGAAGAATTTGCCGGTCTGAAACGCGCCGGCGACCCGGGGCAGGGGGGTTCCGCCATGCCGGATCCTAGGAAGACAAGGGGCGAGGCGGTTGGTATGGAAATTGCTACCGGAACGGGAGGTGCGGTGGTCCACCTGCGGCCCGCCGCCCCGAACCCGAAACAGACAGGGTGAACGTCCATGGGAAAACTGTTTACAGACCCTGCGATCGAACGGGCCGTGGCGACCCTGGATTGGTGCGTGCGCAGGCAGCGCCTGATCACGTCGAACGTCGTGAACCGCGACACGCCCGGCTATCGGGCCAGGGATCTGGATTTCAAGGCCCTGATGGAAAGGATCCATGGAGAGGGCGGCGCCGGCGTGGGGTTGCGGCGGACCGACGACCGCCACCTTTCCGCCTCCGGGGGTGCCCTTTCCCCTGACTTGATCGTCAAGGAATCGTCGGAAAGGCTCGATGGAAACAGTGTGAACCTCAGCGAGGAGATGGCCCGCCTGACGGAAAACAACCTGACGTACCAGGCGGTCCTGAAACGTCTGACCCGGAAGTTCCAGGGCCTCAAGCTTGCCATTCAGGATGGAGGGTCCTCATGAGCATATACGACGGCTTCACCATCAGTCTCTCGGGGATGGACGCCCAGCTGCGGCGGCTGCGGGTGATTGCATCGAACATGGCCAACGCCAATTCGACCCGGGCCGACGGAGCGGAGCCGTACCGCAGGAAGGACATCGTGTTCCAGGCGGTCCCCCTGGAGGAGGGCCCCGGTGCCTTTCCCGGATCGCAAGACGGGCTGCAGAAGGTCGCCGCCGCGGGAATCGTGGAGGATATGCGCCCCTTCAAGCGGGCCCTTATGCCGGGACACCCGGATGCGGACGAGGAGGGGTTCGTTCTGCTCCCCAACGTCGAGCCCTTTGAAGAAATGATCAACATGATGGATGCGATTCGATCTTACGAGGCCAACGTGACCACCTTCACCGCATCCAAGGAGATGATCAAGAAGGCACTGGAGATGTGAGGGGTTTCGTCATGACGGAAATCAAGGACATCGGACAGGGCAAACGGCTTTTGGAGCTCCCCGAGGCCCGGGCACAGCGGCCCGAGGCGGGCTTCAAGGAGTATCTCAAGCAATGCATCGAGGGGGTCGACCGCCTGCAGAAAGAGGCGGACCAGGCCGCCAGCGATCTGGTCACCGGAAAGGTGGAGAACGTGCACCAGGCCATGGTTGCCATGGAGAAGGCGGATGTGTCGTTCCGGTTGATGGTCGAGGTCCGCAACCGGATCGTGAAGGCCTACGAACAGATCATGAAGATGCAGGGGTAATCGCCTACCGTGAAACCACAAGATCTGATCGCCGGATTTCAAGCCCTGACACCGCAGAAGAAATTCGTCGCCCTCTTCCTGGTTGTGTCGGTGGCGGGAACCGCAGCCCTCCTCGTGCTGCTCGGCAGCCGGCCCGACTTCGAGATCCTGTACGGAAACCTGACGGAAGAGGATGCCACCCGCGTCGTCGGAAAGCTGCAGCAGATGAAGGTCCCCTACCGGCTGAGCATGGGGGGCAGAATCATCGAGGCGCCGCGAGAGAAGATCCACGAAGTTCGACTCACCCTGGCCGGAGAGGGGATTCCCAAAGGCGGGGTGGTCGGGTTCGAGCTGTTCGACAAGGACAGCTGGAATATGTCCCGGTTCGTCCAAGAGGTGAACTACCGCCGGGCCCTGGAGGGGGAGCTGGCCCGGACGATCCAGAGCGTGGAGGAAGTGGAACACGCCAGGGTCCACCTCGTCCTGCCGGAACGTTCGCCTTTCGTAGGGGACGAACAGGCCAGGCCCAAGGCCTCGGTGGTCCTCGCCCTGCGGAACACGGCCCCCCTGTCCCCCAAGCGGGTGAAAGGGATCGTCTACCTCGTCAGCGGCAGCGTGGAGGGGCTCCGCCCCGAGGACGTGTCCGTGATCAACACGGAGGGGACGTTGCTGACGGGAGCCAATCCCCCGGAAGACGAGATCGGGGGGATCTCGTCCCACCAACTGGAGTACAAGAGGGAGCTCGAAAACGGCCTGGAGCAGCGGGTCACGCGGATGCTCGAGAAGATCGTGGGCCCGGGAAACGTCATCGTGCGCGTGGCCGCCGAACTGGATTTCCGGAAGGTGGAGAAGCAGGAGGAGCTCTACGACCCCGATTCCGTGGTCGTCCGAAGCGAACAGAAGAGATCGGAAAAGGTGGCCGGCTCCATGGCCGGCGGCACCCCCGGCCTGGCTGCGAACCAGCCCGGAGAGGCGGCCGGCGGAGGCATCTCGCGGGGAATGCCCTCCGAGAAGAAGGAGCAGGTCCTGAACTACGAGATCAACAAAGTGGTGAAACGGATGGTCGAGTCGGCCGGAGCGATCCAGCGGCTTTCCGTTGCGGTTCTCCTGCGGGAGAAGGAGGAAGGGACGGACGAGGAACTCGCGCGCATTTCTTCCCTGGTCAAGGGCGCGGTCGGGTTCGATCAGGGCCGGGGCGATCAGATCGAAGTGGCCTTTGCCCCGTTCGAGAAGAACGCCTTGCCCGCCGAGGAGGAGGCGGCCCCGAGAGGGCTCCTCGAAAACCTGCCGGGCATGCTTCCGTACGCCGTCAAGTACGGGGGACTCGCGTTCCTCACGCTTCTGCTGGTCTTCGCCGTTCTGCGGCCTCTGTTGAGAGGCCTTTCCGAACAGGGCACCCAGATCGCGGAGCTCAGACGCCAGTTGCCGCAGAGCCTGGAGAAGATCGAGAAGAGGCTTCCGGACAGCCGGGAGCGGGAGCGGCTCGTGGAAATGGTCCAGCAGGACCCGGTGAAGGCGGCCCAGGTCATTCGGATGTGGATGCGGGAGGCTTGATCCGATGAAGGGCATGCAAAAGGCGGCTGCCGTTCTGATGACCCTGGGGGAAAACCTGGCCGGGGACGTTCTGCGGCACATGAAGCAACAAGAGATCCAGCAACTGACCGGCACGATGCTGAAGCTCGGCCAGATGAAGAACAGCGAAATCGAGACCGTCTCGCGTGATTTCGTGAGCGTCATGGAGGAAAACTCGATCGTCGGCGTGGACGGCGGACAGTACATGAAGAACATCCTGTCCAAGACGCTCGGCCCGGAAAAGGCCTCCGAGTTTCTGGAAAACCATCTGCTGGCCGGGGCCGAGGAAGGGCTCGATGCCCTTCGGACGATGGAGCCCCGGAAGGTGGCCGACATCGTCCGGCGGGAACATCCGCAAGTGGTCGCCTTCGTGCTGGCCAGCCTGGATCCGGCCAAGGCCGGACAGGTGCTCCAACTCCTTCCGGAGGAGATGCTCGGAGAGGTGATCTACCGGATCTCCACCATGGACGAAATCAGTTCGGGCGTGCTGAGCGAACTCGAACAGGCCATGAAGTCCCATCTCGCGGAGAGCACCTCCGGGGGCGCGGTGATCACGCTGGGCGGGGTCAAATTCGCGGCGGAGCTGGTCAACCGGCTCGGAGGCCAGCTCGAGCGGAAGGTCCTCGATGAGATCCGCGAGATCGAGGAGTCGGTTTCGAGCCAGATCGAAGAACAGCTCTTCGTCTTCGAAGACGTGGTCCTGCTCGAAGACAGGACCCTGCAGGAGATTCTCAAGGAGGTGTCCACCGACGTCATCGTCCTTGCCCTGCGCGGGGTCGACGAAGAAGTCAAGAACAAGTTCTTCAAGAACATGTCCGAAAGGGCCGTGAGGATCATCAAGGAAGAGATGGAGATGCGGGGGCCGGTCCGCCTGAAGGAAGTGGAAACGGCCCAGCAGGAGGTGATCAAGATCGCCAAGGGTCTCGAGGCGGCCGGAAAGATCGTCATGGGAGGAAAGGGAGCGGAGGATGTATATGTCTAGGCCGGGTCAGGTTGGGGGCGCGGTGCATCCCTTTTCCTTTGACCGGGTTTTCCCCGAGGACGGGCTTGCGGCCTCGGCGAACGCCGACCGGGAGACAAAGGCCCTGGACGAGGCCCGTCGGCAGGGCGAACGGCTCGGCTTCGAGCAGGGCATGGAACGCGCCGAGGCGGTCCGGCAGCGCCTCGAGCAGCTCCTCGCAGCGATGGGACAGCAGCGGAGCGAACTGTACAACAGGATCGAGGAGGAGATCCTGCGCATCATCTTCCGAATCGCGGAGAAGGTGATCCGGCGGGAAATCCGGGCGGATCCCTACTTGCAGAAAGCCATCATCGCCGAGGGCCTCAAGCTGCTTCGAGAGGACGAGGACGTGGTGATCCGGGTCTCGCCCGCTTATTTCGAGGCCCTGCAGGCCTCCCTGCCCGCCCTTTGCGGTCCGCAGGGGGTGCGGGGCCGTGTCACGCTGCGAGAAGACCCGACCGTTACGGAGGGCGGCTGCATTCTGGAGACGGACCAGTGCGAGCTGGACGCCCGCATCGAAAGCTCGCTGAAACGGATCGAGGAGGCATTGCGGCAGGCATGAACTGGGGATCTCTGGCGGAACGACTGATCGAAGTCGAGCCCCTGGCCGTGCAGGGCAAGGTGAGCAAGGCCGTGGGCCTCATCATCGAGGGCGCGGGGGTCCGGGCGCCCGTGGGCGCGAGGGCGACCATCCGGTCCCGGGCAGGCGGCGAGCCGGTCCACGCCGAGGTTGTCGGATTTCATGAGAGAAAGGTTCTTCTCATGCCTCTCGGGGGCATCCAGGGCGTCAGTCCGGGAAGCCTCATCCGCCTGGATTCGGCAAAGGACAAGGTGCCGTTCGGACCGGAGCTGATGGGCCGGGTCATCGACGGCCTCGGGCAACCGATCGACGGCGGGAAACCGATACGCAGGGTGCGGGCCTGTGCGCTCTATCAGAACCCGCTGAACCCGCTGGCGAGAAGGAGAATTCAAAGGCCGCTGGACCTCGGCGTGCGCGCCCTGAACGGCCTGCTGACCTGCGGGCAAGGGCAGCGGCTGGGCATCTTCGCCGGCAGCGGCGTGGGCAAGAGCACGCTCTTGGCCATGATCGCGCGCAACACAGAGGCCGATGTCAGCGTGATCGCCCTCATCGGGGAGCGCGGAAGAGAGGTCAACGAATTCATCCAGGGCACGCTGGGCGAGGAGGGCCTGAGGAAGTCGGTGGTGGTGGTGGCGACCTCCGACCAACCGCCCCTGCTTCGCAAGCGGGGGGCCTTCCTGGCCATGACGATCGCGGACGCCTTCCGGGAAGAGGGCAAACGGGTCCTCTTCATCATGGATTCCATCACCCGATTTGCGATGGCGCAGCGGGAAATCGGGCTGGCCGTCGGAGAGCCGCCTGCAAGCAAGGGCTATCCGCCTTCGGTTTTCGCCATGCTCCCGGCCTTCCTGGAGAGGGCCGGAAACGTTTCTCACGAGGGATCCATCACGGGGATCTACACCATTCTCGTCGAGGGAGACGATCTGAACGATCCGGTGGCGGACACCGTGCGAAGCATTCTCGACGGCCATGTCGTCCTGTCCAGGGAACTGGCCACGCAGGGGCACTACCCGCCGATCGACATCCTCGAAAGCATCAGCCGCGTCATGGCATCGGTGATCCCGCCGGAGCATGCCGCCGCCGCACAGCGCGCGAAGGCGCTCTTGGCGGCCTATCGGCGCGCCTCGGACCTCATCACCATCGGCGCCTACAAGGAAGGAAGCGATCCCGAGGTGGACCGTGCGATCCGGCTCAAGCCGAGAATCGACGCCTTCCTGCGGCAGCAGATCCAGGAGTGCATCCCCATGCAGGCATCGGTGAAAATGCTTCTCTCCGTCGTGCGGGAGGAGGAATGAGCCCGGCCGCTTTCCGCTATCAAGCTCTCCTGCAGGTATTTGAGAACAAGGAGGATGCCTTGGAGCAGGAGATGGCCGGCCTCGAGCGGGAGCGACGGAGCGTGGATCGGAGGGTCCGGGATCTGCTGGAAGAGTTTGAAAGAACACGGAGCCGGCTCGCATCGGAAGAAAAGGTCGCAGACGCCTCGACCGTCCTGCGGTACCTGGAGGGCGTAATGGTCCGCATGCAGGAGTCCCGGAGGGAGGCGGCGGCCCTTCAAGGGCGTATTCTCGAAAGCATGGGGGAGTTGCGACGAATCCGTACCGAGCGAATGCGGTTCGGCAAGCTAAAGGACCGACATCACGCACAGGCCCAGCGCCTTCTGAAGCGGCTGGAACAAAAGGTGAGCGATGAATTCGCCCAGAGAAAGCAGACGGCTTAGGATCTTTCTGGCGTTGTTGTTCACCCTGTTGATCCTCAAGGGCGCAGTGATGTTCTCTCTCGTGACCCGGGAGAGGGGCGCAACCTGCCTGGCGGAAATGACAAGGGAGGAAGCCGCGCGCACGTTCGGCAGTGACAAGGACTCCGCGGACTGCTGCCGGGACTCGATGGGCGAACTGATCTCGAAGATCCGCCGGGAAAACGAGATCCTCGTGCAAAAGGCCGAGGGCCTGGACGAACGGGAAAGGAAGCTCCGGATCCTGGGAAACGAGATCGCAGAGAAGACAGAAAGCCTGGCCCGCATGCGCAACGAGGTGGAGAAGATGTACCAGGAGATCGCGCAACGGGAACAGGAAACGCAGACCAAGATCGTCAAGATCTATGAGGCGATGGAACCGGAAGACGCAGCCGTCCGGCTCGAGTCCATGGAGGACGGCGCCGCCTCCGAGGTGATCATGAGCATGAACGGCCGCAAGGCCGGTCAGATCCTCGGTGTCATCAGCCCCGACAAGGCCGCCCGAATCACAAGAAGAATCGCCGAGCTGACGGCCAACCCCGCAAAGTAGGCCCCACCCCACCGGACATACGCCCCGCCGACTTCGTGCCCGTGCCCGTGCCCGTGTCCGTCAGACACACAGGGGGTGGTGCGGGGAGGAGCTAACGGCTAACGGCTAACAGCTAATAGCTCTTACCATGGCCATTCCTTCCCAGCGGGCAAAAGATTCCCTGTTACCTCGAAGGAGCCCTCGGGAGAAAAAGATAGAAATTCAATGCCTTGCCTTCGCGAGACGGCTGGCACGGATCTTGAGAAGGACCTTTACCGGAAAAGGTTCAAGACCCGCTCCCCCGAGGAACCGCTCAGAGAGGACGAGCGAAAGGCATGAAGTTGAACGTTTGCGATTTGGTCCCGGGCTTCCCGTCTCCCGCCTCGCCGAGCGGCCGCGGCCGGGGTTGCGATGCGGGCCCTGGGTCCGGGGAGGCGAGACGAGGAGAGCGCAGCTCTCCCACCTCCTCGTTCGACGAGGTCGCCCGAGGCACTGCCGCCGAGGACCGGCGCCCCGCGGACAGCCCCGGTGTGCGCGAAGGCCAAGAAAGCGCCCCGGTCCGGGAGGGCACCGAAGCCGCTCGCCAGGAGCAAGCGGCTGCCGGACCGAGCCGGCCCGCCATGCCTGTCTTGTGGTCCGAGGCCTTGCTGCAGCCCCTGTCCGAGACGCAAGGGGCCTCGGCCCCGGGGACCGTCCCCGCCGGGCTCCCGTCTGCCCTTCAGGCGAGCCCGGATACCGGAGCCCTTCCGGGGACGGCCTCTGCGTCGGCCGGTACCCACACCCCGCAGCCTCAGGTCCCGAACGGAATCCAGGGGCCCGCCCTTTCTGCCGAAGACCCCGCCTCTGCGGCCTCCACCGACAACAAGCCGACGACTCCGGCGTTGACGGCCGATTCGATCCGCGCCGAATCCTCGGGCGGCACGACGGGCCGGGCGGGCGATCCGGGCCCGGCTGCTCGTGAGAGCGCAACGGGACCGATCCCCGCCGATCTCGAGCCGTCGGACCTGCCGAGAGGCCCGGGAATGTCCCCGGAAGAAAGGGGCGCGCAAAGCCGTGAGAATCCCCCGGACCCCACCGATCCCGGAACCCTGCCGACCTCCACGAGAAAAGGTCCGCAGCCGGCCCTCGAGCCGGCCGCGGCCGACGCCCGGAAGGTCGACGCGGCCGCACCGGAAACGGTGATGGCACAGGGTGCGGGAAAGGCCTCGGGCCCCGACGATGCGGGCCGGCATGCGGAGCCGCCTTTGCGCGTTCAGGCCGGTTCCTGGCCGCCGTCGACCGAGGCCAAGCCGGGAGACCCGGCGCATACCCCGGCCGAATTCAAGGGGGCCTTCGACGCGTCCGGGAAGACGGCTTACCTGAAGATCCAGGACCAGGGGCTCGGAGCGATGCAGTGGCACCTGCGCATGGAGGGCGGCAGGCTTGCGGCCGAGGCGGTCGTGCAGTCGGCGCGGATCCAGGAGGTCTTCCATGCGAACCAGGATGTCCTGCAGGCCCGGCTGAACGAGCTGGGGGTCGAGCTGGAAGGCTTTGAGGTCTCGGTGGATCAGGGTTCCCAGGGATTCCTCGGTCGGGGGCTGCACAAGGGTGCCGTTCCGGAGGTCCAGGGCCGGGGGCAGGACGCGAACCCGGGGACCTTCATCGAGCGGGTTCAGGCGAACGTGACGGCCCGGGCCCGAGGCGGGGTGGATCTCTATGCATAGGAGCATCGCCCGTCATCGGCGCAGAGGGCATCCAGCGGATTGCAATCCCAAACCAGGCAGGGGAGGCGGAATCCCATGATTGCTGAAATCAGTTCCCTGTCCGGCGCCGGCGGCACGGTGAAGAAGCCGACCGAGCTCGGCCAGGCCGACTTTCTCAACCTTCTGGTCACGCAGTTGACGAACCAGAATCCTCTGGAGCCCATGGACAGCGCGGCCTTCGTCACGCAGCTGGCCCAGTTCAGCGAGCTGGAAGAGGTGCAGAAGGTGGCCTCGGGAATCGAGGAAGTCCAGAACTACCTTGCCTCGGTCAACAACTTCTCGGCCGCCTCCCTGCTCGGAAAGGACATCGAATTCTCCGGAGACCTCCTGCACCATGAGCTCGATGGCGTCTCGGAGATCAGCTTCCATCTGGGCAAAGAGGCGAGCAAGGTGACCGTCAACCTCTACGACCAAATCGGGAACGCAGTCCGAACCTGGACGCTCACGGACGTGGAGGCCGGAAGGCAGAAGGTCGTCTGGAACGGAGCGGACCAGAACGGAAACCTGGTGGGTGCCGGTGACTACCGGTTTGAAGTGACCGCCCGGGACGCGGAGGGGTCAAGCGTTCCGGTCGAGCTCGTGCAGCGGGGAACGGTGGATCGCGTCGATTTCGTCGACGGGCTCCCCTACCTCTACGTGGGGGATCGGCGCATCGCGCTGGCGGACATCCAGAGCATTGCGAACGAGTGATCCGGGTCTCCACGAAAAGCCAAGCAAGAAAGGAGGCGTAACGAAATGCTGACTTCACTCTACACGGGCGTGAGCGGCATCAACACGCACATGGGCCAGCTCAGCGTTGTGGGCAACAACATCGCAAACATGAACACGTACGGCTTCAAGGGAAGCCGGACCTACTTTTCCGACATCATCAACCAGAGCCTGACCGGCGTGTCCGGAAGCAGCCAGGTCGGGCTCGGCGTGAACCTGGGCGCCGTGATGCCGAGCTTCACGCAGGGCGCCTTCGAGTCGACCGAGAATCCCCTGGATCTCGCCATCGACGGGAGCGGGTTCTTCATCCTGAAGAACGAGGACAACTCGAGCTTCTATACCCGGTCCGGCCAGTACAAGCTCGACAAGGAAGGCAATATCGTGGACCAGAACGGGCTCTACCTCCAGGGCTACCAGGTCGACGACCGGGGAAACATCCTGAATACGGTGGGCCACCTGCGGGTCACCTCCACCAGTTATCCGCCCGAGTCCACCGAAACGGCGAGCGTCCAGGCCAACCTTTACTCCAATGCTCCCATCCTCGGCGCCTTCGACGTGAACGATACGGACGGCACGAGCAATTTCGCCACCACGATCACGGTCTACGATTCCCTGGGCAACGACCATCCGGTCACGATCTGTTTCCGCAAGAACCAGGAAATCGCCGGCACCGGGAACGAATGGCAATGGTTCGCCGTGGTGCAGGCAGAGGATGCGGAAAGCGGGGTAAAGCACGTCGCCGCGAGCGGCACGCTCCTGTTCAACCCGGACGGAGAGCTGGCCAGCGAGAGCGCGATCAGCTATCCGACGGGCGGGTTCGACTTCGCGGGCGGTCCGAGCCAGAATCAGTCTATCTCGTTCAACTTCGGTACGAGCCTTGCCGAGTTCGGCAGCGGCGTGGACGGCGTCACGCAGTTCGGCGCGCCCTCGGGCGTGTACAGTCTGAGCCAGGACGGGTTCGAGTCCGGGAGCCTCCAGGGCGTCTCGATCTCCGAGAACGGCGTGCTGACCGGCTCGTTCACGAACGGCAAGATGAGGGCCCTGGGGCAGGTTGCGCTGGCCAATTTCCCGAGCGCCGAGGGCCTCCGGGCCGTGGGCAGGATGCTCTATATCGAGTCGCCCTATTCCGGATCCGGCGTCATCGGCGTGGCCGGCAACGAGGGCCTGGGTCTTGTCCGGTCCAACACCCTGGAGCTTTCGAATGTGGACCTGGCCGGCGAGTTCGTCCGCATGATCACGGCCCAGAGGGGATTCCAGGCCAACTCCAAGGTGATCACCACGACCGACGAGGTGCTCAACGAGCTGGTCAATCTGAAACGGTAGTCCGGCCGCGCCGGGGGGCTCGGCGGCCCCCCGGCGCGTCAATCTTCTGACAACGCTTCCCGCGAACCTTGACTGCGCCCGTCCCGCCTGCGTACGTTTTTCACTGAAAAAGCAACTGGTTACCTGACCTTCCACGAGCCTCTCCTTGGCACAGGGGTTGCTTCATTGCCTGGCAACCCTATTCGGCACAGGAGGCCTCGATGAACGCTCCGGAAGAGCAGACGGCGCCCGCCCCGGAACCGAAGAAGAAGAAAACCCTCTTGATCGTCCTGTTGAGCGGTCTCCTGCTCGTCTTCGGGGCCGGCGGATTCGTGACCTACAACCTCGTGGTCAAGCAGGATCCGGAGGTTCAGGCCGAGACGGCACCGGCCGCCCCGGCGAAACCGCAAACCCAGATGTTTCCCCTCGACCCTTTCATCGTGAACCTGGTGGATGACCAGGGCATCCGCTACATGAAGCTTCAGATCCAGCTGGAGCTCAAGGACGTCGACCCGCTGTCCATGGACAGAGAGATCCCCAAGATCCGCGACAGCCTGGTCGTGCTCTTCTCGAGCAAGCGGTTCGACGAGATCTCGACCATGGAGGGCAAGGCCAGGCTCCGGGAAGAGATCCTGTACAGGCTGGACAGGATTCTCGGGGCCGGGAAGGCCGAAGCGGTGTATTTCACCGATTTCGTGGTGCAGTAGATCATGCGAAAGCTCCTCACACAGGAAGAAGTCGACTCCCTGCTGAAGGGCATCTCCGATGGGGAGGTCGAGACCGAACGGCAGGCCGAGGAACCTGTCGCGGCGCACCCGGCCTACGATTTCAGCCGCCGGGACCGGATCATTCGGGACCGGATGCCGACCATGCAGATCGTCAACGATCGGTTCGCGCGGGAGGCGACCGCCTCTCTGCAGCGTTTCACCGGCAAGGCGCTCCGTTTGAACGTGGAGAGCTTCGAACTGATCGAGTACGGAGATTTTCTCAAGAAGCTGCCCGCTCCATCCTCCCTGCACATCTTCCGGATGGAGCCCTGGCGCGGCTCCTGTCTCTACTTTCTCGATGCGAAGCTGGTCTATCTCATCGTGGACATGCTGTTCGGAGGTCGAGGAAGGTTCCGTATGAAGACCGAGGGCAGGGAGTTCAGCGTGCTCGAACAGCGCGTCATTCAGCGCCTTCTCGAGCTGTCTCTGTCGGACATGGAGAAGGCCTGGTCCTTCCTGGAAACGATCACGTGCCGCCCGGTTCGATCCGAACCGAACCTGCCGTTCGCGCACATCGTGCCTCCGACGGACGTGGTCCTGGCCAGCGTGTTTCTGGTCGAGACGGAGTGGGACCGGGCCTTCCTGGGGACATGTATCCCCTACAACACCGTCGAGCCGATCAAGGAGCGGCTCACCGGGCCGTTTCCTTCCGAGTTCGTCGAAGCGGATGACGCCTGGAAGCGCAGGATCACGGAACACGTGCTCGGAGCCGAGGCGGACGTGAGCGTCGAGCTGGGCACCAGCCGGATCTCCCTGCGCCAACTGCTGCTCCTGAGCAAAGGGGACGTCCTGAACCTGGATTGCGGACCGAAGGACAGCATGGTTCTCAAGGTCGAGGACGTGCCCAAGGGAAGGTGTCTGGTGGGCCGGAGAAACGGCAACTATGCCGTCGAAGTGATTTCCCTCGACAAGAACGGGTACAAGGAGAAGCCCCTTGGAACAAAACCAGGAAGGAACAGACAGGGCGCAGGCCCCGGCGAGTCCGGGCTCGACCGGGGGGTCTTCGAGACGGGCCCCTAGAGCCGCGGCGTCCCCGGAACGGACGGTCCGGCAGGAAACGGGTGCAACGGTGAACATGGAACTGATCCTGGACATTCCGGTCACCATGTCCATCGAGTTGGGAAGAACCCGGCTGACCATCGGGGAAATCCTGCAGTTGGGGCAGGGATCCGTCCTTGAACTCGACAAGCTGGCCGGAGAGCCGCTGGAAGTCCTCGTGCAGGGGCGAATCATCGGGAAAGGGGAGGTCGTGGTCGTGAACGAAAGATTCGGAATCCGTCTGACCGACGTGATCAGTCCCGCGGAGCGGGTCGAGACGCTGGCATGAAGAGACCCGGGATTGTCACGTTGCTGCTGACGTGCATGCTTCTTTGCTGGAGCGCGCCGGTCCTCGGACAGACCGAGGGGTCCCCTTTCGGGGGCTCTCCCCTTCTGGCCGACCAGGAGGAGGCATTCTATGCGAGAGGGGCGCCGGCCCTCGCCCTGTTCCTCCTCGCCGGGCTGGCCGGCTACGGCTTCTTTGTGTGGAGCCGCAGGAAGGGACCGCAAAAGGATTCGACCATTTCCGTGGTCGCCGTCAAACCGCTCGGGCAACGGGAACGGATCGCGATCGTGGAGATTCTGGGCGAGAGGGTGGTCCTCGGCGTCACCCCGCACGGCATTTCCCTCCTGATGAGTTCCCCGAGGGGATTCTCGCGCAACCTGCCGGTCAAGGACGAGCCCGGATGAAGCGCATCGTATTCCTCACCCTTCTCCTCACCGGCCTTTGGGCGGCCGATGCCTGGGCAGCGGGCGGTCCCTGGACGGACCTGGCCGCCGACGAGGGCTACGCGACCTCGATCAAGATCCTGCTGCTGCTGACGGCGCTGGCCTTCCTGCCGGCCCTGGTGTTGACGATGACCTGTTTCACCCGCCTGATCATCGTCTTTTCGCTCCTGCGGCACGCCTTGGGAACGCAACAGGCGCCCCCGACCCAGATCATGGTCGGGCTCGCCCTGTTCCTGACCTTCTTCATCATGCAGCCGGTCTGGACCGAGGTGAACCGCGAGGCCCTGGTCCCGTACCTCAACGAGGAATTGGGGGGAGCAGAGGCCCTGGAAAAGGCGCTGGTCCCGATGCGGGGCTTCATGCTGAAGCAGACCCGCAAGGCGGACCTGGGGCTCTTCGTGGAGCTTTCGAAAATGCCGCCGCCGTCCCAGGCGTCCGAGGTCCCGACCACCGTGCTCATCCCGGCCTTTGTCACGAGTGAATTGAAGACCGCCTTCGAGATTTCGTTCCTTCTCTATATTCCGTTTCTGGTGATCGACATGGTGGTGGCGAGCATCCTGATGTCGATGGGCATGATGCTTCTTCCCCCCATCATGATCTCGCTTCCTTTCAAGCTGATGCTGTTCGTTCTGGCGGACGGTTGGAACATGGTCGTGCGATCCATGGTGGAGAGCTTCTGAACATGGGACCCGAATTCGTCGGCCAGGTGGGGACGGAGGCGATGAAGACCATCCTGTTCGTTTCGGCGCCTCTGCTCTCGATCGCGATCTGTGTCGGCCTGCTCGTCAGCATCCTGCAGGCAGTCACGCAGATTCAGGAGATGACCCTGACCTTCGTGCCCAAGATTCTCGCCCTCATGGCGGGCCTGTTCTTCTTCTCCGACTACATGATGGACCGTCTGCTCGGATTCACCCAGAGGCTGATCGAAATGATACCCCAGCTGATTCGGTGATCGGTGATGCTGGAATTCCTCGGAACCTACGGATGGGTCTTCCTGTTCGTCCTGATCCGCGTACTCGGGGTCGTGATGGTCCTGCCCCTGTGGAGCGGTCAGATCCCCGGGACGTTCCGGATCTCCGCCGCGATCTGGCTGAGCGTGCTCTTCTCGTTCGTCGTTCCGTCGGCCTCGCTTCCGGAACTGAGCAAACCGCAGACCCTGCTCGTGGGCGCGGCGCAGGAGTTTCTCATCGGTGCGGTTCTCGGATTCTTCATGCGCATGCTCCTGGCCGCCATTACCCTCGGGGGCCAGCTCGCGGGCTTCCAGATGGGCCTGGCGATCGCCAACGTGATCGACCCGGCCACCAGCGCGCAGTATTCGATCATCGCCCAGTGGCTGAATCTCCTGGCCCTGTTCGTCTTCCTGGAAATCAACGGGCACCTGATGGCCGTGAAGGTCGCCGCCCGGAGCTTCGAATGGATCCCCCCCCTCGCCGCGAACCTGCACGCGGCCCTTTTCTACGACCTGGTCGTCGAGGGCGGGACGGACATGTTCCGGCTCGCCTTGGGGCTCGCCTGGCCCGCCAGCCTGACCCTGCTGCTTGTCTACCTGTCGCTCGGCCTGCTCGCGCGGGCCGCGCCCCAGATCAACATGCTGATGGTCGGCTTTCCGATCACCATTTCCGTGGGCCTGCTCATGTTTGCGCTGAGTGCGGGCTCCTTCACCTTGCACATGGAACAGGTCTTCCGCGACGGCTTTGACACCGCGGAACGGCTCCTGGCCGCGATGAGGATCTGAGATGGCAGAGGACAAGGGCCAGGAAAGAACCCACCCGGCGACCCCGCGCAAGCGGCAGAGGGCCCGGCAGGAGGGGCAGGTCGCAAGGAGCCGGGAAGTGAACACCGCCATGCTGCTGGGCGGCGCCCTGGGCCTCTTCGCCCTGCTGGGCGGCGAATGGATCCGCGCATGGACCGTGTGTATCCGCGACGGGCTCGGATTCACCGCGGCGCTGCAGGTGGGAAAGGGTTTTGAGGGATTGTTCCTGTTCTGGGCGGTCCGGGCCCTGGAGCTGTCGGCCCCTTTCTGGGCGGCGTTCGTCCTGCTCGCCTTTGCGGCCAATCTGCCCCAGGTGGGGTTCCACATCACCCCCAAGGTCCTCCTCCCGAAGCTGAGCAAGATCAGCCCCGCCTCGGGCTTCAAGCGGATCTTCTCCCTGAACGGGTTCGTGGAGGTGCTCAAGGGGTTCGGCAAGGTGCTGCTCATCGGCTGGCTCGCCTACGACACGGTTCGCCCCGCCCTGAAGGACCTCGCGCGGCTCGAGGCGCTTCCTCTGCACGGGGCCCTCGGATACGGCGCCGCCCTTGCGCTCAAGCTTGTCGCAAAGGTCTGGCTGGCTCTGGTCGTGCTCGCCTTTCTCGACTATCTCTTCCAGAAATGGAATTTCGAGAAGGAGTTGCGCATGACCAAGCAGGAACTCAAGGAGGAAATGAAGGAGACCGAAGGGGACCCGAGGGTCAAGTCGCGCATCCGAAGCATTCAGATGAATCTCGCAAGACAACGGATGATGCAGGAGGTTCCGAAGGCGGACGTCGTCGTGACCAACCCGGACCACGTGGCCGTGGCCCTTCGGTACGACCGCAGCAGGGACATGGCGCCGGTGGTGGTGGCCAAGGGTGCCGCGCTTCTCTGCGAGCGGATCAAGGAGGTCGCCCGGGAGCACTACGTCCCGGTGGTCGAGAACCCGCCCCTGGCCCGATTCCTGTACCGAAACGTGGGCCTCGACCAGGAGATCCCGGTGGAAATGTACCGTGTCGTGGCCGAGATTCTGACCTATGTTTATCGACTCAAGCGGAAGGTGATCCATGGCGCAGCGGGCGGATAAGGGGTTTCTGGGGTTCGAAAGCCGCTTGGAGATGAGCAATCAGCTCTCGATCCCCCTCGGGGTCATCCTGATCCTTGCGATCATGATTCTCCCGGTGCCCCCCATCCTGATGGATCTCCTGCTGACCCTCAGCATCACCCTGGCCATCACCATCCTTCTGGTGGGCTTCTTCATCGAGAAGCCCCTGGAATTCTCCGTCTTTCCCGCCGTCCTGCTCGTCTCGACGCTCTTCCGGCTTTCCCTCAACATCGCCTCGACCCGCCTCATCCTGCTCCGGGGGGATCAGGGACCGCAGGCCGCGGGCAAGGTGATCGCCTCGTTCGGCCAGTTCGTGGTCGGCGGCGAATACGTCGTGGGCCTCGTGGTGTTCATCATCCTCGTGGTCATCAATTTCGTCGTCATCACCAAGGGGTCGGGCCGAATCGCCGAGGTCGCGGCGCGCTTCACGTTGGACGCCATGCCGGGCAAGCAAATGAGCATCGACGCCGACCTGAACGCCGGCCTCATATCCGAGGGCGAGGCGCGCCAAAGGCGCGAGCGGATCGCGCGCGAGGCGGACTTCTACGGGGCCATGGACGGCGCGAGCAAATTCGTGCGGGGCGACGCGATCGCAGGCATCATCATCACGGCCGTAAACATTTTCGGCGGGCTTGCCCTCGGCGTCCTTCAAAAGGGAATGCCGGTCGGCGAGGCGGCCAAAACCTATACGCTTCTCACGGTCGGAGACGGGCTGGTCTCCCAGATCCCGGCGCTGTTCATCTCCACCGCGGCCGGCATCGTGGTCAGCCGGGCGGCCACGGAAGAAGATTTCGCCAAGACGGTTCAGCGGCAGCTCGTGGGAAACCCGAGGGTCCTCTTCCTGGCCAGCGTCATCCTGTTCGCCTTCGCGACCGTCCCGGGCCTGCCCCATGTTTCCTTCTTGCTCCTGGCCGGGATCGTGGGGCTTCTCGCCTACCGCGCCCGCCGGGCCTCGGCGACCGACACCGTGGAGAGCCCGGAGGAAGAGAAGGAACCCGCGGCCCTCGTGCGTGTCGAGCCGGTCGATCTGCTCGCCATGGACCTCGGCTATCAACTGGTCCCGCTGGTGGACAAGACCCAGGGCGGGTTGATGCTGGAACGGATCCAGACCCTCCGGGGACAACTGGCCCGGGATCTCGGATTCATCGTTCCGCCGATCCACATCAAGGACAACCTGCAACTGGGCCCCTCCGAGTACCGCATCTACGTCAAGGAGACCGAGGTGGCCCGAGGCGTCATTCAGCCCGGGATGTGCATGGCCATCAACCCGGGCAACGCGCAGGACGGCCTCGAAGGGATCCCCACCGAGGAGCCGGTCTTCGGCCTGACGGCGATCAGCATCCCCGAGGAGGACAAAGAGAAGGCGCAGATGATGGGCTACACCGTCGTGGACGCTCCGACGGTCGCGGTGACGCACCTGTCCGACGTCATCCAGCGGCATGCGCACGAACTGCTCACGAGGCAGGGGGTTCACGAACTGCTCCAGGCGATCGGCCAGGAGCACCCCAAGGTGGTGGAAGAACTCATTCCGAACCAGCTCTCGCTGAGCGCGGTCCACCGCGTCCTGCAGAACCTGCTCGAGGAGAGGGTGTCGATACGGGATCTGCTCACGATCCTGGAGACGCTCGGGGACCACGCGCCCGTCATCAAGGACCCGGACACCCTGACCGAGTACGCCCGGCAGGCCCTGGCGCGGCAGATCAGCCGCCTGCACAAGAACGAGGACGGGACGTTGACCGCCATCATCATGGACCCTCGTTGGGAGGAGAAGATCGCGAAGAACATGGTCAACACGAGCCAGGGAAGCTTCGCCGCCCTCGACCCGAAGGAGGTGCAGGATCTCGTCAAACAGACCAAGAAATCGATGGAGGAGGGCGCCCGGAAGGGGCACACGCCGGTTCTGCTGACCACCCCGGAACTGCGCCGACACGTCCGCAGGCTGCTCAACCGGTTCTTGCCCTCGCTTCCCGTGCTCTCGTACAACGAAATCTCTGCGGATACGCGACTGCTGGCACTGAATCGGTAGCGGGTGAGCCATGGTGATCAGGAAATTCTACGGCAAGAACATGAAGGCGGTCCTCCAGCAGGCCAAGGCCGCCCTGGGGGAGGACGTGGTGATCCTCTCCCAGACCACCCTGGAGGACGCCACGGTCGAGCTGACCGCGGCGGTCGAGCCCGTCCGGGCGCCGGGCCGCGCAAACCGGGTCGGGCTCGAAGAGGAGATCCTCGAGATCAAGCGCATGCTTCTGTCCGTTCTCGAAGAACGAGAGGTCTCGCGCCTCGGCAAGGCCGCCCTCGTTCTCTACCAGGAGCTGAAGGGAAAGGGCCTGAGCGAGCCGACGGCCCTGGAGGTGGTCCAGGACCTGGCTACCGGCGTTTCCCCCGAGGAACTCTGCAAGAAAGAGGTAATGCACAGAGAGCTTCGAAGATTCTTCTCCGGCCGCCTCCAGACCACGCAGGGCCTGCCCAAGGGAAAGAACTGCATCGCGCTTCTGGGCAGGACCGGTGTCGGAAAGACCACGACGCTCGCAAAGCTCGCTTCCATGGAGCGCTTTCTGCACCGGCGGAGCGTCGCGGTCGTGAGCCTGGACGGAGAGAAGGTCGCCGCCCGCGAGGAGTTGCAACGGATCGGGAGCCTCCTCGAAATCCCGGTCGGGGTGGCCCACGAACGCAATCAGATCCCGAGGCTCTTCGAGATCCGGGACAGGGTGGATACGCTCTTCATCGACACCCCCGGCAAGGGGATGCAGGACAAAGGGATGCGGGAGGCCCTGTTCGACGTCATCTCCCTGTGCCCGGACACGGAATTCCATCTCCTTCTCAGCCCCCACTACCGCACCGAGGTCCTCGCGCAGGATCTGGAGGAGTACGGACGTCTTTCCCTGGCGAGCCTCATCCTGACGAAACTGGACGAAAGCCGGGGCGTGGGCGGCCTGCTGGACGTGCTTCTGCGCCATCCGGTCCCGTTGTCCTGGATGACGACCGGACAGGACATTCCGCACGACATCGTGCCGGCCAACAAGGGCATGCTCCTGGACATGATGCTGGGAATCTGAACGATGGGACGCGACGAGCAGAGGAAACGACCTGTGGCGATTTACGCGATCACGAGCGGGAAGGGCGGCGTGGGCAAAACGAACGTGGTGCTCAACCTGGGAATCGCCCTGGCCGAGAAGGGCGGAAAGGTCCTGATTCTGGACGCGGACCTTGGGCTCGGGAACCTGGACGTGCTGCTCGGCATCCGGTCCCGCCATTCCCTGGGCGATGTCCTGTCCAACCGGTGCTCTCTTCGGGAGGCGATCCTCGAGGGACCCGGGGGCATCAAGATCCTTCCGGCCGAGTCGGGCATCCAGGAGCTGACACAGCTCGACACGGGGGAGAAGATGCTCGTCTTCTCCATGTTTCGGCAGCTCCTCGGGGAGGCGGACACCATCCTGATCGACACGGCCTCCGGCATTTCCTCCAACGTATCGTTTTTCAGCAGCTTCGCACAGCAGGTTCTGCTGGTCGCCACACCGGAGCCGACCTCGATCACCGACGCCTACGCGACCATGAAGGTCCTGGCCCGGACAAACGGGGAGAAGAACTTCCGCCTGATCATCAACCGAGCCGAATCGGGCGAGCAGGGATGGGAGATCTACCAGACCCTGCGAAGGGCGGCGGAGCACTTCCTCGAAATCCGGCCGCAGTATGCCGGGTTCGTCAGCAACGACAGCAACCTCGAACGGGCGGTGCGCCTGCAGAAGCCGGTGATGCTCCTGCACCCCCACTGCAGGGCCTCGGTCGATTTCCGCAGGATCTGCCGGGAGCTCGAGGCCGGCGAGGCGGGAAGGCGGCCGGAGGCCTCCGCAAGCCATCCGCCGGAGAAGCAATCTTCCCGGCGCGAAGCCCGTTAGGCAATCGAGCACGGAAGGCGCGATGAAGAGGGCCGTATCCCAGAGGATGGAGGAGTTGTCGCGGCAGAACGAGGCGCATGTACTCGAACACCTGCCCTTCGTGAAGTGGATCGCCTATCGGCTGGCGGTTCGGCTCCCCGAGACCCTCGATATCCAGGACCTGATCAGCGCCGGCACGGTCGGCCTGCTGCAGGCCCTGCGCGACTTCGACCCGGCCCGGAAGAACCGCTTCAGAACCTATGCCTCCATCCGCATCCGGGGGGCGATGCTCGATGCGATCCGAGAACAGGACTGGCTGCCCCGGTCGTTTCGAGACCGGTACAAAAGGTACGCGCAGGGGATGAACAACCTGGCGAACCGTCTCGGGCGGGAGCCGAGCGAGGAGGAGATCCGCAACGACCTCGGGTTGTCGCAGGCCCAGTACGAGGCCTTTCTGCGGCGCGCCCGCTCCCTTTCCTTCCTGAGCCTGGAGGACCTCCACGTCTCGAACGAGATGGCGGTCGAGGTCGCCGGCAAGGAGAACGAACCGGCCAGGAAAAACCCGGCCTTGTCCGCCGAAAGGAGCGAGCTGAAGAACCTGCTCGAAAAGGCGATCGACTCGCTGCCGGAACGGGAGCGGCTCATCATCCAGCTCTACTACTACGAAGAACTCAATCTGAAAGAGATCGGAAAGGTTTTGGGCGTGGGCGAGTCCAGGGTGTGTCAGCTCCAGACCCAGGCGCTCATGCGGCTCAAGGGGAAGCTTCACAAGGAGGCCCTGGACGGATGAACACCCTTCCGGTCGGCCCATGTCGCTCTCGTCCGAAGACTCCCATGTAGAAAGGAGGTGACGGAGATGCAGGAGAGCCCCCATTCGATACGCGGCGTGGACGTCCCGGTGCCGGGTCCGGACCGGATCGCAGGGATCCGCAGGAGGAACGATGCGGAGAAGCGGGACCGGTCGAACGGCCAGAGGACCAAGGAGAAGAAAAGCAACAAACCGCAAGAAGGCCACCGCGTGGATACCCGCGTGTGACAACGCAGGAAGGGAGATGTCATGAATCCTTTGATCCTGATCGGATTCGACGTTGCCTTCTCGGCCGTCCTCATCCTTTTGGTGCTGTATCTCTCCTGGAACAGGCTCGGCCCGGTTCCGGAGGCCCCGGGCATCCCGGCGAGGGAACCCGTTCCGGAGCGGACGGCGGAGAAGGCCCAGGGCGCCGAGACCCTCGCGCCGGAGGGCCGGGACCGGGATGCGCAGGTCGGCGACATGACGAGCCGGGCCCAGAGCTTGAGGAGGCAGGGGCTGTCCGTGGAGCAGATCGCAAGCCGCCTGCAATCCCCCCGGGGTGAAATCGAGATGCTCCTGGCGCTCTCGGACATGGGCAGGGGCGTCGAGGGCACGGCGCCGGAACCCGTCCTGCCGGTGCCGAAGAGAAAGATCACGGAGATGTTTCGCTTTTAGGAGAACCCCGGGAAAGGGCGACAGGCGTTGCAACCGCATGCCGTGCAGACCGCCGAGATTCAATCCAGGGAAGGCGCGCCGGACAAAGGCCTCTTCCGGGAGGGGGAGAAGATCGCCTTCCGGGTTCTGGAAGCCCTGCCTTTCGACCGGTACCGCATCGCCGCGAAGCATCAGGTGTTCGTCGTGACGAGCCGCATTCCCCTGACGGTCGGACACGGCTGCCTCGCCGAGGTCTCCCTCCGGGAAGGCAGGATCCTCCTGCTCTACCAGACGACCGGCAGGGGGCTGGCGGAACTGCTCGCGGGCTTCCGGGGGCAACCGCCGAGTTCGCTCGCTTCCATCCTGCAGAGCCTCTCCTCCCTGGGCGCATTGCCTCCGAGCCTGACCCTGCAGGCACAAACCCCGGAGACGGTGCGCCTGGCGGTCCTGCATGCCGGGCTTTTCTATGAAGCCAGGCTGCGCGAGTGGCTGGAGAAAAGGGAATCCTGGCAGCCGCTGCAGGACTTGAAGGGGTATCTGCTCGCCCGGTTGCGCGAAACGGGTCCTTCGAGCCTGCGGGAGGCGATCGCCGCGGCCCTGCGACAGATCGAGGCGAAGCAACTGGCCGTCCTTCAAGGAGGCTCGGAAGGAGCGGTGCCCTTCTGTCTTCCCTTCGGGGAGCGCAGATTCATCGAGGGCTTCGTGAAACGGGCCCTGCCGTCATCCGGGTCCGACCTGGTCGTTGCGCTGCGGGTCTCGTTGCCGGGCTCGGGCGAACTGCTGGCGGTGATCTCCTGGCGGCCGCGGGAGGCGGACATCTTCTTTTCCTCGGGCGAGCCGGCCCACAGCCTGCTGCGCGAGGCGGTGCCGGCTCTGGAGGAACGCCTGGCCGGAATCGGGCTGACCCGGCTTCGGGTGAGGGTATCCAAGCGTCTTCCGCGCCGGGCCGAACAACTGCTGAAAGGGAGCGGTTTCCTTGACGCGTACGGGTGACAGGCGGGAGCGGGCGGCCGCTCTGCGGTACAAGGCGAGCGAGGCGCGCGCGCCCCGGGTCGTGGCCAAGGGGAGCGGGTGGCTGGCGCGACGGATGATCCGCGAGGCGCGGGAGCACGGGATCCCGGTCCGGGAGGATCCCCTGCTCGTCGAGGTCCTGATGGGGCTCGACCTCTACCGGGAGATCCCGCAGGAACTCTACCAGGTGATCGCGGAGATCTATGTGTTTCTCTACCGGTTGAAGCAGGCGGCAGGTTCTTCCCGGTAGGAAGGAGCTGCCGGGTCGGAAGCAGCGCGGCGCGGGAAAGAAACAACGCATTTCAACAGGATAGGCAAACTCCTCCATGGTATGGGATTTGCTAACCCTCCCAGAGGCGCTCCGGGTGGGGGCTTGAAGACCGGCGGGCAGCGGGTTCGCCGGCGGGCGGAAGGAGAAGCAAATTGGACATCGGGTGCTATATCGCCGGCTCCGGGGTCACCGCGTGCGAGAGGGTCCTCGAAAACGTCGCCCACAACCTGGCCAACGCATCGACGCCGAGCTTCAAGAAGGTGATGATGCAGCAGTCCTGCCTGAACTTCGCCTTCCCGGGAGGGTTCGACGACGGGCTTTCCCAGGGGCTTGCATTCCCCCGGCTGAGCGGGCCGATCCGCAACCCGGAACAGGGTGAGCTGCTGCAGACGAACAATCCGTTCGACCTGGCCATCGAGGGAAAGGGATTCTTCGAAGCCCAGGGTCCGGCGGGCACCGTGCAGACACGCAACGGCAGGTTTCATCTCGACGCCGAGGGCAACCTGGTGACCTCGGAGGGCCTTGCCGTGCGCAACGAGCAGGGGCAAGGCGTGCGCCTCAATCCGGAACAGATCCTCGAGGTCGCGCCGAACGGCGAGATCTACGTCGGGGAGACAAGAGAAGGGCTGCTGTCGCCCCAGGGACGGCTTCGCATCGTCGACGAGAACGGGGCGGTCCTGAACGAAGCGGATTATCAGGTCCGGCAGCGCCATGTCGAGGCGTCGAACGTGAACCCGATGGAAGAAATGGTCAAGATGATGGAACAGCTTCGATGTCACGACGCCTATGTGAAACTGATCAGGGGCTTCGCGGACCTCGAAGAGAAGACAGTGACGGAAATCGGCAGGCTCTAGGGTCTTCGGCTGAACATGTCTAGACGGAGGTAGACGGGCATGATGCGCTCCATGTGGATCGCGGCGACGGGCATGGCGGGTCAGCAGCTCAATCTCGACGTGATCTCCAACAACCTGGCCAACGTGAACACGGTGGGGTTCAAGAAGACCCGGGCCGATTTCGAAGAGCTTCTCTACCAGGAAGTCCGGCTTCCGGGGGCCGCGTCGTCCCCGAACACGCAGCTCCCGACAGGCCTGCACGTGGGGCTCGGCGTGCGGCCCGCCGCCACGCAGAAGATCTTCTCCACGGGCAACCTGGAACAGACGGGCAACCCCCTGGACCTGGCGGTCGAGGGGGAGGGCTTCTTCAAGATTCTGCTGCCGAACGGGGATACCGCCTACACACGCAACGGGTCTTTCAAGATCGATCGGGACGGAAGGCTCGTCACGCCGACCGGATACCCGATCGACCCGGAAATCAGCATTCCGGACGACACGAGAAGCGTTTCCATCAGCTCGGACGGGATCGTCTCCGTCGTGCAGGGCGGCTCCGAGGTCCCGACCGAGATCGGGTCCATCGAACTGGCCAAGTTCATCAATCCGGGCGGCATGCGGCCTATCGGCCAGAACCTCTTTGTGGCCACGGAGGCCTCCGGGGACGAGATTGCGGGTGTTCCGGGCGAAGAGGGAATCGGATTGATCTCCCAGGGCTTCCTGGAGATGTCCAACGTGAACGTGGTCGAGGAGATGGTCAAGATGATCATCAGCCAGCGCGCCTACGAGATGAACTCAAAGGCGATTCAGACCGCCGACGAGATGATTCAAACCGTGAACAACCTGAGAAGGTAACATGTCGAGAACCTGTTTGTTCCTGATGTTGCTGCTCCTCACGCTCCCCTCCGCGAGCGAGGCCGGACAGATCACGGAGAAGGAGGTGCGCGATGCGCTGCTCTCCTACGTCCGGGATGACGGCCCTGCGGGCGTGGATGTCGAGCGTTGGGAACTCCGCAAGGGGGATCCTCTGCCGATCCAGGGAAGGATCCTGGCGGTCGAACTGGCCCCGGGCGCCCGCTGGGGGGAGACGACGCCGGTACGGATGCGCATCGAGGCGCACACCGGAGAATCGCAGACGCTCTGGATCACCTCCTATCTTCGGCGGGCATGTCCCGTGGTGGTGGCTTGCCGGACCCTGCCGATCGGGCACGTGATTGAAACGCAGGACGTGCGTATCGAGACGCGGGAGGGCTGGCGAAGCCAGGAGGATCTGTACGAAGGCTTGGGCGAGGTCATCGGCAAGCGGGTCCAGAGGCCCGTCTCCAAGGGCGCATGCCTGAAGTCCTGGCACATAGGTCAACAGGGGGGCCCCAGGCGCGGCAATGCGGTCGTGATCGTGGCGCGCGCCGGGTCCGTTCGTGTAGAGGCTCCCGGGAAGCTCCTCGAGTCCGGGAACCCGGGCGACCGGGTGAAGGTATTGAACACGGCGTCCGGCAGGGAGATCTATGCGACTCTGCTGGACGCGAACACCGTATCGGCTTCCTTCCGGGAGGATCCGAGATGAGAACCAAGGCGGGTTGGTGTGTACTCCTCATGCTCGCATCGCTGGGCTGTGCTCATACGCAGGGCCCGGCGGCGGCGCCCGAGGCGGCGGCGAGCCCGCCCCGGGTCGCGGAGATACCGAGCGGCTCGATCTGGCAGCAGGGCTCGGCGAACCATTTCGGGGACCGCCGGGCAAGGAACGTGGGAGACATCGTAACGGTCAAGATCATCGAGGAGTCCACGGCGAGCCAGGAGTCGGGCACAGAGACAGGCAAGACGTCGAACCTGGACGCCGGCATCGATGATCTGTTCGGCCTTCCGCAGAGCTTCGGCATGGCGAGCTTCCTCGCCTCCGGGCAGCCCTTCTCTCCGACCGTGAAGGGGGACTACACCAGGGATTTCAAGGGGTCGGGCAGTACGGTGAGGAAGGACAAGCTGACCTCCACCGTGTCGGCGACCGTGGTCGAGAGGATGCCCAACGGGAATCTGCGCATCCGGGCGAAGCGGGAAATCAAGGTGAACCGGGAGAAGCAGTTCGTCGAACTGGACGGCACGATCCGGCCCGAGGATATCTCCGTCTACAATACCATTCTCTCGACGCAGATCGCGGAAGCCCGGATTCATTACTCGGGCAAAGGCGTTCTGGGCGATACGGAGGGCCCGGGGTGGTTCACCCGGATCCTGGACTGGCTATGGCCCATCTAGCCGCCGGGCGGGTGTCGTGGATGCTCCGGCCGGCTCGGCTCGAAAGCCGGTATCGGTTTGAATCGACAAGGAAGGATGCTCGCATGAGGGTGCGAAGGTGGACCGGGGGGCTTCTGCTGCTGACCGCGGCCTTGCTTCTTTTTCCGCAGGCGGCCGGCGGCGCCCGGATCAAGGACATCACAAAGGTGGTCGGTGTCCGGGGGAATCAGTTGTTCGGGTACGGCCTCGTGGTGGGCTTGAACGGGACCGGAGACAAGCAGGGGACCGAATTCACGATCCAGAGCCTGACGAACATGCTCTCGAAGATCGGGATCAACGTGGATCCGAACCAGGTCAAGGTGAAGAACGTCGCCGCCGTGATGGTCACGGCCGAACTGCCTGCGTTCGCCCGGGCCGGGATGCGGCTTGACGTTCTGGTTTCCTCGATCGGAGACGCCAAGAGTCTGCAGGGAGGAACGCTTCTGATGACCCCCCTGACCGGGGTCGACGGCGATACCTATGCCCTGGCGCAGGGCCCGATCTCGACCGGAGGGTTCTCCGCCGGTGCCGGAGGGGACCAGGAAACGAAGAACCATCCGACCGTGGGCACAGTGCCGTCGGGCGCCGTGGTCGAGAAGGAGGTGATCGTTCCGTTCCAGATGAGGGAGCGGCTGCATTTCGTGCTGCGCAATCCGGATTTCTCGACCTCGGAGGCGGTGGCAAGGGCCATGAACGCCGGAATCGGCACGGAGGTGGCCTTTCCCGAGGATGCGCGGACCGTTGTGGTGGACGTGCCGGAATTCTACCGGAGCCGGGTCGTGGACTACATCGCCCGACTGGAGACCCTGGAGGTCGCCGAGGACGGGCCCGCCCGGGTGGTTGTCAACGAGAGGACCGGGACCGTGGTCATGGGAGAGAACGTGCGCATCTCCACCGTGGCTGTCTCGCACGGAGGATTGAGCGTTGTCATTCAGGAGGAGACCGATGTCTCCCAGCCGGGCCCGTTCAGCTCCGGAGGGCAGACGAGGACCGTGAAAAACCGGGACGTCTCCGTGGAGGAGCAGGAGTCCCACCTGATGGTGCTTCCGGAAGGGGTCTCCCTCGGGGAGGTCGTCAGGGCCCTGAACGCGGTGGGCGTCACCCCCAGGGACCTGATCGCCATCCTGCAGGCCATGCAAAACGCGGGGGCCCTGAGCGCGGAACTTATCATCATGTGAGGAACAATGCATGGTGTCCTTGATCGAGGGCTTGGGATTCGATTCGCTCTGCGGGCTGAAGAACGCACCCGTGGAAAAGGTTGCGGAATCTTTCGAGGCGGTATTCATTTCCGAACTCGTCCGGTCCATGCGGGAGAGCCTCTGCAAGGATTTCGGGGTCCGTTCTGGACTCGGCATGGACAACTACCTCGCCCTGATGGATCAGGCCCTGGCGGAGGCGGTCGCCCGGGCCGGGGGCATCGGGATCAAAGAGCAGGTGATGAAGTGGGCGCAATCGGCATCGAGGGAGAAAAACTCGTCGGATTCGGAGGTTAGCAACGCTCCGGGAGCGGTTCGGCCAGGGGGGTTCCCTAAAGGTCTCGACCCGATGGACCGATAACTCTATGGAGACGGAACCGTCCCGGCCGGCTTCGCCCGGCGCGAGGGTCGGAACGCACCTCTGCAGAGACGAGGAGAGGACGCGATGAAGATCTACTCCATCGACAAAAAGAGCCTGGAGATTTCCGCCGAATCCGTAAAATCCTCCCGAAAGCCCGCCGAGAAGCCCACGAAGGCAGGGACCCGGTACCAGGACCGCGTACAGCTGTCCAAAGACGCGCTCCGCCTGATGGAACTCGAAAGACAGGCGAGAGTCCCCGATGAGGAGGGGGTCCGGGCCGAGATCGTCGAGAGGCTCCAGAAGAGGATCCGCGAGGGTACCTACCGCTTCGAAAGCGGGAAGGTTGCCGAGAAGATGCTCGCGCAGGCCTTGCAGGAATCCGGAGGAGAGTAACCTGCGATGGGAGAGAGAAAGGCCATTCTCGAAGAGGAAATCGAGCAACTCAGATGCCTGCAGGGCCTGATGAAGGCCGAGCGGGAGTGCCTGGCCCGGATGAACGGGGAGGGCCTGCTGCGGCTGGTCCGGGAAAAAGAGGGCCTGGTCAGGCGTCTCGACAGGCTGCAGGAGAGAAGGCGCAGCCTGCCCCGCCTGTCCGACCCCGGGGCCGGGGAAGGGACCGACGCCTTCCGGGAGCTTCTCCGCTTGCGGAACGCCCTGGTCTCCGATATCCGTGAGCAGAGCAGGGTGCACGAGCGCGTTCTCGAAGAGCAGTCGGAACGAGTCGGGGATCTGATCGGCTTCTTTCGCAGTGCGTTTTCCCGGAACGCGACCTATGACCGCAACGGAAGAATGAGGGCTCCGTGAGCATCAACAACCTGTACGATATCGGCCGGACGGCCCTGAATGCCGCACAGTTCGGGCTCGAGGTCACGGGCAACAACATCGCGAACGTCAACACGCCCAACTACTCCCGGCAGAGGGCGGTTTACGGGCCCGGCGTTTCCGTTTCGATCGGAGGCGTGCCGTTCGGAACCGGGGTGTCGATCCTGGGCGTCGAGCGGATCTATGATCCCTTCCTCGGATTCCAGACAAACAGCGCCTTCGCGGCCGCGGAAGACTACGCGATGCGGGAGCAGATCTACACGCGCATCGAGTCCCTGCTCTACCCCTCGGACGAGAGCAATCTGGGCGCCCTCATGGATGACTTCTTCCATGCCTGGCAGGACCTCTCGCTCAACCCGTCGAGCCTGCCGGAACGGAACGTCGTGCTTGCCAGAGCGGAAGAACTGGCTGCGGCCTTCCGCAGCCTGAACAGCTCCCTGCAGAGCGAGATTGCCTATTTCAACTCGCAGATGGAGGGGTACCAGCAGGAGGTCAACCGCCTGGGGGAGGAGATCGCGGGCCTGAACCGCGAAATCCTCCGAAACACGGGCTCCCAGTCGCCTCCGAACGACCTGCTCGACCAGCGGGACCGCCTGGTCCAGGAGCTCTCCGGGTACCTGAACGTGACGGTCATCGGACAGCCTTCGGGTGCGGTCACCGTGCTCGCGGCCGGCGGCCAGCCCCTGGTGGAGGACGGGCAGTTCCACTCCCTCGAGCTTCTCAAGGACGTCTCCAACAACGACTTCTACCGCCTCTCTGTCCTGGGAACGGACATCACGGAGGACATCCAGGCAGGCAGGGTCCGGGGGGTCCTCGAGGCGCGCGATCAGGTGAGCCGCTTCCAGGACGACCTGGACCGCCTGGCCGCAGCCCTGGTCAAGGAGGTCAATCTCCTCCATGCCTCCGGCTACGACCTCGGGGGCGCGACGGGGAGGGACTTCTTTGCGCCCCTGAGCGTTTCCTGCGGCCCTTCTTCCGCGAATCATGGGGGGGCCGACTGCATCCTGCGGGAAGTCACGGACGCCTCTCTGCTCACCCTGGACGACTATGAGATCCGGTTCACAGCTCCGGACACCTTCTCGATCGTCAACGTGACGGATGAGGCGACCGTCGCCGGAGGCCTCGCCTACTCGTCCGGAAGCCCGATCGAATTCGAGGGCATCCGTGTGGTGCTCGCCGACGCCGGGGGGGCTCCCTCGGCCGGGGACATCTTCCGGGTGAGTGTCACCGACGGGATGGCGCGCGAGATCGATGTCGCGCTGGACGACCCCCTTGAGATCGCGGCCGCCCAGGACCCGGACGCCCTGCCGGGAGACAACCGAAACGCCCTGGCCCTGGCCTCCCTGAAGAACGAGAACGTCCTGGCGAACGGAACCACGTCGCTCGGCGGCTTCTACCAGTCGCTGGTCGCGGATGCGGGTTCGCTCGTCCTGGATGCAGGCCGCATGGCGGACGCAAAGAAGGTTCTGTATGAATCCATGGACGCGTACCGGCAGAGCGTCTCCGGGGTCTCCCTGGAGGAGGAGGAGCTTCGCCTGCTCATGTTTCAGAATGCCTACCAGGCGGCCGCAAGGTACCTGCAGGTCGTCGATGAAATGATGGACCATCTCTTTGAGATCTGATCCGCGCGGAGAGGCCGACCATGGGATTCCGAATTTCCACGCCCGGGCTCTATCACACCGCAGAGCGGCGTTTGATGGAGAACCTGCAGAAGCTGTATGATGCGGAAGAGACGGTCCTGACGGGAAAGAAGCTGAGAAGGCCCGGAGACAACCCGCCCGCCTTCACCCGGTGCGTGCATTACAAGAGCATGGAACGAACGCTCAACCAATTCAAGAGCAACATCGCATCCTCCCAGGGATACCTGGCGGAGGCCGAGTCCGCGCTCCAGTCGGCTGCGAACCTGGTGAGCCGTGCCAAGGAACTCGCGCTGCAGGGCGCCTCGGGCACCCTGGGCGCCGACAGCCTCGCCGCGAGCGCGAGCGAGGTCCGGCAACTGCGGGATCAGATGCTCTCCCTCGCGAATGCCTCCTGGTCCGGAGGCATGGGGGGGGGAGTCCGCTACATCTTTTCCGGGTTCAAGACGGATCAACCGGCCTTCGATGCCGACGGTCTTTATCAGGGCGACGAGGGGATCTTCCGCGTGGAGATCTCTCCGGGCGAGTCGATGCCCGTCGGCCTCGTGGGCAGCGAAGTCTTCCAGGGGGACGTGGACATCTTCGGCGTCATGCAAGCCCTCGGAGACGCCCTGGAGAACGGGGACGCGGAAGCCGTGCAATCGACCCTCGACGGCCTGGACAGGGCCCTGTCCCAGATCACGGCGAGCGTATCGGAACTCGGCGCAAGGGCGAATCAACTCGATCAGACCGAATCCCGGCTGGGGGACATGCTTGCCTCCATGCAAGGCTTCATCTCCCAGGAAGAGGACGTGGATCTGATCCAGGCTGCCACACAGCTGACCTGGTATCAGCAGGCCCTGACCGCGTCCGTAAGCGCCACCAAGACGATCCTCCAGACCCTGACCATGCTCTAGACACCAAGCCCGACCGACGGCCCGGGGAGGCCCATGCTCGTACTGACCAGGAAGCCCGGGGAGGGGATCTGGATCGGAGACGACATCCGCATCCGCCTGCTCGAAGTCAAGGAAAACCAGGTCCGGATCGGAATCAGCGCGCCCGAGGACAAGACCATTCTCCGGGACGAGGTCTACGAGCGGGTCCGGGCCGCCAACCTGGAGGCCTCGCAGGCCAAAGACGAGGACATCGATTCCCTATGAGGCTCGAAATCGAAACCACGCGGTTCGGAAAGGTCGAGGTACCGGACGACAGGGTCTTCTCCTTCCCACGGGGGCTCGTCGGGTTCGAGCACCTGAAGCGTTTCGCCCTGCTGGACAGCTCCAAGGGCCCTTCGGTCCAGTGGCTTCAGTCCCTGGACGACCCGGCCGTGGCCTTCCTCGTCTCCGAACCCCGCACCTATCTTCCCTCCTACGAGCTGCGGGTCCAGCGCGGTACGCCGCCGGAGCGGTTGAGCGGGGTGGACGCAGAGCGGGCCGAAATACGCACGATCCTCCACGTGGACCGCCGCACCCGCCGCCTCCACGTCCACGTACAGGCCCCCCTCCTGCTCGACCCCGCCTCGCGCAAGGGGGTTCAGGTCGTCACCGACTCCCCCGAACCCACCGTCGCCATTTCCCTCGAGGCCCCCTAAAGTTTCGCTCGTCCCGACCGATACATACTTGTAGCGACCTGGGCGGAAACTCGGCCGGGAAAGGGGGGAAAAGCACGGAATCAGCAAGGCCTGCCGTCGGTGGTCCGCCAATCATACTGCAAGGATGCAGTCCAACAAAACGTCAAGGAGGATACGAACATGGGAATGACCGTTAACACGAACCTCGCTTCCGTGACCGCTCAGCGGAACCTGGCGAAGAGCACGAGTTCGCTGACGAAATCGGTGGAGCGCCTCTCCTCGGGCCTCCGGATCAACCGTGCAGCCGACGACGCGGCAGGGCTCGCCCTGTCGACCACGTTGAAGGCGCAGATCCGAAGCATCAACCAGGCTGTCCGGAACGCCAACGACGCGGTCAGTCTCCTGCAGACCGCCGAGGGCGGCATGTTTGAAATGAGCAACATCCTGTTGCGGATGAGGGAACTCGCGGAGCAGGCCGCCAACGAAAGCCTCGGGAACACGGAGCGCGGGTACCTGAACGACGAGTACCTGGCCCTGAAGAGCGAGATCACGCGTATCTCGGACGTGACCGAGTTCGCGGGCAAGAAGCTCCTGGACGGAACGATCTCCGGGGCGGGCGTGAAGTTCCAGGTGGGCTTCAAGAACACCGCGAACGACCGCCTCTCGTTCTCCATGAACGATACCGACGCCGCCGCGCTCGGCCTGAACACGACCGGCGCGGACAGCATCAGCACCGCGGCCCTGGCCCAGTCCGCGCTGGCAGTGATCGACCTGAGCGCCATTGGGGTGCTCTCCGACCGGCGCGGCGACATCGGCGCGCTGCAGAACCGCCTCGAGTACACGATCGCGAACCTGACGGCCAGCGCCGAGAACTTTACGGCCGCCAATTCGCGGATCGAGGATGCCGACTTCGCTCTGGAGACGGCCATCTACGTCAAGAACCAGATCCTGATGCAGGCAGGCACTTCCGTGCTGGCCCAGGCCAACCTGCTGCCGCAGCAGGCCCTGACGCTGTTGGGATAAATGTCGTTCCATAGATCATTGACCTTGTCCGCACCGGATGAGGAGGGGGGAATCCTCCCTCCTCATCCGGTGCGGGTTTCCAATCCTTCGAACCGGTGAGCGCGACCCGGCCGACCATCCGGAGAAGACGCCATGGCGACGCTGACGGCATCGGGGCTGAGCACGGGAATCGACTACGAAACCTTGATCCAGCAGTTGATCGAGGTCGAGAGGGCCTCGGTCCGCCGGATGGAAACCAAGAAGAGCGCGTACGAACAGAAGAACGCGGCCTATTCCGATCTGGCGGCCAAGCTCGAATCGCTCGAGTCGGCCGCGAACGCCCTGCGCCGTTCCTCCGACTTCGGCAGCAAGACCACGACCGTGAGCGATACGGACATTTTGACCGGCAGCGCCTCCTCCTCCGGATCGACGGGCACGTACGGCATCGTGGTTTCCGGCCTCGCGATGGCGCACCGGCTTCAGGCCGGCGTGGGGCTCTCCTCGGAGAACGACGCCATCGCATCCGGAGCAGGCCAGTTCACGTTCAAGATCGGCGAAGACGGAACCGAATACACCATCGATGTTGACGCTGCGATGACCCTGGAGGAGTTCAAGGACGCGATCAACAGCCTGGACGCGGGCCTGCATGCGAGCGTCGTGGACGACGGTACGGGCGAGGATTCCTACCAGCTCGTTCTGTCCGCCGCCGAGACCGGAGCGGACAACATCATCGTCATCACGCGGGATGACACCAACCTCGGTTTCCCGGTGAACGACACGACCCTTTCGTCCCCCCTGCACCTGCGGGCGCCGCAGGACGCGGAGATCACGGTGGACGGCCTGACCGTCTACCGGTCCGGCAACACGATCACGGATGTCATCCCGGGGGTTACCCTGAACCTGCACAAGGCGGATCCGTCCAGCACGGTAACCTTTCAGGTAGGGGAGGACCGGGAGGGGATTCAGACGAAGATACAGGCACTGGTCGACGCCTACAACGCCGTGATCGGGTTTATCGACGCACGGGACAACTACGATATGGAGGAGAACAAGGGCGATCCGCTCTGGGCCGAGGGTACGGTGCGGTCCGTGACGAGAAACCTGAGCCGCATCGTCTCCAGCGGCGTAGAAGGACTGCCGGCCGACATGAAGGCCTTGTCCCAGGTGGGTATTTCCACGAACCGGGACGGCACGCTGTCGCTCGATCCGGGTAAACTGCAGGACGCACTCGACGAGGACCTCGAGGCCGTCACCGATCTGTTTGTCCGGGACGGCGCAACCGCCCAGGGCGTTGCAGAGCAGATCTACCAGTTCGCTTCGCAGGCCACCCGGTCCGGGGACGGAGATATCGCCATCCGCCAGAGCGGGTTGCAGAGGCGCATCCGGGAGATCGACCAGGAAATCGAAGACCAGGAAGAGGCCCTGGATCGCATGGAGGTCCGGCTCCGGGCCCAGTTCGGCGCCCTGGAGTCGCTGATCGCATCCCTTCAGGCACAGGACCAGTTCTTTTTCATGAACACGTGATGGGAGATCGGAGGGAGTCAGATGCAGGCGAGCGCCACGAGAGGCTACCAGGTTGCAAGCGTGACCACGGCGGACAGGGTGCGGATCGTTCTCATGTGCTACGAAGGATGCATCGCCAATCTGGCGCGGGCCCGGGAAGAGATGAAGGCAGGCAATCGTTCGCAGAAGGGTGCTTGCCTGAGCAAGGCCCTGGCGATCGTCACCGAACTGATGAACACCCTGGACCGTGAGCGGGGAGGGGAGATCGCCGAGCGGCTGGAAACCCTCTACCGCTATGTCATCGACACGGTCTCCAGGGCCAATCTGAGGCAGGACCCGAATCTGCTCGAGGCACCCATCCGGGTGCTCAAGGAACTCAAGGATGGCTGGAGCGCCCTGGCCGCCCGGGGCGGCAAGTTCTGAGGGGGGCGCAGGAACTTGACAGAAGACACGGGAACCCTCCAGGAAATCCTCCAGATCGCCCGCGGCCAGAAATCACTCCTGGACCGGGGAGACTTCGAGGCGGTCCTCGCCCTGCAGGGGAGACGTCAACGGCTGCTGGCCGGGATCCAATCCCTTGACGGTCGCGCGGCCGGGGAGCGGGCCGCGGTCTCCGAGATCCTTGCGGTCGACCGGACGCTTCGGCTTCTGCTCGCATCGGAACTCACCGATATACAACGGAAAATACAGAAAATCGCCTCGCTGAAAAGGCTCCTTCACGCCCGCCGGCCCGCCCGCGGCCGACCTCCCCGGCACCTCTCCCGCCGCATCTGATCGTGGCACAGGAATTGCTCCTCCCCGCTTCGTCGGCAGTCCCGTTCCAACCGGACCGTCTGCAGTCCGTTCGCTGCCCGGCGCGGTAGTCGGCGAATGCGTTTCCGTTTCTCGCTCCGGCGGCACAGGAGGCGAAGATCGGCCCATGGCCCCGCGCGTTCTGACCTTCAACTGGCACGAGAGCTACATCCACCTGCTCGCCAAGACAGGCTGCGCCTTCGACGTGGTCGAAAAGGAGAAGGCGGGCATCTACGGCTGGATCCGCTCCATCCGGCCGGTGCCTTCGAACTGCCGCCTCGTGACCCAGGCCGAGGCCGAGGCAGGCTTACGCGCAGGGGCCTACGACCGCGTGCTGGCCCAGAATCTGAGCGATTTCCTCTTCGTCCGCCCCTTTCGCGTGCCGAAGGTCCTGCTCTTCCACACCAAGCTCACGAACGACATCGCCGTGACGGCCAGACCGATCGACCGGTCCGAATACGCGGCCCGGGTCAAGCGGCTTGTGGCCGACACGAGGGACCTGAAGCTCGTCTTCATCTCCGATTCCAAGAGGCTCGACTGGGGAATGGATGGCGAGGTCATCCTGCCCGGAGTCGACCCCGAGGACTACCACGGGTACACGGGCGACCTGGAGAGGGTGGTCCGGATCGGCAACTTCCTCAGGGAGCGCGACCTCATCCTCGGCTACTCGCTTCAGGAGAGGATCCTTGGGGGCCGTGCCTCGACCATTCTCGGCCTTCACAACGGGACGCCGAACGCGGTCATGCCGCGGGACTGGGACGAGTACAGGGAGGCCCTGCGGCGGCACCGTGTGTATCTGCACACCACGCAGCCGCCTTACGAGGACGGCTACAATCTGGCGATGCTCGAATGCATGGCCACCGGAATGCCGGTGGTGAGCACGAACCGGGAAGGCTCTCCGGTCGAGGACGGGGCGAACGGGTTCCTCGCGTCCGACGAGGCCGAGGCGAGGGAGCGGATCGACGCGCTTCTGGGCGACCGGTCCCTGGCCGTTTCCATGGGCCGGCGCGCCCGGGAAAGCGTGCTCGCGGCCTTCCCCATCGACCGGTTCCTCGCGCGCTGGGCCGCGGTCCTGGAGGCCGAGCCGCCCCCGCGCAGGAAGCCCTCGCGCAAAGCCGGCACGCAAAAAAGGCTCAAGATTCTGATGAGCTATGCCTCGCATCCGGCCACGACCGGCGCCTACCTCGAGAAGGCCTTGCGCAGGCGGCACGACGTGATCACGGTGGGGCCCTCGATCGATGAGGAAATCGTCAAGGCGTGGGACCTCGAAGCGATCCGGAAGAGGGTGAAGCAGCACGACATCCCCTATTTCACCGAGGACCTGGCCGAGGTGCTGGCCGTCCTGCCCAAGGGCTGGTCGCCGGATCTCTTCCTCTGGGTGGAGAGCGGGATCACGTACGCGCTCAAGGGAGTGACATCGCTCCCGTGCCTGAAGGCCTGCTACCTCGTGGATTCCCACATTCGACTGGAGGAGCATGTCGAGTTCGCGAAGGATTATGACCTTGTGTTCGCGGCCCAGCGGGAATACCTGCCGCGGTTCACGGCGGCCGGGATCGAGCAGGTCCACTGGCTGCCGCTCGCCTGCGATCCCCAGGTGCACCGCAAGTTCGAAGCGGACAAGGACTTCGACATCTCCTTCGTGGGGAGCATCACCCGCAGCCAGTGGAGGCGGAACCGGCTGCTCCTGGGCCTGGCGCAAAGATTCTCGCTGTACGTGGACCGCTGTTTCCTCGAGGAGATGGCCCGGGCGTTCCGCCGGGCAAGGATCGTGTTCAACGCCTCGGTCGCGAACGACCTGAACATGCGCGTCTTCGAGGCCCTGGCCACGGGCAGCCTGCTGGTCACGGACGAGGCGCCCGGCAGCGGGTTGACCGATTTGTTCGAAGACGGCAGGCACCTGGTCCTCTACCGGAGCGAGGCGGAGCTTCACGAACGGATCCGCGCCTGCCTGGCGGACGATTCGGGCAGAGAGCGAATCGCCGAGGCAGGCAGAAGAGAGGCGCTTCGCCGCCACACGTACGACCACCGGGCCGGCGAGCTGACCGACGTCGTGCTCCGCGCCCCGGGCCGGCCGATCCCGGCGGTTCGCGGCGCGGCGATGCACGTGGGGGTCGGGTCGGTCACGCGCTGCGGGCCGAAGACCCGCGGCAGGGGGCGGGAAGAGGAGACCGTGATGATCCGAAGCGTGACAGCCGCCAAGGAAGACGAGGCCCGCCTGTCCGGGTACTACAAAAGAGAGCGCCGGGAGGTCGCGGCCCTCATCCCGGAGGATGCCGAGCGCATCCTGGACATCGGATGCGGGGGAGGGCGTCTGGGAAGGCTCCTGAAGGCGGCCGCCCGCAGGCGCGAGGTTTGGGGCGTGGAAGCGGACCCGCAGGCCTGCCGGGAGGCGGAAAGGTGGCTCGACCACGCGGCCATGGCGGACGCCTCCGAATGGGAGCCTCCCGTGGAGCGAGGCTACTTCGACGCGCTGGTCTTTGCGGATGTGCTGGAGCACTTCCGGGATCCGCGGGCCGTTCTCGAGCGCTACCTGCCGTGGCTCAAGCCGGCCGGCGCGATCGTCTTCAGCATCCCGAACGTGCGTTTCTGGGGGGTGGTGAAGCATCTGGTGGAAGGGCACTGGACCTACCAGGACGAAGGCATCCTCGACCGGGGCCACCTGCGCTTCTTCACATGGAAGGAGATCGAGCGGCTTCTGTCATCGTGCGGCCTGGAGGTCGAGGCGGTTCACCGGAACCTGGACCCGCGGTGCCCCGAGCCGGCGCCCGGAACGACCATGGATCTGGACCTGGGCCGCATCACGGTACGCGACGTGAGCCCGGAGGAGGTCAGGGAGTTCTTTGTGTTTCAATACCTGGTTCGTGCGGTCCGCTCCGAGTCGTGCCTGAGCGCCGAGGCGGAGCGGCTCGAACGGGACGGAAGGCATGCCGAGGCGTTCGAACTGTACGCGGGCCTGGCCGGCCGCGGCGGGTCCGAAACCCGGTGGGTGCTGAAACTGGGCGAGATCTGCCGCACGGAGAGCGAGAAGAAGAGGTTCTTCGGGCTGCTGGAGGAGAGGCTTTCCCTGCAGCCGGCCAACATCGATCTTCTGCTGGCCTCGGCGCGCCTCTTCACGCAGGAGAACCGGTACGAGGACGCCCGGGCGCGCCTCGAACGGGCCGTCCTGTTCGCGCCGGAACACGCGGAGGCGAGGCACCGGCTCCGGGAACTGCCCGCCGCCTGAACGCCTCGAGCCTTTGTCGAAGGGGGAGCGGATCTTTGGCACGTATCCTGGTCTGTCAGCTTGCGAGAATGGGCGACCTGGTGCAGAGCCTCTACCTGCTCGAGGACCTGAAGCGGGGCGAGGGGCACGAGGTTTCCCTGCTGGTCGACCGGAGGCTCGAGGGGTTCGCCAGGGCGCGAGCCCCCTGGGTCGACGCCGTCCATTGCCTGGATCTCGAAAGATACCTCCGGGGCTTCCGCAGCGGCCTGCCGTGGAAGGGACTCTGGGGACCCCTGGCCCGCGAGCTGGCGGCCGTGCGGGCCGCTTCGTTCGACCGGTTCATCAACCTGAACTTCGGCACCCTCGCGGCCTGCGTCGCGGACGCGGTCCGCGGAGGGGCGCCGGTGGAGGGCTTTCACTTCGGGCCGGACGGCTCGGTCGGCGGGCCCTGGGTGGATCTCGTCTCCAGGCTGGTGCGGACCAACCGGAGGTGGAACCGCTTTCACCTGGCGGACGTCTTCCGGTTTCACGCCGCGCGTCGGGCTCCCCCCGCCGCCGACCCGGACACAAAGACAGGCAGGCCTCTCGACGATCGGAGCGTGCTCGCGGTTCAGGTTGCGACCCGCGGCCGGAAACGGACCTGGAAGCCCGAGCGTTTCGCCGAGGTGATCCGCGGGGTGCACGAGGAGGCGGGCTGCGAGATCCTCCTGTTGGGTGAGGCCCGCGAGAGGCCCCTGGCGGATTCCATCGCGCGGCGAGCGGGCTGCCGCCGGGTCCGCAACCTGGCGGGCAAGACGAGCCTGGAGGACCTGGCCCGGGTCCTGAGCGGCTGCGACCGGCTCCTTTCCGGGGACACGGGCACCCTCCACCTGGCCTGCCGCCTGGGGGTTCCCTCGGTGGCCGTCTTCTTCGGGCCCGCCTATGCCTTCGAGACCGGCCCTTACGGGAGAGGCCATATCGTCGTGCAACCCGAGCCGCCCTGCGCGCCGTGCGGCGAGGACGCGCCGTGCGAGGGGGGGACGGCATGCGCCGAGCAGGCGGCCCCGCGCACCGTCGTGCGGCTGCTCATGGGTGGGCCGGTCCCGCCGGCCCCCGGCGTGTCCGTCTACCTGTCCGAATTCGTGGGCGAGTGGATGCAGTACCGCCCCCTGCACCGCAGGCGGGCCGGGCCGGACGATGTGGCAGGCCTCCTCTACTGGGGGATTGCAGGCGAGTTCCTGGGCGCCGGCGAAGGCAGGCTGCCGTCGCCGGCCCTTGCGCGGGGTTTCCTGGTCGAGAACTACCGGCTGGACCCGGCATGGCTCGCGGCGGCGGGCTTCTCGGTGGAAGCGGCCCTGCCCCGCGGGATCGAAGGCGCAGCCCGCGAGCGCTTGCGGGAGATCCTCAACCGGCAATGGCGACGACTGAAAGAGACGATGCATGAATACCCTGGAGAAGAATCTCGCGGTCTTGCGGCGCCGGCAGCCTGAGGCGGCCGCGCTGCTCGAGGCCATGAAGCGATCCTCGGAAGCCGAGCCTCTTCAGAGCGAGCGCGGAGACATCGTGCATCGCTGCCGCGGCCGGCTCCTTCACTCGAAGTGGGACCCGCGGCGCGAGGCCGGCCTTCTGGCCGCCAAGCAGGCGCGCGGGTGCCGCTGCGTCTTCGGGTTTGGGGACGGCTATCACCTGGAAGCGCTTCTCGAGAAGGGCGAGACAGAGGCGCTGGTCGTCCTGGAGCCGGACGGCGGCCTGCTCCGGGCCGTGCTGGAGGACCGGAACCTGGCTCATCTCCTGGAGAGGATCTCCCTGATCGTGGGCGCGCCTCCGGCGCAGGCGGCCGACAGGCTGGCCGATCCGGTCGAGCACTGGTGCATCCATCCTCCTTCCGGTCAATTGCACCGCCGGTACCTGGAGGCCGTCGAAGGGCTCTCCTCCTACCGATCCAGGGCGGACCGCTGCCTGCGCATCCTGGTGGTGGGCCCGGTCTACGGGGGCTCCTATCCCGTCGCGTGCTTTGTCAGCGGGGCGCTCCGGGGCCTCGGGCACGCGGTCTCCTTCATGGACGTGAGCGCCTTCCACCCGGGATACCGGGAGATCCGGTCCTGGGAGGCCGCGAGCGGCCCGGCCGCCGCCGCCTTCGAGGGGTTCCTCTCCGGGCTCGTGGAGCAGAGGGCCGCGGCCCTTTCGCCGGACCTGGTGCTCCTGCTCGCCCAGGCGCCGGTGCGCGGCGAGAGCCTGCAAAGGCTGCGCGAGGCGGGAATCCGGGTCGCCTACTGGTTCGTGGAAGACCACCGGAGGATGCCCTACTGGAGACGAATCGCGCCCTTCACGGACGTCTTCTTCGTGATCCAGCGCCAGGGCCGGGACGAGATGCGGTCCGAAGGGGCCCCTTGTGTCCGATACCTCCCGCTCGCCGCCCAACGGGGCGTCCACGAACCGATCCGCCTGCCTTCCGAGGCATTGCAGCGCTACGGCGCGCAGGTCTCCTTCGTGGGCGCGGGGTATCTCAACCGGCGGCGGTTCATGGAACGCCTCGTCCCGCTGGGCCTGAAGATCTGGGGAAACGAGTGGGACGGCGCCTCCTCGATCCTGCACGAGGCGATCCAGGAAGGGGGGAGAAGGGTCGAGACGGAAGAGATCGTGCAGATCTTCAATGCCTCGCAAATCAACCTGAACCTCCATTCCTCTCCCTGCCACGAGGACGTGGATCCCTTCGGCGACTTCGTGAACCCCCGCACCTTCGAGATCGCCTCCTGCGGCGGCTTCCAGCTTGTGGACAGGCGCAGCCTGCTCGATGAACTCTTCGCCGGGGAGGAAATCGCCGTGTTCGAGAACCTGGAGGATGCCAGAGAGAAGATCCGGTATTTCCTCGCCCACCCGGAGGAGCGCGAGGCATACGCCCGCAGGGGCCGCAGGCGCGTGCTGGAAGAGCACACCTACGACCTCCGGATGAAGGAACTGCTCGGCGTGCTGTATGCGAACGGACTCGAGGGTCGCACCGAACGATGCAGGAACGCGGGGCCCGCCGCGCCGGCAGAATCGCAGGCGCTCGCCCCCTCCCTTGCGGCGTCTCCCGGACCCGGCCTTCCGGAACTCGAGGAGATCGTTGCGGGCATCCGAAAAAAGAAGGAGATCACCTGGGAGGACAGGGTCTTTCTCACCCTGATGGCCTTCAAGGAGGAGGCGAGATGCAAAGCATCCTCCTCGTGAACCTGATGCGCATGGGCGACATCCTCCAGAGCACGCCCCTGATCCAGGCCCTCCGCGAGGGCTTCCCCCAGGCCCGGATTTCGATGATTCTCAACGAGGCGTTCGAGGGCGCGGCGCGCAGGATCGACCTGGACCGGCGGTTCGCCTTTCCCGTGGGCTCCTTCCGCAGCCTCTTGGGGCGGGAGAAGCGACTCCCCGAGGCGCAGGCGCTCCTCAAGGACTTCGTCCGCGAGGTGAACCTCCACGGAACCTACGATCTCGTCTTCAACCTGACGCCTTCCCGGTCCGCCGCCTCGCTCGCCTCGATGATCGCGCAGCGGGACCACCGCGGCATGTGGGTGGAGCAGGACGGCTCGTTCCAGGCAGCGGACCCTTGGGCCGCCTACCTCGTGGCCATGACGGCTTTTCGCAGGACGAACCCCTTTCACCTCATCGACATGTGGCTGAGGAGCCTCGGGCAGCGAGGGCCCCGGAGCCTGCGCCTGGCCGTGACCGGCGAAGATGCGGAGCGGGCCGACGGGATGCTCCGTGCCTCGGGCGTGCGTCCGGAACTGGATCTGCTGGTGGGCTTCCAGGTCTCGGCCAGCCAGCAGGAGAAGCGCTGGGACGAAAGGGAATTCGTGCGCCTGGGCCGGGCCCTGGCCCAGACCCTGCGGGCCCGCGTCGTGCTGTTCGGCCTCCCGGAGGAAGAGGCCCTCTGCGGGCGGGTGTCCCATGCGATCCCGGGTTCGGTCAACCTGGCCGGCAAGACCGGCCTGGGCGAACTCGCGGCGGCGCTCAAGCGCTGCCGCCTCCTTGTCACCAACGACACGGGCACCCAGCACGTGGCCGCCGCGGTGGGCACCCGGGTGATCGTGGTTTCGGTCGGGCCGGTCTTCTTTCGCGAGACCGGGCCGTACGGCGCGGGTCATCTCGTCTTTCAGGCGAGGGTTCCCTGCGCGCCATGCTCGTTCCATGTCTCCTGCCTGAATCCGGTCTGCAAACAGAGGATCCGGTCGGAGCATGTCCTGCGCGCCGCGGTGCGAATTCTTCGGGGAGGCGAGGGCGGCGACCCGGACCTCCCCGCCGACGTCTCCTGCTACCGATCCGGGTTCGACGGCGACGGATGGCTGGAGTTCGCCTCCCCGCGCCCCACGACCGAGGACCGGAGGCTCCAGGCTTGCCGGGCCTTCTGGAACGCCCTTCTCGACGGCGGGCCGCCCGCGCCGCCGCAGGAGGCCGGCAATCGGAACGGCTTGCAGCAGGGAGGCCGGCTCGCGGATTTCGCGGCCCTGCTCAGGAGATCGTCCAAGCTCATGGCGCAACTCGGCGCCCAGGGAAGGGAGCGCGGGGGGGCGCCCTCGCGGCTCCGGATCCTGCACGAGAATCTGCGCGCCGTGGAGCAGGAATTGCGCAGAGCGGCCCTCGAGAGGGAGGACCTCGCCCCTCTGGTGAACTTCCTCTTCATTCGCAGGGAGGCCCTTTCGTTTCAGGAACCGTTGCGGTTTCTCAAGGACGCTGCCTCGCTCTATGCGGCGGCGGCGGAACAGGTGCTCAGCGGGTTTGAAGACCCCGCGGAAAGAAAGGAGGCGATCTGTCATGGAATGCAGGGATGAAATCAGGGACACGGTCCTCGCCGCCCTCCGCAGCGCGTCCGAGGCGTGCGACGAATTGTGCAGGTTCACCCTGGAGGCGGCCGGCCGCCTGCGATCCGGAGAGATACGGGAAGGCAACGAACTGCTTTCCGGGATCGTGAACGACTTCTCCCAGTTGGTGGGCCTGTTCGTCGACGTGACCCAACTCGAGGGCATCGGGGCGGCCGGGCAGGAAAAGGCCGGGGCCGACCTGGAAGAGGAATCCCATGCGACGGCAAGTCTGATGCGGATGGCGGTCGAGGCCCAGGAGAAGCAGGACTGGGTGTATCTGGCGGACATCCTGGAGTACGAGTTCCCGGAAAGGCTCCAGGCCTGGAACGGGCTGTTCAGCGGCCTGTCCGGTTCGGTCCAGGCGGCCCCGTCGCTGTAAGCGGAGGGGGTCGGGGGTCGGGCGTCAGGCCGCGCCAACCCTCCTCGCGGATCAGGGGTCAGGGGAGGAAGCGATGTGTCACAGAAAGGCTTGGAATGAGATGAAGATGCGCAATCGAGACGCCGGAAGGTCCGGTCAAGGCAAGGCGAGTGCGCTGCTCCTGACCTGTTGCCTCGCGGCGCTCCTGTGCCTTGCGCGCACCGGGAGCGCAGACCCCTTTTCGCGCGGGCCCCATTCCGCCCCCCCGGACAACGTGCGTGTGTGCATCCTGCCCATCTTCGACACCGGAACTGATCCTGTCCCGCGAGCGGACCTGGCCCCGCTGCTCGAGGCCTATCTCGCGAAGGATCCCTGGCTCGAGATCATACCGTCCAGAAAGGTCTACGAACGCCTCTACGAAGTCGAGGGAGACCCCTGGCTGGTAAAAGGCGTCTGGGAAGACCGTCGCAGGCCCGCAGAGGCGGAGAGTTACACCTGGCTTTACGAGCGATGGCTGCTCAAGGCCAAGGTGCGCTTTCCTTCCGACTACTACATCGTGTGCGAGATCCTCTCCACAGGCACCAGGAGGAACGTCGTTGCAAGGCTCGTGAGCGGAACCCGCCCCGAGCAGACTGTCTTCACCTCCCTCGGCGATGCCGCCACCGAGGAGGGAATCCCCGCGGCCCTCGAAAAGACGGCGGCCGAAATCCGCGGCTTTCTCGTGCAGGAGCGATCGCAGAGCGCGCTCCGGGAGATCCGCCGCAGGTACCTCGCCCAACTCCTTCCGCTCCCCGCAGCCGTGGAGGAGGCGGAAGAGGCGCTCGCGGCCCGCCCCGAATCGAACGAGCTGCGTATCCTCCTGTTGAGCTTCTATGCCGAGGACCGGTCGGCCTATGGGGACCGCCTGCTCAAGCTGGCCGGCGAGATCGCGCGCGCCTGGGAGGGCATGGAGCCCGGCGCAAGACAGATGTCGTACGAACTCGGAATCGACCCTTTCCTCGTGCTCTGCGAGGAACAGGAGAGGAGAGGGGACTGGCACGGGGTCCTGGATACGGCCCGGATGGGGATGCAAAGGCACCCGCTGCGGTCTTCCGAGTACGAAAGGTGGGCGTCGCGGGCGGAAGAAAGGCTGCAGGCCTCGGGGGTCTGGAATCAGGGGTCAGGCACGGCGCCATCCCCCGATCGCTAGGCGCTGGGAAAACGGTTTCCCAACCTGGGTAGACCGCGCCTCTCGCACTGCCCTCATGGACCGCTCATGTTCGGGCGCCTGCTTCCCTCCGGGAATCCTCTCCTTGCTGTAAGCGCCCAACAAACCTCAAGAATATGGAAGATGCTCTCCTTGTCGGCCGCCAGGAGGCCGGCTGGCACGGGATTTGATAACCCTGGAAGCGGTACCTCTTCCGTGGGAGTTGCGGGTCGGCGCGAAAGGGGACACCTTCCGCGCCGACCCAAAGGGACTGCGAGCGATTGCCATGCACGGACCGAATGCGGAGAGAAGGAACAAGAGGCGGCTGCCGGCCCGGCCCCTCGATACGGCCCGGCCCGCCGGGGCGGGGCCCTACCAATTGCTCGACATATCGCCCGCGGGCTGCCTGGTGGAGAGCCGGGAGCCTTTGGGCGAGGTATCCTCCACCGTGCGCCTGCGCCTGCCCCTTCCGAAGGGGGACGCGCGGGAGCCCCTCGCCGCGAGGATCGTCTGGAAGACCGAGCGGGGCGCCTGCGACCGGCCGACCGGCTTCCTGTACGGGCTACGCTTCGAAGAAATGGACCCGGAAAGCCAGAAGACGCTCAGGCTCTACCTCGACTTCCTTCGAAGAGATTCCCACGTGACCTCTCTCGACGAGGCGTGGCGGAAGCTCCGCTCGGGAAGGAGCGTCTCCGGCTGAGGGGTGATCCTGCGGCAGGGCCTCCCCGCTCGAGCCACCCGACCGTTGCCGGCCGCCCCCTGTCGAGACCTTCGGTTGCCGAAACCGACGATCTTCATCATGGGACCGTTTGCCCGGCTCGCCGCGCAGCCTGGACGGCAAGGCCCATCCTTGCGGCTCCATGGTTCGCCTTCATGATCTGAACGATCCTCTTGAATCTGTGTCGGTAGGTGTGTTCGCTCAATACGCGGTTCCTGCCCGTCGCCGCGACCTGCCGCCTCGCCTCTGGGTGCCGGAGGTAATAGCCCGCAAGCTCCGGTATCTCATCCGGATCCCGGAACGCGATCATCTCCCTGCCGACATCGAACAGCTCGTCGAGGGCCTCCTGGCGGTCCGTGAGTAAAAAGGCCCCGCAGGCCGGAACATCGAAGACCCGCTGGTTCACGGCGGCGCCCATCTGCAGGTTCGTGGCATTGAAGTTGATCTTGCAGAGGTTGTAGAACCGGGGGAGTTCGTCGTAATAGGCCAGGGGCGGGCGCAGCGCGTCCGGCCTGTCGAGCAGTTCCTTCCAGCCGTCATCGCCGTGGATGCGCGCCCCGAAGGCGAGGAGCTTCTCCACGCACCGCAGGCGGTAGAGCAGGGTGGCCCTCCACAGGACGGCGGCCTCGAGGTCGACCCTCGCCGCCGCGCCCAGCCCATCGACGCGTCTGCCGGCCGATTCGCCGAGGCGGGCGAGAAGGTCGTGAAAGGCCTTCCTGGAATGCATCGAGAGGCCTGCAAGCTCTTCCACCAGCGGATGCAGGTCCGGCGGAATGCGCGCCATCCGTTCCCTGACAGGCTCGACCATCGAGTTGCCCACGAAACCGACCTCGCAGGCAGACACCCCGCCGCGCCCTCTCGGGTTGCGCAGGGGCCGAAAGGTCCGCTCGTCCGTGGCCAGGGGCAGGTAGCAGGCGCCTTCGAACCCCAGGGCCTTCATTTCCTGCAGATAGTCCTTGTCCCAGAGGAAAACGGTCGTGGTCGGGGACACGTTCGCCTTGAATTCCTTCACGATGAGATTCGGGCTGTCCACGTACCAGCACGCCACGGGCATCTCGATGGACGCGAGGAAGCCGGTCAGCACGCCGTCCTGGTCGAAGCCCAGGTGGTTCAGCGTGAATAGGAAATCGGGGCGGAAGGAGAGGATCCGCTCGATGAGCCTCGCGACGATCGCCTCGCCGTTCTCTCCCTTGCGGATCCTGACCCTCGCGACCTCGTGCCCCAAGGCCCTGGCCGCGGCCTCGACCTCGCGGGTGAGGAAGTAGTCGAAGTCGATCAGAAGAACCCGGACCGTTTCCCTTTCGAACTTGCGGTACCTGAGCCGGTCCCACAGCCGGATGTGCACCGCCTTGGTGAGGGCCGTCAAGATCGGCTCATAGTACTCGCCGAAGGCCGAGATCGCCGCAGGAAGGGGGAAGAAGGACAGGGGCCTCATCCCGCAGGCGAGTTGAATCCGGGTGATCTCCCGAAGGGCCTCGGCCGGCGGGAGCCCCACCACGAACGTCGCCCGGCCGGAGAGGGCCTCCAGGTTCCCGGATTGCCTCGCCAAGGCATAGATCTCCTCCGAGGCCTCGACCACCACGAATTGCGCATCCGGGAATCTGCGCGCCAGCTCGAGGACATGGTAGCCCAGGCCGACTCCCAGCACGACCACCCGCCCCCGGCCCTCGTACGACCAGCGCTCCACGAGCGAGCACGCCTCTTGCTCCGGGTCGTAGAGGCTGTGCAGGGCCCGGGCCGCTCCGTCCGGCCCGGTGACTCGCAGAGACAAAGCGCCCTTCCTGGATGGGACCAGGCTCAGGCCGACCGTGGACACCGATGTCATGAAGCCGCCCCCCGCGCCCGAATGCCGGCGCATACCGCCGGCCCGGCTGCATCCACCTTGCCGGATGCGATTCCCATGCCAATGCCGGGGCGGGGCCGCATGGGAGGCCGGCAAGGCCCGCATGCCTTCCGTTCAAGGCTCCGCCTGTCACGGCGCAACGCAAACGAGGCCGAGGGCGAGACGTCCCGCGCTCCGGCCGGGGAAGCATCTGCATGGGCGCAGAACGATGCGAACACCGGGATGTCAACAAGTCGTGAGAAAGCCAATCAATTGACGACCCGGAAGTCGGCCGGAGCGCCGTCTGCCCGCCCGAAGGGCACGCGAAACCGAGGTTCTCCGCACTCCCGGCGCCGCCGGACACTGGCATGGATCTTGCGTTTTCGAGCCGGGGGCATGACCGTTCCGTTTTCGGATCGTGAAAGGAGCCGAACATGTTGCCGTGGACCGGCGAGAGATTCATCCCCGCCGTCTCCGCGCCCACCCTTGCTTACGAGCACCTGCACCGATACCGGTTCGCCAGGGAATGGGTGAAGGGCAAACGGGTGCTGGACCTGGGGTGCGGCGAGGGATACGGGTGTTTCCTGATGGCCGAAGAGGCCGAGGACGTCGTCGGCGTCGACATCGATGTCAAGACGATCCGGCATGCGTCGGCCAAGTACCGCGGCGGCAACCTCCGGTTCCTTTCCGGCTCGATGACGAGCGTTCCCTTGAAGGGCGAAGCGCCCTTCGACGTGATCACCTGCTTCGAGGCCCTGGAACACATCGCGGAGCATCCCGCGCTCCTGCGGGAGGTCAAGAGGCTGCTGCGCGGCGACGGGGTCTTCCTGGTCTCCACGCCGAACAAGAAGGTCTATGCGGACGGGACGGAACACAGAAACGAGTTCCACCGGAAGGAACTCTACTTCTCCGAATTCAGCGACCTCGTGTCCGCGAGCTTTCGCAACACGCTCTTCTACGGCCAGGCGCTGTATTGCTGTTCCAACGTATTTTCCGTGAACGGATCGCCTTCCCGATCGATGGAGTTCGTGATCGGAGCCGGCGAGGAGGGGTTCGAGTTCCTCCCCGCAGAGAGAAAGGCCGCAACCTATTTCATCGCCGCGGCCTCCGATCGGCCGCTGCCTCCGGAAGAGTCCATCGGAAGCACCTACCTCATCGACGTCTCCGATTCCTTCAACCGCAAGAGGGACGAGCAGATCTCCGGGCTCCGCGCCGCGGTCAGGAAAAGGGACGAAGCCATCGAGCGAAATATCGCGCGCCTGGCGGAGAAGGACGCCCGCCTCGCCGAACTCTACCGGGCATTGAAAGGGCAGGAGGAAGAGATCCGGCGGTACTCGGCCCTCTACGAGGAAATTTCACGATCCCTGAGCAAGGTCCAGGCGGCGCTGCCCCAAATCGAGGCCCTGCTCGAGGACATGAAGGCGTGCGACCTTCCCTGCGGGCTGTCCCTTCGGGCCGCGGAATTGTGCTCGCGGCTCGGCCTCGGCCGGGGCGCGGGGGCCTTCCATGCCAAGGCCCTTGAAAGGGACCCCTCGAACCCGCAGGCCAGGGCGGCCCTCGAATCCTTGCTTCCGAAGCAGGCTGCCGCCGCCCGAGGAGGCGCCGCGGCAGGGGTGGAGTGCCCGATTTGTGAGGGCCGCTTTGCCGCCTTCCTGCCGATGGGGGCCGTCCATCCCCGGATGAACGCCAAGTGTCCCGGCTGCGGTTCCCTGGAGCGCCACCGACTTCTATGGCTTTTCCTGAAGAACCAGACCGATTTCTTCTCCCAACCCCTCGCGGTGCTGCACGTCGCGCCCGAGCCTTTTTTCCGGAGCGCCTTCCTGAGGATGCCGAATCTCGCCTATGTCAGTACGGACCTCCACTCGCCCTTGGCGAAGGTGCGAGCGGACCTCTCGTGTCTTCCGTTTCGGGGCCGTCGCTTCGACGTGATTCTCTGCAGCCATGTCCTGGAGCACGTGCCGGACGACCGCCGGGCCATGCGCGAACTGGCGCGCGTGCTGAAGCCGGACGGCTGGGCCTTCCTCCAGGTGCCGGTGAACAGGCGTATCGCCCGCACGATCGAGGACCCGCAGGTCACGGACCCCGGGGAGAGGGAAAGGCGGTTCGGCCAGAGCGATCATGTGCGCTGGTACGGCCTCGATTTCCCCGTGCGCCTTGCCGAGGCAGGCCTCGAGGTCAGGGTGGAGCCCTTTGCGGAACGCCTGGGGCCGGAGGCCGCCGGCCGTTACGGTCTCGTGCCGGGCGAGGACCTCTACCTGTGCCGCAAGGATTCGCGGCGCCCGTCAGAAGGAGAAGCGCGTGCCGTCATTCGCTGATCGGGAGCGAAGGGCCCTCTTCATTCACGTGCCGCGCACCGGCGGATCGTCCGTGTGGACGAGCATAGGCAAGCATGTCCCGGATTACGACGGAATCCGAGAGGAGGGTCAGCGCTACGTCCGCTTCGGCCGGTATCACTGGCCTGCGGTCAAGGTGAGACAGGAATTCCCTGAGATCTATCGTCATTGTAAGAGCGTAGCGATTGTGAGAAACCCCTGGAGTTGGGTCCTGTCCGCATACCATTACGCCCGCGGCAGGCGAGGGCATCCATTCCACCAGGCCGCGGTAACGCTATCGTTTGAGGATTTCGTCGTGCATTATGCCGAACACGAAAAGAGAGACATGACCCATTTCGTTTGCGACCGGGACGGCCGGATCATCGTGGACCGCGTGCTGCGGTTCGAGAGTTTTGCGCAAGAGGTGATCCCGGCGCTTCACGAGCTCTTCGGGTACACGGAGATCCCTCACCTCAACCAATCCCGGGCCAGCGAGCTGGATTTCTGCGATATGTACACCCTCCGGAGCCATCGGGCGATTGTGGAAAGGTACCGGCGCTGCATCGACACGCTCAACTACCAGGACATCGAGGCCGCGGTCGCCTACCGCCTGCTCATGAAGCATCATTTTGCAGGCTGCGGGGGCCGCGCCGTCTAGCCGGGCGCGCGGCTTACCCTGCGGCCGCGGCCGGAAAAGACTGGGAGCGCGGCCTTTCGGAATTCAGAGAGAGCTTCTCCTCGTAAGCCGCCATCAGCCGTCTCTGCTCTTCGCTGAGCTGCATCCAATGCTGGGCCTTCATCCGCACCAGGACCTCCCGGCCGGCCTCGATGTTGCCGGCCTGCAGGTGGAAGGCGGCGAGCAGGAAGCCGGAATAGAGATAGCCCGACCGCAGGGTCTCCTCTTCGTTCCGCGACCCGTTCCGGGCCAGGCCTTCGACGCCCCGCATCCCGCTCTCCAGAAAGGGCGCGGCCTCGCGCATCCGGCCCAGCTCGACCAGACACTTGCCGCGCCGCAGCGCGGGGTCCGGGTGGCTCGGCCTGAGCCCGGCCGCCTCTTCGAAGAATCGGAGGGCCTCGAGCCATCTTTTCTCCTCCATCGACTCGGTGCCCCTGCGCATGAGAAGCTGGTAGGAGGCAGCCAGCCGGGAACGTGCGAGGGCCGTGTCCGCGACCTTGCAGGCAAGCCTCTCGCGCACCTCGGGCGCGAGCCTGACCGGCTTGGAGAGAACCCGGTTCTTGAAGGCCGTGTACGAGCCCGGGTCGCGCTCCCACATCCCGGTGATCTGATGGGAGCGGCTCGAGCGCTTTTCGTATACGTAGTATTCCCCGGTCACCACGGGAACCCGCCTGGGCAAGGTCACGAAGAAGAGCCGGCGGATGAAGTCCCAGTCGATCAGGGTCTGCAATTCCGGGTCGTAGGTCCCCGCCCTTTCGAACAGTTCCCGTCTGTGCAGGATGTTCTTGTGGTTGATGTAATTCTGCGTCAGGATCAGCTCCACGTCGACGCTGAGAACGTTTTCCAGTTCCCTTGCCCGCTCGATGAGCGTGCCGTCCGCATACTCTCGAACGAACACCTTGTAGGTGTCCGAATAGAGGAAGGCGACCCGCGGATCCTCCCTGGCCGCCTCGAGCAGCGTGGAAAGGTGGTTCCGGAGAAGAACGTCGTCGTCGTCCAGGTAGCCGACCCAGGGGGCCGCGGATGCCTCGATGGCCCGGTTGAGCGCCGCGGACTTGCCGGCGTGCGGAAGCTCCAGGAGATGAATCCTCTCGTCGCCGATGCCGGTGACGATGTCCCGTGGAGAGGCGCCGCCGTCGTTGGCGATCCAGAGTTTCCAGTGGGGGTACTCCTGGGCCACGATGCTCAGGATCGATCGCTTCAGATAGCGGTGGCGGTTGTAGGTCGACATCAACATGTCGACAGCGGGCCACTCCGAGACGGCGACACCCGAGCTCGCACAAGCCGGTTCCTCGAGCGTCCTTTCGAGGTCGTCGAAGGCCTCGCGCACCGCGGCCGGCTCGAGCGTCGTCAGGCACATCCTGTGATCGCAGTTCACGAGCTTGGAGAAGAGGTGGTAGCAGGGGCTGCAGGGAATCTCCTTCCGGACGACCCGGGAGATCCCGCCCGGCGTCCAGGGCGCGTTCTTGGAGGGAAGGGTCGGCCCGAACACGCCCAGGACGGGCGTGCCCACGGCCGCGGCCACGTGCATCAGGCCGCTGTCGTGCGAAACGAACACGCGGCACTGCCGGATGGCCGCGGCCGTGTCCGCCAGGGACATCGACCCGGCGAGCACGAGGCACTCCCTCGGGCCATGCGCCCGGACCCTCGCAGCCACCTCTTCGGCCTCCCGCCGTTCCCGGGGGCCTCCCAGGAAGGCGACCGCATAGCCTTCCGGCAGGTCGGAGAGGAAGGCGGCCCAGTGCTCGGGGGGCCATTTCTTGGCCTTGGAGTGGTCCGCGGACGCCGCGCCCATGTGAACGCCGACCACGGTCTTTCCCGCCAGGCCCGGCGAGGGGCTGCCGACCGGCACAAAGAGCCCGGGCGTTTCGCCCTCCCAGCCCAGCCGGCGGACGAGATCCATGTTCAGCTCGACCTCGTGCCGGTGGTGGTAGTCGACGCGGTCGTGCGTGAGGTGATACGGAACCGCGCGCTTGAGATAGGCCGTGGGCTCCGAGAACTGTGTGAAGGGGGGATACAGGGCGAGGTCGTACTTCCCCTCCGGGATCAGCTCCTCAAGCTCGTCCGGGTCCGGCAGGCCGTTGCGCGGGTCCGAGCGGGTGAGGATCAGGGTTTTGTCGACCAGGCCGCCCAGCACCTGGGAATCGGGCCGGAAACAGACCATCGTGATTCGCGCGGCCGGAAAGGCCTCGCGGAGCGCCGCAAGGGCCGGGGTCGCCAGGATCATGTTTCCGATGCCCGACGGCTTGACGACGAGGATCTCCCGGGCGCGGCTCCGGATGAAGTCCGGCCTCAGCCTCAGCCTGGGCTGAAAGGACTCGATCGCGAGATCGTCGAAGCCCGCGTCCGGCACGTACGCCTCTACCTCGTAGCCGTCCTCCTCGTAGATCGCCGCGTCGTCCTGCACGAGGGCGCCGCCCCATCGTTCCACGAGCAGCCTGCGGTTCTGCTCGATGTGGTCCCCCCTTCCGGCGGTCCGCCCCTCGAAATGCAGGACCTCGCAGCGCGGCGTGTAGACGACCTTGCACCCCTTGGCGCGGACCCGCATGCAGAAGTCCGCATCCTCGCCCCCGTTGCGGAAGGCCTCGTCCAGGCCGCCCAGGGCCTCGTAGAGCCCCTTGGGCACGCACAGGCACGCGCCGGTGACGGCCTGCAGGGACCGCTCCCGGTTCACGGCCGGGTGGTTGCGCGCGAAATGACGGTAGAGATGATAGAAGACCTTGGAATGTTTTCCGATGACCAGCCCCGCGTGCTGCACCGTCTCGTCCTCGGGGTAGAGGAGCTTGCCTCCGGTCACCCCCGCCCGGGGGTCCCGCTGGAACGGCTCGAGCAGGGCTTCGAGGAACCCGTCGAGCACGACCGTGTCGTTGTTCAGCAGCACGAGGTAGTCGCCCCGCGCAAGCCTTGCGCCCTCGTTGTTGCCGCAGGAGAAGCCCCGGTTCTCCGCCAGAGTGACAATACGAACCTTACCCCCGAGGCTGCGCAGGAATCCGGGGGTTCCGTCCGTGGAGCCGTTGTCCACGACGATGACCTCGAAGGGAACGCGCGTCCTGACCTTCGCGAGGCTCTGAAGACACCGGGCCGTGAAATCGAGCTTGTTGAACACCGGGATGAGGATCGAGACGGCGGGTCGGCCGGAAGCAAGCGCGGCGCCCTTCCGTACATCGTGCGGCGTTCGGTTCTTTTTCTTCCTTTGTGCCATACGCGGGTTCTCCGGACGCTCCTTTTCCGATCGCGCCTTGCCCGGGCGAAGGGGGAGGGCGCGGCCCTATCCTTCTATCGGACTCGACCGGAGGAAACTGTAGAGGGCGGTCCCCCGCAGGTAGCTGGTTTTCCACGAGAATGTATCGCAGGCCCCCACGGTCGACATGCACCGGCCCCGGTGCTAGGATAATCCCTGGGTCTTTGTGACACCCCCCGGGAGCCAGAGCATGGGCTGCACGAATCCAAGAGGGTCGAAGAGGGCGGCGGGTGTGCCGATGGGCCTTCTCGCCATGATTCTCGTCCTTGCCCCGGCCTGCGGAACCCAGGAAGACTTCGCGCCGGTCATCACGGATCTCTCCAGACCTCCCACGACCCCATGGGAGTGGGACCAGGGCTTCAACAACGGAAGCGTCGTCCTGATCGGGAAGGTGCAATTTGAGGATCCGGACGGCGATGTGGTTCTCCTGCACTTCCGCTGGACGGAATACGAACAAGAGCTTACGGTAAAGAGTCTTGATACTGTTCTGCAGGGGTTGGCAGGCACCAAATCGGGATCGATTCCTTTTCGTTTAAGCATCTCCACCGATTCCCGGGCAGGCGAATACGAGGTGCAGGCTTCCGTGTCCGACGGCCAGGGGAACGTCTCGAACACCTGGGTAGAAACGTATACGATACGACCCAAGCCATGAAAGCATCAGGCCGGGTGTTTCGAAGGCGAGAACGCGGAGGGTCCTGCGTGGATCGTCCAAGGGCTTTTCCAGCAGAGCCAGGCCTTCTCTTCGCGCTTCTCCCGTGGATTGTCTGCCTGCCCGCCCTTTTGCTTCCGGCACCGTCACAGGCCGCGGACATCGAGGTCTCGTTCCAGGAGATCACGGTCCTGGACGGAAGGGGCCTGGCGAGGACCGAGTTCCTGCCCGGAGAGGAAATGCAGGTCAGGGTCCGGCTGCGGATTCTTCGGTCGACCGAGGGTTCTTTTGACCTCCGGCTTCGAATTGCAGGGGATGGGTGGTACGAACCGTCCGATCGGACCGACAAACGATTCTTCCAGCCTCTCGCCGGGACCGGACCCCGCACGGTCACGTTCGGCGGGCTTCTCGCGGCCGGGCGGGCGGGCGAGGGCAAGGTGAGCCTGCTCGTGGACGCATTCTCCCCGGGGCGGAGCACGGCCCTCTTCGGAAGGAGGCACGCCTACCTCACGATCCGCTGTCCGGAAGGGTTGCCGTCCGGGATTGCGGAAGACGGCCGCTTCCAGGTCGGCGGCAGCCCTTGGGACATGGCCCTGACCGCGGACCGCCGGTACCTCTATGTGACGAGCCAGGCAGACAATAAGGTAACGGTCATCGATGCGGAGGACAAGGAGGTCGTTGAGGAAATCGAAAGCAACGACCTTGAAACGACGATTTTCCTCCCTGCCGGCGTGGCACCATCGCCAGACGGGCTTGAGATGTTCGTCGTGGACGGTCAGACAATCCATGTGTTCGACGCAGCCACCCACGCCTTGGAAGAAACGATCCCTCTGAATCCCACCGGCGAATTGGGAGTACTCTACCTGGGCGACCTGGCAGCCAGTCGGTTGCGTAACGAGGCTTACGTAACAGCTTCTGGAAGAGGAATCCTGGTTCTCGATCTGGCGTCGCGTGAAGTCAGGCCGATCTCCCTCCTGGGGCTTCCGCCGTTGGGGCTCAGCCCCATCCAGGTGCTGCCGGATCCGGAGATCCCCCGGTTCATCTACGTCCTGTGCGGCGGTTCGAGCGAGGTCGTGAAGCTCGATGTAGTGACCGGCGCGATCGTGGACTTCGTGGGCCTCCGGAACCTCACGGACCTCTCCAGCCTGTGGCCGGTGTGGTCCATGGCCCTGAATCCGGTCACGGACGAGATCTACGTGGTGGCGAATCCGGGGGGTACCGAGGAGGAGGACCCCACCCTGGAGACCAAGATCTATGTCCTGCCCAAGAACGATCTGGGCGGCCCCGGGAGAAGGGAGTTCCGGGTCGGCACGAGCGTCTGGGAGCTGGTGGTGTGGGAGGACGGCCGTTACGCCTACGGGATCGACTCGTACCGGGGCGAGATCCTGGTCATCGACATGGCCACCCAAACCGAACTCTACCGTTGCGCGATCCCGGTGGAGCCCGGCGGGCGGCACCTCCGGGCCGACTTCGACCGCAACCGGCTCTTCGTGGGCGGCTGGCTCGCGGGCTTCGCGGACATCGTGGAGTGACGGCCGGGCAAGGGCAGGGCGCCCGGCCCCGCTCAGGAAGGGGCCCCGGCGGCCTTGCGGATCCGCTCGATCAGGGCCGAGGTCGACATGCCTTCCACATAGGGGATCGTCGCGACCTTGCCTCCCGAGGCCTCCACGACCTCCCGGCCCACGATCGCCTCGACCGGCCAGTCCCCGCCCTTGACCAGAACGTCGGGCCTCAGCCGCTCGATCACGGCGAGCGGGGTGTCCTCGCCGAAAAGGACGACATGGTCCACGCAGGCGAGCCCTGCCAGGATCTCGGCCCGGTCCTGTTCCGGCTGCACGGGCCGGGAAGGCCCTTTCAGGCGCCTGACGGAGGCGTCGGTGTTCACGCCGACCACGAGGATGTCGCCCATCCTCCTCGCCTCGCGGAGGTACCGGACGTGCCCCACGTGGAGCAGGTCAAAGCATCCGTTGGTGAAGACGACCTTGGCCCGCCCCCTCCTGGCCGGGGCGAGTTCCCGGCTCAGATCCTCCAGGGACAGGATCTTTTTGTTCATCGTGAGGCAAGCTCCGACACGTTTTGTGATGGAAGCATCCGGGTTCTTCCCGAAGGACGACCGATGCCGACCTGCGGCGCTGCCGCACACGGAGCGCCCCGCGCCCCGCTCGCGTGCCGGCATTGCGTTTGAGAGGAAGCCACTTCAGCCTCCGGATGCCGGATCAAGTCCGGCATGACGATGGGCCTCTGGATGCCCGATCCAGTCCGGCATGACGATGGGAAGGACGATCACGAAACGATTCGCAGGCCCCGGAGAGGCAGCGGTTCGTCGGCGCCGGCCGCGCCCCGGATCCGTTGCCGTGTCATGGGACGAGGACAAACTCGATCCGCTCGTTGAGCAGCCTGCCCCACTCGGAGTCGTTCGCGGCCAGTGGCTCCCTGCCGCCCCGCCCCTCTGCCTCGAGCCGCCCCTCCGGCACGCCGAGCTCGACCAGGACGGACCGGACCGCTTCGGCCCTGCGGCCGGTAACTGCGTCCGCCTGGGCGGCGGGCAGCCGGTCGCTCATGTGAGCCCGGACGCTCACCCGCAGACCGGGGTTCTCCGCGAGGATCCCGGCCACCTCGCGGAGAACCGGAAGCGAATCCGGAAGGGGCCGCGGGTCTTCATCCGCGAACCGGATGGGCACGAGCAGCTCGATCCTGTCCGGCGTGAGCACGGCCATCCGAGGAACGCGGTCCGGGCAGCCGTCATCGTCCATGTAGCCGTTGAAGGTCTCCGGCTCGTCGGGGCAACGGTCCTTCCAGTCCGGGATCCCGTCCCCGTCCAGGTCGTTGGCGCAGACCAGGATCCTCTCCCAGATACCGTCCGCCTCCCTTTCGCACAGGCGGATCGCATCCTCGGCCGCCCACAGATCCCCCTCCTCCAGTTCCTCCTTGGCCCGGGCCAGATGCGACTGGGCTCGAGCGAGGGCTTCCGGTGCGCATTGGGGCCCTTCGGCAGCCTGGGCCTTCCCGAGGTACTCCTCCAGGCGGGCCATTTCCCGATCGAGCGCCTGCCGGTCCGGATAGCCCGCCTGCACGGCCACCGGGATGGCAGGGACGAGCAGGGCGAGCAGGACGCCGAAGCCCCGAAGCATTCTCAAGCCGCACCTGCCGCTGCTCGCAAGTTCCCGCATGGAATGTCTCATCCTCCTCTCGAACCGGGGAGCTATGGGGCCTTTTCCGTCAAGGTCCTGCCGGGAGAGGGGGCTCGCCCGCTCAGGGCGTGCAGGCGCCTGGCCCTCTGGAGATGAAGCTCGGACTGATCGAGAAACTGCTCGGCGGACGGAAAATCGGCCTGCTCGTACTGCTCCTCGGCCGCGGCAAGGAGGGTTCGGGCCAGGTTTAGGTGGTAGAGGGCCGCCTCCTGCATGTCGAGGGCCTGGGCCTGCTCGATCCCCCGGTCGATCTGGCGAAGGCCCCTTTCGAGGTTCCAGAGTTCGCAGGCGCCGAGCAAGGCGCAGGTCAGGACCAGGAAAAGGACGAGGAGGCATCTCCGCGTCGCCAGGTCCCGCTCGTGGCTCATTTGGCGCTTCACCCTTTCTCTGCTCCTACCGGGTCGGTCCCGTAGGATGCTAATCGACCGCCTCGGCCGTGTCAACACGGAGCCCCTTGCCGGTGCGATTCGTTCCGAGTTCCTCGGCCTCCGCGGCGGCCGCACCGGACGAACGCCTCGAGATCGCCGGAGCGGAACGCGGACCTCGAAACGGTGAGGCTCCGATCTTCTGGCCTTGCGGCTCCCAGGGATCACCCGTGACGCGGCCCTTCGTCCTGGCCAGGGTGATGGCGGAGACCTTGCGGGCCCCGGCCGAGAGCAGGGTTCGGGCCAGTTCTTCGAGCGTGGCCCCGGTGGTGTAGACGTCGTCCAGGAGAAGGATCGAGCGGCCCCGGATGCGCTCCGGTCTCCGGACGCGGAAGGCGCCCCCGAGGTTCCTTCTTCGATCCGCCTCGGTCAATGCGCTCTGTGGCGGGGTGTGCCGCACCCGGACGGCCGCATCGAGTTCCAGCGGAATCCGGAGGCGCCCGGCCAGGGGCCTTGCCAGCAGCACGGACTGATTGAACTCCCTTTCGCGGAGCCGGATCGGGTGGAGGGGCACGGGAAGGATGAGGTCGAAGGCATCGGCCGGGAAGAACCGGGGGAACTGCTCGATGATGTAGAGGCCGAGCGATCGCGCCACCGGCCGCTGCTTGCCGAACTTGACCCGCAGGATCGCCTCACGGACGTTTCCGGCGTACAGAGCGAGCGATCGGACGGAAAGAGGGAGGGATCGGTCCGGCCCCTCGGCAAGGCAGGCCGCGCACAGGGCGCCCTGCGGTTCGGTTCCCCCGGGTTCGAGGGGGGCCCCGCAACGAGGGCAGACCGGCTCCGGGATCGTTTCGAACCCTGCGAGGCAGGCGGGGCAAAAGGCCGCTCGCTCTTCCATCACCGCCGAGCGGCAGAGCGGGCAGGCGCGCGGAAACAGGGCGCTCACCAGTTCCTCGATGAGGCGATTCACGCGATGCGCCTCCTCTCCTGTGCGGCGGATCTGTGCCGCCGCCTTCGAGTCGGGGGGTCGATTCACCCGCCAATCCGAGCCTCGGACGGCATGACCAAACGCGAGACAGCTTCCTTGCGAGCATCTGTCGTGCCACGTACTTCCTGTGACCGGCCCTTGCCCGGCAAACAGGGCGCCAGGGCTCCGTTATTCCGCGGGCGCGCCCTCGGCCGGGGCACGGCCGGAGCAGAGGGACGCGCATTCTCTTCGTGCACGAAGATCCACAGGGGGAAAGGACGTTGCGGACCGCGAGGTCACCTCGGGTAAGGAATCTTGTTCAGGATGGCCAGGGCGCGGTAGATCTGTTCCACGAGGACGAGCAGGGCCAGTTCGTGGGAGAGCGTCATGGCGGAAAGCGACAGCACGAGATCGGCCTCCTCGCAGAGTTCCGGGGCCAGCCCGCAGGGGCCGCCGACCAGGAAGGCGACCCGGGAGGTGCCCTGGACCATCCACTTCCCGAGCAGGGCGGCGAATTCCTCGGAATCGACGGGCTTGCCGCCCTCGGCCAGAACCACCCAGGCCGTCCGGTCCCCCCGGGTCTTTCGGAATCGCTCCGCCTCCCGCCGCCGCACATCCTCGGGCGGCCGCCCCTTGCGGAGCGGCTCTTCGCGGACGGTCTTGAACTCGAGGGAGGCCAGCGGCAGGATCTTCCTGCGGTAGTGTTCGATCCCGGAGCGGACGAACGGGGCCCTGGGCTCGCCCACGTGAACGACCGTAAGGCTCAGTCCTCCCAATCTTCCTCCTCGCCCGGCCGGTCCCTCGCGGCCCGTTCCGCTTCTTCCTCCAGCCGGCGATCGGTCACCCGGGGCGCGTCGGACCAGAGCTTCTCCAGCCCGTAGAGGTCGCGTGTGGGCTCGTCGAAGACGTGGACGACCAGATCGTCGCAATCGAGGAGCACCCAGGATCCCTCCTTTTCCCCCTCGACGCCCAGGGGGATTTCCTTCCATTCCTTCTTCAGGCGCATCCGGATGTGCTCCACGATCGCCTGCGTCTGCCGGACCGAGCGACCCGAGCAGATGAGAAAATACTCCGTGATCGGCGTCAGGGCGCCCACGTGGAGGAGCACCACCTCTTGCGCCTTCTTCTCCAGGGCCCAGCCTGCGCACCGAAGGGCCTTTTCCTTGGCGTCGATTTTCGGCGAAGGGCTTCGTGAACGGCGGGAGCGGGTCGTCGGCATTTCACTCCTTCCTCATGTTCGTGTACAGGCCCTTGTCCTGCGCGTAGGCCCACACCGGCTCCGGCGTCAGGTAGCGCACCGACCTTCCTTCGCGGATCCAGGCGCGGAGCCGGCTCGCGGATATGTCGAGCAGGGTGGTCTCGCAGAAATGGATGCGCTTGCCTTCCGCATGCTCCAGGCAGTCCTCGTGCTCCCGCGACGGCGCGAAGCGGGAGGCAACCTCCTGCGCAACGACCGTGGACAGGGCGGGCCTCGGGTAGCCGGGCCGGGTGATCACGATGAAATGCGACAGGGAGAACAGCTCGGGATAGCTGTGCCAGGTGGCGATCTCACGAAAGCTGTCCATCCCCAGGACGAAGTAGAGCGATACGTCGGGAGGGCAGCGATCCCGGTAGGCACGGAGCGTGTCCACGAGGTAGGAGACCCCTTCCCGGTTGGCCTCGGCCTCGGAGACCCGGAAGTAGGGGTTCCCCTCCACGGCGAGCCGCAGCATGGCGATCCTGTGCTCCACGTCGGTGACGGGCCGGCCCGTCTTGTGCGGGGGAACGCGCGCGGGAAGGAACTCGACCCAGGCAAGCGAAAAGGCCTGGCGGACCTCTTCGCCGGCCCGCAGGTGCCCGTGATGGATCGGATCAAAGGTCCCGCCGAACAACCCGATGCCCTTCGAGCCGGACAGGGCGCCTTGCGTCGATGGACTCACGAAGTACCTCGGCTCTCTTCAAGGGAGGGAGGCGGCTCTTCCTGTCGGGACGCATGCACAAGCCGGAACAGGCCGCGGACCAACGGTCCGAGGCCGCTGCCGGTCAGCGCGGAGACAAAAAACAGGCGGTCTTCCTCCAGGCCGGGCGGGGGGGAGAGCCGCTCCCGTCGCTCGGCCGCCAGGGGAAGGTCGGTCTTGTTGAAGACAACGACCCTTCGCTTCTCCGGGAGCCTCTCGGAGAAGCGCGAAAGCTCCCTCTCCAGGGCCCGATAGGTCCCCAGGGGATCCTCTGCGGTCGGATCTCCCAGGTCGATCAGGAAAAGGAGCACCGAGGTGCGCTCGATGTGCCGGAGAAAACGAATGCCCAGGCCCACGCCCTCCGCCGCTCCGGGCAGAATGCCGGGTATGTCCGCCAGGACAAAGCTCCGGTCCTCGTCCACGCGAACCAGGCCGAGCTGAGGGACCAGGGTGGTGAAGGGGTAGTCGGCGATCTTGGGCCTTGCCGAGGAGAGCCTTGCCAGGAGCGTGGACTTGCCGGCGTTGGGGAACCCGACGAGGCCGACATCGGCCAGGAGCTTGAGTTCCAGGTGGAGCCTTCGCACCTCGCCCGGCGTCCCTCTCTCGAACTGTTCGGGAAGCCGTGAAGAGGGGGTCACGAACCGGGCGTTTCCGCGGCCTCCCGCTCCGCCCCGGGCCACGATGCACTCCTGCCCGGGGACGCGCAGGTCCGCAAGCAGGCTGCGGTCCTGCGCGTCGCGCACGAGGGTGCCGACCGGAACCCGTACGATCCGATCCTTCCCCTTCCGGCCGTGCTGATTCTTTCCGCGGCCTCGTCGGCCCGGCTCCGCGCGGTAACGCCTCTGGAGATGGAGTTCCAGCAAGGTGTTCCTTTTGCCGTCCGCCACCAAAACGATATCGCCGCCCTTGCCGCCGTCTCCCCCGTCCGGACCGCCCTTGGGCCTGTATTTCTCCCGAAGAAAGCTTCGACAGCCGTCCCCGCCGTTGCCGGCTTGAACGTCGATCTGCGCTTCATCGATGAATCGCATGAACGCTTGGGTTCGATCTGGGACGGGGTGGGAAAGGGGGCGCGAGTGGGGAGAGCTTTCAGGCCGGCTGAACATGAACGAACTTCTTCTCCCCCTTCTTCTGGTACTTGGCCACCCCGTCCACCTTGGCGAAGAGCGTGTAGTCCCTCCCCACGCCGACATTCTTGCCCGGGTGGACGACCGTGCCGAGCTGCCGGATCAGGATGTTGCCCGCCCGGACGGCCTGCCCGTCGAAGATCTTGATCCCTCGTCTCTGCCCGGCGCTGTCCCGCCCGTTTCGCGAGCTTCCGGTCCCCTTCTTATGTGCCATGGGAGTCCCCGCCTTGTTCCGCGATTGCCCGGCCCCGCTCGATCGCCTTGATCCGGATGCCGGTGTATGCCTGCCGGTGGCCCTGCTTCTTCCTGTGGTTCTTGCGCCGCTTGAACTTGAAGACGACGACCTTGCGGCCCCGCCTCTGGGCGAGGATCTCCGCGCGGACCCGAACGTCCTCGAGGAAGGGGGTTCCCACCCGGACGCCCTCCTCGTCGTTGCCGACGAGGAGAATCTTGTCGAGGAGGATTTCCTGTCCCGGCTCTCCGTCCGTCTTCTCGATCCGGACGACATCGCCCTCGCGAACGCGGTACTGCTTCCCTCCTGCCTGGACGATCGCGTACATGCTCGATTCCTCTGTTCCTGTTACGGGGTGAGGCCGTGCTGCAAGCCTTCGGATTCAAAACAGTAAGAATAAAGAGATTCGCTCGCAAAGTCAATGGAAGGCATCGGGAGGCGCGGAAGGGATAAGGGAAACGCCAAAGGGGCGGGGGCAAGGGCCGGAACGCCCCGCGGCCGCGGTCACGCGCCCGCGGCCGCAGCCGGTCTCGGTGCTGCTGTATCCCGGCTCTCGGGCTCGCGGCCGGCTTGCTCCCGCAAGAGCTGCTGGGGCTCCAGAATCAGGGCCAGCTCGTTGGCCAGCACGGCCATCCCCCAGACTCCGAACATCTTGATGCCCGTCCGGTCGGATGCGGGAAAGCGGAAGATCGACCGGTGAACCGGCACCTTGTAGATCTGGCCGATCAGGTCCACGGAGATCCCGTACTTCTCCTTGGGCCCGGCAAGGACGATGATCTCCTGGGGGCAGTGTGCGGGCCTTTCCTCGAAATCGAGCAGCCTCTCCAGGCAATAGACGGGGATCTCCTCGTTGTGGAACGGCACCACGGAAGGCGCCTCCCGGAGGCTCGCGGGCAGGGAGATCACCCCAAGAACCTGGTCCACGTCCACACAGAAGCTCCGGTTCGCCACCTCGAAGCGCAGGACCTCGATACTTCTGTACAAGGTGCTCAAGGCGCCGCTTCCCTCCTGCGCATTTGCGTTCCCGGCCCCTTGGTGCAAGACCCGTACCAGGCAGCCGCCCGTTTCTGAAAAACGTTGCGGCAAGGGAATGCCTTGCACATCAGGCGGTTAGAAGAGGGGCGGGCGGGCCGCAATCGAGGGCGGGCCGGCAACGGCCGCGAATTATTTCACCGATCGCAAAACATTTCATAGCCCGGGGAGCAATCGGCTCAGTACGCGGAGATCTCGAATTGCTCGACGTGGAAATCGTAGCGGGTCTTGATCAGGATCTTCCTGCCGCATTCCCTCTCGAGGCTCTCGAGGCCTTCGTTCTCCTCGGAATAGATATAGCCGGCGATGTCAGGATGGAGATTCAGGACGATCTTCTGCCCCTGGAAGCCGAGGCACTCCCGGCGGATCTGCCGGAAGATCTCGTAGCAGATCGTCTGGCGGGATTTCACGTACCCCTTTCCGTCGCAGTGCGCGCAAGGCTCGCAGAGGGTCCGCAGGATGCTCTCCCGCGTGCGCTTCCGGGTCATCTCGACCAGGCCCAGGTCGGAAATCTTGGTGATATTGGTCTGGGCCCGGTCCGCCTTCAGGGCCTCCCCCAGGGCGTGAAAGACATCCTCCCGGTTCTCCCTCTTCTCCATGTCGATGAAATCGATGATGATGATCCCGCCGATGTTCCGGAGCCGGATCTGATAGACGATCTCCTTGACCGCCTCGAGGTTTGTCTTGAGGATCGTGTCCTCGAGGTTTCGATGCCCCACGAACTTTCCCGTGTTCACGTCGATGGCCGTCAGGGCCTCCGTCTCGTCAATGACGATGTACCCGCCTGACTTCAACCAGACCTTCCTCCGGAGGGCCTCGCTGATCTGCACCTCGACGCGATAGGCATCGAAGATGGGCTCTTCCCTGTCATAGTGGAAGACCTGGTTGCGGAGCTTCGGCATGAAGGTTTCGACGAAGGAGATCACCTTCGTGTACTCTTCGGCCGAATCGATGACGAGTCGGCTGATGTCCGGGGTGAAGATGTCGCGGATGAGCCGCAGGGTCAGGTCCAGGTCCTGGTGCAGCAGGGCAGGGGCGCTTGCCTGTTCCTGGCGCTGCGTGACGCTCTCCCACATCTTGATCAGGTAGTCCATGTCCGCCTTCAGTTCCTTCTCCCACTTCCCCCTGCTGACCGTCCTGACGATGAATCCGGAGTCGGGCGGCTTGATTTTTTCGATGATCTTCTTGAGCCGCTCCCGCTCCTTTTCGTCCTCGATGCGCCGCGAGACGCCGATGTGATTGACCGTGGGCATGAAGACCAGATGACGCCCCGGGAGCGAGGCGTGCATCGTCACCCGGGGTCCCTTGGTCCCCAGCGGGTCCTTGGTGACCTGCACGAGGATCTCCTGGCCTTCCTTAAGGACATCCTCGATGTGCATTTCCTGGGGCGCCGGTTTCCGCGGAAACACGTACCTGTAAAGTTCCTCCTCCTCGCCGTTCCCCTCCTCGGCGGCCTCCTCGGGGGGCTCGGGAAAGGCCTCGCCCGCCCTCTCTTCCTCCTCCTCGTCCTGCAGGAAAAAGCTGTAGTCCTTCAGGTCGTCGCAAAAGACGTCCGAGACGTAGAGAAAGGCCGCCCGATCAAGCCCAATGTCCACGAAGGCGGCCTGCATCCCGGGCAGCACCCGCAGGATCCGGCCCTTGTAGATGTTGCCTACGAAGCCCTTCTTCCGGTCCCTCTCGATGAACAGCTCGGTGACGACCCCGTTTTCGATCAGGGCCGCCCGGGTCGCATGCGGCGTCACATTGATCACCAGCTCACTTGTCATGACGGGTCTTCCTCCTGGGGGACGGGATCGAAGGAGCCGGGCCCGTCAGGGCGGCATCGGTCTTGAGGATCCGGGGGCGGAGCCCGTTCCGGGTCGGGCCGAGCGAGGCCAGGAGGAACTCGACGACCCGCATCGGGGACGGCGTGGACCCCGCGACGCGATGAATCCGCAAGAGCAGGCCGCGCCCGTCCGGCCTGCCGGCGAGCCTCACCGACCGCCGAAGCTCGTCTTCCTTTGCGCCCTCCCTGCCGGCCGTTGCGCCGGGGGCCGCAGCCGGATCGAGGAAGGCCCGCATCGCCCGCTCGAGGTCTTCCTGCCGGGGCGGTTCCGTCCCGGTGTCCGGGAAAAGGATTTCGTACTCCATCCAGGCGATGCTGCCTTCGAGGGAGGAGGCGTTCAGCGGAACCGGTCGCGCCTCGAGCACGGAGATCCCCTCCGGCAGGACGGCGTTCAGTTCGCGCTCGATCCGCCCTTCCTCCGGGACGCTCGAAAGCCAGAGGTCCAGGTATTCGGCCCGGCTTTCCACGCCGACCGGAAGGGCCGGGCTGAAGGCCATCTTGGGGTGGGGGTGTTCCCCTCCCGTGTAGTGGATCGGAAGCCCGCTTCTGCGCAGGGCCCTGTGAAACAGCGTGAGCGTCTCGAGGTGACTGAGACAGGAGGCGGGGTGCCTCTTGGCGTAGCAGAGCCTCCACCTCGCGGCCGGCTGTTCGCCCTTGCCCCGGACCGAAAGCGCTGTCCGGGGCGCCCCGCCCGCAAGGTGCCGGAACCCGGCCCGCTCGCCTTCCCCGGGCTCCGGCGGTCCGCCGCGGGGCCGCACGCAGACCCCGCACTGCTCGCACCGGCCCGAGCAGGCGAAGTCAGCGGGTTCGGCCGCCAGGGCCTTTCGATACTCGCGTCGAAACCATTCCACGCGCATCCCGGTCTCGATCCAGTCCCAGGGCAGGGGCCCCTGCGGGTCGGGGAGCGGGTCGAGGCGGCCCCGCGGATCCACGCCGGTCCGTTCGAAGGCCTTCTCCCAGAGATCGAAGCGCAGGTACTCGCTCCAGCCGTCTCTCCGACATCCGAGCCGGTAGGCGGTCTCGAGAAGATCGCCGAGGCCCCGGTCCCCGCGCGCGAACAGCCCCTCCAGGAGGCTCAACCGCACGTCGTGCCACTTGAGCCGGAACCCCGGCTGCCGGAGCTGTTTCCGGAGAAAACGCTGCTTCTCCTCGGCCTGTTCCGGGGCCTCCTGTGCCGCCCACTGGAGCGGCGTGTGCGCCTTGGGCACGAAGGTGGAGACGTTTACGGTCACCTGCAGCCCGCCCGCCCGGGCGGTCCTGACATGGCTGCGGATCCGCTGAGCCAGGCGCACGATCTCCTCCACCTCCTCTTGCGTCTCGGTGGGCAGCCCGATCATGAAGTAAAGCTTCAAGGTTCGCCACCCCAGCCGGGCGATCAGGTGCGCGGTCCGCAGGAGTTCCTCCTCGGAGATGGTCTTGTTCACGACCCCTCGGAGCCGCGCGCTCGCCGCCTCCGGGGCCAGGGTGAATCCGGTCTTGCGCACCCGCAGGATCTCCCGGACCACCGAATCGTCCAGGGAGCCCACCCGGAGAGAGGGAAGGGAAAGCGACACCCTCTTCGGCGTGAGCCGCTCGGCCAGATCCCGCACCAGCGGAGCGAGGCACGAGTAGTCCCCGATGCTCAGGGCGAGCAGGGAGACTTGTTCGTACCCGGTCCTCTCCAGGCTCTCGAGAGCGATCTCGCGCAGCCGCTCCGGACTCCGTTCCCGGTAGGGGCGATAGAGGTTGCCTGCCTGGCAGAAGCGGCAGGAATGCGGGCAGCCGCGCGCCGCCTCGATGCTGATGCGGTCGTGCACGATGCGGGCGAACGGCACCAGGGGCCGCGAAGGGTAGGGCGCATCATCCAGACAGGCGATCTCGCATTTCCGCACCGGGCGATCCCGCCCCGTCAGGGACACGAGCCTGCTTCTGCCGTCCGAGCCCTCGATCCTCCGCTCGAAGAGGGAGGGAACGTAGAGGCCCTCCATGCCCTCCAGGGCCCTCAGCAGTTCGTCCCGGGATCCCCGGGCCGCCTTCCACTCCCGCACGGCCAGGCACAGTTCCACGAGCCGTTCCTCGGCCTCCCCCACCACGAAGGCGTCCACGAAATCGGCCAGAGGCTCGGGGTTGAACGCGCAGGGACCTCCGGCAATCACGAGGGGATGCTCCCGGGTCCGTTCGGAGGAGCGGAGCGGAATCCCGCCCAGGTCCAGGATTCCGAGAACGTTGGTGTAGGTCAGCTCATAAGCCAGGCTGAAGCCGAGAATGTCCAGTCGGTTCAGGGAGAGCTTGGTCTCGAGCGTGGCCAGCGGCGCCTCGCGAACGCGCAGAAGCTGTTCCAGATCCTCGTCCGGCATGAAGACCCGCTCCGCAAAGAGCCCCGGGACCCGGTTCAGGCATGCATAGAGCAGGCTCAGGCCCAGGTGGGACATGCCGACCTCGTAGAGATCCGGAAAGGCAAGCCCCACGCGAAGGTCGCCCGGCCGCGGCGAGCGCACCGCGTTCAACTCGCAGCCCAGATAGCGGGCGGGCCTTCGTATGTTCAGGGGAAGCTCTTCCAGCATCGATCCTCTTTCTTTCCGGCTGCATCCTGTTGCGTTCCTCAATTCTAGACAGGCCCCTGCCAAATGGCAAGGAAAGGAGGTGCTCGATCGGGCCCCGGCGGCGCGCTTCGGCGCCGCAGTGCGCGGGCTCCGCCCGCATTTGTCATTTTTCGACCCGCCGTCTAAGATGGAACCATGCAAGACGATGCAAAGGCGATTCAGTCGATTCTGCGGCATCTGCCCGCGGTGCACGACATCCTGGACGGCCCCGAGATCCGGCGTGCCGGGCAGAAGGAGGCCTTGCCGCGATGGGCCCTCCTGCAGGCCGCCCGGGGGTTTCTGGAGCGCCAGCGCGAGGAGATCCTCCGGGGAGAGCGCTCCGGGCCCGAGCCGCCCGAGAGCGCGGCAGAGGCGATCCTGGCGGAGGCGCGCAGGCTCGCGCGCCCGAGCCTGCGCGCTGTGGTGAACGCAACGGGCGTCCTGCTGCACACCAACCTGGGCAGGGCCCCCCTGGCGGAAGAGGCGCTCCGGGCGATCGAGGAGGTCGCCCGAGGCTATTCCAACCTGGAATTCAACCTGGAGACGGGAAAGAGGGGCCTGCGCTACGAACATGTCGAGGGGCTCCTGTGCAGCCTGACCGGGGCCGAATCGGCCCTCGTCGTGAACAACAACGCGGCCGCCGTCCATCTCGCCCTGCGGGTGCTGGCCCGTGGAAAGGAGGTTCTGGTCTCCCGGGGCGAGCTCATCGAGATCGGAGGTTCCTTCCGCATCCCGGACATCCTGCGGGAGAGCGATGCCACGCTCGTCGAGGTGGGCACCACCAATCGGACGCATCTGAAGGATTACGAGAAGGCCGTCGGTCCTTCGACCGGGCTTCTGCTCAAGGTCCATCCGAGCAATTACCGGGTCGTGGGTTTTCACAAGGAGGTCTCCACGGAGGAACTGGTGGATCTGGGGCGCCGATGCGGGGTTCCGGTGATGGAAGACCTGGGGAGCGGCTGCCTGGTCGACCCCGGCACGCCGGGACCGGCGCGCGACCCTCTGGTGGCCGATGTGCTGCGCGCCGGCGTCGACCTGGTGACCTTCAGCGGAGACAAGCTCCTGGGCGGCCCGCAGGCAGGGATTCTGCTGGGCCGCAGGGCGGTGATCGAGAGGATCCAACGGCACCCCCTGAACCGCGTGCTGCGTATCGACAAGCTCACCCTTGCCGCCCTGGAGGCGACGCTTCTGCTCTATCGGGATCCGCAGCGGTCCCGCTCCCGCATTCCCATCCTGGCCATGCTCTGTCTGCCGCCCGCCGCACTGCGGAGCCGGGCGCAGAGGCTGGCCCGGAGGCTCAGGGAGACTCTGCCTCCCTGCTTCTCGGTTTCGGTCGGCCCGGTAACCGGAAGGACCGGGGGCGGGGCCATGCCCGCGGACCCGATTCCGGGCGTGGGCGTCCGGCTCTCGTGCGCGGACATCCCGGCCGATGAGATCCTCTCCGGGCTCCGCAGGGCCACTCCGCCGGTGATCGCGAGGATCGAGCAGGACGAGGTCGTCCTGGACGTGAGAACCTTGCGGAGGGGGGAAGACCGCCTCGTCGTGCAGGCCATGCAAATTTTTTCGACTTGTTGACCTTTTTTCACCTTTCCCCATCCTCCCGCGCTGCCGCCCCCGGCCCGCTCCGGCTTTTACGGCACAACTCCGGTCGTTTACCCTCCCGTAAACAATCTGCGTCACCTTGGTACAAATCTTGCTCAAAACCCGGGCAGGCCGGACGCCCCGTGTCTCCCGGATGCCGTTCCGGGGCACGCAGCCGGGCATGCATTGACAAAATTCGGATTCGCGAAGAGGGCTGTTTCCTTGGCACGATCGCAGAATGGGCAGCTTGCCGAGGCTGATCTGTCTCCCACCAAGATGTCGAACGGACGCCTCGGGGACCGGTTGATACAGGCCGGGCTGATTACGAAAGCGCAACTGGAAAAGGCCCTCGAGGAACAAAAACGAACCGGCGGCCTGATCGGCTCCAACCTGATCAAGCTGGGCTATCTCAAGGAAGAAGACCTTCTGCACTTCCTGAGCAAGCAGTTCGGCTTTCCCGCCGTCGACCTGGCCAAGGTGGAAATCGGTGCGGACCTGCTGAAACTGGTTCCCTCGGAGGTCGTGCAGAAGCACAAGGTCCTGCCCGTGAGCCGCGCAGGCTCGACCCTGGTGATCGCCACCTGCGACCCGACCAATTACCTGGTCATCGACGACATCAAGTTCCTGACCGGCTACAACGTCGACGTGGTCGTCGCGGATGAAACGGCCCTGAAGGACGCCATCAACCGCTACTACGACCAGACCGCCACGCTCATGGACGTCATGAGCGACCTGCAGGACCTCGAGCTGGAGGTGGTGGACAACGAAGAGGAGCTGAACATCGAGGAGCTCCAGAAATCCACCTCCGAGGCCCCGGTCGTCAAGCTGGTGAACGTCATCCTGACCGAGGCCATCGCAAAGGACGCCAGCGACATTCACATCGAGCCGTACGAGAAGCAGTTCCGGGTGCGCTACCGGATCGACGGCGTGCTCCACGAGATCATGAACCCGCCCATGCGCCTGAAGAACGCGATCATCTCGAGGCTCAAGATCATGTCGAGCCTCGACATCGCGGAGCGGAGGCTGCCCCAGGACGGCCGCATCAAGCTGAAGACCCACTCGAAAGAGATGGACTTCCGCGTCTCGGTGCTTCCCACCCTCTTCGGGGAGAAGCTCGTGCTGCGACTCTTGGACAAGAGCGCCCTGCAGCTCGACATGACGAAGCTCGGGTTCGAGGAGCAGGCGCTGCGGGATTTCAAGGAGGCGATCTACAGGCCGTACGGCATGGTCCTGGTGACCGGCCCGACCGGGAGCGGGAAGACGACGAGCCTGTACTCGGCCCTGAGCGAGCTTAACAAGGTCACCCAGAACATCTCCACGGCCGAGGACCCGGTCGAATACAACCTGCCGGGCATCAACCAGGTGCAGATGCACGAGGAGATCGGCCTGAACTTCGCGGCCGCCCTGCGCGCCTTCCTCCGGCAGGACCCGGACATCATCATGGTCGGCGAGATCCGCGACTTCGAGACCGCCGAGATCGCGATCAAGGCGGCCCTGACCGGCCATCTCGTGCTGAGCACCCTCCACACGAACGACGCGCCCAGCACGATTCACCGGATGCTCAACATGGGGGTCGAGCCGTTTCTGGTGACCTCTTCGGTCAACCTCATCCTGGCCCAGCGGCTCGTGCGGAAGATCTGCACCGAGTGCAAGGAGCGTCACGAGGTCCACCCGCAGGCGCTGATCGAGATGGGGATGTCGCCCGAGGAGGCCGAGGGCGCCGAGATCTATCAGGGCGCCGGGTGCGAGCGGTGCAGCGAGACGGGATACAAGGGTCGGATCGCCCTCTATGAAGTCATGCCCCTTCGGGAGGAATTGAAGGAGATCATCCTCGAGGGGGGCTCGGCGAGCGAGTTGAAGCGCGCCGCCGTGCAGGCGGGCATGAAGACCCTGCGGCAGAGCGGCCTGCACAAGATTCGGGAGGGCGTCACCACGCCGGAAGAGGTCTTGCGCGTCACCGCGCCGGACGACGAGGGCAACGGAAGGAGCGCGGCGCGCGGGCTGCACACGCAGATCGAGGATGCCGTGCTTGAATAGCGGTGTCAACGGGAAAAGAAGAATCCCTGCAGGAGGAAATCCATGGCTTCACTACCGGAACTTTTGAAAATCATGATCGAAAAGGACGCCTCCGACCTCCACCTCACGGTGGGCTCGCCGCCGCAGATACGGGTCGACGGAAACCTGGTGAGCCTCCACATGGAGCCGCTCTCGCCGATCGATACGAAACAGATGTGCTACAGCGTTCTCACCGAGCAGCAGAAGAAACGGTTCGAAGAGGAGAACGAGCTGGACCTTTCCTTCGGCATCAAGGACCTGAGCCGCTTCCGCGCGAACCTGTTCGTGCAGCGGGGAACCGTGGCCGGGGCCTTCCGGACGATTCCCTACAGCATCCGGAGCTTCCAGGAGCTCGGCCTTCCCCCGATCGTGAAAGAACTCACCCGGAAGCCCCGGGGGCTGATCCTGGTGACCGGGCCGACCGGAAGCGGCAAGACGACGACGCTGGCGGCCATGCTCGACGAGATCAACTCGACCCGGCCGCTTCACATCGTCACCATCGAGGACCCGATCGAATACGTCCACGCCCACAAGAAAGCCATCGTGAATCAGCGCGAGGTGGGGGCGGACACGGTCAGCTTCAAGAAGGCCCTCAAACACATCCTGCGGCAGGACCCGGACGTCGTGCTGATCGGTGAAATGCGGGACCTGGAGACGATCGAGGCCGCCCTGACCATCGCGGAGACGGGCCATCTGGCCTTCGCGACGCTCCACACGAACTCTTGCGTGCAAACGATCAACCGTATCGTCGACGTCTTTCCTCCCTTCCAGCAGCCCCAGGTCCGGGCCCAACTCTCCCTGGTCCTGGAGGGAGTGCTCAGCCAGATCCTGATCCCCCGGATGGGCGGCAAGGGGCGCGTGCTCGCCCTCGAGATCATGGTGCCGAACGCCGCGATCCGCAACCTGATCCGGGAGGAGAAGATCCATCAGATCTACTCCCAGATGCAGATGGGGCAGTCGAAGTTTGAAATGCAGACCATGAACCAGGCCCTTGCGGAGCTGTTCACGCGAAGGATCATCAACTACGACGACGCCATCTGCCGCTCGTCTTCGCCGGACGAATTGAACGAGATGATCGCCTCGAGGGAGCCTCAGCTCGAGGGCGGGGCGAGGGCCACGGGCACGCAAGGGCCGCGGGCCGCAGGGACGCAGGGGGCAAGGTATCAACCGACGCAGAAACCACCATACAGGAACCGGTAAGAGGGCAGGGAAGCCGGGCACGCGCGGTCTCGTGCCCGACGATCCGGCCGAAGGCCTCGCTCGCGGTTCCAGGAGGAGACTCCAATGCCTTTGTTCAAGTGGCAGGGAAAGAACCGGCAAGGGGAAGTCATCCGGGGAGAGATGGAGGCGGCCAACGCGGCCGTCGCCGTCCTGAACCTGAGGAAGCAGCAGATCGTACCCATTCAGGTCAAGGCGGAGAAGGAAAAGGCCTCCCGCTTCTCGTTCAAACTCAGTCACCGCGTCACGCAGAAGGAGGTGGCGGTTTTCACGCGGCAACTGGCCACCATGATCGATTCGGGCCTCCCGCTTGTCCAGTCCCTGGAGATCCTGGCGAACCAGCAGGAGAACCAGGCCTTCAAGGATACGCTGCTTGCCGTCAAGGGCGACGTCGAGGGGGGCGCCACCTTCTCGGATGCCCTGCGGAAGCATCCCAAGGCCTTCGACGACCTGTACACCAACCTGGTCACGGCGGGCGAGATCGGCGGCACGCTGGACATCATTCTGAGCAGGCTCAGCCAGTACATGGAGAAATCGATCGCCCTGAAGAAGAGGGTCAAGGGCGCCATGGTGTATCCTTCCGCCATCCTGGGCGTCTCGGTCCTGGTCGTGATCGTGCTCCTCGTCTTCGTCATCCCCGTGTTCGAGCAGATGTTCAAGGGCTTCGGGGCCGCCCTGCCGGCGCCCACCCAGTTCATCATCGCGCTCAGCAACTTCATGAAAGCGAACATCTTCTACATGATCGCCGGCGTCATCGGAGCCGTCTTCCTGCTGCGCCGGTACTACCGCACCGAACAGGGGCGGATGGTGATCGACCGGACGCTCCTGAAGCTGCCGATCTTCGGCGACCTGCTGCTCAAGATCGCGACCGCCCGCTTCACGCGAACCCTCGGCACGCTGGTCTCCAGCGGCGTGCCGATCCTGGACGGCCTGCTCATCACCGCCAAGGCCTCCGGGAACAGGGTGGTCGAGGAGGCCATCATGAAGACGCGGGTGAGCATCTCCGAGGGAAAGACGATCGCCGAGCCTCTCGAACAGTCCGAGGTCTTCTCCGGCATGGTGGTCCAGATGATCGGCGTGGGCGAGAGCACCGGCTCGCTCGACGCCATGCTGAACAAGATCGCCGATTTCTACGACGAAGAGGTCGATGCGACCGTGGCCGCGCTCACCTCCCTGCTCGAGCCCCTGATGATGGTCGTACTGGGCGTGCTGATCGGCGGCATGATGGTCTGTATGTACCTGCCGATCTTCAAGATGGCCTCGGTGGTCGCCTAGGCGGGTTCGTCGCAGCCGAAACGGGAAAGGGCAAAGGCAAGAGGAGGCGGGCGCAAGCCTTCGAGAACCGCAAACCCTGGAGTCGCTTCTTTGAGCAGAAAGGCAGACAGACCGCCCTTGCGCGACCCGGCCGCCTCCGGCACGCCCCGGGGCGGGGCGCCCCCGGCGCCCGTCTCCGCGACGGCCGGCGAGGAGCGCCTGGGCCCGCTCGTGCGCGGATGCCTCTGGGCGCGCGTCGTCCTGACCACCTGCCTGTGTCTCTTCGTCGCCATGCTCGCCGCGCGGGCCTCGGAAGGCGAACTGCCCCAGGCCGCGCCGCGCCTGGTCCATCTTCTTCTCTACGCCTACGCATTCAGCATGCTGACCTGGTTCAGCCTGCGCGCGCGCGTGTCGCGGGACCTCCTGGCCAAGCTGCAGGTCGGCTGGGACCTCGCCTTCACGGCCGTCTGGATCTACTGCACCGGCGGGACCGGAAGCCTCTTCATCTTCCTGTATCTCTTCGTCATCATCGAGGGAAGCATCCTGCTCGGCCTGTACGGCGCCGTTCTCATCGCCTTTCTCTGCGGCCTGCTCTACTGGCTGGAACTGCACCTGGAGTACCACTGGGCCCTGTTCCCGAAGGCGACCCCCATCGCAGCCCCGGTGGCGACCGAGCCGGCCGGATATCCCCTCGCCAACCTGATCTTCATCTTCGCCGCCATGGGCTCGGCGGCCTGGCTGACCGGCACTCTCAAGCAGAGGTTCTCCCAGACGAACCTGCTCCTCCAGGAGAAGTCCGAGAAGGTCCGGGACCTCCTTCGCCTGAACGAATCGATCGTCCGGTGCATCCGCTCGGGCCTGATCACGCTCGACCGTCAAGGCCGGATCATGTCCGTGAACGAAGCGGCCTCCGCGATCACCGACCGGCCCCGGGCCGCGCTGCTCGGCAGCAAGGTGGAGGATTTCCTGGGCCGGGTGCCCCTCGAGGAACTGGACATTCAGGACGCCGCGTCCACATCTCCCCTGCGGTGGGAGCAGGCGTACGCCCGTCAGGACGGCAAGAGCCTCACGCTCGGATGCTCCGGCGCGGTCTTGCGCGACGCCCGCGGAGAGCCCTTCGGCCACCTGATCGTCTTTCAGGACCTCACGTACTTCAAACAGATGGAGGAGGCCCTCCGAAGAAAGGAAAAACTCGCCGCCATCGGCGAGATGGCCGCCGGCCTGGCCCACGAGATCCGCAACCCCCTGGCCTCGATCTACGGGTCCATCCAGCTCCTCAAAGGGGAATCCTCGCTCGGGGAAACCCAGGAGCGGCTGATGGGCATCGTCCTGAAGGAGAGCGAGCGGCTCAACGGCCTCATCACGGACTTCCTCCTGTTCGCGTTCCCCCACGCGGGCGACCGGGAGTCCATCCCCCTGCGCGACCTGGTGGAAGATACGCTGGAGATCTTCAAGAAGGGGCCCCACTTTCGGGACGGGCTGGAGGTGCAGGTCCGCATCCAGCCGGGCCTGTTCGTCGATGCAAACCGGCGGCAGTTGCAGCAGATCCTCTGGAATCTGCTGCTCAACGCGGCGCAGGCGATCTCCGACGGCGGGCGGATACAGGTCGAGGCGGAGGAGGCGAGGGGCGGGGGGCGCGGCTGCTCCGTGCTTTGGAGGGTGCGGGACAACGGGAAAGGAATCGCCGTCGAGGACCTGGGGAGAGTCTTCGACCCCTTCTACACAAGCCGACCCGGAGGCACGGGCCTGGGCCTGGCCATCGTCCACCGGATCGTGGAAAACCACGGTGGAAGAATCCACGTCCGCAGCAAGCCGGGGGAGGGAACGGTTTTCGAGATCGAACTGCCCGGTGGAGTCGCCGCCGCGGCCCCGCAGGCGTCGACGGGGCTCGCACGCGCCGGCTCGGAAAGCCCTTTACGGGAAAGCGTGGCCTCGCGGGCCCGTTCGCTTGACCCCTTCGATGGAAATACATCCGCGGAGCCCGGGGAAGGACTCCTTGCGCAACCAGGAGGTATGGAATGACAGCGAAGAGCAAGATCCTCGTGGTCGATGACGAGAAGAGCATGCGGGAATTCCTCGAGATCATGCTCCGGCGCGACGGGTTCGAGGTCGATACCGCGGAGAACGGCGCCGCGGCGATCGAACGGATCGAAAAGCGATTCTTCGACGCCGTCATCTGCGACGTCAGGATGCCGGACATCGACGGGCTGGGCGTACTCAGGAAGGCGAAGGAGACGTGGCCCGACACGGCCGTGATCATGATCACCGCGTATGCCTCCACCGAATCCGCGGTCGAGGCGATGAAGCAGGGCGCCCTGGACTACATCACGAAGCCCTTCAAGGTCGAGGAGATCCGGATCGTCATCAAGCGCGCACTCGAACGAAGGTGCCTGGAACGGCAGAACAAGCTTCTGAAGAAGCAGCTCGATATCCCGGACACCCATAAGCTGATCATCGGAAAGAGCCCGGCCATCGAACGGGTCTTCAACCTCATCGAGAAGATCGCGGACACGCCCACCAACGTCCTGCTCACGGGCGAGAGCGGAACCGGCAAGGAGCTGGTCGCCAAGGCCATTCACCAGCAAAGCAGCCGCCGGGACGAGCCGTTCGTCACCATCCACTGCGGCGCCATCCCGGAGAACCTGATCGAGAGCGAACTCTTCGGCCATATCAAAGGGTCGTTCACGGGCGCCATCCAGAACAAGATCGGGCTCCTGGAGATGGCCAACGGCGGTACGGTCTTCCTGGACGAGGTGGGGGAGATCCCGCTCGCCATGCAGGTGAAGCTTCTGCGCTTCATCCAGGAGAGGACCTTCCGGCGCGTGGGCTGCACGGAGAACCTCTCGGTCAATGTCCGGATCATCTGCGCCACGAACAAGGACCTCGAGGCCGAGATCGAGCGAGGGACCTTCCGGGAGGACCTGTACTACCGGCTGAACGTGATCCAGATCCAATTGCCGCCGCTGCGCCAGCGCAAGGAAGACATCCCCATTCTGGCCGAGCACTTCGTTCGCAAGTACGCGGCGCAGTTGAACCGAAAGATCGACGGGATCTCGCAAGAGGCCATGGAGAAGCTCAAGGGCTACCTGTATCCGGGCAACGTGCGGGAACTCGAAAACATCCTGGAGCGCGCGGTGGCCCTCGAGGGCTCCTCCGAGGTCCAGACCGCCTCGCTCCCCTCGGACATCGCGCATGGGATGAGACGCGAGTGGGGCGCAACGGGCAGGGGCCAGGAGGTCCTTCGCCTTCCCGAGGAGGGAGTCCATCTCGAAGACCTGGTCGAGGACATCGAGAAGAAGATGATCCTGCAGGCCCTGGAGAGGACCCACGGCGTGAAGAAGAGGGCCGCGGAGCTGCTTCATGTCAGCTTCCGTTCCTTCCGTTACAGGCTGGAAAAATACGCGATGAACGACCGGGACGAGGCCGCATGAGGCTCTCCCGCGTCAACCGGGTGACAAATCCCGTCACTCCGAGGCGTGAATCAAGGGGTCCATTCCGCATGCCCCGGCGCAAGGAACCCGGCCACGAGGAACCGCTTCCGCGAGCGGTATCGGCGCTTTTTCCGGCCGAATATCAAGCACCTATGTCGTGCCTCGCTGAACCGCGCATTCCGGCCGCGGCGTCGCCCCGCCGCCTCCGCCGCCCTGGTGGCATACCCTTTGCACATTCGCGCAGGAAAACCGCTCGAAGGCAACGGAAAGCAACTTTCCTGATTCGGACCGAGCAGAAAACCCCTGAAGAAAGGAGGTGAAAGGCAGAGTCGGAGGACAAGACGAAAACACGAAAGAACGAGTGTCCCTATCCCACATTGAGAACCCGAAAACCCAAGGAGGTACCCAACATGCTGAGCAAGATGAGAAACCAGAAAGGCTTCACCCTGATCGAGTTGATGATCGTTGTGGCCATCATCGGTATCTTGGCCGCCATCGCGATCCCGAACTATCTCGGTATGCAGAAGAAGTCCAAGATGCGGGCCGTCATGGGCGCGTCCCAGGCATGCAAGTCCGAACTGCACAGCTGGATCGCCGCCTACCTGACGGGCGAAATAGGAGTTGTGGACCTGAACGGCGACGGCTCGCTGGACAATGCGGACGACCCCGCAGGCGGATCGGGCGACCCGATTGCCGATTTTGTCGCCCTGCACAGCACGGACGGCGGTACCGGCGACGCAACCAACCCCGGCTTTGACGACGTGAGCCCGTTCGACTCCACCCTGCCGCTTTACGTGCCCAATGCGGCACCGGCCGTGACGGGCCAGGTCTATCTCAACCCGATCACGAACTCGAACGGCGACATCGTCGGCGCCACGATCGTCGGAACCCACGTTGAGGCCACCGGCGGTCCGAACAACGACGGTATCCTGGTGGTTCACACGGTCACCTGCGAATAATGAACCGGCCAGACCAACAAGCGATCCGTAACTGAAAATCGGCGACGGGGACGGCAGGGCTGTCCCCGTCGCTACGTTCTTTGCCGGCGGTATCCGGACCATGAAGAGCGCTGCATCACGACTGGACCGGCGAAAAGGGATCCGACTCATCGAGATCGCAACCGTGTGCGCGGTCCTCGGGATCTTCGCCTCCCTCGCGATCCCGTCCGTGGTTCGGATGCAAGCCCGGTCCCGCACGGACCGCCTGCTCGCCTGCGCCGGGGCCTGCAGGGAGGAGCTTCCCGGCTGGCTCTCGAACACGGTCTCCGGCCGGCCGACAACCCCGCAGGCGGCGGTTCCGGGAGCCGGGGACGGCGCATTCAGGGTCGGCGACGTTCTCCGGGACTACGCCCGTGCCGGCAACGAACGCTGGCAGGGCCGGGGGCCGGCCGGAGACGGGCCGCTTCTGGTCGTTGAGCCTACCGGCACCCTGCCCGTGTATTGCAGGCGTGACGGAAGGATCCACCTGATCCCGGACCTCGATGCGGCCGTGGGCAGCATCGGCGCCACGGTGGTCGTGACGGCGAAGGAGCCGCACGGCGGTCCGGCCGATGACGGCATCCTGGCCGTCTACCGCGTGGAGCCCGGAATCGACTGACCGCCCCTTCACGGCGGAAGAGACGGAGTATTCGCCATGAAACACAATCGGAAGGCCTTCACCCTCACGGAGCTCATGATCGTTGTGGCCATCATCGGTATCCTGGCCGCCATCGCCATCCCCACGTACATGGGCATCCAGAAACAGGGAAAGAGAACAGAATACAAGACGAACCTCGAGACCCTCCGGCTGCTCCAGGAAAAACACCGCGCCGAACTGGGCACCTACATCGCCGGAGCCAACACCTCCGACCTGATGCTGGCCCTGCCGGACTTCCGGCCCGGCGACCAGGCGGACCTGCTCTATGAGTACTCGGTCACGTGCGTGAATCCGCAACTCGATTTCACAGCGACGGCGACGGGCAAGGCGAACGGTCCTGATTTCGGCAAGAAATTCTGCGTCAATCAGGACAACCAGAGGGGCGAGGACGCCGCGTGTCCGTGAGGGGGGGTCTAGCTATTAGCTATCAGCTGTTAGCCCACCGCCCCTCGCCCCCGGGGTGGCGGGATGGGGAGGGCTGATAGCTGATAGCTGAGATTTGAGACGAGCCCCGCTCACCGGCATGCCTCCTTGCAAATCCCCGTGGTTCCTCTATAGTGGTTCCGAAGTGCCCCCCGGAGACGAAGCGTGACCGAACTCCTCTATGTGCTCCCATGGATGCCGGATCTCCTGAGCGTCCTCTGGGGATTGATCCTCGGAAGCTTCCTGAACGTATGCATCTACCGGCTTCCCCGGGACCTTTCCGTGGTGAGGCCCGGGTCGTCCTGCCCCTCGTGCGGCCAAGCAATCGCCTGGTACGATAACATTCCGCTTCTCAGCTACCTTCTCCTGCGGGCGAGATGCCGGCGCTGCGGGGCGGGCATCCCGGTTCGCTACCCCCTCGTCGAGGCGGCCACGGGCCTGATTTCCTGGCTCGTCTTCCATCGTTTCGGCCTCGAGGCGGCCTACTGGGTCTACTTTCTCTACTCCGCCTCTCTCCTGGTCGCGGGCGCGATCGACCTCGAACACCGGATCATCCCGGACGAGATCAGTCTTGGCGGCATCCCCATCGGTCTCTGCCTGGCCGCCTTTGTCCCCGAGATGGGCTTCCTCGACTCGCTCATCGGGGTTCTGCTCGGCGGGGGATCGCTCCTTCTGGTGGGCATGGCCTACGAGGCGGTGCGAAAGCAGGAAGGGATCGGAGGCGGCGACATCAAGCTTCTGGCCATGATCGGCGCCTTCACGGGATGGAAGGGCGTTCTTTTCACGGTTTTCGCAGGCTCCTTGATCGCCTCGGCGGTGGGCATCACCCTGATGATCGCCCGCCGGCAGAACGGCCAGGTCCCGATCCCGTTCGGGCCTTTTCTGGCAGGAGGCTCGTTTCTCTACATCCTGGCAGGGGAGCGCCTGATCCGGGCCTACTGGGCCCTGCTCCCTTCCTAGCAGGCAGGCAACCCCTTCATCTGCCTGTTCTTTTTGAATCTTCCACGTCCCCCGTACGAGGCAAACGCGGGCTGTTTGCCGACCGGGTCCTAAACTTTCGCTCCCTTCCGACCGAAAAAGTCTCATAGCTCCGGGAAGGGGAACACTCGTCATGCGCTTCAGAGGACTCCGCTTCGAGATCCTCGGGAACCTCGCCGTCGTCTCGCTGATTTCGCTGGTTCTGACCGGCTTCGGGGTATGGTTCATCAACGGGAACCACCTCTTGCAGCAGCATCTGTTCCAGGGAAGGGTGCTGCTCGAGTCGTTCGCCGAGGAAACGCTCGGTCTTCTGCCTCCGGACGGATTCGATGGGATCGCCCGGAACCGGCAGTTGCGGGGGGCCGCAGAGGATCTCATGCGGCGTTACGCCGAGCGGGACCCTCGGATCCGGCTGCATCTCGTCGATTCGGAACTGCGCGAGATCTGCTCAACCGGCCGGGGCGTTTCAAACCTCCGCGCAAGCGAAGAGGCCCTGCGGATCTGCTTTCGGACCGGCGAGCCTTACACGAGGCTGGACGGCAAGCCCCTCCTGTTCGGGTCCTTCCATCAGGCAACCTTCGCCTTTCCGCTTCGCAGGTCGGGCAGGCTCCTGGGCGGAATCCTCGCCACCCTTTCCCTGGACGGCGTCGTCGGGAGCGCCCGGCAGACCGTCCGATTCATCCTGATCTACATCGTTCTGGGCAGCCTGGTCTTTCTGATCTTCGGGACCGTGCTCATCTCCCGTACCGTGGTTCAGCCCCTGGAAAAGACGATCGCCGTGATGCGCCGGGTGGCCGACGGCGATCTGCAGCAGAAGGTCGAACCCGAGGGCGACAACGAGGTGGGCCTGCTCGCCCGCACGTTCAACACCATGGCCGAGAAGCTCAAAGGACACGAGAAAACGCTCAACGAGCACCTGAAAAGCCTCCAGAAGATGAACCTGGAGCTGAAGGCCACCCAGCAGGAGGTCATCCAGTCGGAGAAGCTTGCCTCGGTGGGTCTGCTCGCCGCCGGGGTCGCCCACGAGATCGGCAACCCGCTCGGGGCGGTCCTGGGGTACATCGCGATGCTCGAGCAGGGCGTGGCCGACCCGCAGGAGCAGAAGGACTATCTCAAACGGATGGAGAAGGAGGTCCTCCGCATCGACGGTATCGTCAGAGACCTCCGGCAGTATTCGAAGCCGTCCCCGCCCAAGCCTGTCCCCACGGATCTCAACGAGCTCATCCGGGAGACCGTGAACATGATGAAGCGGCGGCACGACTTCCGGGGCGTGCGGTTCGAGCTGCGCCTCGAGGAGCCTGCGGCGCTTGTCTCGGTCGATCCGGGCCAGGTGCAACAGGTCCTGGTCAACCTGTTTCTGAACGCCAAGGACGCCATGCAGGGAGAGGGGTCCGTCCGGGTCGCCTCGCGCATGTGCCGCTACGCCTCCCCGGAAACGAAGCGAGTCGGAGGCCCCGCCCGGCGGGAGGGCGACCCGCCCGGAATCGACTATCGCCTGATCCGGCGGACCCACGCCGCCGGAAAGTGGCCCTTCCTGGAAGGTCAGCCGGTCGTCGAGATCGAGGTGTCGGATACCGGCCCCGGCATTTCCCGGGAGAATCTGCCCCGCGTGTTCGATCCCTTCTTCACGACCAAGGAGACCGGGCGCGGCACGGGCCTCGGGCTCTCCGTGAGCCAGAGGATCATCGAATCCTTTTGCGGCGATATACGAATCACGAGCGGAGCGAGCGAAAGCGCGCGCGTGAGCGTCCGGCTGCCCGTCCTGGAGGACGACCCGGGCGGCATACGCGCCCCCGAACAGGAGATGCTGAAGGATGGAACAACAGGTTCTCATCGTGGATGATGAAGAAAACATGCGCCACATGCTTTCCGCATTCCTCCGGAAGCACAACTACCTCACCGACGAGGCGGGCAACGGCGAGGACGCACTGCGGAGGATCCGCGACCAGCTCTACGACATCGTTCTGTGCGACATCCGCATGCCGGGCATGGACGGCATGACGTTTCTGAAGAAGATGTCCGAGGAGGACCTCACCGAGGCCACCGTAATCATGATGTCCGCCTACGGCACGATCGACGATGCGATCGAGGCGATGAAGATCGGCGCCTATGACTATGTTTCCAAGCCCTTCAAGCCGGACGAGATCCTGCTCACCCTGAAAAAGGCGGAAGAACGGGAGCGGCTCAGGAGAGAGAATCAGCAACTCCGCAGGGAGGTCAGGAAGGAGTACAGCTTCGAGAACATCATCGCCAAGAGCGCGGAGATGCACCGGATCTTCGAGTCGGTCCGCAAGGTGGCCGACTACAAGACCACGGTGCTGATCACCGGCGAGAGCGGAACCGGCAAGGAGCTGATCGCCAGGGCCATCCATTATCACAGCGACCGCGCGAGCGGGCCCTTCGTGGCCATCAACTGCGGCGCCATCCCGGACAACCTCCTGGAGAGCGAGCTGTTCGGCCACGTGAAGGGCGCATTCACGGATGCCTCGCGCAACAAGAAAGGCCTCTTCGAGGAGGCGGACGGGGGAACCCTCTTCCTGGACGAAATCGGGGAACTGCCGAAGTTCCTGCAGGTGAAGATCCTGCGGACCCTGCAGGATTCGGAGATCCGGCGGGTGGGGGACACAAAGTCGCACAAGGTGGATGTGCGCATCATCGCTGCCACGGTGAAGGACCTGGCAAGGGAGGTGTCCAAGGGCTCCTTTCGCGAAGATCTCTACTACCGGCTGAACGTCATCCCGATTCATCTTCCGCCCCTCCGGGAACGGCGGGAAGACATCCCGCTGCTGGTCCAGCATTTCATCAAGAAGTTCAACGAAAACCTCGAGAGGAAAATCCAGGGCATCGCTTCCGAGGCGATCGGCGCGTTGATGGACTACGCCTGGATGGGGAACGTGCGGGAACTCGAGAACACGATCGAGCGCGCCATGGTGCTGAGCGACAGCGACCACATAAGGATGGAACAGCTTCCCGAACGCATCCTGGAAGGCAGCCGAACGGGTTGCCCGGTCCTGGGGGACAGGGAGCTTTCGATCAAGAAGGCCTCGCGCGCCATCGAACGCGAGCTGATCAGCAAGGCCCTCGAGAAAACCAAAGGCAATCGAACGCACGCGGCCCGCCTGCTCGAGATCAGCCACCGAACGCTGCTCTACAAGATCGAGGAATACGGCATCCAGGCATAGCCCTTCCTTTGCTGCCTCTCCCCCCCTTGCGGAGAAACCGTCACAACCGCACCGGGAAGGAACGACCCCCTCGTTCCCGCCCGGTCCGCGCAGGTCCCGCGTCCCCGAACCGGCCCCCGCTATGGACCGCTTGCCACGTTTTCCCTCTGCGTGTGTGCGCTGCGGCCGCGGGTCGCGAGGGGAAAGGCGTTCGGCATCCGTCCGGCGGCGAAGGCCTTTCGGCCGCTTTCGAAGGCCGGGCCCCTCGGGCGGCACGCTCTTTGCCTCGGTCTCGGCCCGGCCGCTCTTTCTCCGCCGGGAGGGTTCATGAAGAAGCAAAGGCAAACAGGTCGGAGCGAGGCAAGCCCACGTGGCACCTTTTCCCCGCTCACCCTCCCGAGGCCTCGGCCTGGCGGCTTTTCCCTGCCGGAGCTGCTGGTCTGCTGCGCGCTCATCGCCCTTCTGGCCCTGGTTTCTTTCCGGGGGCTTCAGGGCATGCTGCCGGCCGCCCGGGTCAACCGCGCCCTGCACGAGGTCGTTGCGCTGCTCGAATGGGCCCGGTGGAGCGCCGTGCGGCAGGGGACCGTGTTCCGCGTCCTCGTCCACGGGGAGGAGCGGAGGCTCACGGTGCTTGAGGAGACCGAGGACGAGGAAGGAGGGGAACAGCTCCTTTCCGTGCGCGAGCTTGACCTCGGGCGGGAACACCCGGCAGTGGCCTTCGGCACGGCCGACGATGTGAAGAGGACCAGCGGGTGCGAGCCCGTGGCTTCCTCCGGGATCCACCTGCAGGACCGCATGGTTCGTTTCCTGCCCTCCGGCACCCCGGACCGCTCCGGCTCCCTCTACCTGATCCCGGAACAGGATATCCCGGACCGCAAGGACCGGATGCGGGCGATCAGCATTCTCCTGAGCACCGGACGCCTGCAGACCTGGACGTTCAACCCTTTCGAGATGTCGGAGTGCCCGGATGACGGAGCCTGGCAGCCCCTCTAGGATTCCGCGGAAAAGGTTTCGCGCCGGGCTTGCGGCGCACCGGGACCGGCGCCCGGGGACCCGCACGGACGGGTTCACGCTGGTGGAAATCCTGATTTCCATCGTGGTCACGGCCTTCGGTATCCTCGGCTTCGCAGGCCTGCTCAAGACGATCGGGGATGCGACGGCCGAGGACACCTGGGCCGTCAGGGCCCTGTTCTGCGCGCAGGAGCGTGTGGAGGAGATCAAGTTCGACTTCCTGACGGGCCACGGCGCTGCGGGGGAAGGGGGGGAGGAATGGAGCGAGGGCTGGAATCAGGGCCTGCGCAGGAAATGGAGCGTCGCGTCCTCCACGGTCTTCGACGGACTCATGGAAATCGGCGTGGAGTGCTCGTACCCGTGGAAAGGGGCCAGGAAGTCGGTGACATTATCGACGCTGGTGGTTGCGGAGGAGTAAGCCCCGTACCCGTGTGCGTGCCCGTGCCCGAAAAGGAGTAAACCCCGTGCCCTTTGATCACAAGAAGCTCGACGTATACAAGGCGGAAGCAACCGACGGCTGGGCGTTTGCCGAGCTGCTCACGGTGCTGCTGCTCACCGGCTTCTTCGTCGCGGCCCTGCTGCAGACCACCCTGTGTCTGCAGCGCTGCCTCGCCCACTGGGAGGCGTCGGCCCGGATGCGGCAGGCCCTGTCGGCGGCCCTCTTTCAGGTCGTCCGGGACGTCCGCATGGCCGGATGCAACCCGAAGGAGGCATCCGCTTTCGAAGGGGCGGCCCTCACGCTGCCCGGAGGGGGGGCGCCGGAGGAGGTGAGGATCGAAATGGACCGGAGAGGCCCTGCAACCGGCAGTCCTCCGGACGGAGACACCGGCGACCCCGGCGAGGTGATCGTCTTCCGATGGGACGAGCCGCACCAGGTCCTGCGAAGAAACAACCAGCCCATGGCGGCCCGAATCGTCCGCAACGCCGGAGGCGCTCCGGTCTTCAGCCTGACGAAAGACGCCTCGAAAGGGATCCTGCGAATGCTGGCGACGACCGGGACGCAAGGGGGCCGCCTGAGCTTATCCACCGCCGTGTGCATACGGAACCCCCTTTGAACGAATCTTGCGCCTTTGTGCCCGTGCCCGAAGAGAAGCCCGCGCCCGTGTGCGTGCCCGTGCCCGAAAAGGTGAAACCCATGAAGTTCCTAGACCCCGAAAGCCCTGGCGACCGCGGCAGCGTCCTGCTGCTCACAGTTGTTCTGCTGTCTCTCCTCTCGGTGCTCTTCCTGTTCGCGACGAACTTCGCCCTTCTGGGAACCAGGGCCAGGGATTCCCTTCGCGGCTCGGTGGAGATGCTCTACATTGCCGAGGCCGGGCTTGCCCACGGCCGGGCCTTCTGCTCCGCCAGCGGGGAATCCTCGCCCATCCTGTCCGGCCTGACAGAAGAGGCGGAGCCTGAGTCCGAGGGGCCGGGCTTCGATGACCCCTTCGGGGAGCGGCTCCCCTTCGGCAGGGGGGATTATCGGGTACGGGCCTTCCGGCTGAGCACGGACGAGCAGCCCTTTATCGAAAAAGACTCCGGAATCCTGCTCGTTTCCACCGCCCGGCTTGAAGGGCAGGGCGGGAAGCGGGTCTGCCTTCTCCTGGAGGAGCCTCCCTCCTGCCGTCCTCTCGCGTGGTGGGAGCCTGACTGAAACCCGGCCCCCCCAGGGTTTTCCCCTCCTCTCGGATGCCTCCTCGCCCGGGCGCCAAGGCCCGGCCCTGGTACGCCATTTGCAGTCCATTCGAGGCGTACTTGGAGCTCAAAAAGCCTTTCTTTACGAGATAAGTAATTAAAATTCATGAAAATGTGGTTTAAGAATCCAATTCTTTTCTTGACAATAATGTCAATTTTGATAAAAATCCGACAAAAATCTAAAGCTTTTCGCCCGATTGATCGAAAACGGAATTACAGGAATGTACTTACGCCGGGACGGATTCGCTTTCCCGGGCCGGGCCGGACCTCTGGAAACCATGCCGAAGCAAAGGAAGCCCCATGCTATTCGGTAAGAGAAGCAGCCTCTTTGGCCTCGACATCGGGTCGAACGCACTGAAACTCGCCGAAATCCGCAGAACGGGCAAAGGCTACCAGCTCCTGAACGCCGGAATCATGCACCTGCCTCCCGAGGCGATCGTGGAGGGGGCCATCATGAACGCCCCCGCGGTGGTCGATGCGATTCGGAACCTGCTGGACGTCCACAGGCCGGAATCGCGCAACGTGGCGACCTCCGTGTGCGGCCACTCCGTGATCATCAAGAAGATCAGCCTGCCGGCCATGTCGCGCGAGGAACTCGAACAATCGATCCAGTGGGAGGCGGAGCAGTACATCCCGTTCAACATTCATGATGTGAACCTGGACTACCAGATCCTCTCGCCGGCCGGCGAGAAGGGCGATGAGGCCGCGAGCGGGCAGATGGATGTCCTGCTGGTGGCCGCGAAGAAGGACCTGGTGGAAGACTACGCAAGCCTTCTGCGGGAGGCAGATCTGCGTCCCGTCATCATGGATGTCGCATCCTTCGCCGTCGAGAACATGTACGAGGCCAATGCGGACGTGGACGAAGACGAGGTGATCGCGATCTTCAACATCGGAGCGAGCATCACGAATATCAACATCTTCAAGAACGGGGCCTCGCTGTTCACGAGGGATATCCATTTCGGCGGGAACCAGTTCAACGAGGAGATTCAAAAGGCCCTGAACCTGAGCTTCCAGGAGGCCGAGTACCTGAAGCTGGGCGGCTCCGGGCGGGAAGAGCACCAAAGGGAGGTTCAGGAGATCCTGGAGCGGATCACCGAGGTCCTGCTGAACGAGACGCAGCGCTCGCTCGAGTTCTTCTCGGCCACCTCCGGAAGCGAGAAGATCCACAGGGTGGTGCTCTGCGGCGGTTGTTCCGCCCTTCCGGGGCTTGCCGGCAGAATGGAAGAGCGCCTCGGAACACCGGTGGATCTGGCAGATCCGTTTCGGAGGGTGATTGCGGATCCGGCCAAGTTCCGACCGGAGTACCTCAAGGAAATACAGCCGTTCATGGGTGTGAGCGTGGGCCTCGCCCTGAGGAGCGTGGGGGACTGATGATCAAGATCAATTTGCTTTCCGATCGTGAGGCGATCCGGAAGGAGACCTCCCGGCAGCAAATCTCCATCTTCATGCTGTCGATCTGCCTGGTCCTCGTGATCCTGGGGGGTATCCATTTCTACCAGTATCGCGAAAAGAAAGAGCTGGAGCAGCGGATCCAGTACGTGAACCAGGAACTCGCGGAGCTCAAGAAGCAAGTGGGTGAGGTGGAAAAATACAAGGCCGCGAAGAAGGAGCTCGAGACCAAGCTCGATATCATCCAAAGGCTGGAAAAGGGCAAGATGCTGGTCGTGAAGCTCCTGGACGGGGTCGCGCAGACCATTCCGGAAAAGATGTGGCTCGATCAGCTCGAACTGAAGGGCGGCAGCCTCTCGATGGAGGGGTATGCGATCGACAACGAGACGATCGCCGCGTTCATGAAAGAACTCGAGGCGACCCGGTCCTTCACGACGGTGGAGCTGGTTCAGACCGAGCAGAAGGAGGTCGAAGGGGTCGGAATGAAGCGTTTTTCTCTGGTTGCCGCGATGGCGCCTTCGAAGGCGGAGGCAGAGGCGCCGGGAGCGGCGAAGGTCTCGCCCGCGCCTGCGGGGAAGGGACGAAAATCCCCATAGAAGGATGACGCCATGGCAATGGACGTGTCCCTGGACAGAATCCTCGCGCTGGACCGAACGAAGAAGATCCTGATTCTCGCCGGGGTTCTCGCCCTGCTCGCCGCGCTTTATGTGTGGCTTCTCTTCCTGCCTTCCTATCAGGCCATCCAGAAGCTCGACAAGGATTTGAGCGGGCTCCTGGCCAAGAAGGCCGAGCAGGAGGCGATCGTGCAGGACCTGCCCGCCTTCCGGAAGGAGTGCGAGCGTCTGGAGCAATCTCTCAAGCTGGCCATGGCCCAGCTTCCGGACAAGAAGGAGATTCCCTCCCTCCTCGAGAATATCTCGAATCTCGGCAGGGAGGCCGGCCTGGAGGTGTCCCTGTTCAAGCCCGGCCCCCAGAAGGCGAAGGAATTCTACGCAGAGGTGCCTGTGGACATCAAGCTGGAAGGGAGCTACCCCAATCTTCTGACCTTCTTCCACAGCGTGGGCAATCTTCCCCGTATCGTGAACATATCCGACCTGAGCATCGACAAGGGCAAGCAAGGGGCCCCATCGTCCTCTCTGGTCACCGCATGCAAGGCCACCACGTACAAGTTCCTCGAGGAATCGGAGCGCCCTGCTCCCCAACAACAAGGCACACCGGGCAAAGGGAAGCCGGGCAAGAGCAGGAGGTCGGAGGAGTGAACATGATCTCTCGTTTCCGCATCCGCAGAGGCCGGCAAAGGGCAGTGCCCTTCGCCGCGCTCGCCCTGCTTCTGGGTCTGGCCCTGGCCTGCGCGGCCGGAGGATGCAAGGACAAGCCGCCCGCCCACCGACAGGTGACGAAAACGGGCCTCTCCCCGACGGAGCCCGCACCCGCACCTGTTCCCGCGGCGACCGATCTGCCGGAGGCCCGGGCGACCGGCACGCCGGCTGCGGAGGCCCCCAAGGAGAGTGACGAGGCCGCCGGTTATCGCCCGCAGGCGCAGCGGGATCCCTTCCAGTCTTTCGTGGCAACCCGAGCGCCGGTGGCCGTCAGCTCGGCACAAACTCCCGACATCAAGACCCCCCTGCAGCGCTACAGCCTCGACCAGCTCAAGGTGGTGGGAATCATCTCGGGCGGACAGATTAGGAAGGCGCTTCTTGAGGACGACGTGGGCAAGGGATACGTGGTATCGGCCGGGGACGCCGTCGGAAGCGAGGGGGGGCGCATCACGGCCATCCAGAAGGACCGTATCATCATCGAAAGCACCTATCGCGACGTCCTGGGCAACCAGAAGTTGAGACAGGTCACGAAGAAGCTCTACGTCTCGGAGGAAGGAGAGAACCCATGACCTCAGGTCCGCTTTGCTTACCGATCCGGAACGGGAGGCAAGCGCCACGGACAGGCCGCGGCGTCAGGAGGCGTACCATGCGCCTGTTTGTGGCTCCTCCATGGAGAGCGAATCCGTACGGACCCTGGTTCCTTCTCGGCTTGATCCTCTCCTTTCTTTCCGGGCAGGGTCCTCTGGAGGCGACTGCCGATCCGGTGCCCGCCGACTCATCGGAATTCGTCGGCGAGGCCTTGGTGGAACCGACATCGGTGCAAATCCCCGTCGAGACACTCGCCCGCGAAGACCTGCCGGCCCTGCCCGGGAAGGAAAGCGATGAAACTCCTCCCTCCGAGCCGCAGCCGCTGTTTTCCGATCCTTCTCCCGCACCGGAGCCCGCGCTCGGGCACAGGGAACCGGGTGGAATCCCAACGTTGGATGAAGCGTGGCAAGAGCACGGAGTCCGGGAGGAGGTCGGCGAAGGCTATACAAGAGTTGTCTTTTCGGACATCATCGGCCCGAGCGGTTACCGTTACTCCTTTCTCGATGATCCCCCTCGGCTCGTAGTGGACATAACGGTGCCGGCCAGGGAGGTTCGGTTCAATCGGCTTGCGCTCAAGGGGAGCGCCTTTGAGCAGGTGCGCGCGGGAAGGCACCCCGACAAACTCCGGCTCGTGCTCGACTGCCGCGAAGAGGGGCAGCCCGAACCCTTGGTCGAGGCCGATCAGGGCGACCTGGTTGTCCTGGCGTCCGCGTTCCCGAAAGGCCAAGCCCTCTCCCGCGTCGATACACCCTTGCAGGAGGTGCCTGAACCTGCGCCCCAAGCCGTTGAGACGGCTGCCCTCGAGTCGGCCACGGCGTTCGGGGAGGCGACCTACACGGGGGACCCGAACACGGAGCCGATTCCCATGGGCGGTCCGGAGGTGCCTATCACCCTTGCCCAGGCGGATTGGAAGCCGGTGCGCGTCCAGGGAATCGACTTCCGCCAGACCGAATCGGCCTCGGAGTTGATCATCGCAACGGACGGCGCCACGCCGTATGATGTCGAGGAGCGAGACGATTCCATCGTTGTCACGCTTCCCGGCGCCCAGATCCCGGACCACCTTCAGTGGCCGATCGACACCAGGGCCTTTCCGTCGGCCGTCCTGTCGGTGAAGCCCGAGCAGGTGGGAAGCGGACCGACCGGCAAGGTTGAGCTGACGATCCGGTTGCGCCAAAAGCGGCCCTACAACGTTCTGGAGGAAGAGAGGGGGCTGCGCGTGAGCGTGCTGCTCCCCGAGACCCCGCCCGAGATCCCCCTGCTGCCGCCCCCGGCCCTGCCGGAGACCGAAGGGGCGGCCAAGATCGAGCCTCCTCCTCCTCCCGAGCCGGAGGCCGCCCAGCAGGTGTCCGAGGTGAAGGCTCCGGAGCCGGAGGCCGCGCCCGCGGAGACAGCCCCGCGGCAACCGGAGACGGCGCCCGAGCCCGAGGTCAAGACGCCCGAGCCGTACATCTCCCGCGCCGCGATGGCCAATTACAAGGGCAAGAAGATCTCCCTCGACTTCAAGGACGCGGACATCAAGAACGTGCTCAGGCTGATCGCAGAGGTGAGTGAGAAGAACATCGTCATCAGCGACGCCGTGCAGGGAAAGGTGACCATCCGTCTGTTGAACGTTCCCTGGGACATGGCCCTGGACGTGCTGCTGAAGACCTACGCGCTGGAAAAGGAAGAACTCGGGCCGAACATCCTCCGCGTGGCGCCGTACGCACAGTTGAAGCGGGAGCGCGAAGAGGCCCTGCGGGCCGAGGAGGCCCTGGAGAAGGTCGAATCCCTGGAGACCCGGGTCGTGCCCGTCAACTATGCCAAGGCGGCGGACCTGGAAACGATGCTCGGCCGGATCAAGAGCAAGCGGCCCGATGCGACGATCCTCGTGGACTCGCGTACCAACTCCCTGATCATCCGTGACCTCCCGCTGAATATCCGGGAGATGACCGCGCTGGTCCGCTCCCTCGACACCCAGACGCCCCAAGTGCTGATCGAGGCCAAGATCGTGGAACTCGACGTGGAGTACGAGCAGGAACTCGGGATCCAGTGGGGTACGCTCTATCAGGCAGGACCCGCCACCGGGAACCCCACGGGGCTCAACTTCCCGGCCACGGCGAACGTCGGCGGCGTGGTGGACAATATCAGCGGCAAGCCCGTCGCCGGCATCGCGAACCCCGTGGTGAATCTGCCGGCGGCGGTGGACGACACCGCGGGAGGCGCCCTGGGGTTCTCGCTCGCCTCCATCACGAATTCCTTCCAGCTCGACGCGCAACTGAGCGCCCTCGAGAAGAGAAGGCACGCCCGGATCCTGTCCAGCCCGCGCGTGGCCACCCTGAGCAACCAGGAAGCCAAGATCAACCAGGGCCAGGAGGTGCCGTTCCAGACCACCTCGGACGAAGGGACCAAGACCGAATTCAAGGACGCCAAGCTTCAGCTCTCCGTGACGCCGCAGATCACATTCGACCGCAGCATCATCATGAACATCGTCGTTACGAACGATACGCCGATTCGGGATCCGACCGTGGGATTTATCATCGGCACCAAGGAGGCCAAGACCACCGTGCTGGTCAAGGACGCCGACACGGCCGTGATCGGAGGCATTTACACGAACAACGACTCCGACAGCGAGGGAGGCATTCCCGTGCTCATGGATCTCCCGGTCGCGGGCTACCTCTTCAAGAAAAAGACCGAGGGCCAGAAACGGACCGAACTGGTCATCTTCATCACCCCGCGGATCATCCCGTCGCAGCAGATCCAGTTCAGCGATTGGGCCGAGGAAGAGAACACGGGCGACCAGGAGGAGACGGATTAGAATCCAATTTCCAGGAGGGTCAAGCCATGCGAGGGCTTCTTTGCGGGAACATACGGAAGGGTTTTTGGCTGCTCTTGTGTCTGCCGTGGACCGTGTTCGGCTGCGGGGACTTCGACCGGGAGGGCGCCGGAGGAACGGACAAGAGCGGATCGCTTCTGAACGTCGAAACAATCACGCCCATGTATTTCGACGAGCCGACGAATCAGGTTGACGTTGTGCTTGACAACTGCGCCGAAGATCCTGTCAACGACCCCCTGGACCCGGAGCCCTATACCGACCACTACGCGGAGATCGCGCTCACGAATCGGCCCCTGAACAATTCCGAGGAACAGACCGCAAGCTGGGTCTACCTCACGCGTTACAGGATCTATTACACCCCCGTCACCCAGGGAACCGACATCTTCCTGTCCTCGAATCTGATCGAGATCACCGAATCCGTAGGGATCGAGCCCTGCGACCCCGGCGCCTCCTGCCAGGCAGAGACCTTCATGGCGGAGTTCGTCCCGGTCCGGGAAAAAGAAGAACTCTACCAGCAGTTGCTGAACAACCCCGCGCTCAACCAGCTCCAGTACAACGTGCATTACATCTTTTACGGAGAAAACGACTTCGGCTACGACGTCTCCGCCGACGGGTACACCAACTTCTACGCAACCAATTACGACAACTGCTCGGGCGGATAAGCGTTCCGCACGCTCACTCCCTGAAGGTCTTTCCAATCCGAGGGGCCGAGGGCAAGATCCTCAGCCCCTCGGTTTTTCGGCCTATCCTTGAACGCATTGCGCCGCCTCTTCCGCAGGTATTCTCCTTGCCGCTCCTTGTCCGGTTCTTTTTTCCCCGCGCACAAAAAAAGCTTCAAGTTACGAAATCGTCCATCCGATAGATAAGGCATCGTCGAAGGCTTGGAAGCGATTCTCTTGCAAGGGGTAAAGCAATGATGCGCAGAAATGTTCTCAGAGGCCTGGTCTTTCTGTCGTTCGCATCCCTGGTGCTCCTGGGCTGCCAGGGCGGGCAGGAAGCGAAGCAACCCGGCGGCGGGGGCGACACCGTGACCCCGCGCGGAGGCATCCAGATCGCAGCGAGCGCGCCGAGCCTCCCCGCGGACGGGGCGGCCTCTTCGGAGATCGTGGCGACCGTGCGCGACGCGGGCGGAAGTCTGGTGCCCGACGGCACGACGGTATCGTTCCAGATCGTGAGCGGGCCCTTGGATCCGGGGGACCTTTCCGCCGCTTCGGCCGTCACGGCCGGCGGCCGCGCAGGGGTCACCTACACGGCAGGGGTTCTGGCGGGATCGGTACAGATCCGCGCCGAGGCGGTCGTGGACGGGCAGACGATCGCTTCTACCGTCACGCTCACCCTGCAGGGCGTGGTGATCACCCTCACGGCCGATCCGCCGGCCGTGCAGGCAGGCGGCACACAGACCGACATCACCGCACAGGTAAGGTACTCGGGCGGGGCGCCGGTCCCGCAGGGGACTGCCGTCCTCTTCGAGACGACCCTGGGGATTCTCTCCGCCGCGCAGGCCGCAACGAATCAGACCGGCCTCGCCTCCGTGACCCTCACCAGCTCCGCCCTTCCGGGCACGGCCACGGTCAGGGCCACGGCACTCGGCGCCTCCCAGACGGTAAACGTGAGCTTCACCGAGCTGCCGCCCACCGTGAGGACCATCGAGTTGCTGGATCCCCACGCACCTGATGTCCCCGAGGTCGGCGTGCTCGGGTCGTGGTGGCCGCAGACGACCGAACTTCAGTTTCTGGCCAAGGACATGTTCGGCAACCCGGTCGGCGCCGGCTACTCGGTCGAGTTCCTGATCCTCTCCGGGCCGAACAAGGGCGAGCAGATGTTCCCTCCGGTGGCGCAGACCTCTGCTGCGGGCGTTGCGTCCGCGGTGTTCACGGCCGGGGTCCAGTCCGGAACGGCGCGGGTCGTGGCCCGGTTCCGGGACAACCCGACGGTGATTTCGAACGCAATTGTGGTCACCATTCATGCCGGCCTTCCGGACGGCCTGAATTTCGGCCTCTGGGCCGAGATCGTGAACATGGCGGGCTTGCGCTATTTCAACCTCGAAGACCCGGTCACAGCCTGCCCGTCCGACTCGTTCATGAACCCGGTGCCAAACGGCACGGCCCTCTACTTCACGACGAACTACGGCGTAATCAATGCCGCCGCACAAACGGTTGGCGGCCTAGGCTCCTCGGAGCTCAGGTCGCAGGTGCCCCTGCCGCCCGAGGGCCTCGTCACCTACCAGGCCTCCACGCAGAGCGGCCTGCTCTCCAGAATTCTCGAGATCACACCGGATCCGAGTGATGCAACCGGCAATACGATCTGGGTCGGCACGGACGGGGACGGCATCTACCGGACGCTCGACGGCGGGGCGAAGTGGCTCCACGCGGGAAATTTCTCGAGCGGCCTGACCAACGGCATTGTCCGGGACATCGCGCTTGATCCGGGCGACACCCGGATCGTGTACGCAGGCACGGACGGCGGCGTATTTAAGAGCGTGGGCGGAGGCGCCTGGGAGGACCTGACCGGCTGGAAGCGGATCACCGGCGAGTATCTCGGGACCGGCACGGCCGCCGCCGCGGACGGAGCCTCTCCTCCCTACACCCTGGATTACGCCAGCACGCGGCAGCGGGCCCGGACCCGGGTGTATGTGAACGCGGTTGAGACCATCCAGTACTTCTATACGAGCGCCTCGACGATCCGGATGATCGGCTCCCACTCGGGGGCCATCACCATCGATTATGACCTGGACCTTGGCTTCCCGTCCCAGTACCCGGTCAACGCGATCGCGATCGAGTCGGACGGGGCCGACCCCCTGGACCGGAGCACCGTCTATGCGGGTACCGCCGGGGGCGGGGTCTATAAGTCCGAGGATGCGGGGTTCACCTGGAGGGCCGTCAACCGCGGCCTGTCCAACCAGGATATTCTCTGCCTCGTGCGCAACGAGGGCGACGGCACGATCTATGCCGGCACCCGGGGCGGGGTCTTCCGGAGCACGGACGGCGGCGAGATCTGGACCCGGCGGGTTGCGGGTCTCACCGACTGGGTCGTGCAGGCCCTGGACGTGGACGGCCCGAACCTGGTGGCCGGCACGGCAACACGCGGGATCTTCTTGAGCGCCAACCGGGGCGACACCTGGCAGGCTGCGAGCCAGAACGTGAACGCCCAGAAGACCACCAACGGCGACGTGACCGACATCGTGAGGCAGACCGCGACCGTGCTCTATGCATCGACCCGCGAGGGAGGCGTGTTCCGGTCGTCCAACGGCGGGGGTGCCTGGACGCCTCTGACCAACGTGTTCGGCGAGTCCCTGGGCCTGGCCGACGGCGCGACCTACATCTTCCCCCTTGCGCTTGCCTGCAACGAGGACAAGCCTTCAACGGAGGTTTATGTCGGCGGAGACAGCCTGCCTTACGGCGCTTACAACTTCCAGGGCTCCCAGGCCATCGCGCTCTTCGATCCGCCCGCTTCCGGAGCCGTCACCGCGGACTACGTGATTGCGAGCTATCCCTCCGCGTACACGTATGCCCTGGGGATCACCCCGGCCGGCGCCCTCTTCGCGGGCGGCAACGAGCGGAACCTGGTCAAGAGCACGAACGGGGGTACGACCTGGCAGGATTCGAACGGCGTCGGTGTCTCTGCCATCGAGAACGAGATCTATGTCGCGGCAAAGGCCGTGTTCTCCGGAAGCACCGCGGTTCGCATCCTGGATCAACTCGTCTACAACCCCGACCACATCGCGGGACCGGACGATTTGTCCGGAGTCCGCCTGGACGGTAGCAACTACGGCGTGGACTACCCGGTGGAATTCGGAGGGTACGAAACGTATCTCTTCACCCTCTCCGATGCGAACGGCAACCCGCTCGTGGGCGGAAGCAGCTTCACCCTGGAGACCGACTGCGGGTCCGACGTGGTCCGGATGACCGGGAACCTTTCGGATACCATCCAGGACGCTCTGCGAGGGGAGACGGATTACGGGTTCAGCGCCTCGAACGTGAACGAGACCGACGAGTCCGAGATCTGCACCTTCACCCTCACGGTCACCTCCGACAAAGACGCCCTCGGCCAGGCCGGAAACGGCAGCCCGGGCGAGATCAGCTTTGCGCAGACCTTCTGGGCCAAGCTCAAGGTCGACCCGGCCGAGGCCTCGATCAAGCCGGACGAGTCCCAGAGGCTCGCGGCCCTCGGCGGCTCGGGCTCTTTCGCGTGGACCGCCCCCGGAGCGGCCGTGACCTCCGGCTCGGGCGCGACCTTCCTGTTCGTGCCCGCCGGGATCGGGAATTACACGGTCACCCTGAGAGACACGCGCACCGGCGAGACGGCCCTGTCCTACATCACGGTCAAGGCGGACGAGTGAGAGGAAGGCGAGGCGGGCGAGAATACGGAGTCAGGACCGACAACAAGGGGCCATGCGATCCGACGCATGGCCCCTTGTTCATTCGTCGGGATGGATGCAAGGCAAGCAGGGGGGAGAGAAAGCTGTTCGCTCTAACCTGCCCACCCACAATATCGACGCAAGGAATGGGAGGGGATGGGATGGGAGCTAACAGCTAATAGCTCTTTACCCCCCTCACTCCCCGCCGCCCACAACCTGGGAGACCTTCCTGTAGACGGTCCCGACCTGGCCGTGGATGCGAGGCGGGGGGTCTCCCATCGCGACCGTGCCTGCGGCCCGCGACCGGATCCCGTAGTAGACGGCAACGGAGCCGGCTCCGGCCCCTTTTCCGATGCCCTCGTACCCGGCTGCGAACTCGATGCTCGAGCCGACCAGGTACTTTGCCTTGAGCCTGTCCACGTCCACAAGAACGGTCTCCCCCTCGAAGGGGATCCCCGAGGCAGCGGCCAGGTCAAAGGAGATGTCCGGAGGGGAAAGGGCCAAGTTCTCCGGGTCGAAATCGGTGTCGTTGTCATTGCCCGGATAACCCTTGATGTCGGCCATGAGGTTCGGATCCGTCCGGAAATGGGTCATGGTGAGGTTCCCGCCGAGCAGGGAGACGCTGTCGTCGTAAAGCGGAAAGTCCGAGTCCGGGTCGACCGCGTCCGGGTACAGATAGTCCAGCACGACGTGAACGCCCAGGTCCGCGCCCCCGTCGGCGAGATGGAACGATTGCTGGGCGACCCTGCGGTTTCCCGCGACCTGCAGGGCCGTGCTCGTGTCTCCGCTCATGCCGACGGCGACGAGGGATACGGCCGACAGGATCAGGAGCGTGGAAAGAAGAACCATGCCCTCCCGGCCTGCCAACAGGGGCCTGCCGGATCTGCGCTTCTCGCTCATGTGATGTCTCCCGTTTTTCTTCCCCTTTCAATGGTGAAAAACGCCGAGGAATAGTCCATTCCCTTTTCCTTCCACCGCACCACGACCTGAATCGACTTCAGTTCGTTGATAAAGCAGTTGGGGTTGGAGGATACGGTGCCCCAGTCGCCCACGGTCCATTCGGCCTTGTATGCCTTTCCGTCGTCGTAGTCGGTCGACGTGGCCGGCTCGCCCGTGATCCTGTCGAAGTACTCGACGCCGCTCCCCCCCATCTGGGCGAAGTCGATGGTGCGCAATTCCTCCAGGTTCGTGATGCCGGTCGTCATGGCCCTGTGGAGCGTTTTGGCAAAGGCGCGGCCGCTCACACTCTGAAACTGAACCGCGATGTACCCCAGAACGCCGATCGAAAGGATCACGAGGGCGATCAGGATCTCGAGCAGGGTAAAGCCGGCCGTCTTTCCGGCCCGGGGCTTCGCCGTCCCGGGCGGGCACGGCGGTTTCGTCCTTGAATCGGTGCGTTGCATGGCCGTAGCCTCCTCCCGTGCACGGGTGATCCGGGGTCAGAGATTCGTGTTCCGGACCATCACGGTTTCGACGAACAGTTGCCGATGATACTTGCTGGAATCCGCGTCCAGCGTGAGTGTTTGGTTCGCAAGCGTGTAACTCGGGTTCGGGTCGGTACAGTTCGGGTCGGGCGCAAGGGTCCTTGCCAGGAGAAAGATCCGCACGGCGCGAACCCTGTCCTCGCTGCCGGTCGGGTCGTCGACGAATTCGGCGTCCTCGATCTCCCCGTTCTCGTTCACGTCCCATCCGAATCGGAACTGGAGGGCCTCGATCCCTTCGGCCACCTCGGCGGAACTCACGTTCGCTTCCCCCGGCCCGGCCAGCACGGAATCCGGCACGAGGTCCTTCGTGTTGCCGTAAATGTAGAGATCCGGGATCGAGTCGCCGTCCCGGTCCGCGAACGATCCGTCGCCGTCTACGTCGATGATCTCGGCCCCGTTCTGATCCAGGGTGATCGTGTAGGCATTCACCCGAAACACGCCGTCGCCCGCACGGATCGAGCAAAACTGATTGTCCAGGGTGGTGCAGGGGGAGGAGAGCCTCACCTCCCGCGTCGCCTCGTCCACGCCCAGCACCTCGATAAACTGATTGTCGCTCTGCGGGGAGAAGAAGATGTACCGATCCTTGTCGAGATCGAAGTAATTTACGTTGTTCGGGTTCTTGATCTCCTCCAGAACAACGTAGTCCGCCCCGATCGACTCCACGACGGTCCGGCGACGCAGGCCGGTCACGACGGTGAGCACGTCCGGTCCGTCGCTCCGGTCCTGAACCGTCAGGAACGTCGTGTAGTCGTTGAAGGCCCCTTCCAGGGTCTGGTTGTCCTTCGGCGGGAAGTTGTCCTTGCTGCCCAGGCCGGCGGTTCGGACGATCTCCACGATCCGATCCATGGCCATCCGGCCGCTCATCTGCATGTCGACCATGGCGGCCTCGTCCTCGTAGCTTCTCTTCTGGACGAGGTACCCGCCGACGATCCCGGTTACGAGCAGCCCGGACACGACGAGCGTGATCATGAGCTCGGGCAGGCTGAATCCTTCCGTCGAGCGTGCCCTTCCCAGCGCCCGCCTTCCCGCGGGACTCCGGAGCGGCAACCCTGTCTCGTTCTTCATGGCGAACCTCTTACATGTAGCAATAGGTTGCGTCTATGCAACTCTCGTTCGGCTCTCCCTGGCACCCCGTACTTTTGTCCCCTACCCGTATCCGCCCCACGTGGCTGACCTCGAGGGGGTAGGAGACGGACATGCAGCGGCTGGCGCAGCAGCCCTCAGGGGCCTGGACCGCCGCCTTGATGTCAACCTGTTTTGCGCGGCTCTCTCCCGTCGGGGTGAAGAAGAACGTGAGCCCCCCCGCGCCTTCCTCATTGATGAATCGGATCGTCGACGAGGCCTTTTCCAGCTTGATCTTCCCGTCCACGCCCGCCGTGTACTGGCCGTTTCCATCCAGGTCCTCGAATAGCACGTAGCACTGGTCCTTGGCCGTGACGGCTCCGTCCTCGTCGCAGTCGATCGAAGGGGGATCGTACGAAAGTTCCACGAAGACCCTGTCCTTCCTCGAGACGGCCTCGTGTTTGGCCCTCTCCAGGTCGAACCGGACGTTCCGCGTGAACTTCCTGAGTTCCGTCTCGCCGGAGCCGATGTAGACCGCCCCCACACCCGTCGTGATGCCGATCAGGGCAAGAACGATCATCAGCTCGACGAGGCTGAACCCGCTTGTTGCGCTTCTTCCTGTCCTCGGTTTGCTCGCATGCATGGCCTTCCTCAAGGTGCGGGGGTCTTCTTCGGAGGCGGCTCGACGATCCGCAGTTTCGTCAGGATCCGGGTGTTCGGGCCGTACCCGCTGTCCTCGAGCCTCGAGCCCATGTGATACTGCAGCTCGACCTTGGCTCCCAGCGGGATACGCCGGATGTCGATCCGGGCCCCGCCCTCGTCCTCGAAACGGGCCTGGTTCTTCACGACAAAGGCCTCTCCGTTCACAATGAGCATGTCCTCCTGCCGGCTCAGGGACTCGATCCGGACGATCTGTTCGGATGTGGGCCAGGCGCCCGCATGGCCCTGCCGGCGCGCCTCCGATTCGCTGGGCATTCCGTACTTTTCATCGGCACCGACGCCGCCCGCGCACCACAGCACCGACAGGAGCAGCGTCCAGATCACGGTTCCCTTGCGCGGTCCCGCCGGGCTGAAAACTCCTCGTTGGTTCATCGCCTTTTCCTTTCCTAATCCGCCTTTCGTTCGTGGAGGGCCCATCTCCTTACTCCTCGTACCACTGCACGTTCCCGCTCTTCTGGCCGAAGGGGGTCCGCATCACAAGCTCTTCGATGGTCCCGGTGCTCTGCTGCACGTAGATCTTGCCGCCCTTTTCCTGGCCCACATGGATGGCCAGGCTCGACGGCCTGCCCTGGCCCAGGGCGACCGACCGATCGAGCACGGTTCCCATCGGCGGGGTAGCCAGGCTGAAGACGTCGCGGCTGTATGGGGTGCCGGTTTCGTAGTAGACGGCGTAGAGCCTCCCCTGGCCGCCGAATCCGCAGATGTCCTCGTTCGGCTTGAAGGAGGTGAACATGGCAAGGCCTCCGTAAACGCTCGGCTTCTCGAGCACCCGTTCGCCGGAGCCCGGGCCCGCGATATCGACCACATCGAGCACCCACCCGAAGGTGGGATCCGCCTCGGTCCCCCGCATCCGGGAGAGCATGGCCTGCCAGGAACTGCCCGCAGCGAGGCCGTCGATCCCGGTCACGGTGCTCGGTTCTCCGTAGGTCACGGCCGCATCGGTCACGTCGATCAGGTCGTTCGGCACGATGCCCGGGGCCGAGCCCCCCGCGGCAAGGGTCGCATCCTTCACCCCGTAGAAGCTCTGGGTGTGCATATCCACCTTGTCGTCGTCCGAAAAGAACCTCCCCGTGCCCCAGTACACCCATGGCGTGTGCTGGTAGTCGGAGGCAAGACCGGGCGGCGACATGATGGCCTGGTCGGATTTCGTCGAGGCGAGCAGGGACGCGGTCCAGCCGCTCGGGTCAGGATACGTGTCCGTGTCCGGGCTCGCGATCAGGATGCGGTACATCCGCCCGTGCCATGTATCCACGCCCGCGGCCTGGTAGCTCTCGCCGATGTAGATCGCGTTCGTCTGGTAGTCGAGGTTGATGTCCATCGAGGCCGCACCGGCCAGGAAGGCCCGGCTTTCCGCCGGGGGATCCTCCGGAAATCCGTCGGAACCCGGGGCATGGCCGAACCGCCGCACCAGGTTGCCCGTGAGCAGATCGAGCACATAGATGGAGGCCTGCTGGTTGCTCGTACCGTCGAAATCGGTCGGGCCCGAGCCGAAGACCGCGTACCAGTCTCCGCGCCCCCCGGGATCGCCCACGCGGGCCACCGCAGGGTATCCGGTCGAGAAACCCATGTGATCCGGGTCCGTGAACTCCCAGAGCAGCTCCGGAGCGCCGGGGTTGGTGACATCCAGGGCAAAGTAACAGGAGGAGAAGACTTCGGTGTCGCCGGGCGTGCCGTCCTGGTTGAAATCATCCACCTCGTACAGGGCGCCTCCGAAGCGCAGGCCCCCGATGAGCACGGTCCCCCAGCCGTTCGGGTGGATGGCGTCGTCCGGGAAGATGCGCGCATCGGCGATCTTGGGCTTCAGATCGACGTAGTACACGTGCGTGTAGTTGGGATCGGTGAGCCAGCGGAGATGGGGGAGAAGGGCCCGCGGGATGTAGCCCCAGATCTCCTCGCCCCTCCTGGGCACGAAGCCGAGGGCGCTCGTGTAATAGGAGGGGTAGTCCTCGGTGTAGCGGCCGTGTTCGGACTCCGTCGTGGTCCAGTCGCTGCCCGGCCTGTAGACGCCCGCGTTGAAGGCGTGCAGGATGCCGTCGTTTGCGCCCACGTAGACGACCGTGGGCCTCGGCGACGGCGACCCGCTCGAGCCGCGGGCATAGAGAGTTTCAAACTCGCCGTAGGTCGGATCGCTGTAGATGTCGTCGTAGTTCTCCATCGGCCGGGACACAACGGCCGGCGTGGAGTAGATGATGTCTCCAAGCCTCCAGAGGCCCTCTTCGTCCGGGATCGTGTCGCCGTCCGTGTCCACATAGACCCGTCTCGACCGCATCGCGAGCGGTATTTCCTCCTCCACACCCAGGATGTAGTACATGATGTCCTCGGCGTCCGCCGGAGTGGCCGCACGCAGGTAATTCTGGAACGAGGCCGCCTGGGCCGGATCGAAAGCGGTCAGGGTGGCGCCGTCCAGGGTCGTGAAGATCTTCCTCGGACGGGCACTCAGGTTCCGCAGGGCGAGTTCCTTCCCCGCCTCCCACATGGACCGCAGGTCGTTGAGCGAAATGTTGCTCTCCTCCCAGGTGTCGTCGCCGTAGGGCTCGGCCGACGATACGTAGTTCCTCCGCACACGGGTTCCGTTCTCCTCGTCGAAGTAGAACTGGATGATGTTGTCCTCCTCGTAGAGGAGTTTGAAGTCCCCGTTGTCCTCGCGCAGGTTGCCGTGGTCATCCACCCAGAGTCCGTGGAGGTATCCCAGCCAACGGGTCTCCGCTGAGTTCTCTCCCATGGCGGTAACCTCGATGGGCTTGAAATAGGCCTGGAAGAGAGAGCCCTCGCCGTGCGCGCTGGTGGAGAGGATGGAGACCGCCGTGCCCGAGGCGCTGCGCCTCAGGATGTCCGTGATCGCCAGCAACAGGTTCTCCGAGAGTTGCGAGCCTTCCTCGGCTTGAAAATAGGTGTCCGGGATCCCGTCGCAGTTCCGGTCCCACTCCTGGCACATGGTGTGGGCCGTGCAGAGCCCCCCGGCATCGCGCGAGCCGCACGAGCCGGGATAGAATTCCGTGCCCCATCCGCCGCAGTTCACCTCGCACCAGGGCTGGTCGTCGTCGTTCATGTCGGTGAAGGCGCCTGCCCTGGAGGCACGCTTGAGATAATTCACCGCGGTCGGCGCGTCGGCGGGCGACTCGAAGGTCCAGACCGTGTAGAGCGAGACCGTCTGGGTTCCGGGAAGATCCGGCCGTATGTCCTGGGTGTTCATCAGATAGCCGATGTCCTCCAGGAAGCCGCCCCCGTCCCCGTCGAAGTTCGCGTTGTAGTCCCCGCAATTGCCCGCCCCGCTGTTCTGGTTGGGCTCGCCGTCCGTTATCAGGATGATGAACGACTTGGCGCAGGGCACCCATTCCCCGCTGCCCGGACCGTAGAAATCGTTGAAGTAGTAGGGGTCCCATTCGTCGTCCACCTCGAAGTCCACGCTGTTGGCCGGCGGGTTGTCCGGGTAATCGGGCTGGTAGCAGGGGGCTGCCTGCCGGTAGTACCGGACCGCCTCGTTCAACACCTCCTCCAGCGGGGTCCAGCCCTTGATCATCTGCCGATTGATATTCTCCACCAGGCGCAGCACCGTGTTCCCCTGGGGCGAAACCAGCGTCTGTCTGTCCCCCACGTAGTTGCGGATACGGCCGCCGTCGGCGTAGCCCCACTGCAGATCGACGGTGCCGTTTCCGTCGATGTCCCAGGTGCCGGCACTTCCGGTCTTTCCCTCGGAGGGCCCCTGGCCGTAGTTGAACTGCATGTAGCCGAACCGGACCTGGTCGGCCATGTCCTGCACGATGCCGCTGGGGGGCAGGTCCACGCCCACGGTCCCCGCCTTCACGGCAAGGAAATAGGCCGGGTAGGCGTAGCCGGACTCACCCACGTTCTGGTACGCTGGATCGTTCACCAGGTTCGTGTACGCCCCGGTGTCCGCGCAGCCGGCCGGCCCAAGGTCGTCCGGATGATCGAACACGGCGCTCACGAAATTGAACAGGATCGCGAACTCGCCGTTTCGTTTATTGTTGAAGAAGTAAGAATAGAGGCCCTGCCGGAAGGGTGTGTAGTATACGTTCTTCGTCACGACGCCATAGGGATCCGTCGCCGCCGTGTAGTCGTTGTAGATCCTCCGCTGGTCCCGTTCCGTGGGCGTGCCCAGCAGGACGTAGTCGCCCGGGTCGGCGGCGAGCCGGCCGCCGGTCAGGACCTTCTTGGCTGCGTCAAACCGGCGCATGGTCCACCAGTTGAGCCAGTTGCCGGAGAACCGCCGGGGGTCCGCATCGAAGCCGGCGGACCGCTCCCGGATGCCGGGCGTGGCCGGGTCGTCGACGACGGCCCCGACCGGATAGAAATAGTGCCCCGCATTGTCGTACTTGTAGCAAAGGTCCGGATCGAAGAGACCGTAGTATTTCGTGCCTTCTTCATACCCCGTGAAGGCCGCGGTCGTGGCGCAGCGATAGCCGGTCACCTCCTTGTAGGCGAACTCGTTCATGCTCCCCGAATTGTCCAGGATGAGAAGGATATTCGGCTCGACCGTGGCCGAGATGAAAGGAGGGAAGGCCGTGTAGTCCGAAAGGGTCTGTACGTCCGCCAGGGCGGCCGGGGAGCCGCTGAAGAAGCCCAACACAAGGAAGAACAGGGTGCCGCGCAGCGTCCCCGACTTGACAATTTTTGCGCCGGTCGGCCAGTGCGAGCGAGGACGACGAGTACGAAACCGGAACCGGGAACGAATGGGAAAGGCCGTTTTCGTATAACCTGCCGTCTCGATTCTTGGATTTGTTTTCATGGCGGAAGCTTTCCTCGTTCTGGATGAGGTGTTGTCCCGGGATGCTAGGAAACCCTGCCGTGAGAACAAGGACTCTTTCTCCTTTCGACTTTATTTTTCTGATTCAATGTCTTATTATGTTTTCCTGATGTAATGGATGAAGCCGGGAAGCCTGGCCGTTCCCAAGCCTTTCCTCACACCGGCATTGTGCGCTTCCTGCCTTGCATGGTAGGGTGGTTTCCCCGGTCCCATGCACGCCAGTGGAGATATGGCAAGATGTGTGCCACAGGATGCAGCCCCGCGGAGAGGAACCTCGGGACGTGGCGATCCCGCCGTTTTCGCGGGTGCACACAGCCGGCGGACCTGCAGGTCGAGCGGAAGGGCCCCAGGGCCTTGAAAAGGTAAAGGAGACGGCCCGAATGGCCGATAAGGACAAAAGAGGGAGAGCCGGGAAGGGCGCCTCTCCGGTGAATCCGGAGGCAACGGAGGAAGACGAGGAGATCGCTCGGTACCGGGAGATTCTTGCGCGCGAGTCTTCCTCACTTGTTTTCGCCGCGCTTGCAGAGGCATACAGGAAGAGGAGCCTGTTGGATCAGGCGATCGCCGTCTGCAGAAAGGGCCTGTACCACCACCCGGAATTCGTCAGCGGCCGGGTCGCATTGGCCAGGGCATACGTGGACAAGGGCGAGACGGACAGAGCGGTCAGGGAACTCGAAAGGGTGGTCGACGCGGCGCCCGACAACCGCCTCGCACAAGGGCTTCTGCTGACCCTGTACGAGAGAAAAGGGGACCGGGACAACCTCGAAAAGACCGTGCACAGAATCCTCTCCGTGGATTCGTCGGACGAGAGGGCGAGAAGGTGCTGGGAGACGCTCAGCATGCAGCCGGGCTCGGAAGTGAAAACGGACCCAGAGGGCAAGCGTCCGGGAGAGATCGTGACGCAGACCCTGGCCGATATTTACGCGTCGCAGGGATACCACGAGAAGGCCTTCGAGATTTACAGGAAGCTCTGCATGCAGGAGCCCGGAAACCCCGCCTTTCACAGACGACTCGCCGAACTGAAGCAACGCATTCTGCAGCGGGGGCGGGCCCCGGAGAGAGACAGGCACCCGGAGGACCTTGCGCCCGGTGCGCAGACGAACGAATGCCGACGGATCGACTCGGGAAGGCCGTGAGAGATGAAAATCCTGATCCTGCACGGGCCGAATCTGAATCTCCTGGGATCCCGGGAAACCACGATCTACGGGCAGGCAACGCTGGATGCGATCAACGCGGCCCTGCGGGACCGCGCGAAAGGCCTCGGCGTGGAGATTCAGGGCATCCATCAGACGAACTCCGAGTCCGATCTGATCGATCGCATTCATGCGGCCGCCGGGAAGATCGACGGCATCGTCATCAATCCCGCGGCATACACACACACCAGCATCGCCCTACGAGACGCACTCCTCGCCGCAGCCATCCCTTTTGCAGAGGTGCATCTGTCGAACATTCACGCACGCGAGCCTTTTCGGCGGACATCCTACCTCTCGGACATCGCAATCGGGGTCGTCAGCGGATTCGGGGCGGAAAGTTACTTGCTGGGGCTCGAGGGACTCGTGCGAAGGCTTCAGGGGGAGGGACGGCCGCGATGACGAACCTCTCCGGGCGAAGACGAGGAAGCAACCATTCGACCTGAAGTCCCGGACGCAGGAGGGAAGCTTCAGGAAAAGGTCGGGTCCATGATCAAGAAGCTACAGGGTCTGGTGCAGCGCAGGAAATGGGAGAAGATCCGGAAAGAATACGAGGATCTCATCGAGAAGAATCCCAAGGACACCCGCAGCAGGCTGAAGCTCGGTGACCTTTACGCCAAACAGGGCAAGATCGCGCAGGCGGTCGAGCAGTACAGCGCCACCGCCGAGGTCTTCGCCAAGGCGGGGTTTCACCTCAAATCCATCGCCCTGTACAAACAGATCCTCAAGGTGCAGCCGCACTCGACCGCGGCCATGCGGAGGGCCGCTCAGATCTCCTACCAGTACGGCCTCTATGCAGACGCCTATCCCTATTACGAAGGCCTGGCGAAGACCCTCCGCGCCGAGGAGAAGCAGGAGAAGCTTTGGGAGATCTTCCAGGAGATTTCCCATCTTCCATTGAAGGAAACCAAGCAGAAGGTCCGCATTTTCGAGGCGATCTTTCCGGAGCACGGCGCGCCCTACGCCGATCCGTACGAGCGCCTCTGCCAGGTCGCAAAGGAGATGGGCGCCGAGGAGAAGTCCCTGGGAGCCGCCCTGTCCCTGGCCCGCTGGATGATCTCCTTCTGGCCGGATGTGTGCGAGGGGCACGAGATTCTCCTCGCGCTCCTTCTGTCGGCCGGGCAACGCGTCGAGTTGCAGGAATCGATCCGACGCCTCGAGGACCTGTACGCAAAGCAGAACATGCTGAAGCAGAAGGAGTCCTTCCTGCAGCAATTCCGGGAGGCGTCGGGTTTGAGCGGCGCTTCCGGGGGGTCTCTGGACGAGCGCCCGAGGCCCACCGCGGATTCGACGGGAACGCAGGTCAAGGTCAAGATGGAGGCCAACATCTACGACCTGCTCAAGAAGAAATCCCTCCAGGATCGCGCACACGCTGCGGCCGGGCGTCCCGGGCAGGCAGACCCCGGCGCCCCGGAGACCTCTCCGCTCGAACGGCTCGAGTTCCAGGATCTCTTTGACAACTTCAAGCAGGGAATCCAAGGGCAGGTCGCCAAAGACGACTATGAGACCCACTACAATCTGGGCGTGGCCTACCACGAGATGGGCCTGTACGAAGAGGCGATGGAAGAGCTTCAGATCGCCTCCGGCGACCCGGCCCTTCAGTATGACGTCTATTACCTCATGGGCAGCTGCGCCCGGGACCTGGAGCGTACGGACCTCGCCCTGGATTGCTACGAGAAGGTCCTCCGGACCGAGGGCCTCGATGAGGACCAGCGGCGCGGAGTACGCTACGAGCAAGCCCTGACCCTTCGCGCGGCGGGTCAGCACGAAGAGGCCCTCCGGATCTTCCAGGAAATCCGAGAGGAAGACAGCGAATACCGGGACACGGAGCAGCAGATTCAGGAGATCATGCAGGCATCCAACTCCTGAGAACTACGGGCACAGCTCAAGACATTCACCGGCGGTATTCACGCAGTCCTCCGGCGGATTACCCGGCGTCAGCACGCAAGGAAAGAATTCCGCTGTGCACCCCCCAAAACACTCCCGGCAGGCTGGATCCGCTTCATGCTGAAAGTAAGCGATCGCCTCCTGGCAGGAGGGGGGCAGGAGCGTAATGAAAGCGAAGACGCAGTTTTCGGCGACACAGGCCGGATCCCCCCCACAGAGGCCTATCACACATCCCTCAATCCACGGGGGCACGGTACCTGCGATCGCCTGCTCGCAGGTATCGGATGTGAGTACGTTCACGGCTTCCTCGCAGGACTGGATTCCCTGATCTGCCTCATCGTCATCTCCGCACCCGGCCGCCCCGAAGGCAAAGACCGTTCCCGAACAAAGGAAAATCGCCAGCGTCGATCTGAGCATTCTCAGCATGGGACACTCCTTTCTTTCTTACGGAAGGCCCGAAGAGACAGGAAACATGTGGACCCTCTTCGATCCGGCTTCGCAGAGGGTCGGCGAGTCCGAAACAGCAATATTCAAATACGCCTTGGCAAGTCAAGGGAAAAATTGAAAAACCGTCGGTCATCTCTCTGGACGGACGATGACTCGATCTCCAGATCGGAAGCACGTTAACAATTCCGTCTCGAAAAGGATCAATAGGACGACCGACTGCGCCGGAGCCGACGCGGCCCGTGCATTCCAGCGAGGGTGGGAGTTGGGCCTCGTGGGAAGCTGACGTATGTCCAGGGGACTCGCCATGTCTATCGATAGTGCGAGAAAGCAGGAAGGTCTTGATTTTGCGAAACGAAGAACGAAGGGGTTAGGCTCGCTTGCCTAACCCCTTGTTTTTATTGGCGGTCCCAACGGGGATCGAACCCGTGTCTCTGGCGTGAGAGGCCAGTATCCTAGGCCGCTGGACGATGGGACCGAATCAGCGTCGAAGCAGGTAGTTTGCTTGTTGGCTGGGGGACTAGGATTCGAACCTAGGTAGCCAGATCCAGAGTCTGGAGTCCTTCCGCTGGACGATCCCCCATCCGGCTGTCCGCTGCCGGCCGATGAATCCCCGGCAGTTTTCGCCACCCGGGATTATAGGGAGTTGTCCAAACATTTTCAAGCGATGCAGGAGGATGCCGCTCTTTTTCACGGGAGGGAGATCCCGGCATATCCCACAACGCTCGAGATGTCGCCGCTCACGTCCCCGGAGGTGGCGTATCGGACGAGCGTTCCTTTCTCGACACCCAGATCCCGACAGGCGCAGAGCACGACCGTTGCCGGGATGAAACCGCACATGGATATCCTGCGCTTCGTTACGGTCTCGTAGAGCCCCCGCGGGTCGACCTCGAGGATTCTTTCGATCGCCAGCCGGTCCTTTTCGCTGGCCCTCTCCTGGGGCTCGAAATGGGTCATGTCCGTGCTCGCCACCAGGAGCACGGGCGCCGGGAAGTCCCGCAGGGCCTTTGCCAGTCCCCGGCCCAGGACCTCGCATTCCTCATATGCGAGCCTCTGCAGGCAAATCGGAACGAGCCGCACGTCCGGGTTGCGGTATCGGAGGAAGGGCACCTGCAACTCCAGGGAGTGTTCCCTTGCATGCGCAACGGGGTCCTCCTCAAGAAGATCCACCCTGTCCAAGAGGTCCATCGCCAAGTCTTCCCGGATGGGGACGGGACCGAGCGGCGTCTCCCAGGACCCGGAGGTCAGAACCGCTGCCCGAGACCCCAGGCCTCGATGGTTCACGCAGAGCACCACGACCGTGTCGGGGATGCGCACCCGTCCGTATACGGCCCCGGCCACGGCGCCCGAATACATGTAGCCCGCGTGGGGCGCGACAACCGCGGCAGCCTGCCGTTCTTCGCCGGACCTTCCAATGTAAGACCTGAGGGCCTCCTCCAGACGCTCAGGGTCTCCCGGGTACCAATCGCCGGAATAAACGGCCTTTCTCAACATTCGGAGCGAGTCCTCCCAGGGTTCTCTCGAGCCGGACTCCCTTGCCGGTCAAGAAGAGTATCCCGGAGGGCCGGCGGGCTGTCAACCGAGCGGCCGGCTTGACAGGAGGAAGCACAACCATGTAATAGAATTGGATTCTCATAGACGGCTCCTGCATGGGATCTTGGAGGCGATGAAGCTGCACTTTTCCGACATCCCGGAGGACGGGGTCCGCATCGATTTTCACGGCGGCAGCGCCCGGTGGGACGGCCTGAAGGACTTCTCGGTCGACAGAGCGCCCGAGGGACGGTTCTTTGTCCGGCGGCGTGGACGGGACGTCTTCATCGAGGGGGTGGTTCGCGCAACCGTGATCCTCGAGTGCAGCCGGTGCCTGGAAGCGTTTCCGTTGGCCTTGGAGGCATCCGTCAGCCAGATCCTTCATCCGGAAGAGGAGCGCAGGGTCGAGGCGAAAGAGATCGAACTCGCCAGGGACGATCTCGAGTTTGCCGCGTACGACGGAGAGAACATCCCGCTCGAAGGCGTTGCGGAAGAACATCTGCTTCTCTCGCTTCCCATGCGGCCGCTTTGCCGCGAGGAGTGCAGGGGTCTATGTGTCGGGTGCGGTGAAAACTTGAACCTCGGCACGTGCCGATGCCCGGATGGACTCGGGAAATCACCGTTTGATTCCCTGAAGCAGTTTGTGGTAAAAGAAAGATAACTCACTATATTAAAAAGGAATTTCTATGCCGGTTCCCAAGAAGAGGACATCCAGGACCCGAAGAGACAAGAGGCGATCGCACGACAGGCTCACGGCCCCGACTGTAGTGTCCTGCCCTCAGTGCAACGAGCCAAGGCTTCCCCATCGCATCTGCCCCCACTGCGGATACTACAAGAAGACAGCGATCATCGAGGTGGAATGAAAGGCCCGCGCCGAACCTTGGTAAGGAGCCTGCCAGGTGGATGAGAACCGCCTTGCTTTCTGCCGGCTGGACGGCCAGGTCGGCCTGGTGACCGGGGCCAGCCGGGGCATCGGCAAGGCCATCGCGCGGGTCCTCGGCGCCCATGGGGCGAGGGTCTACCTGAGTTCCAGAAATGCGGAGGCCCTTGAGTCGGCGGCGGCGGAAATCAGAAACCGGGGCGGCCAGGCCGTTGCGGCCCCCATGGACATACGAGACAACCGGGACGTGGCCAGGGCCGTAAAGGGAATCCTCGAGGAGGCCTCCCGGATCGATATTCTGGTAAACAACGCCGGGGTGCGCAACGACAAGCTTCTGGTTCGGACGGGCGACGAGGCCTGGCAGGAGGTGCTCGAGACCAATCTCTCCGGGACATTCTTCTGCATGCGCCAGGTGATACCGGCCATGTCCAGGAACCGTTACGGGCGCGTCGTCAATATCACATCCGTCGTCGGGTTTACAGGCAATGTCGGGCAGGCGAACTATGCAGCCGCAAAGGCGGGCATCGTGGGCCTGACCAAGACCGCCGCCCGCGAGTACGCCAGGCGGGGCATCACGGTGAACGCCGTGGCCCCCGGCTTCATCGAAACCGCGATGACTTTCTCGCTGGAGGAGAAGGTCCAAGGGCAGATCCGGGAGCACATCCCCATGGCACGGCTGGGCTCTGCGGAAGAGGTGGCCTGCGCGGTGGCGTTTCTCGTGTCGCCGGAGGCAAGCTACATCACCGGACAGGTCCTCCATGTGAACGGCGGTCTTTACGTGTGAGCGAAAGGAGTCGAAAACCATGAGCGTACCCGTGGAAGAAGTGTCCCAGAAGGTCAAGAAGATCATCGCCGAACAACTTGGAAAGGAGCAGGAGGAGATCAAGGAGCAGGCCTCCTTCCTGGTGGATCTCGGGGCCGACTCGCTGGACATCGTCGAACTGATCATGACCCTGGAGGAGGAGTTCGACATGGAGATCTCCGACGAGGAGGCAGAGAAGATCCAGACGGTCCAGGACGCAATCAACTACATAGTCGCCCAGCTTCAAGACGCTGCCTGAAGGATCTGCCGCACCGAATCGAGTGGGAGATCGGGAAGATGAAAGGGCCCGTTGCCGTGGCCTGCGACCATGCAGGGTTTCGGGTGAAGGAGATTGCCAAGGGGGTTCTCACCGAGATCGGAATACCGGTCCAGGATTTCGGTACGGACTCCGAGGCCTCCGTGGACTATCCCGACTACGCCAAGCCGGCGATTGCCTCCATTCTGGAAGGAAAGGCGGAGGGGGGCGTGCTCGTCTGCGGCTCGGGCGTGGGCATGAGCATCGTGGCCAACAAGTTCCCCGGAATCCGTGCGGCGCTGGTCTCCGATGTGCGGACCGCCGAGATGTCGCGCAGGCACAACGATGCGAATGTCCTGGTCCTTCCGGGCTGGAAGTTGGGCAGGGAGGAAACCGAGGAGATCGTCAGAGTCTGGATTCGAACGGAGTTTGAAGGGGGAAGGCATCAGCGGAGGTTGGACAAGATCCGGGCGGTCGAAGAGGATCAGGAGAAGGAGACGCCGTGATCCGGCCTCGGGCTCCCCGCGTGGTGGGAGGTTCGGGGCTCGGGGGAGAAAGAGAAGGCACCGTGGCGCAAGGAACAAGGCGGCAACGGCCCGGCTGGGAGGTCTACTTTCTCAAGATCGCGCAACTCGCCTCCACGCGGTCCACCTGCCTGCGCAGGCAGGTGGGGGCGGTGCTGGTCAAGGAGAAGAAGATCCTCGCAACGGGATACAACGGCGTGCCCTCGGGCCTTGCGCACTGCGAGGAGGTGGGTTGTCTCCGGGAAGAAGGGCAGGTCCCCTCGGGACAGAGACACGAACTTTGCCGGGGCCTGCACGCCGAGCAGAACGCCATCCTGCAGGCGGCTTACCACGGAGTCAGCATCCAGGGTTCCGTTCTCTACTGCACGAATTTCCCCTGCGTGATCTGCAGCAAGATGCTCATTAACGCAGGCATCCGGGAAATCTATTACCTGGAAGGATATCCGGACCCGCTCTCGGAGAAGATGCTGCGTGAGGCCGGGATGGATCTGCACCGGATCGAAATGGAGGAGGCCCCGTGAAGTGTCCCTTCTGCTCCGACCCGCAGAACAAGGTGATCGATTCGCGGCTGAGCAAGGATCACAACGTGATCCGGAGGCGGAGGGAGTGCCTCGAATGCGGCAAGCGGTTCACCACCTACGAGCGCATCGAAGAGATCCTTCCGCTCGTCATCAAGAAGGACGGGAGGAGGGAACCGTTCGACCGCTCGAAGATCTTCGCGGGCATGAAGAAGGCCTGCGAGAAGCGGCCCATCAGCATCAACACGATCGAGCGGGCCGTGGACAGGATCGAACAGGAATTCCAGGAAAAAGGGGAGAAGGAGATCCAGAGTTCCGAGGTCGGCGAAAGGGTGGTGAGCGAGCTGCACGGCATCGACGAGGTGGCCTATGTCCGCTTCGCATCCGTTTATCGACAGTTCAAAGATGTGACCGACTTCATGAAGGAGGTCGGCAAGATCCTCAAGCGGGATACGAAAGAGAATGGGTAAGCGGTTCCAAGCCGGCACGGACGAGGCCTTCATGGAATGGGCCTGCCGACTGGCCGCCCGCGGAAGGGGGCGGACGAGGCCCAATCCCATGGTGGGAGCGGTGCTGGTCCGGAACGGCAAGGCCTTCAGCACAGGCTATCACAAGCGGCCCGGCGCCCCGCACGCCGAGGTCGCGGCGATTGAATCCGCCCGTGAAGACGTGGCCGGCGCCACCCTGTACGTGAACCTCGAGCCGTGTGCGCACTACGGGAGAACGCCTCCGTGCGTCGATCTGATCATCGCACGGAAGATCCGCCGCGTGGTCGTCGGCACAAAGGACACGAATCCCTTGGTCAACGGCAGGAGCCTCGAGACGCTCCGGCGAAAAGGGGTCGAGGTCACCTGCGGCGTGCTGGAGGAGAAGTGCCGCAGGCTGAACGAAACGTTTTTCAAGAGCGTGGAGACGGACAAGCCCTTTGTGACGCTGAAGGCCGCCCTGACCCTGGACGGCAAGATCGCCTCCCGGAGCGGACGGTCCCGGTGGATCTCCTGCCCTGCGTCGCGGGAAAAGGTTCACCGCCTCAGAAGCCAGGTCGACGCCGTTCTCGTGGGTTTGGGCACCGTGCTGCAGGACGACCCGCGGCTGACGGTCCGGGGCATTCGGGGGGGGCGCAACCCCTGTCGGGTGGTGATGGATTCGAGGCTTCGGATTCCGATGAACGCCCGGGTCCTCGACCCGGAGGCGGAGACCCTTCTGGCCACCACCGACCGGGCGCCCAAGCGGAAGATCCGGGAGCTGGAGCGCAGAGGAATCCGGGTGGAGGTGTTCCGGCCGGATCGGTCGGGCAGGGTGCCCGTGGGTCGACTGCTGCGGCGGCTGGCAAAGGCGGGCAACCAACACGTGCTCGTGGAAGGGGGGTCCGGGATCTTCACCGCGTTTCTTTCGGCAGGGGAGGTCGACAAGCTCCTGCTCTTCGTAGCGCCGCTTCTGCTCGGCGGAAAGGAGGCTCCCGGCCTCTTCGAAGGGACTGGATTTGCAGGCCCGCAGGAGGCCCTCCGGGTTCATGGGCTGCACGGGACGCGGTCCGATCGGGATCTCTTGCTGGAAGCCTATTGCGCGGGCCGGGGAAAGGCCCCGAAAAGACGGACCCAAGAGGCGCCGGGCAGCCGGGGGTGAGAGGGTCGGGATGTTTACAGGAATCGTGGAGTGCATTGCGCAGGTGCGCACCCTGCAGCGGAAGGGGGGCATCCTCGAGCTCGCCCTGGCGGCGCCGCTCGACCTGAGCGACTCGAAGATCGGCGACAGCTTCTGTGTCCAAGGAGCTTGTTTGACGGCCGTGGGGTTCTCCCCCGGAATGCTTCGAGTCGAACTTTCTCCGGAAACGCTCGAGCGCACGACGCTCGGCTCCCTGACGCCGGGCCGTCCCGTCAACCTCGAGAGGGCCCTGCGCCTGTCCGACCGTCTCGGTGGACACCTGGTGACGGGCCACGTTGACGGGGTCGGTCAGATGGTCGAAAAGAGACAGACGGGCCGTACCGTCGACTTGCGATTTCGGGCGGGGCCTGAGGTGGCCCGCTACCTGGTGGAGAAAGGATCCATCTGCGTGGATGGGGTTTCCCTCACGCTCGGTCCATGCGAACGCGACACCTTCGCGGTTTACCTGATCCCGCATACGCTCAGCCGAACCACCCTTCAGTTCCTGCGGCCCGGGGATGCCGTCAATCTGGAGGCCGACATCATCGGGAAATACGTGGAGAAGATGCTCGAGCGGAAGGATCCGAAGGCCTCTCCGGAGGCGGGTGTAAGCCGGGAGCTTCTCGAAAAGTACGGGTTCGTGTCTCTTTCGAAGAAGTAATGCACAGGAAGCGTCAAGCGCCGCAAAACCAGAACGCAGGAGACCCGTCATGCCAAAGATCCAGGAAGGCGTACTGAATGCCAAGGGATTCCGGTTTGGGTTGGTTGTGAGCCGTTACAATCATTTCATCACCGAGCGGCTGCTCGAGGGGGCCCTGGACGCCCTGCGAAGGCATGGCGCCGAGGAGGACGGGATCGAGATCGTCCGGGTGCCCGGCTCTTTCGAGATCCCCCTGCTGGCCAAGAAGCTGGCGTCCTCGGGCCGGTTCGATGCCGTCATCTGTGTGGGGGCCCTGATTCGGGGCGGCACGATTCACTTCGATGTCCTGAGCGCCGAGGTGACCAAGGGCGTGGCGCAGACCGCCCTGGAGACAGGCGTTCCGGTGACCTTCGGGGTCATCACGACCGACACGCTAGAGCAGGCCATCGAGCGGGCGGGCACCAAGATGGGCAACAAGGGTTGGGAGGCCGCGGAGTCGGCCATCGAACTGGTCAACCTGCTCAAAGGCATCCCCTGACACCGTTGGAAGCCTCCGAGGACCCTGTGCGATGGGTGTTCGCAGAAAAGCCCGGGAAATGGTTTTGCAGGCGCTCTACGGCATGGATCTGATGGGCCGATGGGACGAGGGATTCTGCGAACCGCTTTACGATCAGGAACGCTGGCCCTCGAGCGCGGAGCATGCGGGTCGTATGCTCCGGGGAATCCTGGAGCATCGCAAGCCGATCGACGAGGCCGTTGCGGGCCATGCGGACCACTGGAGCCTCTCCCGGATGAATCTGATCGACCGCAACCTCCTGCGCATCGCCGCGTACGAGCTTCTCTTCTGTGAGGACGTCCCGCTGAAGGTGAGCATCAACGAGGCGATCGAAATCGGCAAGCTGTACGGAACCCGGGAGACGACGGGATTCCTGAACGGGATCCTCGACAGAATCGCCCGGCAGCAAGCCGCAAAGAAGCGGGAACCATGAAGCGGGAAGTCCGCCCCTGGCTGATCGCCGCGGCGGTGGAACAGGAAATCGAGGGGATCCGGGCGGCCTTGAAGGGACGGGAAGGCCTCCGGCCCCTGGGCCGGAACGCCTGGGAGGGGGAATGGCGGGCGAATCCCCTGGTTCTGGTCCGGACCGGCGTGGGGCCCAGGCGGGCACGGGAAGGGCTCGCCCCCTTCCTTCGGGAAAATGCCTGCCGGGGCATCGTCTCGACCGGATATGCCGGGGGCCTGGTGGACAAATGCGCGCTCGGCGATCTGCTCGTGCCCGAAGAGATCCTCTCTGTGCCTCCTCTTCGGGAAGCCCGGTTCCGGCCCGACCGGGAACTCCGCAGGGTGGTACTGGAGCGGGCGGGGGCGGGCCCCTGGCAGGTCCACGCCGACAGGATGATCACGTGCGACCGGGTGATCTTCTCTTCCCCGGAGAAGCGGCGCCTGGGGCTCCAATACGACGCGGGAAGCGTGGAAATGGAGAGCGCGGCCGTGGCCGAGCTTGCCTGCGAGGCGTCGGTGCCCTTCGCCGTGGTCCGGGTCGTCCTGGACGAGGCCGCCTTCTCGCTTCCTGACATCCTGCAGGTCGTTCGCTGGTACAGCCGAAGACAGTTCGGCAGGCTGATTCCGTACCTGGCGCTGCGTCCGAAGGCCGTCCTGGAGTTTCTCAGACTGCGCCGACGCAGCCGAAGGGCCTCCGAAATCCTGAGCCGGTTCTTCGTGGAGAGCCTTCTCGACGGACTGACCGGAATGGCGGAGGCATGAGGGAATGAAGACGAACGATTTCACCGAGCGACTTGATGCCGCCCTGCGACGATGCTCCTTGTGCGGACGCAGGTGCGGAGCCGACCGCACGGATGGCGCCAGGGGCGCCTGCGAGGCGGGGCTGCTCCCCAAGGTGGCCCGATGGCTGCCGCACATGGGAGAGGAACCTCCTCTCATCGGCACCCGGGGCTCCGGCGCCGTCTTTTTCTCCGGATGCTCCCTGCGATGCCTGTTCTGTCAGAATTTCTCCATCAGCCAGCACGGCCAGGGGAGGGAGATCTCGGTCGAACGGCTCGCGGAAATCATGATCGAACTGGAGGCAGCGGGCTGCCACAACGTGAACCTCGTCTCTCCGACCCACTATGCGCCGCAGATCGCGCTGGCGCTGGAGACCGCCGAAGCCAGGGGGTTCGATCTTCCGGTCGTCTATAACACGCACGGGTACGACACGCCGGAGGCCCTCCAGTGGATGGAGGGCAAGGTGGATATCTATCTGGCGGATGTGAAATACGCCGACAACGTCCATGCGGAACGCTGCTCGGGGATCCGGGGGTACAGCCAAATCAACCGGGAGGCGCTCCGCATCATGTTCTCCCAGGTGGGACACCTGCGGGAGGACCCGGCGAGCGGCCTTGCGACCCGGGGCCTCATGATAAGGATTCTCGTCCTGCCCGAGGGGATCGAAGGAGCCAGGACCTCGCTCGTCCGGCTGAAGGAGGATTTTTCAACGGACTTGTGCCTGAGCCTGATGGCTCAGTATGTGCCCTTGCACCGGGCGGGGCAATGCCCGCCGCTCGACCGCACGCTCAGGAAAGGCGAGTACGAGGAGGTGCTGGATTTCGCCCTCGAGCTGGGATTCACCAGGATCTGGGCCCAGGACCCCGCATCGGCCCAGGTAGGGGTTCCCGACTTTTCCGCAGAAGCACCTTTTTCATTCTGACCGCGCCCCGTCCCGCAGGGCTTGGAGGAGGAAGGCTTGATGAGAGAGGAGGCTTATCCGCTCGTATACAAGGGATCGGTTAAGAACATCCGGATGGTCAGGGCCCCCAAGGGGAGCGCCCCGGGCCGGTACATTTTCGAGTTCACCGACGACTACTCCGTGTTCGACTACGGCAAGATGCCGGATCGTATTCGCGGCAAGGGCTCGGCCATCGCCATGATGAGCGCCTGCCTCTTCGAGGCCCTGGAAGATCCGTCGTCCTGGAGGAGGCTCTTTCGGGGGGGGCGGGTCTGGGAGCGGGCAGGGGGCGAGAGGGAAAGGGAGCGCCTGCGAAGGTCCCCGGCCGGCAGAAGGCTCGCCTCGCAGGGCCTGGGCTCCCATTACCTCGGACTTCTCGACGAGCGCGGAAGATGCGTGCGCTTTGATCAACTCCGAGCCCCGTCGAACAGGCTCCTGGTGCATGCCGTGCCGGTTCTCAAGCCGGTGCGGGTCGCGATCGACGGCAGGACTGTCTGGGACTACAGCGTCTTCCACCCGGAGAAGCCCCAGTTTCTCATCCCCCTGGAGAACGTCTTCCGTTTCGGCATCCCGAAAGGCAGCTCCCTTCCGGATCGCCTTCGCAAGCAGCCCGGATACGCCCGGGAGCTAGGTCTCGAATCGACCCCGAACGAGGGGGAATGGCTGCCCAGGCCCGTCTTCGAGTTCTTCAGCAAGCTCGAACCCATGGACCGGCACCTGCGGCTGGAGGAGGCACTGAACTTCTCCGGGCTGACGGGTGACCAGTTCCAGGAGCTTTTCGACCTCTCTTTCCTCGTCGCGGTCTTCCTTTGCGACCGGTTCCTGGAATGGGGGCTCGAGCTTTGGGACGGAAAGTTCGAGTTCGTCAAGATGAAGAGCGGCATTCTGCTGGCCGATTCGATCACGCCCGACGAGCTTCGCATCACCTTCCAAGGCACTCAGTTGAGCAAGGAGCCCCTTCGGCAGTATTACAAGAAGCAGGACCCTCGTTTTCACGAAACCCTGGAGGCAATCAAGGCCGACGGGCCTCCTTCCGGATCGATCCGCCGGGCCGTGAAGGCGAGGCTGGGGCGGGGTCCGAACAGGCTCGATCCCGGTTTTCGAGAGATTTGCGAACAGATGTACCGTTCTCTCGCCCATCGGGTGACCGCGTCTCCCTTGTTTGCCCAACCGATGGCCCTCGACGAGGTCGTGGATCGTCTCGGAGCCTACTCGTCTCGCTGAACAGGAGGACACCACTGCATGGCCACCGCCAAGAGAATCACCCGAAAAGAGATCAAGCAACCGGATGAATTCCTCACCCTTTCGGCCCGAACGATCGAGTTCGCCCAGGCCCACTCTCGGGAAATTTCCATGGGGGCCGCGGCGATCCTGCTCCTCGGGCTGCTGGTCTGGGCGGCAAGCGCATACCAGGACAGACGGGAGGCAAGGGCGGCCCGCCTGCTCGCACAATCCCAGGCGCTCCTGCGCACCGCCGCCTCCGAAGCCGAGACCCAGGACTCCGCAGCGAAAGGCGCGAATGCCAGTACCCCCGCCGAGGTCCGGGAGAAGTCGATGGCCCTTCTCCGGGAGGTTGTCGAGGACTACAAACGGACCGAGGCATCCGGGGCGGCGCGGATTCTGCTCGCCCAGCTTCTCTATGACGACGGGAAATACGATGCGGCCATCGAGGCCTATGACGAGGCGGCCAAGCGGAGCGGACGGAATCCCGAACTGGTCGCCATGGCCTGGGAGGGCCTCGCTTATTCGCACGAAGCGAAAGAGGACTTTCAGCGAGCGCTCGAGTATTATGAGAAACTGAGCAAGAGTTCCGCGGCCCATTTCCAGGGATGGGGCTACCTCGGCATGGCCCGTTGTTACGAAAGGGTCGGCAACCCCGGGAAGGCCATCGACGCCTATCAGGCGCTTCTGACCGAACACCCCCAGCATCCCATGGCCGCGGAGGTCCAGGCAAGCGTCGCAAGGATAAGCCAGTCGCTCGATGCCGCGAAAACGCCCGAAGCCCCCGCCCCCGAGGCCCAGGATGGGTCCCGGGGCCTCCGGCCTTCGGAGACCGCCCCAGGAGAGGGGAGTGAGGATTGAGGATTGACGGCTTCTTTTTCCGATCCTATGATAAAGAAAAGGGGTTGACTTCTTTCGAAAAAGGGAGGAGGGCCCGCACATGCGGAAAAAGGCTCGGTTGCCCGCTCGAAGGCTTTGCGCAAGCGTATGCAAGACGCTCTGCCCGATGGTTGCCGCCGGCGTTCTCGCATGGACGGCATTGCCTGCGGAGGCGCAGACCGATCGGTATGATCCGAAGAAGGCCGGAAACCCGCTTCGGCTGACAGCCTACGTCCTGCATCCGGTCGGCGTTCTCATCGACTACGGGCTGATGCGCCCCTGTTTCTGGGTCGTCCAGCGAGAGCCGTTCTCCAAGATCTTCGGCTACGAGCGCCCGAGGGACCAGCACGACATCGACGAATGAGATTGCGCGCGGCTTGAGGAAAGAGAACGGGAAGCCCCGATGCTTTTCTCCATACGAAGAATGATGGAGAAGGACCTGGACGAGATTCTGGCGATCGAACAGGTCTCTTACCCGACCCCCTGGAGCCGGCAAGCCTTCGAGAGCGAAATCCGGGCCCCTCACGCCTACCCGGTCGTTCTGGGGCAACCGCAGCCGCCCTGCGTTCTGGGGTACCTGTGTTGCTGGCGTACCCTGGATGAATGCCACATCCTGAACCTCACGGTCCATCCTTCCTTTCGGCGGATGGGGTTTGCCTCCCAGTTGATCGATCACGTTCTGGAAGCGATGGGAAAGGAGGGCGTCCTGCACTACTTCCTCGAAGTGCGTGTATCCAACGAGGGCGCCATTTCCCTTTACAGAAAGTACGGGTTCAAGGTCTGCGGTGTCCGGAGAAGATACTATGCCGATACCGGCGAGGACGCCCTGATCATGCAGCGGAGGGGCGTTTGCCACTGACTGCCCGAGAACCCCGAGCCGTACGCACCTCCCTTCTGGCAAACAGCGAGATCGTTCCGGGAATTTTCCTGGCTTCCTTCGAGGCGCCCGACCTGGCCGCCGAGGCCCTTCCCGGTCAGTTCGTGATGCTCTCGATTCCCGAATTGAAGGATCCGCTGCTCCCCAGGCCCTTTGCCGTGTTCGACGTGAAGGAGCGGATCGTGGAGGTCCTGTACAGGACGGTAGGCAAGGGAACCGGACTGCTTTCGCGCATGCGAAAAGGGGATGGGCTCCGGGTGTTCGGCCCCCTCGGAAACGGCTTTGCCCTGCCCGATCCGGCCGTGAAGGCCGTGGCGGTAGCCGGGGGCATCGGGTTCGCTTCCCTGCACTTCCTCCTCGTTCGCCTCCTGGCGCGCCAGCAGGCTGCCACGACCCTTCTTTACGGAGTCAGGTCCCCCGAGGATCTCGTCCCTCTCGAATCGCTCGAGAGGAAGCGTCTGGCCGTTCGGGTCGCCACGGAGGACGGACGGCAGGGCGTCAAGGGAAGGGTCACCCGGCTCCTGTCGGATCCGGAGGAACTCCTCCCCCCGGCGCGCGCCGAACTTTTTGTCTGCGGCCCCCTGCCCATGCTCCGGGCCGTGGCCGAGCGGACCAAAGGCCTCGGCGTCAAAGGCCAGTACGCGCTGGAGTCTCGGATGGCCTGCGGATACGGTGTTTGCCAGGGCTGCGTGTTCCCATTCCGGGCGCGGGATGTCCCCGGCGAGGTCCGATACAGGAAGGTGTGCACGGAAGGGCCGGTTTTCGACTCCGAGGAGATCTGCTGGGAGGCCGTCAGGGAGTGACCGGCAGAGCAGAGACGTGAAGAACATCGACACGACGGTTTCTCTGGCAGGGCTCCGCCTGAAGTCGCCGGTCATGACGGCCTCGGGAACCTGCGGGTACGGCCTGGACCTGCTGCCTTACGTGGATCTTTCCCGCCTCGGCGCCGTCGTGGTGAAGGGGCTTTCCGTCGCGCCGAGGCCGGGCAATCCCCCGCCGAGAACGGTCGAAACCTGCGGAGGAATGCTCAACGCCATCGGGCTCGAGAACATCGGCATGGAGGCGTTCCTGGCCGAAAAACTGCCCGGCCTCCGGGAATGCCGCACCGTCGTGATCGTGAACATCCTGGGAGAGTCCCGGGAGGATTACGCCGTCCTGGTCGATCGGTTGAGCGCGCAGGAAGGCGTTCACGGCTTCGAGGTCAACGTATCCTGTCCGAACGTACGCAAAGGGGGAATCGCGTTCGGTTCGGATCCGGATGTGCTGGAGGACCTCGTTCGCTTTCTGCGCGAACGCACCGACAAACCGCTGATCATCAAGTTGTCCCCCAATGTCACCGATATAGTACATATGGCAAGCAGGGCGGAGGCGGGCGGGGCGGACGCACTCTCCCTGATCAACACGGTGCGCGGCATGTCGGTGGATCCGGAGACGCGAAGGCCTCAGCTTGCCACCGTCGTCGGCGGGCTCTCCGGACCGGCCATAAAGCCCATCGCCCTGCGTATGGTCTGGGAGGTGGCCCGCAAGGTGAAGATCCCCGTGATCGGTGTAGGCGGGATTCTCAGCGGCCAGGACGCCCTGGAGTTCCTGATCGCCGGCGCGACCGCTGTTCAGGTGGGCACCGCCCATTTTCGAAACCCGGCCGCATGCATCGAGATCCTGGAAGAAATCGAGAAATACCTCGATCGGCACAAGGTCCGCGACGTCAAGGAGATCATCGGGTCGCTTCGGATCGACGGCGGTCCGCCGGCATGAGATGAGAAGACCCGGAGTCCGCGGAGAACACCATGGCGGATTTGTACATCGAATCCAAGAAGGACCTGGATCGGATCCGGAAGCTTTTCCAGCGGCTCCATTTCGCCAAGGAAAAGGAGATCGCGCTCCGCCGCGTGGGAAAGAGGATGCCCGCGAGCGAGATCAAGGAGATGCGCGAAACGGAAGCCACGGTCTCCGCCCTGCTGGAGCGCCAGAAGCTGGTCACGAACTCCCAGCAGAGAAGCCTGTTCGAGAACTTCAAGAATCAGTACCAGTCCAACATGCGCGGCTGGCGAAACCGCCTGTGCTTTGCAGAGGTTCAGCGGGTGCGCAGGCAGAGGCGTCGTCCCGTTCCCTCTCAGCGGCCCGCAAGATAGCTGTCCACGGCCGCGGCCGCAAGACGCCCGGAGTCGATCGCACGCACGACGAGCGAAGCGCCCGTCACCGAGTCTCCGGCAGCGAACACCCCCGGAACCGTGGTCATGTGATCGGCCGCGACCCGCAGGTTTCCGCGTTCGTCAGTTTCGAGTCCGAGTTCCTCCACCAGGCGGCCGTAGCGGGGATGCAGGAACCCCATGGCCAGCAGCACCAGGTCTGCCCGGATCTCGAACTCCGAGCCGGCCTTCTCCGTCGCCCGTCGCTGCCCCGCCTCGTCCGCCTCTGCCCAGGCCAGTCGCACGCACCGCAGCTTCCGGACCGCTCCTTCGACCCCGACGAACGCCTTCGTGGCCACGCTCCACAAGCGGCGGCACCCCTCCTCCTGGGAGGAGGACGTGCTCAAGACCTGGGGCCAGGTGGGCCAGGGGTTGCCCGGAACCCTCTGTGAGGGGGGCTGGGGCAGAATCTCGATCTGGACGATTTCGTTCGCGCCCTGCCGCCGTGCCGTGCCGATGCAATCCGAACCCGTGTCCCCGCCGCCGATGACCACCACGTTCTTCCCCGCGGCCAGGATCGCTTCCCCGGGCGCCACGATTTCGCCGGCATTGCGCCTGTTCTGCTGCACGAGGAAGTCCATGGCGAAGTGAATCCCCGCGAGATCCCGGCCGGGGGCGACCAGGTCCCGCGGAACGCCCGCGCCCAAGGCGAGCAGGATGGCGTCAAAGCTGCGTCGCATGTATCGGGCGGAGACGTCGGCCCCTGCCTCGACGCCGGTTTCGAAAGCGACCCCTTCGGCAATCATCTGCTCGATCCTACGGTCGAGGATCCACTTCTCCATCTTGAAATCCGGAATGCCATAACGGAGAAGACCCCCCGGACGCGCGGACCTCTCGAAGACCACCACTTCGTGGCCCCGGCGGGCAAGCTGTTGCGCGGCCGCGAGGCCCGCGGGACCGGAGCCGACGACGGCGACCCTCCTGCCCGTCTTCCGGGCGCACGGCTCCGGCCGAATCCAGCCCTCCTCCCAGCCGCGCTCCACGATCTGCAGCTCGATCTGCTTGATCGTAACCGGGGGCTGGTTGATGGAGAGGGTGCAAGCCGGTTCGCAAGGGGCGGGGCATACTCTGCCCGTCACCTCGGGGAGGTTGTTCGTGGCGTGGAGCAAATCCAGGGCGCGTCTCCATTTGTCTCTGTACACCATGTCGTTCCAGTCCGGGATGAGATTCTTCACCGGACACCCGTATACGTGACAGAAGGGGATGCCGCAGTCCATGCAGCGGGCCGCCTGCCGTCGGAGGGCGGGCGGGGGCAGAGGGCCGACAAACTCGGCGAAATCCCGGATGCGCTCCTCCACCGGCCGTTTCGGAGGATCCTGTCGCATGTAGGTCAGGAACCCGCTGGGCTTACCCATCGTAGACCTCTTCCGTCGCGGAGACCGTTTCCCTCTCTCTGCCTTCCTGCAACCGCATCCGCTCGAGCGACTCGCGGTAGTCGATGGGCATCACCTTGACGAAGGAGGGCAGAGCCGCTTCCCAGGTATCCAGGATCTGCCGCGCCCGCAGGCTGCCCGTGTGGCGCAGATGCGCCTCGACGAGGGCATGGAGCTCGTTCTGATCCTGCTGTGTCCAGACGCTCTCCAGATCCACCGTATCCAGATTGCATCGCGTGTCGAAGGCCCCGGAGTCGTTGTACACATAGGCAATCCCGCCCGTCATTCCGGCGGCGAAGTTGTAGCCCGTCGTACCCAGGACCACGATCACCCCGCCGGTCATGTACTCGCACCCGTGGTCGCCCACGCCCTCCACCACGGCCCTGGCTCCGCTGTTGCGGATCGCGAACCTCTCGCCCGCCAGGCCGTACAGGTAAGCCTCGCCCCGGACGGCGCCGTAAAGCGCGACGTTGCCCGCGATGACGTTCGAGGCCGGATCAAACCCCGCCTTTCGAGGGGGCACGAGGATGATCTTTCCGCCCGAAAGCCCCTTTCCGACGTAATCGTTTGCATCCCCCTCGACCCGGATGGTGACCCCGGCGGCGAGAAACGCGCCCAGGCTCTGACCGGCCGAACCGGTGAGCGACAGCGTGATCGTGTCCGGGGGAAGACCCCCGAGCCCGTAACGCCGGGCGATCTCGCCGCTCAGGCCGGTCCCGATGCTCCTGTGCACGTTGCGGACGGGCATGTCGATGCGGATCGGCGCCTTGGTTTCCAGGGTCGGCGCGACCCTCGCAAGAAGCTCATCGTCGAACGAAGCGCGGATCCCGGGTTCCTGGCGCCGCACACAACGCACAGGCACGCCGGGTCCGTCAGCCCCGCTCGCAGGGGTGATCAGGGGACGCAGATCGATTCGCCGCGCCTTCCTCGCGTCGGGCGAAGGCAGGGCCTCGAGCCGTTCCGCCCGCCCGACCATCTCATCCACGGTTCGAAAACCGAGCCTCGCCATCCATTCGCGAAGCTCCTCGGCCACGAACCGCATGAACCTCTCGACATACTCCGGCCTCCCGACAAAGCGGCTTCTCAGCTCCTTGTCCTGGGTGGCGATGCCGACCGGGCAGGTGTTCAAGTGGCACTTGCGCATCATCACACAGCCGAGCGCGACGAGCGTGATGGTGCCGAAACCGAACTCCTCGGCCCCCAGGAGGGCCGCGATCGCCAGGTCGCGGCCGGTGCGCAACTGCCCGTCCACCTGAATGCGGATTCGATCCCGAAGCCGGTTTCGCACCAGGGTCTGCTGCGTCTCGGCCAGACCCAGTTCCCAGGGCAGGCCGGCCCACTTGATGGCGGTCAGGGGAGAGGCGCCGGTTCCCCCGTCGTGGCCGGCGATGAGGACCATGTCCGCCTTCGCCTTGGCCACTCCCGCAGCAATGGTTCCGACCCCGGCCTCCGAGACGAGCTTGACCGAAACGCGCGCCTTGGGATTGGCCATTTTCAGATCAAAGATCAGCTGGGCGATATCCTCGATCGAGTAGATGTCGTGGTGCGGGGGCGGGGAAATGAGCGTCACCCCGGGCGTCGTATACCGCACCCGCGCGATCTCCTCGCTGACCTTGTGACCGGGCAACTGGCCGCCTTCGCCCGGCTTGGCGCCTTGCGCGATCTTGATCTGCAGTTCGTCCGCGTGGACCAGGTATTCGATGGTGACCCCGAACCGGCCGGAAGCCACCTGCTTCGTCCTCGAGCAGCGACTTTCCCCTCCGGGCAGGGGCGCGTACCTCGCCGGGTCTTCCCCCCCCTCGCCGGAATTGCTCCTCGCGCCGAGCCGGTTCATGGCGATAGCAATGACTTCGTGGGTCTCGGGCGAGATCGATCCGAGGGACATGGCCCCGGAGGTAAACCGGGGTAGGATCTTCTCGACCGGTTCCACCTCCCCGAGGGGAATGGCGGCGGCGTCCGCCCGAAGGCCGAGCAGGCTCCGAAGCGTCACCCCGCGGCTCGTCTGCTCATCGATCAATCGGGAGTATTCCTTGAATACCTTGTAGTCGTCCGTCCAGCATGCCTGCTGCAGCTTGTAGATGGCCTCGGCGGTCAGCAGGTGCTTCTCGCCGCCCACCCGGTTGTTGTACGCCCCGCCCGGGTCGAGCAGCCCGGCGGGAGACCCGTTCTGAGGAAAGGCCCTTGCGTGCCTGATCCCGGCCTCCCAGGCGATCTCGTCCAACCCGATGCCCCCCAGGCGGGAAACCGTTCCGGGAAAGTACCTCTCGATCAGGTCGGATCCGAGCCCGACCGCCTCGAAGATCTGCGCGCCGTGGAAACTGCGAATCGTGGAGATGCCCATTCGACTCAGGGTCTTGAGCAGGCCTTTCTTCACCGCCGTGATGTAAGCGTCCATGGCCTCTTCCGGGGCAGGGGAGGTCTCCAGGAGCCCCTCTTCGCAGAGCCACTTGACGGTGGCCAGCGCAAGGTAGGGCGAGACCGCGTTCGCCCCGTAAGCGATCAGAAGCGCGAAGTGCATGACCTCGCGGGGATCCCCGCTCTCCACCACGATGCCCGCGCGGGTCCGCAACCTTTTCCGGATGAGGTGGTGGTGCAGCCCGGAGGCGGCGAGCAGCGAGGGGATCGGCGCACGGGCCGCGTCGACGTTTCGGTCCGTGAGGATCAGGATCGAAGTCCCTCCGTCGATCGCCTTCTCTGCCTGCTCGAAGAGGCGGGACAGGGCCGCCTCCAGGGCGGACCCGTCTCCTCCGGCAGGGAAGAGCGTGTCCAGGTCCGCGGTGCCGAGTTCCGGATGGTTGGCATGACGCAGCCGCTGCATGTCCTCCGGGGTGAGAACCGGGTGGTTCAGTTTGAGCTGCCGACAGTGTTCCGGCGTCTCCGTAAGCAGGTTTCTCTGGCGTCCCACGAAGCTCATCAGGGACATCACGAGTTCTTCCCGCAACGGATCGATCGGAGGATTCGTGACCTGTGCGAAGAGCTGCTTGAAATAGTCGAAGAGCAACTGCGGTCGGTCCGAGAGCACCGCAAGGGCGGCGTCGTTCCCCATGGAGCCCACCGCTTCCTGGCCGTGAGCGGCCATCGGGGCGAGCACAAGGTTCAGGTGCTCGGCCGTGTAGCCGAAGGCATGCTGCTTCCGGAGGAGGACCTTCGGATCCTCGCCGGGAGGATGCGAAGGCATGAGCAGACCCCGGAGGCTGATCCTGTTTTCCGCGACCCAGTGCCGGTAAGGCCGCTGCCTCGAGATCGTGGCCTTGATCTGGCTGTCGGGAATGATCCGGTGCTGCTCGAGGTCGACCAGCAGCATCCTGCCGGGCCGCAGCTTTCCGCGGCTCACGATCCGGTCCTCCGGGGTCTCCAGGACACCGGCCTCCGACGCAAGGATCACCCGTCCGTCCCGGGTGACCGTGTAGCGGGCGGGGCGAAGACCGTTACGGTCGAGGGCGGCCCCCACGTAGCGGCCGTCTGCAAAGGCGAGCGCCGCCGGGCCGTCCCAGGGCTCCATGACGGCCGCATGGTACTCGTAAAAGGCCCGCCGATCCTCGCCCATCAGATACATGCTTCCCCACGCCTCCGGAACAAGCATCATCACGGCATGCGGGAGCGATCGGCCCCCGAGAACGAGAAGCTCGAGCACGTTGTCCAGCATGGCGGAATCGCTGCCGCCCTCGTCGATCACAGGCTTGAGCCTTTCGATGTCGGCGCCGAACAGCTCGGATTCCAGGATCGACTCCCGGGCCCGCATCCGGTTCACGTTGCCTCGCAACGTGTTGATCTCGCCGTTGTGAGCCAGGAAGCGGAAGGGCTGTGCGAGGCTCCAGCTCGGAAAGGTATTCGTGCTGTAGCGCTGATGAAGGACCGCAAAGGCGCTTTGGAACCTTTCATCCCGCAGATCCGGATAAAACGCGGCGAGCTGTGTCCCGATCAGCATCCCTTTGTATGCGACCGTCCGGGCGGAAAGGCCGGCAACGTAAAACGCGCCGGCGCCGTCCCTCCGTCCGGAAGCGAGCCTCTTTTCGGCAATCCGCCGGACAACATAGAGCTTCCGTTCGAACGCATCGGGCGGGGCGCCCCCTCGCGACAGGAAAACCTGTCGGATGTCGGGCTGCGAGGCCTTCGCGAACTCCCCGAGCGGACCCGCCTCGACCGGCACCCTTCGCCATCCCAGCACCTCGCACCGCTGCTCGAGGCAGACATCCTCGAACGTGCGCACCGCCTCGTCGGCGAGGCGCGGATCCCTCGGCAGAAAAACCATGCCCACCCCGTACTGCCCCGATTCGGGCAGGCGGAATCCCGACTCGAGACAAACATCCCGGAGGAATCGGTCCGGAATCTGGACCAGCAAGCCGGCCCCGTCCCCGGTCGCCTTGTCCCCGCCGACGGCCCCTCGGTGCTCGAGATTCACGAGAATCTCGACCGCATCCCGGATCACTGCGTGATCCGGCCGGCCGTCCATGCGCGCGACGAACCCGACGCCGCAGGCGTCATGTTCGAAGGCCGGGTCATACAATCCGTCCGGCCCGGCCGATCGCGCTCCGGTTTCCCGACCGGGATCTTCGTTGCGAAAGCGCACGGGAACTGCTCCTTTCGAAGTCGGAGCGGGGAGGCGCAAGCGGTTCACGGAGGCCATGCACATGGAATCCGGCAATTTGGATGCGCGTCACGGGCAGAAGGCCGCAGCCGGCTCCCTCCGACCCTGCGCTCCTCGCCGGCCTTTTCTTCACCCCGCCCCTTGTCGCACGGCCCCCTTTCTGGTAATATTGCCTCGTCTTCTATGGGCGATTAACTCAGTGGTAGAGTGCCATCCTCACACGGTGGAAGTCACTGGTTCAAATCCAGTA